>JBBQUM010000001.1:0-435502 GCA_038212445.1 Bryobacterales bacterium
GAGATGGTGATGCCGGGTGACAACGTGTCGCTCGAAATCGAGCTGATCACGCCGATCGCCATGGACAAGGGCCTGCGGTTCGCGATTCGTGAAGGCGGACGCACGGTAGGCGCCGGCACGGTAACGGAGATCCTGGAATAGTCAGTCGCAGCTGCTAGTGGTTAGTGCTAGCGAAGGAAAATAATGAGCAGCCTTAGAGAACGCATTCGAATCCGGTTGAAGGCTTACGATCATCGTGTGCTCGACCAGTCGACCACAGAAATCGTGGACACGGCCAAGCGGACCGGCGCGCAGGTAGCGGGACCGATTCCGCTGCCGACGCTGCGCAACCGCTATACGGTTCTGCGATCGCCGCACGTCGACAAGAAATCACGCGAGCAGTTCGAGATCCGCACGCACAAGCGCTTGTTGGACATACTCGAGCCGACGCAAGACACCGTGGATGCGTTGATGAAACTCGACTTGCCGGCAGGCGTAGACGTCGAGATCAAGGCGTTTGGGAAAGGGAAGTAAGTGACGAGTGACGAGTGGCGAGTGCCGAGTTAAAACCTCGCCGCTTGCACTCACCACTCGCCGCTAAGTCGAGGTAATCATGGGCCCAGGGATTCTAGGCAAGAAGATCGGGATGACGCAGGTGTTCCGCGCCGACGGACAGGTTGTGCCTGTCACCGTGCTGAAGGCGGGACCTTGTGTCGTAGTTCAGCGCAAGACACCGACGGTGGACGGTTACGACGCCATTCAGTTGGGGCTGGTTGAGTTTGCCAAAGCTTCGAAGACCACGAAGCCGATGGCGGGCCATTTCAAGAAGGCCAGTGCCGACGGCGTCAGATTCATCAAAGAAGTGAAGCTCACCGGCGGCTCGGGCGACCTCAAGGCAGGCGACCGCGTACTGGTTGACCAGTTCAAGGCCAACGACAAAGTTGATGTCATGGGCATCAGCAAGGGTCGCGGCTTCGCGGGTATCATGAAGCGCCACAACTTCAAGGGCGGTCCGGAATCGCACGGCTCGATGTTCCACCGCGCGCCTGGATCCATTGGCGCGTCCAGTTTCCCGTCGCGCGTTTTTCCGGGCATGAAGATGTCCGGTCAGATGGGCACCGCGCAGGTGACGGTGCGGAACCTCGAGATTGTCGAGATCGACACCGAGGACAACATTCTTTTGGTAAAGGGCGCGGTTCCCGGACCCAACGGCGGTTACGTCGTGGTCCGTCCCGCGAAGAGGTAGCGATCGATGCCTAGCGTAGACGTAATCGATCTCAGCAACAATAAAGTCGGGTCGGTGGATTTGGCCGATGCTGTGTTCGGCGTGGAAGTGAACGATGCGCTGCTTTACGAAGCGGTGCGCCACTACATGGCCGGTCAGCGTCGCGGCACAGCCAAGACCAAGACTCGTCACGAAGTATCGGGATCGGGTAAGAAGCTCTGGCGGCAGAAGGGAACCGGCCGCGCGCGTGTCGGTTCAATCCGGTCGCCGCTGTGGCGCCACGGTGGTACGGTCCACGGGCCGCAACCTCGCGACTATAGCTACAAGCTGCCGCGCAAGATGCTGTTGGGCGCTCTGCGTAGTGCTTTATCGGCAAAGTTGAGAGACGGCGAACTGTCTGTGGTCCGCGGCTTTGAGCTGAAGGATCACAAGACCAAGACTGTCGCAGCGGTGCTGAAGACGCTCGAAGTTACCAAGTCGGCTTTGCTGGTTGAAGCGACTGAGAATGTGAACCTTGAGCGCGGTTCGAGCAACCTGCCTGGCGTAAAGCTCGTGGCCAGCAAGGACGTGAACGTTTACGATCTGCTCGGTCACCAACGGGTTTACATGAGCGAAGCCGCCGCGAAGAAATTGAGCGAGGCGCTCGCGTAAGGATTGCCATGTCGGTATATCAAATTATTAAACGGCCGATCGTCACGGAAAAGGGAGTCGAGAAGAAGGACGGCGAACGTACGCTGGTCTTCGAAGTGACTCCGGATGCCACCAAGAACGAGATCAAGTCTGCGGTGCAGACGCTGTTCAAAGTGAAGGTGGAGGACGTCAGAACCAATCGCAACTCCGGCAAGCTCCGTCGCCGCGGCAAGTTCGCCGGCTACCGGTCTGAGTGGAAGAAAGCCTACGTGCGGTTGAAGGCGGGCGAGAAGATGCCCGAGTACGCGGAAATCTAACGGCGGAGAATTCAGATGGCACTTAAGACATATCGTCCGACAACACCGACCCGCCGTTTCACGACGTCGGTCTCTCGCCACGACATCACCAAGCAGACGCCTGAGAAGTCGCTGGTGAAGGGCAAGCCGAAGACAGGTGGACGGTCCGCGACGGGCCGCGTATCCAGCCGCTTCATTGGCGGTGGTCACAAGCAGTCGTACCGCGAGATCGATTTCAAGCGTGACAAGTACGGCATCCCGGCCAAAGTCGCGGCCATCGAATACGATCCCAACCGTTCGGCGCGCATTGCGCTGCTGCACTATGTGGACGGCGAGAAGCGTTACATCATCGCGCCTGTGGGACTGACGGTTGGCCGCACGGTGAGCTCGGGTCCGGAAGCCGACATTCTGGTTGGCAACGCGCTCCCGATCAAGAATATTCCCGCTGGTACGATTGTCCACAACATCGAACTTCGTCCTGGCAAGGGCGCCCAGATGGCGCGCTCGGCCGGTGCGCAGGCGCAGTTGGTGTCCAAGGAATCCGAATACGCCCTGTTGAAGCTGCCGTCGGCTGAAATTCGCCGCGTTCATGTGGACTGCATGGCAACCATCGGTCAGGTTGGCAATGTCGAGCACGAGAATGTTTCGCTCGGCAAGGCTGGCCGCACACGCTGGTTAGGCAAGACGCCGCACAATCGCGGAGTCACCATGAACCCGGTGGATCACCCGCATGGCGGTGGTGAGGGCAAGACTTCGGGTGGTCGTCACCCGGTCACGCCGTGGGGACAACCCACGCGCGGCTTTAAAACCCGCAACAACAAGCGCACCGACAAATGGATCGTGACGCGCAACAGTAAGAAGCGTTAAGCAGGCAAGTGAACAGATAACATGAGCCGATCATTAAAAAAAGGACCGTTCACCGACGACCATCTGATGAAGAAGGTCTCGGACTTGAACGTGAAGAACGAGAAGAAGGTCATTCGGACCTGGTCGCGGCGTTCCACTATTTCGCCGGACTTCATCGGGCACACCCTGGGCGTTCACAACGGCAAGAAGTTTATTCCCGTGTACGTCACCGAAAACATGGTGGGTCACAAGTTGGGCGAATTTTCGCCGACTCGCACCTTCAAAGGTCACCAAGCCAAGACCTCTGAGAAGAGCGGGAAGCCGTCCTAGAGCAGTTGCCGGTTGTCAGTTGTCAGATTCTTAGGCACTGCAAGACGGACCGGCAGTAGGGGCGGGGAGCGAGCGGTTGGGAAGCGGAATTGGAGTTGAAGGGCGTTGGTTGACTGACAACTGACAACCGACAACTGACAACTGGAGTTAAGAGACATGGAAGCCAGAGCAGAAGCCAGATACGTTCGAACGTCGCCGCAGAAGGCGCGGTTGGTCATTGACCTGATCCGCGGCCAGAAGGCGGGCGAGGCGATCACGATTCTGAAGTCGACCAACAAGCGCATGGCGCCGACTATCGAGAAGGTGCTGCGTTCGGCCATCGCCAACGCGGAGAATCGTTTTAACGACGTCGACGTGGATGATCTCTTCGTCACCGAGGCGTATGTAAATGAAGGGCCGCGCATGAAGCGTATTCGCCCGGCTCCGCAAGGTCGCGCGTATCGCTATCAGCGGCGCATCGCGCACATCGCTATCACAGTAGGCGACAAGTCAAAGCCCGCCGGAAAGGGCGCATAAGGAATCGAATGGGACAGAAAACACATCCGTACGGTTTTCGTCTGGGCGTAACCAAGACCTGGCGGTCGCGGTGGTTCGCCAAGCAGGATTACGCGAAGCTCCTGAAGGAAGACCTGGATTTGAAAGATTCGCTGCGCGGGCGCCTGAAGGCTGCCGGTGTCAGCTCGATTGAAGTGGACCGTCCGGGCAACAAGCTGCGTGTGACCATCCGTACTTCCCGCCCCGGCATCATCATCGGCCGCAAGGGCGCTGAGATTGAGAAGCTGAAGAGCGAACTGGCCAAGAAGACGGGCCGTGAAGTCTTCATCGACATCCAGGAAGTGCACAAGCCTGAACTCGACGCACAGCTGGTCTCCGAGTCCATCGGTTTGCAGCTTGAAAAGCGCGTAGCTTTCCGCCGCGCGATGCGCAAAGCGGTAGATTCCGCGCTGCGCTTTGGCTGTAAGGGAATCAAGGTTCGTGTATCGGGCCGTTTGAACGGGGCTGAAATCGCTCGTAGTGAATGGTACCTGCAGGGTCAGCTTCCGCTGCACACGCTGCGTGCGGACCTGGACTACGGTTTCAGCGAAGCATATACGACGTACGGTGTCATCGGCATCAAGACCTGGATCTATAAGGGCGAGATTCTCGAGGGCGGACCGCGTCGCGGCTTGAAGAACGATCCGGAACCGCGGCGTCGTCGCGGCGACCGGGACCTGCGTGACCGTGATCGCGGTGGTGACCGTGGCGGCGACCGCCGTAGTGGTCCCCCGATGCATCAGCAGCCCGTTGGCGGCGCCACTCAGGCTGCTCCGGCGGACCTGCCGCAACCGGTTCGTACCGCAATCCTGCCGCCCGTCGCCAGTCCGACCCCGGCCTGGAAAGAAGAAGCGCGCGGAGAGCAGCCACCGCCGCCGGCCCCCGCTACCGATACGCCGAAGGAATAGGGTAAGAGGAATTTCGCTATGTTGATGCCGAAGAAGGTCAAATTCAGAAAGCAGCAGCGCGGCCGCATGACCGGCAAGGCCTGGCGCGGATCTACGTTGTCTTTCGGCGACTTTGGACTCAAGGTTCTCGAGTGCGGCTGGATTACCGACCGTCAGATTGAAGCTGCTCGTATCGCAATGACGCGCTCCATCAAGCGTGGCGGCAAAGTCTGGATCCGTTTGTTCCCCGACAAGCCGATCACCAAGAAGCCTGCTGAAACCCGTATGGGTAAGGGAAAAGGCGCCCCGGAGCAGTGGGTTTGTGTTGTGCGCCCGGGCAAAATTCTATTTGAGATGGAAGGTGTGTCGCTCGAGATCGCTAAAGAGGCGATGCGGCTTGCTGCCCAGAAACTTCCGCTGCCCACCAAGATGGTGACGCGGGAGCAGGTGTAGGAATCAGGCGATGAAAGCAGACAAGGTTCGTGAGATCGATTCGGCGGAGTTGCAGACCAGGCTCCAGGAGTCAGAAGAGCAGATGTTCCGGCTCCGGTTCCAGCTGACCATGGGGCAGAACGAAGGCATCAAGAAGTACCGTGAGCTCCGCAAGGACCGCGCGCGGATGATGACCATTATTTCCGAGCGCCGGGCCAAGGGCGAAGTGATCGCTCCGCCGGTAGCCAAAAAGTCAGCGAAACCGGCCGCCAAGAAGGCAGCCAAGCCGGCCGCTAAGACGGCCGCCAAACCGGCTGTAAAGAAGGCCGCCGCCAAAACCGCGGCTGCGAAAAAAGCCGTGAAGAAAGGGACCAAGTAGGCCATGGCGGATCAGGCAGTTCAAACTCCCAAGCTGGAAAGCCGCAAGACCGAGAAGATCGGTGAGGTGGTGTCCACAAAGATGGCCAAGACCATCGTGGTTGAAGTGGGCCGGCGGGTACCGCACCCGCTGTACAAACGCATCATCAGCAAGCGCAAGAAGTTTTACGCTCACGACGAGACTGGGCAGGCCAAGATGGGCGACATTGTGCGCATCATCGAGTGCCGCCCGCTCAGCAAGACGAAGCGTTGGACGCTCGGCGAAGTGATTCGCCAGGCGGTGCAAGTGGGTGTCGAGGCAACCGCGCTCGAAACGGCGCCGGACTTCGGCAAGCCTGCCACCAAGAAGAGCAAGCCCACGAAGAAAGGGTCCAAGTAGCCATGATTGGAATGCGTACCATTCTGGAGGTTGCTGACAACAGCGGCGCGCGCCGCTTGTCCTGCATCCTGCCCCGCGGCGGTGACAAGGGTCTGCGTGCGGGATTGGGCGACGTGGTCACGGCAGCCGTGAAGGAAGCGTCTCCCGAGTCGGCTATCAAAAAAGGCAAGGTCGTGCGCTGCGTGATTGTGCGTATGCGTAAAGAGACCCGCCGCAAGGACGGCACCTATATCCGCTTCGACTCGAATGCGGCGGTGCTGGTGAACGAATTGAACGAACCGGTAGGCACGCGCGTGTTCGGACCGGTTGCACGCGAGTTGCGCGACAAACGTTTCATGAAGATCGTATCGCTCGCGCCGGAGGTCATCTAATGGCTAAACCGATGCCGAAACGGCACTCGAGCGCGCCGAAGAAGCGCTTGAAGATCAAGATCCGCAAGGATGACACTGTGAAGGTGATCTCGGGCCGCGACAAGGGCAAGACCGGTCGCGTGCTGCATGTGGATCGGGACCACGGCAAGATTCTGATCGAGGGAATCTCGATGGTGAAGCGCCATACGCGTCCCAACCCGGCCCGCCAGATCAAGGGCGGAATCGCCGAGCGCGAGAGTGCGGTGGATGCTTCAAACGTGATGATCGTGACCGGCGACGGCAAGACTTCGCGAATCGGGTACAAGATTGAGGGCACCGGCGCGAGCGCCCGCCGGATTCGAATCGCCAAGAAGACCGGCGAAACGTTGGATAAAAAGGGCTAGGTAGTGACGAGTGGCTAGTGGCGAGTGGCGAGTTAGCCCGCCGGCCACGGGGAGTTGAGAGATTGGCGGTTTGGGATCCGCAACATGGAAAGGGAAAAGGCGTCGCGCGTTTGACTCGCCACCAGTCACTCGCCACTCGCCACTGAGTTCAACATGGCAGCAAGACTTAAAGAAATCTACAAAACGACAGTCGTCCCGGCGCTCACCAAAGAGTTCAGCTACAAGAACGCGAACGCTGTGCCGAGGATCGAAAAGATATGCATCAACATTGGGCTCGGTGAGGCGACTCAGAATCCGAAGCTGATGGATGGTGCGGTGAACGAACTGGCGACCATCGCCGGCCAGAAGCCGGTTGTGACCAAGGCCAAGAAATCCATCGCGGCTTTCAAGCTGCGCGAGGGCATGTCGATTGGATGCCGTGTGACTCTCCGCGGCGATCGTATGTACGAATTCCTCGACCGTCTAGTGAATGTCGCGCTGCCTCGCGTGCGCGATTTCCGCGGCGTTTCCACCAAGAGTTTTGATGGCCGGGGCAATTACACGCTCGGCATTCGCGACCAGCTCATTTTCCCCGAGATCGACTACAACAAAATTGAGAAGGCCAAGGGGATGAACATCTGTATAACCACCACGGCCGGCAATGACAGTGAAGGTCGGGCGCTGCTGAAATTACTCGGCATGCCGTTCCGACAGTAGGGCCTGGGCAAGGATAGAGAAAGAACACATGGCCACAACCGCCAAGATCGCAAGAGACTTGAGACTCGCCGAGGAGCGCAAGAAGAAGACGCCTAAGCTCCAGTGCCGCCACCGCAACCGCTGCTTCCGCTGCGGGCGGCCGCGCGGCTTTTTGCGCAAGTTCGGCCTGTGCCGTATTTGCTTCCGCAAACTGGCGCTCGCCGGGGAGATCCCCGGTGTGACCAAGGCGAGCTGGTAGGCGAGGAGATTTAGACGATGACTGATCCAATCGCCGATATGCTCACGCGCGTACGAAACGCGCTCATTGCACGACACCCGAAGGTGGACGTGCCGGCCTCGAAGCTGAAGATGGAGATCGCCCGTATTCTCAAAGAAGAGGGCTTCATTCTCAACTTCAAGCTGACCGAAGAGGGGTCGATGAAGTTCATTCGCATTTACCTGAAGTACACTCCTGGCAACGTCCCGGTGATCTCGCACATCGAGCGAGTATCGCGTCCGGGCTGCCGCGTGTATGTGGGAAGCAAGGAAGTGCCGCGCGTTCTTGGTGGTCTGGGTGTGAACATCCTGACAACCCCGCGCGGTGTAATGACCGGCATGACCGCCCGCAAAGAAGGCGTGGGCGGGGAAGTGCTTTGCCAGGTTTGGTAACAGTGGCGAGTGGCGAGTGATGAGTGGCGAGATAGCCAACCACATCCTCGGCGATTCGCTGGTCGAGAGAATTTCGGGCGTGCAGCAGAGACGGGAAGAACAGGCGATTACAAACTCGCCACTTGCCACTCGCCACTCGCCACTTTTTGAGGAAATATGTCACGAGTAGGCAAAAAGCCGATCCCGATCCCGATGGGCGTAAAGCTCACTATCGGGGATCAACTGCAGGTAGAAGGGCCGAAGGGTAAGCTCACGGTCCCCATTCCGCACGGTGTTGAATTCCGGCAGAGCGACGGCAAACTCGAGTTGGTCCGCAGCGGCGATCAGTACGCAGCGCTGCACGGACTTACCCGGGCTCTGGCTTCTAACGCGGTAGTTGGCGTCTCCACCGGATTTGTACGTGAACTGGACATTGTTGGCATCGGCTATCGCGCCGATGTAAAAGGGCGGATAGCCACATTCACCCTGGGCTATTCGCATCCCATCGAGTATTTCCTGCCTGTGGGCGTCGACCTCCGGGTGGACAAGCAGACGCACCTGGTGTTGAGCGGGCACGACCGGCAGTTGCTCGGTCAGGTTGCGGCCAACATCCGGGCACTGCGTCCGCCGGATCCTTACAAGAATAAGGGTGTACGGTATACGGGCGAAGTACTGCGCAAGAAGGTCGGCAAGACCGGCGCGGGAGGTAAGTAATGGCTAAAGTTTCCAAGGACGATATCCGGATTCGCATCCACAAGCGCATTCGTGCGCGGGTGTCGGGTAGCGAAGTGCGGCCCCGGCTGGCGGTGTTTCGCAGCTTGAATCATATCTACGCCCAAGTGATCGACGACGGCAAGGGCCATACAGTGGTGGCCGCCTCGTCGGCGGAAAAGGCGAAGGAAAAGAAGGTCACCGGCGGCAATCTTGCCGGGGCCAAGGAAGTCGGCAAGCTGATCGCTCAGCGGGCCAAGGACAAAGGAATCACGAAGGTCGTCTTCGACCGCGGCGGTTATCTGTACCACGGGCGCGTGAAGGCGCTCGCGGATGCCGCGCGTGAAGGCGGACTGGAGTTTTAAGAATGCCGTCCACACCCCAGAAACGAATCGACGCGACGAACCTGAATCTCAAGGAAAACGTCGTCAGCATCAACCGCGTGACCAAGGTGGTCAAGGGCGGAAAGAACCTGAGCTTCTCGGCGCTCGTCGTCGTGGGAGACCCGCAGGCCAAGATCGTCGGCTTTGGCACCGGGAAGGCGAAAGAAGTCCCGGCCGCCATCAAAAAGGGTATTGAGGCGGCGAAGAAGAATCTTCGCAAGATCAACGTACTCGAGACCACGATTCTGCACACGGTCCTCGGCCGCTTCGGCAGCGGACTGGTATTGCTGAAGCCGGCGCCGGCTGGAACCGGAGTGATTGCCGGTGGTCCGGTGCGCGCGGTTATTCAGGCGGTCGGGATTCCGAACGTGCTCACCAAGTCGATTGGCTCGCACAATCCGCACAACGTAGTGAAGGCGACGATTGACGCTCTCGAACAATTGCGTGAGCGGTCGGCTGTAGCCGATCTCCGTGGAATCGCGATTGATAAGTTGGACACGCTGGCGCCGAGGCGCAAGACAGCCGCTCCGCCGCAGGCACCTGTGGCGCAGGTATAAGGAAAGAATTATGGCGGGAACGATCAAAATCAAATTGATAGGCAGCCCTATCTGCGCCCCCGAAAAGCACAAGAGGATTGTGCGGTCTCTCGGACTCAAAACCATGAACCGGACCGTGACGCGTCCCGACGATGCATGCTTCCGCGGTATGGTGAAGAAGATCCCTCACTTGCTTGCGATCGTGGAGAACTAACATGGCGAACCTCAGTAATTTGAAGCCGCCCGCCGGCCAGAAGCACAAGAAACAGCGCGTCGGGCAGGGCATGGGTACCGGTCGCGGAAAGTATTCCGGCCGCGGCGCCAAGGGTGCCAAGTCGGTTTCCGGTTATTCGAAGATGCGCGGTTTTGAAGGCGGCCAGATGCCGCTCCATCGCCGTCTTCCGAAGCGCGGTTTCACCAACATTTTCCGCAAGGAATTTGCCATCGTGAACCTCGGCCGTCTCGACAAGCTCGAGGGCGACAGCTTCGATCCGAAGAAGCTCATTGAGTTGGGCGTGATCAAGAAAATCGAAAGCGGACTCAAGATCCTCGCGGGTGGCGAACTCACCCGGAAGATCACCGTAAAGGCGAATTATTTCTCCAAAGCGGCAGCCGAAGCCATTCAAAAGGCCGGCGGGACTGCGGAAGTCATTGGGGCTTAAGCAATGGAGGGCGGTCTGCGACGGCTTAGTTGCTTCGCCGGCCACTAGATATCTATGAAGTTCTTTGAAGCGGTCGCCAACGTTTTCCGGATTCCGGATCTGCGCAAGCGGATTCTGTTCACGCTGATGATGCTCGCGATCTACCGCCTTGGCGCGTTCATACCGACGCCGGGAATCGACGTACACCGGCTCGAGAGCTACTTCGCGCAGAACCAGGGAACACTGTTCGGGTTCATCGACATGTTCAGCGGCGGCATGTTCCGGCGCCTGACCATCTTCGCTCTGGGCATCATGCCGTATATCACGGCGTCGATCATCCTACAGTTGCTCACGGTGGTGGTTCCGACTCTCGAAAAGCTCTCCAAGGAAGGCGAGCTCGGACGCCGCAAGATTACCCAATGGACCCGCTATCTGACCGTTGCTCTTGCACTGATGCAGAGCTTCGGTATAGCCATCGCGCTCCAGAATTCCGATGGTGGGTTTGTTTTGCGTCCCGGCTTCTCGTTCATCTTTATGGTAATGCTGACGCTCACCACGGGTACGTCGTTCATCATGTGGCTGGGTGAGCAGATTACCGAGCGCGGTATCGGCAACGGGATGTCACTGATCATCTTCGCCGGTATCGTTGTCGGACTTCCGCGTGCCATGCGCGAAATCTACAACAACGTGTTCGTCACAGGCAACTGGAATGTGTTCCAGATGATTGTGATCATCGCCATGATGATCGCGGTTGTGGCGTTCATCGTCCTGGTGGAGCGGGGCGAGCGGCGCATCCCGGTGCAATATGCCAAGCGCGTCGTTGGACGACGCATGATGGGCGGCCAGTCCACGCACCTGCCGCTGAAGGTGAATGCGGGCGGTGTGATTCCGGTTATCTTCGCGTCCTCGCTACTGGCTTTCCCTCAGACCCTGTTGACCGTGTCGGCCGTTAAGAACTCGCCTGTTCTGAGTGGAATGCTCGGGGCGCTTGGCAGTTCACAGCCGCTTTACTATCTGCTTTACACTGCGCTGATCATCTTCTTCTGCTTCTTCTACGTGTCGATTATTTTCAATCCCAACGAAGCAGCGGACAATATGCGCAAGTATGGTGGGTTCATTCCGGGAATTCGACCGGGCCGGAACACTGCCGACTACATGAACAAGATTCTCACCCGCATCACGGTTGTGGGTGGACTTTACCTATCGATTCTGTCGCTGATTCCGATGATTATGATCTCGGGCATCCGGCTCCAAAGCCTGCCTCTGGTGGGCAACTGGATCGATGCAAATTTCCCACGCTTCATCCTCAACGGACTGGGCGTTTCGTTCTACTTCGGCGGAACGTCGCTGCTGATCGTGGTAGGCGTGGCAATGGATACGGTGAACCAGGTGGAAGCGCAGTTGATCATGCGCCACTACGAGGGATTCACCCCGCGCGCCGGTCGGATTCGCGGCCGCCGGAGCGGGATGTAAGTGATTTTGGAGCCGCGAAACGGATTACCGTCCGGGGAACGCGGTTTAGGGAGTCGCGGCAGTCGGGTGGCTGCGGCTTGGGGAGCTGCTAACCGCGGCTGAGGAATTTGAACCGTTACTGCCTGATTCTGTTTGGCCCGCCGGGGTCCGGGAAGGGAACGCAAGCCAAGTTGCTGCGCCAGGTCCTTGGATGGCCACATATCTCCACTGGCGATATGCTTCGCGAGCATGTGCAGGTTCAGGACGAAATCGGTCTCAAGATTTCCGAAGTGATGCAGGCAGGGCAGTTGGTTCCCGATGAGTTAGTGGACCGGTTGGTTGAGGTGAGGATCCAGAAGCCGGATTGCCGGAACGGGTTTATTCTGGACGGTTATCCCCGAACAGTGCCTCAGGCGATTGTGCTTGAGCAATTGTTGGGCCGCTTTGGGTTTGAGCCGGTGGTGGTCTACCTCAAAGTAGACTACAATAAAGTAGTTGCCCGCTTATCCGGCCGCAGGTTGTGTCCTCAGTGTGGTGCCCTGTATAGTCTGGCTTCAAACGCAGTATCTCAGGTGTGCGACTATGACGGCGCGGCATTGATGGTGCGGGATGACGATCGTGAAGAGGTAGTCAGGCAGCGGCTGGAAACATATGAGCAGCAGACTATGCCGCTGATTGTGCACTTCCGCGATTCTGGCATCGGGTTTCACGAAGTAGATGGTATGGAAGGCGCGCCTCAAGTTATCGCCCGGCGCATCAGCGGTTTGATCCCGCAGGCGATTACGGAAAGCGTAACGGGTTTGGCGGAGAGTTTGTCAGGTTCGGCGGCAGCGGAATGATCATTCGGAAAACGGTGGCGGAGTTGGAGAAGATGCGCCGCAGCGGTTTACTCGTCTGGCAGGTGCATCAGAAGCTAGCTACGATGGTCGCCGAAGGTATCACCACCTACGAGCTTGAGGTTGAGGCCGAGAAGATGATTTTGGATGCGGGCGCGAGGCCGGCGTTCAAAGGGTATTACACGCAGAGTGCGGGATCGAAATATCCGTACGTTCTGTGCACGTCGGTCAACGACGAGATCGTTCATGGAATGCCGTCGAAGAGCCGGATTCTGCATAAGGGCGATATTGTTTCGATCGACACCGGAGTGGAATTGGACGGCTACTTTGGCGACGCGGCGGTAACGCACGCCGTGGGCGAGATTAACGACTCGGTTCGGAAGCTGCTTGAGATTACGCAGCAGAGTTTGGAATTGGCGATCGATAAGGTGCGGCCGGGAAACCGGTTATTTGACGTATGCGGGACAATTGAGAAGCATGTGTTGTCGAACGGCTTTTCGGTGGTCCGGGAGTTTGTGGGCCACGGCATCGGAACGCAGATGCACGAAGAGCCGCAGATTCCCAACTACGTGGACCGGCGGAACGAGAATCCGCGGTTGAAGGAAGGCATGGTCCTGGCCATCGAGCCGATGGTGAACCTGGGCAAGCCTGAAATGAAGATGAAGCCGGACCGCTGGACCGCCGTCACCAAAGACGGTAAACCCAGCGCCCACTTCGAACACACCATCGCGGTGACCGAGAACGGACCGTGGGTGTTAACGAGACCGTAGGATGGCCGAGGTCGAGGCAATCGTAATCGAGTTGCTTCCCAATCAGACGGTGCGTGTGAAGTTAGCGAATGAAGACCGCGTAATTGCTCATGCAGCGGGGGCGACGGCGGCAAATTTTGTGAGAGTTCGGCCAGGTGACCGGGTGCGGGTGGCAATTTCACCGCACGACAAAGGCAGGGGCCGGATCGTAGAGTTACTGAAACGAGATCGTTAAGAGGGAGCAGTTGAAGGGCGGTCGTAGCAGACCACCGGCAGCTGACAACTGACAAATATGAAAGTACGGGCATCAGTCAAGAAAATGTGCGACAAGTGCAAGCTCATCCGCCGCGAACGCGTGGTCCGCGTGATCTGCACGAATCCGAAACACAAGCAGCGGCAGGGATAGGCAGTACGTAAGCGGAGATAAGAGGATTTCATGGCGCGACTAGCAGGCGTAGACTTACCAGCGAAGAAACGGGTCGAAATCGGCCTGACCTACATTTACGGCATCGGACGGACGCGCTCGCTGTCCCTCTGCCACCGTGCGGGAATCGATCCCAACAAAAAAGTATCCGACCTTACCGAGGATGAAGTGAACAAGGTTCGTACCATCCTTGAAGAGGAAGGCGAGGTAGAGGGCGATCTCCGCAAGGAAATGTCGCTCAACGTAAAGCGCCTCATTGAAATGGGAGCGTATCGCGGACTGCGTCACCGTCGCGGCCTCCCGGTGCGCGGCCAGCGCACGCACACCAACGCCCGCACCCGTAAGGGTCCGCGCCGCGGCACGGTCGCAAACAAGAAGAAGTCGGCGGCGAAGACATAGTCTCCAGGAATCTGACGAATGGCGAAATCACAGCAGAAAACGGCAGGCAAGAAGAAATCCTTCAAGAAGAAGGAAAAGAAGAACGTACCGGTGGGCGTGGTGCACGTCCAGGCGTCGTTCAACAATACGATTGTCACGTTCACCGATCAGGTGGGCAACACGCTGGCGTGGTCGAGTTCAGGATCGCTTGGCTTCCGCGGGTCGCGTAAGGGTACGCCGTTCGCAGCCCAGCAGGCATCCCTGACGGCCGCCAACAAGGCCAAGGAGTACGGTCTCCGCGTCGTCGAAGTGCGAGTAGCGGGTCCCGGCGCAGGCCGCGAGTCTGCAGTCCGCGCATTGTCGACGGCAGGTATTGAAGTCCGCGCGATCAAGGACGTAACGCCGATTCCGCACAACGGCTGCCGTCCCCCGAAGCGCCGCAGAGTTTGATCAGTGGCGAGTGATGAGTGATGAGTGGCGAGTGAATCAGCCGACGGCGGTCGCTGAGATTTTAACTCGTCACTAGCCACTCGCCACTTCTTAAGTAAGCAGGACGAAGATCTTTACCGATCGTAAACTGCACCTTGAACCAGAAAGGTAGATCGAAGCAGAATGGCAAGATATATCGGTCCCGTCTGCCGGCTGTGCCGGCGCGAGGGCATGAAGTTATTCCTCAAGGGTGAACGCTGCCATAGCGAGAAGTGCGCCATTGAAAAGCGCAACTTCGCACCCGGTCAACACGGCAAAGACCGTAAACCGAAGATCGTCGGCTACGGACTCCAGCTCCGCGAAAAGCAAAAGGCACGCCGCTATTACGGTCTGCTCGAACTGCAGTTCCGCAATCTGTTCGAGAAGGCTGCCCGTCAGAAGGGCATCACCGGCGACAACCTGCTCAACATGCTGGAGCGCCGTCTCGACAACACGGTCTACCGTATGGGTTTCGGAACCAGCCGCGCCCAGGCACGCCAGGTTGTCCGTCACGGACACATCCAGGTAAACGGACGCAAAGTTAATATTCCCTCCTTCGTCGTCAAGCCGGGCGATGTTGTTGAGGTTCGCGAGGCGAGTCGCGAGAATCCGACGATCCTGTCGGCGCGCGACGCTACGGCGCATGCGCCCAGTCCCAACTGGCTCGATGTTGATCGCGATGGTTTGAAGGCTAAGGTGCTCTCGCAGCCCAAGCGTGAAGATCTTGTGCAGATCCAGCTCAATGAGCAGTTGATCGTCGAACTCTATAGCAAGTAAAGATCAGGTTTTTGTCCGGGCCGGGTTCCGGTCCTTGTCAGAGGGTAACCAGCCGGCCGCCTGTTAATGCGGCCAAAGGTCAACAATCAATTATGTTCAAGGGTTTTCAGAAGCCGAAGCGATTAGTTGCCAATACCGACACGTTAAACGACCGGTTCGGACAGTTCACGGCTCAGCCGTTTGAACGCGGATTCGGTTCCACCATTGGTACAGGTCTGCGCCGCGTGCTCCTCAGCTCCATTGAGGGCGCCGCAATCACCGCGGTCCGCATCGAAGGCGTAGCACATGAGTTCAGCCCGATTCCGGGCGTGGTGGAGGATGCGACCGATATCATCCTCAATCTCAAGCAGGTTCCGTTCAAGATGATGGGCGAAGGCCTGCGCACTGCGCGCATTGTGGTCGACCGTCCGGGTCAGGTAGTCTCGTCTCAGATCGAAGTGGAGCACGATGTGGAAGTGCTGGATCGCACCATGCACATCGCCACCATCGGCGAGGGCGGCAAACTAAACATCGAACTGCGTCTCAAGAGTGGACGCGGCTATGTCGCGGCCGACCGCAACTTCGATGAAGATCTTCCGCTCGGCTACATCCCGATCGATTCAGTTCATTCCCCCGTCCGCAAGGTCAACTTCTCGGTTGAGGCTGCCCGTCTTGGTCAGATGACCGATTACGACAAGCTCACGATCGAAGTGTGGACCAACGGAGCCATCTCGCCGCAGGACGCGATTGGTCAGGCAGCCAAGCTGCTCAAGGACCACATGTCGATCTTCATTAACTTTGAAGAGCTGCCGGAGACGGCGGAAGAGCCGGCCGAGCGCGCTCTCAACCAGATGAACGAAGTTCTCAATCGTTCGGTGGAAGAGCTCGAACTCAGCGTCCGCAGTTACAACTGCCTCAAGAACGCCAATATCCAGACCATCGGAGACCTGGTGCAGAAGACTGAGGCCGAGATGCTGCGCACCAAGAATTTTGGTCGCAAGTCGCTCAACGAGATTAAAGAGATCCTTACTAGCCTGGGTCTCACCTTCGGCATGAAGTTCGATTCCCAAGGCCGCCTGGTTTCGCCGAGCGGTCAGCCGGTTGCGCCGTCCGGCGATGAGATTGAAGAGGATGAGGACGACGAAGCGCTAGACGCTCAGGAGTAAGGACATGAGACACAAGGTAGCCGGATTTAAACTCAAGGTTAACGCGAGCCATCGCCGCGCATTACTGCGCAACCTCGTCACAAGCGTTATTGCCGAAGAGCGCGTCGTCACCACCGTTACCCGGGCCAAGGCAGCCAAACCTTTGGTCGATAAGATGATCACGCTTGCCAAGAGGGACTCGCTTCACTCACGCCGGCAGGCTGCGTCGTTTCTGCAGACTCCGGATTCGGTGAAGAAGCTGTTCGAGAAACTCGGAACTCGTTTTGGCCAGCGCCAGGGCGGTTACACCCGCATCACGCGTCTCGGCTGGCGTAAGGGTGATGGCGCCGAACAGGCCATTCTTGAGCTGGTCGGTAGCGATCTGGTCAAGCGTGCGGCTGAACGCGCCAAGCGCAAGGAAGAACGTCTGAAGGCCCTACGCGAGGGCGGCGAAGAAGGCGGCGAGGAGTCCTAGACTCCCGCTTCAGAAAGCAATAAATGTAATGGCCGCCTGGCGACAGGCGGCCATTCGTCTTTCTGGCGACTGCAAACTTTGGGCTTATTTCCGCTCAGCCGCAAGAATCGGCTTTAGCGCGTTCAGTTCAACGGCGCCGTTGTACCGTTTTCCGTTAATGAAGAAAGTCGGCGTCCCGCTCACCCCCGCATTCACGCCCTCATCCAGTTCCTTCTGAATTGTCTTCTTATACTCCGGCTTCTCGATATCGCTGGTGAACTTCGCCATGTCGATGCCCGACTCCTTGGCCCAGGTCATGATGTTCTCCCGGCTCAAGCGGCGGAAGTTGGTGAACATCTTGTCGTGCAACTCCCAGAACTTGCCCTGCTCCGCAGCCGCCAGCGAAGCTTGCGCGGCCAGTCGCGCCTGTCCGTGAATGTCCAGCGGAAACTGCTTGAATACCAGCTTCACATCCGGATTCTGCAGCAGCAGCGTGCTCATTTTGGCGGCCGCGACCGAGCAATAAGGGCACTGAAAGTCCGAGAATTCGACGATCGTGATCTTGGCGTTCGCGGGCCCGCGATGCGGGTCGCCATCGGTGGAAATCGACACTGCATCCTCGAGGATTGGCTTCGGCGTTGCGCCCTTCTTGGCCAGTTCCGCCAGGTCGCCGGCGACCTCAGCGGGGCTCTTACCCGCCTTCAAACCCTTGATCATCACCTGGGCCAGATTGCGGCTCACGCTGCAGGCTGGATCCTTCACGCGGCATTCGGCGAGCTTCATATCGCAGCCGCAGGCGCACCCCTGCTCGCGCAGGATCTTCAGGGCAGCCGTTTTCTGTCCGGCTGTCAGACCGGATAAATCGATGCCCGGCAGATCGGTGGCCTTCTGCCAGTCTTGTGCAAACAGGATTGCTGAGAAGCCCAGAAATAAGAGGAATCGCATGCCTAAGTAGACATTAGCACGCGTTTTACATTGGCGCAGCGGGATGCCGTAGTAAGATATGTCACTGATGAAGATCGTCCTACTCTCCATCATTTTGCTCGTCGCGCTGGTACTCGGGGCCTTCATTTTCGGCCCGGCTCTAGTCGCTTCGAGCATGAATAAGGTGACCTCGGCTCCACCCTATCACCCCTCGCCCAAAGCGATTTCGCTCGCCCACCGGCAACCCTTCGTCGATCTGCATGCCGACAGCTTGCTATGGAGCCGCGACCTGGGACGACGCTCATCGAGCGGCCACGTCGACATTCCCCGGCTGATCGAAACCAATGTCGCCGTACAGATGTTTACCGTGGTGACCAAGACGCCGCGCGGCATGAACTTTGAGCGCAATACCGGCGACACCGACAACATCCGCCTGCTGGCGATTCTGGACCGCTGGCCGCTTGCGTCCATCAACAGTCTCAGCCGCCGGGCTTTATACCAGGCTTCAATGCTAAAGCAGTATGCGGCGGATTCAAACGGCCGCTTCCGGCTCCTGATGAACGAGGGTGATCTGGTGGACTACCTCGAGGCCCGGCGGTCCGATCCGAACATGACGGCCGGGATTCTCGGGATCGAGGGCGCACAAGCACTCGAGGGCCGCATCGAGAATCTGCAGGTTTTCTACGACGCGGGTTTTCGGATGATGTCGCCGTCGCACTTCTTCGACACGGAATTTGGGGGATCCTCGGCGGGCGACAAGAAGATTGGATTGACCGAGATGGGGCGGCAGATGGTGACTTTCATGCAGTCGCACGGAATGCTGGTTGACCTGGCTCACGCATCGCCCAAAACGATTGATGACGTGCTCGCCGTGGCCACCCAGCCGGTGGTGGTTTCGCACACCGGAGTGAAGGGAACGTGCGATACCACGCGAAATCTGAGCGACACGCACATCAAGGCTATTGCCAGTGGCGGCGGACTCATCGGTATCGCTTTCTTCGACGTGGCAACGTGCGGTAAGGACGCCGCAGCCATTGCGCGCGCGATGGTCTACACCGTCAAACTGGCTGGCGTGGATCATGTCGCGCTGGGGTCGGATTTCGATGGCGCGGTGGAGACGCCCTTCGACGTAACCGGCCTGCCACTCATCATCGACGCGTTGCTCGCTCAGGGAATGAGCGAGGAGGACATCGCCAAGGTGATTGGGGGCAACGCAATCGAGTTCCTCCATAAGAACTTCTGAAAGGCACCCAAGTTGAGTGAGCAGGCGAACAGAGGCGGGACCACGAAGTACTAATATTCGATTGTTCCTTCGGTTGGCACCTCGAACGTGCGAGGCATCGTGAACACCACATCCGGGTTCCCGACATTCCGACCCTCCAGCCACTTCACGGGCTTGGGCGCCCTGAGGGGCCAACCCCGCCCGCCTCCCTCGGCCCAGGCGATGATGGTTTCAGCACGTTATCGCCTTCATCCGTCCCATGGCCTCACGCTGGCTGGCTGACGCGAAACAGGGTGGTGGACCACCGCGCGACTGCCTGGACGCACCTCCGCCGCCTTCACCCACCGATCTTCTGTGAAGTTGTTCCTTTTGTGCCGAGGGCCGCGACGCGCGTAAACGTCTGGCCGCGGACGCCGGTCAGAGCCGGAACAGGCCGGTGACCGCAGGAGAGTATCGCCCAACTGTTGCCGACCGAGTTGCTGGCGGGCTTCGCTCTGGGCACGCCCGCTACTCTCTGCCGGACGGCATCGCAAAACTGGTTGCGGCTGGCGCTGATCTCGTCCTGCAGATGCACTTTACTACGACGAGGAAGGCGATGAGCGACCAGAGGTCGATTGGACTGGTGTTCGCCAAGGAGACGCCGCAGCGCCGCGACTCCATGCTTTCGGCCGCCGACAATCGCTTCGCGATCCCGCCGGGCGATCCCAACTACGAAGTGAAGTCGCAGAACACGCTCCGCGAGGACGCCACGCTCGTGAGCATGATTCCGCATATGCATCTTCGCGGGGAATCCTTTGAATATGATGGCACGCGGGTGGAATGCACGGCTCACTTCGACAACTCACCCAACAACAAGTTCAATCCCGATCCGCGAGCGACGGTCCGGTTTGGGAGATCAGAGGTGGGACGAGATGATGATCGGTTGGTTTAACGTGACGATCCCGGTGGGGACGGATCCGGTAAATCTGATCCGTCCTCGCCGAACGTCGAGCGATTGAATTAGCGCTTGGTTTCCTGGGCGAGCTTGACCTTGGCGCCTTCTACCTTCTTGTGGACCTTCGCGATTTCGGTCTGCTCCTGGTCGGCGGGAGGCGTGATGTCCCATTCCTTCAGGGAGCGCTCCCACTGGGCGATGGCTTCCTTGATTTTGCCTTCCTTGAACAGGACATCGCCCAGGTGGTCGTGCACTGTGGGGTCCTTTGACATCTTCTCGAGTGACGCAGTCAACTGCGTCTCGGCTTCGGGAAGCTTGCCCATGCGGAAGTAAACCCAGCCGAGGCTGTCGAGGTAGGCGGGATTGCCGGGCTCACGTTCGAGCGCCTTCTGAATCAGGTCGAGCGCTTCCGGCAGCTTCACGCCGCGATCGGCAAACATATAGCCGAGGTAGTTGAGGGCGGAGGCGTTGTCCGGGTTCATCTCGATGACCTTGCGGAACTCGGTTTCGGCGACGTCGTACTTCTTCATCTTTTCGAACATCGCTCCGCGCATGAAGACGACGGTTTCTTTCTCTTCCTTGCCTTGGGACAGCTTCTCGGCGTCGTCGATGGCCTGCGCCATTTCGGTGTAGCGCTTGGTCTTGTCGTAGATCTGGGCGAGTGAAATGTAAGTCTCGCGATCTTTCTTATCGGCGAGCAACTTCTTCATCTCGGCAACGGCGGCATCTGACTTGCCGGCGTCAGCAAGCACGGCGGCGTAGACGCTGCGCAAACCGCGATCCGCGTTATTCTTAGCGAGTGCGGATTGAGCTTCTTTCTCGGCTTTGGGGAGGTCCTTCGCCTGGCGGTAGGTTTCAACGATCTGGATGGAGCCGCGGCCGGCCATTTCAGGGTCGAGTTCCTGGATTTGGCGGAACACTTCGACAGCCTGCGGGTATTGTTCGGCGGCGCGATACATGACACCGAGCCGCTCGAGCAGCAGGACGCGATTGCCTTTTTCGCTCGGGTTGTAAGTTTTCTTCGCGCTCGATTCCACCAACTGCTTCATTTGCGCGAGCGCTTCTGACGTCTTGCCCTCAGCCTCAAGCAAGTTGACTTCGTTGTAGCGGACTTCGATGTTGTTCGGTTCGGCTTCTTTGGCTTTGTCGGCGGCCAGATGAGCCTTTGCGAAATCACGTTTCTGACGATAAATCTGTGAAATCCGAAGCTGGCTTTGAATGTCCTTCGGCTCTTCGGTGACCAGTTCCTGGTAAACCTTGAGCGCCTCGTCGAGTTGATCGGCGAGCATGAGGTTCTGGGCCAGGGCGCGCTGCAGGTCGGCATTGCCCGGAGTTGCTTCGACAGCCTTCTTGAGCGTTTCGGCGGCCAGACCGTATTCCCTCATTTGCTCGTAGGCGCTGGCCAGGGCAGCCAGGGAACGACCGCTCGGGTTCTTATCGGTGACGCGCTTCAACATTTCAGCGGCGTGTTTGGTGTCGCCCAAGTCGGCATAGACCATGGCCAAGCCGGTGAGGGCATCTTCGCTCTCGGGATCGATTTCGAGCGCCTTCTTATAGGACTTTTCCGACTCGACGGAATTCTGAGCCAGCTTCTGCAGGCGGCCCAGCATCAGCCAGGCATCGGCGTCTTTCGGCTCAGCCTGAGCGATCTTGGAGTACTGTTCGATGGCCTTCCGGAGGTAGGTTTCGTCGACTCGATTCTGCTGGGATTCGCCGATCAGGCGCGCATAAATCCGGGCGAGCAGCTTGCGGGAGTTGATGTCGTTGGGATTCTGTTTCAACGCCTCTTCGGCGTCGGTGACGGCTTCACGCAGCCGTCCCGATTGCACATAGAGATCAGAAAGTTCCTCGGAGACGTAGTTGGCGCCCGGGTCCGCTTTCAGTGCAAGTCTGTAGTTCTCGATCGCCTTGGTGAAATAGTCGCCGCGATTGTTGAACGTGGCAGCCAGCTCGGCGTACATATGACCGAGCGAATAGTGATAGTAGGCAGCGGATTTATCCACTGCCGGGTTAGGCGCGGGCTTGGCGCCTGCGGCTGCTTGAGCCTCAGCAGATGGCTGAATAAACACAAACGACGCTGTTGCCAGCGTCAGGTACAATACTACGCGTTTTCCCGTCATCCTACCTTGTGCTCGCTTTCCGATTTCTGTACGCGAGGATAGACAATAGCCGTGCCCGCGGCGACCCTCGACTTCAGTATAGCTCCCGAAGCCTGGGGGGAGCCTCTCCCGTTGGATGGCCCGCCGACTCGGAAGGTTGCGCGTTTTGTAGCTTAGACGGACAGCGCGTTCCGGATACGGACACCATGGGCTGCTTTAACAGACGCTTTCAAACGACTTCCGTGTGGCCATTAATTTGTATAGTTTGGTCAAATGGATCGTCTCGCCCTAGATGTCCGCCTTGCTCTGCGCCGGCTTCGGCAGAACCCTGGGTTCTCGGTGATTGCGATTGTGACGCTGGCATTGGGCATTGGCGCGAACACCGCCGTCTTCAGTCTCTTGAACGCGATCTTCTTCCGCCCGCTGCCGGCAGTGGTGGAGTCTTCGCGGCTGGTGGCCATGAACGAGACGCTCGGCGGCGGCTCATTTCCCACCGTCTCGTACCCGAATTACCGTGACATACGCGACCGGATGCAGAGTGTGACTGGACTGGCTTCTTACCGGATAATGCCGGCGAACGTGGGGCTGCCAGGCTCGAACCAGCGGGTTTGGGGCTATCTTGTGACGGGCAACTATTTCGATGTCCTGGGAGTGAAGCCTTATCGGGGGAGGCTGATCGGACCAGGTGATGACGTGAAGCCGGGCGGACACCCGGTGGCGGTGCTGACCTATAACTGCTGGCTCAACCGGTTTGGCGGCAATACAGGCGCGATCGGCTCGAGCGCCAAGTTCAATGGACAGACCTTCACGATTCTGGGCGTGACGCCGCCCGAGTTCATCGGAACCGAGTTGTTCTACACGCCCGACGTCTTCGTGCCGATGATGATGCAGAGAGAAATGGAAGGCGGCGGAGGCTATCTCGAGAATCGCGGAACCAGCAATACGATGGTCACGGGCCGGCTGAAACCAGGGGTGACCCCAGCGCAGGCGCAGAGTGAACTGGATGCGATCGCGCGACGGCTAAGCGAACAATATCCAAAGGACAACGGCGGCATGAAGTTGACGTTGTCGCCTGTGGGATTAGCGGGTAATTATATCCGGGGAGCCGTTATAGGTTTCGCGGCAGTTTTGTTTGGCATCTCGTGTTTACTGTTACTAATCGCCTGCACCAATCTGGCCAGCCTTTTGCTTGCACGCGCGGCGGACCGCCGGCGCGATACCGCAGTCCGCTTAGCGCTCGGCGCGGGACGCGGTGTGCTGATCCGGCAACTGCTCACTGAGAATCTGGTGATGTCGCTGGCGGGCGGTGCGGGTGGTGCGCTGATGGCATTCTGGATCACCGATGCGTTACGGATGTGGAAGCCGCCTATCGAATTTCCATTGGTGCTGGCGGTACACGCGGATTGGCGAGTTTTCTTCTTTGCGCTACTGGTGTCCACGGTCACGGTGCTGCTGTTTGGCCTGGTGCCGGCGCTTCAATCGTCCCGTCTAAACCTGCTTGGGGCACTGAAGAATGAATCCGCTTCCGAACGGGGCCGCCGCTGGCATATGCGTGACTACATGGTAGCGACACAGGTCGGTCTCTCGGCCATACTCCTGGTGTGTTCTGTGCTGGTGGTCCGTAGTCTTCAGAAGGCGCTCGATGCACCAATCGGCTTTAACGCCCGCAACGCTGTTGAGGCATCGATCGATCTGAATCTTGGAGGCTACAAAGAAGCTCAAGGAAGAGCTTTTGAGCGGCGCTTCCTGGCAGGTGTCCGGGCGATTCCAGGTGTGGAATCGGCAGCCACTACCGACTGGCTTCCGCTCAGTTTGAACAATTCGAACGATGGCATTCTCATTGAGGGCAAACCCGTTCCCAAGGCGGCGGATATGCCGATTGCCATGACCTTCGTTGTGTCCACCGATTATTTCCGTACGATGCAAACGCGAATCGTGAGCGGCCGCGAGTTCGATGTCCGGGAAAGGGAAGGGGGGCCGCGCGTTGCCGTGGTGAACCAGGCGTTCGCCGCCAAGCTGTTGCCCGGCGAGGATCCCATCGGTAAGCGATTTATGACCGGAGTGGGAAGCAAGCCGATTGAGATTATCGGAGTAGCTGAAGACGGCAAGTATTTTTCGCTCAACGAGGACCGAAACCCGGCCATATTCCTGGCGGCCGACGTATGGTATTCGTCGAACCTCACCCTGATCGCACGGTCACAATTGCCTGCGGAGGATGTGCAGCGGCGAATCCAAGCGGTGGTCCGGGAAATGGATCCGTCGCTAGCCCTGTTTGGACAGATGACCTTAACGCGTCATTTGGATCTGCCTCTGTTCCCGGCACGGGCGGCGGCCTCGGCTCTGGGTGCGTTTGGAATGCTGGTGATGCTGCTTGCTGCCACCGGCATCTACGGCGTGATGGCTTACGCGGTGTCGCGCAGGACGCGAGAGATCGGGATCCGGATGGCGATTGGCGCCACACCTCGACAGGTGTTGGGGTCGGTGGCTCGGAGCGGAGCGATTCTGGTGGGGTCGGGAACGCTGGTAGGCCTGGTGATTGCGTTCGCGCTCGGCCGGCTGTTAAAGCAGATTCTGTACGGCGTGGAGCCCACTGATCCCGTCACTTTCCTGATCGTCGCGCTGATGATGGCGTCGATCGCGGCGCTCGCCTGCTGGCTGCCGGCACGCCGCGCCACGAGGATCAATCCGCTGGGCGCATTGCGACAGGATTGACCTTCCCTTTGATGCTATCCTCTGGTCAGTTCTACGACCGGGGTTAGCCACAGAGGGTCAGAAGCGCCGGTTGTTCTCGAGCAAACGTGAAAACCAAGCCGCCTACGATCTTTGATCCTCAGATATTCCTGTCCAAGCCCGGGAAGGGACGGACTATCTCCGAGCCTAACAGAAACCAACGAGTCTTCTCGCAGGGGGATGCGGCAGCGGCTGTTTTTTACATTCTTAAAGGCAAGGTTACGCTTTCCGTCATCTCCCGCCAGGGCAAGGAGGCTTTGACGGCGATTCTGGGCAGCGGAGATTTTTTCGGCGAGGCCTGTCTGGCGGGTCAGAAATTCCGCGTGTGTAGCGCCACGGCCGCCACGGACTCGAGGATCATGTGCCTGGAGCGGGCAATCGTTCTGCCCCTCCTCCACAATCAGCCCGCTTTTGCCGCATTGTTTCTGCGCTATATCCTTGCGCGGAACATGCGCATTGAGGAGGATTTGGTTGATCAGCTTTTCAACTCGAGTGAAAAGCGCCTGGCCCGGTTGCTCCTGCTGCTGGCTAACGTGGACGAGAACGGCAAACCTGCTCCGGTGATACCGAAATTAAGCCAGGAAATGCTAGCGAGGATGGTAGGCACCACGCGCTCGAGAATCAGCTTTTTTATGAACCGCTTTCGGGCACTGGGATTCATCGAATATAAGGGCGATCTGTATGTCCACAATTCGCTCCTAAACGTTGTCCTTCGTGATTCGATTCAATCCCCTGGAGGCAAAGTGGTTGGGGCTCCGGATAAACCTCGAAGTGAGCAATATTGATCAGAACTTGCGACAGGGTACGGCTAGTATTGTTTGAATAAGCCGCTGGGAATAAACTTCTGAATCGAGTAAAACTAGATGGGTGTTCGTTGCAAGTTATTGATCGTATTCCCGATTTGGCTCGCGAGCGGGTTCGCGACAGCCATTAACGTCCCGCTCGGTACAGCGGGAGCATACGCAGTATTAGCCGGGTCGACGGTAACTAACATCGGCCCGACAAACATAATCGGGAATCTTGGGGTCTGGCCCGGTTCGGCCGTCACGGGCATTCCGCCTGGTTTGGTCAATGGAGGAACCGTCCACGCGGGGGATGCCAATGCGATGCAGGCGCAGAATGACCTGACGACGGCTTTCAATTTTGCGGCTGGAGAAGCGCCCGACCAGGTCTTGGGCAGCGCCGAACTGGGTGGCCTTATCCTTACGCCGGGTGTTTACTTTCTGGCTTCGTCGGCGCAACTAACTGGAACGCTCACTCTGGACGCGCTGGGTGATCCTAACGCTGTCTTCGTCTTCCAGATCGGTAGCGCCTTGACCACCGCCAGCAACTCGTCGGTCGTCTTTACAAATGGCGGCCAGGGCAACAATCTGTTCTGGAAGGTTGGCAGCGATGCAGTTCTCGGGACAACGACCTCGTTTCAAGGTACGATTCTGGCTCTGACCAGCGTTACTCTAAACACCGGCGCGAGCCTCGGATGCGGCCGGGCCCTCGCGTTAAACGGCGCCGTGACGCTCGATAGCAATAACGTATCCGTATGCACGGCCGATCTGGGGAGTTCAGTCCCAGAGCCTGCACCCATGGCGATGTTCGCAATAGGCGCGGCCGCTTGCGGATTGCTGCGGTTCCTACCCCGCGCCGGCCGCACTTCGTAAGCGCACTTCAGACTAGAGTTAGGCCGGTCACTGGTAGACTAGTACTAGTAATGAAGTTCTTCCTGGCGCTGGTCATTGCGTCGTGGGCCGCCGTTTTTCCGGTCTGG
This sequence comes from Bryobacterales bacterium, assembly GCA_038212445.1. Lineage (GTDB taxonomy): Bacteria > Acidobacteriota > Terriglobia > Bryobacterales > Bryobacteraceae > TMP-7. Next base: position 26,598 of record JBBQUM010000001.1, read on the forward strand.
GCTGACAACGTAGTTGTACTTCCTTTTTACAACGCCTCTCAAACGCCGAACCTCGATTGGGTGGGTGAGAGTGTATCCGAAACTGTCTGGGAGGCGATTGCCACTCAGGGGTTGATGGTGGTTACCCGGGAGGATCGTCAGGAGGCGTTCCGCCGTCTCGGCTTGAGATTGGACGCAAATCCCACCCGAGCAACTTTGCTAAAGATTGGGCAGGCGCTGGATGCGGACCAAGTGGTGTATGGGGAATTCGAAGTAATTCCGCCTCCTGCGGGGACAACAACCACGCGCGGCAATCTACGGCTGACGGCGCACGTTCTCGACTTAAAGCGCATCAAGCGCGGACCGGATTTTGGAGAATTAGGCGCAATCGAGGATCTGGCCGCGCAACAGTCGCACCTGGCGTGGCAGACCATTCAGTTTTTAGCCCCAAAGATGTCCATTTCCGAGGCTGATTTCCGGAAGCGCTGGCCGCCGGTGCGACTGGACGCCATTGAGAGTTTTATGCGAGGGATGCTGGCCACGAATCCGGAGCAGAGGAATAAGCTATTCACGCAGGCCCTTCGTCTGGAGCCGAATTATTCAGATGCGTCTTTTCAACTCGGACTACTGGCGAGTTCCAAGAAGGACTACCGTGTAGGCGGGGAGTGGCTGGCCAAGGTTTCTCCGAGCGACGTTCATTACAGTCAGGCGAGTTTCTTTCTTGGCATCTGCCGTTTCAACACCGGCGATTACGCGGGCGCGCAAACGGCATTTGAGCGAGTGGCGGCGACGGTGCCCTTGAACGAGGTATTCAATAATCTGGGCGTGGCCCAGAGCCGACGCGGACTTCCGGATGCCATTGTCAATTTCAGGAAAGCAGTGGAGGGCGATTCCACCGATCCGGCCTATCATTTCAATCTCGGGTACGCTCTGTGGAAACAGGGAAGGTACGCGGAAGGCGCTGATAGTTTTCGAGCGGTGCTGGATCGCAATCCGCAGGATCAGGAAGCCACGGTGATGCTTGGCCGTTGTCTCAAGGGTGGGGTAGGGAAGCCGCCGCCGTTGAAAGAAGGGCTGGAGCGGTTGAAGACGAACTACGAGGAGAGTGCCTACCGGCAGCTCAGGGCTCTTTTACCGGGTGGTCAGCTGTGAAAGTTCGCGTCCAAATAAAAACTCCGGTGGTATTCCACCGGAGGCGTCGAAAACGCGCTAGAGAAATCGCTATAATAGGCGAGCCAATGCTAGAAGCGGTGGGCCTGTCCGATACGGGCTGTGTTCGAACAAACAACGAAGATTACTACCTGGTCGCGCCCGCGACAGGGTTATACGTCGTGGCTGACGGCATGGGGGGAGCTCAGGCAGGCGAGCACGCTTCCAAGCTTGCGGCGGAGACGGTGTGTGAGGTGGTGACCTCGAACGGGTCGCCGTGCGCGGATATCCTGCTGAAGGCATTTGAGGAAGCCAACCGCCGGGTTCTGCTAGCGGCGGGCGCGGACGCTCATCTCGAGGGAATGGGCACCACGCTGGTGGCCGCGCTCGAGTGCGGCGACGAAGTGCTCATCGCCAGCGTCGGCGATAGCCGGGCCTACGTTTACGATGGAACCAAGTTATACGTGATCACCGAGGATCAGACCTGGGTGAATGAAGTGGGCCGCCGTCTTGGGCTGGACGAAGAGAGTCTTAAGACACATCCCATGCGGCACGTGCTGACGATGGCGATTGGCGTGAGCGCGCAACTGCGAGTCCACACCTACGCGGTAAAGCGCGTTCCTGGAGTCCAACTACTTCTTTGCAGCGATGGACTGCATGGTGTGGTGGAGGAGGGCGTGATTGCCCGCATCCTGGCCTCTGACAAGAACATGGAAGCCAAGTGCGGCGATCTGGTGGATGTAGCGCGCCATGCTGGTGGTCCCGACAACATTACTACGGTATTGCTAACCGCAAAATAGGCTCGTCCCCCGAGTCCTGATGCGGCTGTAATTCTGTGACAATCGGTACTGGACCCGTATATGCCCAGTGCCGGAGTCACTGAACTGCTCCTCGAGTGGAGCCAAGGCAATAAGGCTGCGCTGAACCGTCTGATGCCACTGGTGTACGAGGAACTGCGCCTGGTGGCTCGCAATCATCTCTACCGCGAAGATGCGGGGCACACTCTTCCCAGTACGGCCATTGTTCACGAAGCCTATCTGCGATTGGTAAACCAGGATCGCGTGCAGTGGCGCAACCGGGCACATTTCTTCGCCGTTGCCTCGCAGATGATTCGGCGCATTCTGGTGGATCATGCACGGGAGCGGGATGCTCAGAAGCGCGGCAGTGGCAGGCCGCGGCTGGAGTTGCAGGAAGCCGTCGCGATGGCTAACCGGCGGGATGTGGACATCCTGGCGCTCGATGATGCATTGCTTGAGCTGGAGCGGCTGGATGCCGAACAGGCGCATGTTGTGGAACTGCGCTTTTTTGGCGGTCTGACGATTCCGGAAGCAGCGGAGGCGATCGGCGCGTCGGCGTCGACGGTGCAGCGTCACTGGACTACCGCGAAGGCTTGGCTGTTTGATCAACTGGCACACGCGGACGGAGCGGGGGGCCGGTATGACGCCTGAACGCTGGCGTGAGGTGCGGCAGATTGTCCACGAGGCATCTGAACTGGGGGACGCGAGAAGCGCTTTTGTGGAGGCGCGCTGCGGGGTGGATGACACGCTGCGTCAGGACGTGGAGCGGCTGCTGACTGCACTCGAACAGGCGGGAGATTTTCTGGAGCCGCCGGCGCGCGGCGAGGAGCCGGGTGCCGGGTCCCGGATTGGACCGTACGTCATAGTGCATGAGTCCGCGCGCGGCGGGATGGGTGTGGTTTATCAGGCGGCGCGCTGCGACGACTATTCCCAACGTGTGGCAATCAAGCTGGTGAAGCTTGAGATCGAGACCGAGTCGCTCACGCGCCGGTTCCGCGAAGAACGTCAAGCGCTGGCCATGCTCAGCCATCCGCACATCGCCCGGCTGCTGGACGGCGGCACGACGAATGACCAGCGTCCCTACCTGGTGATGGAGTGGGTGGAGGGGCGAGTTGTCACCGATTACTGTGCCGAGGAGCATCTCTCGCTGCGTCCGAGGCTCGAGATCTTCCTCGGCATCTGCGACGCGGTGGCGCACGCGCACCGCAACCTCGTGGTACACCGTGATCTGAAGCCGTCGAACATTCTGATCACCGCGGACGGCAGCCCGAAATTGCTCGACTTCGGAATCGCGAAGATTCTATCGCCGGGCGGCGTGGCGAGTCAGCAGACGATGCTGGCCGGCCATGCGCGAGCCTTGACGCCCGACTATGCGAGCCCGGAACAGGTTCGAGGTGAAGCTGTGACCACGGCCACCGATATCTATTCGCTAGGTGCGGTGCTCTACGAACTCATGTGCGGTAGCCGGGCTCACCGCCTGGCGACACGGACGGCGCCGGAGATTGAGCGGGTGGTTTGCGAACAGCCGGTGTCAAAGCCCAGCCGTGAGACGGGGGTTGAGGGATTGCCGGCCGACGAATTGGCGGGGGATCTGGACAACATCATCCTCAAAGCGCTCGAGAAGGACCCGTTGTGCCGGTATCGTACGGTGGAGGAGTTCGCTGGGGATATCCGGAGCTTTCTGGCTGGCCGTCCGGTGAGCGCGCGTCCGCATTCCTTCTGGTATACGGCGTCGAAATTCTTACAACGGAATAAGCTCGCAGCGGCGGCGGGCGCGGTGGTGGTGGCGTCGCTCGCAGCCGGCGCATTGCTGGCGTTGTGGCAAGCGGGCATTGCGCAAGCCGAACGCCGCATTGCCGAGCGCCGGTTCGAACTGGCGCGCAATGTCGCGGGTCCAGTGCTGTTTGAGATTCACGATGCGATTTCGAACCTGGCGGGCACCACGAAGGCGCGCGAGTTGTTGCTAAGCCGGAGCGTGCAATACCTGGACGCGTTGTCGGCGGAGAGCGGGTCGAGCGCCGCTTTGCAGCGCGATCTGGCGGCTGGATATGAGCGCATTGCCGAACTCGAGGGTTCAAGTGGACTCTCCAATCTGGGGCGGCGCGAGGATGCACGCGCCCATTTGAACAAGGCACTTGCCCTGCGCGAACATGCGCTCGCGCTTGATCCTGGATCGGCTCAAGCTGCACGCGACCTGGCTCAGACCCATCGCGCCATTGCCGGACTGGGAGGTGGTGAGGAAGCACTGCGGCGGGGTGAAGCTTCGCTCGCGATCATCAATCGCTTGCTCGAAAGAGGTCCGCAGTCGAAAGAGCTTTTGTCGGATCGGGCGAAGTCGGAGTTCTATGTCGGCCGGGGTTACGCGGGATTGAAGCGGTGGGGCGATGCTGCTGTGCATTATCGGAACGCTCTGGCTGCCGATGAGGCGAGCGGCACGGGGGATGTGGCGCTGTACCGAAGGTCACTCGGCAGCGTGCTGATACAGGCAGATGACCTTGAAGGTGCGCTTCAGGAGTATCAGAAAGCGGCGTCGCTGGATGAGCAGCACGTGCGCGCGAACCCGTCCAACGGGCGTGCCAAGCTCGATCTCTCCTACGATTATTCGGACTGGGCGCTGATTCTCGGGCGGCTGAAGCGTCCGGCTGGGGCCGCGGCGCACTATGGTCGCGTGGTGGCGATTCGTGAGGAGATGCGGGCTGCCGACCGGCGCGATGCCAGGGCCGCCAATGGCCTGGTTTCCGGATTGTGGCGCCTGGGAAACGCGTTAGCGGACTCGGGCGACCGGAGTGGGAGCGAAGCGGCTTTTCAGCGCGCCGTAGGTGCGGGTGAGTCAGCAGCGGCGGCGTTCCCCGGGTTGGGAGCCCAAGCGCTCGCCGACGCTTGCTGGGCGTATGCGTCGGCATATCGGGAGAAGTGGGCCGATTGTACGAAGGCCAAACCGTGGCTGCTCAGAACGCGAGCGTTACGGCTTCAATTGAAGGGCGACCTTGGCGAGGTGGACGAGGCGATAGCCGCCTGCGGCGGACACTAGCGCGGTCCGCGATGTGTTAGTCTTTGGCGCATGCGGAGCCTCGTCGTACTTCTCGCGTTTTCGTCCACACTCCTAGCGGTCGACAACTGGCCACAGTTCCGCGGACCCCTATCGAACGGCGTGGTGGCCGACGATCCGAAATTGCCCGAGCAATGGAGTTCGACCGAGAACATTGTCTGGAAGGTGGATGTTCCCGGGGCGGGATGGTCGTCACCGGTGGTATTGGGCGACAAGATCTTTTTGACATCCGTCATTTCGGCGGCCGACAAGGAACCGCCCAAGAAAGGCCTGTATTTCGGCGGTGAACGTCCGGCGCCGAAGGACGAGCATCGCTGGATGGTGTATTGCGTGGACTTTAAGACCGGCAAGACGTTATGGGAGCGCGAAGTCAATCGCGGTCTTCCGCCGTCGCGTCACTTGAAGAACACCTATGCTTCGGAGACTCCGGTTACGGACGGCGAGCGCGTCTACTTTTACTTTGGCAATGTTGGATTGTTCGTATTCGATTTGAATGGCAAGGCGGTTTGGAACAAGCGATTCGAGACAGCGAACACGATGTATGGCTGGGGGACGGCGGCCTCACCTGTGTTGCATCAAGGGCGCGTTTATATCGTTAACGACAACGAGTCAAAGTCGTGGATGATGGCGCTGGATAAGAAGACGGGCGCTGAAATCTGGAAGGTAGAGCGAGACGAAGGATCCAACTGGTCAACGCCGTACATCTGGGATAGCGGCAAGCGAACGGAGTTGATTACCACCGGCAAGAAGAAAGTTCGAAGTTACGACCTTGACGGAAAAGTGCTTTGGGAATTCGGCGGCATGTCGTCGCTGGTAATTCCGATGCCGTTCTCCAAGGACGGTCTGTTGTACCTGGCTTCCGGCTATGTCGGCGATCAAAACCGTCCTGTGTATGTGGTGAAGCCGGGGGCAAAGGGCGACATCACGCTGCCGAAGGGCCAGACGAGCAGCGAATTTATCGCCTGGTATGCGCCGCAGGCCGGGCCGTACAATCCGTCGCCGCTGGTCTACGGAGACATCTATTACACGTTGCTGGACCGCGGTTTTTTGACCGCGCACGACGCGCGTACGGGTACGGAGGTCTACGGTAAGCAGCGCATCGACTCAGCGGCGGGCGCATTTACGTCGTCGCCGTGGGCTTACAACGGAAAGATTTTTCTGCTCAGCGAGGATGGGGACACCTACGTTGTTCAGGCGGGCAAGGATTACAAACTGCTGCGGAAGAACTCGCTCGACGACATGTGCATGGCGACACCGGCGGTAGCGCGGGGCAGTCTCATCATCCGATCCGCGTCGAAGTTGTACCGTGTCGGCAAGAACTAGTTAGTGGACAGGTTCACTCGAAAGCAGGATCAGCGCTTCGAGAGAACGGGCTCGTTGAGCCTCGTTTAATACCAAGTAGCGATGGCGGCCTGCGAGGTCTGCCTGAAAACGAGTGAGTCCTTTTTCGTCGACGCTGATTTTGCCGGCAGGGGAGAGCGCGAAGTAGTTGGCGCCGGGGCGCAGGCCGTACAGCACGGCAGTGAGGTCCCAAGTCGGCCGGTCATACGGCATCGACTTGTAATTGCGGTAGGCATCGACCACCGGATGGTCACTGGCCCACGCGAAATCCTTTTCAATGCTGGCGGCGGGGTAGAGCAGTTTCTCGCCGATTTCGAAGCCGCTGGCGACGATGGGAGTGGGCCAGAGATCGAATAGCCGGCGAGCGCTGGGAATATCGCGCTCGACGTTGAATTCAAGCTTGGGCGCCACGAAGTTGCCGGCCATCACGCTTAGCAGTTTTACTTTGCGCCGGACAAGGGTGAGGTCGTCGGGCGAGTCCAGCAGGCGTGCGAGATTGGTGCTGAAGCCGACCTGCACGATCACCACGCTGCCGTCCTTCTCGGCTGCCAGCACACGCCGAAGCAGGGCGACGGCTTCAGGAGCGTCGGCGGCGTTGGTAAGGCGCCGGGGGTAGACGAGCGATCCATCCGCACGCTTGCGTTCAGCGGGCACTTGAATCATGGGGCTGCCCTCGGGCGTGACGCCGTTCTTCACCATCCCAACCGGAATGTGCCCGCGCCGGTAGAACGTGTTGACCAGGTCGACATAGATCGGGCTGAAGGGGTTGTCCTTGGTAATGGTTACGGCTACCAGGCGGCACTCGCCGCGGCTTTCGAGGGAATGGAGCATTGCGAGTGCAAGCGCATCGTCCACATCGTTGCCCATGTCGGTGTCGAAAATTACAGGCACTTGGGCGGCGGCGCTGAAGGCTAGGACTGCGGTGGTCAGGGCGAGACGGAGCATCATGGGGATCATAACGAAACCGACGTTACTTTGTTTGAGTAACGCTGGCGAAACATTTTAAACGGGAACGCGTCAACATCCGAATCCCTTTTCTGGAAACCGCACATGAGCAAATCACAGCCCTTTCTTACGGATGTAAAGACGCTGCGCGAGCGCGCACGCACGAGCATTGAGACCGGCCCTGTCACGTCAACCTATCAAGGTGACGCAGGCCAAACGATTGAAATTCTGCAGAACGTCCTGGCGACGGAAATTGTTTGTGTACTGCGGTACACGATGAACGCCGTGGTGGCCACCGGCCTGTCGAGCGACAGCGTGAAGGCTGAGTTTGACGAGCATGCCAAAGAAGAGCAGGAGCACGTCAGGCAGGTCGCTGAGCGCATCAATCAACTTGGCGGAAAGCCGAACTTCAACCCCGAGGGGTTGGCGTCGCGATCGGCGTCGCAGTACGGCGATGCTGACGATCTGGTGGAGATGATCAAGGAGAACCTGATCGCCGAGCGCATTGCCTGCGACCACTACCGCGAGTTGATCCGGTACTTTGCAGACAAGGACATCACTACTCGCGTGATGATGGAAAGCATCCTCGCCACTGAAGAAGAACATGCTAACGACATGCTCGATCTTCTCTCTGCGCACGATCGAAAGTAGTACGCAGCAGGTCGTTCGAAAGTTCCCTTGAAACCTTAGGGGAGCTGTGCCATACTCTCCCCTGAGAACTCTAAGGGAGAGCTTATGGACCGGATTTCGCTTGACGTCGTGCGCGGGACACTTGACGTCCTCATCCTCAAGACGCTGAGTTGGGGCCCGATGCACGGGTACGCCATCTCTCAGATCATTCTAAGGCAGACTGACGAAGCGCTGCTGGTGGAAGAGGGCGCGCTCTATCCGGCCCTTTATCGCATGGAGGCGAAGGGCTGGATTGACGCCGAGTGGGGTCTCTCGGAGAACAACCGGAAGGCGAAATACTACCAACTCACCCCGGACGGGCGTCGCCGTCTGCGCGAGGAGATGAAGACCTGGGCCAGCTACTCTGAGGCGGTCGCGAAGATTCTCGGAGCGACGCGCAATCCACAGTTGGAGAGAAGCTGATGGCGCGCGCACCGATGTGGCGGCGGTATCTGCGGTTCTTCGGGTCGGATGTGGAGTCGGACGTCAGCGATGAATTGCGGTTCCATCTCGACGCGAAAACTCGCGAGCTGATGGAGCGTGGCTTTTCGCCTTACGACGCGAGGCGCGAGGCGGTACGGCACTTTGGCGATGTCGGCGAAGTGAGTGCGCTGTGCCGGTCAATCGGCGAAGAGCACCGGCGCAAGCTCGCATTCAGAGACCGGATGGCCGACTGGTGGTACGACGTCCAACACGCCGTGCGAGGACTTGTGCGCTCGCCCTGGTTTGCCTGCGTCGCGGTGGCCACACTGGCGGCGGGCATCGGCGGAGCCACGGCGTTATTCAGTTTTGTGGATGGTTGGGTGATCCGCTCGGTGCGGTTCGACGAGCCCCAGCAGTTGGTGTACGCGCAGGGCTTGGATGCGCGCCGGGGTCACGACCTGGGCATCTCGGTTCCGGACTATCAGGACTATGCGGCTCGCGCCAGCCTGGTGCAGTCGATGGCAGCGTGGAGCAGCGATTCCTTCACGCTGTCGATGAACCGGCAGGCCGAGCGCATCGAAGGCACCCGCGTGACGGCTAATTTCTTCGACACGCTGCGTGTCCGTCCGGCGCTGGGGAGAACCTTCTTGCCCGGAGAAGATTCCGGCGCGTCTCACGTGGCGGTAATCAGCCACGGATTTTGGAAGACTCGCCTGAACGCTGATGCCGGTGTGGTCGGCTCGCGGATTGAATTGAATGGCGAATCCTACACCGTCGCGGGAGTGCTGCCCGAGGGTTTTCATTTCACCCTGGCCGGCCGCGCCCCGATTTGGATTCCGCTCACGCCGTCGATGGAGGAGCGCTCCCGCCGGCAGTCACGATTTCTGCAAATCATCGCGCGCTTGAAGCCTGGCGTTTTGCCGGACCCAGCAGCGCAGGAGATGAAGCAGATTGCCAGCGAGCTGGCGTCAGCTCATCCGGAAACAAATCGTGACATCAGTGCTCACTGTGTTCTGCTGAGTACGGAGATTGGACAGCATACGGGCAAGAACGCTGTACTTGTCGTGTTCGCAGTGACCGTCGGTTTGCTGTTGATCGCCTGCTCGAACATTGCGAATCTGATGCTGGTGAGAGCACTGGCGCGAAAGCGGCAGGCGGCCATTCAGCTATCGCTGGGAGCGGCGCGGGCTCGCCTCGTGAGACAAGCGCTGGTGGAGACGCTGTTGGTGTTTCTGGCGGCGGCCACCGTCGGGGCGGTGCTCAGCGTCTGGTGGACGGGACTGATTACCGCGCTCATCCCGTATGAGAATCGCGGATACCTTCCCGACTATGGCGAGGTCCTGATTAGTTGGAAAGTATTCGTGTTCGCGGCGGGAATCAGTTTGCTGACGGGGCTGATCTCCGGCTTGGCACCGGCGTTTGAAGCAGCGGATGCCGATGCCTCTTCGGTGCTGAAAGAGTCGGGTTCGGCAGTCTCCCAGAGTCCGAAAACCCGCCGGTTGCGGTTGACTCTGGTGGCTGGCCAGGTGTTTCTGGCGACTGCGCTACTAACGTCGACTGCGGCACTGGTGAGGACCTTTCAGCATGTTTCTTCCACGCCTCTTGGATTCAGTCCGAACGGACTACTGACCTTCCGGGTTTCGCTCGACTCGCATCAGTACAGTGACGCAGCGGGGCAGCGGCAGTTCTTTCAGAAGGCCATGGAGTCGTTACAGGAAGGCCGGGCAGCGGAGTCGGTGGCAATCGCGAGTACGATTCCCTTCGGCAATCAGTCGAGGCAGACGAACTTCAGACTCCAGGGAACGGCCGCGCCTGCACCGGGAGAGGCGCGCCGGCTTCCAGTGGCGCAGTTCAATTCCGTGAGTCCGGACTACTTCAAAGTCCTTCGCGCCACTCTGCTCAGCGGTCGCATGTTTGACCGCCGGGATGCGGCGGATTCCCCGCTTACGGCGGTGGTGAACGATGTGTTCGCAAAGCAATATCTGCCGGGGCAGAGTCCAATTGGGCGGACGCTTGTCCTCGGACAGATGGGGGAGGGCAATGTTGAGATCGTCGGTGTCGTGGCCGAGATTCGAAACAATAAGGATGCGGGAAAAGTGTCGCCGCAGATTTATGTTCCGTTCGATCAAACAGGGCACGACGCGGCAGTTTTTCTAATAAAGAGCGGCGGCGATCCGCTCGAACGTCTCCCTGCGATCCGCAAGACGATCGGAGCCATCGACCCCTGGCAGCCTGTCTACGATGCGAAGACCCTGGAGGGACGGATCACTGAGGCGACGGCGCCTTTCCAGATTCTGGCGGGAATGCTGACGTGGTTCGGCATGCTGGCGCTCGCGCTTGCATCGGTGGGCGTGTATGGCGTGGTGTCGTTCTCAGTGTCACAGCGGACGCGGGAAATCGGAATCCGCGCGGCGCTGGGCGCGGACCGCAGTCGTCTGTTAATGCTTTTTATGCGCCAGGGGCTGCTGATTCTGTCCGTTGGCCTCGTGCCCGGATTACTGGCGGGCGGCGCCGCGGCCGCCGGTCTCGGAGGCGTCATCGAAGGGGTGGAGCCGGCGGGATTAGCGCTGCCCATCGCACTTGCGACAACGCTTTTGGTGGGTTCGATGATCGTTGCGACCTTAGTGCCGGCCCGGCGAGCGGCTAGCGTGGATCCACTGACGGCGATCCGGCACGAGTAAAACGGACTGAGACCTATAATGAAGTTCAATGGCCAGCAGCTTTCGTCCCACGCAGTCTGTAACGCAGGCATCGCGCGCTGCCGACCGCTATTTCGAGCTGAAGAGCGAGATCCACCGGAAGCTGATTGGCGTGCTCAATCTGGAGCGCGTCTCATCGATTCCCAAGGATCGCTTGCGCAGCGAAATCGGGCGTGTCGTAGAGCGGCTGCTCGAGGACGAGCGCGTTCCGATGACCACGGCTGAGCAGAACAAGATCATCGAGGAAGTTCTCGATGAAGTGCTGGGGCTGGGTCCGTTGGAGCCGTTGCTGAAAGAGCCGAGCATCTCCGACATTCTGGTGAACGGCTACAGCAAGGTCTACATCGAGCGGAACGGCCGGCTGGCGTTGACGCAAGTGCGTTTCAAGGACAACGCTCATCTACTGCACATCATCGAGAAGATTGTGTCGCAGGTAGGACGCCGGATTGACGAAGCGCAGCCGATTGTGGATGCGCGGCTGTTGGATGGCTCGCGAGTAAATGCGATTATTCCGCCGCTTGCGATCGACGGTCCATCGTTGAGCATTCGCCGGTTCGGCCGCCATGTCATCACGTCGGACGAGATGACGGGGAACCAGACGTTGATGCCAGGCATGCTGAAGTTTCTGGCGGCGTGCGTGGAGGCGAAGTCGACCATTCTCATTTCGGGTGGCACGGGCTCGGGCAAGACGACCACGCTGAACGCGATGTCGCGCTTCATTCCGGAAGAGGAGCGCATCATCACGATCGAGGACACCGCCGAACTGCAACTTCAACAGCGTCACGTGGTGAAGTTTGAGACCCGTCCGCCGAATCTGAATAAAGAAGGCGGAATTAACCAGCGGCATTTGGTGCGAACCGCGTTGCGCATGCGTCCTGATCGGATCATCATCGGCGAGTGCCGCGGCGCGGAAGCGCTCGACATGCTGCAGGCGATGAACACCGGCGTGGAGGGATCGATGAGCACGGTCCACGCGAATTCGCCGCGCGACGCATTTTCGCGGCTGGAAGCGATGGTGCTGATGTCGGATGTCGAGATGCCGTCGAAAGTGATCCTGCAGCAGCTGGCGAGCGCCATCAAGCTGGTGGTGCAGGTGTCGCGACTGCAGGATGGCACGCGTAAGATTGTCGCGATCTCGGAAGTGCTAGGCGTCGAGGATGATCGCGTAAAGGTGCAGGATCTCTTCCTGTTCGATCGAAGCGGAGTAACGGATCAGGGGAAGGTTCAGGGCCAGTTCCGCTTCACTGGCGTCCGCCCGCAGATCATGGAGCGATTGAAGACGAGTGGGATTCGCGTGCCGGATTCTGTGTTCACCGAGACGCTGGATGTGAATCTGTGATCGGGCTATGAAGGTCGGTATCACTTGCTATCCCACATACGGCGGTAGCGGTATTGTCGCTACTGAACTCGGTCTGGAGCTTGCGACGCGCGGGCACGAGGTTCACTTCATCACCTATGCGAATCCGATCAGGCTTGATCCGGGGACGCCGCGAATTCACTATCACGAGGTGGAAGTTTCGAATTATCCGCTGTTCCAATATCCGCCGTACTGCCTAGCGCTGGCGTCGAGCATGGCGGAAGTAGCAGAGCGGCACAAACTCGATTTGCTGCACGTTCACTACGCCATTCCGCACTCTACTGCGGCGATGCTGGCGCGCCAGATGACGGCGTCGCGGCGGCGGTTGCCATTTACGACGACGCTACATGGCACTGACGTCACGATCGTCGGCGCGGACCGTTCATATTTTCCGATCACGAAATTTTCGATTGAGGAATCGGACGGGGTAACGAGCATCAGCGACTACGTGCGTGGTTTGACGGAGGAGTTTTTCGGAGTCAAGCATGGAATCGACGTGATTCCGAATTTTGTGAACTGCAACATTTATAAGCCCGATCCGGAGCGCCGCCCGGCGCGTCCACGGCTGATGCACATTTCGAACTTCCGCCCCGTGAAGCGGCCCTTGGACTGTGTCAGGGTGCTGGCGGCGGTACGGCGCGAGGTGGACGCTGAGTTGTGGATGGTGGGAGACGGGCCCTTGCGCGGCGAGTGTGAACGGTTGACGGCGGAGTTGGGACTGGACGAAGCGGTAACGTTTCTCGGCAAGCAGGACCATGTGGAGCGGCTATTCCCAGAGACGCACGTCGTGATCATGCCGAGCGAGTTGGAAGCGTTCGGCCTGGCGGCGCTTGAAGCCCAGGCGTGCGGTGTGCCGCCGATCGCGACAAATTGTGGAGGCGTGCCCGAACTGATCAACGACGGCGTGGACGGCTTCCTGACGCCGGTGGGTGACGTGGAGGCGCAGGCGGCGTGTGCCATTCGGCTGCTCTCTGATAGAGCGCTGTACGAGCGTGTGTCGGCGGCGGCGAGACACAACGCGGAGTCGAGATTCTGCGCGTCGAAGATTATTCCGCTGTACGAGCAGCACTACAAGAAGATCATCTAGACCGGGAGCAGATGCTTCTGCACCTTGCCGAGCGTGTTGCGCGGCAGGCGTTCGACTGTCACGAAGGATCGCGGGATTTTGAACGAAGCGAAATTGTCGCGGCAACGCTGTTCCAGCGCGGCGGCGTCGATTGGGCTGCGCGAGACGATAAAGGCGACGGGAACTTCTCCGCGCACCGCGTCGGGGCGTCCTGCAATCGCGGCCTCGGCGACTTCGGGCTGCTCCATCAGGAACTCCTCGATTTCGCGAGGATAGATATTGAACCCGCCGGAGATGATGAGGTCGCTGCGGCGGCCACGCAACGTAATGTAGCCGTCCTCCGACATGCTGGCGATATCGCCGGTCTTGAACCAGCCGTCCTCGAAGGCATCGCGGGTGGCATCCTCGCGGCGCCAATAGCCGCTAAAGACATTCGGTCCCTTCACCCACAACTCGCCGTTGACGATTCTGGTGGACACTCCAGGAAAGGGCATACCGACGGTGCCTGCGCGACGCTCCCCCACATATGGGTTGCCGGTGTTCATGAGCGTCTCCGACATCCCATAGCGCTCCAGGATCGTGTATCCGAAGCGCGCGCGGAAGTCCTCGAGGGTCTGCGGAGGCAGGGGTGCGGACCCAGAGACGAATAGGCGCATGTGCTTTCCGATGATCTGCGCGGTATCCAGATCGGTGTCGAGCAGACGCACGTAGATGGTGGGGACGCCGAAAAACAGAGTTGGCTGGAAGTCTAGAAATTCCGCGGCCGCCTTCTGATGTTCGAAGCGTTCGAGCAGGCGCATGCGGCAGCCGCTCAAGAGCCAGCAATGGAGTCCGTTGCCGAGAGCGTGTACATGGAAAAGCGGAAGCGCAAGCAGGAAGCGGTCGGCCGGTGTGATTTGCCAGCAAGACACCAGGTTCACGGCATTGGCCGCGAAGTTGTTGTGCGTGAGCACCGCACCTTTCGAGGCGCCTGTGGTGCCGGAGGTGTAGACGAGGGCCGCCGGTGTGTCGCCGTCGAGGCTGGATACAGGGCGATGGTCCGGCATGGTTTGTGCAGCGGAAACCAGTTCGGAGAGATCGGTGAAAAACTCGCGCGGGTCGGCGTCGTTAACGATGTGCGAAATCTCACGATCCTTATACAGGACGTTCACCGGCACAAAGATGACGCCGAGGCGGACGCAGGCGAGGAAGATGTCGATGAACTCAATGCAGTTGGTGATCTGAAGGCAGAGACGGTCGGCCTTCACGAAGCCGCGCGCAGCCAGAGCGTGAGCCATCTGGTTGGCCCGCCGGTCGATCTCGCCGAAGGTGAATGTGCGACCCTGCCACTCTAGCGCGGGCACATCGCGGCGCGAAACGAACGTCAGATCGAACAGGTCATTCAGCGTCATTCCGGCAGTCGCTTTCCTTTCGTTTCCACGCCGAGCGGCAGAAGGAGGATGCCGATCAGGAATGCGATCGACGTCCACGAAACCGGCGTTCCAATCGAATGATATCGTCCCACCGCGGCGCCTACGAGGAAGGTTACGCCGGAAGCCGCGAAGCGACCGACTGAGGTGGCGAAGGCAAAAGCGCTGGCACGGCATTCGGTGGGGTACTGCTCGGGAAGCCACAGCGTGTACATCGCGAAATTTGCGCCGCCGATGCCCAGGACGAAGAGTGCGGCAAAGAACCAAACCAGAGCCGATTGTTCAAAGTAGAAGATCCAGCCGAAGCCGGCGGAAATCGCGATGAACATCAGCATGAAGTAGACCGAGAGCGTGGCCCGGCGTCCCCAGCGTTCCGCCAACGGCGCCATAGCGAGGCAGCCGAGAATTGTGCCGAGCGACAACAGCATCGTCGCGTAGGAAGCTAGTTCGGCGGCGCGTTGCGGAGAATAGCCGGACCGGATGGCCACCTGCGTCACCGACGAGGGGACATAGACTGAGCCTGCCCACAGGCCGGTCATCGAGACGAATAAGTAGATGGAGTTGAGGATGGTTCTCCGGCGCAGTGCTGGTTTGAACAGCGCGAAGAACGACTGCGACAATGTCGGGCGAGCCGCATTAGCCCACTTGGCCGGTTCGTGGACGCCCTTGCGGATGAATGCGACCAGCAGCGCCGGGGTGCCGCCGATGGCGAACATCGCACGCCACCCGTAGTGCGCGCCGATCCAGTAGTTGAGGATCGCGGCTAGGAAAATTCCGAAGTAGTAGCCGGTGTGCATCCAGCCGCCGCCCTTGAGCCGTCGCTCCTCAGGCCATTCCTCAGCTACCAGGATTCCGCCGAGTGTCCATTCGCCGCCGATGCCAAAACCTGCGAGGAAGCGGAAGGCGGCAAGCTGCCACACATTCGCCGCTACTGACCCCAGCAGCGTAAACAGGGAGTAGCAGACGATGGTCAGCATTAGTGTTTTCACGCGGCCGAAGCGATCGCCGATGGGTCCCCACAGAAAGGCGAATCCCCAGCCGACCAGGAAGAGTGCGAATAGCAGGCCGCCGTAGTATCCGAGTGATTCAGGCGTTGTCTCGATGCCGGAGCGTGGCAGCAGATCCTTCATGGCGGGCACCATCACCAGCGCATAGATGAACGAATCCATGCCGTCAAGCGCCCATCCGGCCCACGACGCCCAGAAGCCACGAATCTGATTTTGCGTGAGCGGCATAGAGGCCGCCGGCACGCGCGACGTTGCGGCCATGAAACTGACCAGTATAGACTGTGCCCACGATGCGCTTCGTCACAATCTTCGTTGTCGCCGCCTGTGCGTGGGGTCAACAGGCATACACTCCGCCTGAAGATATCGCCTTTCGGAAGGCCAACATCTACAGCGAAGGGACACGCATGTCGGCGGATATCTTCGTCGCGAAATCGGCGGGGTCGAAGAAACTGCCAACTATCCTAATGGCCCACGGCTGGGGCGGGACGGCGGCCGTTCTGCGCTCCGACGCCGCCGCTTTCGCACGTGCCGGCTACTTTGTTGTGACCTTCGACTATCGCGGCTGGGGCGAGAGCGATGCCCGCATGGCTACGGTCCCGAATTCGCCCCCGCAGGCCATCCGCGAAGCTGTCGACCCCCTCGACTTCGGGGCGGACTGGCTGAACGCGATTCACTGGCTGGCCGGTGAGCCGCAATGCGACATGTCTCGCCTGGGATTGTGGGGTAGCAGTTTTTCAGGCGGCCTGGTGGTGTGGGCGGCGGCGCGCGACCCCCGGGTGAAGGCGGTACACAGTCAGGTGGGAGCCTTCGACGGGCGCGAGCTTTCGATGGGGACCAAGGAAGCGCTGGCTGAGACCTACACCGAGGCCACCAAGCGGGCACGCGGAGAAATCGGCTATCCGCAGCCAAGGGCGAAGGTAATCGGCAATCTGCAAGGCGCGCCGATTCGCGCGAGGTTCATGGATTACGTGCCGGTGGACGACGTTACGCGCGCGCCGAAGTGCGCCATGCAATTCATTCTTGCCGAAAAAGAGGAGCTGTTCGACAATCGCAATCACGGACTCAAGGCGTACGCGCGCGCGCTCGGACCCAAGAATCTTGTAATCATTCCGAAAATCACACATTACGGTATTTACTATGAAGCGCGCCTGCAGGCGCAGAAGCTTGCCATCGACTGGTTCGACAAGTACCTCAAACCGTGATCCAACGATGGCTTCCGACGTTCGCGATGATGCTGGTGTCGCTCATCAGCTACATCGATCGCAACACGCTCGCGCTGCTTGCGCCGACGATCCTCAAGGAAACAGGACTCAGCGTGCGCGACTACGGATTCATCATTTCCGCGTTCTCCATCGCCTACATGCTGGGCAATCCGTTTTGGGGCGGCGTACTCGACAGGGTAGGACTGCGTCGAGGAATGTTGGGAGCAGTGGGACTGTGGACCCTCGCCTCCGCCGCTCATGCATTCGCCCATGGATTTCTCAGTTTCGGCTTTGCGCGCGTCATTCTTGGATTCGGTGAAGGCGCGACATTCCCAGGCGGGTTAAGGACGGTGGTGCAGACGCTGACCGTTAACCAGCGGTCGCGCGGCATTGCGCTCGCCTACTCGGGAGGGTCATTGGGGGCCGTCATTACGCCGCTGATCATTACGCCGGTGGCGGCGGTGTTTGGATGGCGCGGAGCGTTTTGGTTTACGGGCCTGGTTGGACTGGCGTGGCTGGCTGCGTGGTCACTCATCAGCCGGCGACCGGACATTCGAACACTTCCCAAAGCGCACGGTGACGTGGCGCCTGCGTTGCCGCTCCGAGATCCGAAGCTCTGGAGTTTCGCAGCGCTCTACGGCCTCGGCGGCCTGCCACTGGCGTTCGTCCTCTATGGATCGTCGATCTATCTCAGCCGGGTATTGGGCAAAACGCAGCTACAGATCGGCGCGGTCCTGTGGATTCCGCCACTAGGATGGGAGCTCGGCTATTTCTTCTGGGGCTGGTTTATCGACCGCTTCGGACATCTGCGCGAACTCATTCCCGTGCTTGCCTTGTTGACGTTGCCTCTGGCGTTGACGCCACAGGTGAGCTCGTATGTCGGAGCGCTTTGCCTGATGGGTTTCGGCATGTTTATCGGCGCCGGCTACATCATCGGCGCCATGGCGTACGGAGTGAACCGCTACTCTTCGCGGCATTCCGGCTTCATTGCCGGCGTAGGTGCGGGAACGTGGTCGGCAGTGGTGGCTATTCTAATGCCGGTATTTGGCGAGTTATTCGACCAGAACCGGTACGGCCTGGCGTTCGCACTGGCGGCGGTGATCCCGGCCCTCGGATCGATCGTCTGGATCCTGCTGAACCCGGCTCTGGAGACGCGCCGGCGCCCATAACGAACAAGCGGCCGTCGTTCTCGGTGTAGATGCGTCCATCGTCCCCGATCGACAGCGGCGTATAGGCGGCGCCGATGGCTAGGTTCAGAAAAACGCGCGTGATCAGTGAACCATCCGGACCGATGACGTACAGGTTGCCGTCCTCGCCGTTCGCCAGAACATTCCCCCTGGCATCCACTGCGGGCGCATTGATGCACCACTCGAAGCCGGTGGGATGGTTGTCGACGCAATCCAGCCAGCCATCCGGCATGCGCTCACAACTTAGTGTGTTGGTGTTTTGGAACCGCCACTCGGGCTGCAAAGCGGCGTTTAGCCGGGTGATGTAGAACGGGCCCTCGGAGTAGTGATTGTCCTTGAGGATCACCGAATAAGTGCCATCGTGGGCAAAGACAGCGGGCGTGGTATCCCAGCCGAAGTCGTAGGAATTCTGAAAGATTCCGCCGGCCGAAAAATGGAAAAGATGCCCGCGTGACGAGTTATACAAAGTAAAGGAGCCATAGAGGACGCTGCCGTCCGGAGCGACAACCGGGCTGGAAGACGAGAGGTCATTGACGCGGCCGGCTGGCGCCTCGTTGGTCTGCGGATCGACGCCTGTCGAGGTGCCGTCGCGGCATGTGCCGGCGGGCAGCGTCACGCCGCAACCGTCGTTCAGGTGGTCGCGCAAGGAAGCGATCCATTTCGGCGACAGATCGCTGTTGGCCGCCACGACGTACGAATAGCGGCTGTTCAAGTGAGCGCGCGAGACGCTGTACACCGTTCCATCGGGCGCGATCACCGGCGCGATGTTCACGCCAGGACGTTGCGACCCGCAACGTGACTGCGGCGGCCTGGCGGTAGCGCTGGGCGGCAGCAGAGGTCCAACGGTGCCGGGAAAGACGCCATTGCAGAGCGACGCAGGTTCGGGAGCGCCGGGAGTTAGGGATTGATAGGACGCGAGCGTGAAGGTGTTGTCGGGCGCGACTTTCACGAGCCACGCGCCCGCCGCGTCCGCGGTCCACGGCGCTGCGGGATCCAGCTTGAGCGCGTTGTAATAGACGTAACCTTGGGCGTCGATGGCGAGTGGGCCAGAGACGTAGGTGTTGCTGTCGTGGAAGGGATCGATGCGCGCGCTCTCGACGCCACTATCGCGGTTGACGCGATGGATGGAGCCGCCACTTCCAGGCACGTACAGGGCGTCCGCGGACAATGCTGATTGAAAAACGGGCTCCCAACCGCTCAGTCCGCTGCCGCTCGGTTCCGGCTTCCAATCGCTCACGAAGGTCCAACGTTCGAGCAACTGGCCGCGAGCCCAGATTAGCCGTTTCATCGTCCAGACCTGAGAATTCCAGGCGCCGGACCCGCATGGCGCCGGCTGTCCTGAACCTGCCGGGGAGCAAGCAGTCCATGAACCGGTCTTGAACATCATGAACACGTCGCCATGGTCGACGAGCGGGGCAGGGTAGTGCGCGAGCAGATCGCCGCCGGACTCGGCTTGTTCGGCTCGAACAAACGGGTCGAATACGAGATCCGCGAGCACTTGCTCCGGACGCTGGGCTGCGACGGGACTGGAGCCCGAATGCTGGGCATCGCGCCCCCACTGCTGCCAGCCGGTGCTCTGGGCTTGCCCGGGCAGCGCGACGATCAGAACAGCGATTGCCGCTAAGCCTGCCCGCCGTACTTTGTCATGAATATAATCGCCTGATAGAAGGCGTAAGCAGTCAAAAGAACGCATATGGCGGCCATCACCTTCCAAAATGATTCAGCTGTACCCATCACGCGCGGAGTTCCGATCACGTAGCCGAGGCAGAAGCCGCCGGCGAGTCCACCGATATGCGCGGCGTTGTCCACCTGGGGTACCAGAAACCCAAGCACAAGGATATAGATCGCCCACTGCACGTAGGCGGCGCGCTGAGCACGGTCGGCCAGTGAATTCGACTTCGTGCCGAGCGCGATCATGGCGCCGATGAGGCCGCACAACGAGGCCGATGCGCCAACGGAGAGGCCAGGGTTCCACCACATACTGGCTAAATAGCCGGTGATGCCGGTGATGAAGTAGATGACGAGAAATCTCGCCGTGCCGAAGGATTCCTCCACGCGCGCTCCGAGATCAAACAGCACCCAGGAGTTCATGCCGATGTGCAGTAGTCCTCCGTGGAGGAAGCCGGCGGTGATCAAACGCCACCACTGGCCGCCGAGAATTGCCGAGCGCAACTTAGCGCCGAAGAAGAACAGCGTGTAGCTGTCGAGGTCCATGAAGCCGCCGCCGCGTCCCGACTGCTGGGCGTAGACGGCTGTGGCTACGTACAAGCCTGCATTGATCAGGAGGATCAAAGCGGTTGTAAAATGCGCTTGTTGAATCAGCCCGCCCAGCGCAGGCCGATCCTCGCGTAACTCAATCGCGCGCGGTCCAATCGGCGCTTCGCAGTAAGGACAGACCTTATCCGCTGTCGTGATGAAAGCCCGGCAATGCGGGCACATGCGTCGTTTATCCACTCGACCTCATTGTACAATCGAGCTTCGTGCCACCCTCAGCGGGACAGCAGCAGGCCTACACGCTCCCACCGGAAAAATACCAGGCGGCGATCGAACTCAACCGGACACTCGACGTTCTGTACTTCGTTTCCATCGCCTGGGCATTGCTTGTCCTGGCTCTGATGATACGGGGGCGTCTGGGGGACCGGTTCCGCCGGTTCGGCGTTTGGTCGGTGTTCCTGATGGTGGCGATCACCGTAGTGGC
The DNA here is from genome assembly GCA_038212445.1 of Bryobacterales bacterium. Classification (GTDB taxonomy): domain Bacteria; phylum Acidobacteriota; class Terriglobia; order Bryobacterales; family Bryobacteraceae; genus TMP-7. The sequence goes on from JBBQUM010000001.1 coordinate 47,575, forward strand.
TGGACTTCCGTTTTCGATCGCCCGGCACGCATTGGGGCTCGCTTACTGGTTATCGGTGGAGTCGTGGCGGGTCTGGTTCCTCGACTGGACTAAGGCTTCATTGTTCGGGATCGGGCTCACATCCAGCATGGCCATCGCAGGTTTCGCCCTAGTGCGGCGCTCGCCACGCAGGTGGTGGTTCTATGGCTGGCTGCTCAGCGTGGTGGCGATGATTGCCGGGACGTACGCGATGCCGCTGGTGTTCGACCCGCTGTTCCACGACTTCAAACCGCTCGCTGTTTCCCGTCCTGATTTGATTGCGCCGATTCTCGCAGTGGCCGAGAAGACCGGGCAATCGATTTCGCCTGACCGCATTTTCGAGATGTCGGCCAGCGACAAGACGCGTACGTTGAACGCCTACATGACGGGCGTTGGACCCACACGCCGCATCGTCGTCTGGGATACCACTGTGCAGCATTTGACCGCGCCTCAGATTCAGACTGTGTTTGCACACGAACTTGGGCACTACGCGCTGAACCACATTCCCCGCAGCATTGCGCTTGCGGCCGCCGGTCTGCTGGTGGTGTTTTTTCTGCTCCGAAACTATCAACCTGGCGGTTATGCTGACTTACCGCGAATTCTTTTTGCCATCACACTCGCCAGCTTTCTGGTTGAGCCCGTCGTCAACTCGTATAGCCGCTGGCAGGAGCATGAGGCCGACGTCTACGAATTGCGGATCATGAGCACGCTGGTGCCATCGGCGGGGGACAACTCCGCGAAGGTGGACCAGATCATGGCCGAGATCTCACTCGACGATCCCGCGCCAAACCCGTTTATCGAATTCTGGTTGTATGATCATCCTTCGACTAACGACCGTATGCGTTTTGCCCGCGCTTGGCCGAATCGCTAAACTGTCCGAATGATCGATATCCGGCGGCTCGACGCAGCGCAGGCGCAGGCTCACTTGGACGGGCTTGCGGAAGTCCTTCACCAGTCGGTGAAGGGTGGCGCGTCGGTAGGGTTCATTGAGCCGTTCACCGTGCAGATGGCGGCCGGCTTTTTTGCCAAAGTCATCGACGGTGTCCGTCGCGGCGAACGCATTTTGCTTGCGGCATTCTCGGAGGGGACCTTGGTAGGCACCGTGCAGATCGTTGTGTCCACTCCGCCGAATCAGCCGCATCGTGCCGACATCGCAAAACTGCTGGTGCATCCTCGGGCTCGCGGGCAGGGTGTCGCGGCTATGCTGATGCAGGAAGCGGAACGTCAGGCGCTCTCTGCCGGGCGTACGCTGCTGACCCTTGACACGGTGACCGGAAGCGTCGCCGACCGGCTCTATGAACGGCTCGGTTGGAGCCGCACCGGCGTTATTCCGGGCTACGCGCTATTTCCGGATGGACGCCTGTGCGATACGACTGTGTTTTGGAAGCGGCTCGGGTAACGGTCGTGCTAACCTACCGGGAATGCGCAATTGGGTCCTGCTTCCACTAATCAGCCTGTTCTCCATGTCCGCGGCGGAAAACACGCTGTCACCAGCGGCCCAGGCGCTGGCACGCGAGATTTACAAGGAGATGATCGAAAGCCGGTCGGGCTTTACTACCGGCACCACCACGCCGATTGCGGAGTCAGTGGCGGCGCGGTTGAAGGCCGCAGGCTTCCCAGCGTCCGATATCTTTGTCGGCGGCGCGATCCCCAAGAAAGCGAATGTCGTGGTGAGGTATCACGGCACCGGAGCGCGCAAGCCGCTGTTGCTGCTCGCGCATATCGATGTCGTGGAGGCGCTGCGCGAGGACTGGTCCTTCGATCCTTTCGTGTTTCTCGAGAAGGACGGCTATTTCTACGGTCGCGGCACCTCGGACGATAAGGCGCAGGCGTCGGTCTGGGTGGCGAACCTGATCCTCATGAAGCAGGAGGGCTTCAAGCCCGATCGCGACTTGATAGTCGCATTGACGGCTGACGAAGAGGGCGGCGGCCCTTACAACGGCGTCGACTGGCTGGTGAAGAATAAGCGGGATCTGATCGAAGCCGAGTTCTGTCTGAATGAAGGTGCCCGCGGACAGATGCTCGACGGGCGACGGATATCCAACGAAATCGCAATTGCCGAGAAGACGTTCACCAATTTCCGCATGGAGGTTCGCAATAAAGGCGGGCACAGCGCCAGGCCCGTGCCGGACAACGCGATCTATCATCTGGCGGGGGCGCTATACCGGCTATCATCCTACAACTTTCCTTTCATGATGAACGACGTTACCCGTACGTATTTCCGGCAGATGTCGAAGGTGGAGAAGGGCAATGTCGCCGCACAACTGCTGAAGGTGGCGGACGGCGATGAGGACGCGATGAAGAGGCTGGCCGCGCAGTCACCCGCGATGAACGCCATGATGCGGACCACTTGCGTGGCGACCATGCTTGAAGGCGGCCACGCAGTAAACGCGCTGCCGCAATTGGCCGCGGCGAACATCAATTGCAGAATCCTACCGCAGGACACGACTGCGAACGTGCTGGCTACGCTAAAGCGCGTGGCGGGCGACGATCAGGTGGTGGTGACGATCAAGCTCGACGAAGGAGCAAGTCCGGTGTCACCGATGCGCGTGGACGTGATGAAGGCCGTGGAGCGAGTGGCGGACACAATGTGGCCGGGGGTGGTGACTGTGCCGGTGATGACAGTGGGCGGGACGGACGGACGCTACTTGCGATCGGCTGGAATTCCGACTTACGGAGTCCAGGGGTTCTTCATTGATCGGGATGATGTGCGCGCGCATGGACGGGACGAGCGCATGCTGGTTCGTTCCTACTACGAGGGTCAGAAGTTCTTGTACGAACTGGTTAAGACGCTTTCAACGCCGGGACACTAGCCGCCGCGTGTTGCAGTGCCTCCAATACGCCCTTGAGGGCGGGCGCGAAATCGGGGTGAGCAGCGATCGCCTCCGCGTTGAGTTTGGCGCCTTGGACCGGTATAGTGATGGACGCGCCGGGCACGATTCTCGCCATCATCATCGTTAGCGTTTCGGCCAGCGAGTCCTGCGCGTGTGCTGCGTGCGCCGATGCGTTGATCAGGGCCAGCGGCTTCTCTATGAATTCACCACTGCTCACGATCCAGTCGAGTGCATTCTTCAGTGTTCCTGGGACTCCATGCGCGTACTCGGGACTTGAAATGACGACGGCATCGGCACTTTTGAGTTGAGCGCGGAACCGGCCGACCTGCTCCTCCGCAGGTTCGATGTCGACGTCCGGATTGAAGTGAGGGAGACTGCCCAGTTCCTCGTATTGGGAAACCGTAACGCCCGCCGGTGCAAGGATTGCAAGTGCCCGGAGAAGTTCTGTATTCGAGGAACGCGCTCGTAAGCTCCCCGAGATCGTCAATATGTTCATTCTGAATGATTGATGTCTCTTGACCGCCTTTTGATTCCGGCCAGTCGCTGAACTATTAACAATTTTCCTCATACTCCTCTCACCCTCACCGATAAGCCAAGCAGAATGGCTACGCAACCACTCCCTCTCACGCGTGCAGGCAAGTACGTCACTTTTCAGATCTCCCGGCACTATTTTGCGATAGAGGCGTCGCGTGTACGGCAAGTGGGGCCGTCGCGGGACATCGTGCCCTACGACCATCCCATGCCGCTGGTATGCGGTGTTGTTGTGCTGAGAGGCAGGCGAATCCCGGTTGTGGACATTCGCGACCGCTTGGGATTTGCCGACCGTGCGAGCCACCCCCGCAGTTCCGTGATGCTGATCGACACCTTGGGAATCTCAGGGCTGCCGCTAGTAGGGCTAGTCGCCGACAAGATGACCGATGTTGTTGAATTCCGGGACCGCGATTTTCGGGCCAATGTCGTGCAATTACGTCCGTACGGGCGTCCCTATGGCCGTCCAAAGACGTTGCTGAACCTGGATACGGTGTTGAGCCAGGAGGAAATCGCGGAACTGAAGGCGATCTTCTAGACTGATAAGGTGCATCACTATGCGGTTCTGATCCTCGGCTTGCTGCTGGCGCCGGGCGCTTTGTCGTACTCGGTGCTGGCTCACGAGGCGATCATTGACGCGTCCTGGCAATCTTCCATTCTGCCTTTGCTCAAGCAGCGTTTTCCGAACGCCACCGCGGACGATCTGCGCAAAGCACACGCCTATGCGTACGGTGGGTCAATTATCCAGGACGCCGGCTATTACCCGCTAGGCAGTCACCTGTTCAGTGACCTGGTCCACTATGTGCGGAGTGGGGATTTTATTGAATCGCTGATCCGCAACTCGGCGGACCTTAACGAGTACGCCTTTTCGCTCGGCGCGCTTGCTCATTGGGCGGCTGATAACGAGGGCCACTCCATCGCCACAAACCGGGTGGTGGCAATGGTTTTTCCGAAGTTGAGAGCGAAGTATGGCAACTCGGTGAACTACGAGGACGATCCCAAGTCACACCTTCGCGTGGAATTCGCCTTTGACGTCAATCAGGTAGCGCGCGGCAGCTATGCACCGGAGAGCTATCACGATTTCATTGGATTTGAAGTGTCCAAGGAGGTCCTGAAACGGGCGGTTCGGGAGACTTACTCCATCGATTTCGACAAGCTGTTTCTCAACGCGGACATTGCACTTGGAACCTATCGCTTCACCATAAGCTCGCTGATACCCCAGATGACCAAGGTGGCATGGGCGTCAAACGAGGCGGAAATTCAGAAGATGAATCCCGCAATGACCCGAAAGAAGTTCGTCTACAAGTTGCCGCATGTCGCCTTTGACAAGGAATACGGACATACGCATAAGGAGCCCGGGTTTGGAGCGCGGCTGCTCGCTTTCTTTTTCCGGATCGTGCCCAAAGTCGGGCCATTCCGCGCACTTTCGGTTCCGCCGATTCCGGCCGAAGGAGAGAAGTTGTTTATCCGCAGTCTGGAGGCCGCCGGATCGAGATATGCAAACCAACTGCGGTCAGTGGGGACTGCAGGCTTCGATCTGCCTAACACCAACTTCGACACCGGCGAACCCGTGAAGCCGGGCGCCTACAAACGCGCGGATGAAACCTATGCGAAGTTGGTGGACAAGCTGGCGGGGCAGAAATTCGAGGGTGTGGATCAGAAACTGCGCGCCAACATTCTCGCCTTCTACAAAGATCCGGCCAAGCCGGTTGAAGATCCCAAGCTGAAACAACAACTGCTGGAGTTGAAACAGCTGGAGTTGAAACAGCTTGCATCCCAAGCCAATTAATCTTATCCTGGGCAAAGAAAAGGCGAACTGTTGATCGAGATCCAGGAACAACTAGCGGAGTTACGTCGCCGGGTGGCCCGCATCGACCGGAAGTACGACGGTCCGCTGAAGCCGCCACCGCCGCGTCCACTACTCGATCTGGCTACCAATGAGTTCATCGAAGAGTCGCTGAACGGCTCAGAAGTGGAAAACGAGCACGGCCGCCACTTCCAGACGGAGCGCCTCTGGGAGCGGCACAAGCGTCACGGCAGTATGGGGATCATGGATCTCGAGGATCTGCCGCACGATCTACTCGATCCCATTTCGCAAGGTGCCATCCCGAGTTGCGCGCCTCAGGGCTGGGCTTTTCTCGATACGGAAACTACCGGACTGGCTGGAGGCTCTGGAACCTACGCGTTTCTCATCGGGGTTGGCTCTATCACCCCCGCCGGCTTCCATCTGCGCCAGTTTTTCATGCGCGACTACGACGAGGAGGCCAGTCTGCTGCATGCGCTGTCCGCCTACCTCGAGCAGTTTGAGGTGCTGATCACTTACAACGGCAAGACCTTCGATCAGCCGCTGCTTGAAACGCGTTATCGCATGTCCCGCTTTCGTCCGCCGTTCGCCCGCATGCAGCACCTAGACCTCCTGTTTGGATCGCGCCGGCTGTGGAATCTGCGCTTCGATAGCTGCCGTCTGGTGGAACTGGAACGCCAGATACTGGGTGTCGAGCGCCAGGGCGACCTGCCTGGGGAGATGATCCCCTACGTTTATTTCGACTATCTTCGCAACCGCGAGGCGTTTCGGGTGGTGCCGATTCTGCATCACAACGCCATCGACATTCTTACGCTCGCCTGCCTGACAGGGATTGTCCCATGGGCGTTTCACTCACCCGAGAAGGCGCGAATCACGCATGGGAGTGAGATGGCCGGTCTGGCTCGCTGGTATGCCCGCGCCGACCAGCACGATCAAGCTCTTGGGCTCTTGCGTAGAGCCATAGAGGCTGGTCTTCCGGATGACCTGATGTTCCGCACGATGTGGGATATTGCAGCGCTGGAGAAAAAACGCGGATGTCCTGAAGCGGCGCTTCCAGTGCTCACTGACCTGACGCTGTCACGCAACCCGTATCGCTGTGCCGCCTATGAAGCGCTCGCCAAATATTACGAGCATCGCGAACGCAATACTGCGATGGCGCTCGAAATGACGCATGCGGCACTGGCCGTCGAAGACTCGCCCGAGCTGCGCAAGCGCGAGCAGCGTCTCGAACGCCGTCTGAGCGCGCCTCGGGCAAAGCGTCTGCTTTAGGTGTACGCTGTTCCTAAAGAGAGGGCGATTTGATCCAACTGAAGGTTAACGGGAAAAGCCAGCAGTTCGATGGCGATCAGGAGATGCCGTTGTTGTGGTATCTCCACGACGTAATCGAGCTCACGGGGACGAAGTTCGGATGCGGGATGGGCCTGTGCGGTGCATGCACCGTCCATCTGGATGGGAAGGCAGTGAGAAGCTGCCAGACTTCCATGAAGTCGGCCGCCGGCAAGAGCATCACCACGATCGAGGGTCTGGATCCACAAGGCCGTCATCCATTGCAAGTGTCATGGCGCGCCAACAACGTTCCGCAGTGCGGGTACTGCCAGAGCGGCCAGATCATGCAGGCGGCGGCGCTGCTCAAGGAAAAGCCTAAGCCGACCGACGCTGATATCGACTCCGCGATGGACGGCAACATATGCCGCTGCGGCACTTATCAGCGCATCCGCAAGGCGATCAAGCAGGCCGCGGGGGTGAAGGCATGACAAACATCCGCAAGGTGAACCGCCGGGGCTTTCTCGGCTCGGTCATGTCGGCGGGTTCGCTGATTCTTGCTTCTCGTGTGATCCCCGATTCTCTGCTTGCCGATACTGCCGATACCTCCGCCTGGCACCCCAGCGTCTACCTCGGCCTTCAGCCCGATGGCACGGTGATCATCATTTCGCATCGCTCCGAGATGGGCACTGGAATTCGCAGCGTGCTGCCGATGGTGGCCGCGGACGAACTCGAGGCCGACTGGAAGCGTGTGCGCGTTGAGCAGGCCATCGGCGACAAGAAGTACGGCGATCAGAACACGGATGGATCCTGTTCTATTCGCGATTTTTACGACACGGTCCGCAACCAAAGCGCTACTGCCCGTCTGATGCTGGAACGCGCGGCCGCCCGAAAGTGGGGCGTCACGGCGGACGAGTGCAAGGCGCAGAATCACTTTGTCGTCCACAAGAGCGGCAAGAAACTCGGCTATGGCGAACTAGTGAAGTTCGCGGCCGCTGAATCGGTGCCTAAGACCGAGGACGTGCGGCTCAAGAAGCCTTCGGAGTTCCGTTATATCGGCAAGGACCTGCCGACCATCGACCTCGATGCTCATGTTACGGGTAAGGCAATCTTCGGGATGGATGCCCGCATGCCGGGTATGGTCTTCGCCTCCATCGAGCGCCCCCCGGTGCTCGGCGCCAAGCTGAAGAGCGTCGACGATTCAGCCGCGAGGCAGGTGAAGGGTGTGATCGATGTTGTGACGTTGGAAGGTTTCAAGCCTCCCACTCACATGTTTTTCCAACTCGGCGGAGTAGCCGTAATTGCGGACAACACGTGGACCGCGATGCAGGCGCGCAAGAAGCTCAAGATTGAGTGGGACCTGGGGCCAAACGCCGCCTATCAATCGGACTCCTACAAGAAGTTGCTGCTTGATACGGCCCACAAGCCCGGCAAGGTGGCACGCAACGTCGGAGATGTGGACGCGGAGTTCGCGCGTGGCGGCAAGACGTTAGAAGCCGACTACTACGTCCCGCTGCTCGCGCACGCCGCGATGGAGCCTCCCGCTGCCGTTGCTGAATTCAAAGACGGCAAGGTGGTGGCGCACACGGCGACTCAGAATCCTCAGGCGGTCCAGGACACGGTGGCGGCTGCGCTGGGTATCAAGCCGACTGATGTCACCTGCTACGTGACGCTTCTCGGGGGCGGATTCGGCCGGAAGTCCAAGCCGGACTACGTGGCTGAGGCGGCGCTTCTTTCGAAGAAGGTCAACAAGCCGGTAAAGGTGGTGTGGAGCCGTGAAGACGATCTGAAGTTCGACTTCTATCACGCGGTGGCCGGGATGTATCTGAAGGCGTCGACGGATAGCGCGGGCAAACCCACAGCCTGGCTACAGCGGAGCGTTTTCCCTTCGATCGCATCAACCTTTGACTCCCGCGCCGAGTATGGCGCGCCGTTCGAGATGCAGATGGGATGGTCGAACGTGCCGTTCAATATCCCCAATCACCGGGCTGAGAACGGTCCGGCAAAGAACCATGTACGCATTGGCTGGATGCGTTCAGTCTCGAATATTTACCACGCGTTTGCGGTGCAGGGATTTCTTGACGAACTGGCTGCTGCGGCAAACCGCGATCGCGTCGAGTACATGCTCGAAGTTCTCGGTGAACCGAAGAAGACGAAGTGGTCGCCGCAGGACAAATTCGAGTTTGACTCCGCGCGGTTGGCCAACGTCATCAAGTTAGCCGCTGAGAAGTCCGGCTGGGCTCAGAAAAAGCCATCAAAAGGCCGCGCGCTTGGGATCGCCGCTCACTGGAGCTTCTACACCTACGTTGCCGCTGTTGTTGAGATCGAAATCGACGCCAAAAATCGGATCCGGATTCCGCGGGTTGATATGGCGGTTGACCCGGGGACAGTGATCAATCCTGATCGCGTCCGGGCGCAATTCGAAGGTGCTGCCGTATTCGGCACGAGTCTCGCCATGATGGGCGAGATCACTGCTGCGGACGGCAAGATCGTTCAGTCGAACTTCCACAATTATCCGGTTGCGCGTATGGACGAGGCGCCACGCCAGACCAATGTCTATATTGTGCCGAGCACTGAACCCCCGGCCGGCGTGGGTGAACCCGGCGTGCCTCCGATGGCCCCGGCGATCTGTAATGCTATCTTCGCTGCTACCGGAAAACGCATCCGTGAATTGCCAGTGAAGAAACATTTCGCCTGATGCGCGCACTGTTTATCGGCGGCACGGGAGTGATCAGTGCCGCGTCGACCGAACTTGCGGCGGCCCGTGGAATCGATCTCACGATCCTTACCCGCGGACGCCGCGAGCAGCCTCTGCCGCCGGGCGTGAAGACGCTTGTCGCGGATATCGAGAATCCAGTGGAGGCTGCGCGGTCGCTCGGCGATTCCGTATTCGATGTAGTTGTAGACTGGATCGCTTTCACTCCCGGCCAGATCGAGCGGGACATCGAGTTGTTCCGCGGCAGGACGCGGCAATACATCTTCATCAGTTCGGCGAGTGCCTATCAGAAGCCGCCGTCGCACTACCTGATCACCGAGTCGACGCCATTGGCGAATCCCTTTTGGCAGTACTCAAGGGACAAGATCGCCTGTGAGGACCGCCTGATGCGGGCCTATCGCGAGGAATCGTTTCCCGTAACCATCGTGCGTCCCTCGCTGACGTTCGGTGACACGCAAATCGCGCTCGCCGTAAACAGCTGGGCAAAGTCGTATACCGTCATTGATCGCATGCGGCGTGGGAAGAAGGTGATTGTGCCAGGGGACGGTACGTCTCTTTGGGTGATCACTCACAATACGGATTTCGCGAAGGGCTTTGTTGGCTTGATGGGGCACGAGCAGTCGATCGGCCATGCCTTCCACATCACTACCGATGAAGTCATGTGTTGGGATCAGTTCTACCGAATCACCGCGCAGGCGGCCGGGGCAGAACCTCACCTGATCCACATCGCGTCAGACTTGATCGCCAAACATATCCCGGAAAAACTGGGCAGTCTGGTAGGGGACAAGGCTGCCAGCGTGGTCTTCGACAATAGCAAGATCAAGCAGTTTGTGCCGGACTTCCGGGCCACTGTCCCGTTTGCCGAGGGCATCCGCCGCACTCTCGCCTGGTTCGACGCTGATGCAGTGAGGCGCGAGGTGGACGCTCATGCCGACGCCGCCTACGATAAATTGATCGCCGCATACGAGACAATCTAAGCAGTAGTAGTTTTACGCACTGGGAAACCGCGAGAAGAGGAAACTACGATGAGAGTCGCTAGAGCGCTGGGAGTGTTGTGTGTGGCATGCGTTGGACTCTGGGGTGAGTCCGGGTACGTCATGAGCCATGTCGGCAATCTGAGGGCTCACGTGAATTCGCTCGAAATCACCAAGGAAGAGACACGGACGATGGTGCGGTTGTTGGGCTCGGACGGGCACGAGGTGGCGGTGATTGACGTGACTGTCCCATCGGCGCCGAAGGTAAAGATTGGCGAGGCGGCAGTACGTCCGGTGAAGAACCGGCGCGCGGCGTCGCTGGGCGAGGTGGGCGCGACCGCCGACGATACCTCACGGGAATTGCGGTACGTGGTGGGCGAGACCGACTTCTGGGTGGTGAACTATCGGGATTTGGACCGCGAGCGCGCACAGATCGTTGCGACGCAGGCTCTTTACGCGCCTTAGTCAGTAGGCAGAATCGGGAACGGGTCGGCCTTGACGACAACTTCTTCGACCGGCTCAGCGTAAAACAATCTGACGCGGCGCGCTGCGGCCGCTCCCACAATAGCCGCCAGTTGAGCCTCCGTGGCGTTGCGCACTTGCTCTGAACTGCCCAGGGTTCGGAGAAGCTTCTCCACCGTCTTTTTGCCGACTCCCGGTACATCCGCTAACTCTGACGTGAGACGCACTGCATTGCGACGCGTGCGGTGGAAGGTGACGGCGAAGCGATGAGCCTCATCGCGGATTAATTGCACAAGATGTAGAACCGGCGAGAAACGGTCGAGCACCACCGGTTCGTCCTCTTGTCCGTAGACGTAGATAATCTCTTCGCGCTTGGCGATCGAGGCCAGCGGAAGGTCGGTGATGCCAATGGCTTCGAGCGCGTCAGCGGCGGCATGCAATTGCCCGAGTCCGCCGTCAATCAGCACCAGGCCGGGCATGAGCTGATTCTCTTCTTTCAAACGGGAGTATCGCCGCGTCACGACCTCCTTCATGCTGGCGAAGTCATCATTGCCGACCACCGTGCGAATGATGAATTTGCGGTAGTCCGACTTCTTCATGCGCCCGTTTTCCCACACCACCATACTGGCCACCTTATCGGTGCCCTGAATGTGAGAGATATCGAAGCATTCGATCCGCTCTGGCGCATCGGCGAGATTGAGGGCGTCCTGCAGCGCGGTCTTAATCAGCGTCGACGAAGGCTTGAGTACGCGGAAGCGCCCGTCAAAGCTGTTCTTGGCGTTGCCTTCCACCAGCTTGATCATGGCCTTCTTTTCGCCGCGTTGAGGTGTGTGAATTTCAACCTTGCGGCCGCGCCGCTCGCTCAAGAGCTCTTCCAGCGGTTCCCGGTCTTCAAACTCGACCGGGACATGAATCATGCGCGGAACGTACTGTTGCTCCAGGTAGATCTGTTTCAGCAGGGAGGAGAACATCTCTTCGGGGTCGAATTGAAGCTGGTCTTCCCAGAAGAACTCCCGCCGGTCTACGACATGCCCGTTGCGAAGATGGAATAGATTGACGGCCACCAACGGCGGTTCCGCGTAGTAGCCAAAGATGTCCTCATCCTTGCCTTCGGCGGCTGCCATTTTCTGCTTCTCTTCCACTTCTTCGACGGTGGTGAGGAGATTGCGCAATCCGCCCGCTTCTTCGAAACGCATTTCGTCGGAGGCGGACTGCATGCGTTCGCGCAGGCCCTCGGCGAGATCCCGGTGGCGGCCTTCGAGGAAGAGTCGGACGTCGCGAACCGCCGCCGCGTACTGGTCTGCGGACACCAGACCCTCGACGCACGGGCCCAGGCAACGGTGGATGTGGAACTGAAGGCAGGGATGGGTGTGTTTGCGGCTGAAGTCGATCTTGCAGGACGGGACTTTGAAGTGCCGGTGGATGAAATGAACCAGCCGGTGTGCGAGATTGCCGGGGAAGTAGGGGCCGTAATAGGTGGAGCCGTCCTTCTTGAGCCGTCGAGTCACATAGACGCGGGGAAAGCGTTCACCGGTCAGTTTGATGTACGGGAAAGTTTTGTCGTCGCGCAGCAGAATATTGAAGCGCGGCTGGTACTGCTTGATGAGGTTGTTCTCTAGAGCCAGAGCTTCCTTGTTGTTATCCACGGTGATGTAGTGGATATCGCGGGCCTCGTGGATGAGGGTGCCGGTTTTGGAGTCGGCGAGGCGTTCTTCGAGGAAGTAACTGCGAACGCGCGCACGTAGGTTCTTCGCTTTACCTACATAAATGACGGTGCCATGCGCGTCTTTGTAGAGGTAAACACCCGGCTGGGTGGGAAGTTGGGCCGCTATTTCGCGGAGGTCCATCGGAGGAGACTATACTTTAATTGTGGCACGGGTATTCGTAAACTGGGCATTTTTAGCGGTGAGCACGACCTTCGTGATGGCTCAGAACCCTCCGAAAACTCAGAAGCCGCCGGCGCAGCAGGAGCAACAGGAACAGGAGCCGCCGGAAGAGGATGCGAGCCTAAAGCCAAAGGAATACGCGTTCAACCCGTTGCAGGCGCAGAAGGAACTGACAGTCGGCGGGTATTACTTCCGGAAGGGCAGTTTCAAGGCCGCGGCCAGTCGTTTCCGTGAAGCCGCACGTTGGGATCCCACGATCGCTGATCCCTGGTTCCGTCTTGGCGAGGCAGAAGAAAAGCTGCATGACAAGAAAGCGGCCAAGGAAGCCTTTGCCAAATACCTGGAGATGGCTCCCGACGGCAAGGAAGCCGCGGCCGCGAAGAAGAGATTGGGCGGCATTCAGTAGGATCGGAAAAATCCTAGGCGAAGGTCGTGTGTGGGTTGGGTTATGCTGGTAGCGGAACCCGGCAAAGAAGCGGCCCGGTCCCGCTCAGCTATTATCTTCTCTTGAAGAAGAAAATGGCTGTGAGCCGTCCGACGAAAGTCAGAGCAGCGTCAACCAACGCGAGGATGACCATGAGGGTATCCCCCTTTCTGCTTCGACTGGGAGGCTTGGGCGTTTACCCCAAGCCTTCCCGATATTGAAGCTCTAGTGCTTCTCACGGGAACCGCTTCTTCATCCCACCAAAAACAGGAAGATCGTTCGTCACAAGTGAAGTAGTGCGAACTCGAGGGGAAAACTCTCAGATTTTGTGTTTGTCGCGACATTCGACTGAGCAGAAGTGAATAACCTGTCCGCCCACGGTTTTCTTGGTGGAGCTTGCTGTCGAAATGAAAGTGCCGCAGACCGGATCGCGCTTCAACTCGCCGGAAAGCGGAACGTCCTGCCGTGGCGTACTGGCGCTTCCGCCGCTCGAACCCGCACCGTTGCCGACCAGGCTCGCCAAACCCTTCATCACGATGCCGATCACACCCTTGAGCAGGGTTATGACGATAATGCTCGCCAGCAGGGTAAGGATGAATCTGATAAACATGGCCAGCCGCTTGTCCTAAGACAAGAAAAGACGGGCGGTATGAGCGCCCGTCTTGAGTTTAGCGAAGTTGGCGAACGACTACTTCTTTTTTGGCGTAGCCGTCTTATCCGGAGACTTCTTGGCGGAAGGATTCGAGTACTTCGTATCAACTGAACCCGTGATCGTGGTGATCATGTCCTTCGACGGTTGAGCGAAGGGACCATCCGGCTTCAACTCGAGGTACTTCTGGAACGCTTCGATGGTGCCCGGAATGGGCGTGATCTTGCCGTCCGCAGCCACTTTAGCCTTGGATACCAGATATACGCCGTATTGATACTGAGCGTCGGCGTAGTTCGGGTCGGAATCAATCGCCTTCTTGAACGCAGCACCCGCAGGCTCCAGCTGGTTTGTATTCACAAGTACCGCGCCGAGATTGTAGTAATACTTGCCGGCCTGCGCGGGTTCGAGTTGCGCGGCTTTCGTCAACTCAGCTTGCGCTTCGTCGAACTTCTTAGCGCGTGCGAGGAGCAGCGCATAGTTGTTGTGATACGCGGAATCGTCCGGCTTCAGCGCGAGGGCTTTTCCCCAGGCGTCGATACCTTTTTGATAGGCGTCAGTCTGTTCCTGCCCTGTCTTGACTCCGGCGAGTCCCGAGTATGCATCCGCCAACTGCGCATAGACAACATGCTGGTTAGGATCCATTTCAACCGCTTTGTTCAGTTGCTCGACAGCAACATCGAACTGCTTGTTGTTCATCGCCTCGCGGCCGGCGTTAAAAGAATCGCTGAGCGCCTTGTTCTTTGCCAGTGCGGCCGAACGCTCTTTCATCTGCTTCTCGAGCGCGGCTTTCTGCTCAGGGTTCATATCGCGGGCTTGTTCTTTGGTGAGCGTCCCGGTTTCCGCAGCCTTGGCGATGGCTTCCTGTTTATCGTGTTGCGCTTTCAAATCGAAGTTGATCGGAGTCGGATCACCGAGCTTCGTCCTTACGCCGTTAACAGTATCGGCGTCTTTACCATCGATCTCGACTGCGACGTTGTAGGTGCCCAACGGCAAGCCGGCGTGAAAATAATGGCCTTTTTTATCAGTCTTAACCTTGTAATTGCCCTTGATGTCGGTGCGGGTGATCTTGATTAGTGCGCCTTGAACGCCCTTGCCGTTTTCATCCTTTACGTCTCCCTCGAGCGACGAAGTCTGGGCCACTGCGGTGAATCCCATGGCGAGGAAGAGGCTGAATGCTAACGCCGACTTGCGGAATACATTGTCCATAAAACGGACCTCCGTCTCTTAATTGATCTGCTCTCTCAGCATACTACACGAAATAGGCGAAACGCGACACCTGGTGGTTATCCTACATCACGCAAAAAAGGCGTTAACAAACGTACAGGTTGGAACGAACGGCGGGTCGATTGCATCAGAAGCGCTGAGGTTCCCTTGTTGCGCACTACTTCCTCCTTGTTTTCAACGCTTTTAGTGTTCATGCTGTGCCTGGCGGCCGCTGGCAATGCATCCGCTGCTGTGTCGCCTGGACTCACAGTCGTCTCGGGCACGGGGCAGATTGTGTTCGAGCAGTTCATCACCACTGTTCCGATGGTGGTTCAAGCTCGCGATGCGAACGGAAATCCGGCAGCCAACGTCACGGTGACGTGGAAAATTACACAGGGTCAGGGCACGGTGAGGGGCGGCGATACGCGGGTCGACGACAACGGTGTCGTGACCGGGCGAACTGACGCCAACGGGGTTACGACCGCCCAGTTTTTGGCGACCGTGCTTCCTTTTGGCTATTCCTTCCAGCCCCAAACAGTCACCGCAAGCAGCAGTTTAGGCACAGCTAACTTCTATATGACAACCGTGATAAGCCGGTTGTCGGACGGGGGCCTGGCGCAACCGCCACAGCCGGAAGTCATCAGTCCACCGCTCGATAACCGGGACCTCGCTGGTAAAGCGGGGGCAACGATCAAGGGCGCCTACCAATTGCGTGTAATTGCCGTTTCGGGTCCGCAACAGGGACACGGGGTGCCGAACGTCGGTATCAGGATTGTGGACGCCACTAATGTCAGCGGTCCGGCGCCTGCTTCGTGCGTGGGAACTCCACTCACCGACGCTAACGGACTCCTGTCCTGCGACCTCGTCCTCACCGGAACACCGGGCACCTACATCATTGCCGCCGACATCGGCGAATCCCGCATAACCTACGCCTCAAATCTCACGATCACCACGGGCGACGTGTGCGCATTCACACTTTCGCCTCCTGCCGCGACTGCCGGATCCTCCGGCGGTACAGGCGTGTTCTCCGTAACCACTGGTACAAACTGTGGTTGGACTGCCACTAGTTCCACTAACTGGCTCACGATTACGGCCGGGGCGAATGGCAACGGATCAGGAAGCGTAACTTACGCTGTTTCGCCCAATGCGGGCAGTCAAAGACAGGGACTGATTCGCGTGGGCGGTTCGACGTTCACGATCACGCAGTCGCAGCCAGGATCGGGCGCGGGATTGACCATCACTACTGGCTCCACGCTCCCTGCCGCTATCGTCAATACATCCTACGCCGTTACGATTGCCGCAAATGGTGGAAGCCAGCCGTATTCCTTTACTGCGCTGACTCAACTGCCTGCCGGGCTGGCACTTAATTCTCAGACTGGCGTCATAACCGGGGCAATTGCAACCGCTGGTTCCTACTCGTTCACCATAAAGGCGGCGGACGCGGCCGGTCAAACGCAGTCCCAGAACTTCACTTTAAGCGTGGTCCAGCAAGGTGGAAACGGCACTCTTAGCTTTAAGACCGTATTTCCGAACGGAGCGATTGGCACGGCTTATGGACCTGTCGGTCTGAATGCTTCAGGCGGTTGCCTCGGGCTGTTTACGCCTGGGGTCTTCACGCTGATCGCAGGCAGCCTTCCACCCGGACTATCACTCGTCGGTGGCAATACGATTGCCGGCACGCCGACCACGAATGGAAGCTATTCGTTCAGCCTGCAGGTAAAAGACAACTGCGCAAACACCGGAGTCGCTAGCTTTGTGCTGGTGATTGGGACCGGAGGCGGTGGCGGCGGAGGGGGAGGCAACGGAAATGTCGCCTTCACTGTGGCGCCCACTCAAGCGCAGTTCACTTTGCAAATTGGCTCGGCAACGCCAGCCACCCAGAACGTCGCTTTGACGTCGAACATACCGGCGCAGTTCAGTATCCAGGTGCAGATGAACAGTGCTGCGACGTTCAACTGGCTGACGGTTTCGCCCTCCGCGGGCACTACGCCCGGTACCTTGACGATCAGCGCATCGCCGGCCGGCCTCCCGGGCGGAACTTACGTCGGAGTTGTGACAGTGGTGGTGGCGGGCGGCGCTAGCGGGTTGCCGGTCATGATCCCGGTGACGCTGCGTGTAACGCCGCCGCCTTCGATTTCGGTGCTTCCTACGTCACTGTCTTTCCTATACCAACCTGGTCTGCCGCCATCCGGATCGCAGATCCTGGACGTCGCCAGCACCGGCATTCCGCTGGATTACACGGTAGTGGCAACTACAGACACGGGCGGACCCTGGCTGTTCTCCGCGCCGGCTACCAGTACAACACCGAGTCTCCTGACGGTGGCCGTAAATCCCCTCGGACTGGCGAGCGGAGTCTACAAAGGATCCCTCGTGCTACGGCCGAATCAGGCGGGCGTTGCTCCGATCACCATTCCGGTGACGCTAACCATCCCGCAGGGCGCTCCGCTGATAACTTCGGTGACAAATGCGGCCAGTTTCCTGCCAGGGCCTGTATCAGCAGGTGAAATCGTTACGGTGTTTGGTTCGGCCCTCGGACCGCAGGACCTCATTCCAGCACACCTGACGCCCGCCGGACTGATTGACACCGTGGCCGGCGCTACCAGGGTGTTGTTCGACGGGCTACCGTCCCCAATGCTCTACACATCATCGGGCCAGGTGTCGGCAATCGTGCCATACGCGATCACCGGCCGAGCGAGTACGTCGATGACCGTGGAATACCGAGGGGCCGCGTCGGCACCAATTTCGCTCCGCGTGGCCGACTCCGTGCCCGGCATCTTCCTGGCCTCCAGCGGCGGCCAGGCCGCTGCGGCCAACCAGGATGGTTCCACAAATACCGCGCAATCGGGCGCCGACCCAGGGTCGATAATCGCGCTTTACATGACCGGAGAGGGGCAAACCGATCCGGCGGGCATCGATGGGAAATTGATGACCGACATCCTTGCCAAACCGCTGTTGGGTGTCACGGCCCAGGTGAATGGCAAGGACGCGCCGGTCCTCTACGCTGGATCGGCGCCAACGCTGGCTGCTGGCCTGATGCAGATCAACATCCAACTGCCGATCGATCTGCCGCATGGCGTGAACGCCTCTGTGGTGGTAACCATCGGCCGGGCGGCTTCGCAGTCGGGAGTAACGGTCTTCGTAAAATAGCGGCAGTTTAGACGCGCCAGTCGCCCGGAACTCGTTGAGGCGGCGGCGCGTCTAAAATAGAGATCGTGGCATTCTGCCGTCTTTTGGCCATTCTAATCCCCGCGTTACTTTCTGCTGCTGTGGCGACGATGCCCCTTGCCGACATCAAGCCGGGCATGCGTGGCATCGGTAGGACTGTATTTAAAGGTACGCAGCCAGAAGACTTTCAGGTTGAGATTCTTGGCGTGCTGGAGAACGTCGGCCCCAAGCAGTCCATCATTCTCGCCCGCCTCTCGGGCGGTCCGTTGGAGAAAACGGGCGTCATGCAAGGCATGAGCGGCAGTCCGGTTTACATCGATGGAAAACTCATCGGTGCCGTTGCTCTGACATTCCAGTTTTCAAAGGAGCCGATTGCTGGAATCCGCCCGATACGGGAGATGCTCAACATCGAGCGCGAGCCCGCGGCGCAACTCGTCCGGCTGGCGAAGGCGTCGGAACCGCTGTCCATCGGGAATAGCCGGATGGTGGACATCAGCACTCCGGTGTCGTTCAACGGGTTCACATCCACAGCACTAGACAAGTTCGCTCCTCAGCTTCGTGCGATGGGTTTTGAACCGGTCCAGGGTGTGAGTACCGGCACACCAACGGGGGGATTCGGGGATCCATCGTTGATCGAGCCGGGATCGATGATCAGCGTCCAACTACTGTCGGGAGACATGAGTGTTGGGGCTGAGGGCACGATCACCGCCGTGGACGGTAAGAACGTCTATGGCTTCGGACACCGATTTTTATCGGTAGGTGCGACGGACCTTCCTTTCGCCCGAGCCGAGGTGCTCACGCTGCTGCCCAATGTCGCCACCTCATTTAAGATCTCGTCTGCGCGGGAATGGATGGGCTCAATCACGCAGGACCGGAGCGTGGGCATCGCCGGTGCGCTAGGGCGAAAGGCAGAGATGGTTCCCTTTACCATCAACGTCGCCACGCCTGACCTGAAATCGCCCCGTCCGATGAACTACCAGATGCAAATGGTGAACGACCGCATCCTGGCGCCCCTCATCGTGCAAATGGCTGTTTACTCCGCTATCGAGGCCACTGAGCGAACCCTTGGGACCGGCAGTTTCCGGCTGAAAGGGCAAGTGGATTTCGACGGCGGCACCCCTTCCATCCGGCTCAATAATGTCTTTGCGGGAGACTTCAACGTCCCTCTGATGGTGTCGCTCGGGGCTGCCACTCCATTGAGCTATCTGGTGCAGAGTGGATTCGATACGCTGAAGTTGAAAAAGATCAACATTGAAATTGAGGCATCGGATCGCAAGAATCAACTGGCGATCGATCAGGTCTGGACGAGCGCGCGAGAAGTCCATCCTGGTGACTCTTTTGACGTGATTACGTTGCTGACGGGTGACAACGGAGTGGAGGCGACGCAGCGTATAACTTACACGGTACCTGTCGGCGCATCTCCGGGCCCGTTGTACATCACTGTCGCCGACGGCTCAACCACTAACATGAACGAGTACCAGCAGTTCATCGGCACCGCGCCGAAATCCCCCGCGCAACTGGTAGGTTTCCTGAACAGCTTTCGATCAAACAACAAAGCCTATGTGCGGTTGTGGCGGGCCGATACAGCTTTCACCGTACAGGGCCAGGACATGCCGGATGCGCCGCCGTCGTTGTCGATGCTGCTGGCCAAGACTCAATCATCGTTCTCGGGCGGAATGTGGCGGGGTTCGAAGGTTGCAGAGTTCGAACTGCCGGCGGGCGAGGCGGTGGTGACGGGATCGAAAACCATCCAGGTGGACGTGAAGGAATGAGGAGTCTTGTGGCGACAGTGGAAGGGCGGGTTGCGAGGCTGGCCTGCGTCATAGCTGTGTGTGCGTCGGCACTGATTGGCGCCACCACAACTACCTGGGAGATGAACTCCTATGCGGATTTTCTTCGCGGGAAATTTTCAGGGATTTCGTTATCGCGGGATGGTCGTCTATCGCTCGCGCCTAAGCTCGAGAACGTGTATTCCCCGGATCAGCCGCAGATCTGGAGCATCGCGAGAGCGCCCGACGGCAGTCTGTATTTCGGCACCGGCCACCGGGGGCGTGTCTATAAGGTAGACGCCTCGGGCCGGGGATCGCTGTTATGGATGTCCGATCAGCCTGAGGTTTTCGCGGTGGCCGTCGACGGCAAAGGCGCGCTTTATGCCGGAACATCGCCGGACGGCAAAGTCTATCGAATCGAGAACGGGAAAGGCGTAGAGGTCTTTGCTCCCGGCGCGCACTACATCTGGTCGATCGTCTTTGCCCCCGACGGAACGATGTTTGTCGGCACTGGCGATCAGGGGAAAGTGTTCGCCGTGACGCCCAATGGCAAGTCGAGCGTGTATTACGAGAGCGGCCAGGCGCACATCACGGCCCTAGCCGTGGACTCTGAAGGCCGGTTGCTCGCGGGAAGTGAACCAAACGGAATTATTTATCGCTTCTCGGGTGCTGGGAAGGCCTTTGTCCTTTACGACGCCAACCTGCCCGAGATCCGTACGATCCTGCCCTCCGCCGATGGGAGTATCTACGCGGCCGCGCTCGGCGGTTCGGTGGCCAAGCGGACCGGCAGTATGTCCGGCACCACGGCGCAACCGGGCGGCGTCAGCGTTACTGCTCCCCCAACCAGCATTACCGTGACGGATACCCAGGCGCAGTCAGGGCCGGATGTAAAGCCGCCGAAGCCGGATACGTCCAAGCCCGTGGTACAGGCGCCCGCCCCGCAGGCAGTGGTTCAGACCGTAATAAATCCTTTCGAAGTGGCTGGCGTGGACAAGTCAGCGGTGTATCGGATCCGCGCTGACAATACTGTCGAAACGGTCTGGTCATCTAAGGAAGAGAACGTGTATGACTTGGCGGCGCTGGACGGACGTTTAGTATTCTCCACAGACTTGCAGGGACGGATCTATCGTCTCGGCAGCGATCGCAAGGCCACGCTGATCGCGCAGACCAATGAAGGCGAGACTACTCGTCTGCTCGAAACGCCACAAGGGCTCATCGCAGCCACCGGCGACATGGGGAAGCTTTTCCGGATAGGGCAGGGGACTGAGGCAACGGGCAGTTTTGAGGCGCCGGTTCACGATTCAAACACCGTGGCGCGATGGGGCAGGCTGTCGTGGAGAGCGGAACTGCCCGCGGGGTCTAAAAT
Organism: Bryobacterales bacterium; assembly: GCA_038212445.1. Taxonomy (GTDB): domain Bacteria; phylum Acidobacteriota; class Terriglobia; order Bryobacterales; family Bryobacteraceae; genus TMP-7. The sequence continues at coordinate 68,636 of JBBQUM010000001.1, forward strand.
TGCGTTTCGTACTCGCACCGGTAACTCGGCGCGCCCTGACAACACCTGGAGTGACTGGTCTGACCCGGTAAAGGACCTGATCTCGAGTCCGAACGCACGGTACATACAATGGAAAGCCGAGTTCACCGGGACGTCGTCCGCGATGCCGACTCTCGATTCAGTGAGCGCCGCCTACCTCCCGCAGAACACTCCGCCGGCGGTACGCAGCATCAACGTGTCATCGGTCGCGCCGAAAACGTCAGGAGCGTCCACCTCCTCGTCCTCGGCGAACTCCGCGTTCAGCATTACCGTGAGCGACACTGGCGAGTCGACAAGTTCGTCCACGAACAATCCCACCCAAACACTTGCTCGCGGAGCCTCGCAACAAACCCAGATCTCCTGGCAGGCTGATGATCCGGATGGCGACCGGTTATCCTACGCGATCTATTTTCGCGGTGAGGAAGAGCACGACTGGAAGTTGATCCGCGCCAACTTTTACGAGAACTCTTTGCTGCTCGACTCCGACGTGCTTGCAGATGGCCGCTACTTCTTTCGGGTGGTAGCGTCTGACCGTCCTTCAAATGCTGGAGCAAACGCGCGTGAGAGCGACCTCACGAGCGCGCCGGTGCTCATCGACAACACGCCGCCTGTAGTAAGGGTCTCGATGAAGGGTGGCAATGTGGAAGTGGACGCAGTGGATCAAACTTCGCCTCTGCGCCGCTGCGAGTACTCACTGGATGCAGGTCCGTGGTTCCCGGTGGAAGCCGTGGACGGAGTGACGGACTCGCCAAGCGAGAAGTTTCTCATACATATTGAGGGCGCCAAGACCGGCGAGCATCTGGTGGTTGTTCGGGTCTACGATACTGCCGGGAATGCCGGACTGGCGAAGATTATCATTCGCCAGTAAGCCCGACACCAATTTCCTACGCCGAATCATAAAACATATCTTCGACCTGCTGGTTTATTCACAAGTTTTCCATAGTACAGAACTCGCCAAGTTGAAGATGTCACGTGATATCTAAGCTGAGGATATTAGTACTTCGACCACGCAAATAAGATTGACCAACCGCGGGTCGTTACGGCATGATGACCTTGGTTCCAAGAGGTTGAAGGAGCAGTAAGCCAGACGACGCGAGACGGAACCGGACCATTGAGCTGCGGGCAGATTTGCAAAGAGATGCTTGTAGTGAGGGCCGGAAACCGAGTGTGGAGTCGAGGCAAGCTTTTGGACGCCGACGTAGGTGAGTGGCTTCGAATTGCCGGGATTGATCATCCTGGTGGAACGCAGTTTACAGGCCCAGGTTGGCGAAAGAATTCTGGAATCGTAAGCCGGCAACGCGCTTGAGCGTAGATCTTCCCCGTGAACCGAACGGAGCGAGGAAGGGAGCGAAGAGTGGAACGGGCTGGGGAGCGTGACCGGGATGGAGTCTGAAGAGTCGACCAGGAATGCTGGTGCTGTTGCGGAAAGCGTCGCGCGACGTGGTCCGAGGGCGGTGCCGGTAAAGGGGTCGAATCGATGACACCGAGCTTCAGTCAGGTTCGCGAAACGCAGGGCTCTTGAGTTGCGATCCGATCCCGGAGAAATGCCGGGGCCGGGGAACGAGAGGGCGACCGCCGGAGCGGCTTGGCTGCCGGTCCAGTCCGTGCATGCCGGATGGAGGACAGCCTGTTCTGAAGGTCGCTTGGAACCATCCTCCTTTGTGTAGGACAATCCCCAGAAACACAATTTTCTCCGAAGACGCGTACGCTCGTCTTACGTGGCTCATGCTAAACTGATAGTTCCGATAGAGGTGCGGCGGTCAACAGTATCCGGCGTGCGGTTTGAGCGGGTCTCAATCGCCGGTGAAAGGGACAGCCGCCGAAATCCGGCGCCAGGCTCGAGAGCGTTTGGGTTGGTGGACAGTCGAATAGACGGTTCACTGTCATCCGTTTTCTTTAAGGCGGGTGGAGCGCTATCGAGGTTGTAAACTCTCTACCGTTTACCCTCCTCGCGGCGTCTCCACAACTTCTGTATATGAATTTGTTCGAGCTGACGCGCGCACTTGTCGACATAGAATCGATCACCGGCAATGAAGAGCAGGTGGGGCGCTATCTCTACGACCATCTGAGCGAAATCGCTGCGCGCACCGGCGGCCGCGTGGAAATGATAGATGTCGAACCGCGCCGGCAGAACCTGTTTGCGCAGTGGGGCGAGCCTGTTGTGACCCTGTCAACCCACATGGACACCGTCCCTCCGTTCTTTGCGTCACGCGAGGACGGCGATTTCATCTGGGGACGCGCGTCATGCGACACCAAAGGCATCATTGCATCAATGATTCACGCCGTGGAGGCCTTGCTGGCCGACGGCGTCCGCAATATCGGGCTGCTTTTTGTGGTGGGCGAGGAGCGTAATAGCGCTGGCGCATACGCCGCAGCCAAACAACAGCGCGGGTCGAAATTCCTCATCAACGGCGAGCCAACCGAGAACAAGCTGGCCCTGGGCTCGAAGGGCGCGCTGCGCTTTGAAGTCAAAGCGGCGGGTCGAATGGCGCATTCGGCGTACCCGCAGCTGGGCGAGTCGGCAATCGAGAAGCTGCTGGACGCGCTGGCACAACTGCGGCAGATGCCGTTACCGGTGGACAAGACGCTCGGGCCCAGCACGATGAACATCGGGACCATCGCGGGCGGCCGTGCGCCGAACGTCATTCCCGATCACGCCGAGGCTGAGATTTTCATACGGCTGGTGGACGACGGTGAGTCCACGCGTCGAGATGTGCACAAATTATTAGACGGTCCGGTGTCGATCGAAGACGTGCTCTGCATTCCAGCGGTCCACCTGGGCGCGCTCGAAGGCATAGAAACGACGATTGTCGCGTATACAACCGATATTCCCGCGTTTGGCGGCGCGTGGGGCCAGCCCTTTCTGTTGGGGCCAGGCACGATTCATGTCGCTCACACCTCTGAAGAGCGAGTGCCGAAGCGGCAGCTCGAAGAGGCAGTGCTCCTATATCAACGAATGATCAGGCAGCTACTCAAATGAAACAGCCACAGCAACGCATCCCCGTAGGAGTGCTTGGCGGCACCGGCATGGTGGGCCAGCATTTCATCAAGTTTCTTAGGAATCATCCCTGGTTCGACGTAACCTGGGTTGGCGCGAGCGAGCGCTCGGCCGGCAAGAAGTACACCGAAGCCACTACCTGGAGGCTCAACGGCACGATGCCGGAGGGGGTGCGCGACTTGACCGTGTACGATTGCAAACCGGGTAACGGAGCGCCACGGCTGATGTTCTCGGCCACTGACGCGAGCGTGGCAACTGAGATTGAACAGGCCTTTGCCGGGGCAGGCCACGTAGTGGTGTCAAATTCGCGTAATCATCGCATGGACGTAGACGTTCCGCTACTGGTGCCGGAGGTGAACGCTGACCATCTGAAGCTCATCACCATACAGCGTCAGAAACGCGGCTGGCCTGGAATGATCGCCACCAATCCCAACTGTTCTACCATCGCCCTGACCATGGCGCTAGGGCCGTTCAAACAATACGGCATCAAGCGTTTGATCACCACCACTATGCAGGCAATATCCGGCGCGGGATATCCCGGTGTCGCGTCAATGGATATCAACGCGAACGTAGTGCCTTACATTGGCGGCGAAGAAGAGAAGATGGAGATGGAAACGCAGAAGATCCTCGGGGATTTCCGGGGTGATCGAATCGTCGATCTGCCGGCGAAAGTGAGCGCACACTGCAATCGCGTTCCCGTGGTGGACGGGCACACGATCACTGTTTCCGTGGAACTCGAAAGCAAACCTTCACTGGATGAACTGAAAGCGGCTATCAACGCGTATCGGGGCGTCCCGCAGGAGAAGGAACTGCCGAGCGCTCCGGTGCAGCCGTTGATTTACATGCACGAGAACGATCGGCCGCAGCCACGCCGCGACGTGGAGCGCGAGAACGGCATGGTGGTGTTTGTCGGCCGATTGCGGGAGTGTCCGGTTCTCGACTACAAGTTCATCGCCCTCGGACACAACACGATTCGTGGCGCTGCCGGCGCGGCCGTGCTGAATGCTGAACTGATGTACGCGGAGGGGATGCTCGATTGATCGTAATGAAGTTTGGCGGATCGTCGGTTGAATCGGCGGCCGCCATCGAGCGGGTAGCAGGAATCGTCAAAGCGCGACTGGCCCGGCGGCCGGTGGTGGTGGTGTCCGCGATGGGCAAGACTACCAACCGGCTGCTGGCCATCGCACAGCGCGCTATTAGCGGCGGCCGGGATGCGGCCATCCAGGAGTTGCTGGCGCTCCGCGATTTTCACTTGCAGGAGTCGGGCATGGAGCGGACGGTCGAGGAGCATTTTCAGGAACTCGGCGAGTTGGTCCGTGGACTGGCGGTGCTTGGCGAGTTGACGCCGCGGTCAGTGGACGCGATTTCGAGTTTCGGCGAGCGGCTGTCCAGCCTGATTGTGGCGAGGTTGTTCGAACAGTATGGCATCCCATCCGTTCACGTCGATTCACGGAAGTTGATTGTCACCGATGGACGGCACACGCAGGCGGTTCCGGATTTGCCCGAGACCTACGCCCGGCTCGAGGCAGCCATCCCGCAGCTTGCGGCGAAGAAGGTTGTTGTCATGGGCGGGTTTATCGGAGCCACGAAGGCCGGTGTGACAACCACGCTGGGGCGCGGTGGCAGCGACTTTACAGCGTCGATCGTCGGCGCCGGGATTGGCGCTGAGGAGATTCAGATCTGGACGGACGTCGATGGAATGTTGACGGCCGATCCGCGGATTATCGACGGAGGGCACCGGGTTCGCTCCTGCTCCTTTGCAGAAGCGGCCGAACTGGCGTACTTCGGCGCGAAGGTGCTGCATCCAGCAACGGTTCTTCCGGCGGTTGAGAAGAACGTGCCCGTGCTGATTCTGAATTCACGGCGGCCCGAGGTAGAGGGTACCCGGATTGTCTCCCATGCGGTGCATTCTACGAATCCGGTGAAGTCGATTGCCTGCAAGACCGACATCACGCTGATGAACATACACTCGATGCGCATGCTGATGGCGCACGGCTTCCTGCGGCGTGTGTTCGAGATTTTCGATCGGTACGAGACGCCCGTCGATATGCTTGCGACCTCGGAAGTGAGCTTGTCGCTGACCGTGGACAACGCGCAGAATCTCGAGTCCATCCGCAAAGAGCTATCGGAATTCTCTGAGGTCTCGGTGGAGCAGGGTAACGGCATCATTTGCATGGTAGGCGAGAACATCCGGCATACACCGGGCATCGCGGCGAAGATCTTTAGCGCCCTGAACGGCGTCAACATCCGAATGCTGAGCCAGGGAGCATCGCTGTTGAATATCAGCTTCGTAGTGGCTTCAGCGGATTTGAAGCCGGCCGTGGAACTGCTGCATAAGGAATTCTTCACGGAACTGGATCCAGAGGTGTTCGATTGAAACTGGCGATTGTCGGTTATGGAAAGATGGGCCGGATGATCGAACAACTGGCACCCGAGTATGGCTTTGAGGTGTTCGCCAAGATCGACGCAGGCGAAACTTTGGAGAAGGCGCGGGGATGCGATGTGGCCATCGAGTTCTCGACACCGGAAACAGCCGCTGAGAATATCCAGCATCTGACAGCGGCTGGAATTCCCGTAGTTTGCGGAACCACCGGGTGGCTTTCGAAACTGCCCGGGGTGACAGCCGCCGTCGAGGGACGGGGCGGCGCGTTGGTGTGGAGTCCGAACTTCTCGGTTGGCGTCAATGTATTCACGCGAGTGTTGAACGAAGCTGCGCGCTTGCTTGCCAACCAGTTGGACTACTCGGCCTGGGCATGGGAGATTCATCACAACCAGAAGAAGGATGCGCCTTCGGGGACATTATTAAAGTTAGTTGAGGGGATGAAGTCAGCCGGTTACACGCGTCCAATAGATGTGAGTTCGAACCGGGCGGGATGGGTTCCTGGAACGCATGAGATTGGGTTCGATTCGGCGGCTGATACCATCACGCTGCGGCATACGGCCAGAAGCCGCGAAGGGTTCGCGCGCGGAGCATTGAAGGCCGCGCAATGGATCGCTGGGAAGCAGGGCGTTTACGAATTCACTGAGGTTCTCTTTGGGAGGCAGGCATGAAAGGCACCGCTAAATTTACGGGATGCGGGACGGCTTTAGTGACGCCGTTTCGAAACGATGGCAGTCTGGACGAGCCCGCGCTGCGGAAGTTGGTGCGCCGGCAGGTGGACGCAGGCATCCATTTCCTGGTGCCTTGCGGAACGACGGGTGAGAGCCCCACGCTTGAGCGGCGCGAACATCTGCGTGTGGTCGAGATTACTCTGGAAGAGACCAACGGCCGCATTCCGGTAGTTGGCGGAGCGGGCGGTTACAACACGCACGAGGTGATCGAACTGGCGCGAGAGTTGAAGGCTCTCGGTGTGGACGCCATCCTTTCCGTGACGCCCTACTACAACAAGCCGACCCAGGAAGGGCTTTACCAGCACTTCAAGGCGATCGCGACGGCGGTGGACGTGCCGATGATCGTTTACAGTGTCCAGGGGCGCACAGGAGTGAATGTCGAGCCGGCGACGCTGGCCCGCTTGGCGGAGATCAAGAACATCGTCGGCGTGAAGGAAGCTTCAGGCAACATCGCGCAGATGGCGTCGGTGATTCATCAGGTACCAGAGGGATTTGCCGTGTTGTCGGGCGACGATGTCGTCACCATCCCGTTGGTGGCGCTGGGCGGCCACGGAGTAATTTCGGTGGCATCCAACGAGATTCCCAAGGAGATGGCGCAGTTGACTCAGGCGGCGCTGGACGGCGATTTCGCACGCGCGCGCGCACTTCAACGGCGATTCCAGGGTTTGCTCGAGGTCAATTTTGTCGAATCGAACCCAATTCCGGTAAAGGCGGCAATGGCGGCCATGGGACTATTGGAACCGGTGTGGCGCCTACCGATGTGCGCGCCAAGTGCGGCGAGCGAGCAGAAGATCCTGGCGGCGCTGGAGTCGGTGCGCCTGGTGAAGCATGCCCATGCAGGCTGAAATCGAAAAGCTGTTCGACTCCAAGCCCGAGAGCTATTCCGAAGCCGATTTCGACCTGTTCACGCGCTTCAAGCGTTTGTTGAATTCAGGCGAAGCTCGCGCCGCAGAGCCCGACGCCGCGTCAAAAACGGGATGGCGAGTGAATGCCTGGGTGAAGAAGGGGATCCTGCTCGGCTTCCGAATGGGCGCGGTGGTGGATATGTCGATCGATGCTTCGCGTCAGCCCTGGTTCGACAAAGCGACGTACCCGGTGAAGCAGATGAAGCCGGGTGACGGAGTTCGCATCGTTCCCGGCGGCTCGACCATTCGTGATGGATGCTTTGTTGGACGCGGCGTCACTTGCATGCCGCCGATGTACATCAACGCGGGCAGTTACGTTGGCGCGGGGACCATGGTTGACTCGCACGCCCTGATCGGGAGTTGTGCTCAGATTGGCGCGAACTGCCATATTTCCGCCGCGTCGCAGATTGGCGGAGTGCTTGAGCCAATCGGCGCGATGCCGGTGATTGTCGAAGATGATGTGCTTGTCGGCGGCAACTGCGGCGTTTACGAAGGGACGATTGTGAAGCGTCGCGCCGTGCTTGGTACAGGTACGATTCTGAACCGGTCGACACCCGTATACGATCTGGTTCGGGGCGCGGTTTACTCGGCGACTGATAATGAACCGCTGGTGATTCCCGAGGAGGCCGTCGTGGTGGCCGGATCCCGCGCGGTGCAATCCGGCAAGGGCAAGGAGTGGGGCATTTCGCTGTACACGCCAGTGATCGTGAAATACCGGGATAGTAAGACCGACACGAAGATTCAGCTTGAAGATCTACTCCGCTAAGCGCGGGTCATGATAGCCTGAGCGCGTGCGCAATCGACTAGTGATGATCTTTGCAGGCCTGTGGTTGGCGGCTGTTCCCGGATGGTCAAAATCGCCTGGCGGGTATCGCGTTTACGTTGGGACTTATACAGGCCAGGGCAGTGACGGTATCTACCTTTATCACTTCGACGCCAAATCAGGTGAACTGAAGAAGACTGGTCTGGCGGCTAAGCTGGCCAACCCGTCGTTTCTCACGCTCTCACCCGACGAGAAATTTCTGTACGCGGTGAGCGAAGTAAACCGCCAACCGGTGGTGGCATCCTTTTCGGTTGGCGCGGATGGCATGTTGACCGCGATTAACCAGTCGTCCACCAAGGGCGGCGGACCCTGTTTCGTTGCGACCGACAAGACCGGGAGCGTCGTGATGGCGGCCAATTATGGCGGCGGCAGCGTGGCGTCGTTTCATGTCACGCCTGACGGTCATTTGTCTGAAGCGGTAACGTTTATACAGCATGAGGGTTCCAGCGCGGATAAGGCCCGGCAGGAAGGTCCTCACGCTCACTCCATAAACGCTTCGCCGGATAATCGGTTCGCCATTTCGGCTGATCTGGGGACAGACGAGCTGAACGTTTATAGAATCGACCTCGCAACCGGCGTTCTCACCCCAAATACACCATCAGCCGCAAAGGTGCCGGCGGGAGACGGTCCCCGACACCTCGTCTTCCATCCCCAAGGCCATACTGCCTATGTGATCAACGAACTTCGCAACACCGTAACGCGCCTCGAATGGGATGCGAAGACCGGCGTTCTGCATCCGAAGGAGAGCATCTCCACGTTGCCCGCCGATTTCAAGGGAGAGAATTCGACAGCCGAAGTGCAGATCCACCCGTCGGGTAAATGGTTGTACGGATCGAACCGGGGCCACGACAGCATCGCGGTGTTTTCGGTAAATGTCAAGACCGGAAAGTTGAAGGCGGTGGAGCAGGTGTCGACGAAGGGTTCGATGCCGCGAAATTTCAGGCTCGATCCTTCGGGGAACTGGCTCATCGCTGCCAATCAGAAGGGAAACAACCTCACGGTATTTCGAATCGATCCCAAGACTGGAAGGTTGAAGGCAGTTGGCGAACCCGTGACTCAGGTGGCACCGGTTTGCGTCAAGTTCGCTTCCATGCGGTAAGTGGTGTTTCGATTGAAACAGGCTGTAACGGTGAGCGTCACACTTTGCATGAAGAGCGCGATGTTGTTAGTGATGGCGGCTGCTGGTGTTTTCCTTAGCGGATGCGAGAAAAGCGATGAGGCCCGTGCCAAGGAGAAGGCTCGCCAAGGCACTCAGGAATTGAAGCAAGATCTTAAGAAGGCGGGCGACGAGATTGATCGCGGATTGGACAAGGCCGGCAAGGAAATCAAGAAAGCCGGCCAGGAACTGAAACGCGAAGTAAACGACGCCAAGAAGCGTTGAGCAGTTATGCTCAAAATGTGGAGCATTCGGAACAACTTGGCCGCAGGATCGCAATCGTCAGCATGGCGATCAGCGGCGGCCTGGCGATTTCCAAGATTCTTGTCGGGTATGTCGCGCACTCAAGCGCGGTAATTTCAGACGGTATTGAATCCGCGTCCGATGTGTTCGGATCAGCGATTGTCCTGATAGGTTTGTCGATCGCATCCAAGCCGGCCGACGAGGATCACCCCTACGGTCATGGCCGTTTCGAGACGCTTGCCGGGCTCGCAGTGGGATTGCTGTTGGTAGGAAGCGGCGCCGGCATTTGCGTTCGAGCGGTCAGCACAGTGGATCACGTGACGCCGGCGTTGTACGCGATCTGGCCTCTGATCGTGTCTACCGTGCTGAAGACCGGTCTCAGCATTTTCAAGTTTCGCGTTGCCAAACATACCGGGAGCGAGTCGCTTAAGGCCGATGGCTGGAACGACACCGTCGACATCCTCTCAGGTCTGATGGCGTTAGTGGCCGTGTCCCTGGCGATCGTCTCCCCGGACAAATTTGGCTCTGCGGATCAAGTGGGTGCATTCGCCATCGGGCTGGTGGTAATTTTTCTCGGCGTTCGCGTCGTTTACCAGACCACGAATCAGCTTTCCGACGTTATGCCGGAGAAATTTCGGATCGACGAGATTCGAGAAGCGGCCGTCAGTGTACCCGGAGCACTTGGCGTGGAGAAGTGTTTCGCGCGGAAAACCGGTCTCAAGTATCACGTCGATCTGCATCTGGAAGTGGATCCCTCAATGACCGTGAAGGAGTCGCATTTGATTGGGCATAATGTCCGCGATCGCGTTCGCCGCGATCTGGACTGGGTGGCCGACGTGCTTGTTCACGTAGAACCATATGGCGCCGCTACAATCGAAGCTGGACCCGAATGGAGAACCGCGAAGTAGCTCAACTGCTGTCTGAGACGGCCGATCTGATGGAGATTGCCGGCGAGGATGGCTTCCGGATTCGAAGTTACCGCAATGCGGCGACAGTAATCGAGAGCCATCCTGAGCGCGTGTTGGATGTGCTGGCCAATCCTGAGCGAAAGGTCACCGATATCGCCGGCATTGGCAAGGGAATGGCCTCGGTGCTGGCCGAGATCGCTGAGCGAGGTTCCTTTGAACGCCGCGATCAAATGCTGGCCAAGTATCCCAGCAGCGCGCTGGAGTTTCTGAAAATCCAGGGGCTCGGGCCCAAGAGCATTGCCCTTATCTGGGACCACTTCAAGATCTCCACCATCGATGAATTGGAGAAGCTTTGTCAGGAGCAGAAACTGCGCGGCTTGCCCCGTATGGGCGCGAAGCTCGAAGAGAAGGTGTTGAAGTCGATCCAGCAATATCGCCTGAGTTCAGGCCGCTTTCTTTTGAGTTTTGGCCGCAAGATCGCGGACGAACTGATTGAGTATCTCTCCGCTGTAGACGGCATTGAACGCATCACGGCCGCGGGTAGCCTCCGTCGCGGGCGCGAGACGATTGGCGATCTCGATTTGCTCGCGTCCGGTCCCGGCGCGGAGCAGGCGTTGAGCCGGTTCACGGCGCATCCGAAGGTCCACGATGTACTTGGTTTTGGGGAGAACAAAGCGAGCGTCCGGTTCGGGCTTGAGGGCTTACAGGTTGACCTGCGCGCGCTTCCTACCGAGAGCTACGGTGCCGCAATGCAGTACTTCACCGGCAGCAAGCAGCACAACATTGTCCTTCGCACCCGAGCCTTAAAGCAGGGGCTCACGTTGAATGAGTACGGTCTCTCGCGCCTGGAAGGCGGCGAAGTGGTAGCTAGCCGCACCGAGGAGGAGATCTACGAGCGGCTTGGCCTCGATTGGATTCCCCCGGAATTGAGGGAGAACAGTGGCGAGATTGAGGCCGCGGAAGAACACCGGCTCCCGAAACTCATTCAGCTTGGCGACGTCCGCGGTGACTTGCACATGCATACTACCGAGACCGATGGTCGAGCGTCGCTCGAGGAGATGGCGGAGGCAGCGCGGGCGCGGGGTTACGAGTACATCGCAATCACCGATCATTCCAAGGCGCTGGCGATGGCCAACGGTTTGGATGAGCAGCGCGCCGTCGCGTTTGCGAAGCGCGTCCGCGATATTGGTGACAGCCTCGGCATCCGAATCCTGTCGGGAATTGAGTGCGACATTCTGCGCGACGGCCAGATGGATTTGGCAAATGACGCGCTCGCTGAACTCGACGTCGTCATCGGCAGCGTTCACAGCCACATGAATCTTGAGGCGCCTGAGATGACTGCCCGGCTCTTGAAAGCGATTGAGTGCCCGCATCTGCACATCATGGGACACCCGACTGGACGCATCCTCCTCCACCGCGAATCGTTCCCTTTTGATTTTGAAGCGGTAGCCGCGGCAGCCGCGCGACATCACGTTGCGCTCGAAGTGAATGCCAGCCCTGAGCGGCTTGATCTGCACGGTCCGCTATTGAGAACCGCGAAAGCCAAAGGCGTTAAATTCACCATTTCCACCGATGCGCACCATCCCAAGCATCTGCTGAACATGCCGTACGGGATTGTGATGGCGCGACGGGGATGGCTTGAACCGGGAGACGTCCTCAATACCCTCTCTTATCAGGAATTCCGAAAAGCCTTACATACAAAATGAAGATTCTCTCCTCCAAGACGTTGCTCAAAACTCCGATCTTCACAGCTACGAGGGACCGCGCACTGGATCCGGAGGGCTTTGAGATTCAGCGAGTCATCGTGCAACACGGCGGGTCCGCGGTGATGATGCCGGTGGACGATAAGGGGCGGATCCTGCTAGTGAAGCAATTCCGACTGCCCGCACGCAAGTATCTATGGGAACTTCCGGCAGGGCGTATAGACAAAGGTGAGACGCCATTGCAAGCCGCCAAGAGGGAGTTGATTGAGGAGACAGGTTATCGCGCCAAACGATGGACGAAGCTTGTGTCTTACTGGCCCAGTCCAGGGTTTTTAGCCGAGAAGATGACGCTTTATCTAGCCGAGGAGCTTACAGCCGGAGAGCAAAAACCGGTGGAGGACGAGCGAATTGAAACGCGCTGGTTCAGCCGCACAGAAGTCGGCGACTTGATCGATGCCGGTACGTTGGATGACGGCAAGACAATCATCGGCTATTCGCTGTGGCTGCGCAGGAGAAATAGATCTCACTAGGTGCGAGGCTTCTCGAGCCTGAGTTCCATCACGACGGTGGAGTCGGTTGGTTCCTGATAGTAGCCGCGCGTCGTCCGGATTCTTTGGAAACCCACCTTCTTGTTCAATGCGATGATGGCCCGGTTGCGCCCGCGAACGTTAGTCACAATGCGATTGAAGCCGTTTGTGCGCGCGTAGGTGAGTTGCCACGTCTTGAACAGAAGGCCATATCCTTTGCCTCGCATCCGGGGCAGGATCGCTGTTGAAGCGATATAGATCGAGCCCGGCATCGGCAGATTTTCACGACTGGGATGGACGTCTTCCTGAAAGTCTACGTCCCGTTCAAAGGCGCAGCAGCCGACACGCTCGCCATTCACAAGCATCCAGAACGAGTCGAGTGTCTTCCAGTAGGCAGCGTCGAATCGGTCGGCTGCCTCGAAGGTCTGACGGTCAAACGCCATTAGCCTGCGAAGATCGGCTGGGATATTTGCCTTGCGGAATTCCGTGTGCATGGCGGCCTATTGCCGGACTTGGCCGGTGGTCAAAAGGTAGTCGAACATCCGCGCGAGAGCTTGTCCGCGATGGCTGACCGTAATCTTGCGGTCCGCTGAAGCTTCGCCGAAGGTGCAGCCAAAAGGCGCGTAGTAGAACAGGGGATCGTAACCGAAGCCGTTGGAGCCCCGTGGCGCGTCGATAATCCTGCCTTCCACTTCACCCCTGAACGTGGTGACCAGTTTGCCGGCGTGGGCGAGAGCGATTACACACACAAAGCGTCCCGTACGATCCTGATGGCCCTGCAGACGTTCGATCAGGAGTTCATTGTTAGCGGCGTCGGTGGCGTTTTCGCCGGCGTAACGCGCCGAATAAACGCCAGGTGCGCCTAGAAGCGCATCCACCTCCAGGCCGGAGTCGTCCACGAAAAGCCAGTCGGGCGTAAACGCGGCGTAATGCAGCGCCTTTAAAGAAGCATTAGCTTCAAAGGTCTCGCCGGTCTCGTCAGGGACTTCCACGATGCTGAGATTCGCCACCGGTTCAACGACGATGCCTGCGTTGCTGCCAGCTTGCCGGAACTCGCGAAGCTTTCCGGAGTTGGTGGTGGCACAGCGGATGATCAACTTTCCGGCTCCAGCGCTTTCCGCTGTTGGTCGAAAAGCTCGCGTACGCCCTTACGGCCAAACTCGAGAAGACTGGCAAGTTGGGCATCGTCAAAGGAGGTCTTCTCCGCGGTCGCCTGCAGTTCGACGAAGCGCCCTGCGCCGGTCATGACGACGTTCATGTCAACGTCGGCCTTAGAGTCTTCCTCGTAACAGAGGTCGAGCAGGACTCCGCCGCTGACTACTCCGACACTGGTGGCCGCTACGTAATCCTTGACCGGCCAATGCTTCATCGCACCGAACTTCTTAAGCTGTTGGAGCGCCGAACTCATCGCCACGAAAGCTCCCGTAATGGCCGCGGTTCGAGTGCCGCCATCGGCTTGAATCACGTCGCAGTCGAGAATGATTGTTCGTTCGCCAAGCAGGATTGGGTCGATAACGGCGCGCAGCGAGCGCCCAATGAGCCGCTGGATTTCAAGAGTCCGGCCCGATTGGCGTCCGCGCGCAACCTCCCGCGGCGTACGGGTAGCGGTAGCTCGCGGCAACATCGAGTACTCTGCCGTAACCCAACCTTTCCCCGAGCCGCGCAGAAATGAGGGGATCGTTTCCTCGATACTGGCGGCGCACAACACTCGTGTGTTGCCGACTTCGATCAAGGCTGAACCCTCGGCCGTTTGAAGATAGCCGGTGGTGATCTTGACCGGTCGCATTTGTCCCGGCTCTCTTTGATCGATTCTCATTAGAATAGCTCTACTTTAGGACTGCATAAAAGAGAAACGACATCAGCGCTATGCCCGCGACAATCAGGAACAGGCAAGGGATGGCACTACGCGCGCTCTTTTCGTTAGTCTTTTTCTTTCCTGCTGGTTTAAATTTGGCCATGTCCGGCTCAGGATGCGCTAATCGCGCGGATGAGCCCAAGCTCTAGGTGTAGCATAGTTTGTCGAATGAGAAGCTGCTTTTTACCTGTCATAGTGATTATCCTCTGCTGGGGCTGCTCTTCCCAATCCCGGGAGTTAAGCTTTCCGTCGTCGGTGGGGGAGTGGCGGCTCGGAAGTCCGGCAATCCAAGCCGGCGACCGTTGGACGATGCAGTATCGAGGTCAACGCGATATCGCGGTGGAAGTGACGCGTATGCCTTCCACCACCGGTGCCTTTTTCGCCGTCCAAAGCTGGCGAGCGGAGGCCGGCAAGCTGGCGTTCTACCACGGTCGCTACTTCGGGATTGCGAACTCCGCAGGAGCCGATCAGCGGATGCTCAACCGTTTTGTGGCGGCCTTTAAGAAGACACTGCCCAACTCGCCAGTACAATAGAAATATATGGCCGCGACTGGGGCCGGTTTTCGACGCGCTGAGCGGCAGGGCGTCGAGCGATTGTTCGAGTTCTGCGTCCTTGGGATGGTCGCGTGCGGCTATCTTGCAGTAGCCGGATCCGGCTATCTGGATGCTCCCACCGTCCTGCTTACCGCAGGTGCGCTATTGATGCGGTCGCTCATAGCCGGCGGCGTATTTCCGCTCAGGCCCTCACCCGTCCTGGTAAACGTCGTCACTCTCGCCTACATCGCTTTCTATCCGATTGACTATTTGTTCCTCTCCAAGGAATTCCTGCCGGCGACGGTGCACCTCGTGTTTTTCCTGGCCGTCACCAAGGTGCTCACCGCCTCAACCGACCGCGACTTCTCATATCTGAAGGTGGTGGCTTTCCTCGAGTTGATGGCCGCTTGCCTGCTGAACGGACGGCTGAACTTCTTCGTCTTTCTCGCCCTTTTTCTCTTGTTCGCAATCGGAACCTTCAGCACATCGGAGATTCGCCGCTCGGCCGGCAAAGACGTGCGAGTCGTGCGTGCCGGCTATCGCTTCCTCCAACCGCGCCTGATGGCTCTGGGGCTGGTGATATCGCTCGGCGTTCTCACCCTCACCGGAGGCCTGTTCTTCTTTTTGCCGCGCACAGCCCGTGCCGCGTTCCGGCACCTCATTCCGGAGCGTTATCACCTGCCTGGTTTCTCGAATGAAGTAACGCTCGGCCAGTTGGGCGAAATCAAGCAACAATCCACCGCCGTGATGCACATTCGGTTTCTCACTGCTACCTGGCCGGTGAATCTTAAGTGGCGCGGCGCAGCGCTTTCCCAGTTCGATGGACGGCGTTGGTACAACGACCTCAGCATCGCCTACGAGCCGATTCGGAATGAGTCGAACGGGCTGGTGCGCCTGCTCGACGATTCACATCGCCCACCCTCGACCACCCGGCGAATTCATTACGAAGTTCGTCAGAAGGACTTCGGTTCGGACACTCTCTTTTTTGCCGGCATTCCGGAGTTTCTAAGTATTTCCGCACCTGTGATCCGCCGTTCGTCTTCGAATAGCATTCGTGCACCGTTCAGCCCGAACGGGCTGCACTACATAGCCCACGGCTACCTGGAACCTGAGGGGACGCCCGAGGTGCCCCCTGAACCGCTTTCACCAGCGATGTGGCGCGAGTATTTGGAATTGCCATCGCTCGACTCTCGCATCCCCCGGTTGGCTCATGAAATAACGAGTGCGAACCGGAGTAAGGAGGCGCAAGCCAGGGCGATCGAAGACTATCTGCGGACTCGTTATGGATACACGTTGACTTTGTTGAGCCGGGAAGTGCCCGATCCGCTTGCCGACTTTCTTTTTGAACGCAAGAAGGGGCACTGTGAATATTTCGCCTCCGCGATGGCTGTAATGCTGCGAACAATCGGCATTCCTTCACGCGTCGTGACCGGCTTCCAAAGCGGCGTCTATAACCCTCTCAGTGGACTCCAAGTCATCCGCTCCTCTGACGCGCACAGCTGGGTTGAGGCGTATCTTCCGATGCGCGGCTGGACCACCTTCGATCCAACGCCGGCTGATCCGAATGTCACAGCTGAGTCAGTCTGGATGCGGTTTAGCCTGTTTATGGACGCTGCGGAAACTTTCTGGCAGGACTGGGTGATCAACTACGATCTGGATCATCAACTGCTGCTGGCGACGCGCATGCAGGATTCCGGCCGCTCGTCGACGTGGGGCGAGTCGGCCACCGCGCGGCTAAAGGAATGGCGAAACCTTGTCTCCGATTTTCTGAAGCGGTATGGCGCCCCTCTCGCGGCCGGCTTCCTGATCGTCGCAGTGATCATTATTCAAGGTCCTGCGTTATTGAAAGCGTGGACCACGCGACGGCGCCTGCGCCGCGTTCAGCAAGGGAAGGTTGACGCCTCTGATGCCACCCTGCTTTACCGGAGAATGCTGCGTACCCTTGAGCGCAAGGGCTTTGAGAAACCTGCGTGGGTAACGGCCGCGGAGTTTGCCAGAACAATCCCAGCCTCGAACATCACGCCTTTGGTGGACGATCTGACCGAGGCCTATCAGCAACTGCGATACGGGGGGCAGCGCGAGGCCGCTCCCCGTATGCTCGCTCTTCTCGATCAACTCGAGAAGATGTAATCAAGCGGCTGGTGCGATGAACTTCACCTCCGTCAAGGCGGCTAGGGTCTGCAGTTTCTGGGCGTCCACTCTGGCAATCAACATCCGGCCCGATCTGGCTTGTGCCAGCACTTCTACCCCAAGGGCCTTCAACCTGGCGATCATCTGCGGACTGGTGTCGCTGATCCAGAGTTGAATGGTCAATCGACCCGTGCTGCTTGACGAAAGCTTCGGCGAAATCTTGGACACGGGCAGCGCTTTCTCGCGCGCCTGCTCCGGATACGGAAGCGGTGCAATTCCAACCGGCGCGGACTTTACGCGCTCTTGCATCACATAGCCCGTAGCCCGGTTTGCAAAACCGCCGGCAGCCATGTTGCGAAGCACCGGTTGACTCGTGTCCCCGCGGCCGCCATAGACACCCTCGTAACTCACGCCGTCCGGCATTTCCACGGGCACTTCGATCTTGCGCGGTTGGCCGCCTTCGACAATGGTCGTCTCTTCTACGGCGACGAAGGACGTGTACTGAGTCATGAGCCTGTAGTCGAGACCGACTTGCAGAACAGCGCTACGCAGGTCGGGCCGCATCGTACCGCGTTGGATTCCGAGCCAGTCCTGCGACATTAGATCCTCTACCTTGTTACGGGCCCACAGCGTGGCGAGTACGTCATTCTGCGGTTCAGAACCCGGCAGGTTCACCTGCACCGTCCTCTCGAACTCCCGGCCCGCGACTTTGCCCCGCAGGCGGATAGTGCCGCGCGCTGAACCGCTGTAGCGTCCAGAGATCACGACAGGCTTGGCGCTGAATAGATCGGGGATTCGCTTGGGGTAAACTTCACTCACCGGCAATCCGGCCCAGTCCACCGAGATATCGGTCAGCACAGGCGAGTGCACCCGTTCGTGGAACCGGCGAGCGGCGGCATCGCCATCGTCACTCAGTCCGACGTACTCCACTTCACCGCGGCCGTACCGCGCCATATTGTCGAGCAAGAAGTGATTCACGGAATTGCCGATGCCGAAGGCAAATACGCGGGCGTTGGGATGCTTCTGCACTTCGCTGATGATTTCCATATCGTTGCCCACCTCCCCGTCAGTCATGAAGCAGGCGATGCGCATGTGATCCTGCTTGTCGCTCGGGTCGAGCGCCGCGCGGATGGCTTTCATCATCTCGGTGCCTCCCCGACCTTGGCGCGACAGCAGAAACGCCTGCGCTTCGCGGATGTTCTCAGGCGTAGCGGGCACCGGCTTGGGAAACAGAATGTGCTCATCTCCCGAGAACGTAATCAGGTTGAAGGTGTCGCGCGGGTTGAGAGAGTCCATCGCGAGTTTCATGGCTTCCTTGGCTTTCTCGAGCGGAAAGCCCATCATCGAGCCGGAAGTATCAATGACGAATACGATCTCCTTGGGCGTGATCTCGCTGGGCGCGATGCGTGCCGGTGGCTGAAGGATGAGCGTAAAGTAGCCGCCTTTTGCGCCGTTATGAGTCAAGACTGCGTCCTCAATCTTTTGCCCAGCCACCTTGTAGCGGAGGATGAAGTCTTTATTCGGTATGGCCGCGGTGTCTCGCAGCCTGGCGTTGGCGCGATGGGCGTCGGGCTTGGTGACGTCCACGATGTGGCTTGGCGAGGAGACTTCACCCACCGGTACGCCGGCGTTGAGCGAAACTTCGATGCCGATGTCGTGGCCGGCGCGCGTTCCCTCCGGAGTGCGGCGGGGGATAACATTAGCAGCGTCGGGAACTCGCTCCTGCCAGTCCTTTGGAATGTACCGTGGACCCACCACTGTCGGGAAGATGAACGAGTACGCGCCGTCTTCATACGGGACCGTCTCGACATAGCTGATGACGATCTTCACCGTCGCACTAGCGGGAATGTTGGTGACTGACTGCGTGAAGATATTTGGACGTTCCTGGTCGAGCAGGCCGGCGGTATGGCCAGCGGCGCGGGCCGCATCATAGATGGCGCGTGCTTCCTCGCGGGCCTTGATCTTGCCGATCACGGTCTTGTCGGCGATCAACATCCGCATGTCATCTACCGCTGACATCGGCGGCAGCGGAAACTTGTAGATTGCCTCGATGGGAGTTTTTGACGGGTTATTGAATTCCTGGGTGACGGTGACGCGCGCCAGAAAGCCAGTGATCGACGCCTTCACGTCGGTATGTTTGAGCGGACAAATGTCGGTCGGCTGGCCGTGGTCATCGAGTCGGTACAGGGTGCCTTCCGTGGGGCCTTTGGCGGCGGCCGTCACCGGACGTGGGCGAATCTGTCCAGACAGGACGGCGGCGGCAATCAGGACATGGAACAGGGCGAAACGAGTCATCGGCAATCTCCTTCGTTAGGGGAATGCCACGGTTTCAACTGTCCTTTCACAATTCTTGACTTCCCGCGCCGCGGACTGGCGCTAGACTGTGTTAAATAGCTATGAACCGGGCGCTCGCGGGTCTTCTCGTAGTCATGGCCGTGTCATTCGGCCAGGCGTTCACTTCACTAAACGGACTGGTGACCGATCCTTCAGGGGCTGCTATACCGGGCGCTTCGTTGCGGATCACGAATACCGCCACCGGTCAATCGCGCGAGGCGAAGTCTGACTCGCAGGGGCGCTATGCGTTCCCGCAGGTGGTGCCTGGACCCTACCAGCTGCTCGCGCAGTTTTCCGGCTTGAACGACGTGACAATTGAGCCCATCGAATTGCTGGTCAACAGCCCGTCGACTATCGCAGTCGCCTTCCAGAAGCTCGGCTCACAGTCCGATTCAGTCACCGTGGAAGCAATAGCTACGCAGCTCAACACCACTGACGCGTCCCTCGGGAATGCCATCGGCACGCAGGCGATTATGGAACTGCCGTTCTTCGCGCGGAACGTCGCTGGGCTGCTCCAGTACCAACCAGGCGTGACGAGCTTTGGCACCGACGTCAACGACGATGACCGGAATGGTTCCGTCAACGGCGGAAAGTCTGATCAGGCTAATGTCACGCTCGATGGCGTAGATGTAAACGACCAGGCGTACCGGACCGCATTCACGAGCGTGCTACGCGTCACGCTCGACTCCGTCCAGGAGTTCCGCACCACCACCACCAATGGCGGCGCGGAAATGGGCCGCGGATCCGGCGCCGACATAGCGCTGGTGACCAAGAGCGGCACAAATGAATGGCACGGATCGCTGTACGAGTACCACCGCAACACCATTACAGCGGCCAACGATTTCTTCAACAATCGGACCGGCGTCGATCGTCCAGCGCTGTTGATTAATGTCTTCGGATTTTCCCTAGGCGGTCCGATTAAGAAGAACCGGGCGTTTTTCTTTATCAATTACGAGGGCCGCCGCGACGCGAGCGGCCAGAATGTCCAACGGTTGGTACCTTCTGATCTCCTCCGCCAGGGTGTCGTGCAGTTCACCAACAAGAATGGCGTTCTGTCATCTGTTGCTCCGGATGCAATCAAGAACGTCGTGGATCCGCTGCACATCGGCGTCAACCAATCGGTGTTGAAGATTTTCAATCTGTATCCGCATTCGAACGACTCCACGCTCGGCGATGGCTTGAACTTTGTCGGCTACCGGTTTACCGCTCCGGTCCACGGCGACGAGAACACCTACATCGCCCGCTTCGACTATGCCGTGGACAACGCGGGCAAGCATCAACTCTTCTGGCGCGGTAATCTTCAAAACGACTCGGCGAGCGCCGCTGCGCAGTTCCCGGGCCAAGCCCCGAACAGCGTCCATCTGGACAACAGCAAGGGTTTCGCCATTGGCTGGACGGCGGCATTGCGGCCAACCCTCGTGAGCACCTTCCGCTACGGCTTCACTCGTTACGGCGACGAGAACACCGGCATCCAGACGTCTGCTTACACTCACCTTCGCGGTCTCGATGATCTCTACGGGACGTCAGCAGGCTACACGCAGATCATCCCGGTCCACAACATTACACAGGACTTCGGTTGGAATCATGGAGCTCACGATGTGCGGTTCGGCGCCAGCCTGCGGTTCATCCGCAACGGGACCAGCGACTTCAGCCATTCCTATAACTATGCCGTGACCAACGCGTCCTGGCTTCGTGGCACCGGCACCGACATCACACCGGTATCGCTTGGCGTTTCGTCGACGGACGCGCTTACCTACGCCGACGCCATGGTCGCTCTGCTGGGCGTAGTGAGTGAGGGGTACGGACAGTACAACTACCTCACCAACGGGACTCAGATCGGAGTTGGCGCTCCGGTCGCTCGCCACTTCAATAACGAAGAGTACGAGACGTACGCGCAGGATAGCTGGAAAATCCGTCCCAATCTCACCATCACCGCCGGACTCCGCTACTCGCTGATGCCGCCCGTGTACGAGGCAAATAACCAGCAGATCTCCTCCAATATCCCGCTTGGACAATGGCTCGACCAGCGCGGGGCGCTCGCCGCTCAAGGACTGCCGCAGACTCAGGCGGGACTCATCACCTACGTGCTGGCGAACGGTCCTGGGGGACGTCCGCTCTATCCGTTCCACAAGAACTGGTCGCCCCGGTTGGGCGTCGCGTATTCTCCGAAAGGCGAGAGTAGACTTGCGAAGTTCCTGACCGGCGGCGCAGGGAAAACCTCAATCCGCGCGGGCTTCGGCGTGTATTACGACCTCATCGGACAGCCGCTCGCGTCAACCAACGACGCGTCGGCGTTCGGATTGGAGACGACGTTAGTCAATCCTTCAGGGACACTGACCTCGTCCACCGCGCCGCGCTTTTCCGACTTCTTTGCAGTGCCGTCAGCAGTGGTCCGGCCTGCCCTCCCCGGCGGATTTCCCGTTCAACAGCCCCTGACCGGAGAAGGATCGTTTGCAATCACCAACAGCATTGACGATGCGCTGAAGCCGCCATACACGATGAATATGAACTTCACCATCGGCCGCGAATTCAGCCACGGCTTCTTTGTGCAGGGATCATACGTCGGCAGGCTGTCCAGGCATTCGCTAATCAATCGCGATCTCGCCATGCCCACTGACCTGCGCGATCCGAAATCGGGACAGACCTACTTCCAGGCCGCCTCGCAACTGATGCAACTGCTGTTCGCCGGTACTCCGGTGGCGAATCTTCCGAAAATTCCGTTCTTCGAGAATATGTGGGCTACCGCGGCAACTTCGCAGTTCAGCGCCACGCAGATCTGGGCCAAGGATGCGCTCGAGTACGAATCACCTCAGGACTTCACTTCCGTGCTCGCCGACATGGATCACTATTGCGATCCAACCGGCACGACGCTGAAGAAAAGCGGCGGTTTGAACAACGCCGGCTGCGGAATCAACGGCGCAAACATGATGTTCAGTCCGCAGTTCTCGGCATTATCGGCCATGAGTTCGATTGGGAGCGGAAGCTATCACTCGATGCAGTGGACCATCCGCAAGCGTTTCACTGACTCACTGCTGTTCGACGTGAACTACACCTTCTCGAAGTCCATCGATCTGGCGTCGCGAGCTGAGAACTCGGGGTCGTTCGCTGGCTTCCTCTACAACACCTGGAATTCGAGTCAGCGGAAAGCTGTCTCGGACTACGACGTAACACACGCGGTAAACGCGTACGGGGTGTGGCAAGTGCCCTTCGGCCGCGGGAAAAAGTTCGGAGGTCAATCCAGCCGGTTGCTTGACGCGATATTTGGCGGATGGCAGATTTCGGGGACCTACCGGCAGACTAGCGGGCTGCCTACGAGTCCGTCGAATGGGCGCCGGTGGCCGACGAATTGGGAACTGCCCGGGCTCGCCACGCCGAACGGCATTGCGCAACCGGCCGTCACAAATAACAAGAACGCAGGGTCGGTAAGCGGTGCAGCCGAGGATGCCGGACCCAACCTCTGGTCCAATCCATCAGCCGACCTCGCCGCCTGGGGCTTTACGCTGGCCGGACAGTCCGGTTCGCGAAATACCATCCGCGGTTCCGGCTTCTTCGATATCGACAGCGGGCTCTATAAGAAATTCAAGATGCCGTACCGCGAAAGTCACACGCTGCAGGTGCGCTGGGAAACGTTCAACCTGACCAACACTGCGCGGCTCGATCCTGCGAGCGCCAGCCTGAGCCTCACGTCGTCCTCCAACTGGGGCGCTCTGACTTCACAGCTTGGGTCGCCCCGCCAGATGCAGCTCGCCTTACGCTACCAGTTCTGACATTTGCATTTTCGCTGTTTGAAACATTGCTCTGTTAGAATGTTTCTGTGGTTACATTCGCGCCGCCTCTCAACGAAGTGGATCGCGTTGATGCTTTCAAGCAGCGCACGAAAGCCAAGTTGCGGGATGTGGTGTGTCCGGTACACGGGCAGACGCCCCGTCTGCAGTTTCGCGGCGTCACGATGCGCGACGTCACCATTTCAATGAGCGGCTGCTGCAATGGCCTCCTTCAGATCGCCAACAAAGCCATCGCATCGTAATATGAGGGTGTGAGTAACCCGCTCTCGTACCTATCTAAACAGCTCGACGACCTTCGTGAGGCAGGCACTTACCAGCGGCTTCGCCAACTGGAATCTCCCTGTGAGCCGCTCTCGAAATTCGACGGCAAGGAAGTCATCAATCTTGCTTCGAACAATTACCTCGGCCTGGCTAATCACCCGAAACTGAAGGAAGCAGCCATAGACCTGACGCGCCGCTACGGTGCGGGCTCAGGTGCGGTGAGAACGATCTCCGGCACCATGGACATCCATATGGAACTCGAGCGTCGCATCGCGGCGTTCAAGAATGTCGAAGCCTGCGTAGTCTTCCAATCCGGCTTCACCGCCAACGCCGGCACTGTTTCGGCGATTCTCACTCCCGACGACCACATCATCTCCGACGAGCTGAATCACGCCAGCATCATCGACGGTGCCCGCCTTTCACGCGCCAAAATACATGTCTTTCCGCACAAGGACGCCGTGCGCGCCTCTCAGATCCTCGACGAGATTTCCGCTCTGCCGGGACGAAAGCTCCTCATCACCGACGGCGTGTTTTCCATGGACGGCGACATCGGCCCGCTGCCTGCCCTCGTAGAGGCGGCGGAGAAACATGGCGCCATCATGATGATCGACGACGCGCATTCCTCGGGCGTGCTCGGCCGCAATGGCCGCGGCACAGTCGACCACTTCAACCTTCACGGCCGCGTCGACATTCAGGTGGGCACGCTGTCAAAGGCGGTGGGCGCGCTCGGCGGCTACGTCTGCGGTAGTCGCGATCTGATCGACTTCCTCTACCATCGCGCGCGTCCCTTCCTCTTCTCCACCTCGCATCCGCCGGCCGTGGTTGGCGCGTGCATGGCGGCATTCGACATCCTCGAGCAGGAGCCCGAGCGCATCGAGCACTTGTGGATCAATACGCGCCACTTCAAAGCCGCTCTGCAAACGGCCGGTTTCAACACCGGCATGAGCGAGACACCCATCACGCCGATTATGGTCGGCGAGGCGGCCACTGCGCACCAGTTTTCGCGTGAGCTGTTCGAGGCGGGCCTGTACGCGACAGGCATCGGCTTCCCGACCGTCGCTAAAGGCAAAGCGCGAATTCGTACTATCGTTACGGCCACGCACACACCGGCCATGCTCGATCAGGCAGTGGAAATTCTGACCAAGGTGGCAAAGCGGATGTCGATTCTCAGTTAGAAAATCACGCCGCAGGATCCGCCCGCCTAAAGGTCATCGCGGCGAGCGCCGACGGCGCGACCATGCCACCAGCGCCAGCCCGGCGCCCACCAGCGGTGCCGTCCAGGGTTCGGGAACCGCGCTGATGGAGGCGAATAATCCATCGGCTTCATTATTGAGCCCAGCCGTTATATACAGTTTGTTTGTGCTCGTCTGGTTGGCGCCATTGCCAAATGCCAGCCCCCACAGCCCGTCGTTCACCAGCGGATTGCCACCCAGGTCGGCGATCGTGCCAATCAGAGTGCCGGTAGTCAAGTCGAAGGCATTGATCGTGCCGTCGCCGAAATTGCCGACGAGCAGCGCACCGGCTGCTCCTCCAAATCCTGCGGGCGCAATCGCCAGTCCCCATGGGGAATCCAGCACGCCTTGCGTGACCAACCGCTTGACGAAGGTCCCATTGAGATTGAAGACGTCGACAAAACCGTTGCCGGCGCCGGGGACATCGTCGTGGCCGGTAGCATCTTGTCTCGCATAGGTAACGTACAGCTGGCCGCCGAGGTTTTGAATGTTGAACGGAGCGAAACCGGCCGGAAGATTCGGATCGGTGAAATTCCCAGCGAGAGCCGGTGCTCCGCTCTGGGGAAGGACAAAGATCTGATTGTTGTGAAAGTCCGCCGCATATAGATAGTTGTTGCCGCCGGTGTTGCCGATAGCGAGTCCTTTGTAAACCGCGCCGCTGGAGCTGGACGAAAGAACTTCGGCATTGGCTCCGAGCGCTCCCCTCCACCCGTCGATCGTGCCGTCTTCGCTGGCGAAGATGAATAGATCGCTGTTGAACGCCCCGGCGATGTTAGAGAACACCTGACCTGTTATCGCCGTACCCCCCGCAGGCATCGAAACTACCAGACCCTGCTTCACGCCCGCTCCGTTATAGAGAGTAGATTTCCCTGTGCCGTTGTCCGATATCCAGATCGGGCTACCGCTGCTAAAGGAGAGGCCCCAGGGATTCACCAGGTCGGGATCGGTGGTTGCCGCCATTCCAGGAACGCTCGAAACAAGATTGATCTGCAAGTATCCACCGATCGGCGTTGCTGACAATCCGACCGTAAGCAACGCTGATGAGGCTAGAGCGTAAACGCGGTTCATGGCAAGTTTAGACGCCTTCAATGGCAAAAATGGAACACCTTAACTGTGTTTTTTCCAGACCCGGTACCCAATCTCCTTTAGAGACGTCTGTAATAGCATCCAGATGCAATCAAACCTTACAGAAGCTTTACAAAGGACTCTTCTAGCAACCGCAATCGATCGGCGGGCGATGAGTGCACCCGAGGTTCTCAACGAGGCGTTCGACTATCCGAAACCGGCGCACTTCTCGCGGGGCATGCGCCTCGATCTGAACGGCGTCGTGGTGCTGTTGATCTCCGGAACCGCGAGTATCGATGAGCATGGCAAGACCGTGAACATCGGCGATTTCCGAGCTCAAATGCGTCGCGCCTATCAGAACATCACCAAGCTGCTAGAGGCTGAGGGCGCGACGTGGAAAGATGTTGTTCGCACCGGCTGCTACTTGCGCGATATGGAACGCGACTACGCCGCTTTCAACGACGAGCGTGCCATATTCTTCAAACAGCAGGGAATCGAGATGTACCCCGCCTCCACCGCGTTCCAGGTGACGTTGTGCCGCTCTGACCTGCTGGTGGAGATGGACGCGATGGCGATCTTTATCGCACCGCCCAAAGCCTAAGCCGTCGATTTGTATATGTCGGACCGGTGAATTTCCATGTGCCGCTCCGGTCTCGCGATTGGCTGAAACCCATAGCGCTCGTACAAGGAATGAGCATCGCGTGTAACCAGCGTGAAACGGCGAAGATTCTCCAGGCCAGGATGCGCCATTACTGCGTCCATCAGACGTTTCGACAGTCCGCGTCCCCGAAATTCTTCGAGGATGAAGACATCCGCAAGATAGCCGAACGTCGCGCCATCTGTCACCACGCGTGCAAATCCCACTTGCGCCCTGCCGCGGTAAACGCCGAAGCAGATGGATCCCGCAATGCACTTTTCGACGACCCTACGCGGTATGCCCTGCGCCCAATAACTTTCCGTGAGGAACCCGTGGATCACATCTAAGTCCAGGCGCTTGGGATCGGAACTGATTTCAAAATCCGACATGTTGGATCATTGTCCTATATGCGAATTCCCGCCCTCCTCGGACTCTCGTCTGGCCTGGCGCTCACTGCTCTCGCGGGCAGGGAAGTGGCTATCACGATCGACGATCTTCCCCGCGGCGGCGACCGCGAGGCGTCCTTTGCCGACACTCGACGAATGACCGAAAAGCTGCTGGCTCCACTCCGCGCCGGCAAGGTTCCCGTGATCGGCTTTGTGAACGAGTGTAAGCAGCACACCCGCGAATTGCTGCCGCTCTGGATCGCCGCAGGCGCCCAACTGGGAAATCACACCTGCTCGCACATGGACCTCAATACCCACAGCGCCGCCGAGTACGAAGACGACATCATTAAAGGCGAACCCGTCACCGAAGGCCTTGTACACCGCAAAGCCCGTTTCTTCCGGCACCCATTCCTGCATGCCGGTAACGACCCGGCAAAGAAGGAAGACGTGACCGGCTTTCTGGCTGCTCGCGGCTACCGAATCGCGCCGGTAACCCTTGACAATTCCGACTATATGTTCGCCCTTGTCTATGGTCAGGCCCTCGCCCGAAAGGACACATCGCTGGCTAAGCATGTGAAGGATAGCTACGTCACCTACATGGACTCGATTTTCGATTTCTTTGAAAAGAGATCCGTCGAGGTCGCGGGCCATGAGGTGAAGCAGACTCTCCTCATCCACGCCAGCCAGTTGAACGCTGACGCTATGCCCGACTTGTTGTCGATGATGAAGCGCCGAGGATATTCCTTCGTCACCCTCGAGCAGGCGCTCGAAGATCCCGCCTACGCGCTTCCCGAAGAATACGCGGGTCCAGGCGGATTCTCGTGGATCCATCGCTGGTCAAAAACCAAGGGCATGGCGCCCAAAGGCGAGCCCGATGAACCTGAGTGGATCACAAAGTTATGGAAACAGCGTGAACACTAGGCGCGCACAGGCGACTGGTGATTTCCGTAAAGACAGTCTGTGTGGGAGCGGTGGCATCGACACGGTTCAGCCGGCCGCGGAAGTGCCGCAACACCGGTGCAGTCATCGCTTCATAGGCGCGCATGCGCTGGCGAATCACGTCCGGCGCGTCGTCAGAGCGAGTGACCAGAACCATCCCGTCGTCATCGCAAAAATCGAGTTCCGCCGGTGGCTGCGAGATCAGGTTGTAAACCCGACCGCAGACGGGGCAATAGCGCCGGGCGCCAAGCCGGGCAAACATAGTAATGTCGTCGATCTCGAAGTTGAGTGCGACAACTTCGCCTAGCCCCAGCTTTTCCAGTAACCGGTCCAGCGTTTCCGCCTGCGCGACAGTGCGCGGATAGCCATCCAGGATGGCGCCGTTTACGCACTCGGGCGATTGCAGTCGCTCAGCCACCACGCCGTTCACTAGTTCGTCGTCCACTAGCGCGCCGGCATCTAGTACGTCCCGCACCTGATTCCCCAAACGGGTCCCCGAGCCCGCAACCTGACGCAGTATATTTCCCGTAGCCAGAACCGGGACATTTAAGAGCGGCTTTAACAATGCGCTCTGGGTTCCTTTGCCGCAACCTGGCGGCCCGATCAGCACGACGACCATTCGAAGATTGTAAACGCCACGTTACACTGGGCACAAATGGACCAGTCCATTTCGTTCAACTGGTCCGTTTTGACCTATAGGACGTAAAGTAGTTTGGATACAAGGATCTACAAGCTTGGCCACTTCCATCTTCCTCCTGACCTACTTCGTCCGTCCTTGCCGTCGGTCCGGTGCCCGGTTTCCGCATTGATCGCACTGGCGCCGCCATCATCGGCGCGAGTTTCATGGTCGCCGCCAACGTCCTCACCATGGAGGAAGCCTATCGCGCCATCAACCTTGACACCATAATCCTGTTGTTTGGAATGATGATCGTGGTGGGAAATCTTCGCGTTGCCGGCGCGTTTGCGCTGATTAGCGAGTGGGTGGCCGAACGCGCCCACAGCGCCACTGCGCTGCTCGCAACCGTAATTCTGGCGGCTGGCGTCCTTTCCGCGTTTTTTGTCAACGACACCATGTGCATCGTGATGACGCCGCTAGTGCTCGAAATTTCCCGTAACCTCCGCCGCAATCCCCTGCCGTATTTGATGGCGGTAGCGATGGCTTCAAATATAGGCAGCGCCGCCACGATTACCGGAAACCCCCAGAACATGCTCATAGGCAGTTTCTCGGGCATTCCGTACCGGCAGTTTGCCGCCGCCCTCACCCCCGCTGCGGCCATTGGGTTGGTGTTGACCTTCGCCCTCCTTTACCTTCGTTATCGGAAGGATCTGACCACTACGGCCCCCGAACGGATTGTGGGGCGGCCCGTCCGGGTCAACAAAATTCTGCTGTGGAAGAGCGCGCTGGTCGCAACCGGAATGATCGTCCTCTTTTTCGTGGGCTGGCCGGTGCCGAAGGTGGCCGTGGTTGCCGGCGCTTTGCTGCTGATTACCCGCCGTGTAAAGCCGGAGAAGATCTACGCTCACGTCGATTGGTCGTTGCTGGTCATGTTCGCAGGCCTCTTTGTTGTGGTCGCGGGATTCGAGAAAACGGGCCTCGAACAAGATCTGAAAAGGTACGCGCTCGGTATGCACCTGGACAATCCGCTCATCCTGAGCGGCGTCGCCGCGGCGTTGTCAATGTAGTGTCCAACGTGCCTGCCGTGCTCATGTTGAAGCCGTTCTTGGTTCACCTGTCGGATCCCACGCACGGGTGGCTGATTCTGGCCATGTCGTCGACTTTCGCCGGCAACCTTACCCTGGTCGGTAGCGTCGCGAACCTGATTGTAGTGGAGAAGGCCCGGCGCGAGGTGAAGATTGGCTTTTGGGAATATACCAGCGTCGGCCTGCCCCTGGCCCTGCTAACAATCGTCATCGGAGCGTTGCTGGTCTAAACTGGGACAGTGATGTCCTCGCTAACATTTCTGGTCGGAATTGTTTTAGGAGCGGCAGTCGTACTGGCCTGGATGCAGCGCCGGATGGCGGCCGTTCAAACCCGCGCGGCCGTTCTGGAACAGCGCGCTCTTACTGCAGAACAGCGTGTAAACGTCGCCGAACAGCGAGCGTCGGTAGCGGAGTCCCGGTCCAGGGAACTGGCCGAGTTGGGAACAGTGGAGGCGCGAGTAAGCGGCGTGGTGGCGCCATTGGCCACCAGCATCGAAAAGCTGGGCACGCAGGTCCGGGAACTGGAGTCCGGCCGGCAGCGCGCTTACGGGTCACTCGAATCCCATCTGCAGGCGCTCTCCAAGGAAACTGTCTCGTTGAGCAATGCACTCAAATCTCCTCAGGGGCGCGGACGCTGGGGCGAACTAACGCTTCGGCGTGTGGTTGAGCTAGCCGGCATGGCTCCCAATTGTGACTTCTATGAGCAGGAAACCTTGACCAGCGCCAGCGGCAGGCAGCGTCCGGACATGCTGATCCGTCTCCCGGGAGGCCGCGTGATCGCTGTGGACGCAAAGGCTCCGCTGTCCGCCTACCAGGAAGCGTCTGCCGCCGTGGATGAAGCGTCGAGGAAATCCGCGTTGACGCGGCATAGCCAGATGGTGGCGCGCCACGTCGATCAACTGGCCTCCAAACAATACTGGGCACAGATTCAGCCGTCCCCTGAACTGGTGGTCCTGTTTCTCCCTGGGGATCAATTCCTGAGCGCCGCGCTTGAGTTCAACCCGGCGCTCATCGAGAATGCCATCGCCCAGAAGGTCGTGCTCGCCACGCCGTCAACGCTGGTGTCCGCACTGGCGGGAGTCGCTCACGGGTGGCGGCAGCAACTGGTTGTCGAGAACGCCGAGCAAATCCGCCAAACGGCCTGCGACGTCTATGAGCGGTTGACCACCTGGCAGTCGTACTACAGCGACATGGGCGGCGCACTCGATCGAGCCCTCCAGTCCTACAACCGTTCCGTAGCCTCCTGGGACTCGCGCTTGTCGCCCGCGCTCCGGAAAATTCGCGAAATGGGCGTCACCGGGGCCGCCGAACTCGAAGCCCCCTCGCCCATTGACTCCACTCCGCGTGAGCCAAAGATGCTTGAAACCTATCCAAGGATATAGAGTGTAGTTAGTAAGTGAATGTTGAGATCGTTCTTTCTGTTTCTCTCCCAGCAGCCGGTGCTGCGACGCTGGGTGGAAACATCACCTCTTTCTCGTAAGATCACGGCGCGCTTCGTCGCTGGCCGAACGCTTAACGATGCTCTCGCGGTCTGCCTCCGGCTGGCAGACGAAAAAATTCACGCCACCCTCGACCGCCTCGGCGAAAACGTGAAATCGCTCGACGAAGCCGCCGCTGCGCGTGATGAATACTTGAACTCGCTCGAACATCTGACCGCTGCAAACATCGGCGGCTCCATGTCCATCAAACTGACCCAATTCGGCCTCGACTTTTCAACTGCGGAGTGCCTCGCCAATGTCCGCCAGTTGGTATTGCGGGCTCGCGAGCTGAACACCATTGTCGAAATCGACATGGAATCGAGTGACTACACTGACCGCACTTTGGAAATTGTCCGTGCCCTGCACCTCGAAACCGGCGCCGTCCGCGCCGTCATTCAGGCTTACCTCCGACGGACCGGAGGCGACATCGCGCGGCTGTGCGACGCCGGCATTCCGGTACGCCTTTGTAAGGGCGCTTACGATGAACCTTCGAGTGTCGCTTTTGAAGCTAAGAGCGACGTTGACGCAAATTACGTTACTCAGATGAAAGTGCTGCTCGATCGCGGCATGTACCCGGCCATCGCCAGTCACGATGAAAAGATCATCACCGCGGCTTTGGCATACATTCGCGAAAGATCGATATCTCCCGATCGCTTCGAATTCCAGATGCTCTTTGGCATCCGTCGCGATCTTCAGAACAAGCTGGTGAGCGAAGGCTACCGCCTGCGCCTCTATGTGCCCTACGGCGAGGCCTGGTATCCATATTTCATGCGCAGGCTCGCCGAACGTCCGGCGAACGTCTTATTCCTGGCCCGTAACATGCTTCGTTTCTAGCTGAAACGACTGACGGTCTTTCCGCGTAATTCTCAGGTGTTTGCCTGATTGCCCGACTCCGGGGACTCGCTTAGGCTGAGAGCATGAAGTGGTCCGTCTACGCATTTGTCTGTTGGGTCCCCCTGCTGGCGCAGCAAGTCACCCGCACCTCTCAGTTCGATGGGTTTGGTAACGCGCTGCCCAGTCCCACCTACTCCACCAGCGTTTCGGGCGGCACCAGCACGCGAGTTGAATCACGTCCGTCTGTCAACGGCAACCTGGTTCCGGCTCAGACGGTCCAGGAACGGGTCCTGTCCGACGATGGCCGCAAACGCGTGGTTGAGCGGGAGATCAAGCTCTACGATGCAAATGGCAACGCGCTTCCGGCTGAACGCGTCCGCATCGAGGAGGACAAGCAACCAAGCGGTGCGGTCACCACTCGCATGTCGGTCTTCCGCGCCGACATCAACGGAAATCTGTCGCTCGCTGAGCGCAGCGTCAAAGAGACCAGATCCGCCGGCTCATCCACCCAAACTACAGAGACCGTGGAGCGTCCGTCAATCAACGGGTCAGTGGAGGCGGCGGAAAAGCGCGCCACCACCGTACAGATCGGGAATGACCAGGAGACCCGTAGCACCGTCGTCTACAAGAAGGATCAAAACGGACAGTTCTACGAAGCAGTTAAGAAGGTCGGCGAGAGCCGAAAGACATCCGCCGGCATCGTGGATAACGAGAGCACGTTCGAAAACTACGGCGGCAAGTACAGGCTTGTCGATCAAACCGTTCGCAGGACAGTCAAGAACGCCAACGGCAACGAACAGGTGGAAGAAAACCTCTACAGGGAGACGGTGCCGGGATTAGCTCCGCAGGGAGAGACGCAGGCGCCTCAACTGGTCCA
The DNA here is from genome assembly GCA_038212445.1 of Bryobacterales bacterium. Classification (GTDB taxonomy): domain Bacteria; phylum Acidobacteriota; class Terriglobia; order Bryobacterales; family Bryobacteraceae; genus TMP-7. The sequence continues at coordinate 101,076 of JBBQUM010000001.1, forward strand.
GCAGAGACTCATTACACGGCAGGCGTCAGCCGGCGGACTGAGTGAGACAGTCGACGTACGGCGCACCTCACCCTCGCAGCCCGACAGGCTGGGCTCGCCGGTGCGGGAAAGTCAGTCTGTTTGTACCGGGAAGTGCAAGTAACGAGAGGCGGATCAGCCGTGGCCCAGATACATCAGCCAGCTCAATCCAAATAACGCGAGCATGAAGTAGCCGAAGCACTGCGCCCCATAACGCAGGCGTTCACGATCGGTGCGCTTGGTCACAACTCCCAGGACAGCCGACGTCAGCAATGCGAAAAGCAGGGCGGCTTCGAAATGCGAAAGATTCATCTTCGGCATCGTTAGTCCTTCTTCCGAGTCGCGATTTCGAAAGCGTCCACCATTGCCAGAATGTTGAGCAACCCCGCGCCCACCAGAAACTTAGTGCCGTAATCGTGCACGTGTCCGGCGACATCCGGCTGATTGTAGCCAAGCCAGACCGAGAGCAGGTAGGGCAGTCCGGCCGCCAGATCGCCTGCAAAACCGCCTACATAGATAACGGTGGTCAGGATGTCTCCGGTCTGAGGCTGGAACATCGCCCCGCGCATCATCAGACCCAACAGGAACATCAGCGCCACCGAACCCAGCAGAATGCCTCCCCGTGCAGTTCTTCGGAGCAGGAAATGGCCGCCTCCCGGCAAAAACCATGCGAGGGCCACAGCCGGCAGCCATTTGCCAATCGGCGGTAGTGGCTCAGACGAGACAACTTGAGTTTCAGCCATTCAAAACCATGATAACAGGCAGGCTGCCTTCAACCTCCCTAGCCGTTCGCGCGGCCATTTCTCCGGTTGGACTCCGCCTGTCAAACTGGTAGGCGATGCATCGAGCTCTTCAGCCGTTCGGCGAGTACCTCCCCATCGTCGTTAACCTAATTAGATTTCTGGCCGTCCTCGCCGGCGGCTATGTGCTGAGCCTCATTCTCGGCCGCATGTTCGGTTTGCTAAAAACGCACGCCATCCGGCTTATGGTGAATCGCGGCCAAAGCCTTGATGTTGAATTGGAGAAGCGGGCCAATACGGTGGTAGCGGTTCTAAGGCGCACCGTGTTGTTCCTTTTGTGGACCCTGATTATCCTTGCCGCCCTCCAGGAACTCGGCCTCCACATCGAACCTCTGCTGGCGGGCGCCGGACTTAGCGCCGGCATTATCGGTGTCGCAGTTGGCTTCGGCGCCCAGACCCTCATCAAGGACATGATCGCCGGTGCGTTCATGCTCATCGAGAACCAGATTCGCGTGAACGACGTGGCGGTGATCAACGGTACCGGTGGTCTGGTCGAAGAGATCAACCTCCGCACGACCATCCTTCGGGCGGAGAACGGTGCCGTTCACGTCTTCCCGAATGGATCCATTCAAACGCTCTCCAATCTCACCCGGGAGTACGCGTTCTATGTCTTCGAAGTATCTCTCCGTTTTGAGGAGGACACCGACCGTGTCATCGGCCTCCTGATCGCACTCGCGTCCGAACTGCGCGACGATCCGCTTTACTCTCCCTCGATCCTCAATCCGCTCGAAGTGCTGGGGGTGGATCGCTTCCTGTCCTCGGGAGTCGTGGTGAAGGCTCGCATCAAAACCCTCCCTCAGCGGCAATGGATGGTGGGGCGTGAGATCAATCGGAGAATCCGGATGAAGTTTGCGGCAGAAGGAATTTCGCAGCCTGATTCGACAGTTGTGCGAATCGATGCCAAGGTCAGCGAGTCGCGGGAAGACTTGAAGTCCGCGGTACGCGAGGTTTTGTCTGAGATGGGGCTACCGGGTGTCCAAAAGCGCTGACACCCGGTTCACTGACAAGCGTTACTTCTGTTTGGCGATGATTAACTTCTCGATCTTGGCGTAAGTGGCGTCCGGTATGATGCCTTTTGAGGTCAACTGGGTTTTGTTGGCGTAGGGACGTCCCTTGACGATCTTGGCGGAATACTTCTCGCCGATGCCTGGCAACGCTTTCAGATCGTCGACGGACGCACTGTTGATATCCACCAGCTTGGCAGTCGTATCCGCTGCCGCCTTCTTTGTGGTATCCGCAGCCTTCTTTGCCGCGGCGGCTTGCGGTGGCGGAGCGGCAATTAACAAGCTGCCCGCCAGCATTAGACTGACGATGAGTTTGCGGAGTGACATTCAGTTCTCCTTATGTTTGAAACGCTGATCGCGTTTTGGATAGCTTCAACTTCGGAACTCATCGTAACACCAGCAGACCGCGCAAACAAATCAAGAGGCGGACCGAATCGGCCCACCTCTTGGTCAGAACTTACAGCCGCTTAGAAATCCTTGAAGTCATCGAAGCTCGGGTCTCCGCTGGCAGAGGCCTTCGACTTTGGGAGCGGACCGCTCGACCGTCCCGGACGCGCGATAACGGCGACAGGCCTGGCGATTTCCCGCCTTGCGACTGTATGGCGGGCGCCGGTCGCAGCCATGCCGTGACCTTCGCCGTCGACAAGATTAACCAGTCGCGCCGCCACGTCGCGCATGGACTCCGCTTGTGCGGTCAACTGCTCGCTGGCCGACGCGCTTTCTTCAGCATTCGCGGCATTCTGCTGAGTTACCTTGTCCATCTGAGTAATCGCGTTAGCTACCAGTTCGATGCCGCGCGACTGTTCCTCGCTGCTTAGACTCACTTCGTCCACCAGCGTCTTCACCTTGGTCGCGCTCGCCGTAATAGAGCGTATCGACCCGGCGACGTCTTGAAGCTTGGCGGAGCCCTCGCGTGATCGAGTGATCGACTCTTCGATCAATGCGGCAGTGTCCTTGGCCGCCTGCGCCGACCTCTGCGCCAGACTGCGGACTTCATCGGCCACCACCGCGAACCCCATGCCTGCCTCACCCGCCCGCGCCGCTTCCACGGCAGCGTTCAACGCGAGAATGTTGGTCTGAAACGCGATCTCGTCAATCACCCGGATGATCTTTGAGACCTTCTCACTCGACTCGTTGATCTCGCCCATTGAACCCACCATCTGGTCGAGCGTATGATTCCCCGCCGCCACATGCCGGTCCACTTCTCCCATCAGTCCAGCGGCCTCGCGTGAATTGTCCGCATTCCGCTTCGTCATCGAAGTGATCTCTTCCGCCGAGGCAGAGGTCTCTTCAAGCGACGCGGCTTGTTCGGAGGCGCCTTGAGCCAGCGCCTGGCTGGAACCGGCTACCTGACTGGACGCGCTGGCCACCTGGTCCGCACTCTCCCCTACCGCGATGGCGATCTCGGAAAGCCGGCTCGTCGTGTTGCGTACAATCACCAATACCCAGGCGCCGACAGCTAGACACGCTGCTAGAAGAATGTACGTAAGCACTTGTGCGCGCCTGACCTCGGATTCTACGTCAGCTGTATTTTGTTTCAAGATCGCGAGATTCAGCCTGGCCAGCTCCTCACCGAGTTGGCTGGCACGATCATACAGCGGTATGGTCGAATCAGATATCTGAATCGCCTGCGCGGGCTGATGCGCCTTGCACGCACTCCCGATCCCTTCTACCAGCGAATTGATCTCCTTCTGGAGTTTGCCCAGTTCGGCCATGTCTTGCTTGGCAACAGGCAAGACTATGAGCGGCGTAAAATCCGCCATCGCTTTGGTTAACCTCGCATCCGCTACATGGAACTCACGCTCAGCTTTTGTCGCGTTCTCAAAGCGGCCCGCGAAGGTATTGAGAATCATACCCCGCTGCGCGGCGAACATGTCGCCATGGGCATCGCTCATCTCACCGGCGTAGATAACTTTTGGGACAGTCCTGTCGGTCACTACCGCGAATCTTGAGCGCAGGCTGGACGTCGTCCAGAGGCTGCCCACGGCCAATGCAATGGCCACGGTAAGCATCAGACCGAATGCCCCGTAATATTTCTTGCCAATCGAAAGCGTCTTCATCGTCTTCCCCTTACATCATTGAGCCGAGGCCCAACAATTCCTGATTGCTCAGCACCTGCTCGATATCCAGTAGCATCCGTACCCGATTCTTGGCCTTGGCCATTCCCAGAAGGTATGGCGTCACAACCCCGCTGCCAAAGTCAGGCGTATCTTCAATTTCCGCCGCCGTCAAATTCAGAACCTCTGAGACACCATCAACAATGGCGCCCATTAGCAAATCGTCCACGCGGACAACGATGATCGACGTCCTTTGTCCATACTCCACCTGTTCCAGGCCGAACTTTACGCGCAGATCAATCACCGGGATCACCTTGCCGCGAAGATTGAGTACCCCCCGCACGTGCGGCGGCGTCTGAGGGACCGCCGTGATCTCTTGCATCCCCATAATCTCTCTCACTGCACGCACCGGAATTCCAAATTCTTCCGCGCCCAGGTGAAATGCGAGATACTTGCCCGCGCGCGGATCGATGACGGCGTCAATGGCGGGAGCCTGCTGAAGCTGAGTGGCCATACTTTTCCTTTCCTTTGTGTGACGCCGGTGATGGTCCGGTCACATCACAACGGCGGCCAGTGCCCAGGCCGCAAAGTTGTTTCCGGCAACCTCGAATTTGCCGACAATGTTCTCATCGGCCAACCTATTCAAACTGTTAGTTTGCCGTGCATGCCGCTACGGCATTCGTGAGTTCGACAATGCGTTTGGGAATCCGGTCAAGGCGTACCACCTCTCGCGCTGCACCCATCCGGATCGCCTCTTTCGGCATACCAAACACCACACAACTGGATTCGTCCTGCGCGATGGTGTGACTGCCCTCGCGCCGTAACCTCAACATCCCTTCGGCGCCATCCGAGCCCATCCCCGTGAGCAGAAACGCGATGACTCCTTCGAGCTTGAGGGCGGCCACCGAATTAAACAGAACGTCCACCGACGGGCGCTGGTAACACACCGTCTCGCCAGTCGCCACTGAAGCTCTCAGACGCGGACGGCCCGTCTTGTCGTTTGAGCCGCTCCTGGTGACGGTGAGGTGGAAATTGCCCGGAGCCACCAGCACGGTTCCCGGCTCCAGAATGTCCCCATCCGTCGCCTCGCGAACCCGTAACGCGCACAGCTTGTCCAGGCGATCGGCAAAAGCCCTCGAAAAGCCGGCGGGGATATGTTGGACTACGACGATTGGAGGCAGCGCCGGCGGCAGCCCCACTAGAATCCGTTCGATTGCGTCCGTGCCTCCCGTTGAAGCCCCTATCGCAATCAGGGGAACCCGGCTGGAAATACTGACGCTGGCCGTCGGATCTTTGTCCATTGACACCGGAACCCGTGTCCCCGCCAGTCTTGTCCGGCACGCTGCCGCTGCCCGAATCTTTGCCGCCAGCGTTCCGCGGAACTCACCCACCGAGTAGGGACCGCTTGGCTTGGCGATAACCTCAACCGCCCCTTCCGCCAGCGCGTCAATAGCCGCAGCCGAGGAAGCCTGCGTCACCGAACTGATCATAATGACCGGCATCGGATGCGCCTTCATAAGCTTTTTGAGGAAAGTTAACCCATCCATCCGGGGCATTTCAACATCCAGGGTCAGGACGTCGGGCTTCAGTGCGATGATCTTGTCGCGGGCAACGTAAGGGTCGGGAGCGGTTCCCACTACTTCGATTCCCGCCTCCCCCTGCAGCGCCTCTGAGAGGATCTTGCGCACAATGGCCGAGTCGTCAACGATGAGTACGCGGATTCGCCGGGTGGGAATCATACTAGACCGACAGCAATCTGCATGCGACGGCGAGTTCTCCCCGGTCCAACTGGAAGCGTACCGGCGCCGGCCCCGCATACGACATCGCCGGTTCCATTCGTGGTGGCGCAAGTGTGAAGGCGGAGTGTGACTCCACACGGCTCACGATGCTGCCGCAAATCATGTTTCCCAGCTCACAAACCGTTTGCTCGATTAACTCACTCTCGATCTCCCCCGCATCGATTCCCAGGAAATCCGCCGCGAGCGAGCGCGCTGTGTCTTTCTCAAGCCAGATCCAGGTGGAGCCGCTCGGTTTGCCGGTGAAATCGACGGCTACGGTCAGCCAGCTATCGTTGATCGGATTGTCGACCGAACAACTGGGCTCGACCGGCGCGAAAAACATCGTTTCCAGTACTTCGGCTACCGCAACCGGCAAGAACGAGGTCAATGACTCGGTTGTAATCTCGTTCATAGACAATGCTCTCCCAACACCCGCTCGACTTCTGATCGAAGCACCTCTGGTGGAAATGGTTTTTGTACATATCCCCGCGCGCCGTAGGCCAGCATCATCTCAACCCGGTGTGTGGAAGAATCCGTTGACACCACGATCAGCGGGATACGGCGAAGGTCATCATCATCCTCCATCCGGCGCAGCAACTCTTCCCCGTTCATTACTGGCATGTTGATGTCGCACAGCACCAGATCGATCGCATCGGTGTTCAGCAATTCCAGTGCGGCCGAACCATCCGGAGCCTCGAAGGTCTGCCGGATCGACAGCCCCGACATGCGTAGCACGCGCTTGATGAAATTACGCATCACAGGCGAGTCATCCACAATGAGGACCGAGAGCGCGGCAGCAGACTCGGCATTCTCGCCAGCCACGTTGGAAACGGTGTCGCCGTTCATGAGCACGCTCCCTGTAAAGACATCGCAACTTCTTCCCTGCCGTTCTCGCGAATGAAAAAACTGCCAGTGGCCAGTTCGAGCCGGACGGTGCGGGAAACGCTTCCTCCCACCGCTTCACCCGAAATGAGGATCCCAGCCTTCCACAGTAATTTCTTCACCGCTAAATAGTTCCGCTTGCCGATATTGAAAACGCAGCCCTGATCCATCAGTTGCGCGCCGCCCGCCAGGCGCACTACCAGGCGCCGGCTGTCGACGCCCGATGCGCCCAACCTCGCCAGCATCCTGGGGACGCCGGTATCGGCGAACATCCATGGATTCTGCGCCGCCTTCTCTCTGTTAATCTCTGACTCGGGCAACATCAGGTGAAGCAGCGCCCCGGTTCGCGACACCGGATCGAAGGCGGATACTCCGATGCAAGAGCCCAACGCATAAGTAATGAGTGAGACCGCCCGATCTGCGCTCACCACGCAATCAGAGATGCCGACCACGATTTGACGCCTGCTCGTGGGCGTGAGCAGTGTATTAGAGGTCATGCGCCGCTACCGCCAATTCGCGAATTCTTGGCCTTTCGATAAGTGGCTGGACACACATATTCCAAGCCATGCGATGCCGCTGTCAGGCTTTCCGAATGTCCAACCAGCAGATAACCGCCGGGTTCGAGCGATGCGGACAATCGCTGAATGACTCGATCCTGGGTCGGCTTGTCGAAATAGATCATTACGTTGCGGCAGAAGATCACGTGCCACTTGCCGTGGATGGGAGACTGATCCACCAAATTGAACGTCTCAAAGCAGACGCGCTCCTGGATCTCGGGTCTGACGCGAAACCATCCCGCTGATTTGCCGTGGCCCTTCTGGAAGCAGGCTTTCTGCCAGGCGGACGGAAGGGATGTCACGGCCTGTTCACTGTAAAGACCTCTGCGCCCAGTTTCCAGAACGTCTGAGGATACATCCGTCGCGAGCACCTCCCAACTCATCCGGTTCGGGCGGATTGCGGCCACGCACCCGGCAATGGAAAACGGCTCTTCGCCGGTGGAACAAGCTGAACTCCAGATACGAAGCTGTGCGAGCCGCGCGAACTCGGTTTTCACTAACGATTCGAGCAGTTCGAAATGCTGCATTTCCCGGTAAAAGCTAGTGTGGTGAGTGGTCAGCGCGTGGATCATCGCCCCCAGTTCATCCCCCGTTTTGTCGCCGATCGCTGCCTCCAGATAATCACCGAATGAGTTAAAACCACCCTGCCGGATCTTCTTCGAAAGGCGGGCAGCCACTAACTCCTCTTTCCCCGCTCGAAGATCCAGACCAAATCGTTCGTAGGCAAACCGGCTGATCCGTGCAAACTCCGCCGTGGTCAGCCGTGGCGGCGCGTTCGCTGACACCGATAGCTGCCCATCAGGCTTCGACATGGGCGTGATCGCTACTCCGATTCGGCTGGAAAATATGCTCCAGGTCGAGAATCAATCCAACACGGCCATCTCCCAGAATTGCTCCCCCGGCAATGCCGGGCGTATCGTGCAGCAGAGATCCGAGACTCTTAATCACCACTTCCTGCTTGCCGATCAACTCGTCCACCAGCATCGCGAAGGGCTGCGTGCCGCTCTCGGCGACAATCAGTAGACTCTCCGTCGGAACCTCACTCCGCGGCGTGATACCAAACCTGCGATAAAGGCGGACCAGAGGAAGAAGGCGGTTACGCACCATCGCCATTTCGCCCTTGTTCTGTACAGTGAAAACGCTATCCGCCGGAGGTCTGAGCATTTCCCTTACGGCGAACACCGGCACAATGTATCGCTCCGGTCCAACTCCCACGATCAAACCTTCGACAATCGCCAGCGTTAGCGGCAATTTCAAGAGGAAAGTGGTTCCGCGCCCCGGTGTCGAATGGATCTCCACCCGCCCTCTTAACTTCTGGACCTGCCGGCGCACGACGTCCATCCCCACCCCACGTCCGGAGACATCGGTCACCTGTTCGGCAGTCGAAAATCCCGGGCGAAAAATCAAGTTGTAGAGCTCGTTATCGGTAAGAACGTCCGTCGCGTTGATCAAGCCACCACGAATCGCCTTGGACAACAACTTCTCACGATCGAGACCGTTGCCGTCGTCACTGACTTCAATGACAATATTGCCCGCCTCATGCGATGCCTTCAGCCGCAGTTTGGCGATCGGAGGTTTCCCACGCTCCGCCCGGCGCTCAGCCGATTCCACCCCGTGATCCACAGAGTTGCGCAGCATGTGCAGCAACGGGTCAGATAACTCCTCTACCAGATTTCGGTCTAACTCCGTCTCCTCGCCGACAATCTCAAGCTCGGCTTGCTTTCCAACCTTACGCGTCAAATCACGGACTACCCGCGCCATCCGCTGAAACAGAATGCCAATCGGTACCATCCGCATCGACATCGCAGTCTTCTGGACTTCATTGGTAATGCGCGCCAGTTGGCTCAGATTGCGAACCAGTGTTGGACGGTTCAGCGAAGTCAATTCCGGATCATGCTGGACCAGCGATTGTGCAATTACCAGCTCGCCAACCGTGTCCACGAGGTGATCCAGCTTCCCGGTATCCACCTTGATGCTGCGCGATTCCACAATCCTACCCGGGGCTGCCTTTACGCTAGCTTCAACCGGTTCCGGAAGCAGCGCACTGCTCGGCGCCTCGACAACCGCGGGTGGCAGACTCATCGGTGCGGGCGTCTCCACCAGCGCCGGCGCTGACTCTGACGCCGTAATCGTATTTGCCAGGTTCTGCAAGTCCACGACCGTTGGCGAGCTGTCCGCGGGGATGACAGGATCGCCCAATATCGTTCTTATTCGAGCGATCAGACTGTCATTGTCGCCAGGCTCAGTGAGCGTGCCGGTCTTCAACCTCACCTCGAGCGCTCGTAGCCAGCGCTTAAGATAATCGGCACTCTCGAGAATAATGTCGATCACCCCGGCCGTGAGCGAAAGTTCGCGGGCGCGAGCCTTGTCTAGCACCGTCTCAACTTCGTGGGCAACCTCGCGAATCGAATCGAGATCCAGGAAGCCCGCTAAGCCCTTCATCGTGTGGAACGCCCGAAACGTAGCATGAATCGCTTCGATATCCGTCGCGTTCTTTTCCAGCCGTAGCAGATTGCCTTCGATTGCCTGGATATGCTCGTTCGATTCCAGAACGAAATCGGAAATCATCTCCGGATCCTGACCTAACGATTGCGCCGGAGCCGGTTTGACAGCGGCTACAGCGGTTGGCGAGTGTTCCTGTTGTGCTTGGTTCATCACATCACGGCTTTCAGGGTCGGAGCGCCTGATGGACAATCTGTTCCGCGCGAGCAAATGCTCCCGAGCCCGGAGCGAGGCAGATCTTCACATCCATCCGTTCCTTGCCGCAAAAAAAAGGCACCACTGTCCATCCGCTCGAACTCACACTACGAGCCTTGTAGTTCCGGCCGTAAATTACCGTCGGAATGCTCAGCCCCATGGCTCCATACTCCTCTTCAATGTTGGTTTTAACGTTGCCGAAGATCATGTTTGTGACCTCCGCCATCGCATCCAGAACCTCCGCATTGACACTCTCGTAAGGAGTGGCTAATAAGGCCGTGGAAACCTGCATCGCGAATTCTGCCGAGCACGAGAGCCGCCCGGCTCCCACCCAGGCCCCCGCTAGCCCGATCAGGCCCACCACTCCGTCGAAGCTTTCGTCATCAGCAGTTTCCTGATGCGACTCGCCGTTCTGGAGCTCAATACCCAGCATCATGGAGAAGACCTCCCCGGTCGCCGAGCAGATCCCTGCTATCAATTTCTCGTTTTCCATGGCTAGATGATCCCTACAAGCTTTTCCTTGATCTGCTCAGCGGTGAAGGGCTTGCGGACATAGCCGTTCGCTCCCAGTTGGAGCGCCTGCATAACCTTGTTCTGGCTACCCTCGGTCGTAATCATTACGATCGGAACGTTTTTCCATTGCTCGTCGGCCCGAATGCGGGCCAGAAACTCGAGCCCGTCCATGTTGGGCATGTTGATGTCGGAGAGAATCAGTCCAACCTTGTTGCTCCCGAGCTTTTCCAATGCCTCTTGACCGTCGTTTGCCTCAAACACCTTGCCCAGCATGACATCCGCCTGCACAAGTACCCTCTGCAGAATCTTCCGAATCGCCGCTGAGTCATCCACGATTAGAACGTCTAATGCCAATTGCGGGCTCCTTTCCACCTTCGCGTACACTACTTCCCCAGAGCTAACTCCAGGAACCTAGCCTCGCGTCAAATGGCTTATCGGCCCGGCCCACTTACTTCTTGAACCTTACTTGCTCGGATGAACGTCCGAGAGCCAGAATGCCGGATCCCCAATATGTACAGTGGCCACGATCTTCTCCCCCGGTTTAAGTAGATCGAAATCGTCCTGCTTCCGTACGGGAAACTCCATCGACATGGCTTCCATCCAGTCGCAAATCTTCTCGTGCTTTACCACCGCGGTCCGAACCTGCGGGTCAAGCCTGATCACCTCGCCGCGCACCTCACAGGTGCGCTCAGCTCGCGCCGGCTTCCTTTCGCCGCAGGAAACCAGGACCGCCGCCATCGCAACTAACGTCAGTGTGCGCATGACTCCAGAATGCTACAGAATCCCCGCTCGGCGACAATATACCTGTGCGGCTTTCCCAGGTTCTACTCTTCTTTCTCCCTCTCGCCCTCTCGGGCGCCACCTTCGCCATCCGCGATGTCACACTCATCGACCCCGGCAGTGGCCAATCCCGCCCGCACTCGACGCTGATTGTCCGTAACGACCGCATCTCCGCCACCGGTCCCGCCGCCTCCACCGTCGTCCCCAACGATGCACGCCTCATCGATGGGCGCGGCAAGTTCATCATCCCCGGACTCTGGGACATGCACGTCCATCTCTGGTACTCCCGCAATCAGCTTCCTCTATATGTCGCCAATGGCGTTACCGGCGTCCGCGACATGGGCAGCGACTTCAAGCGCGTGATCGAATGGAGGCGCGCCATTCTCCAGCAAAATGCCATAGGACCGCATATTCTGACGTCTGGCCCGCCCATCACCGGCAAGCCGTCCGAAGACTCCAAATTGCCTTCCATCGTCGTCGCCTCCCCCGATGACGCTCGCCACGCGGTCGACCAGCTCGCCGACATGGGAGTAGATTTCGTCAAGGTCCTGAGCAACGTTCCTCACGACGCCTATATCGCCCTCGCCGAGCGCGCTCGCCAACTACACGTCGAGTTCGCCGGACACGTCCCCACTAGCGTCCCTGCCTGGGATGTCGTCGAGGCCCGCCAGAACAGCATCGAGCATATGTTCGGAATCCTCAAAATACTCGGTACCGACCCGGCCAACCCCCTCGACACATTCAGCAGTGAACGCGCCACGGCATTCTTCAACCGGTCAGCGCTCTTCGATGTGGCTCACGTCCCCACCCTTACGCTGTGGCAGCGCATGAGCTACGTGGATGCCGCAGCACACATGCGCGATCCCCGGCTCAAACAAACTCCAGCTTCGATTCGCGACACCTGGCCGAAATTCGACGAGGAAATGAAGGATGCCGCCAAAGCCGACACCCCACAAGTCAGGAAACAGCTTGAACTGGTCTGGCGCATGGTTCGAATCATGCACGACTCGGGCGTCGTGATCCTCGCCGGCACCGACACCGGCGACCCCTATACCGCTCCCGGCGGTTCCCTCCACGACGAACTTGCCTTGCTGGTCAATGCCGGTTTGACTCCCATGGAGGCCTTGCAGTCCGCCACCACTGCTCCAGCGAAGTTCCTCGGTTGGGACGAATCGGTGGGAAGGCTCGAACCTGGATTCGTCGCCGACATCGTCCTGCTCGACGCCGATCCCCTGCTCGATATCCACAACGTCGCGAAAATTGCCGGCGTAGCGGTGCGCGGCCGTTATCTTGACCGCGCCGCCATTGCCGCCATTCTGCAGTCGAGCGGACGTGAATGAGCCAGGCGTCCCGGTCCACGCTGAGCCGGTCAATTCTCAGTCGCACCACCGGCTTCATCGCCCGCGCCGGCTTCAGCCACTCGCTCACCCCCGCGCGTAATTGCACCTTCGGGTGCACCTATTGCTATGTGCCCACCATGCGCATCTACGGCGGCCTAAAGCCCGAGGACTGGAATCATTGGGGGCAGTTTACGACCTTCAAGACCAACGCTCCCGACTTGCTCGCACGCGAACTCCGCCCAACCCAGTCCATCTATTGTTCGCCATTGACCGATCCCTATCAACCAGCCGAGGCCGCGGAAGAACTGATGCCCAGCATCCTCGACGCAGTGATGAACCGGCCGCCCGCTGTGTTCACGATTCAAACCAGAGGACCGCTTATCCTCCGCGATATCCAGCGTCTCGTGCAATTGTCCACACTCACCTCGCTCCGGGTCAGCTTCTCCCTCACCACCGACCGCGAGGACATCCGGCGCTGGTATGAGCCGCACTGCGCGACTTTCGCCGAACGCCTCTCGGTGATCCGCACCCTTCGCGACGCCGGAATCCGGACCCACGCCACCCTCGCGCCGCTCCTTCCGTGCAATATAGAAGTGTTGGCTGGCGAGGCAATTGCCGCCACAACGGAAGACCTGGTAGGCGATCCGCTGCATGTGCGATCAGTGAAAGCGCAAGGCGCTACCACTCGCGACGCTGCGTTCCGCATCAGCGAGCATCACCGGCACAATGAATGGTTCGACCCGGTTTTTCAGGCCGGGATCGTGGAACGGATCGAGGCTATTACCGCCGCCCACGGAAGGCGCTTCGGCGTCGGAGAGGAAGGATTTTCATGGCTTTCGAAGAGGTTTTGAGACAACTCGGGATCGATGCGGGAAGCGGCGAGTTGGTTTCGCACAGCCCTATCGACGGCAGCGAGATCGGTCGTGTGCCTCTCGCCTCCGCGGCCGCCTACGAAGCCGCCGTCGTCGAGGCTCAACGTGTCTTCGAGAAATGGCGGCTCCTGCCCGCTCCCCAACGCGGTCTGATTGTGCGTGAAATCGGCGATGAATTGCGGCAGGCCAAGGATGCCCTCGGAGCCCTGGTGACCATCGAGATGGGTAAGATCCTCCCCGAAGGCCGCGGCGAGGTTCAGGAGATGATCGACATTGGCGACTTTGCCGTGGGACTCTCCCGTCAACTGTACGGCTTAACGATGCCGAGTGAACGCCCGGGACACCGCATGTTCGAGCAGTGGCATCCGCTCGGTGTCGTTGGCATCATCACCGCATTCAACTTTCCGGTGGCTGTGTGGAGTTGGAATGCCCTCCTCGCCATGGTGTGCGGCGACTGCGTCATCTGGAAACCCTCGCTCAAGACACCGCTCACCGCCGTGGCGGTCCAGAAGATTTGTGATCGCGTCCTCGAGCGCCACGGCTGGAAGGGCGTCTGCCAGCTGATCATCGGCACCGATGCGGAAGTTGGCGAGCGCATGTTGAGCGATCGGCGCTTGCCCTTGATCAGCGCCACCGGGTCGTGCCGCATGGGACGCCGCGTCGCTGAAGTGGTGGGTGCGCGCCTCGGCCGGACGTTGCTCGAACTCGGCGGCAATAACGGCATCATCGTGATGAACGACGCCAACCTCGATCTCGTGGTCCGTGGAGTCGTCTTCGGCTCAGTGGGCACTGCCGGTCAGCGCTGCACCAGCACCCGGCGCGTTTTTCTTCAGCGAGGGATTTCCAAAACCGTCACGCAACGTCTGCTCGCTGCCTATAAGCAAGTGCCCATCGGCAACCCGCTCGACAGCGGCACGCTCGTGGGACCGCTCATTGATCAGTCTGCCGTCGACCACATGATGAGCGGACTCGATACCATCCGCGAACAGGGCGGGGAAGTGCTCTGCGGCGGCGAGCGTCGCTCCGGCAACTACGTCACCCCAGCTCTGGTCAAGGCTCACCCGGAGATGCCTATCCTCCAGGAAGAGATCTTCGCTCCAATCCTATACCTGCTCGACTTTGACGACCTTGATACCGTCCTCGGCTGGCACAACGACGTGCCCCAGGGATTGTCGTCCGCCATGTTCACCACCAACCTGATCTCCGCCGAGGCGTTCCTCAGCGCCCGGGGAAGCGACTGCGGAATCGCGAACATCAACATCGGAACCAGCGGCGCCGAGATCGGGGGCGCGTTTGGCGGCGAAAAGGATACCGGTGGCGGCAGGGAGTCCGGCAGCGATTCCTGGAAGAGCTATATGCGCCGTCAGACCGTCACCATCAACGGTTCGTCGGATCTTCCCCTGGCGCAGGGAATTACTTTCACGGTGTAGCCGTCACCCGGCGGATGGGCTCGAGTGGATAGCCGCGCGCCTTCCACTCCTCAAAACCGCCCAGCAAGGGACGCACGCGGAAAAATCCTAACTTCTGAAGTGCAAGCGCCGCACGGGCGCTAGTGGCTTCGTTTGGTCAAGAACAATACAGGATAATGTCGCGGTCGGGCGGAATTTCCGTGTACCGGCTATCCAGTTCCTTTCGCTCCATCCAAATGGCGCCCGGCAGCGCCAGGCCATCATCGCCTAACTCCATCGAGTGGCGCAGGTCGACAATCGTCACCGGTTCGCCCGCCGCAAGGCGCTCCACAACTTCTTCTGGAGTGATTCGCGCGGCCCGCAGCGACAGAATGAATCGGCGACGTTGCCAGAATTTCCCGCCCACATACGCCGCGACGATCAGAAACAGCACCGCCGCCGCCATGCCGCCAAAGTGCGCTGCCCATTCGAGCACCAGCGTCACCTGATGCCGGAACACAATGCCGAGCAGGATAAACGCACCCGCCCAGATCACGCCTCCCGCTCCATCAAACAAGACGAATTTCCAGAGGGGCATCCCCGTCGCACCCGCCATCGGTGGCGCCGCCGTGCTCAGCCCCGGCACAAACTTCGCGATCAATAAGGAGGAGGCGCCCAGCCTCGAGAACCACGACTTGGTCGTCGACACGCATGACTCCGGTTCAAGCGAGATCCGGCACAGCAAATTCAGGATCGAGGCTCCCTTAACTCGGCCCAGTCCATACCAAACAGAGTCGCTTAGTAGACTCGCCAGACCGGCCAGTGCCACCGCCGCTGCGGCGCTAAAATAGCCATCACCCGCCAGCGCTCCAACGGCCAGCAGCACGGGCGCCGCGGGCAATGGTAGACCCAGTTGTTCCCCGAGTACCGCCACGAACAACACGACCAGTCCGTGTTGCCGCAAATATTGGAAAATCTCGTCCACTCGCCCCTCTTATTTGATTGTAGTGACCAGTGAGCCCTTTCTGGAGTCCACGTTGTACTCTAAGGTTAGATGGATATCTACACAGAGTTGGTGCGCCTGCGCGCTCTGGGTCAGAAATGCGCCCTCGCCACCATCGTCGAGGTGAACGGCTCCATCCCCAGCTTTGAAAGCGCCAAGATGCTGGTGCGCGAAGATGGCTCCATCGTCGGCACTATCGGCGGAGGCTGCGTCGAGGGCGAAGTCTGGAACGCCGCCCGCGAAGTCATGGAAACCGAGCAGTCGCGCAGCCTGAAATTCAGTCTCGGCCAGGACGCTGCCTACGACAGCGGACTCATCTGTGGAGGACAACTCCGCGTGTTCATTGAACCGGTTGTTCCCCAACCCCACGCTTTTATCTTCGGCGCCGGACACGTTTCGAAATCGATCTCCAGGATTGCTGAGATTGCCGGCTTTGCCACCGTCGTCGTCGACAATCGCGAGCAGTTTGCCAACGCCGCCCGCTTCCCGGAAGCCGCTGCAATTCACGCCGCCGAGTACGAAGAGGTCTTCCCCAAACTCACCATCTGCTCCTCCAGCTACATCGTCATCGTCACCCGCGGTCACCGCGATGACATGCGCGTCCTTCGCTGGGCTGTCACCACCGATGCCCGTTACATCGCGATGATCGGCAGCAAACGGAAAACGATCTCAGTTGTGAAAGAGCTTGAAAAAGAGGGGCTGCCGCGCAGCATTTTTGAGCGTATCTGGGCGCCTATGGGACTCGATATCGGCGCCATCACGCCGGAAGAAATCGCCGTTGCCGTGGTGGCTGAAATGGTCGCCGTACGGCGCGCGCCAGGCGGAAACTGGAAGACTGCTGCCAAGTCCATCTTCGCCCACGAAGACCAACAAGCCTTGCTGAAATGATGAACGTTCACGGCATCATTCTCGCGGCAGGCTTCTCCTCCAGAATGGGCCGGACCAAGGCGTTGCTCGACTATCACGGGGAAACTTTCGTTGACCGTATCCGTCGCATTCTTACCCCTCACTGCAGCGAAATATTCGTCGTCGGAGCCCCGGGGTCCAGCTTTGCCGGCGTCATTAATCCCGACCCCTCGCGCGGCATGTTGAGCTCACTCCAGTGCGGACTGGCCGCCTTGCCCGGCGATTCGTCCGGCTGTTTCTTCACCCTCGTCGACTTGCCCGCCATTCAAAGCGACACCATCGCCTTACTGTCGCGGGCCGCCGGCCCAACCAGGATTGTGATCCCGAGATTTCAGGGAAAGAACGGTCATCCGGTCTTTCTTGGCCATGACTTGTTTGAACAGTTCCTCTCTGCTCACTCGAACTCCACGCCTAAGACGATCATCACCAACTGTTCGCCCTCCATTTCCCACGTCGATTGCGACGACGCCGGCACCGTCCGCGACGCCGATACGCCTGCCCAGTATCAGGAGTTGATCAGCAATGTCTAAGGCCGGGCTGTCCAAGATCGCCGGCGGCCTTCTGGCTGCTGTAATCCTCGTTGGCGTCACCGTCCCCTACATCAATGCCGAGGGTTATCGCGAGCGCATCCAGTCGGCCCTCGAGCGATCGCTCAATCGAAAAGTCGAAGTTGGCAGGGTGAGGTTCAATCTGTTTACCGGCCCGGGCTTCACCGTCGAGAAAGTTGTGATTTCCGATGATCCCTCGGTCGGCATCGAGCCGTTGGCGTATGTTGAAGCGCTCGAAGCGCGCGTCACCCTGGCCACCCTCTGGACCCGCGAATTAGCGTTCTCAAACCTCAAGCTCAAGAATCCCACCGTGAACCTGGTGAAGATGGATGCCGGCTGGAATTTCCAGTTACTCAACGCCCCGGGCCGTCTGCCTTCTATCCAGGTGCGCGCCGGTCGCATAAATTTCAAGTTCGGTGATACTCAATCGGTCTTCTACTTGAGCGAGTCCGACCTTGACGTTTCCCCTCTCGACGACACGCGCGTTGACGTCCGGTTCGCCGGCCAGCCTGCACGCACCGATCAGTCCGCCCTGAGCTTCGGCCAGTTACTCGCCCGCGGGGTAATTAAGCGGGGCCAGGGATCGAACACTGAACTGGACCTCAACACCGAGTTGGAACGGAGTGGCATCTCCGAGATTGCCCGCATCCTCGAAGGTCGTGGCGTCGGAGTTCACGGCACGCTCTCTTCCAAGGCACACATCAGCGGACCCATTTCCCATCTCGCCATAACCGGCCAGCTGAAAGTGGAAGACGTCCATCGATGGGATCTGGTTCTGCGCGGCGGCGCCTCACAACTCGACTTTCGCGGACAACTCGATCTTGTCTCCCAGCGCCTCGAAGTGGCCACGGCTGAACGGGAAGGGCAGGTCTCCCCGCTTACCATTCGCCTGCGCGCCGCTGACCTCCTATCGCAGCCGCGGTGGGCGGCATCGGTGGATCTGCATCAGGTTCCAGCCGCCGCCTTGATGGACGCTGCCCGCCAGTTCGGCGCCCCCTTGCCGGATGGCGTTCAAACGGACGGCACCGTCAGCGGAGCAGTGAGCTATTCCAGGGAAGGCGGTCTGCAGGGTTCGCTCTCAGCCAACGCCGCCACAATCCGGGCCCCTGGCGCCCCGGTCTTGAAATTCCAATCCGCCGATGTCCTGCTGGATGCCGGCACCATCCGCGTAGGTCCGAGTACCGTCGAAGCTGAAACCGGACAGACCGCCGAACTGGCCGGTGAGTACAACCTCAAGGAGAAGAGCCTCGACGTTCGCATCTCCACGCCAGGCATGAATGTGGGCGAGATGCGGAAGAACGCCGGCGTCCGTGTGCCCGCCCTCGGGTGGGTCGATCAAGGCACGTGGAAGGGCTCCTTGCGTTATCAGCAGTCGCCTGACAGCGAGGGTGGTTGGTCGGGGGACGTTGAACTCAAGGACGTTCGTTTAGAAGTGCCCGGAGTGGCGGATCCTGTCCGTTTGGCCGCCGCCAGCGTTTCGCTGCACGATCAGCGCTTTTCCGTGACCAGAATGCGCGGCCGTGTCGGAGCGGTTCCGTTCACCGGTGAATATCGTTGGGAACCTGCCAAACATGATCGATTCCAACTCGAGATTCCCGAAGCTGCCATCGGCGAGTTGGAGCGGATCTTCCTCCCCACCCTGAAGCGGCAGGTTGGACTGCTTGCGCGATTTCGACTTCGTCCCATGCCTCCACCTGAATGGCTGCGTGAACGCCGCGCCGGTGGGTCATTCAAAATCGCCCGGCTTACCGGCGGCGACCAAAGCTGGCAAGTCGGCGGCAAGGTGGATTGGAATGGCGTAGTCGTGAAGTTGACCAACGTCGATTTTCACCAGTCCGACGCCAGCGGCGAAGCCGAGCTCGTCATTAATCTCGCCGCACCCGTGCCGTCCTATCGAATTACCGGCAAGATCGGAGGGCTAGCGTGGAAGGGCGGGGAATTGGGTCTGGAAGGTCAGATCTCTGCTAACGGTACCGGCCTCGATGCTCTCGCCAGCACACGAGCCGAAGGCACGTTTGAAGGGGAGAATCTTGCCTTCACGCCGGAAATGGAATTCAAGTCCGCCAGTGGAACATTCCTCTGGCTTGGCCCAAACAAATTGCAGTTGAAAACAATCCAGGCAGCCCAGGGCTTCGAGGCATACACCGGTCAAGGCTCCACACAACCTGACGGAAAATTACTACTCGACCTCACCAGCAGCAGCAAACATCAGGTCAAGGTCGCAGGAACCCTCACTACCGCTCCCCGCAATCCTTAACGCCTACGCAGTCTGCAGAGCCCATCCAAACCGGCAAGCCATCGCAACCACGCGGGAAACCTCACGCTTCTCGAGCGGCTTCGCCAGCACATCGTAGCCGCCTAGATTCAGTACCTCCGCCCACAGACGTTCGTCTGCGTTTCGGGACATGACGATCACCGGCGGCTGGTCTTTCAGCTTATGGATCAGCGAAACCAGGTCTCTCCACGATCCATCCGGTAGTTCCCGTTCGCAAGCAACAACCGCAGGAGCGCACTCACTGATCTTTCTTAACGCTTCGCGGCAGGTCTTCGCTACCTGAATCTCACACCGGTTGGGTTTGAGGAGTTCTGCGAACGATATGGAATCGTCAGCGTCGGCACTCACCGTCAGGACGGTAATATTTTCCCGGTCCTGAGGCTTGGATGATAATTTGTTCATCTTTTGAAATTCCACACGACATCCTATGTCGCTAACTGGCCTATTTTCAAACGCGCCAATTACGGCTTGATGACTTAATGCGGAAATGTGCAATCGAGCTGCCAGGACGCGGTTCCCGACAACTCGATTGACATGAGATTTGATAGGAGTGTTCTAAACGCTAATCACCGGGCACGGAGACTGCCGGATAATTGCATACGCGTTCGCGCGCAGACGCCCAAATACACCGGCTGCCGATCCTCGACCAATCACCAGGACGTCCGCCTTCTCCGTCAGCGCCAGGTTACAAACGGTCTGGGGAATGTCGCCGCCCTCGAGGATAACGCGCGCGTTCATCCCGAGTTTGTTCTGCATCTTCGCGATCTCTTCAGTCGCGATGTCGGCAAAGTAATCGCGCCAGTTGGGATCGAAATACTCTCCCGCTCGCCCGTCGAGCGATGGATGCGCATGCACCACCACCAGCTCCGCTCCGCACCGCTCAGCGAATTGCGCGCCCCAACTGAGCGCCTTCAATGCCTGCGCCGGGCAGAGGTCCACTGCGACCATCACCTTTTTGAATTTGATCTTCTCAGCCGTTGGCGCGTCCTCGATATGAACACCCGTCCATACCGGGCAGTCCGCGTCATGCAAAACCTTGGCCGTTACCGAGCCCAGCAAAAATCGCCGGAACAGCCCGTAGCCGTGCGTCGGCATGGTGATGAGATTGATGTGATTAGCGTCGGCGAACTCAACGATCTTCTTCGCTGCATCGCCTTCCATCAGGTGTCGATGCACTCGAAAGGGTCGGAGTTCATCAGCCAGAAACGTCTGGAGTTGCTCCCGCAAATCTACCGTGCGGTCGGCGTTCAAGTCGCTGATTACTGTACCGCCCACATCCAATGCGCTCATCTCATAGCTGAGCGGAGTTGAGATGTGGAGAAGATGAATCTCGGTCTTGTCGACGTCGGCCAGCGCTTCAATGTAATGCGCTGCCCCCATGGATCTCGCCGAAAAATCAACTGGCAGTAGAATTCGATCGAGGAACGACATAACGCACCTGTTTCTCCCTGGCTCTCACCAGAGGCCGCGTTACAAGATGACTGTTCAACCGCGGTCCGCTAATGCTGCTATTGAATCGATGTGCCCTGTGTCCACTGGTTATAGAGGACCAGCGCCACCAGCAACATTCCCCAAACGCCGGCTACGATCGTTAACAGTTTGCCCCACTTGTCAATTGACTCCAACTTCTTGGTCATCAATTGTTGTTGAGCTGACGCCGCGGCATCCACATGTAGATAGTCGTCTTCGCCTCGCGTCACAATGCGGCGATAAAATGCCAGTCCGGCAACCACGCTGGCCAAAACCGCCCAGCCAATAGCTACAGGCATCACATTCATGAGGGTAAACTCCCTTCCATTTTCTTCTAACAGTAATGTGTAAAGCACATCAAGGTCCCACCCGATCGTCCATAAGAATGAATCGTTTACGGGACTTCCTTGCGAGTTGATAGACTTAATTGGGGGAAATCGCGCACCCCACCCTGCGAACTGATATGCTTATATGCACATGGTTGACCTGGTGAGGGATTTGCAGACAACCAATCTGCTGTCGGTTTTATTCAACGAATTGACCGACGCCCTGATTGTCTACGATGCCAAACTGCGGATCACCGCTGTCAATCGCGCAACCGAAAAACTCTTTGGTCTCACCTCCGACGAGATGATCGGTCGTGACTGCAAGGAAGTGTTTCGGTGCGGACGCTGTGAACCCGGCTGCGGTGTCCTCGTCGGTATCCAACAGGCACCCTCTCTGAATCGCGCAACCGTCAAAATTCATACCGACAACGGCCGCGAACGCCTGGCTATTGTCAGCACAACCCAGTTCTACGACGACCTCGGCGATCTTAACGGGATGGTCACGCTCATTCGCGACGTCACCGACGAAATCACCCCTCAGAAGCGCGAAGTGGTGGCGGAATCCAAAATCATGCGCGATCTGCTGCATTTTACCAACCGCGTCGCTGCTAGTGAAGCCGCCACAATTTTGCTCGAGGGCGAGAACGGTACCGGTAAGGATCTGATTGCCAAAACGCTGCACTACGAGAGTGCGCGCCGCGCTGAGCCTTTTATCGCAATCAACTGTGCGGCAATTCCCGACACTCTGCTCGAGAGCGAATTGTTCGGCTATGAAAAAGGCGCTTTTACCGATGCCAAGGCCCAAAAGCGCGGCATCTTTGAACTCGCCGATCGCGGAACCCTCTTCCTCGACGAAATTGCCGAAATTCCCCTGATGCTTCAGGCGAAACTGCTGCGCGTGCTCGAGGAGCAGACTTTCCGCCGGCTCGGTGGACTCAAGGATATTCAGTTGAACGTGCGCGTCGTGGCCGCCACCAATCGCAACCTGCGTGAACAGGTAGCCGCGGGCCTGTTCCGGCAGGATCTATACTTCCGGCTCAACGTGATCCATATCACGATACCGGCGCTGCGCGAGCGAGGTGAAGATGTGGTGCCGCTCGCTCGCTTCTTCATCGATCACTACAATCAGAAATTTAAACGGCAGATCGAGGGAATCACCCCTGAAGCCGCGCGAGTGCTCCAACATCACGACTGGCCCGGCAACGTTCGCGAACTCCGCAATGCCATCGAACGCTCGATGATCCTCGAGGAATCGCGGATGATCACCGCCGAGAATCTTCCGATGTCGCTCAACTACGGCAGCGAGGGCAGCGCGATGGCTGTTGCCGTAGGCGCGCCGCCCCCCATTCCCGACTCCGGTATGTCTCTAGCCGAGCACGAGCGTACGCTCCTGAAACAGGCGTTGGAGAAGTCCAAAGGGAATCAGACGCAGGCCGCCAAACTACTGCACATTACCCGCGATACCCTGCGCTACAAAATGAAGAAGTTCAACCTGCGTTAGGACGTCGTAGCCACGACGGCGCCGGTCACATCTCCCGGCGGTTCTCAAGCGACTTCAACATCGTCACTTCATCCGCGAATTCCAAATCGCTGCCCACCGGAATTCCCATCGCAATTCGAGTCACCTTCATACCCAGCGGCTTTAACAGGCGCGATAAATATGCCGCGGTCGCCTCACCTTCCACCGTCGGGTTCGTCGCGAGGATGATTTCGGTGACACCCCCATCTTCGAGACGCGTCAGTAGCGTCTTAATGCGTAGCTGTTCAGGACCAATCCCGCGCAAAGGACTGATCGACCCGTGCAGCACATGATAGATGCCTTCGAAACTTCGCGTGGTCTCGATAGGGAGAATGTTGTGCGGTTCCTCCACCACGCAAATCACCGCTCGATCGCGATGCGGATCACTGCAATAAGGACAAAGTTCTGAATCGCTGATGTTATTACAGAGCGTGCAAAGTCCCAACTTGTCCTTGACGTCAAGCAGCGATTGCGAAAACCGCTCCACTGAATCGCGATCGGTTCGCAGTATGTGAAACGCAAGCCGCTGGGCAGACTTCTGTCCAATGCCCGGTAGACGCTTGAATTCCTGGATGAGCCTTGCCAGCGGTTCGGCGAAGTCGGGCATTCCTGCTTAGAACATCCCCGGCGGAAGTCCAAGCCCACCCAGCATTCCCGACATCTTCGACTGCGTCTGCTCGTCCACCTTCTTCGCAGCCTCGTTGTAGGCCGCTACCACCATGTCCTGCAGCATTTCCACGTCACCGGCAACCTCAGGGTCGATCTTGCAACCTAGGACGTTCTTCTGCCCGTCCATCTTGATCGTCACCATGCCGCCGCCGGCCGACGCCTCAACGCGTATGAGCGCAACCTCTTCCTGCATGCGCTGCTGCATCTGCTGCGCCTGCTTCATCATGCCTTGCATATTGCCGGGCATCTTCATCGCCATAGATTCTATTGTCGCTTAAATTTTCCAGGCCGGTAGTCGAATCCCGCAGCCCTAGTTGCGCAGTACCTTGATGCTCCCATTCGAGCTCGACAGGTCGATCAACGGTCCTCCGCTGCCGATGTTTCCTTCCAGATTACTCTTGGACTGCTGGCCGTGTACCGTCACGTCAAAGTCGGTAGTAATCGACGAATTCGAGGTGTGAGCGCGCAGCCGTGCATTCGGATTCGCGGGCAGGTGTACCGTAATCGATGAGTTGCTCGAACTCGCCCGGATCTCCCGTATCGTATTCAACGTCAGCTCGATATGCCCGTTCGACGAACTCGCACGCACCGGTTGCGTCGCGTCTGGATCGGTGAGCCGTACGTTGATGGGACCATTGCTCGTGCCCGCGTCAAAGTAACCCTTCTCCACATCGCCGCGGATACCGCCATTAGTGGTGTGTACCCGCGCATTGCCCACGTGCTGCATCTCAATTCCACCGTTCGAAGTCGTCACCTCAAGATCGCCGCGCGTCTGACTCGTGCGAACCGTTCCGTTCGACGTCTTCAGGTTCAACATCCCCTCGACATTGTCTACCCGGATGCTGCCGTTGGAACTGATAATCCGGTCCAATTGCACTCGCTTTGGAACGCGAATCACATACCGTGCCCCAATCGACCGGTAGCCCGCCGAAGGAATCGTGCGCACCGAAATCGAACCCGCCGACGGCGTTACGTCGATCTTCGTGTTCTGCAGTCCCTGCTGTGAACTCGCATGCTTGGTGCCCGTTATGTCGACAGTGTCCTTGTCCCAACTCGAGATCTCAATACTCCCGTTCTGATTCTCGACGCTCAGCCTCCCGCCCGGCTGTAAGGCGTATGAATAGTGAAAGTCTTCTTTATATCGATCCCAATTGCCGTCGAAATCGATTTCGTCACAGGCGGTCAGCCAGAGAACCGGCAGGAGCATTGCGGACACTCGCACGGCACGATAGGTCATCAGTTCACCTCTAAGAGTCCATTACGCAGATCAACTTGAAAAGTTTCATTGTTTTGCATCCCGTAAACCCCTGTTGCCAGGGCACCGTCTATACGCTCGAAAAGAACTTCCGCTCCCGCGTGCGTGAAGCTCCCTAAAAAGTGCTTGAAAAGGATATCACGCAATGACGAACTGGAAAATGGGCGCCCTCGCGCTCGCCCTGCTGCCCGCCGCACTCTGCTGGGCTGATACCACCTCTACCTCTGCTCCCACCATCGCCGACCGCGTGGCCCAGAAGGTCGCCCGCCTCACCACCCTGCTCACGCTCACCACCGCGCAGCAGGCCACCGCGACTACCTTGTTTACTACCGAAGAGACCGCCCTGGCGGCCATCGAAACCAGCCGTACAACTGCCCGTACAGCCCTCACTACCTCCATTGAGGCGAACGACAAAAACGGTATCGTGACGGCAGCCACCCAGCTCGGATCCCTTGAAACGCAGGAGGTTGAGGCTGAAGCCACCGCCCAGGCCGGCTTCTACGCCAGTCTTACCGCCGACCAGAAAACGAAGTATAAAACCCTGCTCGAAGGCGGCGGCGACATCGGCGGTCGAGGCCCCGGCCGACCAGGCGGCGGACCTCACCACTAAAGCAAGCACACCGGCGGCGGCCTTGTCTTTCAGAGGCCGCCGCCCCGACAATGGGTTGTAAACCCCTGGAGAATTGAGGACGTCTAACCTACCGACGATGGTGTCTCAGTGACCACAGCCCGGGCTATGGACGCGCTCGAAGCTGCCGCTGCGCTTCGCGAAGACTTTACGGCCGTGGTTGAGCTGTACCGGCCAAGAGTGTTTCGCTTTGTGCTGGCCTCCGTTCGTGATTCCGACGACGCCCAAACTATCACGCAGGATTGTTTTATGCGCGCCTACCGCGCGCGTGAGAACTTCCGCCATGAATGTAGTCTCGACACTTGGCTCATGCAGATCGCGGTGAACCTTGTACGTGATCACGTCCGTAGCCGCAGGTGGCAGTTTTGGAAGAAGGCGCGTGCCACAGCCAAGTCCGCCGAGCTGATTCCGCTGCTTGACCAGCGCGGACGCTCGCCTGAAGCCTTGGCATCGGTCCAGCAGCAGGTGAAAGCTGTTTGGGAAGCAGCCGGGCGTCTTCCTGAACGGCAGCGAACGGTGTTCTTGCTCCGCTTTGTCGAAGATATGGACCTGCTCGAAATCGCCGCTGCCACCGGAATCGCCGAAGGCACCGTAAAAGTCCACTTGTTTCGGGCATTGCAAACGGTTCGGGGAAGATTGGGGAACAGGAAATGAAAGGGCATCTAACACCAGAGCAGTTCAGCGACGAGGTGGCCGGGTTCGCGAATCCCGCCTCCTGCCGGCATCTTTCGGAGTGTGCCGGATGCCGCTCTGAGGTGGAACGAATGCAGGGCGCGCTGGCCAACTTTCGATCGTCGGCACAGGAGTGGAGCGCCCGGACGATGCCCCCCACGGTCATCCGGCTTCCCGTCCACAGCAGTCCGTGGTTCAACCAGTTTCGTGCCCTCGCCGCCGTTGTGATGTTGGCGGTGGCCGTGCTCGCCGGACTCCTGTTCCGGCAGTCTGAATCCGTACGTGGCCGTCAGCCCGTAATTTCTGACGCCGCCCTGCTTGAGCAGATCGATTCTCAAGTGTCGCGCAAAGTGCCGGCGCACCTTGAACCGCTGCTCGACCTTGTCGCCCAGGATGGTTCCACCGGCGGGAACTAGAACGCTTGTTGAATTGAACCGCTTCCGCTTGGGACGCGACCATGAGCTTAGGAAAGAGAGTCGAAATGTTTCCCGCGAAATGTCTTGTAGTTTGTGGTCTGGCGGCTATGTCGCTAGTGGCGCAACCACCGGGTCCGGGGCAGCGAGGGCCAGGGCCCGGCGGATGGGATCATGAAGGTCCGGGCGGCCGGCCGTCAATGCCGCGCCAGATGGGCATGCCCGGCGGCGGCCGTTGGTGGACCGACGCCGCCATGGTCCAGAAATTAGGCCTCAGCGAAGATCAGCAGAAACGGCTCACCGAAGCGTTTCTCCAGAACCGCCTGAAACTCGTTGAGCTGAGCGCCACCGTGCAGAAGGAAGAGCTAATGCTCGAGCCTTTACTCGCCGCCGACCGTCTCGATGAGGCTAAGACCGCCGCTCAAATCGATCGAGTGGCTCAGGCCCGGGCTGAGTTGGAGAAAACCAACGGACGAATGCTCCTCGGGCTTCGCTCCGTTCTGACGCCTGACCAGTGGAAGAAATTGCAAGCAGAACGTCCCATGCCCGGCATTCGTCGACGCCCCGAAGGCGGCCCCGACGCCGCATCCGGCGACCCGCAACCCCGCCCCCGCCGCTAGTTAGTCTGTCGGAGGCGATAAGCGTCGCCTCCCCAGATCCCCCTTGACAGTACCTCCGGGACGACGTATAGCTATTCTATGCCTTCGATCCCTATGCCTAAGGGCGCCCTGTCCATGCTCATCCTCCGCGTGCTCCACAGCGGACCCCTGCATGGATATGCTATCGCCCAGCGGATCGGCCAGTTGTCCGGCGACACTCTGGGAGCCGAGGAAGGCTCGCTCTACCCGGCGCTCCAGCGCATTCTGATCGAGGGTTGGGCTAAAGCCGAATGGGGCATTTCTGACTCCGGGCGCCGCGTGCGCTTCTACAAAATCACGCGCGATGGCTCCGCCCAACTCAAACGCGAAGTGCAGGAATACGAACAGGCCACCATCGCGATTCAATCCATACTACGGTTGGCATAATGCGGCCTGCACTCAAGTTCTGGAGACGCGTCCACGCCCTGCTCAACCGGCGTCGCTTCGAACAGGATCTCGCCGAGGAGATGGACGCTCATCGCGAGATGATGGCTCCCGGCGAACGCCGCCGCTTCGGCAACGACACACGCCTGCGGGAAGAGTCGCGCGAGCAGTGGTCCTGGAGCTGGCTCGACCAGTTCCGGCAGGATCTCAACTACGGCGTCCGCACACTCCTCAAAGCCCCGGCTTTTACACTCGGAGCCATTGCCGTATTGGCTCTCGGCGTCGGCGTGAACCTTGCGGAATTTGAGATCTTCGACGCCATGATCTTCCATCGCCTGAACATCCGCGACGTCGAGGAGTTCATTCAGTTCTCGCGCATTTCCAAGGAAGGGCAGCACCCCGGATTCCCGTCAGCTGCAGTCGAGTTCTATCGCGCCGGAAGCGCCAACCTGGCTTGGTTGGTCTCAGAAGACACCAGTTTCGAAATGGTGGTCGACGACCAGGCGGGTGTGCGATCAAGCCTCGTATCGGCGAATTACTTCAGCAGCCTCGGTATCGTTCCCGCCTGGGGACGCTTGCTCGATGCACGTGACTCCGAACCCGGCGCTTCCGCCGTCGCTGTCCTGGGGTATCAGGAGTGGCAGACGCATTGGGCCGCCCGCCCTGAGGTCGTCGGCCAGGTCATTCACGTCAACGGTAAACCGGTTCAGATTGTCGGCGTCGCGCCCTATACCTTCGAAGGTCTGTCACCTCGGCGAATCGCCCTGTGGCTCCCTACCACCGTTCGGCCGCAGTTGTTTCCCGGCAGCCCCGCGCCCAATCAGGATTACGCACGGCCCAGCGCCGCGCTCTTCGGAAGATTGAAACCCGGCGCTTCCCAGGCTGCTGCCGAAGCTGAACTCACCGCCTTGACGCGCGAGCTAATGCACTCGCAACCTCACGCTTTTCGGCCCGACGATCGAATCCAGGCGCAGTTGCTCCAGGCGTCAATGAGACTCCGCGCCCGGCAAGCTCCCGCCATCGCAATCTTCATGGGGTTGATCCTCTTGGTGCTGCTCTCCGCCTGCGCCAATCTGGGCAACATGCTCCTGGCTCGCGGTCTCGCCCGTCAACGGGAGATCACCATTCGACTGTCGCTCGGCGCCAGCCGTGGACGCGTAGTCCGCCAGTTGATGACCGAGAACTTCGTATTAGCCCTTCTTGGCGCGGCCGCTGGATTGGCCTTCGGCTCCATTACAGCCCGGCTGCTGATGCGCCTTATGGACGCCCCACCCGGCATGCTGCTCACCCTCAACTGGCCCATCCTCACTACCGCGCTAGTCTTGACCGGGCTGTCCGCAGTCGCCTTTGGACTTCCCGCCGCCCTGCAGACCGCACGCCCGAATCAGCGCAAAATGCATCTTCGCCAGAGCCTCGTGGGCATCCAGGTAGCCATCAGTTGCCTGTTGTTGATTGTGTCGGGAGTGCTCGCGCATAACGGCATTGCAAGCGCGGCGGTCAATCTCTCGTTCGACTACCAGAAGATGCTGATCGTCGATCCCCAGTTCTACGCGCGCACCCTCCCTCCGGCCGTCGCACTTCAGAAACTCGACGCACTCTCCGCCGGCTTGAGCAGCCTGCCCGGTGTCGCCAGTGTGACTGCCGCGGTGGTGCCTCCGCTAGGCGGAAGGGTCATGCTCGAGAACGTGCCCGGCTTGCCGCGAGTCTACCGGAACGCCGTCTTACCCTCATATTTCGCTGCCATAAATCTCCCCATTGTGCGCGGCCGGACGTTCCTGCCCGGTGAGCCTAACGTCGTGGTTGTCAGTGAAACATCGGCCCGCACCATCTGGCGGAATGAGGACCCGGTGGGAAAAACCTGGGATCTCGCCGGCCGTCAACTCACCGTCGCCGGCGTGGTCAAGGACAGCGGTGCCAATCTTCTCGCCGACCCCGATTCCATTGAAGCCTACACACCGCTTGAGGGCGCCGATGTGCAGCGGGCCACGCTGATCGTCCGCACTTATGCGGACCCCGCGCCGCTCATCCGGCAGATTCCCGGCGCCGCCGCTACCGCCGGCGAGAGCGTCTCCATCACCCTCATGCGTACCTCCCGCGAGAACCAACTCGCCGCCCAGGCCCGCCTCGTTACGCTGTTCGGCTCCATCGGTATGGTTGCTACCGCGCTAGCTGCGGCCGGAATGTTCGCTCTCGTCGCCTTCGCCGTCGCTCAGAGAAAACGCGAGCTTGGAATCCGGATCGCCATCGGCGCCGGACCGCGACATGTTCTCAGTGTTCTGCTGCTGCAAAATGCCTGGCCCACGGCCATAGGCGCAGCCTCCGGCGTAGCGCTCGCCATTGCGCTCTCACTGCTGATCCGCAGCCTGGTCGTGCTACAGAGCCGCGAATCATTCGACATGCTTGGCTTCAGCGCAGGCCTCGCCTGCTTCCTGGCAGTCGCCGCTGCCGCCACACTAGTGCCAGCCACCCGCGCCCTCCGCATCGACCCCTCAGCCACCCTTCGCGAAGAATAACAAGCGTTCGGTCCTGCCGCAGGCCAACTGACAACTGACAACCAGTAAGCAGCAAACAGTTCGCCGGGAGGTGCCCCGCCAGTGTATGATGTACTAAACAAAAATTCAGCTTCACCCTGCCCCAGGTCCCAGGTCCGCACCCGAGGGTGTCTTCCCCGACAACATGAAAACTTCAGTCATCCGGCATCGTGTTGCTGACTTTCTCAAGGGACATCCACCCTTCGACGTACTGTCGGAACAGGACCTGCTCAACCTCGCAGGCAGCGGCCGCGTGAAATTTCATGAGTCCGAAGAATACTTGTTTCACCAAAGTGATCCCAAGGGGAACGTTGTGTGGATCATTCAGCAGGGCCGCGTTGAGGTCTACGAGGATTCTGGCGCCGGCGAACAGTTGCATGATGTTCTTGAAGAAGGCGACCTCCTCGGCCTCGATCGCTATGCCGGCGACGGGTCTTTCCTCTATTCGGCCCGTACCGCTACCGACGTCATCGTGTATGGCGTTCCCGCCGATCTCTTTGACTCGCTGGTCCTGCGATATCCGCTGGTGAAGCACTTTCTCTCAGCCCATGTCTCACTGTCCGGAGTATTCGGGTTCGGAAGAAATTCATGGCTCGACGCGGAACCACCGTCGCTTGAATTCATGCGTGCCCGTCTCACCTCGCTTTCGATTAACGCGGCGCCATCCGAAGTCGTCTCGAAGGTGATCTCGGCCAGGAACAGCGTGGTTGCCATCCTCGATGAGAATGGCCGTCCGGTCCATCTGGCAACTCCCATTGAACTCTGTGCCGGCTCTGCGACTGCCGGCGTTTATACGTCGCCGCCGGCCTTGTCCGGGCCGTTGACCACCCGCGCCGCCGTTCGGGCGATGCTCCACGCGGGCAGTGAAGAGCTGGCCATTACCTCTGGCGGTACCCTCGATGATCCGCTTGAGGCGACGCTGACCGCGTCGGAGTTGGCGCTGTTCTGCGGTCACAATCCTGTCCGCCTGATTCAGTCCATCCGTCAAGCTGGTTCGACCACTGAGTTAGTGCCGTTGCTTCGTCTCGCCGAGAGCCTCGCCCTAGCCGCGCTCGCACAGCCGGGGGATGTGGAGGATTGCTGCCGCATCGGGACGGCCGTTGTCTCAGCCCTTGCCGAAGCTTGCATTCGACTGGCGACAGACGCGGGATCCTCCGCATCGCCCCCGGTCCCTTACTGCTGGACCTTGATCGGCGCGGCGGCACGCGGTGAGATCATTCGTCCCCGGCGGCCGTTTGTCGTCCTGATTTACGATGACTCCGCAGCTTCCCTGGCCCCACCTGATGTGGCGGCCTTCGACGACCTCGCGTTCCGTACCGCTGCATTCATCGATGCTTGCAATCTTCCGGCCCAAACCTGGCCCGACGGCTTGCCATCCTGTATTGCCCTCTCTGACTGGCAATGCCTCTACCAGGAAATGATTCGCCATCCACTAAGTCATAGCTTGTATCTCCGCCGGGAGTTCTTTGACTCGAGATTCTTGTCAGGCGATCTCTCCATCTATCGCAAGGTGCAGGAAGACATCGCCGTTCAGCTGAGCAGTCATGCGATGACTGTCCCCCTATTGGCCAATGACACCCTTTCCCATCTACCTCCACTGACGTTCTATCAGGGGCTCGTGCTCGATCTGGACGGAGCCCAGCGAACCAGCTTCGACATCACTGCTTCCACGGTGGCCCCTATAGCTGACGCGGCGAGGGTGTTTTCCCTCGCAACCGAGCGATTGACTTCAGCTGGTACACTCGAGCGGTTGAAAGGCGCCGCCCTCGACTTTCCCGATGGCCAAGCCGTACTGCGCGCAGCCGCGGACGCCTTCCGTACCGCCCTCTACTACCGAGCTCTCGCCGGCAATCCCCGCATCGAGCCTTCAAAACTCGGAAAGTTCGACCAGCGTGTCTTGAAAACCGCATTCTCCTCGATTCAAAACTTACTTGAATTCACCACGAATACTCTCATCCCGGGCGCATGATCAACCATCAGTATCTTTCAGCCTTTGACCATACCTGGACCCCGGACACCCCCATCCATCAAGTCCGGTTCGTCGTACTCGACACCGAGACCACTGGCTTGAACCCATTGCGCGATCGCCTCATCACCATCGGAGCTGTCGCTGTCTGCGACGGCGAGATATTACTCGATGACTCCTTCGAGGTCATGCTAAAACTGGCCTTCAACAATTCGTCGGTGACCGTACACGGCATTACGCGCGATGAGGCAGCAGGAGGAATGGACGAACCTCAGGCACTAGCGCTGTTTCTCGAGTACTTGAAGGACGGAGTCATCGTCGGCCACCATATCGGTCATGACATTCAAGCGCTGAATTGTGCCCTGGAAAGGCATTTCAGCCTGACTCTCAAAAACTCGTCTCTCGATACGATGGACCTCACCCTTCACCTGAACGACGACGGAGCCTTCAAAAGCAAAACGATGACGGCGGGCTTCTCCCTCGACGCTCTCTGCGACATGTTTGCCGTCACTCCCCACGACCGCCACACCGCCGGCGGCGACGCGTTCATCACCGCCCGCATCTTCCTCCACCTACTCGGCGCAGCAAAAGCAGTAGGTCGCCACACCCTCGCCTCGCTCTGTGTGCCATACCCGCACGGAAGTTGATAATCGCGCTGCCGTAAATATCCAAACGCTGAAATTATCGAAAGCCGGCTTTCACACCGGGCCCTAGGCTGAGCGACGGGGCAATAATGGCAGGCTGCTGAAGCAGTGTCGACGACACTGGATCCGTTCCGTTTCTGTTGATTGCGATCGCGGGATGGATGAATCAGCACCAGTTGCGCGCCATCGCTTACTTGCGCAAGGGAAGCGGGATTAACGGCCATTTGCTGGATACAGCTATCGATTTCAGATTCGACTTTTCGAACGTCAGTGCCAATCATAAGAAAACAACATTGCAGCGTGCCTGCGCGTTTAAGGCGTTCGCAAGCACCTCTTGACGTCCGGGCCGCATAACCCGTAGTGGCGTTGGTTCCACGTATAGATAAGTTCAGCTTTGGCCTTGAGAGCGCAATGCGCCAGCATTGCATCGTAGATGCCGCCGCCCACAACTCCCGCTGTTGCCGGTGCTGTCAGCGCGTCGGCGTATTCATCGCCGCTCAACGCAATCACCGAGAGCCCTTCGCGGATGCTGCCAATAAATAGCAGGCCTGCTCGCCGCTTATACGATGCTTGCCCGGCATTCGGGTTAGCGTGAAATAGACTTCGGCGAGGCTATGCGCTCCGCGGTAGCCGGTTGATTTGTCGAATTGGATGAACAGATCGAGGCTGGCCTTATGGTGAACATGGTCGCCGTAGAACACCGGCACGAGCACGGAGCTATCGAAGAAACCCTTCATTCGCCCTTGCCGAGATTCGCGAGGTCGCGATCTTCTCGGATTTGTTGCAGCATGTCATCCGTCGCCGAGGCGGGCAGGGGGTGTCCGGCATGAAACACCCAGACGCCGTGTTCTTTGGTGAGCGGGCCGGTCCCGCGCACCGGACGAAGGGTGATCTGTTCACCGGCGCTCTCCATTTCGAGGGCGTCTCCGGCTTCCAGGTGCAGCTCTTCCCGCAACGGCTTGGGGATGACCACGCGACCTGCTTTATCAATGGTCAGACGTGTGTTCATTCTGGTACGATACTGTGGGTTGAACCATCAGTCAATTCCATTTATCACTGCCCGACCATAGGATGATGGTATTTTGCGGGTGCTGTTCCGCAAGTTGCTTGAGCGTGGAGCGCTGCCGGGGCTGGCCGGAGGGAGTGACTGTGCGGGAACGGAGGTGCGCGTTGCGGGACGCGCTTTACCGGGGGCTGATTCGGCGGCACTGCGAATCGCCTTTGCCACATCGAGAAAGGCATCGTCTCGGTCTGTCCATTTGGTGACCGGCTTTCCGTCGGTGGCGGTGACGAGCCGCTTCCCGAGGGGCGCCTTCTGCCATTCGCACGGTCGAAGAATGACAGATATGACTCGGGCGTCGCCCGCGTTGTGCCCCTGGTGCTTCAGCATGCTCAGTTGCACTTCCAACTGGTCGCGCAGCGACTCGTCTTTATGCGAATAGGAGAAGAAAAGCGAATGCACAGGTCCCCCTAAATTACTAGCAAATCGCTTGCGCTGTCGGAGGTGATTGGCTTTCGCGAGGATTAGATTCCCAGGTCCTTGAACAGCGCGTCGGCCGACTTCTGGCGCTTTCCCTGGCCTTTGTCGGCAGCGCGTAACGCTTTCATCGTGGTCGCGTTGGGTACCCTCACATCAAATGGCAGGGCCTTCTCCGCCACCACGCGGACCAGCAGCATGCGCACGGCGTCGGACACCGAGATGCCCATCGCCGCCAGCGTCTTCGTTGCTCTGTCCTTCGTTTTGATCCACGCGGACATGAACCATCGTCGTCGCCATGATTAGCCCATGAGATACATTGCATCTCAAGGGCATGTGCACTCAGCACCCCCCGCATCTTGTCGGGCCTTTTGAAGATCAATCACAATCGCGGCAGAACTGCCCTCCACTTCCTTCGAAAAGGAAAAAATAGTCAAACTCACTAAAACAAGTGACTTGTCGTCCTCAAGCGTCCCCGAAAATCACGCTCTTCGCTTCCTTTTCATCCCCCGTTGTGGCGACAGCAATCGGGGATTCATAGCTCTTCCACAAATATCTTCCCCACCTTTTCATCAACCTGCCAGCCTCAGCCCCCTCCAGCTAACATCCTCGGACTGACAATGAAAGCGGATAGCCATGCCGCGCCCATATCCGGCCACCCAAAGAAAGGAGAGAGCAGATGACCGAATCGATCAGAACCGAGTGCACTGCAAGAGTGCCATTTCTCAAAACAAACCCAGTCCGAATTCCCGCCACACCGAATAAACGATTTTTGCCGAACGAACCTAGTCCCACATTCGGACACTCCGCCGTAGCAATCCTCTACACTTTCGCCGCCCCCTCCCCAGCCGCATACAATGAACCCATGACGATCTCTCGCCGCTCCTTCGTCGCTGCTGCCGGAGCCGCCCAGGCTGCCGTCGCGCAAAACAAACCCAACGTCACTGCGCCTGTCACCCATGGCCAACCGCCCGCCCCCACCGGCGTCATCCACGTCGCCACCATGTACCAGTTCGAGCCCGCTGAGATCGAAAGGATCCAGGCTGCCGTCCCCACTGCCCGGGTCGAAATCGCCGTCTCCAAAACCCGCGACGACTTCCGCGCCAAACTCCGCGACGCCGACGTCGTCTATGACTCCCTCCGTGGCGACGACCTCGACTACGCCCCCCGCCTCAAATGGCTGCAGTCCGGCGCCGCCGGCATGGAGTCCCTCGACCCCCTCGTCAAGCAGAGCCCGCTCGTCGTCACCAACATGGCTCGCGTCTTCGCCCACGGCATCTCCGAGACCGCTTTCGCCCTCCTGCTCTCACTCACCCGCGGCATCGCCAAATACTACGCGCCTCAGTTCGCCAAACATCAGATGACTCCCGTCGGTACCGTCAAGTCCGGCCATCATCAGGAGATCTCCGGCCGCACCATGGGCATCGTCGGACTCGGCGGCATGGGCACCATGATCGCCCGCCGCGCCTTCTACGGCTTCGACATGCGCGTCGTCGCTACCGACGCCAAGCCGATTCCTAAACCTGACTTCGTCGCCGAACTCCATGACCCTTCCTGGTTCATGACCATGGTTCCCCAAGTCGACGTGCTCGTCTCCTGCGCGCCGCACACACCTCAAACCGAACGCATGTTCAATGAGACAGTCTTCAATCGCATGAAGCCTAGCGCCTATTTCCTCGCCATGTCCCGCGGAAAACTGTTCGACGATATGGCCCTCGTCAAAGCCCTCCAGAGCAATCGAATCGCGGGCGCAGGACTCGATGTCTTCCCCGTCGAGCCTCCCCCCGCTAACCATCCCATCTTCGATTGCCCCAACGTCGTCATGACCGCGCACTCCAGCGGCTGGAGCGTCGACCGCCAGGTCCGCTTAGTCGACCTGTTCGCTGAAAACCTCCGTCGTTACGCGAGCGGTCAACCTTTAATGAACGTAGTCGACAAGCAAGCAGGCTATTGATGGCAACTAAGTTTCCGAGGTCGAGCGGCATACTGCTCCACCCGACCTCTCTCCCTTCACCGCACGGGATCGGTGACCTCGGAACGTCCGCCTATGAGTTCATCGACTTTCTGGAACGCGCCGGACAGAAGATATGGCAAGTGCTTCCGCTCGCCCCCACCGGCTACGGCGACTCGCCCTACCAAAGCTTCTCCGCCTTCGCCGGCAATCCGCTGCTCATTAGTCTCGACAACCTCGCCGCCACCAACAGCATTCCCGAGTTCCCGCAGGACCGTGTCGACTTCGGCTGGGTCATCGACTGGAAGTTCCCTCAACTCGCCCGCGCCGCCGAACTGTTCTTCGCCGCCGGCCATGATCAGCTAGCCTTCAATGCCTTTCAGAAAAGGCACGCCCACTGGCTCGATCCCTACGTCCGCTTCATGGCCGCCCGGCAGCTTTATCCTGAGTCGGCCCATCGGTACTGGCAATTCGAGTTCTTCCGCCAGTGGAGTGCGCTCAAACAATATGCGAATCGAAAGGGCATCCGCATCATGGGCGACATGCCCATCTACGTCGCCGGCGATAGTGCAGACGTCGTCTCTCATCCCGAGTTCTTCCGTCATGACTTCGTGGCCGGAGTTCCGCCCGACTACTTCAGCGCTACCGGCCAGCTCTGGGGCAATCCCGTCTATAACTGGGATGCGCTCGCCAAGACCGGCTTCGCATGGTGGGTCGATCGCTTCCGCCACACACTCGAAACCGTCGACTTCGTACGCCTCGACCACTTCCGCGGCTTTGAAGCCTTCTGGCAGGTGCCCGCCGGCAGCCCCAATGCGATCAATGGTAAATGGGTCAAAGGACCAGGCCCCGCTCTCTTCGAGGCCCTCGAAAAGGCTTTAGGCGACTTGCCCATCGTCGCCGAAAACCTCGGCGTCATTACCCCGGGCGTTGAGGCCATGCGGCATCAATTTGGGTTTCCCGGCATGAGCGTTCTTCAATTCGCTTTCGGTAGTGACCCTCAGGCGCCCACGTTCCGCCCTCATAACTACCCGCGCGAAGTCGTCGCCTACACCGGTACTCACGACAACGACACGACCATCGGCTGGTGGACCTCCACTGGCAAAACCGATTCCACTCGCTCCGCCGAAGACATTCATAGAGAGCGGGAGACTTGCCTCGCCTACCTGCGAACCGACGGCAGTGAGATCAACTGGACGTTCATCGAGACTGTGATGGCGTCCGTCGCCGACACCGTGCTGGTCCCGCTCCAGGACGTCCTCGGTCTCGGCACTGAAGCCCGTATGAATCTTCCAGGGCGGCCAGACGGAAATTGGCAATGGCGTTACCGCGCCGGCGCACTCGAACCGAGGCTCGAACAGCGCCTCAGGAAGCTGACGGATTTATATGACCGCTAAACCTCGCCTGTCTTTCTGGCAAATCTGGAACATGAGTTTCGGGTTCCTCGGCATTCAATTCGGTTGGGGACTGCAGATGGCCAATATGAGCGCCATCTACGAGTACCTCGGCGCGTCGGCTGACAAACTGCCGCTCCTGTGGCTTGCCGCCCCGCTTACCGGACTCATCGTTCAGCCCATCATCGGCCACATGAGCGACCATACCTGGAACTCGCTCGGACGCCGCCGCCCCTACTTCCTTACCGGCGCCATCCTCTCGTCCATCGCTCTAATCCTTATGCCGCAGTCCTCCACGCTCTGGATGGCTGCAGGACTTCTCTGGATCCTCGACGCTTCCATCAACGTCAGCATGGAACCGTTCCGCGCCTTCGTCGCCGATATGCTCCCGCCCGATCAGTGCACCAAAGGTTTCGCCATGCAAAGCATCTTCATCGGACTCGGCGCCGTCGTCGCCTCCGCGCTCCCCTGGATGCTCACCAACTGGTTCGGCGTCAACCCCGCTCACGCGCCCGGCACCATTCCTACCGCCGTCAAGATATCTTTCTATATCGGTGCAGTCGCTTTCTTCGGGGCCGTCATGTGGACCATCTTCACCACTAAGGAATATCCGCCCGCCGACCTTCAGGCATTCAAGAAACACACCGCATCCAAAGGACTCAGCGAAAACGTTCGCGAGATCTTCCAGTCCATCGCTGAAGTCCCGCAAACCATGCGCCAACTCGCCTTCGTCCAGTTCTTCACCTGGCTTGGACTCTTTTGCATGTGGCTCTACTTCGCCCCCGCTGTCGCTCGAAATGTGTTCGGCGCGCCGGATGAAAAAAGCCCGCTCTATAGCCAAGGCGCCGAGTGGGCCGGGCTCTGCTTCTCCATGTATTCCGCCGTCTGCTTCGCGTTCTCCTGGGCACTCCCGGCCATCGCCGCCCGCCTTGGACGCCGCGGCACTCACGCGTTCTGCCTGCTCTGCGGTGCCGCCGGTTTACTCTCGGTTGCCGTCATCCAGAACAAGTACATGTTGATGCTGTCGATGCTCGGCGTCGGCATGGCTTGGGCCAGTACGCTCTCCATGCCCTACGCGATTCTCGCCGGCTGCATTCCGCCCGAGAAGACCGGCATCTACATGGGCATTTTCAACTTCGCCATCGTGCTGCCCGAAATCATCGCTTCGCTCGGCTTCGGCTGGGTGATGAATCACCTTCTCGACAACAATCGACTGCTCGCCGTCGTCGCCGGCGGTGTCTGTATGATCATCGCCGCCGCGTTGCTGGCCCGCGTGAAGGAAGGAGCCACCCGTGCGCATCCTGTTAGCGCTGTTGTTGCCGGTTCTCACGCTGGCTGACCCGCCGCGTGTCACCAAAGTTGAGCCGCCGAACTGGTGGCCGAATCACTCCATCAACCCGGTCCGCCTGTTGATCCGCGGCGCAAACCTGAAAGGCGCCTCGCTGACAGGCTCTCTCCGCGCGTCCAACCTGCGCGTCAACGATGCCGGCACTTATCTGTTTGCCGACGTCACAATTCCCAAGAACGCGAGGCCCGGCCGCGCCTCAATCCATCTGAAGACTGTCGACGGCACGGTCGCCGTCCCGTTTGAGATTTCGGCGCCGCTCGCCCGCCAAGGCCGCTTCCAGGGCTTCTCCTCTGACGACCTGATCTACCTCATCATGCCCGACCGCTTCTCCGATGGCGATCCTTCGAACAACGATCCCGACGTCTCCCGCGGCCTGTTCGACAAATCCAAACCGCGCTACTACCACGGCGGCGATCTTCAGGGCATCATCAATCGGCTTCCATATCTCAAGGCTCTCGGAATCACCGCCATCTGGGTTAATCCCGTCTACGACAATAACAACCAGCTGAATACGCGCGAGATCTACGATGGGAAGCCCATCACCGACTACCACGGCTACGGCGCAGTCGACTTCTACAACGTCGACGAGCACTTCGGCACCGTCCGGAAGTTCCGTGAACTCGTCGACGCCGCCCACGCCGCCGGCATCAAAATCATTCAGGATCAGGTGGCCAATCACACCGGCCCCTTCCACCCGTGGGTTGAAGACAGTCCGCTGCCCGATTGGTTCCATGGCACCGCCGCCAAACACATCGACGAGACCTGGCAAACCTGGACCATCGCTGACCCCGGCGCTACCTCAAAACTGCGCCGCCCCACTCTCGACGGCTGGTTTATCAATATCCTTCCCGACCTCAATCAGGAGCAGCCCGAGGTCGCCCGTTACCTGATTCAGAACACCCTCTGGTGGATCGGCGTGAGCGGCATGGATGCCATCCGTCAGGACACCCTGCCTTACGTGCCGCGCACTTTTTGGCGCGAGTGGATGGCCGCCATTAAGCGCGAGTATCCAAAATTTCGTGTGGTCGGCGAAATGTTCGACGCCGACCCGTCACTCGTCTCGTTCTTCCAAGGCGGCCGCCGCCAGTTCGACGGAGTCGACAGCGGCGTAGACTCCCTCTTCGACTTCCCCCTGTTCTACTCTGTCCGTAACGTCTTCGCTCAGGGACATCCCGCACGTGAACTCGCGGTCATGCTTTCACACGACCACCTGTATCCCGATCCCTCGATGCTCGTCACGTTCCTTGGTCTCCACGACGTCGAGAGATACATGAACGTCCAGGGAGCCAGCGCCGAGAACTTGAAACTCGCCTTTACCTTCCTGCTCACCACCCGCGGCGCGCCGATGATTTACTACGGGGACGAGATTGCCCTGCCGGGCGGCAACGATCCCGATAACCGCCGCGACTTTCCGCCGGAACGCTTCGATCAGCCCGGCGAACTCTACCAGCACATCGCCGCACTCGCCAAACTCCGGCAGGAGAAAGAGTGCCTCCGTCGCGGCCAACTCATACATCTCGCCGCCACCGATACTGTCTACGCCTTCAAACGGAAGTCGGCAAATTGTGAAGTGACCGTGATTTTTAACACCGGAAACCGGCCCGAAAGCATCGAAGGGATAACGGCGGAGCCGCACACCGCCACCATCCGCTAGCCAATGAACCTTCTCGAACTCCGCCACGTCAGCAAAAACTACGCGACGGAAAGTACACCTGTGCCCGCCCTCAACGGCGTCTCTCTCAATGTCAGTGAAGGCGAATTCGTCGCTCTGGTGGGCCGCAGCGGCTGCGGTAAGTCCACGCTGCTGAATCTCGCTGGTGCAATGGACCTGCCGACCTCAGGTGACGTGCTGATCGATGGTCAATCCACCTCTGCACTGAGCGAAGCCGCGCTAACCAAGCTGCGCCGCGAAAAGGTCGGCTTCATCTTTCAGTCCTTCCAGCTATTGCCCACTCTCAGCGTCGTTGAGAACATCGAACTTCCGCTTCTGCTCGCGCACCGGTCCGGCGCCCGCCAGTCGGCGCTTGACCGCCTTGGCTCTGTCGGCCTCGAAGGCTACGACGCTCGCATGCCCTACCAGCTATCCGGCGGCCAGATGCAGCGCGTCGCCATTGCGCGTGCCTTGGTCCATCAACCCCGGCTCCTGCTCGCCGACGAGCCCACCGGCAACCTCGACTCTGTTACCGGCGATTCCGTTCTCGAGTTGCTGCTTCATATCTCCAGGCAGCACCGGATGACCATCATCATGGCCACCCACAGTCGGGAAGCCGCGGCGATTGCCGGTACGGTCCTGACCATGCGCGACGGACGGTTCGTCGAATGATCCGCATCTTCTACCGGTTGATCCTGCGTCCTCTCCGATCAGAACCGGCTCGGACAGCCCTGATGATCACGGCCGTAGCGCTCGGTGTCGCGGTTGTGCTCGCCATCGAGATGGCGGGTGAAGCAGCCGCAGGCTCGTTCCGGTCATCTGTGGAAACCCTCGCCGGGCGTGCCGACTTCGAAGTTACCTCCGCCGGCGGCGTCACGCCCGAGACGCTGGCCCGCCTCGCCACGCTGCCCTATCCGCTCACTATCCGGCCGCGGATCGAAGACTACGCGATGCTGGGCGGTTCTGATCGTGTCGTCCCCTTCATTGGCGTCGACCTCCTCTCGGATGCCCTCCAAGGCGCCACAGGCAGCCCCGAGACCTTCAACAGCGACGACTCTATCTGGGTAGGCGACGCCCTCAAGCTAAAAGCCGGCGACCGCGTTCACCTCACCGTCAATGACCGTGCCCTCGACTGCACCGTGCGTGGCGTCCTCGCCAACTCAGGCGAGGTGATTGTCATGGATCTCGGCCCCGCCACACGCATCCTCGAACGCAACGGTACACTCGACCGCATTCTCGTCGAAGTCCCGCCGGGCAAGCCTCTGGAGCAATGGCAGAGCACGATTCAGGCCGCGCTACCCCGTGGGATGAATCTCGCGCCGCAGGGGTCACGCACCGACGAGAACCGCAAGATGCTTGCGGCTTTCCGCTGGAATCTGCGAGTGCTCAGTTACATCGCCCTGGTGGTGGGAGCGTTTTTGATCTACAACACCATCTCGGTATCCGTGGTGCGACGGCGGACCGAAGTCGGTATTCTGCGCGCCATCGGCGCCTCACGATCTACTGTGCTCGTCGGTTTTCTGGCCGAGGCCGCGTGTCTTGGATTGGTCGGAGGAGCGTTCGGAATCGTGCTCGGACGCCTAATGGCCGTGGGCTCAGTGCGTCTCGTCGCCGCCACAGTGGAATCACTTTATGTTTCCAGCACTCCCGCGCCCATCGCTCTTGACTGGCGTGTGGCGGCCCTGGGCCTCCTCATCGGGGTCGCGGTTGCGGTGGTGTCTGCGCTTGCCCCTGCCTGGGAGGCCTCGCGCGTCGCTCCCGTGGAAGCCATGTCCAGCGGACGCCGCGAGCACGAAGCCCGTGTCCACAGCACGCGCGACTTGCTGTTCGCGATTCTCCTGGCGGCTGCCGCGTGGTTGGCATCGCGGCAAGGGCCGATCGGCGGCAAGCCGGTCTTTGGCTACCTTGCGGCCCTTTGTCTGGTCGCGTCATCGGCTCTTGCGGTCCCCATGCTCGTCTCAGGACTCGCACGCCTCTCCGGACACGCGCTAACTGCCGTGTTCGGCGTCGAAGCCCTGCTCGCCTCTCGTAGTGTGGTCGCGTCCCTTCGCCGGACATCGGTGCTCGTCGCCGCGCTGTCCACTGCTGTAGCGATGCTGGCCGCCGTCGGCATCATGGTAGGAAGTTTTCGTGAGACCGTCGTCCTCTGGATGGAGGACCGCCTGCAAGCCGATCTCTATCTCCGTCCCGCTGGACCCGCTGGCGCCGATCGCCATCCCACCATGTCTGCTGACATCGCAGCCAAACTCCGCACACTGCCTGAAATCGCCGGCGTCGATATGTTCCGCGCCTACGACATCAGCTACCAGGGTCTGCCCGCTGTCCTCGGCGCAGGCGAAGCACGCATCGCCGGGCGTTACGGCCGCCGTCCCTTCCTTTCCGGAACCGCTCCCGGGCTGGTGTTTGAACAATTGGAAGGCCGCGACAACGTGATCGTCAGTGAGCCATTCGCGTATAAGCACCATGTGCGCGCAGGCGACACACTCACGCTGACTCTGTCAGGTAAACCCGCCGCGTTCCACGTCCTCGACATCTACAACGACTACTCGAACGAGCGCGGCTACATCATCATGGATCGCGCGACTCTCCTCAGATACCTGCCCGACCCCGCAGCGTCGAATGCGGCCGTGTATCTGAAGCCCGGCGTCAGCCTGGAGGACGGACGCCGCGCAGTGGAATCGGCGCTCGCACACCGCCGCATCCTCGTGTTTACCAATCGATCGCTCCGGGAAGAAGCGATCCGCGTGTTCGACCGTACTTTCGCCATCACCTACGCCCTCGAAGCAGTGGCCGTGTTCGTCGCCGTAATGGGCGTCGCCGGCGCTCTCCTGGCTCTGGTCATCGACCGGCGCCGCGAATTCGGCTTACTCCGTTTCCTCGGCGGCGCCACCGGGCAGGTGCGTCGCATCATCTTTTTCGAGGCGGGATTGCTGGGGCTACTGGCAAACGTCGCCGGCATTATCCTCGGATTTTTCCTATCCCTGCTGCTCATCTACGTCATCAACCGCCAGTCGTTCGGCTGGACTATACAGTTCCACTGGCCTGTAGCTGTTCTGGTGTCCGCCCTATCCATCGTCTATCTTGCGACAATCCTGGCCGCGGTATTTCCAGCGCGTATGGCGGCCCGCCTGATCCCGATTGAGGTGATCCATGAGGATTAGCGCGCTCGCCCTGGCGGCCTTCGAACTCTACCGCCTCGCGCTGCCGGGCTACCATTACGAGTTCCCACGCGACCATTTCAACCATCCAGAGTTCAAGACCGAGTGGTGGTATTACACCGGCAACCTGCACGACGCTGCCGGTCGCCGCTTCGGCTTTGAACTCACCTTCTTCCGCCAGGGAGTCGCCCGCGACGCTCAACCGGCGGCGGTGTGGGACGTCAAGGATATCTGGTTGGCTCATCTCGCTTTGAGCGACATCGACGGAAATCGCTTCCTGCATGCCGAACGCCTCAACCGTTCAGGTCCAGGGATCGCCGGAGCTGACTTAGCCCAGGCGCGTGTGTGGAATGGGAACTGGCAGTCGCTGTGGGATCTCAAGGCAGGTACTCAGAAGCTTCAGGCGGTGGACCCGCGGTTCTCGTTCGACCTCACTCTGAAGCCGGCTAAGCCGCCTGTGATACATGGCGTTGATGGCGTGAGTCAGAAATCGAGCGCCAGGGGCAGGGCATCACACTATGTCTCGTTCACACGTCTCGCTACCGTCGGCGCCATCACCTTGGAGGGCCGGACCTTCACCGTTGACGGTCTCACCTGGATGGACCACGAGTTCTTCACCAGCCAGTTAGAGAACGATCAGGCCGGGTGGGACTGGTTCAGCCTGCAGCTCGACGACAACACCGAGTTGATGCTGTTCCGTCTGCGGCACAAGGACGGAACGATTGACCCATTCTCCGCGGGGACCTACGTAGATGCCCAGGGACACTCCACCCATGTCACGAACTTCACGGCGACACCCGGCAAGCAATGGAACGGCTATCCCATCGAGTGGAACATACGAGTGCCATCTCTCGGAATTGATGTGAACGCAACGACACGTCTTCCTCAGCAGGAGTTAAAGACTCGCCAGAACAGCTACTGGGAGGGCGCCATCGAGATCAACGGCTCTCGACGCGGCGCAGGCTATCTAGAAATGACCGGCTATACGGCGCCTGTAAACATGGGCGGCTAGCCCGCCACTGCGAATCGCACCGTGTACCGTTCCCCAGTGTCCGCTGGGCTCAGCGGCCTCGCAGGCTCTCGACGCGGCGCAGGCTATCTCGAAATGACCGGCTATACGGCGCCCGTAGACATGGGCGGCTAGCGCATCATCTGACTCGCCGCGCGCTCACCACTTCGTATCGCACCGTGTACCGTTCCCCAGTGTCCACTGGGCTCAGCGGCTTCGCCTGCAAACCAGAGTGTGTCGTCCACCGGTTGAGTCAGGGCCTCAACAGAGGGCAGGGCATTCACCGGTACCCACGTGTAGGCGCACCGCGCGAA
Organism: Bryobacterales bacterium; assembly: GCA_038212445.1. Lineage (GTDB taxonomy): Bacteria > Acidobacteriota > Terriglobia > Bryobacterales > Bryobacteraceae > TMP-7. Next base: position 145,911 of record JBBQUM010000001.1, read on the forward strand.
CGGGTCGCTGCACCAGTCGTGGTAGTGCAGGGCACTGAGCTCTGTCTCCAACTGGCCCCGGGGTACTGAGATGACCCGCGAAAGAGTTTCGAGCGCCGACATGAGCAGATCTTCCCGGCCAAGCCGCGCGAGCTTGTCCGCCTTCGGTCCGCCGGCCCAAGCGGTGATGAGCTGGCCGCGTGTCCAGAAGGTTGGAAACGCTTCACCGGCAGCATGTAGAAAGGAGGCCGAGGCGAGCGGTTCGCAGCGTATCCAAAGCCGGCGGTCAAACCGCATGGTGAGGCGCACAACATGACCGGCGCCCAGACGGTCGGCAGCAGTCAGGATCGCGGTTGGTTCAGGATCGAAGCGGATTGACCGCGCTTTGAGAACTCCCAAGGGGACGGTGACGAGCAAGCGGTTAGCGGTCCATTGGCCGCCTGTCGCGGTAACTTCAACCTGGCCGCGGCGCCATTGGACACTCTCGACAATGGTGTTCAGGCTGATGTGCAGACCTTCATTGAGAAGCGCTGGAATCGCGTCGTATCCTGCGGCGAATCGCCCGGTGTGGTCGTTCTCAGTCTCGTCCTCGGCCTGCTGCTGGCGGGCCAGGCCTTGTGTGCCGGCGATACCCGCGTCGGCCGCATTGAAGCCTTCTACGTAATCACGCGCGCGCCCCTTGTCCGCAGGCTGCATTTTGGAAGCATCGAGCATCTGCGAAAATGGCTGGTCCGGTTTAGACTCGGCGCCGCGAAGGAGTTTGGCCACGTCCTCGACGACGTCGGAGCAGGTTGTGAACGCGCCTTGCTCCCAGCAGACGTCTTCACCGTCGATCTCGCTCATCCCGAGTCGACCTCTATCGGCAAGACGGATCAGCTCGGCGGGTCTGCCATGGACAAACTCCGCTCCAAGTTCGGCCGGTTCCGCCGAGGCCGCATCGTGAATTGTGTGGATCCGTCCCCCAACTCTCTTTCGAGCTTCGAGGATCTTGACGCTGAGTCCCGCCGCCCGGAGACTGTTGGCCGCCGCCAGCCCGGCTACTCCGGCGCCGATGATTAGTACGTCTGTATGGGGCATTCGATTGGTTGGACCACTTCTGCCGCGAATGATGTCAGCTAACGGTTAGGTCAGCCACCTGTTTCTTGATTCGAGTCTAACGGACATGTCGAAGATAGCCCGGCGCGAGATGATTTCGGGGCTTACAGCCATGGGCCTGATGCAGGGGGCGTCTGGCGCAACACAGGAAGGCATGAGTTTTCGGACGCTGGGCAGGACCGGTGAGAAGGTCTCGGCGCTCGGTCTGGGCGGTTCGCATATCGGCAAGGGGCCTACCGAGTCTGAGGCCATCAAGATCATTCGTTCCGCGCTCGACCGCGGCATGAACTTCCTGGACAACTCCTGGGACTATAACAACGGCGACAGCGAGACTCGGATGGGGAAGGCGCTTAAGGACGGCTACCGTCAGAAGGCCTTCCTCATGACTAAGCTGGACGGTCGCACCAAGCAGGAGGCGATGAAGCAACTCGACGAGTCGCTTAAGCGCCTGCAGACCGATCACGTCGACCTGATTCAGCACCACGAGATCATCCGCTTTGACGATCCCGATCGCATCTTCGCCCAGGGTGGCGCGCTGGAGGCGACCATAGAAGCAAAGAAGCAGGGGAAGTGCCGCTACATTGGCTTCACCGGACACAAGGACCCGCACATCCATCTGTACATGCTGAGAGTCGCCGATGATCACGGCTTCCAGTTCGATACCGTGCAGATGCCCTTGAATGTGATGGACGCGCATTTCCGCAGCTTCGAAACTCTCGTGCTGCCTGAACTTGTGAAAAGGAATATCGGCGTGCTCGGTATGAAGAGCATGGGAAGCGGCGTGATTTTGAAGAGCAAGGCGGTGAAGCCTGAGGAGTGTCTCCGGTACGCGCTTAGCCTCCCGACCTCGGTGGTCATCACGGGGATCGACACCATGCCAATCCTCGAACAGGCGTTCCGCATCGCGTCTGGATTCAAGCCGATGACTAAGCCAGAGGTGGCCAGCCTCCTTCAAAGGACGGCCTCACTGGCAGCGAAGGGCGAATTCGAGCTATTCAAGACGAGCACTCACTTTGACAGCACCGTCAAGCATCCTGAATGGCTCGGCGGTGAGTCTCCCCGGGTGCAGGAACTGGGACCGAAGAGCTGACTACTCGCCAGTCGTTACCTTCTTAATGCGCTCGAATTTGCCCGGTTCGCGTCCGCCCAGATAGGCGAGCGCGAGGGACATCATTTGCGGGACCAGGAGTTCAACGACGGGGCGTAGGGCGTCGGGAACTGGCGGAAGGGCGAAGGGTCCGCGACCCGACAGTCCGCAAATTTCGGCCATGGCCCCGGTGCCGCGTACGTCTTCGGCCAAGCGTTGATGCAGGGCGTGCACGTTGGCCGCTCCATCAAAGATCAGGACGAACGATCCCGGTCCGAGCATTTCGAAGGGGCCGTGACGCAGCGCGGCGCTGCCCATCCCCTCGCCCTGCACATGCGCTGCCTCCTTCTGGACCATCGCGCCGAGGCCGACCGCCGCCATAGACGAACCGCGTCCAACGATGAACAGATTTCGTACGCCCTGCATCGCCGCTACCAGGTGCGTCACATGGTCGCGCCAGCCCGCGAGGTAGGCTTCCATTGCCTGCGGCAGCGTTTCGAGTTCCTGTCGCGCGAGCGTCAAATCGGTCCCAGCAAGATGGGCGAAGAGCCAGTGTAGGGCTGCGAGCGACGTCACCGCGGTCTTGCACGAGACACCGCCTTCGTCGCCGGCTTGAGTGAGCATGACAGTGCTGGCGCGTGTCGCAAGAGGTGAACCAGCCGTATTCGAAATGCCGATGTACAGGGGGCCCCTGTGATCGAGCAGCCGTACGATCTCGGCACTTGCGCCTGATTGGGAGACGGCCAGCACTATGTTCTCCGGCGCGAGTAAAGCGGGCATCCCGTAGAGCAGCTCCGATGTCTCGACGAGGATCGAATTCAGCCCAAGCCCAGTCAGGCTCAAATGCAGCGGGTGAAGAATCTGGTAGGAACCGCCCATGCCTGTGAGCACGATGCGGCGGCGCCGTCCTGAGCGCAGATCGTCACCGACAGCCGCGAGCGCCGGAACAGGGACGAACGCGGCGATGGTGTCGCGCATGGCTTGTGGCTGGGCGAGGATGTCCCGAAAGTAGGTACCGTCCAGGCGGTCGAACGAAATGAGCATGGTCTCCTTTAGATCTTCGCGTAGCGGTGGAGCCAGGCGGCGGCTGCTCCCTGCAGTCCAGCGGTGCCGCTGTCGGGCACGACATCGATCCGCAGATGATCTGTCGGTACCTGCGTTGCAAGTTTGTTAACCATCTGCCGTAGTTTGTCGACGAAGGCGCCCGCGTTGCGGATCACCCCGCCGCCGAGCACAAGCACGTCGGGACACCACGTAGTCACCACGCCGGTCAAACCAAGTCCGAGGTAATGCAAGGTGCGCTCAACCGCCTGCTGAGCGCGGGAGTCGCCGCTCTCCGCAAGCTTAAAGATGTCACTGGCGCGAGTGATCTCACCTCCCGCCGCGTACCAGGACTCCATTGCCGGGCCGCTGGCCAGCGATTCCCAGCAGCCGTGCAGTCCGCAATAGCAGAGCGGACCAGCGGAGATATCGAGCGGCACGTGACCCAGCTCGGGATGCGCTCCATTGGCCCCGCGATACAACTCGCCTCCGTGGACGATCGCGCCGCCGATCCCGGTGCCGATGGTGATGTACACAAAGCACGAAGCGCCGCGTCCAAGACCCCAAGCGAACTCAGCCAGGGCTACCGCATCGGCGTCATTCTCCATCGCGACGCGGACGTCAAATTCCTGCTCCAGCCGTGCGGCAATCGGAGCGTTGAACCAACCCGGTAGCAGTTCCGCTTTGCCGATGGCCCCAGTGATTGGGTCGACCGGTCCGGTGCAACCGATGCCGATGCCGTCCAGGCTGGCGCCGGATTCCTCTTCGAGATCGCGCAGCAGCCGGCGGATACGCGTGAAGCCATCGTCAAAGCCACGCGAGGACTCGGTGGGACAGGTTCGCTGGGCCATGACGGCGCCGTCTGGTGAGACAATGCCGGCGGCGATTTTAGTTCCGCCAATGTCGAGGGCGCCGATCATTTGGTGAGCGGCCCAAGCCAGCCTTCGACGGGCAACCGCCCGGCCTGGGGACGATAGGGTAGCTGAACGCGCGCGCCCGAACCCGCCGACGCATAGGCGGCGAAGAGAACCTCAAGCACTTTCCTTCCGTCATCGCCGGTGGCAGCCAAAGTCTCCTTGCCGCGTACGCAGCGCGCGAAATGACGCATTTCCTGAGGAAATCCGTAGTTCCAAAGCTCCTCGAACACCGGGTAGGTCCAGCCCTTGGTGGTCGGCGCCTTCTCGACGGCGTACCCGAAGCCGTACTCGCTATAAGTGGGGAGGGCGTTGCCCATATGCAGATTGGCGTAGGTCACGCCGCCTTCGCCGTGGACTTCGACCCGGTCGTCCATGCCGCCTCGCCGCGCCCAACTGGTCTCGACGATGCCGGTCGCTCCGTTTTCGAACTCCAACACGCATAAAGCATCGTCATCACCTTTTGTTTTGTCCCCGTGAACCTGTGTCGCGAGGTGGGCGTACACGCTGCGGACCTGAGGGCGCCCCAGAAACCACCAGCAGAAGGCGATGCCGTGACATCCCATGTCCATCAGGACGCCGCCTCCTGACTGAGAGACGTCCCAGAACCAGTCAGCGTGGGGTCCGAAGTGTTTCTCGCTTTGCTTCACCTGATAGACACGCCCGAAGGCGCCCTGGTCGGCCATTTCCTTTGCCTTGACGTATTTCGGTGTGAAGAAGAGTTCCTCGGCATAAGCGAGCAGTACGCCTTGGCGCCGGCAGGTGTCCAGCATCTCGTCGGCTTCATCGAGGGTCATGCAAAGCGGTTTTTCACAAACCGGATGCTTCCCCGCGCGAGCGATGTCGAGAGTCATCTGCGCATGCAGCCGGTTGGGCGCGGTGATGGTGACCATCTCGATGTCGGGTTCCGCAAGCATGTCCCGGTAGTCGCGAAACACCCGCGGGATACCGTAGCGCCGGGCCAAGTCCGCCGCGTGACCTTCACTCGGTGATGCCACCGCAACCACCTCGGCGTCCTCAGGGAGAATTTGGAACGACGCTGCATGGATGTCAGCCTCGAAACCCGAACCGATGATACCGACCTTCACTTTTCCCGATGTTTTCATGCCGGGACTCATCTTATCGAAGTCGGTTCGGTGGACAATAGCCGTATGCGGCCGATTGGATACGTCAGAAGTCAGTTCGCTGAGGCCAAGGACATACCGCAAGGCCTCGGAGCGAAACACGAAGAGGAAGGCCTACTCGAGATTCTGCCGGAATTCGAGGCCGGGTTAGTCGACATCGAGGGCTTTTCTCATCTCTACGTAATCTGGACGTTCGACCGGTCTGAGGGATTCACTCTTTCGGTGAAGCCACCCAGTGACGACCGGCCGCATGGAGTATTCGCGACGCGGTCGCCTCGCCGTCCGAATCCGATCGCGCTGACGATTGTTGAGTTGCTTGGTCGTGACGGCCCAAGGCTGCGCGTCCGCGGTGTGGACATGCTGGAGGGGACGCCGATTTTGGACATCAAGCCCTATCTCACGAATGTGCCGGCGGAAAAACTGAAACGGGGATGGTTGGAAGAGGCCGAAATCCGAGCGGCCGCTGGCAAGAGCTAGCGGGCGTCCTTCGGCTTGAAGTACTTTCGCTTCACGTCTGGCCAGAATTCCTTCAGCACCTGGGAAATCATATCGGTGGCGAGCGACGTGTAGAGGCGTTGGGCGTTATCGGAGAAATGCCGCTCATCGCGGTAGTAGGCGTTGCCGATGCCTGCGGTAATGGCGTTGCCGAGGATCTCAGACGAGTTGAAGCGTGATCCTCCAGCGTCGGTCCGAACGACAAAGATCCGGGACACTGCGTAGCCGAGTCGCGCCTTGGTGGACCCTTGTCCGAGACGGAAGTACCGCGGATCTTCGTGTAGCAAGCTGGGTATTATGGATTCCGCCATCATGTTGCCGATTGCCTGGTCCGCGTAGCCCGTCGCCAGACGCTTTGAGTAGCCCTTGATTCCCTGGCCGAATGATGGATGAGAGTCCTCAAGCTGGTAGAGTCCGGCGAAAGCGGCCGAAAGAAAGTAGACGGGGTAATCAGTAGAGTCCTTGAAGCCGATGTAGAACTTCTCGCGCGCGGTCAGCGGATGATACGCTGCGCTGGCTTCGGCTGTGCGGTAATTCGGGAGAACGCCGTAGGCTCGTTTGTCCGAGGCGGCGGCTTCCGGATCGTTTTGAGCGGTCAGTAGGGCGACAGTCAGGGACGCGAGCACCAGGGTTCTGAACATGCAGTATCTGATTGGATGGCGGCAGGGGTGCAGCGGGTTGCGAAGATTACGAAACGTTACACTGCCGGGTGGTGCCGCTTCAGATCTTTCAGGCTGAGAGCCCAGGGGGAATATCCTCGAGCGGCGGAGTAGGGATCGTCTTCAACTTCAATCGCAACGTCGATCTTGTCGCCTGGCGCAAGGTCACGAAAGCTCAAGTCCCACGTCTTCACGCGGGCAAAGCGGCCGTTTTGCTTGAGCCGGAGGATCAGGCCCTTTTCGCCCAAGGCTTGTGGGGTGGCAGCGACTTCAACATTCCTGACCGCGAAACAAGGTGAGGGGTTGCCGAAGCCGAATGGTGCGAGGTTCAGGACTTCGGCGGCAGATTCGTCATTGAGTTCCGAGAACTGAATCTCACCGTCGAGGTCGATGGTGGGGCAGAGGTCGTCCGCAGTGAGGACCTTGGAGGCAAAGGCGTTGAAGCGTTCGCGGAACTCGGCCACGCGGGACACAGGCATCGTCAGTCCAGCGGCTTGACGGTGTCCGCCGAACTTCGTGAACAGGTCCGGCATGGACTCAAGCGCATCGAGAAGATGGAATGCGCGGATGCTGCGGCCTGAGCCCTGGGCGAAGTCGCCTTCTTCGCCGAGGATGAAAACGGGACGGTGGAAGCGTTCGACGATACGGCTGGCGACGATGCCGACCACGCCGCGATGCCATCCAGCGCCGGAGAACACGAGCGCGAAATGACTCGCGTCAATTTGCTTCTGTTCGTACTCGTCGAGCACCGTGCGAAGGATGGTGGCCTCAGCCTCCTGGCGTTCCTGATTCAACTTGTGAAGCTGATCAGCAAGGGCGCGGGCGCGCTCTGGATCTTCCGTGGTGAACAGGTCGATGACATCGTTAGCGGTGTCCATACGGCCGGCGGCGTTGATGCGCGGCGCGATGCGGAAGGCGACCTGACCGGCTGATGGGTGGCCGCCTTCGGTGAGTCCGGCGACGTCGAGAAGGGCGCGGAGTCCGGCATTCTTAACGTTCTTGAGTCCTGCGAGGCCGCGTTTGACGATGATGCGGTTTTCGCCGGTGAGCGGCACCACATCGGCCACCGTCGCGATGGCGACGAGCTTCAGGAATGAGTCGAGCATGCGACGAATGCGATCGGAGGGCCATTCGAGCGTGAGAAAGAGTGCGTGGATAAGCTTAAACGCCACGCCTGCTCCACAGAGGTTCTTTTCGGGGTAGGAGCAATCGAGGCGGTTGGGGTTGATGACGGCGAGCGCGGGCGGCAGTTCGGCTTCAGGCAGGTGATGGTCAGTGACGATGACGTCGATGCCGAGCGATGACGCGTGCGCCACCACCTCGCCGGCGCGGATGCCGGTATCGACGCTGACGATCAGGCGGACGCCGGCCACGGCTGCTGCGTCGACGACGTCGGAACGCATACCGTAGCCATCCTTCAGCCGGTTGGGAATGTGGAACGACGCCTGACCGCCGGCGATTTCGATCGCCTTCTTGAGAATGACTACGGAACTGGTTCCATCAACGTCGTAGTCGCCATAGAGGAGTACTGGTTCCTTATCGCGAACTGCTTTGGCCAGGCGGTTGGCGGCGTCGCGCATGCCGGCAAGCAGGAAGGGGTGATGCAGATTCTCGATCGGCGCATCAAGGAATGCCTTGGCCTGGGCGGGAGATCGATACCCGCGATTCCACAAGACTGTGGCCGCAGGCGTATGAACTTTGAGTTTGGCGGCGAAGTCGCGAATTTCGGGTGCTTCAGGCGGCAGGTTCCAGCGCCGCGGAAGGCGGGCCGGCTCAATTCTTGGAGAAGTAGCCACCAATGGGTCCTTCGTCGGGATCCTCTTCGTCATCGGGCAGTGAAGAGTCGATTTCGTCGAGGAGGTCGGAGAACTCGTTGTACCAATCTGTGCGGAGTTCGAAGATATAGGCGCGCTGGCCCATGTCGAAGGAGAGTTCGATGGCGCAGGTGAAGCCGTCGTAGGCGCGGAGCTCTTTCAAGCGCCGTTCTGTCATGCGGCGCTCGTCGGGCAACATGTCCGACTCCTCCAGTTCCTGGATTGCGTTGTCGACGAAACCGGCCGAGAATTCACGGCTGTAGAGGACGATGATTCGCGCACCGGAGGCCTCGGCAGCTTTGAGGAACATGGTGTAATCCGGGTGCCGGCCGGTGTCCCACATCACCATTGGCAGCGCGTCGAGACTGCGCGAGAAGCCATGGTAGACGATGAGATTGTGCTGGTCCAGGTACTCCTGAATCTCGGTCTTCAAAACGTCGAGGTTTTGTTTCATTAGCGATTCGCCAGGACTAGCGTGTCATGCGGTGCTGCCATATCGCGGGCCGAGGGTGTCACGATCGTACGCGGTCCGATGTAGATCTTCTGATTTTGACGCACGGCGGTACGAACGTCGTCTTCGCAGACAAAGTCGACGATGGTGATTTTAGGAGCTGGGGGCTGAGGCGCAGGCGCAGGTGCTGCTTCAGCGGGTTGCGACTTACCGGAACAGGCGGAGACGCCACAGGAGCCGCAGGAGCAAGAAGGTCCGCCGGGTGCGGGTGGAGGCGTGGAGGACTTCTTGGCCAGGAAACGGTCGACGATCGAGGTTACGGAATTTTCCGGGGCAGCCGGTGTTGAGGATGTGACGCCACGGCTGGCGAGGTAGCGCTCGACAGCGGAGACGAGTTGAGTTCGGTCGACTTTCATGGGAGTGGATGTTGACTGGGAAACCTGCTGCACGGGCTTGTTGGGAAACGCCTGTTCGACGGTGCGGGCGACGTAAGCGAGGCGCTTAATGTTGATCAGGTGCTGAGGGCCGACGTTGTCGCTGGTGATATTGCCCGCCACGGCGCCGCAGCCGAGCGTCATGGCCGGGAAGACGTTGGTAGTGATGCCGGTGGAGCCTTGCGGCGCGGGCGTATTTACGAGGACGCGGTACGACGGCATTCGGAGCGCGTACTGGCGGATGCGCGCGTCGTCTTTGGCGTGAATCACCGACGTATGGCCGAGTCCGCCGAAGCGAAGAATAGCTTCACAGGCGTCGACGGCGGCAGCGAAGCTGTTGACGAACAGTAACGACAGAACCGGCGACAGCTTTTCGGCCGACAGCGGATGTTCCTTGCCGACTCCTTGCATTTCGACAACGATGATGGACGTGTCGGCGGGCACTTCGAACCCGGCCATTTTCGCGATTTTCGTGGGCGCCTGGCCTACGCAGTCGGGGTTGATGGAGAAGTTCTTGCCGATCAGGATTTTTTCGAGGGCCTTGGTTTGATCGGGCGTGCACAGGTAGGCCTTGCGCGCTTTGAGTTCGGCGATAACGCGGTGGCGGATGCTGTGCTCAGCGACGATGGCCTGTTCGCTGGAGCAGACGGTCCCGTAATCGAACGACTTCCCTTCGACAACCTTGGCAACGGCTTCGGCGATATCGGCGGAGGTGTCGACGAGCACAGGGACGTTGCCGGGCCCGACGCCATAGGCCGGTTTGCCGCTCGAGTAGGCAGCACGAACGATGCCAGCGCCGCCGGTGGACAGAATGATGCCGGTCCGCTTATGGCGCATTAACTCGTTGGTGGCTTCCATGGACGAGTTATTGATGCACTGGATGATGCCTTCAGGAGCGCCGGCTTCGACAGCAGCGTTGTAGAGCAGGGCAGCGGTCTCGCAGGTGCATCGCTTGGCGCGCGGGTGCGGGCTGAGAACGATGGCGTTGCCCGCCTTAAGCGAAATAATGCTTTTGTAGATGGCGGTGGAGGTGGGATTGGTTGTGGGTAATACGGCGGCGACGACACCCATAGGCACGCCGATCTCAACGATATTCTTCTCGGGGATCTCGCGCAGGATGCCGACCGTCTTCATGCCGCGGATGGTGCGGGGCAGCAGATCAGCGTTCAGCAGATTTTTGGAAATCTTATCCTTGACGTTGCCGTAGCCGGTCTCTTCGACGGCCATGATGGCAAGGCGTTCAGCATTGGCACACGCGACTTCGGCCATCCGTTCTACGATGGCGTCGACCTGCTCCTGAGTGTAGACGCGGTATTTGAGCCACGCCTGCCAGGCAGCTTCGACCTTGGCGCGTACCTCCTGAATGGAGATGAGGTCCTGATCCTGAAGCATTGGGCAATGGGGCGATTAGCGCCCCGCCTCCGTCCGAGGGGACTTACTTTTCGCCGCGCTTGTTGGCGCCGGGAAGGATCTTTTCGACTTCGTCGTGCGGGTTGGGGATCACGTGCACGGAGACCAGTTCTCCCACGCGACGTGCAGCCGCGGCACCAGCGTCGGTGGCGGCCTTCACGGCACCAACGTCGCCACGAACCGTGACGGTGACATAGCCGGCGCCGATGTACTCTTTACCGGTGAGCGTGACGTTGGCGGTTTTCACCATCGCGTCTGCCGCTTCGATAGCGCCGACCAGCCCCTTGGTCTCGACCATACCGAGGGCTTCCATATACAGGCCTCCTAGTGAAACTAGACTGAATTACAAAGCTATCACAGTAGGTGATGGAGGGGGAGGAAATTTGGGGTGGGAGGTGGATATCGGGGAGGACAAAGCGCTCGCCGCTTTACTTTTGCTAAAATGTAAAGCGATGGCTGAAGTAACGCTTTCCGTTAAGAATCAGGTTGTCATCCCGCTCGAGGTGAGAACAGCGCTCGGCCTTAAGCCTGGCGACAAACTGCTTTTTGTGATTCGAGCGGGACGTGTAATTGCGGTGGAGAAGCCTGTGGCTCACCATGCTACGCTTCGAGGCCTCAGCAAAGAAGCGTATCCGACCGGCTATCTCCAGAAAGAACGCAAGAGTTGGGAGTAGGTGGCCTACGCGCATTTCTGCGTCGTCACCACCGCATCGCGTTGGATACCAGCGTGTTCATCTACCAGATAGAAGCGAACGACCGCTATGTTGCGGCTACGGACCTTGTTTTTGCCTGGTTGGAACAGGACGGGAACACGGCTGTCACGTCAACCATAACGATGACTGAATTGCTTGTTCAGCCATACCGGGACTCAGACGAGCATCTCGTCGACAGATTCTATGCGCTGTTGACGACTATTCCAAACTTACTTTGGGTGGCGCCGGATCTCGAAGTGGCCGACAAAGCGGCACGAATTCGCGCCGCGCACAGGCTGCGTACACCTGATTCAATTCAGGCGGCGACAGCGCTGGCCGCTGGAGCGACCGGCCTGGTGACGAACGACCCCGTGTTCAGGCGAGTAGCGTCATTCGAGACGCTGGTGCTTGACGAGGTTCTCTAAGTCCGTCGTACTTCATTCCGTCGCCGCTCTTCATTTCTCTGGAAAGGGAGAGATAAACTTGGGATTTCCCATGGATTATCTTGCATTGATATTACTGTTGGCGCAGCAGCTTCATGCGCAAACGGCCGACGCCAGTTTCAAGCTCATCAAGTCTCAGTTTGGCCCGTCGGGGAAGGTGATCGGCACGAAGCTGCAATTGGACGAGGTCCGCAACCGTTCGTCTTTCCGCAGGACAAGACGCTGATGGTGTACTTCGAGTGGGACGGGCCGGTGGGCGACCACGTTCTCACGGGTTTGTGGAAGGGGCCGGACGGGCGGACGATCTCGATCTCGTCCGATGTGAAAATGCAGACGCTGGGGCGCGATTTCGGCGCTTATTGGATTTACGACATCGCACCCGGTATGCCGAGCGGCGTCTGGACGTTGGAGGTGCGCGTGGACGGCCAGCCGGCGGGAGCGCATTCCTTTGAGCTTGTTGTGCCTGAAGTGCAGAAGCCGGTGGCGCCCGAGCCCGCGCGAGCGCCTAGCCTGGACGACATCTATCGCGCGACTCGGCCATCGATGGCCTGGGTCCACCGCCTGGACGCGAGTGGGAAACGAATCGATACAGGATGCGGATTTGTGATTGGCAAGGACCGCGTAGCGACGGCTTTCAGAACATTGATGCGGCGTCGAGTCTCGAGGTGGAGTTCGAAGATGGCCGGCGGGTGACGACGACGGAAATGTGGGTGGTGAACCGGGTGCAGGATTGGGCGGTGATCAAAGCCCCAACCGAGACAATTGCTCCTTTAAAGCGCGGCGATGCGGAGAAAGCGCCGGTGGGCGAGCGCCTGATCGTCTACAACGTGGAGACGAGTGCGAACCGCGTTATTGGGGGCGTGGATTTCGGCGGCCGGGCGCTGAACCTGGGGCCGGCGCTGTTTCGAGCGCTGTCGGCGGTGAATGCCGCGACGCCGATTTCGATGGTGGTGGAACCGCAGCCAGGCACTCCGATCCAACTTTCGGAGCTAATGAAGCTGGGCGTTTTGACCACGGAGATTCTACCGCTGACGGCGGTGACCTATGGCGGCACGGCGTTGTCGATGCCGGCGAGTTTCCGAACCGGTACGACGCCGCGGGCAAGAAACTGAGTCTTCCCGATGTGCCGATGCTAGTGAGCTTCAATTTCTCGCCGGTGACGCTAGAGCCCGGAACGTACCGCGTGGACGTTCTATTCGACGGGAAGGCTGTCTGGCGAACCTTCTTCAACGTGGTCGATTGATTCAGCGTCAGCGTCAGCGGGCGGCGCGTCTTCGCGCGGCATGTCGGTTACGGCGGCCATGCGGGCTTTTAGACGGTCGACGCCTTCGCCGGTGACAGCCGAGATCTTGAAGAATTCCAGCCCGGCATCGGCGGCGACTTTCTCGAGATTCTCGACACGCTCTGCGTCCTGCGCGACGTCCATTTTTGTAGCGACGAGCACCATCGGCTTGTGAGCCATGCTGTCGCTGAAGCTCGCGAGCTCGTGCATGATGACCCTAAAATCCTCAACGGGGTCGCGTCCGGAGAACTCGCTGACATCAACGAGGTGGATGAGCAGGCGGGTGCGCTCGACGTGCCGGAGAAACTGGATGCCGAGGCCGTGGCCTTCATGCGCACCCTCAATGAGTCCCGGGATGTCGGCGACGACGAACGTGCGCCCGTCGAAGTCGACCACGCCGAGATTTGGCTCAAGGGTGGTGAAGGGGTAGGCGGCGATCTTCGGTTTCGCGGCGGAGATGCGCGAGATTAACGTGGACTTGCCCGCATTGGGGAAACCGACTAAGCCAACATCGGCGAGGAGTTTCAGTTCAAGGCGGAGGGTGTGTTCCTCGCCTGGTTTACCATCCTCATGCTCTGTCGGCGCCTGATGGGTTGGCGTGGCGAAATGCTGATTCCCGCGACCGCCGCGGCCGCCTTTGGCGACAACGACGCGTTCGCCGGCGTGGGTGAAGTCGTGGATCAGTTCTCCAGACTCGGAATCGGACACGACGGTGCCGATGGGAACCATTACATCGAGTGATTTGCCGTCGCGGCCGGTACGCTGACTGCCTTCGCCGTGGCGTCCGCGGTCGGCTTTGTGCTCGGGATTGTAGCGGAAGTGGAGCAGGGTGTTGTGATGCTGGCTGGCTACGAAGACGATGTCGCCGCCGCGGCCGCCGTCGCCGCCGCTTGGCCCTCCACGGGGGACGAACTTCTCGCGCCTGAACGCGAGGCAGCCGTTACCGCCGTCGCCGGCTTTGACGTAGATCTTTACTTCATCGATAAACATGGGGGAAAGGGGACTCGGTGGCTAGTAACTAGCGGCTAGTAAAAAGCGAACGGCCCGCGTGATGCGGGCCGCAGAGAGATGAACGACCAGTCTAGCGACTAGCCACTTCTTGCAATCTATGCTTCAGGAACGATGCTGACGAACTTGCCCATCCGGCCGCGATCACGGAACAGGATAGTGCCGGTGATTTTAGCGAACAGGGTATCGTCCTTGCCCAGGCCGACGTTGAGGCCGGGCTTAATCTTGGTGCCGCGCTGGCGCACGATAATGGAGCCGCCGGAGACGAACTGGCCGCCGAACGCCTTGATGCCGAGGCGCTGCGCATTGGAATCGCGGCCGTTTTTAGAACTGCCTAAACCTTTTTTATGTGCCATTTACAAATATCCTCTGCCGCACTAGACGGTAATGTTATTCACCGTGAGCTCGGTGTAGTTCTGACGGTGGCCGATGGTGCGCTTGTACTGCTTTTTGCGCTTGAACTTGAAGACGATGATTTTGGCCGCGCGGTCGTTGTCGTCGATGGTGGCGGTGACCTTGGCGTTTGCGATGCTGTCGCCGAGAAGCATCTTCTCGTCGTCGCCGACTACCGCGAGAACGCGGCTAAACTCAACGGTGCTACCGGGTTCGCCTGGAATGGTTTCGACCTTCAGGCGGGTACCTGGGGACACGCGATATTGCTTTCCACCGGTTTCAATGACTGCGTACATGGGCTTTCCTTTGAGTGGATCTACGGAGGGACGTGACGGAAGCGCACTAACCGCGCGGACGTACAGACCCGAAGTATTAGGATACTACAGGCGGGGGGAGCCATGCAAAGTGCTGAAGCGGCGGAGTCCGCTACTCTAGAAACTTCGCGCGCAGACCCTCGATTGTAAACTGATCGCCACGGACCCAGTCCATGAGCTTTTTCTCCCGCGACCGGACGTCGTCGACGGCATGTTTCAGCTCATCCAGGGGGCAGGGGGGTACGGAGATCAATCCGTTTTCGTCGCCGTGCAGCAGGTCACCCGGCTTAACCACAAATCCGTTGATCTGGACCGGCACGCCGACCCGAACGATATGGAACCAGCCGTGACTGGCGACGGCGCCCCTGGCGAAGTACTGCATGCCGATACTCCGAACCTCGGGAATATCGCGAACCGCGGAATCGCTGACCAGTCCGATTGCTCCCAGGCGGGTGAAAATCGTTGCCATGACTTCTCCGCAGTGCGCGGCCAGTTCCGGATGGGCGCCGATCTCCTGGAGGACGACGACCGCCGGCTTGGGCGTGGCGTGCACCGCTTCGAACAGGTCGACAAAAATCCCGCGATCGGTGGGGCTCATTTCGGAGACCGTCTCCACCTGTGCGGTGACCGCATAGCCGGCCATACGGCCGAACTCAGGGAACAGGCAGCGAACGTGTTCCGGCGCAAAGCCTTCATGGCGCGGGCGGATCTTCAAATCCTCAATGGCATTGGAAAGCGTCGGCGAGTCGACGGTCTTTAGATACTCAATCCATTCAACGCTCGTAGCAGCTGTCAAAACCGCGTCACCTCAGTGAAATTGAAATCGTGCACCTTCATGGCAGGCACCACCATATCAAAAGCCTCTTCGCCCGACGCGCGTTCTTCTTTGGTCATCGCTTCGACGTTGCGCAATAGTTCGATCACGCTCTGGTTGAAACGGAAATTCCGCAGACCGCCGACGATCTCGCCGCGCTCGATCAGGAAGGTGCCGTCGCGTGTCATGCCGGTCATGATTTTCTCGTAGGGGTCCACCTCGCGGATGTACCAAAGGCGGGTTACCAGGACGCCGCGCTCGGTGGAGGCGATCAACTGTTCGAGGGTCTGGTTGCCGCCGCGGATCACGATGTTGCCGGGCGACTCGCCGGATTCGTTGGGGATCGGATAGCCGTGACCGGTGGGGTCGACGCCCGCCTTCAGCGCCGCCGACCGGCAGTAAGCGACTTCGCGCGGCACTCCACTTTCCACTAACGTCAGCTTGCGGCGCGGGACGCCTTCGCCGTCAAACGGGGCGCCGCACTGGAGCGGGTGCCGGACGTCGTCTTCAATATGGATAGTTGGAGAGAACAGGAGTTCGCCGAGGCGGTCGTTCAAGAAGCTTCTTTGATCAGTCAGAGCGGTGGCAGAGAAATCGCCGAAAATCTGACCTACCAGGTCGAGGACGGCGGCGGGCTCCAGGATCACAGTGTAGCGTCCGGGCTCGATTTCGCGCGGATTCGCGGACTGTTGTGCCTTGCGTGCGGCGATGCGCGCCAACTGGATGGGGTCGAATAGCTCGATGTCAGGCGCGGCGGCCTTGGCCCAGCCGGAGCTGTCGGCGGCCATGGCGGTGATGGAAAAGCGCGACAGCGTCTCGGTGTGGTAGCAGTCCACCCCGCGGCTATTGAACAGCGCCTCCAATGAGTCCTCAACCGAATAGATACCGGCTGCGATTTGCGAGTGGGACTCGACGATATGGATGGCCTCCGCCACTTTTCGAGCGCGATCTTCCGGCGTGGAGGACGCGGTGGTTGGGACGTGCCGGTTGGACTGCTCGATTTCCGATGCGTCCACCAGCGGGAGCAGTTCCGGATCCGCGTCGAGCGATCGCGCGATCTCGATTGCCTGGTCCACCGCCGCCGTAATAGAGTCGTAGTCCAGGCGGTTGGTGGATACACGCGCGGTCCGCTGATTGGTGAGCACGCGAATGGAGGCGTGGTGGCCGCGTTCGGAGACGTTCTGGTGGATGGTGTTGTTGGCAAAGCGCGTGAGCGCTTCAGAGCCGCCGCCGATAATCAACTCGACGTCGGGCACACCACGCGCCCGTGCCGCTCTTTCGACGACGCTAAACACCGCACGGCACTGCTTACGATCGAGGCTCATCCTGCGTACCCCGTGCCGACTTTGATCTTGCGAAAGCGTGAGGGACTGGCGCCGTGGCCGGTTCCCATCACCTGTTCAGGCTGACCCTTGCCGCAATTCGGTACGCCCCAAAGCGTCCAGTGACGCGCGTCGGCGATGGCGTCGCATGCATTCCAGAACTCGGTGGAGATTCCGCTGTAAGTTGGATTCTTGAGCATTCGCACACGCTTGCCGTTCCGGATCTCCCAGCCAATTTCGCAGCCGAACTGAAAGTTGTAGCGCTTGTCGTCGATGGACCAGCTTTTGTTGGTCTCCATGTAGATCCCATGGTCAACGTCGAACACCTCCGCGAGCGACTGCTCTCCGGGCATCAAGCTGACGTTGGTCATGCGAATCAAGGGAAGGCGATTCCAACCATCCGCGCGCATGGTCCCGTTGGAACGCGACTCGCCGATGGTAATCGCAGACTCACGGGAAGTCATGTAGCCGCGAAAGGTGCCTTCGCGGATCACGTCGATGCATCGGGCGGGCACACCCTCATCGTCGTATGCAAAGGTTCCCAAACCGGGGCCATGCTGTGGCCGGGCGTCGCAGACGACGTTGACGATGCCGGAACCGTACTTGAGCGTGTTCAACTGATCCAGCGTCAGGAAACTCATGCCCGCGTAGTTCGCCTCGGAGCCGAGGACTCGATCGAGCTCAATCGGATGTCCGATGGACTCGTGAATCTGCAGGCCCAACTGGCTGGACTCGAGGATCAGATTGAACTCACCTTCCGGACACTGGTCGGCCGAATGGAGGGCCACGGCTTCCTCGGCGACGCGCGGAGCGTGGGCTATCAGATCCAGTTCCTCGATCAATTCCCAACCGCGAAGCTGGTACTGTCCGCCAAATGAATTTGGGTACGAACGCTTTTGGATTTCATCGCCCTTGAAGCAATGGGCTGCGATGCCGCCGCCGCTCCAGGTGCGAGTCTGGTCAATGACGCTGCCGATGGAGGACGCGAAGACCTGGTGTGTCCGGCTGAAGACGAGCCCTGTCTCTGACATCGTGACGCCGGGATTCTTACGCATTTCGGCATCGGCCGTGAGTAGCAGAGCCACCTGCTGGTCAATCGGGATTGTGAACGGATCGATCTGGGATGGGGACACCCAAGTGTCAGTGTAGGGATCCTCGGGCGCCAGACGCACCGCGTGCTTCTTCGCCAGGGCGCTCGCGCGGGCGATGGCGACGGCGAGCGAGGCGCAGGTTTCCAGGCCATTCGGCGAAAGATCGTCGGTGGCCGCAAAGCCCCAGCAACCATCGGCGATCACCCGGATTCCGACGCCGCGGGACTCCGTTGAGGAGATGCCGGCGATCTGGCCGTTCTTGGTAGCGAGCTGACGCTCGCGGGAGTCACCGGTACGCACGTCGGCGTAAGTGACTCCGGGGCGGAGCGCTCGATCGAGCGCGTTAGCCGCGATATCGCGCATGAAAGAGCAACCTCATTTATCGGATGTCCAGTAGAAAGCCGGCATCGGCTTCTGCGCCGGCCAGATCTCGTTCAGTGATTCGCCTTCACGTACGACGCCGGATTTGATGACGTAGCGGATGGAGTCGGAGTTGTGAATGTTCTCAAGCGGATTCTTGTCGAGGACGATCAGATCAGCAAGTTTGCCGGCTTCGATTGACCCCACCTGCTTGTCGAGTCCCAACGCGATGGCGCCGCCCATGGTGGCTGCCCGCAGCACTTCGAGCGGTTTCATGCCGCCCATTGCGAGCATCCACAATTCCCAGTGTGCGCCGACTCCCTGCTGTTCGCCGTGCGACCCCAGCGCGATTTGTCCGCCGCGGGCGCGCACCTGCTCAACGCCCTTCGAGATGGCGGGGAAGAAATATTCTTCGTCGAGCAGCAAGTTCCGGCGGCGTGTTTTCTGGTCGATTTCCTTGTGCGGCGTAAACCTGCCCAGCTTTTCATCGGCGTGATAGTTCTTGCTCTGGCGGAAATAGTATTGGCCAAACCAGCCGCCGTAAGCGACGATCAGCGTTGGACAGTAAACCGTCTGCGACCGTGCCAGCAGTTCGATCGCGTCCTTGTGAAGTTCATAGGGCAGGCTGTGCTCGAAGCCGGTGTAGCCGTCGATCACCATTGCCATGTCTTCCTTGAAGAACCCGCCGCCCTCAGCGGTGACATTGATCCCGACCTCATCGGCAGCTTGCAGGATCCACTGTCGTTGCAGACGGCGCGGCTGCATGTATTGCTTCAGATAGTCGGCGCCCTGCTCCTTGTAACGCTTCACTGCGTTACGCGCGTCGTCGAGGCTCTCGATCTTGACGGCGAGAGTCGTCATCGCCGTGCCGGTTGAGTAGATTCGCGGACCGGGAACCTCGCCCACTTCCACCATCTCGGAGTAGGGGAACACCAGGTTGCTATCGATGGACGGATCGCGCGTCGTGGTGACGCCATAAGCGAGGTTGGCCGCGTAGGACCAGAGTTTGTCCGGGAAGACATCGCCCTGCGCTCTCAGATGCGCGTGTATGTCGACGATGCCAGGAACGATTGTTTTCCCCGCGAGATCAATTTGCTTTGCTCCGGCGGGAATCGTGACCGTCCCGCGAGCGCCTACTGCGACGATGCGGCCGTTCTCGACCAAAATGTCGCCCCGCTCGATCACTTCGTCGCCCTTCATCGTCACCAGGCGGGCATTTCGCAATGCGAGTTGCCCGGGCGCACGATCGCGCACGCCGGTGAGAGCGAACTCGCGGGTGGCTGGCTTCAGATCAGCTGGCTTCGCAGCCTTGAGCGCATCCTCGCGTGACGTCGCATAGAGATGATTGGTGAAGGCCCAGCTAAACAGCTTTCCGTCGTGGCTCCAGCGCGGATAGGTGGCGCCGGTGGTGGTGACCTGTTTGACGGGCAGTTGCGGCGCATCCAGATTGAGCGTCAAGCCGTCGCCGGCGGTCCCGCGTGGCAAGGCCGCTAAATAGATATTGGATTTATTGAGGATGAGCATCCACTGCTCGTCGGGCGATGGCGTGGCGACGCTGGCATCGCTGAAGCGCACATGTGTTTTCTTGTCGACGCCGTCCACTCGAATGGACACCAGCATCGACGTTGGGCGTCCCTCGCCACCGCCGCCGGGCGCGAACTGCGTCTGGTTGTAGTAGATCCGCTGGCTGTCGCCTGACCAGGTGAAGGCAGAGGCCGGCGACCGCACGGTGGTGACGATGTCGCTCTTGCCGCCTTCAACGGCAATCGTCCGAATCTCGAATCCTTCGCTTGAATCGGCTTCCAACCATTGCGAGGCCGCGCCCATCAGAAAAGCGATGCGCTTGCCGTCGGGCGACCAGGCGGGCTGGCTATAGAACGCCGGTGCGGTGCTGAGCTCCACGGGCGCCCCGCCGGAGACCGGAGCCTTCCACAGGCGTCCACCGTCGCGATCTTTCCAGGTGACATAGGTCAGCCACTTTCCGTCGGGCGAGAGGCTGGGGGAATACTCGCGATCCGCCGACTTGGTGAAGCGGCGCGGCGCCCCCATCGCAGAGTCGACGATCCAGATTTTGCCGAGCGCGCCGAAGACCGTCACGCTGCCGTCCTCGGCCGAATGAAGCCAGCGCATATGCTTCACCGGCATGGGGCCATCGTCGATCTTGTCGGCGAACTTCACCAATTTGCCGAGCTCGCGCTTTACGTGAGCCTTGAAGGGGATGTCGGCAGCGGAGCCGGATGTCAGGTCGAGTTTCTGCAGTTTGCCGTCGATCGAGAGGATCACCGAGCGGCCGTCGCGGGTAAAGGCGTAGCCGGGCAGCGTGTCCTCAGCGCTGAAGCCTTCCTGGTCGTCGCGAGTGATGTGGCGGCTCACCCAACGCTCTTGGCGTGTATCCATATTGCGGACGCGCAGACCGGTGACGGCGTCGCGGCGGGATCCGTAGACCAGCGTCTTGCCGTCGGGCGAAAGCATGGGGCGCAGGCCGCCGCCGTACTCCGACGTAAGCGTGTCGATCTCGCCGCTGTCGCGGTTGTAACGCTGCACCTGCCATTTGCCCAACTCGCTGTTGTACCCGAAACGCCCCGGCATGCCCGAGAAGTAAATGTACTTGCCATCGGGCGAGAACGAAGGTCCAGATACGCGCGCGGCGCGGGTGTCCGTTGCGCCTTTTGTGATCTGAATGCCGGTGCCGCCGTCCTTATGGAAAATCCAAAGCTCGGTGGATCGCAGGTAGCTTTCGAGCGGATACGACCCGTAGCGCCTGGCCACGATGTACTGCCCGTCGGGCGACCATGCCGGTGAGCCGAACATGAATCGCTTCTCCTTGGTCAGCGCCTTGGGCTCTGAGCCGTCCGCATTCATGATCCAGATATTGTCGCTACCGCCGCGATCGCTAATGAAGGCTATCTGCTTGCCGTCGGGCGAGTATTTCGCCTGATAGTCCCACTGCATCCCGGTCGCGAGCGGCTTGAGTTCGCCGCCGGTGACGGGCAGGGTATAGAGGTCGCCGAGCATGTCCACCAGCAGTGTTTTGCCATCGGGTGACAGATCCACCGACATCCAGGTGCCCTCGTCGGTGTCGAACTCGATGGTCCGTTCCGCCTTGATAACCAGGGTCTCCGGTTTGGCTTCAGGCTTCGCCTTGTCGGGCGTGTCTTGAGCCTGCAAGCAAGTAAACACAAGGAGAGAGGCGAGGGCGAGACAGCGCATTGGTCGATTTTAGCGCGGTATTCACGATCGACGATCAATATTCCACCCGGTTGTGGGCGCTGAGCATCTATACGATGTGGAAGATCCGCGCGTACGCAGCTTGAACTCATCCCCCGAACCCAGCGATGCTGCCTACGTTTTGTATTGGACGCACATGAATCGCCGGGTGGAAAGCAATCACGCACTGGTCCATGCTGTCGAGGTCGCCAATCAGCGGAAACTTCCCCTGCTCGTTTATGAAGGTCTGACGTGCACGTACCCGTTCGCGAACGACCGGCTGCACACGTTCATTCTCGAAGGTGTGACGGACACTGCGGCGAGCCTGAAGAAAATCGGCGCCGGTTATCTGTTCCATCTGCGTGCTCATCGCGACGACGCGGACGACGCGCTGTACCGCGCCGCCAAAAAGGCAGCCTGCGTGATCACCGACGACTACCCGTCCTTCATCGGGCGCGAGTTCCTCGAAAGTGTCCCGTGCAAGATCGGCATCCCGTTCCACGCTGTTGACTCGAGTTGCGTCGTGCCGGTGAGTTGTTTTGAGAAGCGCGAATACGCCGCGTACACGATTCGTCCCAAGATCAAGCGCCTGATACCGAACTACCTGCATCCGGTGACGCTGCCGAAACTGACTCGCAAATGGGAAGGGGCGCTGCCCGGCGATCACACTGAAGTGACGGCTTCGAACATTCCTGACCTTGTAAAATCGTGCGACATCGACCATCGCGTCGCGCCGTCCATCTCATATACAGGCGGCGCAAAACAAGCGCAGAAGCATCTCCGTCATTTTCTGCAACAGAATCTCTGCCGGTATGCGCGTGATCGCAATGAGCCGTCGAAACACGCCACCAGCGACCTCAGTCCATATCTGCATTTCGGACATATCTCGGCCTTGAACGTGGCGCTGTCTGCCCGCGCCCATGCCGACGAGCATAAGCTGATCGCTGACGAGTTTCTCGAGGAACTGATTGTCAGGCGCGAACTGGCATTCAACTACGCTCGCTTCACAAAAAAGCAGGACTCGCTGAGCAACCTGCCCGAGTGGGTCTTGAAAACGTTGCGAGCTCACGCCAAGGACAAGCGCCCGGTGGTGTATTCGAAGCAGCAACTGGAAAACGCCGAGACCTACGACGACCTTTGGAACGCCACGCAGAAGGAGCTGCTGCTGCGCGGAAAGATCCATGGCTATTACAGGATGTACTGGGGCAAGAAGATCATCGAGTGGTCGAGGACCGCCCAGGACGCACTGGAAGCGATGGTTGAGTTTCACGACCGCTATGCGCTCGATGGCCGCGACCCCAACACGTATACGAACATCCTCTGGTGTTTCGGGCTGCATGACCGTCCGTGGGGCGAGCGGCCGATTTTCGGAATGGTGCGGTACATGTCGCTCGAGGGCATGAAGCGCAAGACGGACGTGGCCGCATACATCGACGAGATCGCGAGTCTTGAGAAGACGGGCAAAGATCCGTTTCGCTTACAATAAGGCCGGCATGCGAATCACGCTCACTGGTGCCAGCGGTTTCATCGGCAACAAACTCGTCAATCGCCTGCTGGCTGATCGTCATGAACTGACGCTCCTCACTCGCAAGCCCAAGCCCGGCGCCAGTCCCCAGTACCTTGGTTGGGATGCCATGCGCGAGGATCCTCCGCTGGAGGCCTTTGACCGTTGCGACGCCGTCATTCATCTTGCAGGTGAACCTGTGGCGCAGCGCTGGACCCCGGAGGCGAAGACGAAGATTCGTGAAAGCCGCGTGGAAGGAACGCGCCGCCTGGTGCGGACGCTTGGCGCCCTATCGAGCAAACCGCCGGTCCTGATTTCGGCGTCGGCGATTGGTATCTACGGTTCAAGAGGGGACGAACTGCTGACCGAGAATTCTCCGCCGGGTCACGGCTTTCTCGAGGACGTAACGGTGGATTGGGAAAAGGAAGCGGCCGCTGCCGGGACGTTTGGTATTCGCTGCGTACAAGTGCGCATCGGCATCGTGCTTGGGATGGGCGGTGCGCTTGCGAAGATGCTGCCGATTTTTCGTATGGGCGCCGGCGGTCCAATAGCCGGAGGCCACCAATGGATGTCGTGGATCGCGGTGGACGATTTGGTTGAAATGTTCCCCTTCCTTTTGAAGAACGAGAACGTACGCGGTCCGGTGAACGGGACGGCGCCGCATCCGGTGACTAATGCCGAGTTCACGAAAAAGCTGGCCAAGGCGATTGGGCGTCCAGCATTTATGCCGGTACCGGGGTTCGCGATTAAGCTTCTGTACGGCGAGATGGCGGGCGTGGTCCTCGCAAGCCAGCGGGTCGTCCCTGCGGTTGCCCAGAAGAGTGGATTTCACTTCCGATATTCAAGGCTGGAACAGGCGCTGGAGCAAGTTGTACGCTAGCGAAATCGCCGCGGTGGGGGAGATATCCCGATGATTCCCGCACGCGTAATTCAGTTTTCAGGACAACGTTGGTCCTGCGGCGGTCGGGTTCATTGATGCGTCGCAGGAGGAGTTCAGCTCCGCGATACCCCAATTCGTAAGCGGGCTGGGCGACTGACGTGAGTTGAGGCCGTAGCGCCTCCGAAAATGCGGGATCGTCGAAGATCGCGACCGCGACGTCCTCCGGGCAGCGAAGTTCTGTTTCGCCGATGGCCCGCATCAATCCGAGAGCCATCATCGCGTTACAGCAGAAGATGGCGGTGGGCCGCAGGTCGAGCAATTTCTTGGCAGCGTCGTAGCCGCCATTCGATCGGAAATAACCGTCCGCCACTAGCGTTTCGTCGTAAGGAATACAGGCCGCTGCGGTCGCCTTCTTATATCCTTCCAGCCGGTCGCGCGCGATCTGAAGCTCGAGTGGTCCAGTGATGATCCCGATACGTCGATGTCCGGAGTCGATCAGATGCTGAACGCCTTCCTGGACACCTGCGGTGTTGTCCACTGTCACCGAGTCCAGCGGAAAATCCTTCAGGGTGCGGTCAAGACAGACGATGGGGATGCCGGCTTCAACAGCGCCGCGAATGTGCGAGGTGTCGCCCTCGGTGGATGCCGCTACCAACAGAATTCCGTCAACGCGCCGCGTCCTCAGGGCGGTAAGCACCTGACGCTCGCGTTCCACCTGATCGTCGCAGTTGAAAGTTAGCAGCATGTAGCGATTCTTCCATGCGGCATCCTCGGCACCTCTTACGAGTTGCGGGAAAAACGGGTTTGTGAGATCGGAGACAACGATGCCCAACATCATCGTCTGCCGAATTTTCAAACTGCGCGCGACGTGGTTCGGATGATAATCGAACTCACGGATAACATCCAGCACGCGCCGGCGCAGCTTGTCGCTGACCGGTACGACACCGCCTAAAACGTTCGATACGGTTCCGACGGAAACACGGGCCTTGCGCGCAACCTCCTTAATGGTTGCCATGGCCAATTGAACATATCACGAATCGTTGTCCAGGCTCGGCTTTAGAATCCCCAGGCGTCGGGTTCGGCCGTGGACGCCTCGAGCCATCCGTGCTGCGGCAGCGCATCGAGTGGCAGTCCGCTCTGCCAGAGGGACAGCTGAAAGCGTATGGGTTGCCGCGGAGCCACTCCCACAGCGCTCAAGGGAACGCTGATCTCAAAGACGTTTACGTAGGCGTACTCGACGTCTCCCACCTTCTGCGTGCCGCCGGCTGAGACCGGCATTGAAAAAGTTGTGGCGTGTTCAGGGTCAGACTGCGGGGCAACCTGCAAGCTTATGGTGGAATCGTGCAGGCCGGCACTCACCCGGTCCTCAAAATCAATGCGAAGGAACAGGCTGCTGCCATCGCTGCCGTAGTGCAATTCGCGAATAATGAAGCGCTGGCCGTGCATGGCGCCGCTGCGGCTGTCCACCTTATACACCCCGGCGCCGAGCCACTCGAAGTACGAGCTCACCTCTCCGTCTATCTTGGGCCGGATGAGGCCGGTGGGTTTGTCGTGGATCTCGCTAACCGTTGCCTGTACGATCGGCCGCGACAAGTCCTCGGGAGGAGGCAGGCCCAGCGCCACATAAACGTTCGCGAGATGTGTCCGAAATAACTGATCAAATTCCGGCCGGTTGGCCGAGTCATGTTCGGGACCGTACCACCAGCACCAGTCTGAGCCCTCGGCGATCAACAGTTCTTCATATGCGAGCTGCCGTTTTGACTCACTTACTCCGTGCGTCTCGTCATAGGCGCGCCGGGCGCGTAATAGGCAGTCCCAAGCGCGGTTGTCCTCGTCGGCTCCAATCCAGATATCGAAATTCGAATTGATCCACGAACCGGGGAAGATGTGGTCGATGCGTTCCGGCTGGATCAACTGCAGCGCCTCCGATACGGTGACTGCGTGCATTTGGGGATCTTGTTGAATGCGGGAGTAAAGAGCCCGCAGGAACGGTCGTCCGTTCTGCGCGTAGTATTCCCAGGCGTTCTCGCCGTCGAGAATGATGGGGACTAATGCGTTGCGCCCCTGGGCAAGCGACTCACGGCAGTTGTCATGGATCTGCGAGAGAAAGTGAGTGGCGGCCTCGTCGGCGTCCATCCGCGAGTACACGAAGCCGATCAGGTCACTCAGTTGATGATCCCGGAACAGCATGCTGATGTGGCGGCCGCCCTGCTCCCAGAGATAGGGCCGGTAGGTGGTTAACGGGGTGGCGTCGCGATGCAGCGTTCGAGCCAGCACTCCGTTGTCCGACGCCGCCCATCTGAAGCCGACCTCGGCGGCCAGGGCCAGGGCTTCGTCTGAAACCGAGCCTTCAGACGGCCACATCCCCACTGGCGCGACTCCAAAACGGCTGGTTATGAACTCGCGCCCTCGGAGCAATTGCTCCCGCGCGTCCTGCGGATAGCTGAACTGGCTGGGAAGCGATACATAAGGATGCGAGACGCCGGCGATGTTGGAGTCGCATAGCAACGGGAGGATGGGGTGATAGAAGGGCGTCGTCGAAATTTCGATTTGTCCCTTTTGGGCGAGGTCCGCATAAGCCGGCATGACGCGTCCCATGGCTTTCAATTGCTTTGCTCCGATCAACTCCTGATCGCTCAAGTTGAAATCGTGGCCCTTGTTCACCAGCGCGCGAATCTCTGGATCGATCGCGAAATCCTCCTCGTCGAACCAGGCGAGTTGCGACAGCACCTGCAAGTCGCGTAGCTCGCGTACTCCGAACAGCCGCTTTGCGCGCTTCGGATTCCGCTCTGAACTTTGCCAGGCGTAGTAAAGCTCGCTGTAGCGCGGGTAGCGGAAAATCATTCGCGATGGGTTCGCGTGAAAGAAATACTGGAGGACGAAGGCCTGCTCGTCTTCGGTGAGATCCTCCGCTGGTTTGAGCGCTGCGCGCAGAAACGGGTCGAAGGCTTGGCCTGTGGCGTAGTCCTCGATCTGCGAAATCATTGACGGCACCAGGTTGAAGGTCTGGCGCACGTCCGGAAACTCGCGCAGTATATTCACCATGCCGTAGTAGTCCTTCAGCGCATGAAGGCGCGTCCACGGCAGGCGGTATTCTCCCGTGACCAGATCCTTGTAATAAGGCTGGTGCATGTGCCATACAAAGCACAACTGGATTTGAGGCATCGAGTCGGGCTTACCTTCCGAAGAAACTTCGAACCGGCACCGGGGGCTCGCCACCGCGAATGGCTCTCCAGAGAATATCGTTCAGCTCGTCGTCGTCAATTTCATCGGCTTCACTAAAATCGAGGGCGGCGGAGCGGGCCGCAGTGGGGGAATTCGCTGGATTGCGCTCATCCAAGGCGCGTTGCGGCTTCACGGCTTCATACCGCTTCATGTCCGGCTTAGTCGCGAACGCCGCCGACATCGGCTTGGCCGCGGCGTCGAATTGAGTCATCGGACGCAGGCCAAGAAGCAACTCTATTGTCCGCAGCATCCCGGCTTGGTTGTACATGGTGCTGTCGATGATGCCCCGGTGGGTGTACGGGGACAGAACAAAGGCGGGGGAGCGGTGGGAGTCGACGTGGTCAGCCCCGTTCTGTGCGTCGTCCTCGACGACAAAGACCGCCGTTTCGGCCCAGAACTTACTCTTTGATAGACCTTCGATAATTTGACCCAGCGCGTAGTCGTTATCGGCCATAGACGAGAGGGGCGCGATTTTGCCGGCCGACGTCCCGGACGTGTGATCGTTGCCCAGACGCATGATGATGAAGCGCGGCATTTGTCCTCTGGCTTCAAATTGGGCGAGGTCATTGAGAAATGTTTTGGCTCGCTCCACGTCGGGATAGTCGAGATCGAAGCCGCGGTATTTGCGATTGGTCACAGGGATCAGCGATGGATCGCGAATCGTTCCCACCAGATCGCCTTCGGGCGTCGGCTTCGGCAGATTGGTGACGAAGTAGCCGTAGTTACGCATCGACAAGCCGGCTTGGAGGACGTTGTTCCAAAGGTAGCCTGCGGGAGGCGTGGCGGCCGGTTCGCCGCCTTCGTAGTCGTACTTCTTGCGCCGTCCAGCGTAACTGTTGGGCCACATCTTCTGCACATAGTCGGACGCGATGGCGGCAGTGGCCCAGTTGTGGCCGTCGGCGCTGACGTCGGAATTCACATAGAAGTTGTCGAACAGGACGAACTCGTTCGCCAGCTTCCGCTGATTGGGCGTGCAGTCGGCGGTGAAGAGTTTGAGAGAAGGATCGCCGTTGCCACGTCCTAGATCGCCCAACACCTGATCGTAGGTGCGGTTCTCCTTGACGATGTAAATCACATGCTGGATGGGCGAAGGCTGGCCGGGACGGTCGGGCACCGGATTGCCAGCGCCGGTGTTGACGACGTCGAGCAGATCGTCGTTGTAGGGCGAATTCGCACGGGCCGTCTTCGTCCACTCCGCCAGTTGCTCGTGCTCAAACGGTGGGATGACCGAAGCCGTCCCCGTCTGGATGAAGCCGACATACTCCACCGCCGCCGTCCCTCCGTGCGTAACGCTGGGACGCCGGAACGGGCTGGGGCCGTTGGGATTCGGATAACTACGCAGGCCCTTGCCGTTCAGGATGAATAACCGGCCGTCGGCCACCGGGCGCACTGCGGTGGGATACCAACCCGATGGAATGAACCCTTCCACCCGCGTTTTGACGCGCGAGACATTGGCCACGGCGACTACGTTGCCGTCGGAGCAGGCGATGAACAAGCGTTTCTGATCGGGCGACAGTCCAACCGCGTTGGGCGTCATGCCGAGCGGCTGTCGGGGAGTCATCGCGATGTTGATCGTCTCAACCAGCCTGAGATCCTTTGCCTCGGTAACGCCGACCACTGCGACCGTATTCGTGTTCGACGCGGTGACGAACAGGCGGGCTTCGTAGGCAGGCTTCTCGTCTTCATCGTCGGCGTCGGGCTTGCGCGTGCTCCAGATCATGTCGGTGGCATGCGCGCCGACTCGAACAACGCCGGTCTGATTTCCGTTGATCGCATCGTGTTGATAGACGGATCCATCCGCCCAACTCGACACCAGGTACGACTTGCCGTCGGGATGAAAGAGGATGCGGTAGGGGCGCCGGCCGGTCTTGTAACGCTCGATGACGCGGCCCGATTGCGGATTGATGACGACGATGGAGTCGTGGAACAGATCCGCGGCGTAGACCAGGCGGCCGTCCGGAGAGGTGGTGACGTCGCCGATGAAATCTGTGAAGGTGCGTTGGGCCTCAGGCGTTACTTCGAATTCGCGCTGGCGCTCGAGCTTTCCTTCCGCCGACAATCCGAATTCGTACACTCGTGAGCGCGACCCGCCGCCCACATAGATCGTCCGGCCATTGGGTGTAATCGCAAGGCCGAGCCAGGCGTCGGCAATCGTCATGCGATCGGTTTCTTTCTCCGATGCCACGTCCAACACCGTGATGCTAGGCGGACGATAGCCGCCGTTGAGCACGACCATGTGCTTGCCGTTTGGCGTGAGTACGGCTGACATCGGCAGCGTGTCGAGCGCTATCTGCTTGCCCGCCGGTTGCAACTTCCAACCGCTGTTCAACAGAAAGCCGCCACCCGGCAGCGGGCCAACCTGCACACGTGCAGCGGGCTGGGAGATCAGGATCGCGGCCAGTAGCATCAATACCGCAAGAGCGAAGATGGGTTTCATTCGTAGAACCTTTGGGCGATGGGAAAACGGCGTCCGATACCGAACGCCTTGGTGGTAACTTTCAGTCCGGGTGCTGCCTGCTGACGCTTATATTCGTTGCGATCCACCTTATTAATGATGTCGCGAACCAGGGCCAAGGGGAGGTTGAGGTCGGTCGCGATCTTTTGCGGCGGTTCCACCTGCTCGACGTAGGCGCGGAGAATGCTGTCGAGCACATCGTACTCCGGCAATGAGTCTGTATCCTTTTGATCGGGACGCAATTCGGCTGAGGGCGGCTTCTGAAAGACGCTTTCCGGAATCGCGTTGGCATGACGCCGATTTGCGACGCGCGAAATCTCGTAGACCAGCGTCTTGGGGACGTCGCTGATCACGGCAAGTCCACCGCACATGTCGCCGTAGAGAGTGCAGTAGCCCACAGCCAGTTCGCTCTTGTTGCCGGTGGTTAGTACAAGGGCGCCGCGCTTGTTGGACAACGCCATCAGCGTGACACCGCGCAGCCTGGACTGCAGATTCTCTTCGGTAACATCGGCAGGCGCGCCGGCGAAGAGCGGGTTCAGCACGCGCTCAAACGCGGCGAACTGGTCGTTGATCGGCGCAACCTCGAATTGAATTCCAAGATTCCGAGCCATGTCGCGCGCGTCACGGAGACTGTGTTCAGAGGAGTAAGGGCCGGGCATCGCAACGCCCAGCACGTTCTCCTTGCCGACGGCATCCACTGCGATTGCTGCGGTGATGCTCGAATCGATTCCGCCGCTCAGTCCGATGATGACGCGTGAGAATCCGCATTTCCGGATGTAGTCGCGCGTGCCCAGCACCAGCGCCTCGTAGACCGCCTCGCTCTCATCCTTGAGGTTCTCATGATGCTCGCCGGTCCCTGTGTCGATGTCGACCAGAACCAGATCCTCGGCAAACGACTTGGCGCTGGCGATCACGCGTCCTGTCGCGTCCATCGCGAAACTGGAACCGTCGAAGACCAGCTGATCATTGCCGCCCACTTCGTTCACATAAACCAGCGGGACGCCATGACGCTTGGCGGTGGCCTCGAACACGCTCCGCCGCAGCGCGCGTTTCTGCATGTCGTAAGGCGACGCGTTGATGCTGATGAGCACCTTCGCGCCGGCGCCAGTCAACTCTTCCACCGGATCGCGCCTGTAATAGCGGCGCTCCCAAAACTGCTTGTCGTTCCAGGCGTCCTCGCAAATCGTGAGTGCGGTGGTCACCCCTTCGATCTCGCAGAGCAGTTCGCGCTCAGCGGGCACGAACCAGCGTGCCTCGTCGAAGACATCGTAGGTGGGCAGCAGCATCTTGTCCTGGCGGAAGGCTATCTTGCCTGATCGCAGCACTGCGGCGCTGTTGGTGATCCGCCTGGCCGACGTGCCGTCGGGCGCGCGACCCACGTAGCCGCATACCAGTGACAAATTCATCGAAGCGGTTTCAGCGGCCAGCCGTTGAAGCTCGTCCTGCGTACGGTCAATGAACGTCTGCTTTTCCACCAGATCGCGCGGCGGATAGCCGTTGAGTGAGAGTTCGGGAAACACGATTATCTGTGCCCCACGGTCCGCTGCCTTTGCCGCGAACTCGATCATCTTGTTGCAATTCCCCCGGAGGTCGCCAACGGTCGGGTTGATCTGGCCCAGTGCGATTTGCATCGAATATCTTATTTTACGGGGTATGGTACCCTGTCGCTTCGTATGAAGACGACAGCTTACCTGCTTATCGTTGTGAGCCTCGCTGTCAGCGCGCAGGCCCAGCATTCTCGCGGCTACTACCGGTCACCCGCGATTCATGGCGACAGCATTGTTTTCACGTCCGAGGGTGACTTGTGGTCGGTGCAGTCGCAAGGCGGTGTTGCCCGCCGGTTGACGAGCCATCCCGCGCAGGAGTTTCTAGCTTCGTTCTCCCCCGACGGCCGCACCATTGCCTTCACTGCGCACTATGAAGGTCCCGCCGATATTTATACGATGCCGGCGGCCGGTGGACTGCCTGTCCGTCGGACGTTCACGGGGGACGCATCCATGGTGGGCTGGACCTCGGATGGCAAAATCCTCTTCCAGACGCGTCGCTTCTCAACGCTGCCTGATGGCCAACTGGCCACCGTGGATGCAACCAACCGCATCGAGTCAATACCTCTGAGCCAGGCGGCGCAAGGCACTTATGACAAGAGCGGGAATCTGTATTTCACTCGCCTGACGTTCCAGGGAAGTCAAGCCAAACGGTACCAGGGCGGCACGGCGCAGAAAATCTGGAAGTACGCAGAGGGTGCCCCGGAAGCCGTGCCGCTCACCGCAGGCTATGCCGGGACGAGCAAGGAGGCGATGTGGTGGAACGGCCGCGTCTATTTCCTGACTGACCGCGACGGCACGATGAATCTCTGGTCGATGAACGAAGCGGGTGGAGACCTGAAGCAGCACACGCGGCATCAGGGCTGGGACATCAAGACGGCCTCCATTGGCACGGGTCGCATTGTCTACCAACACGGCGCCGATTTGCGTCTCTACGACATCGCGTCCAACACCGATAAGGCTGTTCCAATCGAACTGTCGTCCGACTTTGACAACCTGCGCGAGCACTGGATTAAAGCTCCCGCCGACTACTTGACCAACGCCCACATCGCGCCCGACGGCTCCAAAGTCTCGCTGGTGTCCCGCGGCCGGGCGTTCGTGGCCC
This sequence comes from Bryobacterales bacterium, assembly GCA_038212445.1. GTDB lineage: Bacteria > Acidobacteriota > Terriglobia > Bryobacterales > Bryobacteraceae > TMP-7. The sequence goes on from JBBQUM010000001.1 coordinate 178,053, forward strand.
CGGTAAAAGCAGGAAGGTTTGTCGAGGTGCCCGCCGCGAAACCCGGCCGCATCCGCGACGCACGTTTTTCCGGCGGTGCTGACTCGCTACTGTTGCTTTCCACCGAGAGCGGTGAGGTCGAGTTATGGAAGGCGCCCGCGAACGGCGTCGGCGCGATGACGCAGTTGACCAGGGACGGCACTGTCCTGCGTTGGGAAGGAATTCCATCCCCCGACGGCAAGTACATCGCCCACCAGAACAAAGACAACGAACTGTGGCTCCTCGAGACAGCCACGGGCAACAACAGGAAGATCGCTGAATCCGGCTACGACAACTACGGCGCGCAATTCGACGAGGTTCGCTGGTCCCCAGACAGCCAGTGGCTGCTGTTTGACAACACAGGTGCCAACGGACTGGCTCAGGTTCGCCTTTACAACATCGCTTCCGGGACCAATACCGCAATCACAACGGATCGCTACGACAACCACGGCGCATCGTGGAGCGCTGACGGAAAGTGGATCTATTTCCTGTCGGATCGTTCACTGAGAAGTGTCACGTCGAGTCCCTGGGGATCGCGGCAGCCGGATCCGTATTTCGACAAGCCGTTCAAGCTGTACGCGCTTGCCTTGAAGGCCGGACAGCGTTCGCCGTTCGAGCCGGCTGACGAATTTCATCCCGACAAGAAGGATGAGAAGAAGGCCGAGGAGAAGAAGCCGGAAGACAAAGACAAGAAGGATGCGAAGCCCGAAGAGAAGAGCGATGGCAAGGTGAAGGTCGAGATCGAACTCACCGGTATCACCTCACGGCTTTACGAAGTCCCGGTTCCTGCCGGCAACTACAGCGAACTGTCGGCCGCCGGCGAGCGGCTATGCTGGCGCGATCGCAACGACGGCAAGGCGAATTTGCAATGCCTCGACGTGAACAATAAGCCCGACAATAAGCCGGACACGCTGATGGAGGACGTGCGCGGCTTCGAGGTGTCGGCCGACGGCAAGAAGATGTTGATTTCCAAAGGCAAGGATCTGTTCGTCGTGGACGCCGCCGCGAAAGGCGCAGCTCTGAAGGATCCGAAGGCTCTCGGTGACAGTCAGGTGGATCTCAAGAACTGGACCTTCTCCGTCCTCCCAGTGAACGAATTCCGCGAGAGCTTTTACGATGCGTGGCGTCTGCATCGCGACTATTTCTACGACCGCAAGATGCATGGCGTCGACTGGAAGGCCATGCGCGATAAGTACGGTGAATTGCTCGACCGTGTGCGCGACCGCGACGAGTTGAACGACCTGCTGGCGTCGATGGTGAGTGAGTTGTCCGCGCTCCATACGTTCGTGTTCGGCGGTGATGTTCGGAAGGGAACCGATCAGGTTGACATCGCGACACTCGGCGCACGCCTGGATCGCGATGACGCCGCGGGTGGCTACCGCGTGGCGCATATCTACCGCTCCGATCCCGACCGGCCAGACCGCGCTGCGCCCCTGTCTCGTCCCGGTGTAGACATGGCGGAAGGTGATGTGATCACGCAGATCAATGGCCGGGACGTGCTGTCCGCGGGCGATGCTGCTGAACTCCTGCGCAACCAGGCCGGTCGTCAGACCTTGATTCATGTGAAGCCCCAGGGGAAACCTGATGCCAGGGACGTGATCGTGAAGCCGATTTCATCCGATCAGGAGCGCGGGCTTCGCTACCACGAGTGGGAATTCACCCGGCGTTTGAAGGTGGATGAGCTGTCGGCGGGCAAGATCGGCTACGTCCATCTGCGGGCGATGGGGCAGAATGACATCAACCAGTGGGTGGAGGAGTACACACCGGTCTTCACCCGGCAGGGGTTGATCATCGACGTCCGCCACAACAACGGCGGCAACATCGACAGCTGGATTCTAGGCAAGTTGCTGCGCAAGGCCTGGATGTACTGGCAGCCGCGAGTCGGCATCCCGACGTGGAATATGCAGAATGCGTTTCGCGGACACCTGGTGGTGCTCTGTGACGAGTGGACGGCCTCTGATGGGGAAGCGTTCGCCGAAGGCTTCAAGCGGTTAGGTCTTGGGAAGGTGATCGGGACAAGGACGTGGGGCGGCGAAATCTGGCTGAGCGGTTCGAATGTCCTGGCCGATAACGGTGTGGCCACTGCCGCCGAAACGGGAGTCTATGGGCCGGAGCGAAAGTGGCTGATTGAGGGACATGGCGTCGAGCCGGATATCGAGGTGGACAATCTTCCGCACGCCACGTTTGAAGGGAAGGACGCGCAGTTGGAGGCAGCGATTCGCCACCTCCAACAGCTCATAAAGGATAAGCCGGTGCCTGACGTTCCGGTTCCCGACTATCCGGATAAGACCTGGAAGTCCAAGCCGGCCAGCACCCGTTAGGCGCACGGGCCGCATGGTCCACGCTGCGTGCTTACTTGCGGCTTGAGTACTTGTTGAGAGTGGACGTGAACACGACGGCGGTGGGTGGGATCCCTACGCCGCCATCCACTACCTGGCGGTTGGGCACCTTGCGGCCGTACAATTCGTTATTGGCATCGCCATCTTCGCGCAGCGTGGCTCCATTGAGCGCAATGCCGGCAAAGACGCCGCGCTGACGCGACCAGGTGAGAATTTCCGCGTGCATCAAAGCGTCGGTCTGAGCGCTGGCGTCACGACCCAGCGGTCCGGCAGCCACGGACGCATCCGCGCCCAGCGTGAATTTGCTCTTGAACATCTTGTCCATACCGCGGCGGTTCATCACCAGCATTACAACATCGGTCTCCGCGCCGCCGATCTGAAATCCGAAGCTACCGCCCTCCACGCGAATGCCGCCGGGACCTGACCAGCCGACGTTGCCTTCACGCCTGCACGACACAAAACCGCGGCCGTACTTGCCGCCGATGATAAAAGCGCCCTTCTTCAAGCCAGGCACCACCACAATGCAGGCGGCGTTACCCAGCAGTTCCTGCGGAATGGCCTTATCCGGCGTCGCCATCACTTCATTCATCACCGCTGCCGCTTCTTCCAGCCTCTTGTCGGCGTCGGTTTGCGCCATCATGATTCCCGCACCGAGCGCGGCTACCGCGATTAATTTCCTCTTCATGAATCTCCTAATCCTTGATTTTCAAAACTGCTTTTCCGATGACCTTGCGCCCCGCCAGGTCCAGCATGGCAGTGGGCGCATCCTTGAGCGCATATTCGTTGCCAACCACGGGACGGATGGCCCCGGCGGCAAATAACTCGTCGAGCGCGGTTTGCGTTTCTCCGAGATACCACGGTCTGGCACCGACGTAGTCGCCCCAGAAAACTCCGACGACAGCGATGTTCTTCAACAACAGGCGATTGGTCTGGATAGTCGGAATGCGGCCTCCTGCAAACCCAATCACCAGGATGCGGCCTTCGCGAGCAATGCATTTGGTCGACAGGTCGAACACATCACCGCCAACCGGATCGTAGATGACATCCGCCCCGTGCCGTTCCGTGATCTCTTTGACGCGGTCCACCCAGTCGGGGGTACTGTAATTGACGGCATGGTCGGCGCCCTGTTCCAGCGCAAAGTCGAGTTTTCGCTGTTCGCCTGCAGTGGCGATCACGCGCGCGCCTAGGGCTTTTCCGATTTGGATGGCTGACATGCCGACGCCGCTCGCTCCGGCGTGGACCATCAGCCAGTCGCCCGCCTTCAGGCCGGACCGCTGCTTCAGCGCGAACCAGGACGTGTGATAGACGACGGGCAGCGCGGCCGCCTCTGTATAGCGCATCCCTTTCGGGATCTTGAATGTACGGAAACTGTCCGCCAGGCTGTATTCCGCGTAGCCGCCGCCATTGGTGAAGGCCAGCACGCTGTCTCCCACTGCGACATTCGTCACTCCCGGACCGGCGGCGTCAACGATTCCCGACACCTCCGCGCCAGGCGTAAACGGCAGCGGCGCCTTCACCTGGTACTTGCCTTGAATCTGCAAGAGATCAAAAAAATTTAACGCCGCGGCATGATTTCGGATGCGCACCTGCGAAGGGCCCGGTTCAGGAAGTGGGACATCGCCCAACTGCATCTCTTCCGGTTCACCCCAGGTTAATGCTTGCCAAATTTTCATCTTCCGTATTCTCGCATTAAGCTTCGTACACGATCGAGAGGGAGGGCCATCACCGTGTGACCATCCACGCCCGTCATCGTCTCGGCCTTCGCCATGGCATTCACTACGGCCTCCTCGGTAGCTTCGACGGTTGCTTGAAAGACAGGGTTCATTTCGTCGTTGGGAAGCATCTCGAGCGTCCGTTTGCCCTTCGTGTCGGCGGCGTGCGGGTTCGCCGTTGAGAACGCGATGAAGATGTCGCCTGAACCGTTGCCCGATGTGGAACCCGTGCGTGCAAGCCCCATCGTGGCGCGCCGCGCAAGACGCTTCAGTTGATTGGATAGCAGCGGAGCGTCGGTGGCCACAACGATAATGATCGATCCGACATCCTCGCCAATGCCGGGTTGATTTGCTGCATACGGGACACCGTCAGTGATCTTGCGCCCGGCCGGAATGCCGGCAATCGTCAACTGCGCGCGGCGTCCGCAATTGCATTGAACCAGGACCCCCACGGTGTACTCGCCGGCCTTGCGCGATGCGGTGCCGATGCCGCCCTTGAAACCGTAGCAGACCATCCCCGTGCCGCCGCCCACGTTGCCTTCTGTCACCGGACCCGCAGTTGCCGACTCGATGGCTTGCGCCACATCGGCGGGCTTGACGTGAAATCCGTTGATGTCATTCAAGAAGCCGTCGAAGGTCTCAGCTACCACCGGCAGCATCCACTCGCCGATAGATGGATTGCGTTTTGCCTGCCATTCAATAAAGGAATCGCGCACCGTGCCGACGCTGTGGGTATTGGTGATGAAGACGGGGCTGGAGAGAAAGCCCGACTCCTCCAACCACGTTGTTCCCGTCATCTCGCCGTTGCCGTTGAGCGAGAACCATCCGGCGAACGTCGAGTCCGTTGAAGCCTTGCCGCGCGGCAAAACGACGGTGACGCCCGTTCGGACGGCATGCTTGCCCTCGCCCTCGATCAGAGTCTTGTGACCCACCTCCACTCCTCGGACGTCGGTGATGGAGTTGAGCGGCCCGGGCGTGCCGTCAAAGGGGATGCCGGCGTCGCGCGCCCGCTGCCGGGGTTGTGCGGCGAGGCTGAAACTCAGCCCTGCGAGTATCCAAAGCGCGCGATACGGCTGCCGGTGGCTCGATAACCCTCGGCGTCGCGCAAGTCGTGGTCGCCCGTTCCGTCCACGTAGCGATTGTAGAAATTGAACAGTCCGCATACCGTTACCGCGTCGTAAATCGCTTCGTCGCTCCAACCGAGAGACCGAAGTGACGCCACATGCTCCTCTCGTATGGATGCCGGCTCGATTGTGAGCCGCTCGATGTATTCGAACAATGCCTTCTCCGCATCGCTAATCGGAGCCGTCGCGTAATCCTCGACTACGGCTCGCACCTTCTCCTCATCGCCGAGCAGGGCCGCGGCACCCGCGGCGTGAGCCTCCATTCAAAAGACGCAATCGTTGCACTTCGAAGTGAAGGCAGCGATCAACTCCCGCATCCCCGGGCCCAACGGGGACGGACCTCGCATCACGGCTTCGGTGAAATCGTTCAGTGCCCGAGTCATTTCTGGCTTGTGAGCCAGAAGGTCGCGGATCAGCGGCATGTCCGCCGGGCCGCGCTTTACGCCTTCGAGGTAGAGCTTCATTTCTTCCTCGACGGTGGCGCCGTTGGGAAATATGGATCCGGCTCAGGGACTGCTGCTCCGTCCTTACGTGGAGACGATCCGGCGAAATTAACGCCGCGTTTCGAATCCCGCATCACGGCCTGACCGCCCCCCATCAAGCCGGAATAGTCACCCAGCACATTGAGATAGTGGCCCCGCTTTTCGAGAGCGTCTCTCACTTCCCGCGTTACCCGTCCTTCGATCTTGACGTCACATCCTCCCGGTAAAAGGCGCGTGAACCGCGGAGCATCGAGAGCTTCCTGAATATTCATGCCATGGTCCGCAACGTTCGAGACAAACTGCGCCTGCGCTTGCGCCTGGTTCATTCCGCGCATGATGCCGAAGCCAATGTGCATGTCGCCACGTTCCATAAATCCGGGAATGATCGTGTGGAAGGGCCGCTTGCGGGGTGCGAGCTGATTGGGATGGCCGTCCTCGAAGTTCATGCTCGACGCGCGGTCATGCAGGTGAAATCCCATGCCGTCCACCACGATGCCCGAGCCGTAGATATCGGAGATGCTTTCAATCCACGAGACGATGTTTCCCTCGGCGTCAATCACCGACAGATAAACCGTTTCGCGGCTGTTAGCCGGCGGCGTTCCCACGTCGTAACTACAGCTAGCCTTGTTGCGATCGATGAGTTGAGCGCGCTCCTTGCCGAACTCCTTTGAGAGCAGGCCGGCGGTCGGCACAGGGCCCGTTCGTGGATCCCCCACCCAGCGCCTGAGATCGAGCACCGACAGCTTCTGTGCTTCAATCTTGTAGTGATAGGCGTCGGCGCTCATCGGGCCGTACTCGGGGATCGGGAAGTTCTCCATGATGTTCAGCATTTCCAGCGTCCCGACCCCTTGGCCGTTTGGAGGAAGCTGAGACACCTTCCAGCCACGATAGTTGATGGACACCGGCTCCACCCACTCTGACTGAAACTCCGCGAAGTCGTCGGCGGCGAGAAAACCACCCAGCCGCTTTGACGTTTTCAAAATCGCTTCGCCCACAGGACCGTGATAGAACGCTTGCGCTCCGCCGTCGGCAACGATGCGCATGGCATGAGCGAGTTCGGGATTCTTGAAAACCTCGCCGACTTCCGGCGCCTTGTCGTTCTTGAGGAAAATGCGCCGCGCATTGTCGTCGGAGCGCAGCTTGAAGGCGGCATTGTCCCAATCCCACTGGATCAACTCGGTGACCGGAAAGCCGTTGGTCGCATAGTAAATCGCCGGCTGGAAAAGATCCCGCCACGGAAGTTTGCCGAAGCGTTGGTGCATCTTCCACCAACCGTCGACGGCGCCCGGCACAGTGACGGTATGAATGCCGGAGGGCATCGTGTAGTGCCCCTCCTTCTTCAGCGCGTCGATCGTCAGGCGCTTGGGCGTCCAGCCGCTGGCATTTATGCCCGTTAGCTTCCCGGTCTTCGCGTTCCAGTGAATGGCGAACATGTCGCCGCCCATTCCGTTCATCATGGGCTCCACCAAACCCAGCACTGCGTTCGCAGCGATCGCCGCATCCACGGCGGAACCGCCCCGAGCGAGAATTTGGGATCCGGCTTGCGAGGCGAGAGTCTGACTGGTGGCGACGATTCCGCGCTGCGAGATCACCATCGAGCGGCCATACGAGCGGTCCTGGGCGCGGGCCGGAGCGCACAGGGCGAGAATCACGATCCAGGCGTACTGGGTGGTCACGAGTTTCTATATTCTAACGGACGGCAGGCAGGGACGTTCGACGCGACCGGGCCGTGGCATCATGTGCTTATGATGCGCGCTGGGATGGTTGCATTCTCGCTGTTCGCGGCAATGCTTTTGCAGGGGCAGTCAAAGAGCGAATGGAGTGCCTATGGCGGCGACGGCAACGGGCGGCGATTTTCTCCGCTCAATCAGATTGACCGTACGAACGTTCGCCGGCTCAAAACCGCCTGGACATTCAATACCGGTGAGACGCCCAGTAAGAAATCGGCGTTTGAAGCGACGCCGCTGTTTGTGGATGGCGTTCTCTATCTGTCCACGCCCTTCAACCAAGTAATTGCTCTCAACCCTGAGACGGGCGGGGAAGTGTGGCGCTTCGATCCCAAACTCCCGCATAACGACAACACCTCGGAGGTGACGTCGAGGGGCGTGAGTTACTGGCGCGGTGCGAAAGGGGCGTCGCGAATCTTCTTGGGGACACTTGATGCGCGTCTGATCGCTCTCGATGCCAAAACCGGAAAACCGTGCGATGACTTTGGCGTCAACGGGGCTGTCGATTTAACCGAAGGCGTCCAACTTCGCGATCGCGGTGACTACCAGGTGACGTCTCCGCCCGCGGTTGCCGGAAACGTGATTGTCGTCGGCTCATCCATCGGCGACAACCGCGCAGTTGATGTAGAGCGTGGGATTGTCCGCGGATTCGATGCGCGGTCCGGAAAATTGCTGTGGACCTGGAATCCTCTCCCCTGGGCCGAACGGCAATCCAGGCGGACCGGTGCCGGAAACACATGGTCAGTCATTTCCGTCGATGCCGCGCGTGGCATGGTCTTCGTACCGACTGGGAGCGCGAGCCCTGATTTCTATGGCGGCATGCGGCCTGGCGACAATCGTGACGCGAATTCTGTAGTGGCGCTGAAGGCAGAAACCGGTGAACGCCTGTGGGGATTCCAAGTGGTCCACCACGATGTCTGGGACTACGACGTGGCTGCCCAACCGGCTCTCTTCACTTACAAAGGGCAGCCTGCGGTTGCCGTCGCCACCAAGATGGGGCATGTTTTCGTGCTCGACCGGTTGACCGGTAAACCGCTCGTTCCGGTGGAGGAGCGCGCCGTGCCGCAATCGACGATTGAAGGCGAGCAAACTTCCGCGAGTCAGCCTTTCCCGGCGTACGCGGCGCTTTCGCCGTCCACCTTGCGTCCCGAAGATGCCTGGGGTCCCACGCCTGAAGCAAAGGCCTGGTGTGCCGACCGGCTTAGCAAACTCCGGAACGAAGGCATTTTCACCCCGGCGAGTTTGGATGGCTCGCTTCTCTTTCCCGGCAATGTCGGCGGCGTCAATTGGGGCGCGATGTCCATTGACGAAGAACGCGGCTTGTTGATCGCTAACACCAACCGACTGGCCACCGTGGTGAGGCTGATCCCGCGTGCGGACTTCGCTAAAGGTCGCAAGGATAGTGGCACGCGGCTCCAAGGCGAGTTTGGCGGTCAGGCCGGCGCGCCCTACGCGATGTACCGCGAGACGCTCGTTTCGCCCGCCGGTACTCCGTGCAACGCGCCGCCATGGGGTACGGTGTCGGCGCTTAGTTTGAAGACAGGCAAGATCGCGTGGGAGACACCGCTGGGGTTCGTGCGAGACGGCACACCGCCGGGCAGTCCGAATCTCGGCGGGCCCATGTCGACTGCGGGCGGGTTAGTGTTCGATGCCGCGTCGATGGACACGTTTCTGCGCGCCTTCGATCAGGAAAGCGGAAAGGAACTCTGGAAAGCGGAGTTGCCCGCCAGCGCGCAGGCGACGCCCATGACTTTCGAGTACAAGGGCCGCCAGTACGTCGTCATCTGCGCCGGCGGCCACGGGAAACTCGGCACCAAGCAAGGCGACGCGGTGGTCGCTTTTGCGTTGCCGAAGTAACGCTAGAAGGAAAGCAGCTTTGGAAGTTCCGCGGCCCTCAGGCGCAGTCCAACAAAGAACTGGCCGAAGAGTGCGTAGGTCGCGCTGACTTCGTCGAAACGCATTTCGTAAATCAGCTTCTTGAAGACCACGGGATCGTCGGCGAATAGGTCAACGCCCCACTCCCAGTCGTCGAACCCGATTGACCCTGTGATGATCTGTCGCACCGTCCCTGCGTAGCGGCGCCCGATGGCCCCGTGATCATCCATCTGCCGCTTGCGCTCACTCATTGGCAGCGAGTACCAATTTTTGTGCTCGCCGCGCTTGCGGTCCATCGGATAGAAACAGACATAGCGCGCGTCCGGAATCTCCGGGAACAGGCGCGGTTTCATGGCCGTTTTCTGACGCTCTACCGACTCGCCGATGAGCGCGTCCCATTCCGGCGTGAACGGCTGGACGCCCTTCTCGATGGCGCTCTGGTAGAGTTTTACGGTCGAGTCATAGAGCCCCAGTTCGACTACGGATACGTACGAACTGGTGGGTTCGAGATAGTCCCACAACTCGAGTTTCGCGAGCCGTAGTTCCACCTCGCTGATCTTCTCGAAGTTGTCCCTGAAGTGGACAAACATCAGGTCGCCCTTGTGCCCGAGCATCGAGAACGTGCCCGACCCCTGTCCTTCCATCTCGGCTAGCGCAGCCTGTGCGGGAGCCAGTACAGCGGCGCGCCGCGCTTCATCAAGCGCTCGCCAGGCAGGCCACTTTACGCGCATCATCTGGTGCAGCACACTCGCGCCCTCGAGCGTCAGCGGTACGGGCGGCAAACTATCAATGGTCATTTTCTCTAGGGGCTCTCTTCAAACTGCGGGGGTTTGGTTCGGACCGAAGTCGAACCTGGCGGCGGCAATTGTCGTGCCGACGACTTCGATTTTCTTGAGGTCGGCTGAGCCCACGCCCAGCGACTCGGCCAGCAGCAGGGAGTTGTCGCAACCCACGAACGGAATCTTGCCTTTGCTGGCGCGCGGATCATAGCCCATCACCGCGGTGGAAACGGCATCGGTACAAACGGCATTCGTGCCGAGCACCATCACGCCTGGCCGGACATACCTTAACCCTTGGACCCAGGGGCCCTCGCCACCGGTCACCGTCTCAATACCCTCGACAAAGGCGATGTCGATCGGCCGCATCGCATTCAATTCGGCAACCACGCGCGGCATTCGATAACCCGGTGCCCGGGGCGATGCCGGATTAATTTCCTGGGGCGAAGACCTGGCGGGGCCACGTTTGCCCATGTGACAAATCTGCACGCGTCCGGACGTCGGGCTTTCATTAGGCTCGTCGACGCCGGCGTTGTCGCCATAAATCGAGGCGGGCGTAATGCCAAACATGTTCTTCATCGACAGCGTCACGCCACACGTCGCGTGATTCTTCAACTTCGCCATCGAAACCATGACGTCGGTGTCGGCATAGGAGTGGTTCAAATCGTACGCCGGGAAAATCAATCCGCCGCCCGGAACCTTTAGGCGTGAGTAGCGAGCGCTCTTGCCCAGAAAGTTGGTGTTTTCGAATTCCAGACTCTTGCTCAGGCTCTGAAGCTGACGTACATTCCAGCCCGAGTCCAACATGAATTCTTCAAACGGGGCGGACGTCACAAAACAGCTTTCCACCAGGCGGATCCGTCGCGCACCGGCCTTATCAAGGACGTGCACCATCGCGGCCACCGTCTTCGGATGCGTGTAATGCGTGGATCCCAATGCGCGACCTTCGAATCGCTGACCCGGACTCCCGGTGAGATTCAGCTTGATGGTGACGGTCTTGTTCCTGACCAGTTTTCCGGCGCCCCCAATCTGATCAAACATCTTGTCGAGCGCTGCCACCAGGTCCTCGGAATATGCCGGAACTTTGGCTATGGCAACCGGAGCGGTCGGAGCCTCCTTGGCAAATGCGGCGCGAGTCCCAGCGATTGGCGCCGCGGCAGCGAGAGCAAGCAACTCGCGTCGGGTCATAGGACAAGCTTACAACGGCCTCCTGGGCGGGGAAGTAGAACGAGGCTCCCGCCTCGTCGCGAGGAAAGGCGGCGCGGAAGTAGGACTGAAGAATAGAAGCGAGGCGAAAGAAGGCTTCCCCGTTTTGCAAACACCTGGTCTTTAGATGTGCCGGACAGGCGGCGGGTTGCTGCGCTCTTTGGTACTGCCTCCGCGAAACGGGTACACTGTCAGGACAGAAAGGGTTCACCGTGGTCAGCAAAGCCGTCGACGTCCAAGCCTACATTGCAGAACTGCCGCCCGAGCGCCGCGCCGTGATCGAGAAATTGCGCCGCCTCTGCAAGCAGCAACTCAAGGGCTACGAGGAATGCATGGCCTACGGCCTGCCGGCTTACAAGCGGGACGGGACGCCCGAGGTCGCATTCGCGAGTCAGAAGCAATACGTCTCCCTCTACGTCATGAAGAAGGATGTAGTGGACGAATTCCGCGCCGCCCTCCCGGACTCGAAGATCGGCAAGGGATGCATCCGTTTTTCGAAACCCGACAAGATCGACTTTGACGTGGTGAAGAAGTTGCTGGGCCGGACAGCGGAGTCGACTTCGGCGCCGTGTTAGCGCCCTATTAGCGCCTCACCCGAACCAGCTTAACCGGCGACGTCTGCCCACTGATAACTTCGACCTCGCCCCCAGTTTCACGCGCCAAAAACGCGCACAATTCGGCGTTGGCTTTGCCGCGCTCGGGCGTCGCGGCCACTCTGATCTTAATGGTGCCGTCGCCCAGTTCGCCGACGATTTCCGTCTTCGAACTTTTGGGAATCACCTTCACACGGAACGCGGAGCCGGCTTCGAGACGCTTGCGAAGCAGGTCATTCACCGCGCGTCCTCGAGGATCCATTGGACGGCCTCGACGAGCGTAGGCGCACGATGGTCAGGCTTCGCGTTGGGGAAGCGGTGCCCATAGCCGGTCTCGACGAGTACTGTGCGTGTCCCCGCATTCCGGCCGCATTCGACATCGCCGCCGCGATCACCGACGAAGTACGACTTGGTCAAATCAATGTCGAGGTCGCGCGCGGCTTCGAGCACCATGCCGGGGTTCGGCTTACGGCGAAAGCCAGGCCTCTCTGGCGTGTCGCTGTTGAAGTACATGCCGTCGATTTCCACCGGCACCAGCTGCCGCACCATCTCGGCATGCACGGCGTAGTATTGCTGCTCGCTGAACAGGCCCAGACCAATGCCGCTCTGGTTGGTAGCGATCACCACCAGAAAGCCGGCCTCGCGCAGTTGCCGGATGGCGTTGTCAGCGCCGTGATAAAGTCGAACGTCCGCGGGATCTGAACAGTAGCCCACCTCTTCGATGATCGTTCCGTCGCGGTCGAGAAAGACAGCGGGCCGGCTCATTGCGCCGGAATCAGTCCGCGCGTCCGAAGCCAGTTCGCCAGTAATGGCGGCCATGTCGACAAAATCGGATCCTTCTGCGCCAGACCAACGCCGTGCGGGCCTTTTTCGAAGATGTGCATCTCGGCCGGCACTCCGGCGCGACGCAAGGCGAGATAAAACTGGACACTATTCTCAGCTGGAACGCCCGTATCCGCGTTGGTGTGAAACAGGAACGTTGGCGGAGTGTCTTTGGTGACCTGCGATTCATTCGAAAGGTTCGCAACGAGTTGGGGATCGGGAGTAGCGCCCAGCAAATTGGTGCGCGATCCCTTGTGTGCATACGGATCGGCGAAAGTCACCACCGGGTAGCAGAGAATCGCGAAGTCAGGGCGGCTCGAGACTCCGTCTTCGACTCCGAAATGAGTCGCCGCTGTAGACGCCAGATGACCGCCCGCGGAGAATCCCATGATGCCGACGCGATCCGGCTGAATCCCGAATTCCTTAGCGCGCGACCGCACCATGCGAATCGCCTTTTGCGCGTCGCCGATCTCGATCGGATGGTGATATTTGGGTCCCAGTCTGTACTGCAGCACAAAGGCCGCAACGCCAAGACTGTTCAGCCATTCGGCCACTTGCTTGCCCTCGTGGTCCATCGCGAGATGCGCGTAACCGCCGCCCGGACACACTACGATGCCGGTGCCGGTAGGCTTGGCTGTTGCAGGCAAATAGATGGTCAGCGAAGGTTTGTCGATGTCTGCGTCGCCCATCGCTCCGGGCGCGCCTTGCGGCCAGAGTAGCTCGGTTTTCGGCGCTGGTTGTGCTGCCAGGCACACACCCGCCGCCAGGATTGCCACCACTAGTTTCATCTTGTTCGACTATACTTCAACGAGGTACCCACCATGAGAATGTTAACGGGATTGCTCTGCTGTGCCGCAGTGTACGCGGGCTCGATCGATATCGAATCAAAAGTGAAGCATGGTTACGCTGACTCGAACGGCGTGAAAATTCACTACGCCACCATGGGCAGCGGTCCGCTGATTGTCATGATCCATGGCTTTCCGGATTTCTGGTACACGTGGCGCGACCAGATGGAAGCTCTCGCTCCCAATTACCAGGTAGTGGCGATTGACCAGCGCGGGTACAACCTCAGCGACAAGCCGCAAGGCGTGGAGAACTACGATGTGCGTCTCCTCGTTGGCGATGTGATCGCCGTCATCAAGAGCCTAGGTAAGGAGAAGGCGATCATCGTTGGCCATGATTGGGGTGGTCTCGTATCGTGGCAGCTTGCATTGAACGCGCCTCAGTTTGTTGACAAGCTGATCATTCTCAATCTGCCCCATCCGCGTGGACTGGCCCGCGAATTGGCGAATAATCCGCAACAGCAGAAGAACTCGCAATACGCGCGCAATTTTCAGCAGCCCGACGCTGCCTCTAAGGTCACGGCCGAGGGCCTCACGTTCTGGGTGAAGGATCCGGAAGCGAAGAAGAAGTACATCGAAGCGTTTAAGCGCTCCGATCTCGAAGCCATGCTGAACTACTACAAGCGCAATTACCCTCGCGAGCCCTATAAGGAAGATACTTCGCCGGTTGTGAAGCTGAAGATGCCAGTGCTCATGATTCACGGACTCGGCGACACCGCTTTGCTATCCGGCGCGCTGAATGGAACGTGGGACTGGGTGGACGATCTGACGCTGGTAACCATTCCAGAGTCGAATCACTTCGTGCAACAGGACGCGTCCGAGAAAGTCTCACGCTCCATCAAGATGTGGCTCGCCCGCTAAGCGGTTTTAGTTTCGAGTAAAGACCAGTTTGCCGTTGTTGGTCTTACCGTCTTCCATCGACTCCTCGATTTCGAGGGTGAACGTTTTGCCGTCATCTGACGCTACGCGTGTCCACTTGCCGTTCACCTTCTGACCGTTGACGGTGGCCGTCCATTGGGTTACCAGCTGGTTCCCGTCGAGCTTTGAAGCGGACCTCTGCATGAAAGGCCCAACCTGGTTCACCTTCTCGGCACCGTCCGTAGTTAGCGTGATCTCGGTTGCCATGATGCCCAACAGCGCTAGCGGCGCCACGCCGCCGTGCGGCTCTCGCCAAACCGTAATGATCTGGTAGTTGCCGCCTTTCCGTTTCACTTCCTGGCGGAGTCCGTCCGGGATGTCAGCAGTGAGCGTGCTGACGTTCTTGTCGCAGTTCCATTTGCCGGAGAATGGGTCATTACCGCCCAGGAGGGTCAGCGCAGACACGAAGATTATCAGTGCAATTCGAGTGGGCACGCTAGTGGGATGACAAACAGACGAAAGGTATTTCAAGATTTGCGGTCCAATAGCCGTGATTGCTCAAGAAAAGCAGACCCTGCGTAGTGTCGCGCTGACGGGATTATTCGTACTCAGTTGCTTCTACACGCTTTATCTCGCCCGGGAGTTCTTCTTGCCGGTTACCCTGGCGTTTGTGATGAGCTTCCTACTTTGGCCGGTAGTGCGCGGATTGGCGCGCCTGCACATTCCGGAGTGGCTAGGCGCGATGTTGGTGATTGCCGGACTGCTGGCCGCAATGGGTCTAATAGTTTGGCAATTGTCGACCCCCATTGCCACCTGGATCGAAAGAGCGCCAGAACTGTCGAAGAAGATCCAACGCGGCGTGAATCAGCTTGCCAAGCCGATGAAACAGGTAACGCAGGCGACTGAGCAGGTCCGCTCCATTACCGAAAACGCGTCGGGCGGAAGCGCTAAGCCTGCGGTTCAAGTGGCCATGAAGCAGCCAGGGCCAGGAGAGATCATATTCTCCAGAGGGTGGGACTTTCTCTTCGGCCTGGCGGTTCTGCTGATCCTGTTGTACTTCCTGCTCGCTTCGGGCGACTTGTTCCTGCTGAAGCTGGTGCGTGTGCTTCCCAAACTGGAGGACCGGAAGAATGCGGTCACGATTGCGCGACAGATCGAAAACAACATTTCTCGCTACCTGGTGACAGTAGCGCTGATCAACATTGGATTGGGAAGCTGTGCGGCGCTGGCGTTTTGGCTGCTCGGACTGCCGGATCCTATCCTTTGGGGCATGCTGGGTGCGCTTCTCAACTTCGTTCCGTACATCGGCGCCGCCACCACCATTTTCGTTGTCGCGCTGGTCTCCTCGGCCACATTTCAAGGCTTGGAACAAACGATCTGGCCGCCGCTCGCCTATTTTGTGCTCGCGGCTCTGGAAGGGAACTTCATCACACCCTGGATCATGGGGCGCCGCCTTACCTTAAATCCTGTTGTAATCTTCATCGGCCTGACCTTCTGGGGCTGGCTCTGGGGCGTCGCGGGAGCCCTGCTCGCCGTTCCCTTGCTGGTGATGCTCAAGATCATTTGTGATCACACCGAGCGGTTGGCCCCCGTTGGAGAATTTCTCGGGGACTGATTTTCTTTTCCACGACTGTCGATTTCACGTGGTTCCATCCGTCGCTCTCATGCAAGGAGAACCACAATGCTTCAAAAACCTCTTCAAACCTCGATTCTGGCTGCCTTCACCCTGACGGCCGGCAGTCTGACCACCGACATCACCACGGCCGAGCGCGCCAAAGCTGAACGCTATCTCGAGCAAACGCAGGCGGGCGTGGTCAAGGCTACGCAGAATCTCACTGACGCGCAGTGGAATTTTAAACCGGCGCCTGACCGTTGGTCGATTGCCGAGATCGTCGAACATATGTCGATTGTTGAAGGCTTCGTCGGCGGTGGCGTTCTGGGCGGCCTGGACAAGGCGCCTGCGCCTCCGGCCGACCGCGATGCGAAAGCCGTCGATGCCCTGATTCTCAGTAAGGTGCCGGACCGTTCGAACAAAGTGAAAGCTCCGGAATCGATCGTGCCCACAGGCAAAGTTCAAGGTCCGGCGGCGCTCGATAACCTTCTGCATGCTCGCAAGCAAATTGAGGCGGCGCTGCAGACGTCCCATGACCTCCGCGGGCACAACGTTCCGCATCCCGCTCTGGGTCCGCTCGACGGCTATCAGTGGATACTGGCAGCGTCAGCGCATACCGATCGTCACACGCAGCAGATTCTCGAGGTGAAAGCCGACCCGAATTTTCCGGCAAAATGAGATCTACATGCGCTACATGATGATGATCTACTCGCAGGAGACGCCCGAGGGGCCGCCGCCGGAAGAAATTCCGGGGATCATTGCCAGGCACAGTTCGTTGATGGACGACGCGGCAGCGCGTGGAGTGCTGGTGGCGGTGGAGGGCCTGAAAACGACTGCACTGGCGACGACGGTACGCGTGGAGAACGGAAAGTCGCTAATCACTGACGGTCCGTTCGCCGAGACGAAGGAGCAACTGGCGGGCTACTACATCATCGACTGCCAGAATCTGGACGAAGCCATTGAATGGGCGAAGCGCATTCCGACAGGGTGCAAGGGCGGTTCGGGCTGCATTGAGATCAGGCCGGTGGCCGACCTTCCATACCGTCCATGACAGATCAGGCACGGGCGGCCGTCGAGCGGGTTTTCAAGGACGATTGCGGACGGATTCTCTCGACGCTGATCCGTATCTCGGGTTCCTTCGATCAAGCTGAGGAAGCGATGCAGGAGGCCCTGGCCGCAGCCACGGTCTCCTGGAAAGCCGGTGCAGTGCCGTCGAATCCAGCGGCTTGGATCACCACCGCCGCGCATCGCAAACTCATCGACGCCGCGCGCCGGCGCCGGACGCACCGCGACCGCGAGGACTCGCTGGCCTACGAACTCGAGAACTCGGCTGCCGCCGAACCGGAGGATGTATTTGTGCATTTACCGGATGACCGGCTTAGGCTCATCTTCACCTGCTGCCATCCGGCGCTCAGCCCCGAAGGACAGGTGGCGTTGACCCTGCGGACGCTCGGCGGCCTCACCACCGCCGAAATCGCGAAAGCGTTTCTGGTGCCTGAACCAACTCTCGCGCAACGCCTGGTGCGAACGAAACGGAAGATTCAGGAGGCCGGGATACCCTATGAGGTTCCACCGTCGCATCAACTGGCGGAGCGCCTGGCGCCGGTGCGCGCCGTGCTCTACCTGATCTTCAACGAAGGATATGTGGCCACCGCCGGCGAGAGCCTGGTGCGGGCCGACCTTTGTCTTGAAGCCATTCGCCTGGCGCGCGTCCTGTGTGAGTTACTACCCAACGATGCCGAGAATCTGGCGTTGCTGGCCCTGCTTCTCCTCCATGACTCCCGGCGCGAAGCCCGGGTGCGCGACTCAATGCTGGTTACTCTTGAGGAGCAGGACCGCGCACTCTGGAATCGCAGCCAGATCGCTGAAGGACTGGCGTTGGTGGACCGTGCGCTGATGCGCGGTCCGGTGGGATCTTACCAACTGCAAGCCGCCATCGCCGCGTTGCACGCCGATGCGGCGAGGCCGGCGGAGACTGACTGGCGGCAGATCGCAGCTTTATACGAGCGGCTCTTAGTGCTGCAGCCGACTGCGGTAGTCGCCTTGAACCACGCGGTGGCCGTGGCGCTGGGAGTGGGCCTGGAGCAGGGAATGGCGATGCTCGACACGCTCGGCGAGTCACGCGAGTTGCAGAACTACTACCTGTTTCATGCGGCCCGCGCCGACATTCTGTCGCGGCTCAAGAGGCGGGACGAAGCGCTCGCGGCGTACCGTCGAGCGCTCGCATTCGTACAGAATCAGGTGGAGCGCGAATTTCTGGCGCGTCGCATCGCCCGGCTGGAAAACTAAGCCTTGCGCTTCTTTACCAGGCGCCGAGGCTTGCGCACGTTGGGGCCGAGCGCGAACGCCTCTTCCACCAGGTCGTTCTGCTCTTGCGTGTGGCGCTTGATCGAACCAGCGGACGGACTCGCGCCTTCCTGGCGTCCGGCATAGCGAATGGTGCGCTTGGAGTCGGCGAGCAGTGGCTGGATCTTGTCCTGGATATAGTGCCAGGGACCCATATTCTTCGGCTCTTCCTGCACCCACATCACTTCGGCAGTGACAGGATAGCGGGCCATCAAGTCGGTAAAGTCGGAGGCGGCAAACGGATAGAGCTGTTCGACGCGGAGAATCGCGATGTCCTCAACCTTGCGCTGTTCACGCGCCGTGGCGAGATCGTAATAAACCTTGCCGGAGCAGAGCAGAACGCGTTTCACCTGGTTGGTATCGAGGTTCGCCTGATCGCTGATGATCTCGCGGAAGCCGCCGGTGGTAAGGTCATGGACCGTCGACACAGCCTTGGGACTGCGGAGAATGCTCTTTGGTGTGAAGATGACGAGCGGCTTGCGAAGACCGCGACGGTCGGGACCGCCGTACATCTGCCTGCGCAGCAAATGGAAGTACTGCGCGGGCGTCGTACAATTGGCGACGATCAGATTATTCTCGGCGCACAACTGCAGGAAGCGCTCAATGCGCGCGCTCGAATGCTCGGGGCCCTGGCCCTCGTAGCCGTGCGGCAGCAGCAGCACAATGCCGCTTGGCTGTCCCCACTTGGTCTCGCAGGCGGAGATGAACTGGTCGATCATGATCTGGGCGCCGTTGACGAAATCGCCGAACTGCGCTTCCCAGAGCACCATGGTCAGCGGGTCGCCCACGCTGTAGCCGAACTCAAAACCCATCACCGCGTACTCGCTAAGTGCGCTGTCCCAGACGTTGAACGGCGACTGGTCGGGCGTCAGGTGCTGCAGCGGGATATAGCTGCGGCCGGTGTCGTAGTCGTAATATTCGAGGTGGCGCTGGCTGAAAGTGCCGCGGGCGGAGTCCTGTCCCGAAAGCCGGACCTGCGTACCGTCGAGTACCAGTGAGCCGAAGGCAATTGTCTCGGCGGTGGCCCAATCCATGGGCGCGCCGTCCAATGCTTCGTGCCGCTTCTCGATGAAGTTCTTCAGCTTGGGGTGGAGGTGGAAATCGGCCGGGAACGTGGTGATCCCGTCGATCACTTTCCGCACCATGGCTTCGTCAATCGCCGTCCGCATGCAGAACGTTGACGTGGACTCCGGAGCGGAGACCGTGCTCAATTCCTGAAGCTCGTATTCTTCCTTGTTGCGCTGCGATTCCTCGAAAACATCGTTGAAGCGCTTGTTGTAGCGCTGACGCATGGCTTCGACGTCCGGCTTGGCGAGGAGTTTCTGACGAACCAGGCTGTCAGCGTAAAGCTCGGCTACCGACGGGTGCTTGCGGATCTTGCGATAGAGCAGCGGCTGTGTGTAGCTCGGATCATCAGCCTCGTTATGACCCCAACGCCGGTAGCAGATCATGTCGATGACGACATCTTTCTTGAACTTCTGCCGGTAGTCGAACGCAAGCTGCGCGGCGCGCAGGCAAGCTTCGGGGTCGTCGCCGTTGACGTGGAAAATGGGGGCCTGCACCATGCGCGCAACGTCGGTGGAGTAGGGCGTGGAGCGCGACTCCTGCGGATTGGTGGTGAACCCGATCTGATTGTTGATAACGATGTGGACGGTGCCGCCGGTAGTGTAACCCTCCAACTGCGAGAGGTTGAGCGTTTCAGCCACGACGCCCTGGCCGGCAAAAGCGGCGTCGCCATGGATGAGCACCGGAATCACGCGTTCGCGCTTGACGTCGCCAAGCCGGTCCTGCTTGGGACGGACGATGCCTTCCACCACCGGGTCCACCGCTTCGAGATGGCTGGGGTTGAAGGCAACCGAGACGACGAGTTCCTTGCCGGTAGACGTCTTCATGACGCCACTCGCACCGAGGTGATACTTGACGTCGCCTGAACCCTGGGTGCTCATCGGGTCGATGTCGCCTTCAAAGGCGCTGAAGATTTGCACCATGCTCTTGCCGACTACATTGGCAAGCACGTTGAGACGTCCGCGGTGGGCCATGCCGATTACGGCTTCATGGGCGCCCTGGTCGGCGGCGCGCTCGAGCACCTCATCGAGAATCGCCATAGCGCTCTCGCCGCCTTCGATAGAGAAGCGCTTCTGACCGATGAAGCGAGCGTGCAGAAAATGTTCGAACTCCTCAGCTTCAATCAGCCGGCCGAGAGCGCGGAGCTTTGTGGCCTCAGTGAGAGGCCAGTTGTTCTCGGTCGGCTCCATGCGCGTCTGGAGCCAGTCCTTCTGCTCCGGATGCTGGATGTTCATGTACTCGCAGCCGATGCGGCCGCAGTAGGTACGGCGTAGGCGTTCGAGAATTCCGCGCAAAGTCGCGGTGTGCTTGTCGCCCATCAGCGTGCCGCTGATGAACGGGCGGTCGCGGTCCCAGATGGTGAGACCGTAGGTGGCGGGATCGAGTTCAGCGTGGTAGTGCGGCTTGCTGCCGAGCGGGTCAAGGTCGGCGATGAGGTGGCCGCGGACGCGATAGGCGTTAATCAGCTGAAGCACCGCCGCCTGGCGCGCGAGTTCCTCCATGCCACCGGGGAAACCGAGCCCGGGAGTCGCTGAGACACTGGCTTCTTCCCAGCGGACGGCGTGATATGGAACTCCGAGGTCGGCGAAGATGCGGTCGAAAAAATTGTCCTCGCCCTGGAGGAGCGACTGGATGTGGCCCAGCAGTGCACCTGACTCGGCGCCCTGAATCACGCGGTGGTCGTAAGTACAGGTTACCGTCATCACCTTGCTCAAGCCGAGCATGGCGCGCATCTGTTCGGTGACACCCTGATACTCGGCCGGATAGTCGATGACGCCGGTGGCGATAATGGCGCCCTGGCCGGACATCAGGCGGGGAATGGAGCCGACCGTGCCGACCGTGCCGGGGTTGGTGAGGGAAACCGTGGTCCCTTCGAAGTCGGCAAGCACCAGCTTACTGATGCGCGCGCGGCGAACGATATCGTCGTAAGCTTCGAGGAATTGCTCGAAGTTGAGCAGATTGGCGTTTTTAAGGTTGGGGACCGTCAGCGAGCGGGCGCCGTCCTTGCCGGCTACGTCCACTGCCACCCCGAGGTTCACGTTTGCACGTACACGGCGAACCGGCTGGCCGTCCTGCTCGCTGTAGGCGTTATTGATGTTCGGCACTTTGGCGAGCGCTTTCACCAGGGCCCAGGCGATGACGTGCGTATATGAGACTTTCGAAAGCCCCCGTAACGCCCGATATTCGTTGATCACCCGCCGGTTCTCGTCGATCACCTTCACCGCCATGGTTCTCTGGCTGGTGGCGGTGGGAATGGTCAGGCTCTGGATCATGTTCTCGGCGATGCGGGCCGAAGCCCCACGCAAGGGAACAATCGAATCGCCTTCAGGCAGTGTTGGCGGATCGGAGAGTGTCACGGGCGAAGCGGGCGCGGCGGCCGCTCGGTTCTCTTGAGTCCCGCCTGCGGTCAACTTCTCTGTATGTCCGTTGGTAGCGACACCATTGGTCGCTAACCCGTTCGTCCCGTGGCCGTTGGTCTTGTCAAAAACCTTCTTCCAGGTGTCGTCCACGGTCTTGCGGTCGTACAGATATTGTTGATAAAGCTCGTCTTCGAGCCAGCTATTGATACCCAACTTGGGGTCGTTTTCTCCAGACATACGTGTGGTGGGATCCAGTTGACCAGAAACCTCTCTTTATAGTATCGCCAACGGCATCCGATCGCGCTTGCGTTGGTTCCCCTCTATCAGATGCCCGACCGGCCCTACTAGTTGCCGAGCAAACCTTTGAGCTGCGTGAAAATCAGGATTACGGCGGGTCCAAGCGTGACCAGGACCACCGACGGAAAGATAAGAAAAAAGACGGGAAAGATCAGCTTCACGCCCACTTTGCGAGCGGTTTCCTGAGCCTCCTGGCGAAAACGAATCCGCAGATATTTGGCGTGATCGCGCAACGCCGGACCCACGCTTGTCCCAAACCGGTCGGTATCGAGGAGCAGGGCGGCAAACTTCTTGAGCTCGGGTTCCTTGGTTCGGGAGGCAAAATTTCGCAGTGCCTCCGTCCGGTTGTTGCTGGCTCGCGCTTCCAGTTGCAGCGTCGTGAGTTCAGCAGCCAGGTCCGGGTAGTTGGATTTGAGGCCGCGGCTGGTGGCCACCATCGCCTGGTCGATTGACTGACCCGCTTCCACCGCTAGAACCAGCATGTCCATTGCTGACGGCAGGCCGCGGCGCAAACGAAGATTGCGTGCCTTCTTCACCCGCGCCAGCACACGGTCGGGAATCATGAAGCCGAACGCGGCGGCGCAGATCGCCGGCAGCATCGGATCGGCCGGTGCCCACAAGGCGATGCCCAACACCAGCATTCCGAACGTGAGCGCTGAAGCGCACTTGATGCCGTAGAAAATCCGCACTGCCGAAGCAAGCCGGTAGCCGGCCTGAATGAGTTGCGCTCGTAGTGGATTGTCGGCAGCGCGGGCTCCCGGAACATTCTCGCCGATGATCTCAAATACCCGAACTAAGCCTCCGAAGCCGTCGGACTGCCGGTGGGTGGTCAATAGCGACGAAGGGCCGGGTTCAGCGGCCGCTGTTTGCCCTGCGGTTCGGCCCATTACAAAATATCCGGCCACCGATACGGCGGCCAGAACGAACAGGAAGAATGCCCCCAGCATCCAGAGTTCGGTCATATTTTGATGTCCGTGATGTGGCGCATCACAAAGTGCGCCGCGATAAGGCAGGCGATGGCCGCCGCGATCATATCCTTGCCGTAAGGGTGGCCGAGAAGAACACCGATGTAACTCGGACTAACAACCATCATGATCCCGGCGATTCCCACCGGTACCAGCGACAAAACCATTCCGGTTATGCGTCCGTGAGCGGCTAATGCCCGGACCTCTCCGGCCAGTGCCACTTGTTCCCTCATCGTATCGGTAAGGCGCCCGATTACGTCGCTCAGCCTGCCGCCCGTTCGTTGATGAATCTGGACCGCCGAAACGAAGAGATTCACCTCGGGCAGCGGCATGCGCTCGCTCAGATTTGACAGCGCGCGGTCCCACGGCATTCCAAGGTTCGCCTCGACGAAGGTTTTTCGGATCTCACTCGATACCGGCGCTTCTGCCTCACCCGCCACCATCTCCAGTGCCGACAGCAGAGGGTAGCCCGCGCGCAGACCGCGTGAGAGCGAATCAAGGGCGTCGGGGAAACTCTCGCGAAACTTGTGGAAGCGCTTCTTCCTACGGCTGAGTATGTACAGATAAGGTGAAACGCAGGCAAACCAGCTTGTCCCCGTCACCACCCATAACGGCAGGAATGATACGCGGACCAGGATAGCGAAGGCCACCGCGCCGCACAACAGCATCGCCATCGTCACCCGCCCCGCCGACCAGTCCAAGTCCGCTTGGATCGTTCGAGTTTTGATAATCTCGACAAAATCGAAGCGAGCCAGTAGTGAGTGCCAGAGTGTAATCGAGCTGAGTTCTTCGGTCTTCAGGATAGCCTCAAACGGCTCTCCCGACAGTTCCCGCTCGAGCGAGCTTTCAAGGTTTGCGTCGGCTCGTTGCGAGGCCCGCTTTTGGAGCACAAGAAACGCCGCTACCAGGGAAATCGCGATCACCAAAAAGGTGACCAGGAAGAAGAAGACAAGAGCTCCTACTGGCATGTCTGCTTATTTCCTCTGATCGCCCGTCATGGAGCGGGCGTCACCAGAACCAGCAGTTGACGGCCGGTCGACGTGGTTGCCGTGTCCTGCAAGCCTGAAATGACGAAGCTCTTTCCGCCCGTGATATCGACTTCGGTTTCAACCCGCCGCAGCCCCGGCGCCACTCCGCCTTCTACGGTCATTTCAGGTTGTACTCGCAGCTTCGTCCGCCCGTTGGAGACAAACGGCGAGAATTGTACGCGTACCGATCCCTCATCGCGTCCGCGCAACTCGACGGAGGCCGACCGGCTCATCGCCGCGTTCACGCTCGACAGCGACAGGACATCCACGGATTTGTTGCCGCGAAGTTCAGTCAGGACCTTCTCCAGGTCTGCCGCCGCGCCCGGTGTGGACGCTCGGAGTTCACCGGCTGGCGTCGAGATGCCGAATCGTCCTAACGCATCCACTGCCTCGGGCGTGGCACTCATAAACTGTACCGATAAGCGGACCGGCGGCCGTGTCACCGCAGGCGGCGCCGTAACGGCTGCATTCGCCCGTGCCGGCAGCAACGGCTGTGCGACCGCCGCCCCTCCATGGAGTACCGACATCAGCGTCATGGCGCCTTTCGACTCCTTGCCTTGGTCTGATGGATTTCTCAGAGCAAGGCGGATCCTGCCGTAGGAGTCCGCAATTCCGAGCAAGTCCGCGTCGTGCGGTTCTACCAGGACGGTCACCACCGGTGCATTAAAACCGCCCTGCGAGCTGGGCTCAGCAAGGGTACCGGCAGACAGGACAAGAACGTTCTGGAAAGCCGTGCGTGCTTCCGGCTCAACCCCTTGAGCTGTGCGTGCACCAAAAACTTGAAGGTCAACCCGGTGACCCGGACGCAGCATCGCCAGGACGCCCGAAGAGTCCGACACGTGGACGGAAACCGCCCGCATGCCGCCTGCGACACCAACTCCACCTCCCGGCCGTGAACCAAGCCTGGATTCCAGTATCGGCTCCCCTTCGTCAATGGTCTGGATGACGGTTTGGCCGATTACCGGCTGGGTCTCGATGAACATCCCTTTGGGAATGGCTGAACTGGACCACTGGAGGGTGCCAAGGTCAGCAGCAGTGACCACCGCCCCGGGACGCAAAGGCTTCACGGCGATGATCACGTTCTGGGCCGGTGCGCTCTTGAGCTTGCCAACGAACAGACCGTAAAAGATGCCCGTGGACGCAATCGCGACCACAAAAGCAACGACGAGCAATGGAACGAAATTCCTCTTCATCACGAGCTTTTCTGGGCAGTTCCCTTCCTGCATTCCATCGGCCGCCTCCGCGTTTCACAGTAGGGGAGTCCCCAAAAGTGGGGGAGGACCTCAGCGAAGTGCCTTAGTTAACGAAAAAGAGCGTCACGCCCCTTGTTTCTTATCGGCGGATGCCCAAGAATCTTAAAAGAACCGTGACATCTCCGTTTCCCGGGCAAACTGCGTCGCGGCCCTGACCTGTACTAACGTCCTGTAGCTAGAGGACTATTACTCTTAGGTTTTCACTGTATGCTAGTTTACGGTAGTGGGGTTTTGAGGTAAGCTCAAAGGGCGCTCTCATGTCGAAAGGTTCTTTCCTAAAACCAGTTAAGCCAGACTCGCTCTCCAGACAAGTCTATGACAGTCTTAAGGAAGCGATTTTCGGCGGACGCTTTCAACCCGGTGAGGTATTACGCGAACTTCATCTGGCAAAGATGTTTGAGGTGAGTCAGGCGACCATTCGGGAAGCGCTCGTCCACCTCGAGCAATCAGGATTAGTCATTCGCGAACAAAATCGGAAAACGTCTGTCACAAGCCTGACCCGACAGGAAATCAGTGACCGTCTGGCGATTCGCGCCGTGCTTGAGGAAGTCGCGTTTATTTCGGCTGCCAGGAACATGGACGATGCGGATATCAAGCGTCTCAGCGCACTCGGCCAGACCGTGCAGAAATCGATTGAGAAAGCCAGTTGGCGCGATCTTGCGATGAACGACCTGCGCTTTCACGATTTCGTCTGGGAACGCGCCGAGAATCCGATTCTGCGCCGCACGCTAGAGCATCTCACTACGCCGCTGTTCGCTTTTCTCGGCGTTCTTCATGAGAACGGATTGGCCGAAGTACAGCCGGATGTCCGTACTCACGAAGAACTGGTTGAAGCGCTCAAGACCCGAGATGAAGAGCAGGTTCGTCGCGCCGTCGCCAAGCACGTTAACGCCTCCTACGATCTGTTCCTGCGTTCCAACACTCCGAGCCTCGACAAAGTCGCCAAGAGCGCCGGCATCTAGGAATCGGCATCGCACTCGCCTTAGCGGGATAATATATGCATGCCTGACGTCCTTCGCATCGCCGATCGCGTTTTTCAATCCCGCCTGTTCGTCGGCACGGGAAAATATCGCAGCTTCCAGGAGATGGCCCGCTGTCACGCCGCTTCGGGCGCGGAAGTGGTCACGGTGGCGGTACGTCGCGTCAATCTGACGGATAAGTCGAAAGAGTCGCTGCTCGATTACATCGACCGCGAGAAGCTGTTCATCCTTCCCAATACGGCCGCGTGCTACACCGCCGACGACGCTATTCGCACCGCTCGCCTGGGCCGTGAAGTGGGTCTCTCTAATTGGGTGAAGCTCGAAGTCATCGGCGACGAGCGAACGTTGTTCCCCGACAACGCCGGACTGCTTGAGGCTACGCGTGTCCTCGCCAAGGAAGGCTTTGTCGTCCTGCCCTACACCACTGACGACCTGATTAACGCGCGGCGGCTAATTGACGCCGGCGCGGCCGCGGTGATGCCTCTTGGCGCGCCCATCGGTAGCGGACTCGGCATCCAAAACCGCACCAATCTGCGAATTCTTCGCGAGATGATCACTGAGGTTCCGCTCATCGTCGACGCGGGAGTCGGCACCGCTTCTGATGCCGCACTCGCCATGGAACTCGGCTTTGACGGCGTGCTGATGAATACAGCGATCGCTGCCGCGGACGATTCGGAGAAAATGGCCGAGGCTATGAAATACGGCGTACAGGCAGGTCGTCTCGCGCATCTCGCCGGCAGGATGGAGCAGAAGCTTTACGCTTCAGCGAGCAGCCCGGCGGCGGGCGTCGTGGGGCGCTGACGGCGCCTTCGCAATTTCCGGATAGCGGACTTTCTCCAGAAACAAACCAGACGACGGCGCGGTCCACGAGGCTACGTCGAGCTTTTTGTCAGGCTTGCCGTTCAGCAGTTGCGCGAACTCCTCCTGTGTGACGTCGCCCAATCCGATTTTCACCAGTACGCCCACCAGCCGGCGGACCATACGCCAGATAAAATGCGACGCCTCGATACGGAACACGATCATGTCGTCCTCGATTTCGAGGCTGGCCGACTCTACGACGACTACGGTCGACTCGTCGGGACGCGAAGCATCGAGCGCACGGAAGCAGACAAAGTCATGGCGTCCGGCGATCATGCGTGTGGCGCGCTGCATGGCCGGCAGGTCCAACTCGCCCTTCACCCACCACACATAGCGCTTGGCGAATGCGCGCTTGCGGCGCGAGATGCGGTACTGATAAACCCGCGCGGTAGCGTCGTGGCGGGGATGAAAGCGTGGAAGCGCGGGCTCAGCATGGTGAATTACGACATCAGCCGGCAGGTGGTCGTTCAGTCCACGGATCAGCTCTTCGGGACTTGGATCATGCTTCACCTTGGCGCGCAGGCTGGCTACCTGGGCCAGCGCGTGAACGCCAGCGTCCGTTCGGCCTGAACCCTGGACATCCACTTCCGCGCGGAAGAACTCCTCAGCGGCCTTTCGAATCTCGCCCTGGACGGTGCGCGCGTTTACCTGCGCCTGCCAGCCGCTATATTTCGATCCGTCGTACTCCAGTGTTAGTTTCCAGGTGATCATTTCGCCAACGCCTTCCCATTGTGCACGTTTATTAGCAACGGGCGCCCTGAAAACAGCATCACATCTCGCATGAAGATAGGCATTCTCGGAAAAGGCAATGTAGGTGGCGCGCTAGGCGAAGCCTGGACGCGCGCCGGACACCAGGTCACTCTGGCTGGACGATCAAATCTGGCTGAGGCCGCCAGGGCAGGGGAAGTGGTGGTGTGCGCGCTGCCGTGGCCGGCAACAAAGGACGCGCTGACGTCACTCGATCTCAAGGGAAAAATTCTCATCGATGCCACCAATCCGATGCTTCCCGATTTGAGCGGTCTGGAGTTGGGAACCACGACGTCGGGTGGTGAGAAAGTGGCGGAATGGGCGAAAGGCGCCCGCGTCGTGAAGGCGTTCAATTCCACCGGCGCCAACAACATGGCGGCTCCTGAATACGATGGCATGAAGGTTTCGATGTTGTACTGCGGCGATGATGCCGAAGCCAAGCGCGTCGCTGCAAAGCTCATCGCTGATGTCGGCTTCGAGCCCCACGACGCCGGCCCGCTATCCAATTCACGATCGCTCGAACAACTGGCGATGCTGTGGGTTTGGATGGCGTTTCACGGCACCGGTCGCGAGTTCGCGTTCCAGGTGGTGAAGCGCCCCTA
This sequence comes from Bryobacterales bacterium, assembly GCA_038212445.1. Taxonomy (GTDB): domain Bacteria; phylum Acidobacteriota; class Terriglobia; order Bryobacterales; family Bryobacteraceae; genus TMP-7. The sequence continues at coordinate 206,540 of JBBQUM010000001.1, forward strand.
GTTTGATGGCTGCGATGGACGGATCTAGCCGCTCATCGCAGCGAGAAACTCGCCGTTACTGCGCGTCCGGTTCAGCTTGTCGAGCAGCAATTCCATGCTCTCCACCGGCGACAGCGGATTGAGCACTTTGCGCAGAACCCACACGCGGTTTAGCTCTTCCTTGGGGAGCAACAGCTCTTCCTTACGCGTACCGCTCTTAGTAATGTCGATGGCCGGAAACACGCGCTTGTCCATCAGCTTGCGATCCAAGTGGACTTCCATGTTGCCGGTTCCCTTGAACTCTTCAAAGATGACGTCGTCCATTCGGCTACCGGTGTCGATCAGCGCGGAGGCGACGATGGTCAGCGATCCGCCTTCCTCGATGTTGCGCGCCGCGCCGAAGAAGCGCTTCGGACGTTGCAACGCGTTGGAGTCAACACCACCCGAGAGGACTTTTCCAGAGGGTGGAACCACTGTGTTGTAGGCGCGTGCCAGACGCGTGATCGAATCGAGCAGGATGACGACGTCGCGCTTGTGTTCTACCAGGCGCTTAGCCTTCTCGATCACCATCTCCGCAACCTGTACGTGACGCGAAGCCGGTTCGTCGAAGGTGGAACTGATGACTTCGCCCTTCACCGAACGCTGCATGTCGGTGACTTCTTCCGGGCGCTCGTCAATCAACAGGACGATGAGTGATACTTCCGGATGATTGGTGGTGATGGAATTGGCGATGCTTTGGAGCAGCATCGTCTTACCAGTGCGGGGCGCTGCGACGATCAGTCCGCGCTGTCCCTTGCCGATCGGCGTCAGTAGATCCATGACGCGGCCGGAATAGTTGTCCTTGGCGGTTTCAAGCTTGAAGCGCGAGGACGGATACAGCGGCGTGAGATTGTCGAAGAAAATCTTATTGCGCGACTCTTCCGGCGGTTCGAAATTGATCGCGTCTACCTTGATCAGCGCGAAGTAACGTTCGCCTTCCTTGGGCGGACGGATCTGGCCGGAGATGGTGTCGCCGGTGCGCAGGTCAAAACGTCGAATCTGGGACGGAGAAACGTACACGTCGTCCGGGCCCGGCAGGTAGTTGTACTCGGGCGCGCGGAGGAAGCCGAAGCCGTCAGGCAGGCACTCGAGAACGCCTTCAGAGAAGATCAGACCGCTCTTCTCGGCCTGGCTTTGGAGGATCTTGAAGATCAATTCCTGCTTGCGCAAACCAGCTGTGCCGACGACACCCATGTCCTTGGCAATCTGGTTCAGATTCTGAATGCTCATCTCCTTCAACTCGACGAGGTCGAGTGTGGGAGTGCCGTTCTTCACCTCACGGCGATCACCGCCGGGATTGGTGGTGCGCTTGTGCGGACGTTCGTTCGGATCATGGGGCGCGGCGCCGGCGGCAGGAGCGGCTACAGGGGGCTTCGTCTCGACGGGCGGTTCGGTTGCCGCGGCAGGCTTCTCGACACCGGGCTTCTCAGTTGCCGCCGCCTTCTGTGCCGGCTCAACTGGCACCTTCTCGGCAACAGCCTTGCTGTCAGGAACGGCCTTGGCTTCAGCGGGCGGCCGGCTGTCAGCCTGAGCCTTATCGGCCGGGGCTTTGTCGGCGGTGGGCTTCTCCGCAGACGCCTTATCTACCGGCGCCTTTTCCGGTTTCTCCCGGGGCTCGCGAGCGTGTTTGCCGCCGCCTTCGGGCTTGCCCTCTTTAGGAGCCTCAGGCTTCGGGCTCTCCGCCTTATTGCCGTCGGCTGCTTTCTCCGCGTTTACCGCGCGCTCTTGATTTTCGATATCGCTTGCCAAATTTCCCTCACTCCCCGGCTTGTTACGGCCGAGAACGGCAACGGCTCTGCATCTTGCATTTGCCGGCGGATGGCATCCATTCCGCGCCGTTCTTCATTCTTCGACAACTTGTCTACCTTAGTGGCGACTACTACAAATTGCCGTTGGTGGAACTCCAGCCATTCCTTGAGTTCCAGATCCTTCTCCATCCATCCACGCCGCGAGTCGAGCAGGATGACGCACAACTCTAATTGACGTCGCTGCTCGAGATAGCTCTCGACCAACTGCTTCCACTCGGCCTTAATGTCTTTGGGAACTCGAGCGTATCCATAACCTGGCAGATCAGCGAAGACCATATCCTCGCCAACCTTAAAGAAATTGATGAGCTGTGTGCAACCAGGCCGGGCACTCGTGAACGCCAGACCATCCCGGCCGACCAGGGCATTGAGAAGGCTCGACTTTCCGACGTTGCTCCTACCCAGGAAAGCAACCTCTGGCAAGTCGTGCCCATCCACCCTGTCCGGAAACTGCTCGGGTTTGGCTGCACTTATTATAAACCTAGCTAGCATCTGAGTGGCGGAGAGCTAATGGCGACTGGCAGGCAGCTACTTCTTCTCGCGACTCGCCACTCATCACTCGCCACTTCCTAGTGCGTGATCTTATCTTCGGCCCGTCCGGCCGCTTCGGTAGTCGCCGTTACCGGCGCCGGCAGCGGCAGTGGCTCCACCTCGCGCTCCAGCGCGATCTTCAGAACCTGGTCCATTGATTCGACGAAATTCAGCTTCATTTCCTTACGAATATTTTCAGGCATATCCGGGAGGTCCTTCTCGTTGTCCTTCGGCAGGACGATCTCGAAGATCCCCTGGCGGTGCGCCGCCAGCAGTTTCTCCTTCAAGCCGCCGATGGGAAGCACGCGGCCGCGAACCGTGATCTCGCCGGTCATGGCAATGTCGCAACGAACGGGAATGTTGGTCAACGCACTGCAAATGCTGGTGGCGATGGTAATTCCGGCCGACGGTCCATCCTTGGGAATGGCGCCCTCGGGAACGTGAACGTGGATGTCGAGATGGCGGTAGAAGTCCCGCGCCAGCCCCAGCGTGTGCGCCCGGCTGCGAACGTAACTCATCGCCGCATGCGCCGACTCCTGCATCACGTCGCCAAGCTTTCCGGTGGTGGTGAGCTTGCCGCGACCTTCCATGATGGTTGCTTCGGTGGTGAGAATCGACCCGCCCACTTCAGTCCATGCCAGTCCGATCGTGCCGCCGACTTCGTTGTGCTTATCGGCGCGGGTGTCGCGGAACTTGTGCGGACCCAGGAACCCGGTGACCGTCGCGTCGGTCATGATCACCTTCTCCGACTTGGCTTTCTTGCCCTCGCCCATCAGGTTCACAACCTGGCGGGCTACCTTCCGGCACAGATTGCCGACCTCGCGCTCCAGGTTACGGACTCCAGCTTCACGCGTGTAGTACTGAACCAGCGACTTCAGACCTTCGTCGCTAAACTCGATGCGGTCCGATGTGAGACCTGTGCCTTCCATCTGCTTGCGCACCAGGAAGCGCTTGGCAATCTCCATCTTCTCGAACTCGGTGTAGCCCGAAAGACGTATAACTTCCATACGATCCTGCAACGCCGGCGGGATTGTATGAAGCACGTTCGCAGTAGCGATGAAAAATACGTTGCTGAGGTCGTACTCGACGTCCAGGTAGTGGTCGACGAACATGTAGTTCTGTTCCGGATCGAGCACTTCGAGCAGCGCAGCCGACGGATCTCCACGGAAATCGGTGGACATCTTGTCGATTTCGTCGAGCATGAAAACCGGGTTGCGCGTGCCGGCCTTCTTCATCATCTGGATTACCTGGCCGGGCAGGGCACCGATGTAGGTACGGCGATGGCCGCGAATCTCGGCCTCATCGCGCACACCGCCAAGCGACATGCGAATGAACTTGCGTCCAGTGGCTTTCGCGATGGACATGCCAAGCGAGGTCTTGCCAACGCCGGGAGGTCCGACAAACAGGAGAATGGAACCCTTGGGATTCTTTACCAGGCGGCGCACGGCGAGGAACTCAAGGATGCGCTCCTTGATCTTCTCGAGGCCGTAGTGATCGCTCTCGAGCACTTCCTGCGCGAACTTCAGATCGCGGATTTCCTTCGACTTTTTCTTCCACGGCACTGCGAGCAGCCAGTCGAGGTAGTTGCGCGACACGGTGGACTCGGCCGACATCGGCGGCATGTTCTCCAACCGGCGCAATTCGGCGATCGCCTTGTCGTAGGCGTCGGCGGTCATGCCGGCGGCCTCGATCTTCTTCTTCAGTTCGTCGGTTTCGCTCTTCTCGCCGCGGCCCAGTTCCTTCTGGATGGCCTTGATTTTCTCGTTGAGGTAATACTCTTTTTGCGCCTTCTCCATCTGGCGCTTCACGCGGCCCTGGATGGTGCGGTCGACGTTGAGCTTCTCGATTTCGATATCCAGCATCTCGGCGACACGCGTCAAGCGGTCGATGGGATCGAAGATTTCGAGCAGTTCCTGCTTTTCCTCGATGGTGAGTTGGAGATTCGCGCCAACCGTATCCGCTAGCTTGCCGGGATCGTCCACGCGAATTGCCGCGATCATCGTCTCGTAGTTGAGATTCTGGCTCAGCTTGACGTACTGCTCAAAGAGTCCGGTAACGCGCGTGGTGAGCGCCTCGAGTTGGGCGCCGGCCTCCACCCGGTAATGCGAAGTCTTCACCACCGCGCGGAAGAAGCCTTCCTCCTCGGATACCGAAACAATCTTGCCGCGCTCGATGCCCTCCACCAGAACCTTGATATTGCCGTCGGGCAGGCGAAGGCTCTGCACGATATTGGCGACGGTGCCGACACCGTAAATCTCATCGGGACGGGGTTCGTCGATCGAGGCATCGTGCTGTGTTGCGAGGAAAATCTTCTTGTCGCCGGACAACGCCTCTTCGAGCGCGCGAACACTGGATTCGCGACCGACCACAAACGGCGTCATCATGTAAGGGAAAATTACGACGTCCCGGATGGGCATCATCGGTAGACGTCGGGAGTCGGATTTTTCTTTAGAAGTGAGCATCGGGAAAGAGTGACGAGTGATGAGTGGCGAGTGACGAAGGTAAATCCCAGCGACGGCCAGTGACTCGCCACTCGTCACTAGCCACTCGCCACTAAAAAGCTGGCCTAGCCAGCTTTTTCAAGCAACGCCATGTTGATCTTCTGCGTGACCACCATCTCCTTGGTGACCAGAAACTCGCGAACCTTCTTATAGGAGGGGAGATAATACATCAGGTCTAACATCATGTCCTCTAGGATCATGCGAAGACCTCGGGCGCCTACTTTGCGTTCCATGGCAAGAGCCGCAATTGCTTCAAGCGCGTCGTCACTAAATTTCAGTCTAACATTCTCAAACTCGAACAACTTTTGATACTGACGTATGATCGCGTTCTTCGGCTTCGTGAGAATCTGCATCAGCGCGTCTTTGCCTAGATCCTCGAGCACTGCCACCACCGGCATACGGCCGATGAATTCCGGAATGAAGCCAAATCGGATCATGTCACCAGGCTGAACCTGTTCGAGCATCGTCGTGTCACGACGGGCGTTGTAGATCTTCCGGCTGTCGTCATCGTCCGGCGTGAACCCGATGGTCCGCGTGCCAACCCGGCGCGCGATCACCTTTTCCAGCCCGACAAACGCGCCGCCGCAAATGAACAGAATGTTGGTGGTATCCACCGGAGTGAACTCCTGGTGGGGATGCTTACGCCCTCCCTGCGGGGGAACGTTAGCTACCGTACCTTCGAGAATCTTCAGGAGCGCCTGCTGAACACCTTCGCCCGAAACATCACGGGTAATGGAAGGATTCTCGTCCTTGCGGCCGATCTTGTCGATCTCATCTATATAGATGATGCCTTGCTGGGCACGCTGCACGTCCCAGTCAGCATTCTGCAGCAGCCTGAGGATGATGTTCTCCACATCCTCGCCCACATAACCAGCCTCGGTCAGAGTGGTGGCGTCTACAATCGCAAACGGCACGTCCAGAATTCTTGCCAGCGTCTGGGCCAGCAAAGTCTTGCCAGTGCCAGTCGGTCCAATCAATAGAATGTTTGACTTGGACAGCTCAACCTCTGAGCCGCGCTGCTTGTTCATTTGAATCCGCTTGTAATGGTTGTAGACGGCGACTGCCAGCTTCTTCTTGGTCGCGTCCTGACCGATTACATACTGATCCAGGTATTCTTTTAGTTCGAGCGGCTTTGGCAGTTTATGCGGCGGCCCGCAATTAGCGTCATGCCGGTCGTCCTCGAGTATCGAGTTGCATACAGCGATGCACTCGTCACATATGTACGCCCGCGGATAGTCGCTGGGGGAGGATATGAGTTTTCCGACTACATCCTGGCTCTTATGACAGAAGGAACAGCGTAGAGAATCGTCTTGCCCAGCGCGTTTCACACCGAATCTCCGGGACTTGAATAGTCGCCTAACATGCGAGGTCGTGAGTCAATTCGATTATAACATCAGGCTCGCGCCCGGCATCTGTCATTTCGGCTAGGACGCGTATTACTTCACGGTTCAAGCAACGCGGCTGTCAGATTCTGCGTCAATCTTCCCATGTCAGGAGGCCTCCTGCGCCCTTTCCGACTCTGGAAGTCCAGCCCAATGCTGGCGGCGGCGATCGTCTTCACCCTGGCGCTCGCCATCGGCGCCAATACTGCCGCTTTCGGCGTCATCCGTGCCGTCTTCCTGCCGCCATTACCTTATCCCGAACCTGACCGTCTCGCGATTCTCTGGACCGAAGACCCCACCCACAATATCCACGAGGAGGGCGTCTCATACGCCAATTTCGCCGACTGGGCAGTGATGAATCGGACTCTCGGCTCTATGACCGCCTTCATGCGAACCTCCTTTACTCAGGTCAGCATCTCCGGTCCCGAGGTTCCCGAGCGCGTCCAGGCGACGCCCATTCCTTCAAATTTCTTCGACGTCACCGGTGTTCAACCCGCTCGCGGACGCGGACTTTCCGAGGACGACATCCACGAAAAGCGACCGCTGATGGTGATCAGTGCCGCTCTCGCCCAACGCCGCTTCGGCACAATTGATGCCGTGGGACGCAGCCTCACCGTCGACGGCACGCCGGTCACTATCACCGGCGTTATGCCTCCCGGCTTCAAATTTCCCACCGGCGACACCGACGTCTGGATGCCGTACTCGCGCTGGGTCCCCTATCAGGAACCTGCCTGCGCGGCCGACTTTCTCTGCGTCCTCGGTCGCCTCAAGCCCGGTGTCACCATCGAGCAGGCCCGCGCTGACATGGCCGAAGTCGGCCGCCGGCTACAACAGGCGCACCCCGCGATGCCCTCGTACTTCGCGGGCTTCGGCGTTAATGTCGTTCCGCTGTACGCCCACATCTACGGCAGTTCGATGGGCCTCTCGCTATGGCTGATCGGCGGCGCGGTGCTTTGCATTCTGCTAATCGCGCTTACGAACATTGCGAACCTCCTGCTCGCCCGCCTCGAATCGCGCCGTCGCGAACTGGCCTTGCGGGCCGCTTTGGGTGCATCTACGAGCCGCATTGCGCTCCTACTCCTCGGTGAAACCGCCGCGCTGGCACTACTCGGCGGCGCCCTCGGACTCGTCGTTGCCTACGGCGGACTGCGCTGGGCGATTCACGCGTTTGCCGAGCGAGTCCCGCGCATCGAGACGGCGACAATCGACTGGCGCGTGCTCGCCTTCACCAGTCTGCTCGCCGCCACCGCCTCCGTCCTCGCTACGCTTGCGCCCATCTGGGAACTACGTCGCAGCGATCATGCTTCGCACATGCGCCATCGCGGTTCGCGACGCCTGAAACAGGGATTGGCGATTGCACAAATTGCCCTCGCCACCGGACTGCTGGCTTGCGCCGCGCTGCTTCTCCGCAGTTATTCCGTCGCCGGCCAGACGGAACTCGGATACCGGAGCAGCGGTGTGCTCGTCTTTGAACTCGCCACGCGCGACAACACCGGCCGCGTTGCCCGGGAGGCGATGGAGCGCATCCGGTCACTCCCCGGTGTCTCCGGCGTTGCCGCTGCCGGCGAGGTGTTCCAGCGGCGCAATCCCGACTGGGAAATTGAAGTGGAAAGCCACGACAGTCCGCCTGCCGGCACTCCTATCGGCGACGACATGGCCACAGCCACGTACTTTCAGGTGATGGGCGTGCCTCTCCTCCGCGGCCGTCTCTATACGCCCGAAGAGGAGCAGGATCCTAAGCGCCGGTCCGTCATCATCAATCAGAAAATGGCCCGCACATTCTGGCCCGGCGAGGATCCCCTGGGCCGCCATTTCCGTCCGGTCTACGACGATCCCAACCGTCCGGTGCTGACCGTCGTCGGCGTCGTGGGCGATATGCGCATCGCCGGCCGCGAGAGTGCGCCCATCCCTCAATGGTTCTCGCCCGTCGCCAATTACGGAACGCCGAAAATCGTGGTGCGAGCCGCCGGCGATCCCGGCGCCCTGCTGCCGGCGATTCAGCGTGACATCACTGCTGTGGATGCGGGCGCCGTCGCGTACCGTCCGCTGACTGTCGACCAGCAAGTAAACCGCTGGCTCGAGCCTCGCCGCCTGAGCACTGCGCTCGCTTCCATGCTCGCCGCACTCGCCACTCTGCTGGCCGCCATCGGGATCTTCAGCCTTCTGCATTACGCGACTACCGTCCGCACTCAGGAAATCGGCGTCCTCGCTTCCATTGCAGCCGCGAAGGTTTTCGCTTCCGTCTTGTTCGGCGTGGAGCCGTGGGATGTGCCGGCGCTCGGTTCGACCACGCTGGCGATCGTCGGACTCGCTGTACTCGCCTCGCTGCTACCCGCGTGGCGGGCGTCGAAAGTCGAAGCCGCCGTCGTGCTGCGGCGCGACTGACCGTCGCCTTCCTAGTGACCCTTTAGCTCGTCCAAACCCACGGTGAGTCCGCTGAATTCCTCGCCACTGCGACTGGCGCGCGCTTGCTTAATGTGGGCTTCGAGCTTCGCCGCTTCCTTGCCGCGCTTGGTCCCACGCAGCAGATCAGCCAGCCGGGCGGCAATGTCGAGACTGTGTGGATGAGCGGAGCCATATGTCGACTCGGCCAGCGCCAGGGCTCGCCGCAAGTCCCGTTCTCCTCTTTCGAGTTGCCCCATTGAAACCAGCGCCGCGCCGAGATTCCCCAGGGTCATGTCCATTTTGGGATGACTGCGCCCGAGCGTGGCTTCCTCGATCTCTAAAGCGCGCCGGTAATGGTACTCCGCTTCTTCATAACGGCGCCAATCGAAGTACATACTGCCGACGTTACTCTCCTGTACGGCAATTTGCGGATGCTTGGGTCCGAGGATCCGTACTTTGATGTCGAGCGCAAGTAGCGCCGTCTTCTCGGCTTCCTCATGACGGCCCAACATCGAATTCGCGTCCGCGAGCGTACTGAGCACGCAAGCTGCGTCTAAGCCGTTATCCAGCCCTTGGCCTTTTAGGATCGCCAGGGATTTCTCCGCCATCGAGGCCGACTGCGCGTGCAACCCTCTCATCCAGGCCAGCGCTGCCATGTTGTTGAGGATCATGGCCACGTGACGGTGGTTGGCCCCCATCACTCTTTCACTCTTCAGCAGCGCCTCGCGAAACACATCGTTCGCCGCTGAATAACGTCCGAGATCGCGCAGCAGCATCCCATAGTTGTTCATCACAATGGCAATCGTCGCTTCATTCTTCTCGCCGCATCGCTCCCAAAGTTTCAGCGCCTTCTCGTAGCTCGCCTGGGCTTCTTCCATCCTCACCAGCGTTCGAAGGTCATTTGCCAGACTGCTGAACGACAAGGGCAGGGAACAGGACTGTGGTGGCAACTCCCCGGCAACCTCGGCCGCTCGCCGGTGAAGGCGCTCAGCCTCCTTAAAGCGGCCTGCATTGTATTCCGCATTGCCCGCCTCCATCAGTCCGGACCAGTCTGGAATCCTCGCGTACAAGACCTGAACCCAAAGGGAAACGACGATGGAAAATGGGACTAAACTGCGCGTCGCGCTCATGCTTGCTCTCAACCCAATCCGGCTTCAGAACGTGAGGTCTGCAAGCACCCTCTACGTCGAGGTTCGAGTCAGCGTTTTACGTCGTGATCGAGCGAGGCCGTTAAATAGGAGTTTAACATCTGAAATGCCAGATTCCTCTATTGCTGCCCGCTCCTGAGATTCGCCAGGCTGACGGTAAGTCCTCCGAATTCCTCACCGTTGCGCCTGGCCCTTGCCGATCTCGTGCGTGCCTCCAGCCCGGACGCTTCCTTCGCCCGTTTGGTCTGCCGCAATAAATCGGCAAGCATCGTCGCCAGCCTGAGACTTGCCGGATGCTCGGTGCCGTAGGCGGCTTCAACGAGCTCAAGTCCACGACGAATATTCTGTTCGCCGGCCTCCACTTGACCCATCGCCGCCTGCGCCGAACCAAGATTCCCAAGTACAATGGCGACCTTTGGGTGACCCGGCCCAAGCGTCTTCTGCTGGATGTCCAGCGCGCGGCGGAAGTGCAATTCGGCTTCCTGAAACCGGCGCCAGGAAAAGTACATCGAGCCGATGTTATTCTCTTGAGCCGCAACTTCAGGATGGTCCTGTCCGAGAATTCGAACTTTGATTTCGAGCGATCGCAGGGCTAACCGCTCCGCCTCTGCATGCCGGCCCAGAGCCGATTTTGCATCCGCCAGCGTGCTCATGGCGATGGCCGCGTCCAACGCATCCCCGAGCCCTTGCGATTCGAGCATCGCAAGCGACCTCCCCGCTATTGAAGCCGCTTGATTAGACAATCCCCTCAAACCCGCCAGCACGGCCATGTTGTTCAGGATGATCGCCACCTGCGGATGATTGGCCCCCATTGTCCGCTCGCCTTGTTTTAAGGCCCGGCAAAACAACTCGTGAGCCTCCGAATATCGGCCCATGTCCCGCATCAGCATTGCGTAGTTACTCAAGAGCGCGGCGCCCCCACGCTCCTGCCGGCTCTCGCATTGCTCCCACAACCTCAGTGCCTTCTCGAAGGCCGCGCTTGAATCCGCTAACCGTGCCAGCAGCCGTTGATCGTTGGCCACACCGCTCCACGCGATCGCCAGATTGCACGGACGCCCTGATGTCGCTTCCACCGCCTGCCGATGCAAATGCTCTGCTTCCGCAAACCGGCCAGCCTTGAATTCTCTGTTGCCTGCTTCCATCAGTGCAATCAGGTCGGGTTCTGCTGCGGACACGAATCCGGCAGCGAGTTGAACCCAGTACACGAGCACGGTTGAAACCGTGGTGGACCGTTGTATCCTCCGCATGACCTTCTCCTCGCATCAAGAAGCGCAGCGCGTAGGAGAAGTCCGCAAAGAAAAATGATTCTACCGAAAACCCTCCACCAGCATGATGTCGCTCCCGCTTTGATCTCCTTGAACGTAAAGCGCCCAGCGATCGTCCATTGAAACCGACAGGCCGTTTTCGTCCTTGATTGGAAGCTTCAATAAAAGAGCGACACTTCGGGTTTCGCCCGAGGCGAGTTCACGGCGGTAGAGGCTCGCCCGCCGGTTCTCGTCCATACGCACCCAGTACAAATACCGGCGACTCAGTGCCCACTGTCCCCAGAACCCCGGTTCGAGATCCGGCACTACTACATCCTCCCGGCCTGATGCGATTTCGGTTCGAAATAGTCCAGCGGAGCTAAGTCCACGCGCGTGGTAGACCGACCCGCCGTCCGGACTCTCAAACGGAACAAAGCCGCCATTCCGTGTGAGTTGCTGGGCCTTTCCATCGCCGTCCTGCATGTCTGCCGGCGTCCGCCAGATCTGCCATGTGCCCGACCGGTTCGAGGCGAGGTAAATCCATTTGCCGTCAGCCGACCAACTCGGTGTCACATTGTCGCCCGCGGATGTTACGCGCACCGGTGGCCCACCAGTGGCTGGGATCACGTAGATTTGCGAAGCGCCACTGGGTCTTGAATCGTAGGCGATGTGACGTCCATCGGCCGACCAGCGCGGAGTTCCCGTCAGCGAGCCGCCGGACGACGTTAATATCCGCGGATTGCCGCCGTCCGCATCAGCCGTCCAAATCTCATTCTGACCGGAACGAGTGGAGCGAAAAGCAATCCGGGTCGAATCGGGCGAGTAATGCGGGTTGATATCCTCGCGCGTTGAACTGATCAACGCGACAGGCGCCTCGCCAGAGCCGCTGAGTGAATAGCGCCAGACGTTTGTGTCGGAGTACCACTGCGAATAGGCGAGCAAAGATCCGCGCTTGGCGATCGATAGAAAGTTCGCACCTTCGCCCGTATTCGGTATCAGCGCAGGAACGCCGCCGGCAGCAGCCACACGCCACAGCTGCAACCGTCCGGCGCGATTGGACGAGAAGATGATTTCTCTACCCGAGGGTGTCCACGCGCTGGCCGAACTGAACCGGTTGTCTGTGGTGAGCCTCCTCGCTGGTCCTCCGGCGGTTGAGACGATATAGAGATCGTTTACCGATGAACTCACGGTTCGGCGGAACACCAGCGAGCGGCCGTCAGGTGAGAACGCGGGCCCCGTATCCCCACGCGAGTTCGCCGGCGGATTGGTGAGCCGCACCCGGCTTCCATCTCGCGCCGAGACACTGTAAATCGAGAATGGCTCCTCAGACGACGACCGGTCCGCTAGCGCCAGCAGATCGCCCGACGGCGACCAATCCAAATGACGGTCGTAGAGCTCGTGCACCGGCTGCATCCCTGTAAGTTTGCGCTCCTGGCCGCCGCTTGAGCCTGCGATGTAAACGCCACTCTCGTCCTCCGGCACCGCGTAGCGAACGAAGGCGATCTCACTGCCGTCGGGCGACCATGCCGGACTGCCGTGTGAGCCTTGCGCACTGGTGATCCGCAACAGCCCGGTTCCTGTCACCGGCTGTACATAGATGTCGAACTTTCCTTCCCTAGCGCCCTCCCAGACAAACGCGATGCGGTCAGCGTTCGCCGAAAATGCCGGTTCGTACTCGCCGCCTGGAAAGCTAGTAAATGGACGCGTGGAGAATCGCGCCGTCTCAGGTTTACCACGCACCGACCAGAGCAGTGCTCCCGCCGCCCCGCATGTCACCGCTCCCGCGGCCAGTCCCGCGAACCATCTTCGCGAGTGACCTGTTTCTAATGCGGCGGCGACCTCACCTACAGATCTCGGACGCCGGTCGGGATTGGCATCGAGGCAGCACTGCAATAGCGTCCGCAGCGGCTCGCGAATTCCGGAGGGCGCCGGAGGAGCGACCAGCCGGTCCGTCCACTCCGCGTTTTCAGCAAACGGTAGACGCTGGCAGGCCATCTCCCACAGCAACACCCCTAGGGCGTAGATGTCCGACTGTACCGTAGCCGGCGCGCCCTTCCAGATTTCTGGAGCGAGGTAGGAGGGCGTGCCGCGAGCTTCGCTACTGAAAACGTCGGCTGCGTGCGCGATGCCGAAGTCCATGATGACAGCGCGGACACTGCCTGCCGACGTCGAGAGCATCACATTGCCGGATTTCAGGTCGCGGTGGATAATTCCGGCGGCATGGATTGCGCTAATTCCGCTACATATCTGACGCGCAATCTCGCTGCCTTCGGCTGTGGCCAGCCATCTCAAAGGCGCGTGGGGAAGCCGCGCCGACAGCGTCTCGCCCTCAACATATTCCATGGTGATGAAGTCGATCTCACCTCGCGGCGTCATCTCCGTATGGATTTCGAACACCCGGCAGACATTCACATCGGTTACCAGCAGCGACTTCAAGGCTTCGGGCGAAAGGCGCTTCCGAAACTCCAGGCGCGGGCACTTCAGAGCCATGCGGTGGCGAAGCTTCTCGTCGAATGCTTCGTACACCACGCCCATCCCGCCTTCACCTGCCACTCGCACGATTCGAAAGCGATTGCCGACCAGCTGTCCGGGCGTAAACGGATGGTCCAGGCGATCCCGCGCTACGAGCGGTTTGAGCAGAAAGCCATTGAGTCGACCCTCCCAGTCCACGCGTCTCCGAACGAGCGACAGCAAGCCCTCGTCGCCTTCGCACGCATCACGCATGAAAGCGTCGCGCCCCGGCTCTGGGTGTGACATGGCGGCGAGGAATAAATTGACGACTAGCTCGTCGCGTTCGGGCGAGTTCGACTGGCCGGCATCCACTGCTGCGCCTCCGCTCTCTCAAACAACCAGATGCGCGCGTCCTGCCATCGCGCCTGCATCGATCGCAATTGCAATCCGAGGACGTCGGCCGTCTCTTCGTCCGTCATCCCGAAGAAGAACTTCAATTCGACGATCGAGCACTCAAGGGGCAGGCTCTCTCGCATGCGGTCCAGCAATTCGTCTATCGTCAGCGCAAGATCCAGCTTGTCGTGTGTTTCGAGAACCTGCTCCGGCAGTCCGTCGAGCGGCAGGATGTCGGCCCGGGGACGGCTTCTGGCGTAGTCGATCAATTCGCGGCGCATAGCTCTAGCCGCAATAGCGAAAAAATGTGCGCGATCCCGCAAAGAAAGTTCCGCACCAGCTAGCCGGACGTACATTCGGTTCACCAGTTCGGTCCCTTGAAGGGTGTGATCGGGGCGCTCGCCGCTCAGCAAATGCTGCGCGAGGCGGCGCAGGTGGGGCATGACGATTTCGTAAAGGCGGTTCTCCGCCTCCCGATCGCCGGAGTTCACTCTTTCCAAAAGCACGGTTACTTCGTGAGCGTTGGGCTCCATTGAGGGTCCCGTGTGGGAATTGAAATGAGTATAACTCAGGCGTCCCGTACGACGGTCGGCGCCGGGACGAGTGCCAGCGGACGACTAACTCTCGGCTGGTGTTTCGGCCGGAGTTTCCACGGCAACTTCCGCCGGAGCTTCCTTGCGGGCGTTCTCAAACAGCCAGGCCAGCGTCTTCTCGGTGCGGATGGCGCCCGCGATCCGCCGGACGGTGCCGTCTTTTTCCAGCTTCATCTTGAGCGCTGCCACCGGCTCGCGCTGCTGCCGCGCGATCTTCTGAATCTCGCGGTCGATTTCTTCGTGGGTCACTTCGATGGACTCGCGCTCGGACACGCGGTCGACAATCATCGAAGCTTTCACTTCTTTCGTGGCGCGGTCCTTGTTCGCTTCCTTGACCTTGTTCCAGTCCAGGTTCAACTTTTTGGGATCCAGGCCCTGGGCGATCAGCGGCCGCAACTGCTGCTCCAGGTCAACTTCAATCTGCCGTTCGACAAACGCTTCGGGTACTGAGAAATCGTGAGTCTCAACCAGCTTGTCCACCAGCTTCTGCTTGGCGTCGCGCTGCGCCCCCTGCTCACGTTCGCGGAAAATCTGCTGGCGCAGCATTTCCTTCAATTCGTCGAGCGTCTGATAGTCGCCCATATCCCGTGCAAACTCGTCGTTCGCCTCCGGAACTTCCTTCCGGCGCACCGCTTTTAGCGTGGTGTGAAAGCTCACCGTGCGTCCGGCCAGCTTGTCCTGTCCGTAATCCTCGGGATAGGTGATCGAAAAATCCTTCTCATCACCAGGCGACAACCCGCGCAGGTTTTCGGTGAACGCCGGCAGTGTGTCCGGATCACCTACGTGCAGCATCAACTCGTCCTGCTCAACCGGCTCAGCCACACCCGAAACGCTCTTCAGCGAAATCACGGCATAGTCGCCGTCTTCCACTGGACGCGGATCCTGATTGACATACTCCGCCTTCTGGTCACGTACCTCGTTCAGCCGCTTCTCGATATCCGCTTCGGTCACCACCGGCTCCGCATAGGGCACCGTGACGCCTTTGTACTCGCCCAGTTCGATTGACGGCGCAACTTCAAATGCGATCTTGAACTTCAGCGGCTCGCCCTTGTGAAAGTGAACGTCGCTGACGCTCGGCTGTCCCACCACTTGCAGGTTGTCTTCTTCCGCCCGTTGACGGAACGCTTTGGGCAGCAGACTCTCCAGCACGTCCTGTCGGATTTCGGACTCGAACTTCGTGCGCACAATCGAGGCAGGAGCCTTGCCGGGACGGAATCCGGGCAGGCGGACCTTCTTCTGAATGTCGGCGACGACGCGCTCGGTTTCCTGTTCTACTTCAACCACCGGAACCGTGATCTCGAGTTCGTGCTTGCAACCTTCTACGAGAGCCAAAGCTTCAAACCTTCCTTGTAATACCTGTTCGTACGCTTCTCAAGCAGAAGGGGCGGCAACGCGCCGCCCCTCCAGCAAACCAATCCGGCTGAAAGTTAGCGGCTTGCAGCCGCGAGCGGCTGGGCTGCTTCCTTCAACGCCGCGGCCTTGTCGGTCTTCTCCCACGAGAAGGAACCTTCGCTGCGTCCAAAATGACCGAAAGCTGCCGTCGCCCGGTAGATGGGCCGACGCAACTGCAGATGATCGATGATCCCCTTCGGCGTCAGCGAGAAGTTGGCGCGAATCAGCTGGGTGAGCCGTTCATCCGGCACCGTGCCGGTTCCAAACGTATCCACCATCACTGATACAGGCTCCGCCACGCCAATGGCGTAAGCAAGCTGCACTTCGCATCTCTGAGCCAGGCCCGCAGCCACCAAATTCTTGGCGATGTAGCGCGCCATGTAGCAGGCAGAGCGGTCAACCTTCGTCGGATCCTTGCCCGAGAATGCGCCGCCGCCGTGACGGCCCATGCCGCCGTAAGTGTCGACGATAATCTTGCGGCCGGTCAATCCCGTATCGCCGTGAGGTCCGCCGATTACAAAGCGACCCGTCGGGTTGATATGGAACTTGGTGTCCTTGTCGATCATCTTCTTCGGAAGAATCGGATCGATGACAAACTTGCGGACCTTGTCGCGCAATTCCTCGGTCGAGATATCGTCGCTGTGCTGCGTCGATACCACCACCGCGTCAATTCTCACCGGCTTGCCGTCAACATACTCCACGCTCACCTGGCTCTTGCCGTCGGGGCGGAGGAAGGGAAGTTGTCCCGACTTGCGCGTCTCGCTCAACTGGCGGCAAAGCTTGTGCGCCAGGGTGATCGGTAGCGGCATCAGCTCGTCGGTTTCGTTGCAGGCATAGCCGAACATGAGGCCCTGGTCGCCGGCGCCGCCGGTATCCACGCCCATTGCGATATCCGGCGATTGGCTTTGAATCGCATTCAGGACGCCGCAGGTCTTGCAGTCGAACCCAAACGTCGCATCGTTGTATCCAATGTCGTTAATTACGCTACGCACCAAGTCCGGCACGTTTACGTAAGTCTTGGTCGTAATCTCGCCAGCTACCACAACCATTCCGGTTGTGATCAACACTTCGCAAGCTACACGACCAGTCGGGTCATCCTGTAAGACGGCGTCAAGAACGGAATCCGAAATCTGGTCCGCCATCTTGTCCGGGTGACCTTCGGTCACCGATTCGGACGTAAAAATATGCCGCATGTCATCTGCCACCGGCGATCCTCCATGAAAGGGAATTGACTGCCTCTGAAATACCCGAAGTCTCCGGTCACGGCGGGGAAAAATCCAGAGCAGACACCGAATCCACTAGTGTACTAACCAGCTTTCCTCAGCGTCAATGTTACAACTCAATACATCTGTAGTTATTGTAATCTCTTCTAAGAGATCCAGCTCATTTCAGGCCGTACGCCTCAATCGCCGTGAGGCCCAGGATGCGGTCCTGCTCCGCCTGTGAGAGTTTTGAGATGGCCTTGCCCACGGTGTCCCTCCAGCGGCTATAGCTTGCGGCAACCAGGCAAACGGGCCAGTCAGAGCCGAACATCAGGCGGCGTGGCGTGAACGCCTCGACTACTGTGTCGAGGTACGGCTTCAGATCCGCCTCCGTCCAGTTTTTCCAGTCGGCCTCAGTTACCATCCCGGAAATTTTGCAGTACACGTTCGGCCTGCGAGCGAGTTCCTTTATGTTCTCGCGCCAGGGAGAGATCTCGTGGCTCTTGATCTTCGGCTTGGCGATGTGATCCAGGACAAACACCTGGCCGGGATGCTGGTCCACCAGGGTAATCGCGTGCGGCAAGTGGCGCTCGAAGATCAGGATGTCGTAGGCGAGTCCATAGTGGTGGAGCGTACGGATGCCGTTTTGAAAGTCGGCCCGCAACATGTAGCGGTCGTCCTTTTCGCCCTGCAGGACATGGCGCATCGAACGTAGTTTGGGATTGCTGATGTACTTCTCGATAGTGGCGCCGACACGCGGATCGATCAGCGGAACCCAGCCGACAACGCCTCTGATGAAGTCGTTCCTCGACGCCAGGTCGAGCAGCCAGCCGGTCTCCTCCACAGTGTCCCGCGCCTGCACCGACACCACGCCGTCCACGCCGGCCTTCGCGATTTCCGCATTGAGATCAGCCGGCAGGAAGTTATGCCGGATCACGGCCATGTTGTCTTCTATCCAACCGTACTCTTTGGCGCTGTATTTCCAGAAGTGATGGTGGCCATCGATTCTAGACGGTTTGGGCATAGTCTCTATTCTCCGGTCTCCCGCAAGGCCACGTCTGATTTTGGACAGCCGCCAGTTCAGCTTGAACAGCCGCCAGCAGCGCAGGATCGGCAGAGGTGTTTTCGGCGCGGACGTTCGCCCGCACGTGTTCCACCGTGGCCATGCCGGTTAGCGTGGACGCCGCTCGCGGATATTCCAGGCAGTATTGCAAAGCGACCTCGGCGATGGACAAGCCACGCGAGCGGCACAACGCGGCGGCTCTTGCCGCGGCCTGCTTCACATTTGCTGGAGCGGGATGCCAGGCTGGCGGACCCGTGTCGGTGAGCAGGCCCATGTGGAGTGGAGACGCGTTAATTAGCCCCCACATATGCTCCTCTGAAAGCGCTCCCAGCTCCGAATCCAGGTCCGATATCAGCAGATTGTAGCGGCAGTAGCTTAGGACGGTATCGATGTCTGCCCCCGCCGCGCAGAGCGTGCCAAGTTGATAGCCGGTAATGCCGATAAAGCGGGCTTTGCCCTGCCGCTGAATCTCGCGCAAGGCCGGTATCGTCTCGCCGATAATTTGATGGAGGTCGCCGAATTCGATGTCGTGCGCTTGAAGCAGGTCCACGTAGTCAGTCCGCAAGCGCGTTAAGGACTCATCGACGCTCGCGAAAATTCGTCCCGCGGAAAAATCAAAATCGCTTACTCCGTAGCGGCCCACCTTGGTTGCCAGCACCACTCGTTCCCGTTTCCCTTCGAGCGCGGCGCCCAGGCGGGTCTCCGCGAGCGTTCGTCCATAGTACGGCGAGACGTCGAACAAATTGATCCCCAGGTCAATGGCGCAGTGGACGGCGCTCGTACACTCCGCGGGGTCCTCCGTCGCGAACTCGTTGCCTAAGGGCGACGCGCCGAAGCCGAGGCGGGAGACCTGGAGTCCGGTGGCGCCCAACGTCGACGTCTTCATGATCCGGTGGCGCGGGCTGGTCCTGTCGACTCGCGAATCGCCAGTACCGGCTCGATCACGATTTCGTGCGCCTGCATCTCGAGGGTCAGGCTATCAAACATCGATCGCCCGATGAGATCTCGCGGCACATGCACGGTGGTCAGCGAGGGCACCGCGAATTCACCGAGTTGGATGCCGTCAAAGCCGGTCACCGACACGTCGGCTGGCACGCTCAATCCCATGTCGTACAGCTGGCGGCACACGCCCACCGCCATAAAGTCGTTGACGCATAAGATTGCGGTGGGCCTGAACCCGGAATCGAACAGGTGTCGAGCCGCCTCCCTGCCGCCCTCGAACCCGTCCGCATACGCGACGGTGGTGAACTTCACCGCTGGCGCATATCGCTTCATCGCCTCGAGAAAAACTTCACACCGGTCATTCAATGGACCCAGCGACGGATGATGGCCGACAAACGCCATGCGCCTGTGCCCCAGTCCGTACAAGTATTCCGCGATCGACTGCATCCCGCGGCGGTAATCGGTCTTGATGCTGACCATTGTGCGCCGCTGCTGCCCCACATCGTAAACCGCCGTGCGCACCTCCTGCGCGGCCAATTCGTTGAGTAGTGCGCCGTCGATTTCTGATACCACCAGCGCCAGCCCCAAAACTCGCCGCCCTAACATATTCCGCACTGCCGCTACTAACCGCTCAGGATCATAGCCGGTTTGTGCCACCAGCACTTCGTAATTGCCCTGCCGCGCCCTCCGCTCCACGCTCTGCAGAATATCGACGAAGAACGGATTTTCGAGGTTCGAAACCACCAGGCCGATGGTCCGGCTTGAACTGCTGGCAAGCGCTCGCGCATGAATATTCGGCGAGTATTTCAGCGCACTAACGGTTTCAAGAACCCGCGCACGCGTGCTCCCCTTCACCGTCCCGATGTTGTTCAATACCCGCGATACGGTGGCCGTCGATACGCCGGCCTTGCGGGCGACATCCTCGAGTTTCATATCTACTTCGGAGGTTCCGTCCCGAATTTATAGACGGTGGTGGACTGATACTTCTCGCCCGGCTTGATCGTCGTGGTAGGAAAGTCAGGGTGATTCGGCGAGTCAGGGAAATGCTGTGTCTCGAGGCAGAACGCGTAACGCTGCTTATACACCTTGCCGCCCTTGCCGGTGATGGTGCCGTCCAGGAAATTGCCGGTATAAAACTGGACGCCGGGTTCGGTCGTCGAGACCTCCATCACGCGCCCCGACTTCGGTTCCGTCACCTTCACTGCCGGATGCAGCGACCCCATCGCTCCATTCAAAACGAAGTTGTGGTCGTAGCCCTTGCCATATTTGATCTGTTGATCCGCCGTCTCAATCCGTTCGCCGATGGCGTGAGCCTGGCGGAAATCAAACGGCGTCTTCTCTACCGGCTTCAGTTCGCCTGTGGGAATCAAGCCTTCGTCTACCGGCGTGAACTTGTCAGCATAGATCACCAGTTGATGGCCTAAAACATCGCCCTCGCCGGCGCCCGCCAGATTGAAATAGGAGTGATTAGTGACGTTGTGCACGGTCGCTTTGTCGGTGGTGAGGGTGTAGTCGATGCGCAGTTCGTTGTCATCGGTTACCGTGTAAACCACCGTCGTCGACATCGTTCCGGGGTAACCTTCTTCGCCGTCGCGGCTCACGTAGGTAAGCTCGAGCTTGGCTCCATCCTGCTTGCCTGTCCAAACGTGCTTATCAAACCCTCGCAGACCGCCATGCAGACTGTTGGCGCCATTGTTCACCGCCAGTTTGTACTCGACGCCATCGAGCTTGAAATGGCCCTTCGCGATGCGGTTGCCGTAGCGCCCCACGATCGCCCCGAAGAAGGGATTCTCCTTCAGGTATCCGTCAAGCGAGTCGAAGCCGAGCACCACGTCGCCCATCGCACCTGTACGGTCGGGAGTCATCAGCGACACGACGCGCGCGCCGTAGTTGGTGACGGTCGCCCGCATACCCTTGGAGTTGGTGAGCGTATACAGCGCTACCTCCTCGCCTTCCGCCGTCTTCCCATAGGGCTGTGAACCCGTCACGGCAGGCGGCGCCGTTTCATTCTTAACGCACGAGATCATGGTGACCGCTCCTGCAACAAGCATTACGCTTTTGACGAACATGCGGCTATTGTTTCACAACTCTCGCGGACGGAACAGTCCAGTGAGAGCGCGCCAGATCCGGTGCGCCAGCCAGAACGCGGCAATTAGAAACACCGTTACAATCCCGATCAGCACCGCAGGATGAAATGCCATCAGTATCGCGCTGCCGATTGACACCACTTCCTCAGTCACGCTCAGGAAGATGTTGGAGAACGGCTCGGGCGACGTGTTGGCGGTAACGCGCAGTGAAGCCTTTGCGCCGTGTGATCCAAGCGCGATACTGCCGCCGATCAGCAGCGCTGCAAACCGCACCAGCGGATCAAAATGAGCAAATGCCGATGCAGCAAGAATGGCGCCCGCAGGCACCCGGATGAAGGTGTGCACCGCGTCCCACATCGAATCCACCACCGGGATTTTGTCGGCGATAAACTCAATGAGAAACAGGAAACTGGCCAGCCCGATGATCCACCATTCGCCGAGAATGTTCAGATCACCGGGCAGTTGCACCAGCTTGTATCGATGAAGCAGTCCCAGGGTCGCCACGGCCGCATATAGTTTGATGCCCGACAGCCATGCCGACCCCATGGCGAAACCCAGAGTATTAAGCCAGTCCAAGAGAATCCTGCTGATTTATTGGCCGGCCCGCTTGCTGAGCATGCCTTGCAGCATCTCCAAACCGATTGAACCCATGCCCTGCGGCACTTGCCCGTTCGGCGTGAGATGGTCAATGATGCCGGGGAGCAGGGCAGTTAGCTGGTCGATGACCACGTTGTGCGGCAAGCCTAATTTCTCCGCGATTTCAGTGATCGCGTTGGAGCCCACGGCTGCCTGCACTTGGTCCGGAGTCGCCGGAAGGTTCGGCCCGGTGCCTACCCACGAGGCAGCAAGTCCGCCTAGCCCTTTGTTCTGAAAAGCCTGGACCAGACCGCCGATGCCGCCCTGGTTGTTGATCATCCCGAGCACGGCCGAAACCATGTCTCCACTACCTTGATTGCCCGCAGCTCCACCTAGAGCTTTGCCGGCCATGTCTTCTAGAAATCCCATCGCGTGCGTCTCCTTTTGACGTACGTATTGGTGCTTGACGTCTTTAGAAGAGTATCAGATGTGGCGAAAAGGCTGAGTGATAACGGCGGCAAACCTTCGCAGCGGATTCTTCCGCGGCGGCGGCAACGCGGGACTCGCGGCCTGCAGCACACTCGGCAGGTCCAACCGCACGTTCGTGATCATAGGGGGCGCTTCGAGAACGGGTGCCGGACGGTCTGTCCGGCGGATAGCACGTACCGGTTCAACAAAGACGCGCTTGGGGCCAACCAGTTCCAGAACGGCGACTCTCCTGTGTACAGGTGACTTGGTCTCCTGTGTGACCATCGCCTCTTCCACCACCACCCGAGGTTCTTCCACCGCCTCAACGTGCGCCGCTACCGAGCGCTGTACCGCGTCCGGCGCCGGCAGAAATGCGTAGACGTCTTCAAAGACAACGTTGCGCGTCGGATGAAAGCGTAATGCGGCGGTTAAAAGAACAGATGCTACCAGCGCGGCCGCAACCCGAGCCGTAGCCGTTTCAAGGGCTCGCTCGCTCGGTTGGAACAACTGCCGGCGCGCTTCGCAAACCTCGCACCGCTGGGAGTGCCGCGTGAACGCCCTCAATTCCGTCCGAGACAACAACGCTAACCGCTCCGCATCCCAGAAGGATTCGGGAGGACAGGTAGTCCAGACCTGTGACAGGGGCCGGATCTTCACTATGACTCTCACGATGTTTTCATTATACGACTTGATTAAATTTTCGATACCCCCCCAAAAGGGGCTAGAATTTCTCACGGTACCCCTAGGACTGTCATAGAGTTACCGTCGCCACTATCATATGCCATCCCAGCATTTCCTACTAGATAATCGGCAATGGAAAGAGAAGCTGTAGCCCCAGGGCTGGGCGCATTTATCAGATGCGTTGCAGTCTCCCGGGTTACGCACTCAAAGTCCTGTATCGGTACTCCATCTTCACCGAGCGCTTGTGCCCGCACGCCTGCCCCACCCGTCGCCAGGTGACGCTGCTCAATTTCGGGCACCAACCGCTGCAGCGACCGGCAGAAAGCCGTTTTACTCACTGAACGCCAGAGCTCGTACGTACACATCGAGGGATACCGCCCGAGAAATCGCCAGAATCCACCGTAGGTCAGGACGTCGCCTAGGTCGGCCGCGCGAAAATCGGTTTTTCGGTAGCCTTCCCGCGCCATCGCCAGCACCGCGTTCGGACCCGCCTCTACTCCACCGCGGATCATCCGCGTGAAGTGGACACCCAAAAAGGGAAACCGAGGATCCGGCACCGGATAGATCAGATTTCGGACCAGCTTACGGCCCTCCTGGTTCAATTCGAAATACTCGCCCCGAAAGGGAACGATCCGCGTCGTACGACGCTCGCCGGCCATCGCGAGGATACGGTCGCAATGCAGTCCCGCGCAGTTGAAGAAGTAGTCCGACTCTATCTGCCCCGCTGGCCCGCCAATCCTCCAGGCCTTCCCGTCCGCTTCAATCGAGGTGACCGGCCAACTCGTATGGACCACGCCTCCCGCGGCCTCCACCAGACTCTGCAGCCTCGCGCACACCGCCTTGTAATCAACAATGCCTTCCTCCGGCACCTGGACCGCCGCCAGTCCCCCGGCATGCGGCTCAATCTCGAGCATCGCCGCGCGTTCGAGCCAGCGTAGATCCCTGAGCCCGTTCTCCCGTCCCCGTTCGAGCAGGCTTTTTAACCGGGGTATCTCGTCGTCTGAACACGCGACCACCAATTTGCCGCACTCTTCGTGCGGAATTTCATGGTCGGTGCAGAACTGCTTCATCTGCCGGATGCCGCTCACTGCCAGCCGGGCCTTCAGTGATCCTGGTCTGTAATAAAGCCCCGAGTGCAGCACGCCGCTGTTGTGACCGCTCTGGTGCTGTCCTACTTCGACCTCCTTTTCGAGGAGACAAACCGCGAGCCGGGGATTGCGTGACAATTTGTAGGCCAGCGCCAGGCCGATGATGCCCCCGCCGATTACCGTGATGCGCCTCGATCTAGCAGGAATTGCCGCCATGAGGTTTATGCGTCCACCTGCTATTTGAACACCGGTACGCTAATCGCGGCGGTTTTGAGAATGAAATGGAGAGGAATGTGAGGATGAAAAGGAAGGCTCGGCACCGAACTACTTTTTTCACCCCTAGTATAGTCCGCCTATCCGAGCCTTTAGAGGGATTCTGAACCTGCGCCGGGTTCGAGGACTCCGGGGAGGAATCCTCGATCCCAATACCTATCTGTCGATACGCATCTCCATGCGCTGGTCTTGCAGAAGAATGAGCCTGTTACTTCTTGGCTCCACCGAGCGCGCCCGAACGGCAGCTGCGGCAGATACCGAAGCCCGACCCGTTGCTCTGGATGAAGCTGCAGAGCGACGTGATGCGGCCCAATTCCGTAGCACTCAGTGTCGAGGGCGTGAACGCCGTCTCGGTCACCGAGTTGGCAACGGCAAACGGGGGAATGTGAAGTGTAGTTCCCCAGGCAGCCAGGCCCTGCGCCTGATCGGCCAGCGTGAAGGCGGTTCCAGCGTTGCAGGTGGGGCCGGGGGTTGCCAGCAGCTTTACAACGATCGAACCGGGAACGGCCGGCGTCAGGGTGTTGTTAATCAGGTCCTGCTTTGCCGACAATGACACCAAACCGTTGGGCGTCACCAGGCAGGAGCAGCACGAGATTTCCTGTTCGTCGGGCGAGAACGTGTAAACGTTAACGCAGATGTTGGCGCCGGTCGCGCCAGTGTTAGTGATGTTTACCACAGAGTCACCAGCTCCCAGGTTTCCGATGTACTTTACCTGGAACGGTGTGTCAGCAGTTTGAGCGAATGCGGCCATAGCGCAGAGGAGCGTCATGGCGATTACAAATTGAACACGTAGGTTCATTGGGTCAAATTCTCCAATGCCGAGTAAGTTAGCTGGAATTGTCGGTTTCTACAAGACTCCAAAGGGAATAGTCACTAGGATTAAACCGCACCAGTCGTACTAAGAGCACCTAGGCTGGTACCCGAAAATCCCTTAGTTTTTCGACAAATTGTTGCGACTCGCGCGGCATAATTGCAAATCTCTCAAGATGAAACGCCGAGTGCATCACCGCAAACCCTCATTCACAGGAATCAATTGAATGGCCCGGATTTGACCACTCACCTACGTTCTGGTTTAAGCAGAACCCAGGTGCCTCTTGACTATGCCTTTTAGAACCAGTTGCCCGGCGTCGGTTGGAGATCCCGGAACACGAAGGACGCCGCCCGATGTCAGTCGTGCTTTGACGCCACCCTCACGCTCCAGGCAACGGCATCTTCTCGCTGCTGTCCCAACAGGATTGGCGAGGGCATTTCGCTCTTTATCTTCAGGTACGGCTAGGCCAGGTGGTAATCCCTGGTCCAGCCAGCCGGATACAAAGACTTACGAATAATTGCTAAAACACCAGTTGCTAGCGAACCGGATGGAATCGCCCCCCCAAAAAAGCCCCGCCTCAAAGCTCACCCACTCGGAGATACGAGTCGTCAAACGCCACGTGCCCTTTGGCCGGACGCAAGAAGGGGTTAACATAACAATCTCCGGCCAAACCGATATCGAATGGGCATTCAGCATGTTGTTGCTTCGATGATTAAGCCGATACTCCCCGCTCCGGTTTTCCGGAGCCTGGAGATGCGCAAGGCTCGTCGCACCTCGATGCGGTTCCTCCGGCACAACCGAGCTATCGATTTAGGTTTGCAGGTTGCCGAAAGGTTTTCCTACACAGTCCGGTCAGGGCCCTTCGCTGGTATGAAATATACCCGCGCTGCTGTGGCCAGCCGCCATGCCACGCCCTGCCTGTTAGGCACTTACGAACGTTAGATATATCCGTTCCTGCTCGAAGCGGCCGCTCACTGTGAACAGATTGTCGATATCGGGTCGGCTGACGGATATTTCGCCGTGGGACTGTCGCGATTAACCGGCAAGCCGGTGACTGCCTTTGATATCGACCCCAACGAGCGAAAGATTTGCCGGGGCATGGCGCAGGCCAACAACGTCACAATCTCTTTGCAGAAGTGGTGTAGCCCCGAAGTATTGAAGGCACTGGCTCACGGCAAGCGTCTTCTCATCATCAGCGACATCGAGGGCGGAGAGATCGACCTATTCGGCCCTAACGTGATCCAAGCGCTGCGCGACTGTGACGTTGTAGTCGAGTTGCATGGCGTATCCGCAGAAGCCAACCGGCTGTTTATCGATCGATGGCGCGGCGGGACGCACGAAGTGAATGTTCTGGAGCATCCCCGTGTCGAACAGAACCCCGAGATTGTTCGCCTCGCCTTCTTGGGTTCCGACGCTGCCCACATTGCGAGCGAATATCGCCCCTGTCAGCAGTGGATTACCTGCCGTTGGATGGGGTCGCGTTCGCTCACCGGCTGAGGCAAAATGAGCCGGGACGAAGCCTTGGAAGCCACCAAAGGCACTCGACTACAGGCAGCCGCGCCGGTGCCGTTTCACTGCTTCATTTTTCGATTCTGAACAGGCAAACGAGGTGCGAAGCCTCGCAAATCATTGAAACTATGGTAGGCGCGGCAGGACTCGAACCTGCGACCCTCTGCTTAGAAGGCAGATGCTCTATCCACCTGAGCTACGCGCCCAATTCCTTCTATTCTAAGCTAGGCCATCACCTTTACAAACGCGGCCTTGAACTTCGCCATCTCCTCCGGCGTGCCAATCGACACTCTCACGTACGTCGGCCACGACGGCCACACGCGCCCTATGTAAACCTTCTCCTTCGCCATCGCCTCAATCACCTGCCGGCCCGGGCGCCCCGTGTCCACCATGAACTTGTTGCTCACGCTCGGCACGTATTTGTAATTGTGCTTATCCATAAAGGCAAACACATCCGCCCGCGTATCCCCAATAATCTTGCGACGCTCCGGGACCACCGTCTTCGAGTTCAGACTCGCCGTCGCTCCCACCATCCCGGTTACAGGCAGCGCGCCCGCGTTGAACCCGCGAATCTTCTCCAACAGGTCCGGACGCGCGATTGCCGCCCCCGCCCTTAACCCCGCCATGCCGTAAATCTTCGAGAACGTCCGCAGGACTATCACATCCTTATCCTTCGCCACGAAATCCGTTCCCGGCGTCTCGCCCGCAATATGAATGTACGCTTCGTCCAGCAGGATCACCGCGCCCGCCGGCTTGTTTGCCACCAGCCATTCGATGTCGGCCCGCGGCGTCGTGGTGCCAGTGGGATTGTTGGGATTGCATAAATAGATCAGGCCCGCGTCCTTCACTG
Organism: Bryobacterales bacterium; assembly: GCA_038212445.1. Taxonomy (GTDB): domain Bacteria; phylum Acidobacteriota; class Terriglobia; order Bryobacterales; family Bryobacteraceae; genus TMP-7. Next base: position 233,933 of record JBBQUM010000001.1, read on the forward strand.
CCGCCATCGCCTTGACGTCGTGCGCGAAAGTCTTGGTCAGCGGTATCCTGCGCACCGGCGCGCCAATGAACTCGGCCGCCCTCTCGCCGGCCTCATAGCCGGGGTCTGCAATCACGAAACTCTTCGACGGCGAGGTAAACGCCATCACCGCGTGGTGGAGCGGCAGGCTCGAACCCGGGTATGCCGCGACGTATTCCGGCTTCACACCCTCTTGCGACGCCAGCGTGTTGGCCATGGTGAACGTCTCCTCGTACAGGTAGCGTCCGCCGCGCTTCACCACTCCCATAATTGCTTCCGCCGCCGCATCGCAAGGGCCCAGCGGATTCTCGTTGGCATTGATCTTCACGCCGTCAGACGGCATGCCTCGCACCATGGACAGTTGCGCCATGGCCGGCTCATTGTAGAAGGGCAGGGCAGCGCCTGCAGTCGCCAAGGCCGCCAGGCGTCCCAGACTCCGCCGCGTGAATCCACGCCGGACCAACTCCTCTTGCTGCTCTGTGCTGAACATTTTTGTCGTCTCCCTCTTTAGGCAACGTCGAGCCGCTCGAGAACGGCGTTTAGTCTAAGTTAAGGCAAAATGAAGCCGGAGTCCAGCGCTTCCACGATCCGCTAAAATCAAAGCAAAGATGTTGAGGACCGTCATTTTGGCCTCGTCGACGCTCGTGCTCAGCTGGACGCTCGCCGCGCAGTCCGCCGACGGTCTCAAGGCCCTTGAGGAAAAGCGCTACGACGCTGCCGTCGACGCCTTCACCCGCGCCATCTCCGCCGACCCCACCGACTACTCCAACCACTTCCATCTCGCCCTCTCCTACAGCCTCCTCAACCGCGATCCCGAAGCCATCGTCGAGTACCGCAAGACCCTCGAGCTGAAACCCGCCCTCTACCAGGCCGAGCTCAACCTCGGCATCGTCCTGCTGCGGGAGAAGAAGCCGGCCGAAGCGCTTCCAGAACTCAGGCAAGCCTCCGCAGCTAAACCGAAAGAGTTCCGCCCGGCTTACTACGAGGCTGAAGCGCTGCTCGCTTCCGGACAACCGAAGGAAGCCGCCGACGCGTTTCAGAGAGCGCTCGCCCTCGATGCCACCGCCGCTGCCGCTGAAGCCGGACTCGGCCGCGCTCTCGCCCAACAGAAAAATCTCGACGAAGCCGCCATTCACTTCCGCAAAGCGGCTGAACTCGACCCCGCCTTCAAAGACAGTCTGCTCGAGCTCGCCGACCTCTACGAACGCGACAAGCGTAACAACGAGGCTGCGCAAATCTATTCGCTGTTTCCCAACAACCCCGCTGCCCAGGAGCGCGCCGGGCAATTGCTTCTCGAATCGGGCAGCAGCGCCGACGCCATCCCCAAACTCGAAGCCGCCGTTCAGGCGTCCCCCACCGCCGCCAACCGCATGGTGCTGGTGAAGGCGTACCTGCGCGAAAAGCAGAACGATAAGGCTTTTGCCCTGCTCACTACTGCCGTTTCGTCAGAGCCGAAAAACTTTGACCTGCGCATGCTCGCCGGCAGAATGCTGCGCGATCAACGCAAGTTCCCCGAAGCTGCATCTCAGTTTTTCTCCGCTACCCAACTCAAGCCCGACGGCCTCGACGCCTGGAACGAATTGTCCGGCGCGCTCATTCTCGCCGAACGCTATCCGGACGCTCTCGGCGCCCTCGATCGCGTCAAAGCGCTGGGCGGAGAAACGGCCGCCCATTTCTACTTCCGCGCCATCGTCCTCGACAAGATGGTCCTTGTGAAGCCGGCACTCGAAAATTATCAGCAATTCCTGGCAATGAGCCAGGGACAGCGGCCCGACGAAGAGTTCAAGGCTCGCCAGCGCGTCCGCATCCTCCAGAAAGAGTTGAATAAGAAGAAATGACAGCAGCGACTGTTTTTCTGTTGTTCACCGCCATCTCCGCCGCCGATCTGACGTCAATCAGCGCTGAACCGAATCTGGAGCGTCGCAGCGAACGAGCGCTCGACAATGCTGACCACGCCATCACCACGGCGCGCGATGCCTACGTCGCCGGCAATTCCCAGGGTGCGAAAACCGCGCTCGACGAGGTGGCCGCTTCGGTCGACCTTTCCTATCAGGCGCTCTCTGACACCGGCAAGAGTCCGCGCCGCAGCCCCAAATACTTCAAGAAGGCTGAATTGCGCCTCCGCGAAATGAGCCGCCGCCTCGACAGTCTCGAAAACGAATTCGATGCCAGTGACCGTGCCATGGTGCAACACGTCGCCGAGCGCCTGCATCAGATCCATGACGACCTGCTCAATGGCATCATGAGCAAGAAGAAGTAAGAGGATTTACGAAATGAATTGGATCGCTGTCTGCCTTCTTTGCGCCGCTCCCGCCGCCCTCTTCGCCCAGGACCGCGACTTTCTGACGTCAGACGAGGCGGACCAGGTCCGCGAAGCTCAGGAGCCCAACGCCCGGCTCAAACTCTATTTGAAATTCGCCCGCGAACGCGTCGATCTCCTCAAACAACTTCTCGGCAGTCAAAAAGCCGGACGCTCCGTCCTGATTCACGACACTCTCGAGGATTACACCAGAATCATCGAGTCCATCGACACCGTGGCCGACGACGCCCTGAAACGCAAGGTCGCCCTCGAGGAGGGTATGAAACTCGTCGCCGATGCCGAAAAGGAAATGACCGCCGAACTCCAGAAGCTCGACGAAAAGCCCGGCAAGGACTACTCGCGCTATGAGTTCGCTATGAAACAGGCCATCGAGACCACTCAGGACAGCGCTGAACTATCCGCCCAGGATCTATCCACCCGCGCGGCTGAGGTAACCGAAAAGGACAAGAAGGAGAAGGCTGACCTCGACGCACTGAAGGCGCCCAAGGATCTCGAGCAGAAGAAGGTCGCTGAAAAGAAGGATGCCGACACCAAGCGGAAGGCTCCGACGCTCCGTCGCAAAGGCGAAGCGCCTCCCAACAAGCAACAGTAGCTGCTAGCGCCGGTGTCCCAGCACCGTAGTGCGAATCGCATCCACCACGTCTTCCACATCCGCGTTGGTCATCGAGGGATAGATTGGCAGCGATACCATCCGCTGGTATAGCTGGTCGGTAGTCGGAAACGCACCCTGGCGATAGTGAAATGCCGTCGCGTAAAAAGGCTGCTGGTGGACCGGCAGATCGGGCACCGTCGCTCCGATCCTGGCCGCGATCAACTCCTTGACGAACTGATCCCGCCCAATCGTCATTCGCTTCAAGTCGAGCAGCACCGAGTACGCCTGAAAAATGTGTCCCCTGCCTGCTAACTCCACCGGCAGGTCTAATTCCGGCGTGCCCCCCAGTGCCTGCTGATACCGCCGCGCGATTTGCCGTCGGCGTTCGACGAAGCCCGACAATCGGCGCAACTGGTGAATGCCCACTCCCGCCGCTACTTCGGTCATCTGCCCCTCGTAGCCCGCGTCCATTGCCACTCTTGTTCGAAATTGGGTCTCCGGATCCCGGCCGCGCAGGTCCGTGCTCATCCCCTGCTGCGACAACCGGCGAACACGCGCCGCAAAATCGACGTCGTTGGTCGTCACCATGCCGCCATTGCCCGTCGTCATCGGCGCTGTGTCGCAGAAACTGAATGCCGCTCCGTCGCCGTGCGTTCCAATCCTCACACCGCCATACTCGGCTCCAGCAGCCTGCGCCGCATCCTCCACCACAAACAGTCCGTACCGCCGCGCCAGGTGAGCCACGCCGTCCAAATCGCACGACTGCCCCCCGTAATGCGACGGCAAAATCATCTTCGACCGAGCCGTGATCGCCCGCTCGGCTGCATCCAGGTCCACCAGCATCGCTGCGTCCACATCCACCAGCACCGGCGTCGCGCCCAGGTGAACCACCACACTCGCCGCCGCGCACGAGCCTAGCGACGGCAGAAGCACCTCGTCACCCTGCCCGACTCCCAATGCCATCAGCGACAAATGCAGCGCCATCGTTCCCGAATTCACCGCCACGGCGTGCTCGGCGCCGACATATTCAGCGAAATCCTGCTCGAACCGCCGGACCTTCTCGCCGCTGGCCAGACACCCTGACCGCAGGCTGGCCCCAGCCTCACTGATCTCCTCCTCGCCCACCGCCGGAAGACAGAACGGTAGAAAGGAGGCCCGCAGTCGTTGAATGGCGCTCGTGCTCATAGCACCGTCCGGCTAGTAGTTCGCCTGCTCGATCAGCACCGGTTCAATCACGCTCGGCGCCGTAATTCGCACCACCTCGCGCGTTAACAGGTGGATCCGGCTTTCCACTTCGCATAATCTCGCTTCCAGATTCGGCGCCTCACCGTTGTCGAGAATCGTCTCGACAGCCAAGCGGGCCAGGTCCGACACACTTCGCTGGCCTTTGGAGACGCAAAAAGCTCTTAATCTTTCATGCTCTTCCGATGAGACCCGAAAGCTCACCATCTTGCTCTTTCGATTCAGTACCCGCGGGGTTTTGAGATTCATTAGGTTCGCCTACAAACGAATAGTGCGAATTCGCCCCCCATTGTTCTCAGTTGAAGTTCGATCGGCATAAAGATTTGTAAGTCGGGTAACCCGCTGGGTCCCAGCACGCGTTATACCATCGAGTTGATTCAACTCGAGGGAGATCTATGAAACTACGCAAAATTCTGGCCGTAGTCACCATTCTGCTTGCCACCTCAGTGCTGGCTCTGGCGGCCGACGTAACCGGAAAGTGGACCGCCGAAGTTCCGGGCCGCGGTGGCCAAACGCGCAAAATGTCCTTTAATCTTAAAGCGGACGGCAGCGCTCTCACCGGCACCATCACCGGCGCGCAGGGTCGCGAAAATCCTATCTCCGACGGCAAGGTCGACGGCAATAACGCCTCCTGGACCGTCACCATGGAAACTCCAAACGGCACCATCAAGAGCACTTACACCGCCAAGCTCGATGGCGACGACCTCAAAGTGAAGTCTCAACGCGAAGGGTCCGACCGTACCCAGGAATTCACCGCCAAACGCGCTCAGTAGGAACCGCAGCCGCCGGTCTGCTAACCTTTAACAACAATTTACATCGATTCGCGAGGCCGTCTCCCCACAAGGAGGCGGCTTACGTGTTCAAGGACTGTATGCGACTGCTGATCGCCGGTTTGTTCTCCCTCACTCTCCTCCTGGGGCAAACTGGACTCGTCCGCTCCGGCGGCCAGCCCATTCCCGGCGCAACAATTACTGCGGTTCAAGGCGAGCGGAAACTGACCACCGTCACCAACGAGTCAGGCGCCTATCAGTTTGAAGACATGACGGCCGGCGAATGGACCCTCGAAGTCCAGCAGTTCGGCTTTGCACGCGTCTCGAAGTCCATGACGCTCGGCAGCGTCGCAGTCCATACCGATTTCACCCTCGAACTGGCGCGTCCCGGCGACAACGCGATCACGGCGTCAAATCGAACCTTTTCTCAGCGTCCTCCAAATGGCGCAACTCCCCAGGCCGGAGCAGCCCCCGGCAACCGGCAGGCAGGTCAAGGCCAGGGCCAGGGCGGGGGACGGCCCGGTGGATTCAACGGACGACCCGGCGGAGCACCTCCCGGCGCCAACGGCCAGCGTGGCGGAAATTTCCAGCAGGTTCAAAATGTCGGCGACAGCCAGGTGACCGCGGAACTCGCCCGCAACGCCACTCCCCCCGAACCCACCGCCGGCGAAGAATCTACTGACTCCTTCCTTCTGAACGGCAGCCTGAGCCGCGGACTCCAGTATGCCGAGGCCGGCAACGTCGAAGGCCCCGGCGCGCCCGGCGGATTCCGCCCCGGCATGGACGGCGGCGGTATGCCCGGCGACAATCCGTTCGGCGCCCAAAACGGCGACGGCCAGAACGCTGGCGGTCCCGGCGCTCGCGGCGGTCCCGGTGGAGGCGGACCCGGCGGCGGCTTCGGCGGTCGCGGCGGTGGTGGACCCGGTGGCGGCGGACCCGGCGGTCGCGGAGGCTTCCAGGGTCGCCCACAACGCGACGCTGTCAACGGCGGCCAGAACGGCGGCTTCATCGGCAATCGCGCACGCCGCGGGCAGCAGCGCATCAACGGCATGATCAACTTCTCGCTGCGCAACTCCGCGCTCGACGCCACGCCGTACTCCATCAACGGTCAGAACGCCGTGAAGTCGTCCTACGCCCAGTCCCGCTTCGGATTCTCCCTAGGCGGACCGCTCGTCATCCCCAAATTCGTCAACTCGCCCAATACGTTCTTCTTCATCAACTATTCCGGCGCACGCGCCCGCAATCCCTACCGCTACGTCAACGCCGTGCCCACTCTCGCTGAACGCAATGGCGACTTCAGCGATCGCGCCACCACACTCTACGACCCCACAACGCACACCCCGCTGCCCGGCAATCAGATTCCAGTCGGCAGCATCGACAAGGCCGCCTTCGGACTGCTCAGCTATGTCCCGCTTCCAAACCAGCCGGGGATTGTTCAAAACTACGTCTTTACCGGCTCCACCGCCGCCGACACCGACAACCTGAACGTCCGCTTCAATCAGAGCCTCACCAAGAAGGATCGCGTGGCCGTCGGCTTCAGCTTCCAGCGCCGCGACGGCAATTCGCTTCAGCCCTTCGGCTTCCGCGATCTTTCGAGCGGTTCCGGTTGGAATGCCGACCTCAGCTGGTCCCATACGCTCGCTCCCCGCTCCATCAACACCGCCCGCGTTGCTTTCAATCGAAGCTCCAGCCTGCTCGACCCGTTCTTCGCCGGCACTGCCGATGTGGCCGGTGCCCTCGGCATCATCGGTGCCTCGCGCGACCCCATCAACTACGGACCGCCCAGCGTCAGCTTCACCAACTTCGGCCCCCTCAGCGACGCCAGCGCCTCCAATAATCACAACCAGACCTTCACCGCCGGCGACTCCATCACCTGGAACCACGGCAAGCACAACATGAGCTTCGGCGGCGAGTTTCGCCGTCAGCAACTCAACACCAAGTCCGATTCCAACGGACGCGGCTCGTTCAGCTTCAGCGGCTTGAATACTTCCGGCTTCGACGCCACCGGATCGCCGCTCGCCAACACCGGCTTCGACTTCGCCGACTTCCTCTATGGACTGCCCCAGTCCGCCTCCATCCGCTTCGGTTCATCGGCCATGTACTTCCGCGGCAGCGTCTACTCGGCCTACGGTCAGGACGACTGGCGCGTCGCCTCCAATCTCTCCATCACCCTCGGCCTCCGTTACGAGTACTTCACGCCCGTCCAGGAGAAATATGGACACATCGCCAATCTCGCCGTCGCGCCCGGCTTCACCGGTGTTACCGTCGTCACCCCGGCCACCAGCGGTCAGTCCGCGGCCCTGATCAATTCCGATCCCAACAATTTCTCGCCCCGCGTAGGCATTGCCTGGAAGCCCGACGCCAAGAGCAAGACGCAGGTCCGCGGCGGCTACGGCATCTACTACAACTCGTCCATCTACAACCAAATCGCCAGCCGCATGGCGCAACAGCCGCCTTTTGCCAACACGTCTTCTGTCTCCACCAGCACTGCCACCCTGCTCACCCTGCAGTCCGGACTCACCCAGATCCCCGCCGGCAAGACCATTCTCAATACCTACGCCGTCGATCCGAATTACCGGCTCGCCTACGCCCAAACCTGGAGCACATCCATCCAGCGCGAACTGCCTCAGGGCTTCTTTGTCGAGTTAGGCTACCTCGGCACCAAAGGCACGCGCCTCGACATTCAGCGCCAGCCCAACCGCGCCGCCCCTGGCTCTCCGCTCACTGCCGAAGAGCGGTTGTTGATCGGCAACGCGGTCGGCTTCACCTACGAAAGCTCCGAGGGCAGTTCGATCTATCACGCCGGTCAGGTTCGTCTCCAGCGCCGGTTCCGCCGCGGCATCTCAGGCAACGTGCTCTATACCTACGGCAAATCCATCGACAACTCCTCTACGTTCGGCGGCGCAGGTAACACCGTCGCCCAGAATGACAAGGACCTTCGCGCCGAGCGCGGACTGTCGAGCTTCGACCAGCGCCACACCCTTCGCGGCACGTTCATCTGGACTTCCCCCATCGGCACCCGCAGCGCCGACACTTGGGTGAATCGCGCCCTCAAGGATTGGAACGTCAACGGCGGCGTCACCTACTCGAGCGGCATTCCGTTCACCGCCCGCGTACTCGGTAACCTCGCCGACGCCAGCGGCACAGGCGCCATCGGTGCCGGACGCGCTGACTCCTCGGGACTCGGCATCGACGGCTCGCCCTACTTCAACCTGGGCGCTTTCGTCCTGCCTCCCTCCGGCCGCTTCGGCAATGCCGGACGCAACAGCATCCCCGGTCCCGCAACGTTCTCAACCAATGCCAGCCTCGGCCGCTCATTTAGCTTGACCGAACGCAAACGCCTCGAGTTCCGCTTCGAAGGAACCAACATCACTAACCACGTCCAGGTGACCAGCATCGGCACCACGCTCAACGCACTCACCTACGGGCTCCCGCTCGCCGCCGGCGGTATGCGCACCATTACCGCCAACCTCCGCTTCCGCTTCTAAGAGACGACTATGCGAACCATCCTCTGCTTCCTCTTTCTCGCCATCGCGTTCGCCCAGGACACAGCCACGTTCAAGGTCCAGTCCAACCTGGTCATCGTCAACGTCTCCGTCAAGGACAAGTCCGGCAAGGCGCTCACCAATCTGAAAAAGGAAGACATCACCATCCTTGAGGACGACAAGCCTCAAACTCTCGCCGTCTTCGAACTCCAGAAACTCGACACTGAAGCGTTGCCCGCCATCGAGCAGCCCGCCAAAACCTTCTCCGAACGCGTCCCCGCCGCCAAGCCTCCGGCCGCCGCCAAGGTGTCCGTCGAACCGCCTGCCGCCACCGGACCCGCGAAAATCCGTTATCAGGACAAGCGCCTCATCGGACTGTTCTTTGACTTTTCCTCCATGCAGACGCCCGAGCAGATTCGCGCTCAGGACGCCGCCATCAAGTTCATCAACACCCAGATGACCTCCGCCGACGTCGTGTCCATCATGATCTTCGGCACCCAGTTCAAGGTCGTCCAGGACTTCACCACCGATCGCGAACTGCTCATCAGCACCATTAAGAAATTCCGCATTGGAGAGTCCTCTGACCTCGCCATCGCCGGCTCCACGCCCGACGAGGACAATGACGACACCCAGTTCGTCGCCGACGAGACCGAGTTCAATATCTTCAATACCGACCGCAAGCTCAGCGCCCTCGAAACCGCCGCTAAGAAGCTCTCCATTTATCCCGAGAAGAAAGCGTTGATCTATTTCTCGAGCGGAGTAGGCAAAACCGGCATGGAGAATCAGGCTCAACTTCGCTCGACGGTCAACACCGCCATCCGCTCCAATGTCGCGTTCTATCCGGTGGACGCTCGTGGTCTGGTCGCTTCCGCCCCCGCCGGCGACGCCACTCAGGCGAGCAGTGGTGGCCGCGGCTCCGGCGCCGGCGTTTTCTCCGGCCGCACGCAGACCAGCGCCCGCGACACATTCCACGATCAACAGGAGACGCTCTACACGCTCGCGGCCGATACCGGCGGCAAGGCCAGCCTCGACACCAACGATCTGACGCTCGGCATTACGCAGGCTCAGAAGGACGTCGACAGCTACTACATCGTCGGCTACTACTCTTCGAACATTGCGCTCGACGGCAAGTTCCGCCGTATCAAAGTGAAGCTCAATCCGGCCATCCAGGCGAAAGTCGACTACCGGCAGGGCTACTTCGCCGAGAAGCAGTGGAAGAAGTTCAATGCCGGCGACAAGGAACGCCAGCTGGAGGAAGCGCTCGAACTCGGTGACCCTGTGAGCGAACTTCCCATGGCCGTCGAGGTCGACTACTTCCGCCTGGCGCGCAATAGCTACTTCGTCCCCATCTCGGTGAAGATTCCCGGCTCTGCCGTCGGCTTCTCAAAGAAGGGTGCCAAGGAATCCGCCCTGCTCGACTTCATCGGTCAGGTTCGCGACGAGAAGGGCAAACTAGTTGGCGGCGTTCGCGACGGCATCACCGCTAAACTCAACGAGGCCGACGCCGCCGATCTTGCGAAGCACAGCCTCCAGTACGACGCCGGCGTCACTCTCCCGCCCGGCAAATACAAGATCAAAATCCTGGCCCGCGAGAACGCCTCCGGCAAGATGGGGACGTTCGACTCGACGTTCACCATTCCCGATCTCGGCGCCGACACGAAAAACGTGCGCGTCAGCTCAGTCATCTGGGCTGGCCAGCGCCAGAAGATGACCGACGCCATCGGCTCGGCCGACAATAATAAGAAGATTCTCGCCTCGCATCCGCTCATTCACGACGGCCAGAAACTTGTCCCCAGCGTCACGCATGTCTTCCGCCGCAATCAGAGCATGTACGTGTACGCCGAGGTCTACGACATCGACGCCGTGGCCGCCGAACTGGTGATTTTCGCCGGCTCAAAGAAGGCGTTCGAATCCGGGCCGGTGAACGTAAACCAACCGCTTCAGGGACGCACCAGCGTCCTGCCTCTCCAGTTGCAGGTGGCACTGAACACGCTGCCCCCCGGCCGGTACATGTCGCAGCTAAACATCATCGACACCCAGGGCCGCAAGTTCGCCTTCTCCCGCTCGCCACTGGTCGTGCTGCAGTAACCGGCGCGAACTTCGGATAGGCTAGGCGCATATGAGTCCCGCGCTCGTAGTGTTGCTGGCCGCCGCCGCCGACTGGCAATCCCTGTTCAACGGCACCTCGCTTGACGGGTGGAAGGAGACGCCCTTCGCCCGCCACCCGCCAGTCCGCATCGAAAAGAGCGCCATCGTTCTCGACGCCGGCCAGCCGCTCACCGGTATTACGTGGAAGGGCGAATTCCCGCACAACGACTTTGAGATTCGCTTCGAAGCGCAAAAGGGAAAGGGCGGAGATTTCTTCGCTAGCCTGACGTTCCCAGTCGACGATTCTCACGCGACTTGGGTCCTTGGCGGCTGGGGCGGCGACATCGTAGGCATCTCGAGCATCGACGGCTGGGACGCATCCGACAACGAAACCCGCAGCTACTTCACCTTCGAACCAGGCAGATGGTACACCATGCGCCTGAAGGTAAGTCCCGAGAAAATCCTAGCCTGGATCGACGACAAACAAGTAGTGAACGTAGCCATCACAGGCCGCCAACTAACCCTGCGTCCAGGCGACATCGAAGTGTCCGCCCCCCTAGGCTTCGCCTCCTACAACACCACCGGCACAATCAGAAAAATCGAATACAAAACAACAAAATAACAAAGCGCAAGCACCAGCGCGCCACTAGCCACTAGCTACCCATCCAACTTCCACCCTCCCCGATACTCCCTCTTCAAATAATCATTCGCCTCAGGCGCATTCGTCACCCGGCCCGTCTTGCCGTCGTACTCCAACCGCTTCCCCGCACGATGCGCCACCAGCCCAAGCAGCATCTGCTCGATCATCGTCCCCGCATAATCGAAGTCACAATGCGTCTTGCTGCTGGTGCCGTGGACCACGCTGCCGTACTTGCCCTTGCAGGCGTCAATCCATTCCGCCTGGAAAAGATCCTGGCCTCTGGCCGGCGGACGCCCAGCCTTCTCCGCTTCGAGAATCGACTGCACCGTGTCATTCGGCAGACCCAGCGCCGGCGGCAACTTCCCGTCGATCAATTCCACCTTCGGGAACCCCGTGGCCGTCACGTTCGCGCTCGGCATCGCCGACAGTCCCGACGGCATCTGCGGTGCCGGTCGCGGTCCCGGACGGTTCACCCGAGGAGGTGCCGGCGTCACTTCTTTCGTGCTGCCGATATACGCCGCCAGTTCGCCCTTCGACCGGTGCTTGTAATAGGTCAAATCGCCGTCGTCATTGCTCGGAATGATCATCCGCGTGGTGAAGTCCGCGAAGATCGTTCCCTTGGTGCCTTCGAAAATAGCGCCGTTGCCCACCCGCGACACGTCGATAAAATTGCGCGGCGCATCCGGCTTCAGCCCGCCCTGATACCAAACCAGCTTCAGCGGACCGCGCCAGCTATTCGCCGGATGCTCAAACGTCGCCTTCAACCTCACCGGACAGATGTTGGGATCGTACTTGTCGCTGACTTCCTGGTCCACCTCAACCGCCGACGGCGCCCCCGCATCGATCGCATTCCACACCAGGTCCATCGTGTGTGCGCCCATGTCGCCCATCTGGCCCACGCCAAAATCGCGGTACATGTTCCAGAACAGGCAATTCAGTCCGCTCGATCCGCCGAAATACTGCGGACTGTACGGATGGTACGGCGACGGACCAATCCACTGCTCATACTTCAACGACGCCGGCGGCATGCCTTCCATCTGCGGATAGCCCGGACGCGGCAGCACCCGCGCATCCCAACTGTGGATCGTCTTGATCTCGCCGATTGCCCCGTCCATCAGCAGTTCGCGGATCCGCTCAAAATTCGGATGCGCGTGCCGCTGCGTCCCATGCTGCGTCGCCAGCTTAACTTTGTTCTTGAGGTAGTTCGCGCGAACCACCCGCGACTCCTCCACACTGATGCCCAGCGGCTTCTCACAGTAGACATGCATGCCGCGATTGATCGCCCAGTTGGCGATGAACGCGTGATGATGATCCGCCGAGCAGATCATTACGGCTTCAATGTCCTTCTGCTCGAGCATCTGCCGCCAGTCCCAATAAACCTTGGCCTTCGGGAAGATCGCCAGTGCCTCTTTGTTCCGCAGTTCGTTGACGTCACATAGTGCGACAACGTTCTCGTTCCGCATCACGTTGTAATGCGCCGTGCCGCGGCCCCATACGCCTACCAGCGCGATGTTTAGCTTGTTGCTCGGCGCGTTCTGCCCGCGCAGTACTCCGCTTTTCAGAATCGTCAGCCCGGCGGCGGACTTCAAGAGATCACGTCTGTTCATGAGAGCTAACCCCTAGACATAATATCGGATCTGAATGTCTGAGTCGCCCCGCCAGCCTTATGCCGTCGACGCCGCCTGACTCCCCAGTCCCCGCTCCTCGATCTCAATCTCCCGGATCCGGAACTTCTGAATCTTCCCGGTCACCGTCATCGGAAACTCTTCGACAATGCGGATGTGCTGCGGAATCTTGAAATGCGAGATCCTGCCGTCGCAGTACTCCCGGATCTCCGCCGCCGTCAGCGTATCGCCCGGAGTCGCCCGCACCCACGCCGCTACCACCTCGCCCAACTTCAGGTCCGGCAGTCCCACCACCTGCACCTCCCCCACCTTCGGATGGCTGAACAGGAAGCTCTCTACCTCGGCCGGGTAAATGTTCTCGCCGCCGCGTATGATCATGTCCTTCGCCCGCCCGCGAATGTTGAAGTGCCCGTCCTCGCGCATCACCGCAAGATCGCCTGTGCGCAGCCAGCCTTCTGCGTCGAGCGCCCGTGCCGTCGCTTCGGGTTCTTCGTCGTACCCGCTCATCAGCATGTAGCCGCGCGCGCACAACTCGCCTAATTCACCCACCGGCACCGTATCGCCGGTCGACGGATCGATCACCTTTACTTCTGCGCACGGCCCCGCCTTGCCCACCGTCGACGTCCGCTGTTCGAAAGTATCGCCAGGCGCATGCATCGTGATCATCGGCGACGCCTCGGTCTGCCCGTACACCACGCATACATCCCGGCAGTGCATCTCCGAGTTCATACGCTTCAGCAGGTCGACAGGGCAGGGCGCGCCGCCAATGAGTCCGGCACGCAGCGAACTCAAGTTGAAGCGCGAGAATTCCGGATACTGAAGTTCGGCGATAAACATCGTAGGAACTCCGCCGATCAGTGTCGCCTTCTCGTCGTTCACCGCCTGCAGCACCGCCCGCGGATCGAATGTGGCCGACGGCAAAATCATGGTGGCGCCATGCATCACGCAGTTCAAAACGCCGCAAACGCACCCCGCGCAATGGTAGAGAGGGAAGGGAATCACCATCCGGTCGTGCTCGGTCATCTCCAGCAGATCGCCGGTAAACCGGCCGTTGTTCACCAGTCCCCGGTGCGTCAGCAGCACGCCCTTCGGCGCGCCGGTGGTGCCCGACGTGTACTGTATATTGGTGGCGTCGCCGGGCTTTACCGCCTCACTCGGCAGATCCCGGCCGCCCGCTAGCATCGCATCCCACTCGCCCGTCCCCAGGTAGACGACGTGCTCCAGCCTCTGCTCCGGCGACCGCGCCGCTTCGAGAATCTCACGGTAATTCGCGCGCGCCCCGTGTGCTTGTAGAAACAACGCCCGCATCTTCGATTTCTTGAGAACGAATGCCAGTTCATGCGAACGGTACGCCGGGTTGACGTTCACCGTCACGTACCCGGCCCGCGCGCAGGCATACTGCAGCAGAATCCACTCGGCGCAATTTGTCGACCAGATTCCCACCCGGTCCTGGCTCTTCAGCCCCAGCCCAGCCAGACCCCGAGCCACTCGCGTCACCTCGTCATCAAACTGCTGCCACGAGTACCGCAGACCTTGGTGAAGGACAACCAGCGCCTCCCGGTCAGGGAAGCGCGTAGCCGTTTGAGCCAGTGCCGAAGCCAGCGTCAACTCCGCCAGCGCCGCGTTCGGGCCTTTCGCATAACTGAGGTTTGCCATGGGGTTCCGGTCAAGTATACGAGACCGGACGGCGGGTTGGATTTAGACGTCGAGCCCGACAGCGCGCATCAATTCCAGAGCATTGCTCCGCTTCACAATCCCCTGCCGCATCTTGTAATCAAAATGGATCCGGCCATCGACAATGTGATCCTCAAAATGCACGTTCACCGCTGCAATCTGCGTCAGCGCCAGATCGTGCGTAGTCACAAAGCCGATCGCCCCCCGCTCTACCAACGAACTCACCACCGCCTCGGCGCCAATCCGACGGTCGTGCGAGTTGGTCCCGCTCAACAGTTCGTCCAGCAGGAACAGCACCGGCGTCCCCTTCGACGCCAGATCGACAATGCTCCGCAGCCTCGTAATCTCTGCGTAGAATCGCGACTTCCCGTCTTGCAGCGAGTCCACCACGCGCATCGACGCCGCCACGCTCACTCGCGAAACGCGCAGACTCGCCGCCGACACCGGCGCTCCCGTCCACGCCAGCACCGAGTTCAAGCCGACAGCGCGCAGTAGCGTGCTCTTTCCCGACATGTTCGACCCGCTGACGATGATCAGCCGCGTCTCGCCGCCAATGGCAATGTCGTTCGGCACGCACTGCTGCGGGTTCATCAGCGGATGCCGCAGGCCCGTTGCCGCAAACGACGGCTCGCCTTCAGCCAGCTCCGGCGTCGTCCATGCGGGACGCTCAAATGCCAGTACCGCCAGCGACGATAACGCCTCTAGTTCCGCTACCGCCTCGATCCAGGCCCCGACTCTCGGCCCGGTCTTCTGGCGCCAAGCCTCGATCCCCATCGCCACCTGCTGCCGCCAAAGCAGCGCCGGCCCAATCACGCGCACCACCAGGTGATCGCCAGAGTCCAGCAGTTCTTTCCAACGACGCAGCCGGTGGATTCGCGCGCTCGCCGGCAGACCCTCGATGTCGAGTTGCGCGCGAAGCCTCGCCAGCCGTGGCGACTGAAACGTCTCTTTCTCCAGCCGCTCGAGCAGCAGTCCGAGAATCTGCAAATCATCAGGTGCGGTATCGGCCGCCGCCGCAACCTCTGCCGTCGCCTTCCGAATCACAAAGCCAAACAACAGCGCCGCCGCTACGCCCGCCAGAAATACCCGCGCCGACAGCATCTGGCTCATGAATAACCCGAACGCCACGATGTTCCACGCCGACAACAGCAGCGCGATCAGTCGTGCTCCTGCCGGGAACCGCGCTGGTGGGGCCGAGGCCCAGCGGCTTAGCGCCGCCGCGTGGACTCCTGACCGGATGTCGTCGCCCAGCAGCGCAATGTCTTCCCGAAGCCCGATGCGATCCCGCAGATCCGCGATGGCCGACTGCCGCGCGGCCACCTCCTCGCGCTCCGCCGGAGCCAGCAGCCACTCCGCCAACCGCTGTTCGCCTTCAGCAGTCCGCGCAATACACAGCAGCTCGAAGAGCGAACCCCTGCCGAAGACGTCGAGATCTCCCGAGTAGATGTGCGCCGCGTCCTGAAAGCGGTCGCCGGTGTTGCCCGTGCCCGCCCACCGGTCGTCCAGCCTCGCCAGTCCATGTTCGTAATAGGTGACTGCGCGCTGTGCGAATTGCTGCCGCCTTACCACCCGCTCGTGGTACACGAGCAGCGCGATAAACGCAGCCAGTGGTGCCAGCAGCGTCCAGCCCGACACAGATCCCCGGGCGAACGCCAGCCAGGCCAGCGCCGCCGCTACAATCACGACGCCCAGCCGGATGTTGCCTACTGTGTGGAAAAGTTGCTGCCCTCTTCGCGCCTCGGTTCGCCACAACTCGAGTCGCGACAAATACTCGGCCAGCGGATCAGATGTGCCCACTGCCGTCTAGCCCTGTAATTCCGACAGAGCCGCCTGCAGGCGTTCGGCGAAGTTCTCGCCTGAGTCTGTCCACAAAAGCCGGCGATCGGAGTTTAAGCGGTCATCCAGATCGTGCACCAGCCGCAACAGGCTCTTGATGTTCGACTCGATCATCGTTGTCCCCTCCGGCGACTCCGGCTGCGGCAGAAACTGGTCCTCAATCCCGAAGTCGATCCGCAGATTGTCTCCCAGGTCCCGGTCAAACTCCGGACCAAAACAAGTGAGTTGCACCACTGCTGGACCCACACTCCAGTCCTTGTCAAAGTGCCACAGATCCCATGCCGCACTGAGCTCATAGCAGCTGTCGGGATGCTGAAACTCATTGCAGATCTTCATCACATCGTCAACGTCCAGCGGCGTCGGCAGCGGCGTTTCAATCAGCGGTGGTTCGCTGTATGCGATCGCATAAACACGCAGCGACGGATCCCGCAGCGCCAACTTCGAGTATGGAAATGTGGACAGCATCTTCTCGTAGCGTCGGAGAAGATTGAGGGGATTATTTCCCGGCAGCCAGTAGGACAGGTAAAGTTTGTCGGCCATGAATTAGTTGGATGCTGTTTTGACGCGCGCGATTTCGCGTTCCATCGCCGCCGCATTCGGCCATTGGCCGCGCAGATCGACTACTACCGTGAAAAACCCGTCTCGCCAGGGAATGAGGTTGTCCTCCAGCGGAACAAACATCACGTTGTCGGCGTCCCGCATTATCTGCCGGCCCGCCGCCACTTCCTCCGCCCCGCACAAAATCACCAGCAAGCCCCGGCTCAATCGGCCGGCCAAGCGGAGCGCGACACTAGCCTCCGGCGCGCCCAGCAGTAAAACGCGATCGTCAGGGCTTAGGCTGTCCGGATCCTGCATTCGAGATCGTCACAATCGATGCCGCTTCCTCCGCCGTGAATTCCGCGGTCTTCGCCGAATGATTCATCGAGCAGAATTTCGGACCGCACATCGAGCAGAACGCCGCGTCCTTGAAGCCTTCTTCCGGGAGCGTCTCGTCGTGATACGCCTGCGCCGTCTCCGGATCGAGCGACAACTGGAACTGTTTCTTCCAATCGAAACTAAAACGGGCGCGCGACAGTTCGTCATCGCGATCCCGCGCTCCAGGACGGTGACGCGCAATGTCGGCCGCATGCGCCGCAATTTTGTACGCGATAATCCCTTGCTTCACGTCTTCGCGATTCGGCAGCCCCAAATGCTCCTTGGGAGTTACGTAACACAGCATCGACGCGCCATACCAGCCGATCATCGCCGCGCCAATCGCGCTCGTGATGTGGTCGTAGCCGGGCGCAATATCGGTCACCAGCGGACCCAGCGTGTAGAACGGCGCTTCATCGCACATCTCGCGCTCTTTCTCTACCTGCATCTGGATCTGGTCCATCGGAATGTGGCCCGGACCCTCGATCATCACCTGTACGTCGTACTGCCACGCCTTGCGCGTCAACTCGCCCAGCGTCTTCAACTCGGCAAACTGCGCCTCGTCACTCGCATCGGCAATCGAGCCCGGACGCAAGCCGTCGCCGAGCGAGAAGCTGACATCGTACTTCTGGAAAATCTTGCAGATCGCCTCGAAATTCTCGTACAGCAGATTCTGCTTGTGATTCTTCACCATCCATTCGGCCAGAATCGCGCCGCCCCGGCTCACGATGCCCGTGATGCGCTTTTGCGCCAGCGGTATGTACTGCACCAGCACGCCGGCGTGGATCGTCATGTAGTCGACGCCCTGCGCCGCCTGCTCCTCGATCACTTCGAGCATCACGTTGATGTTGAGATCTTCAACGCGGCGCACCCGCGCCAGTGCTTCATAAATCGGCACCGTGCCAATCGGCACCGGCGAGTTCTTGATGATCGCTTCCCGGATGCGCGGAATGTCTCCGCCCGTCGACAGGTCCATCACTGTGTCGGCGCCGAACTTCACGCAATAGCGCAGCTTCTCCAACTCTTCGTCAATGTTCGACGTGGTGGATGAGTTGCCAATGTTCGCGTTAATCTTGCACGTCGACGCGACGCCGATGCACATCGGCTCGAGATTGGTGTGGTTGATGTTCGCCGGGATAATCAGCCTCCCGCGCGCCACTTCGGAGCGAACCGTCTCGGCAGGTAGTTTCTCCCGCAGAGCGATGTACTCCATCTCTTCGGTGATCATTCCCTTCCGGGCGTAATGCATCTGCGACCGGTTCGAATCGTTCTTCCTCTTGGCTACCCACTCACTGCGCATAACTTAGATTCTACGCTAAACACGCGCCGAACCTGCTTTGTCGCGCAGCCGACATTCGGATGTCAATTCTTGTAATGAAACGAAAATTACAGCGCCGGGCATGACACGATCTCCCGGCCAAACGCACTCCAGTCCGGAGGGAGTTTTACATGCCCAACTCAAAGAAGCCTGCATCCGGCGGAACTGGGACAGCCACCGCTACCGCCAAGTCTCCGGAAATCGAAGTCAACCGCGCCATCGGCACCGGCGGCGTGGTCGCCGCCCGAAAGACGGCCGACTACCAACTCGCCGAACGTGCTGTCATGCCGCTCGGCATCGTGGAAGCCGAAGCAGGAGGTGCAGCCAAGTTCAGCGACCACGGCGGACCCGTACTGGCCAACGCCCGCGTCCAACTCGTGTTTTGGGGCAACGCCTGGTCCTCCGTACCCGCCCCTTCCCCGTCGGCCACCCAAATCTCTAACGCCGTCGGGACCATCGTCGCCAGTCCCTACCTCTCGGCCGCATCCCAATACCGCAAGACCATCGGACAGGCGTCGCTCCGCGGCGTCACCATGGCTACCGGCACCAATCCGCCCAATCCCTTCAGCGATCAGAATGTCGTCGACATGCTGCGCGGCTTGCTCGACGCCGGCACACTGCCCAACCCGCTCACCGAAACGGTGCTCTACATGGTGGTGGTCCCGAATGGGGTGAACAACACCGGCTCCGGCTTCATTGGCGAGCATTCATTCTTCAACTACAACGCCCACATTGGCTTCGTCACCCTACCGGTTCCGGTTCACTTCGCCTGGGTCACCAATAACGGTTCCCTCGACGGCGTCACCACTATCCTCTCGCACGAACTGGTGGAGTCGGTCACCGACCCGGAAGGTTCAGCAGTCACCGGAAACGCCGGAGTCTGCAACCAGGGCGGTTGGTGCGAAGTCGGCGACGTTTGCAACACCGCCGGACGCGTCAACGGCGTCATGGTCCAGTCGTATTGGTCCGACCTCGACGGTGCCTGCATCATTCCCGACGGCATGGTCGCCGGCCCCGTCGCTGCCAATCCCGGCTTCATCCAGAGCCGCTTCGGCACCAAAGGGAATTTCGAGGTGGTCGTCGCACGCCCCAACGGCGGCCTTGCCCACTACTGGCGCAACGACGACGATCCTTTCCTTGCCTGGCACGGTCCCTATCCCTTCGGCTCCGGCCTCACCAACGGCGTGTCGCTCATCGAAAGTCATTACGGCACCCCCGGCAATCTGGAACTGATGACGGTCTCGGGCGGCCAGTTGAAGTTCTACTGGCGCGACTCCGGACCCGCCTTTGCCTGGAATGGTCCCTTCACCATCGGCAGCGGCGTCGCCGGCATCCCCAGCCTGATCCAGAGCCGCTTCGGCGCCAAAGGCAACTTCGAACTCGTCGTGCCCTCGGCCACCAGCGGCCTCAATCACTACTGGCGCAACAACGACGTGGGTTCGCTGCCCTGGAGCGGCGCCACCAACTTCGGCGCCTCCCTCGGCCACGTCGACGCCGTGTCCATCATCCAGAGCAACTACGGCAATCCCGGCAACCTCGAAGTGATGTGCGTCGCCGCGGGCAGCATCTATTTCTTCTGGCGCGACTCCGGTCCCGCTTTCAGTTGGAACGGACCGTTCCACATCGCCTCCGGTGTCTCCGGCGATGTCGCGCTCATCCAAAGCCGCTTCGGCACCAAGGGCAATTTCGAAATGGTTGCGCCCCTGGCCGGCGGCGGTGTCGGCCACTGGTGGCGCAACAACGACAATCCCAGCATGCCCTGGAGCGCGCCAACCACCTTCGGCTCCGGCCACGTCGACGAAGTGAGCCTCATTGAAAGCAACTTCGGCTCACCCGGCAACCTGGAAGTCGTAGTCCGCATCGGCAGCCGCCTGGCACTCTTCTGGCGCGACTCAGGCCCAGCCTTCCACTGGAACGGCCCATCCTTCATAACCCGCTAGCAAGTAGGACAGCTCCCGCCTCGTCCAGTGGAGCCTGGCGAGTGGGACAGCCTGAGCTGTCCCACTCGAAATCACGCTCACCGACACTCGCAAGAGCCAGTTCAAGCGAAAATTCGCATTCTCGTCGACGATTCTGGACCCACCGCCGTCCGAGCTGTCCCCCTCGGACGAGGCTCCCGCCTCGTCCAGCGCATCAGCGAAAGGAGGCAGCGGGGGGTGCAACCAAGCGCCCCTACCCCGCTATACTCATACTTAATGCGCCAAATCAGTGTTTTATGGATCGCCGGAGCTGTCACTTCATTTCTCTTTGCCGCCTCCTCGATCCCGAAATCCGAGTACCAGGCTCGCCGCACCGAACTGCGCAAGACCCTCGAAGGACCGCTAGTCCTCTTCGGACGTACCGAAGGCCGCGACGAAGTCTTCCGCCTCGGCCAGGAACAAAATTTCTACTACCTCACCGGCTTCAGCGAGCCCGGCGCCATCCTCGTCCTCACCAAGCACGACGAGTACCTGTTCATCCCCCATCACAACGAACGGCGCGAGATTTACAACGGCAAGCGAACCGCCCCCGAAGACGCAGAAGCCCGCACCACCACCGGCTTCGACAACGTCGTTGGCCTCGAGAAGTTCGAATCAGTGATGTCCAAAGCGCTCGAGTCCGGCGAGCACGTCTACGGACTCACTGACCGTCCCGACACCGAGCGTGTGAAGCGTCTCGCCCCGCTCCGTGAAGTCACCAGCGCCGCGCCCCTCATCGCCGCGCTCCGTGTGAAAAAATCCCCCGGCGAAGTCGCCGAGATCACTCGCGCCACCAACGTCACAGTGGCCGCCCAAAAAGCCGCCTGGAAAAAGATCACGCCGGGAATTTACGAGTACCAGGCCGTTGCCGTCTTCACCGCCTCCTTGCTCGACGCTGGCTGCGAAGGCTATGCCTATGCGCCCATCTTCGGCTCCGGACCCAACTCCACCGTCCTCCACTACAACTCGAGCACTCGCCGCATGGACTCCGGCGAAGTCATGGTGATCGACGCCGCCGCACAGTGCGGCAGCTACACCAGCGATGTCACCCGCACCGTCCCGGTCAACGGCAAGTTCACCGCCCGCCAGCGCGAGATCTATGAAATCGTCCTCGGTGCTCAAAAAGCCGTCCTGGCCGCCATCAAGCCCGGCGTCAACATGTCTGACCTCACCAAAATCGCCCGCGATTACATCGACTCCCATGGTAAGGATCTGCACGGTAAGTCCCTCGGCAAATACCTGCCCCACGGCGTCAGCCACCACGTCGGTCTAGATGTCCATGATCCCGGGCCTATGCCAACCATCCTGGCTGCGGGCATGGTCATCACCGTTGAACCAGGCATTTACATTCCAGAAGAAAATATTGGCGTTCGCATCGAAGACACTGTGCTGGTAACCGAAAACGGTGCCAAAAATCTGAGCGCCGCACTTCCGCGGGAGCCGGATGAAGTCGAAAAAGCGATGGCCCGCTAAACGACTGGCGGCCTTCGCCGGTGTCATCGCCGCCGGTGTCGCCATCGCCATGACCTCCAGTTGGGCGCTCACCTCGCGCCTCAATAACTACGCCTACGACTTCCTCCTCGACCACATGCGCCCCGCGCCCTGGACCACCGACTCCATCGTCGTCTCCATCGATGAGGAAACCCTCCAGACCATGGGCGGCCAGCGTGAGTACCGCGCCATCCTCGCCGACGCCCTCACCCGCATCAACGCCGGCAAGCCCCGCACCGTCGCCATCGATATGATCCTTGCCGACCGCGGCGACGACCAACTCGACGCCCGCCTCGAGAAGGCCATGCTCGCCACCCCCAACCTCGTCCTGTCCTGCGAAATCGTCGGCAACGGCTGGGAAGATCCTATCCCCCGCTTCCGCCAGACTGCCGTCGCGCTCGGCGAGGTGTACTCGGTGCGCCGCAAGGAGGACGGTGTCAGCCGCGTCGTTCCGCTTGAGCAGACGCAGGGAAAAGTTCGCCGCTGGGCCCTCGCCCTCGAGACCTTCCGCGTCTTTCGCGGAGCCCGCTTTATCGAGGAAGAGTCCAACGACAACAATCTGGTGGTCGCCGACTCCCGGATTCCCGCTCCCCGCGAAGGTGCCGACCGCCCGCTCTGGATCCGCTACCGCTACGAAGGCATCCCCAGCGTCTCCGTCGCCAGCCTGCGCACCAATCCCGCCCTCGCTTCCAAACTCACCGGCAAAGCCGTCTTCGTCGGAGTCACCGCCATGAGCGCCGCCCGCGACCGCCTCGTGAACCCCTACGGCCAGGACATGCCCGGCGTCGAGATCAATGCCCAGGCCTTCGAGACGCTACAACAGGGCCGCTTCCTCACGCCCGCCCGCAACTACGCCGTCATCGCCGTCTGCTTCATCATCGCTATGGCCGCCGGCACTATCTTCTACCTCATGTCCGGCTGGTGGTCCTACATTCTCTCTGCGGCTCTCCTGATCGCCGCCCACTCCGTCCCCGTCATCTTCTTCCTCGGCGGCATCATCTTCCCCTACTCGCTGGCCATCTCAACGGCGTGGCTTTCCGTGGTGGGAGCCGCCGCTTTCCAGTACTTCTCCACCCGCCGGGAGTTGCGAACTTCCCAATCCGACAAGGCTCGCTACCAGGAAGCCATCCATTTCGTAACCCACGAAATGCGCACTCCGCTCACCGCCATTCAAGGCTCAAGCGAACTGATGGGCCGATACAACCTCACCGACGACAAACGCAAGCAGATGGCGCAAATGATCAATATGGAGTCCAAGCGCCTGGCTCGCATGGTTCAAACCTTCCTCGACGTCGAGCGCCTCTCTGAAGGCCAAATGGAAATGAAGCGCGAGCCCTTTCCTTCCCGGCTCGTCATCGAAAGCTGCGTCGACCGCGTTCGTCCGCTGGCCGAGCGCAAACAAATTCAGCTCTTTGTCGACTCTCTCTCCGACGACACCCTTCTCGGCGACCGCGAGCTTCTCGAATACGCCGTCTACAACCTGCTCACCAACGCCGTCAAGTATTCTCCCGCCGAAACCGAGGTCCACGTCGAGAGTGTTCGCGATGGCGATTCCCTCCGTGTTTCCGTTAGGGATCAAGGCATTGGCATGAATGCCAAGGAATTAAGAAGTATTTTTAAGAAATTTTATCGCACGAAAAAGGCCGAAGCCTCCGGAGAAGCGGGAACCGGAATTGGCCTTTCTATCGTCGAACAGATCGTGGTGCATCACTCGGGTCGGATGGAAGTATCGAGCGAACCCGGCAAAGGATCGACGTTTACCATCATTCTGCCCGCAGGTGTAACCGCTACCACCAAGTAGAATAGAAGTACATTGCAACGACTGCTCGTAGTTGAAGACGACAATTCGGTACGGACCACGATCGTCACGTTCCTCGAACTGGAGGGATATGCCGTTGACGCCGTCGCCTCCACGCGCGAGGCCATGGAACGTCTTAAGGCCGAGTTGTATCCCATCGTAATTTCTGATATTTATCTGGACGAACGCACCGGCATCGATGTCCTTCGCAGCGCCCGTGAAAAGAATCCCGCCTGTGCCGTGATCCTCATGACCGCCCGCGGCAGCATGGAAACCGTGATGGCCGCCACCGAGGGCGGAGCCTTCGACTACATCGCCAAGCCTTTCGAACTTGACCAGATGCTCGACACCGTCAAACGTGCCGAAGCCTCGCTCGAAGTGCAGGACCACGACGACGAGACCGATGTTACCGATCTTCCCGAGAGCGACTTGATCGGCAGCTCTCCCAAGATGATCGACATCTACAAGACGCTCGCCCGTGTCGCGCCCACCGACGCTACCATCCTCGTGGAAGGCGAAACCGGCACCGGCAAAGAGCTGATTGCCCGCATGATCCACAACAAGAGCCGCCGCGCCGACCAGCCGTTTGTCCCGGTGGATTGCGGCTCCATCGCGCCGTCATTGCTTGAAAGCGAATTGTTCGGCGCCAATAAAGGCGCTTACACCGGCGCCGATCGCGACCGCGTGGGACTGCTTGAAGCCGCCAATCGCGGCACTGTCTTCCTCGACGAAATCGGCGACATCGACCTCGGCTTCCAGCTCAAGCTGCTTCGCTTTATGCAGCAACGCGAAATCCGTCCGCTCGGCGCATCCCGCGCCAAGCCCATCGACGTCCGCGTCATCGCCGCCACCAATAAGGATGTTCAGAAGATGGTGGACGAGGGGAAATTTCGCGAGGATTTGTGGTTCCGCATCAACGTCGTGCGCCTGCTGGTCCCGCCGCTGTGCGAACGCCGCGGCGACATCTCACTGCTCGCCCACTACTATCTGAAGAAGTACAACCAGCGTTACGGGCATGAGGCGAGGCTCACCGAGTCAGGCCAAAAGATATTGGAAATGTATAGCTGGCCCGGCAACGTCCGTCAGCTGCAGCACATGATGGAGCGCCTGACGATCCTCGCCCACGGTAGCCGTATCGACGAAGCCGCGGTGCGCGAAGGCATCGAGCTCATGGATCCTCGCGAGCACGGCGGCGACACGCTGGCCGACACTGAAGCCGAGCAGATTCGCCGCGTCCTCAATGCCACCGCCGGCAATAAGAGCCGCGCCGCCAAAATCCTCGGCATCGAACGCAAAACGCTCTACCGCAAACTCGAACGCATGGGCCTGTAAAGCGGCTCAGCCTAGTTCGTCACATTCAAAATAGCCGCTACACTCGACGCGCCGCCTACATTCACAACCACCGGTTGCGGTCCAGTCCCACTCCCCGTGGGCACCTCGAAGTTGATCTGCGTCACGCCCACTAGTCCCCACGGAATTCCCACGAACTGCACGTTCGCCAGCACTCCGCCCACGGTCACCTGAACGTTGTGGACCGGCTTCGGCAACGCCGTCACCAGCGTGCTCGACGCCGGCGCTGAACCCGTAGTCACCAGTGGACCCACCGCGCCTTCACCGGTGATGTACATCCCGATTACCGACCCGCGCGGCGTGGTGCCCGTCGGCACCAGTGTCCCTTGCCCGTCCACGAAAATCCCCGGGCCCATGGCGCCCATGTACAACGTGCTGGTGGTCGTCTTCCCGCCCGCCGTCACCGACAGCGTCGACACTCCACCCGTGCTCGTTTCATAAGGGATCTGCAGGTTGATCTGGCTCGGCGACGCGTAATAGAGCGGTGTCGCCACTCCGTCGATCGTCGCCGACGCCCCGCCCAATTGCAGCGGTAGCGGCAAACTGCCGGCAGACGCTGTTGACGATGCCAGTTGCAATCCGAACACGCTCAAAATCATGCCCGGTGCAAACGCCTGCTTATACGAAGCTCCGTTGCCCACTGCGGCAATCGACGGTGCGCCTGTAGCCGGGGTCTCCACCGTCATCGCCGCTGAGGCGCTCGCGGAGTTATACCCGGTGTCACCGGAATACTGCGCCGTGATCGAGTTCGCACCCGTCGCCAGCTGCCCGCCCGTCACCCTGATTGTCGCCGTCGACAGGATGCCCGATGCCTCGAGGTTCGCGCTGCCCAGGCTCGTCCCGCCCAGATTGAAGGTCACGCTTCCGGTGGGCGTCGCGCCGCCAGCCGCCTGCACGGTCGCGGTCAGCGTGGCTGTTCCACTCGGTGCCACCACCGCAGCACCAGCCAGCGCCATCGAGGGCGTTCCCTTGCCCAGCGCCGACGATGCATTGTGCCACGTGTTCACTAGCGCGTAAGCGTCCAAGGATCCCAACCCACTCGCCTGGTCGTAGCCCGGACCCGCATTGTATCCCCACGCACCCGGAACGCAGTTGCGTGACCGCCCACCACAAGTCACGCTAATAATGTTGTTGCCCGCCGTGACGTCGTGGAAAATTTCAGGATTTGTCTGCGCCAGGCTGTATAGCTTCGGATTGACGTTCCCCACTCCCGGAGCCTGCTGTTGCCCGCTCACAACCAGGTGCTGATTCAGCAGCGCGATGATTCCGGCAAACGAGGGTGCGCCCGCCGACGTTCCGCCGTATATCGAAAGCGCCCCGCCGGTGATCACCATGTATCCGTCATGATCCGCCGACGCCGCAAATGAAACGTCCGGCACATCGCGAGCGCCATCCGAGGGTACGCCCGGTCCCGTCTGCCAGCTTGGCTTGGGGTAGAAAGTGCTTGCTCCGCCGCCACCCGCCGATGGCTCGCCGTCCCGCGCGCTGTCGTTCCATACCGATTCGGGAATATAGGATAAAACCGAGCCCTGATTCGCTGCATTGCTGCCCCAGTACTGCTGCGTCGAGCCTTCGGTTAGCGTGGTGCCGCCCACCCCCGTCACCTCAGGGATGCTCGCCGGGGCGTCCACCGCCAGCCCGCCATTGTTCATCGTCGTGCCGAAAACGCAATCAGCTCCGCCCGAGTCACCCGATGCCGAAACCCACGTGATGCCCTGCAAGTTCGCCTGACGAGCCCAACTCTGCAGAGTACCCAGGTCGGAGTTCGAGGTCTGCGGTTCGCACAGTCCATAACTCAAGCTCAGCACCGGCGCCAGATTCTGATCGATCGCATACGCAACCGCATCCATCACATCGAAAGAGTAGGTATAGATGACGTTCGCATTGGGCGCCATCGCCGTCACCCATTCGACATCGAGGTCGGCTTCGCCCAGGTCACCCTTGCTCACTCCCGGGTCCCGGGTGTTGGGCACCAGGATCATCTGCGGATCATGCCCCGGCAATTGGAACCGGCTACGGAACGTCTGGATGTCCGAGAGGTTGATCTGCGTTTGACCCGCCACCACAACCGACTGTCCCGACCCATCCAACCCTGCGTTCCGCAAACTGGCGACGTTGTAAATCACGCCGGCATCCGCTGGACTCAGGTAATGACTACCCGACGAACTGTTGTAGCGAGGCCGCGCTTTCGGACGCATCTTGAAATCATGCAGCCCTTTCACTGACCGCACTACGCTGCCAATGGTTTCAGGAATGGTGGGCTCGGCCGCATTTGCGAAATGCGCCTCGCCGTCCACACGGTAGTGCCGGAGTTGCGCCCCGAATGTCGCGTCCACGTCGCCTGCCGCGCCGGCGAACGTGATCGCGTTGCGGCTGCGAGAAACCCCGGTCACCTGTAGATTGTGCTGAACCAGCCAGTCTGAAAGTTTTTGGATGTCCTGCGAACTGGCGCCGAACCGGTCGGCATATTGTTCAGGCGTGATCCAGTGATGGTATTCAGGAGACGCCGGATCCTGCTGGGCGGCGAGCAATTTCTCCAAATCTGCTTGTTGTGCGGCCGCCGGCTGCAGGATCAGTTTCATCGACGGCAAAGTCTCCGTCGCGCTCATAGGCCCAGCGTCGTTTTCGGCCGACGCCAGCGGATGTAACTGTCCCGCCAGGCGAACTCTCCGTGTCGAATCGATGGATCCGCCGATCCGGCTGCGCTGGGCGAACGCTGGATGAATCTGTAACAACAACACGGCCAGTCCGGCCGCGCTTCGAAAATAGCGATAAGGGCTGAAAAAATTTTGGTTCATAGGAAACATCGCTTCGCTAACACAGCATGGCGCTTCCCGGCGCTGGCCGCCAAGCCTGTCCGATGGCTGGACGCGAGGGTGGCTCAATCGCCGCCAAAGACTTGTCGGAGCTATAAACCGAGACGTCATCATACGTGAGCGGGTTCCTGTCAAGTTGTAAACTCTTCGCACATAACCTGTCCACAGCACAGACGAGTTCCTGCCGCTAACTGTTGACAAAAGATCAAGAAAGACCACGGCTGTAACTGCATTTGAAGGGCAGGCGCTCTTCCATTCCTCGCTTTCCTGGAGGGCTATCCTTCATTTTGCCGAATGTTACAACCTGAGACGAAATCAGACGCCCCCTGGAGGTCGCGCTTCTGGATTGTGGCGAAATCCCGTCGTGCATTCCCAGGACAAGGGCGACGCTAAAGGCGCAGGCAAATCCGGCAAAGGAGGACGCGGCGGCGCTAATCAGGAAGTGCCTGTGGCCGCCGTCGACATCGCCAAGCGAAAGTTGGTCTACGCGCGCATCACCGCTCCATCACCGGTCGCATCGGTCTGCGCCTGGTCGATCCCGGCAACATCGTCCACGCCTCCGACACCAACGGCATCGTCGTCATCCCCCAGCTTCAGCCCATCTCGGTGCTGTTCACCATTCCTGAAGACAGCCTGCCGCCGGTGCGCAAGAAGGTTCAGTGGGACGTGCGCCTGAAGGCTGTCTTCGATAATCGCGATGGCGCTCTGTTCCCCAATCAATTCGTCAACACGCGCCTGCTTCCCGACATCCGCCACAACCAGACCATCATCCCCGTCGTCGCTCTGGAAAACGGACAGAAGGGAGCCTGCGTCGACGTCGTCAAACAGGACATCACGGTGGAATTGCGAACTGTTAAGCCCGGTATCACCGAGGCCAATGATGTGTCCATCGACGAAGGCTTGAAGCCCGGAGAGATGGTGATCGCGCTCAGCAACGAACGCGCAGCGGTCACGATTCTGCGGCGGCTGGGATAACTCGAAGCTACCGTCTGCGACGGCGGTCCTCGAGAGAAGTAGCGGCGCTGCTACTTCTGGAAGTCGACTTCCTTCTTAAACGCTTCAAGCGTGTTGTAGACGATGGGGCAGTAGCAGGCGCGATCGATGAACTGCCACATCCGGCTCTGGATGGATCCGGCGCCTCGCATCAGGTGCGGGAAATTCTCGCAGGTTCCCGGGCGCACCTCGTAGACAGTGCACTCGTTCCCACTGAGAAAGACGCAGCCGGCCTCCGTCCGCTTGAGGATGAGGCCTTCTTCCTCGCTCTCTTCGCAGTACTGTTTGATGAACTTGGCCGGCGTCAGGCGGAAGAACCGCGCCAGCTTTTCCACATCGCGCTCCTTCAATTCGACGGTGGCGACGCGGCAACAGTTAGCGCAAGCCGTGCAGTCGATCTGATCCTCGACATCCTCGGCGATTCTGCGGAAGCGGCGGTCGGGGACGTCGTGCATCCGCTTCAACAACTTGCGGAAGCGCTCGTTCTCGGCCCGTCCTTGTTCGCCAAGGCGCCGGATCTGGATCAAATCGGTAATCATGAAGGTCCTACGCTATTATGGGCTTTCCGTGCAGTCTTTACCCCAACAGCTTAAATCTTGCGGCGTCGTCGGCGCCGGTGGCGCGGGTTTCCCCACACACGTCAAAGCGGGCAGCCAGGTAGAGTACCTCCTGATTAACGGGGCGGAGTGCGAACCGCTGCTGCACAAGGACTTCGAGTTGATGAAACACGAAGCCGCCGACATCGTGCGCGGGACGCGAATGCTGGGCGAGCAGATCCAGGCATCGAAAATCCGCTTTGGGATCAAGACCAAGAACGCCGAGGCAGTTCACGCGGTGCAGTCGGCGATTGAGGGCAGCGGGATGGATATCGTGCAACTGGGCGATTTCTATCCGTCGGGCGACGAGTACGAACTCGTGAACCTGGCCACCGGACGGCTGATTCCGCCGGGTGGAATTCCGCTGGCGGTGGGCTGCGTGGTGAACAACGTGGAGACGGTGTACAACGTCGCCAAGGCGGCGGACGGTGAGCCGGTGACTCGCAAGTTTCTGTCGGTGAGCGGCGCGGTGAAGACTCCGAAGTCCTTCTGGGCGCCGATCGGCACCACCTTTCGCGAGCTCATTGAATGCGCAGGCGGAGCCACAGTCCCGGACTTCGGAATGTTCGTGAGCGGGATCATGATGGGCCGGCTATCGTTCGATCTCGACGAGCCTGTGACCAAAACCAACGGCGGACTGATCTTACTGCCGCGCGACCACTACCTGATCACGCGCAAGGATCGCACCAACGAATCGATGCGCCGGATCGGCAAGTCGGCTTGCGATCAGTGCAGCTACTGCACCGAATTCTGTCCGCGCTACCTGCTCGGTTACGACGTGCAGCCGCACAAGGTGATGCGGTCGCTCGGGTTCACGGCCACTGGCAAGGAACTCTGGAACCAGTCGGCTGAACTGTGTTGTGCCTGCGGTTTGTGCACGCTTTACGCCTGTCCTGAGGATCTGTATCCCAAAGAAGCTTGCGACAACTCGAAGGCTGACCTGCGGGCGGCCGGGACGAAGTTCGTGCAGAAGCGTGAGCCGCAGATTCACCCGATGAAGGAGTACCGCCGTGTGCCGCTCTCGATGCTCCGCAAGCGGCTCAAGGTAGAAGAGTACGAGGCCGAGACCCCGTTCGATGCCTCAATTGAGCTGAAGCCCGCGGCGGTTCGCATTCTGCTGAAGCAGCACGCGGGCGCCACGGCACGTCCGTCGGTAGCGGTAAACGACCGGGTGAAGCGCGGACAAATGATTGCCGACGTCGGCGACAAGGAACTGGGCTGCGCCATTCATGCGAGCATCGATGGGGCGGTCTCGAAGATCGATCACGAGAGCATCAGCATCGTCCGGTAAGGAGAAACATGCAGGGCAATTCCATCGGCCTCATTGAACTCGGCAGTGTTGCGGCAGGCTACCAGGTTTGCGACACGATGCTCAAGACGGCGGCGGTGGAGCTAATGCTGTCGCGCAGTATTTGCTCGGGCAAGTACATGGTGATGGTGCGCGGCGAGGTGGGCGCGGTACAGGCCAGCGTGAAGACGGGCGTGCACATCGGCAACTTCTCGGTGATTGACAGCTTTGTTATTCCGAACGTCCACCCCTCCATTTTTCCGGCCATCGCAGGTCACAACAAGGTTGAAGCACTGGAGGCTTTGGGAATCATCGAGTCGTTCTCGGTGGCCTCATTGATTGAAGCGGCTGACGCGTCTGCGAAGGCAGCCAACGTGACGCTGATCGAGATCCGGCTCGCCATGGCACTCGGCGGGAAGGCCTTCGTCACGATGACGGGGTCGGTTGCCGATGTTACGGCTGCCGTGGATATCGGAGCAGCGGTGGTGGGCGCCAAGGGACTGCTGACCAACAAAGTGGTGATCCCGCGGCCGCGTCCCGAACTCCTCTCGGAGATGGTTTAGCCGGTCACCGGGCTTCGGTAACGGTCAGGATCTGGTTGGCTTTCGCCTTTGGAACCAGTTGGCGGGTGCCGTTGGGCCAGCGGATTTCGAGATCGGCTTCCGTGGCAGTGCCGAGACCGAAGTGGAGCCGGGGGTCGCTCGAGGAGTAGAAACTCGACTGAGCGACGCGGGCTTGAGCCTGGCGCTTGCCTCCGTAGGTAGCGATGACGGTGGCGCCGATGGCGCTGCGGTTCGACTTCGTGCCCACCAGTTTCACCTTCAGCCAGTTGTTGGTGCCGGTGACATCGTTGCGGAGCAGGGAAGGCGGCTCGTTCAGGTTCACCACCAGCATGTCGATGTCGCCGTCGTTGTCGAAGTCGCCAAAGGCACAGCCGCGGCTGACGTGCGGGGCGAGCGCGTCATCGATCAATTCCTCGAACTTGCCGTTGCCCAGATTGCGAAAGACCACGCGCGGAGTCTTCAGAGGATAGGACGCCACCACCTTCTCGACCTCGGGATAGACGTTGCCGGTGACAAAGAAAAGGTCAGGGTGGCCGTCGTTGTCGAGATCGACGATGCCGGCGCCCCAGGAGATGAAGCGAGTCTCGACCCCCAGGCCGGAGCGGGTGGTGACGTCGTCGAAGTTGCCTTTGCCATCGTTCTTATAAAGGACGCAGGTGTCGTCGGCGAAGTGGGTCTTGAAGAGGTCGAGAGCGCCGTCGAGGTTGAAGTCGCCGATGCCGACGCCCATGCCGGCCTGCTCCACGCCATCCTCGTTCAGTGCGACGCCGGTTTCGAGGCCGATGTCGGTGAAGGTGCCGTCGTGGTTGTTGCGGAGAAGGAAGCTGGGGGTAGAGTCGCAGGCGATGTAGATGTCTGGCCAGCCGTCGCCATTGAAGTCGGCCGCCACCGAGGTCATGCAATAGCTGCCTTTGAGCTTGGCGACTCCGGACTCGCGGCTTACGTCGG
Source organism: Bryobacterales bacterium (assembly GCA_038212445.1). Lineage (GTDB taxonomy): Bacteria > Acidobacteriota > Terriglobia > Bryobacterales > Bryobacteraceae > TMP-7. Next base: position 266,254 of record JBBQUM010000001.1, read on the forward strand.
TAAACGTCCCATCGCCGTTGTTCCGGTAAACTTCGACACCACCGGGAGGCAGCCCACGCGGACCGCAGTTGACCGGAACACCCTTCCACATGCAGTTGCCGTTCTGGCCGGGTTTGGGGACCTTCAGGGGATCGAACTCCAGGTAGTTGGTGACGAGCAGGTCGAGGTGGCCGTCGCGGTTGTAGTCCACCCAGGTGCAGCCGGCGCCATACTTGCGTTCGGCAGTGGGGAGCTTTGCGGCCTTGGTGATGTCGGTGAACGTTCCGTCGCCGTTATTGCGGTAGAGGACGTTGGTCCCCCAGTAGGTTATGAAGATGTCCTCGAAGCCGTCGTTGTTGTAGTCCCCGACAGTGACGCCGGAGGGCCAACCGGTACGGCGGAGGCCGGCCTTTTCGGTGACGTCGGTGAAAGTGCCGTCGCGATTGTTCTTGTAGAGACGGTTGGTAGCGTCGGGCGGGGCGCCTTCGAGGCGGGTGCCGCAGAGGACGAAGAGGTCCATCCAGCCGTCGTTGTCGTAGTCGATGAAGGCGCAGCCGCAGCCGACGGTTTCGACGATGAACTGCTTACGGTCGACGCCACCGTAGATGGTGGGGGCGTGGAGTCCGGCCTGGGCGGCGATATCGGTGAGCTTGGAGTGGAACGGGATGCCTGACGGCTTACCGCGCGGGGCAGGTTTGACGTTTCGGGAAGAGACGCCCTGGCTGAAGGCGATGCCGCCGGGGAGAAGCGATAGCAGGAGGTCGCGCCGCCTCAGAGAGCCTCCAACAGACCCTGGATATCGTCGGGCGAGATGTAGAAATGGGGTGAAGTTCGGACCCAGCCGAGGCGGGGGGCGGCTATAATCTTGCAGCTCTCCAGCTTGGAGACGGTGACGCGAGGGTTCTCGTTGGGGTTGCGGAAGGAGACGATCCCGGCGCCGGGGGAGCCAAGAACTTCGAAGCCTTTGGCGCGAACGCCGTCCTCGATCTGCTTGGCGAGGCTGCGAATGTGGGGTGAGATGCGGTCGATTCCGACCTCGAGTAAGAATTCAATAGATGCGCGTAAGCCGAAGCAGCCAATGGTGTTCAGCGTTCCGGGCTCATAGCGGCCCGCATCGGAGCGGAGGGTGAGGTTGCCGGCATCGTACTTGGCGTAGCCGGCCACGTTGGTCCAGCCGAACTCGGAGGGCTCCACTTCGTCCTGACGGTCCTTGCGGATGTAGAGAATGCCCATACCCTCAGGTCCGAGCATCCATTTGTGACCGTCGGCCGCGAGGGCGTCGATCTTGCAGCGCTCGACGTCGAGGGGGAAGGCGCCCAAGCCCTGGATGGCATCGACGAAGAAAAACACATTGTTCTTCCTACAGATAGAACCAATAGCTTCAAGATCAGCCTTAAAGCCGCTGAGGAATTGGACGAAGCTGATGGCGAGCAGGCGCGCGCCCTTGGCAGCGGCCTCGATTTTGTCGAGCGGATCGGTGGCTTCGAGCCAGGTAAGGTCTACTCCATTGCCGGCTAAACGCTGCCATGGATATAGGTTAGATGGGAATTCCTCACGAAAAAGAACAATGCGATCGCCGGACTTCCAGTCGATTCCAAGGGCGACGGTAGCGATACCCTCTGAGGTGTTCTTGACGTGCGCGATTTCGTCGCGGGAGGCACCAATCAGCTTGGCGGCGGCGACTCGGAGCGCCTCGTAGGCTTCAAGCCAGACGGAGTAATGGAGCGAGCCCCAAAGGCTACAGTCGTCCGCGAGCCCTTTCATAGCGTTGGCGGCGGGGAGACAGAGAGGCGAAACGGCCGCATGGTTGAGGTACGTCAAATGCTGTGTCACCGGGAACTGATCCCGGTAGTCCTGATAAACGAAACCCATTAACAAAACTATACGTTAATGTGTAGGAGACGTCTTATACTTGGAAGCAGTAGGGGGTGTCTTGATTCAACCCCAAGGAGTCGGAATGCGGCGTATTTCTCGTCTGGGCTTCGTAGTTGTCCTGAGTGCGACGTTTGCGCTCTCGGGGCTGGCAAAGGACAAGAAGAAAGATCCCGAAGCGATTGGCGATCGCGACGTGGGCAAGGGCGTCAACTTCTACTCCATTGAGAAGGAAATCGCGCTCGGCAAGCAACTCGCCCAGGAAGTAGAGCGCAGCGCCAAGGTAGTGGACGATCCGATCATTGCTGAGTACGTCAGCCGGATTGGCCAGAATCTGGTTCGCAACTCCGACGCCAAAGTCCCCTTCACGATCAAGGTTCTGGACAGCGAAGAAGTGAACGCGTTTGCGCTTCCCGGCGGTTTCTTCTTCGTCAATACCGGACTGATCCTCAAAGCCGACAGCGAAGCCGAACTGGCGGGCGTGATGTCCCACGAGATTGCGCACGTAGCGGCACGCCACGGTACGCGGCAGGCGACGCGCGGCCAATTGGTGAACATCGGCACGATTCCTCTGATCTTCATGGGCGGCTGGACGGGTTATGCGATCCGGCAGGCTGCCGGTTTGGCGATCCCGCTGGGCTTCCTGTCGTTCTCGCGCGGATTCGAGTCGGAAGCGGACATGCTGGGACTCGAGTACATGTACAAGTGCGGGTACGATCCGACGGCATTCGTCGACTTCTTTGAAAAGATCCAATCGCTCGAAAAGAAGAAGCCGGGAACGATGAGCAAGGTATTCTCGACGCATCCGCTCACCGACGACCGTATTAAGACAGCGCAGAAGAATATTCAGGACATTCTGGTGTCGAAGCCCGAGTACGTGGTGACGACCTCGGAATTCAACGATGTGAAGGGCCGGCTGTTGGCTATGCACAATCGCCGCAAAGTTGACGATAAGGACTTGAACAAGCCGAAGCTTCGGAAGGCGCCCGGCGCCGGTACGACGATTGATGGCGATGGCAAGGACAAGAAGGGCAGCGACGAAGACGAGCGTCCGACGTTGAAGCGCCGTCCCAACTAAGTTTTCGCGAGTTTTCCCCGCAAGCCGTTCGGCCCGCGACGCTCCCCCGTCGCGGGCTGTTCTATTTGGGTAGCGCATATTGGGCTGGTTAAGACTCTTGCCCTACTGCCAGGGTTTGCATCGTGTCCGTTTCGGCGGTCAGGGCGCTTAGCGGCGGCGGCTGCGAAACGGAGCCAATTCTCCCGGACAGGCTGGCGGCGTAGGAGATACACGCCCGGCGCTTCAGATCTTCTGCTTCGAGCTTGCGGCGTAGAGTTTGGAGCGCGGCGAGTTCTTTGCGTGCACGGGTGTGGGCGCGTTCGATGCGAGTCATATAGCGTTGCAGGTTCATGAAGGCGCGGTCGGTGATGGCGGCTGTGAGGTCGAGTTTGTTGAGCATCTCAGCCTCTGCGCGGCGGGCGCGTTCGAGGCGCCAGAAGTTCTGAGCGATTTCCTCGACAAGCATGGCTTCGAGTTCGCAAGCGGGCTGGAGGTCGCCGATCAGGGCGGCACGCATGGCGTCGTAGAGGGCGGGGTCCTCATTCTTGCCGATGATCTGTTTGCCGGTAAGGCCGTGCTTGGTTGCGTTGTACTTACAGTTCTCGATTCCGACGGCGGTGACGGGGCCGGTGGAGAGTTGCGCGTTGGCGCGATTCGCGGTGATTTGAGCTGCGCTGGACATGTTTGTCCTCCTGGTTCGAGGTTCGCGCGGGGGCAATTTTTGGAGGGGGGTCTATTTTGAGGCGAGGGCGGGGAAGTGGCTGAGGGCGAGGGAGATGACGCGTTGAAGATAAAGTTGGAGTCGCAATGAATGGGAGCATCGTGACTAGCTGACCGAACGAAGGGCGTAGGCGATCGGCTGGCCGGCAACGACGGCTGCAAGGACGCCGGTGATTGCCCGGCATCCTTACTTGGTGGATCAGGCTGGAGCACGTTCCGCCCCAGGTCTACTGTGTTGAGACGCGGCTGACGACGCCGTGGATCGCCTGGGGACCGAAATGCCCCGTTGCCGGCCCTTTATATACCAGCGTCACATTCGAAAACGACACCGTCGAACCTCCCGTCACACACACCTGCATCGTTGACGCCCCCGCCGCCTCAAATGGTGCCGGACTGCCATTCCCGGTAGTTGTGACGGTGGCGGTCACCACCACAGCGGGACCTGTCGTAGCAGGGCTGTTTGCGGGGCAGACGGACGCGTCATAGCTGACCGCAGCGTTGGTCACGCTGATATGGTGCGTGTGAGGGCCTCGGGTGGCCGGGTTTGTGGGATCCACCTTGGCGGCGCTGGAAGTCCCATAATCGCTCGTCTCCATTGCCAGGTCAGCGGTGAAGTTCGCAGTGCCGGTTCTTTGTACGTCCAGTGACCAGTCACCGCGCATCTCGTAAGGTCCGCCGGTTACGGTGGACGGCGTGTAGTCGTGAATCACACCTTTGAAATGAACCTCCCTCAGATCTTGACCGGACATCAGCCCCGCCGCCAGGACGAGAGCAGTACTAATATGTACGTAGCGAATTTTCATAGCATCCTCCTCTTGATGTTGTTCTTCAACAGCATCTGGCTTTCACGATGGACCTGGCGGAGAAAAGGCGCAAGTCCGGGCACGTTGAAAGCCTGTTTCATACATTTGCACCTCATTGAAAACATGATGTATTCTCGAAAACGTACCCATGGCGCCCACGGATTTTGAGGCGACGCGCCGGCAATTGGAACGGGTTCTCGCCAGCTCTGGATTTCTACGGAATGAGCGGATGAGCCGGTTCCTCAGGTTCCTCGTGGAACGGCATCTGGAGGGGAGCCAGAACCAGCTCAAGGAATCCGTAATTGCCGTCGAGGTATTTGGACGCAAACCGGATCATGATCCGGCGCGAGACTCGATTGTGCGGACCGAGGCCGGCAGGCTTAGAGCCCGGCTGGCCGAATACTACCTGGCTGAAGGAAAAGACGATCAGATCGCGATTGAGCTGCCGAAGGGCGGATACACCCCGACCTTTCACCCGCGCCACGCTACGCAGGCAGTGGCGGCTGGAGGAAGCAAGAGTCGCCGGCTTGTCTGGCTGCTGGCCGCGGCGACGGTAATCGCGTTGGTGGTCACTGCCATCGCGTGGCTCAAAAGGACGGAAGGATCCCCCCCGCAGCATCCAATCTCAGTCGCGCGATTTCAGACTGTGACCGATTTCGACGGAACGGAGCTGGCGGCGACGGTGTCACGCGACGGCAAGTTCGTTGCATTTTTGTCGGACCGTGACGGACAGACCGATGTCTGGGTGGCACAGCCAGGGTCGGGACGGTTCCACAACCTGACTCACGGCAGCGCGCCGGAGCTGATCAATCCCTCAGTCCGGACCCTGGGATTTTCGCCCGATGGCTCTTTGGTGACGTTCTGGGTCCGCGAGCCGTCCGGCCCAGGCTGGCAGATCGGGATCTGGGCCGTGCCAACGCTAGGCGGCGAACCGAGACGTTATCTCGAAGCCGCGGCCGAGTACGATTGGTCGAACGACGGTTCACAGCTCGCGTACCATACTGCCGCGTCGGGAGATCCACTGTTCGTATCCGACGGCGCGTCGTATCCTCAGGGACGACTCATCTTCACCGCACCTCCGGGCCAGCATTCTCATTTTCCAGTGTGGGCGCCTGACAAATCGTACATCTACTTCGTCATGGGCGTGCTTCCCGACAAAATGGATATCTGGCGTATCAAGCCAGCGGGAGGACAGCCTGAACGGGTCACTACGCTCAATGAGCGGGTGAGTCATCCGGTCTTCTTGAATCAGCGTACGCTGATGTACCTCGCCAGCGATGCCGACGGGGCAGGACCGTGGCTGTACAGCATGGACGTAGAGCGCCGCATTCCTCAGCGGCTTGCATTTGGTCCCGACGGATACACATCGCTCGCCGCCACCGTCGACGGCAAGCAACTCGTGGTGACGCGCGCAAATCCGAAGAAAACTCTGTGGCGAGTCCGCTTGAGCGATTCACATGTGGAGCGAATCTCCTTGACGCCGGCCAGCGCGTTCTCTCCACGACTGGGACCCGATTACCTTATCTGTGTCTCTTCGGTAGGCGGGAGCGAAACGATTTGGAAACGGGCGAACGGAACCGACAAGGAATTGTGGAGCGGTCATGAAGCGAAGATCATTGGCGGTCCCGCGATCTCCCCTGATGGCGGCCGTATCGCATTTTCGGTCCGCCAGAGTGGGCACAGCGCGTTGTACATGATGCAGGCGGACGGCACCAATCCGCATGTCGTGGCGGATTCGCTCGAGCTGCAAGGCTCTCCGGCGTGGGCACCGGATAGCCAGTCGATCACCTCGGCGGCAAACGATCATGGCGTGCCGCACTTGTTCCGGGTGCCGGTGAATGGCGGTGCTGCAACCGTCCTTGTCCGAGACTACTCAATAGATCCTGCGTGGCAGCCTTCAGGCCAATTCGTTGTCTACTCCGGCCCTGACGTTGGGGCGACGTTTTTTCTGAATGCTGTGACGCCCCAGGGTATGGCTCATCCGTTTCCGCGCCTGATTAATCTGACGCGGGGCGCACGACGCTTCAAATTCCTTTTGGGGGGAAATGAACTCGCTTTCCTGCGGGGAGGGATTGGACACAAAGATCTCTGGCTAACAGACCCGGACACCGGCGCAGAGCGGCAGGAGACCAACCTCCCGGGAGATTTTGATATTGCGGACTTTGACATCTCACCAGACGGTGGTGAAGTTGTCGTGGAACGCGTGGAGGCGCGTTCCAACATAGTGCTGCTTGACCTTGCCAGGCAATGAGGTGCACGGGACTGTGAAGCTTGGCACCGTTTCGCGATACCCGGGATGGCAGCGGATAGCACGCCAGACATGCTTGTTTGCTAACTGGGTGTCTAGGCGCTTCGATTCCCTGATAATAGGACGCAAGACGCGATGGGGACTGAGCGAGATCCACGGGTGGGGTCGGCGATTGAGCCGGGCAGTGAGTTCGGCCCGTATCGAGTGGACTCACGTATTGGCGCGGGCGGAATGGGAGAGGTGTTTCGCGCTACTGATACGCGGCTTGGCCGTTCGGTGGCTTTGAAGTTTTCCCGGGAACACTTCAGTGACCGGTTTGAGCAGGAAGCGCGAGCGATCGCCCGTCTGAACCACCCGAATATCTGTACACTCCACGACGTCGGGCCCAATTACCTGGTGATGGAACTGGTGGAGGGCGAGACGCTGGCGGACCGTCTGCGCCGGGGACCGCTCTCTCCGAGCGAGTTGCGGGCGGTAGCGATTCAGATGGCGTCGGCGCTGGCGGCGGCCCATGCGAAAGGCATCACCCATCGGGATTTGAAGCCAGCGAATATCATGCTGACGAAGTCGGGCGTGAAGGTGCTGGACTTCGGGTTGGCGAAATTGTCGCAGCCCAACGTTGGGAGCGTTCTAGCCGAGACGGTGACACAGGAGATTGTCGGGACGCCTGGATACATGGCGCCGGAGCAACTGGAAGGAAAGCCGGCCGACGCACGGACCGACCTGTTTGCATTCGGTCTGATTCTTTACGAGATGGCGGCGGGGAAGAGGGTCATCAACGGGGAGAGTGTTGCGGAGTGTGTCCGGCAAACATTGAATGACGAGAGTCCGCCGATGGCGGAGCTGCCGAAGAGCCTGGCTCGAGTGATCGCGGTTTGTCTTAAGCGGGATCCTGACGAGCGCTGGCAGTCGGCGGCCGATGTCGGGATTGCGTTGAAGTGGGAGGATGCTGAAGCCCCGGGGACGCCGGTGGTCCGACGCGGAAAGATGCCGTGGCTGGTTGGCGGCCTCATCGCTGCTGCTGCAATTGGCTTTCTGATTTTCCGGTTGCGCCCGGCGGTTCCAGCGGACCAGCCGTTTCTTCAATTCGAAATTGACGCCGGGAGCGAGAACGTTTCTCAACTCGCCATTTCCGCTGACGGCAAGCGGGTGGCGGCAGTGACGCCCGCGGGCATCAGCATTCGACGGTTGGATCAGCAGGCTGGAGCGACACTGCCCGGCACGGAAGGCGCCGTGATGCCTTTCTTTTCGCCGGATGGAAAGTGGGTGGCGTTTTTCGCGCACGGTCAGTTGCTGAAACTCGCGGTGGACGGGGGTACTCCGATTGTTCTCTGCAATGCCCTTTTCCCGACCGGAGGCGACTGGGCGGGGGACGATCGCATTGTGGCGGGGTTCTCAGACGCACTCCATATCATCCCGGCGGGCGGCGGTAGTGCACAACGTATTCTGGCTGCAGATCCGGCGGTGGGAGTGCCGAGCAATCCGCGCTGGCTGCCGGGTGAGAAGTCTGTGCTCTACGCGGCGATCGACGGGAGTTCTCAAGGATCTGTCCATGCGGTTCACCTGGCGGATGGAAAGATCAAGAAACTGGTGGATCGATCGATCAAGGCGGTGTACGTGCCGGGGCACATTATCTACGCGCAGCAGGATGGCTTATACGCCGCGCCCTTGAACGAAGAGCGGTTGGAGTTGACGGGGCCGGCGATGCCGCTTAGCAGCGCCATACAACGAGTTTCAGGCCGGCCGGATTTCGATGGTTCGCGCAGTGGGAGTGTCGTTTACCGTCGCGGACTCGATTTCGTATTGAGTTGGGTGGATACCAGCGGGAATATCGAGCCGGTGGTTAAGACTCCGGGCATTTACATCAGCCCGACGCTGTCGCCAGATGGCACTCGCGTGGCGGTGGCGATTGTGCGTGAAGGTAAACAGAATCTTTGGGTGTACGAGCTCAATCGTGAGACATGGACGAGGCTAACGTTCGACGATGAGCCGGTGATGTTGCCGGTGTGGTCGGGTGATAGTGAGTACATCGTTTTCCGGTCAGGAAGCGCGCTTAAGTGGACACGCTCCGACGGCAGAGGTGGAGTGGACCGCATGCAGGGGGTGAGTCCAAACTCCGGGCCTTACTCGTTTTCGCCGGACGGCAAGCTGCTGGCTTTTTGGCCGCTGCAGTCGGATTCAGACATGATGTTTCTGGCTCCGGTGATCCGGACAGCGGACAAACTCAGCTTCGGGCCTGCGCGAGAGTTGCTGCGTGAGGCAAGGGGTACAGGGGCGCCCGCCATTTCGGGGGATGGCCGGTGGCTGGCGTACACGTCCTATCAGTCTGGGCGGTTTGAGATTTATCTGACGCCGTTTGACGCTCAGGGAAAAACGGGCCGGCGATGGGTTGTTTCGAATGCCGGTGGACTGGCGCCGAAGTGGGCGTCGAAGAGCAATGACTTGTTCTACAAGACGCCGGACCGGCATGTGGAAGTGGTGAAGGTTGGCGCCGAGGGTCTGGGGCAGGAGCGTCCGCGCCGGTTCTCGGACTTGCAGGTGGGAGATACTTTACTGGATACGGCGTTTGATCCGACGGCGGATGGGCGAAGGATACTTGCGCAATTGCCGGCTGGGAGCCGGTCATCGAGCCTGGTTCACATCATGTTGAATGTGGATGGGGAGTTGCGGAGGAAGCGGATGACGGCACGGTGAGTTTAGCGATGGGCGTGTCGGAGTTTGACGAGTCAATTGAGCGGGCTCGATGCGGGATCGCAGGACGGCGGCGCCACAGGCCGGACGGCCAGCTGGATCTCTAGTTGACGCCACGCTGACGTAATCGCTTCGAGTTCGCGGGTTCTCTTCCTTGCCGGCTGTGCCGCCGCCGTGAATGCTAGAATGCACGAAATGAGACGAGACATGCGGATCAGGTTGCTGAAGTGTTTTTTTCCGCTCGCGCTCGTCCTGCAAGCATTTGCAGAGAAGACGCCAGCCACCGTTCCCGCCGCTGACGGCGTCTTTGCCGCTTTCGCCACCCATCCGCTGGTGGGCATCGGCGAATGGCATGGCCTCGCCCAGGAGATCGATTTCTATGCCGCCCTGATCCGCGATCCACGGTTCGCCAGGGAGGTGGGCAATGTTGTGCTTGAAACTGGCAGCGTCAGCCAGCAGGCTGTGGTGGACAGGTATGTCAATGGCGATTCCGTGCCATACGCCGAACTGCGCCGAGTGTGGAGCGACCAAGTCGGGTGGATTCCCACCGTAACCTATATCGGCTCCATCAATGTCTATTCTGCGCTTCGCGCCGTGAATCTGGCGCTGCGTCCAGAGCAGCGCATCAAAGTATGGTTGGGCGAACCGCCGATCGATTGGTCTCTCGTCAGGTCCAAGAATGACTGGGAGCCTTTAATGAAGGAACGCGATACCCATCCCGCGGACCTAATCGCTCGCGAAATCCTGGCGAAGGGCAAGAAAGCGCTGGTGATCTATGGCGCCGCCCACCTGGGACTCTTTGGCGCCGACAAATATTTCAATTTGCGCGCCCAAATCGATGCGAAGCAACCCGGCGCCTGGTTTATGGTCGTACCTTATGTCGGCTACCTGGAAAAACCATGCACTGCGCGGTTCGAGCGCGACAAACGCACGTGGCGGGAGCCTGCACTGGCGCAGGTGACGGGTGCGCTGAAAAAACGGTTGCTGCCTGCTGGCTGTAGCATCGTTGACCTGCCGCCCAATGCCAATGAAAAACAGCGCAAATCCTGGGAAGCCTTCAACAATAGCTTTGCCGGTCTGACGGCGGACGCTCTGCTGTATCTCGGCCCACGTGCCAGATTGACTCGTTCGCCGACCCGGCCTGACCTCTATCTGGACGAAGATTTCCGGAGGGAAATCGATCGCCGCAACCGCATCATGACTGGCGGGCCGCTGACAGAGTTCACCGAGAAAGAGAATATCGCTTCGTCGCGGCCGTTCTTTCCTGACTAGGAATCCGCATTGTAAAGGCTGTAGGTGACCCACAGGGTCATCTGGCGAGGTCTTCATTTAAGCCAAACCCGGGTGACTGTCTGGTACGATCGGTCGTTGAACCGCCTGGATCATCTTCCGACGCCGCAGAAGATTGCTGTTGCCATCGCCGCCGCTTTCTACGTGGGTGCGGGCATCCTCCATTTCGTGAAGCCCGAAATGTATATGAGGATCGTGCCTCCTTACTTTCCCTGGCATCGGGCCATGGTCGAAGTTAGCGGTATATGCGAAGTACTTGGTGGATTGGGGCTCGTTTTTGCCGGAACGCGTCGAGCCGCAGCATGGGGTCTGGTGGCACTTTTAATCGCGGTTTTTCCTGCCAACATTTATATGGCTACCAATCCTGTAGAAGCTGGCGCCTCCGCTCTACCGGCAGCCCTGAGGTGGGCGCGATTGCCAATGCAATTGCTCCTAATCTGGTGGCTGCTGTGGTGTACGAAGCCACGCTCGTCGCTCCGTTGATGAATCGGGAATTCGGTAGGCCTCGTAAAAGTGAAAGCCAAGCGGGCTTATGAAAAATTACGAAAACTGCTTGGGTCACCGGCGGAGATAAGGCAATCGCGAGATGAATCGGCGATGACACATTGTGACGAGATAGATCGGCTGCGGGCGCTGTTCGGTTCGAACTCCGAAGTGTGGCCGGAGGCGGCCATCTGCGGTTGTGCCCACGGTGTCGGGAGTCGGCGGCGGAGGGCAACCCTTTAACCGAGATGCGCAGTCCAGAGGGGCTGGACTCGAGGATAGAAACGTCGATTCGGTCTGCATTGTCGCCGCTGTCGCCGATCCCCTCCAAAAAATCGCGTGATGACCGTCCTATTGTTAATGAGCGCAGCGGTTACTACCGCCGCGACCCTTCGCGTTGGGTGGGCGGGCTGCGATTCTTTTTCCGATTTTGGGGATTGGGATGATCGTGTGGTTCACATTATGTTGACTGTGGATGGAGAGTTGTGGAGGAAGAGGCGGTGATCCTGGCGGGTGGGAGGCTATCCGCTTAGGGCATTGCGAAGGGCGGTGGATCATCTGGGACGCTGCCATCCCAACAGTACTTGAGAGCGACACCGGTGGACGAACCCATTCACCTTTCGGAGTACGACTGGCAGTGGCCCGCGCTCTTCCGCGCCGAATTATCGACATCATGGTTGGCATCAGAGCTCAGCACGATATGACAGCGATGCGAGCGGCGGTGGCCGCCCTTGACTATGAGGACATGGGCGAGGCGGGGGTTCCAGGCCGTATCTATTTTCGGCGCAGGGCTGGAGCCGCGTTCAATATCGCGCTGGTGCCGCTAGGTGGTCACCTTTGGACGTGCAACCTCGCCCTAAGGGATTACCTTCGAAAAAGCCCAGAGGCTGCCCGGGACTATGCGGCGTAAAGCGAAGAGCGTTCAAGAGCGGGCTGCGATCGCTGCTGGCGTACTCCGACTACAAACGAGCGACTGTAACGCGATTGATCGAGCAGGCGATGAATCCCTAGCGGCCATAGAGGGTGACTATTTGCTCGCCGCCGCCGCCGAGGGCAGAGGCCAGCCGGTGTCTGGCGGCTTCGATGGGTCGGCGGTAATCTCGAGGACGGCGCAGTGGTGGTAGGCGTAGCCGCCCGGCTGGTTGTAGGGGTGATCCGCCATGAACTGGATGACCTGCAACGTGCATTTGGGACAGTTGATATTGGGGATCCTGACGTCGGTCTCCCACGGGGCCATGGGCGGCTTGAGCACGGCGGAGGCGGGCTTGCCCGGTTCTGGATAGTGTGGAAACAGGCCGTCGGCGAGGATGGGGATCTGCGGCGGGCTCTGGACGACAGCCCAGACCGAATGCACACCCCGATCAGTGTATTTTTCGACCGTCGCCGGATCAGGCGGCAGTTCGTTTCGGGAGTTAACGGCGAGCGCCACGCGATAGTGCCCCGAATGGAAAATGGTTTCCTGAATCTTCAGGTGCAGCTTGGAGCCGCCGCTTACCTTCGTGACGGCGTTGGTCAGCAGTTTTTCGTTCTCGCCGCTGGGTTCGCCACCGCAGGGACCTATTTTCTGGGGGTCGCCGAGCGCGTTGGAGGTGATCCAAGAGGCCGGCTGGACGAGTATGAAATGGGCATCGGTACTGATGGGCAGCGCGGCCAGAGCGATGGCCAGCGCGAGAGGGTAACGGGAGTTTTTCATGCAGTCTCCTCCCGCTATTTTAAGTACCTTCGAGTCTACTTTGGCTTCCGAAGTTCGAGGGTGACGATCTCAAAAGCTCCGGCCCGCTGCTGTGCCTTCTCAATTTCGAATCCCGTTCTCAGACTTGCAGGTTGGAGACACCTTACTGGTTCCGGCGTTTGATCCGTCGGCGGATGGGCGGCGAATTCCTGCGCAGTTGCCGGCTGGGAGCCGGTCGTCGAGCCTGGTTCACATCATGTTGAATGTGGATGGGGAATTGCGGAGGAAGAGGGTGGCGGGGCGGTGAGTTGTGGCCGCGGACTTGACTGGCTCATTGCAGGCAACGATTCAGGGGCTGACGGAATCGAACGCGGTCAACTTCACCCATTTGATGCTCTTAATCCGGCCTGCCAATTGAGGACGACCTGCAAGGGAGCGCCGACGGCTCGCCGGACTGGCACAAGAAATCTCTGCCCGTCGTTACTTACGTCATAACCCACAGTTGAAGGTGCGAGGGAGCGGTATGACGTAGGCAGACGAAATAGGGCGACCGGGAAACCAAAGTTAATTCCCGCACCTTGCTGCACGGGTACCACGGTGACCTGGCGGTCGAGGGAAAGGAAAAAAAGCTCCTTCCCGTCGCGGCGCCAGCGCGGTCCGCTGCCGCCGTTGTGAGAGACTCGCTGTCGTGGCCCAACGAGTTTCGGCCGGTCGTCGCCTTGGAAACGCTGAACGTACACTTCGGGGCGCCCGGTATCGTTGGCGGAAAAGGCAAGGTATTCGCCGTTGGGAGACAACGCGGCATAGGAGTTGTCGAACGGAGTTTGTAACAGCGGCATTAGCTTGCGTTGTGCTACTGAGGCCACCCAGATTTCGGCGTTTGCCTCGCCTCCGGTATTCTGATAGAAAATCCAACGGTTATCCGGGGACCAATCGGTAGGCAACTGGAAGCTGCCGGCTGGAAAGCCGATTTCGCCGCCAGAATCGTCGACGGGCTTGGTCTTCAGATGAAGGGGCTCGTTGAAGCCGCGACCGTAGGCGATTCGGGTCCCGTCGGGCGACCAGACGGGAGACGCCGAACCGGGTTCCAGAGTCACCCTTTCAATAGTGGCGTGAGACAAATCACAGATCCAAATGTCAGTGCTTCCCTGGTTGAAGTTGAAGACATCGGCTGCGACTTTTTTTCCATCGGGGGACAGGCGGAAGAAACCGAAGAAATCGCGGGACGCATCGACAGGGCCGAGGTCGCGGCCGCTGCGGTCGAGCCAGGTAAGTTGGGCGTCCTGGGAACCGGTAGAGAAAATCAGAGCGCCGTCCGCGGACGTGTCAAACTCCGACCACCCGAGTCCACCGAAGAATGGAACGTCTTTGGCCAATGGCATGGGCTGTCCGATGGTGCTGGCGCGATTGGCGTCGAATCGCAGTGCCTGGAGAGTTCCGTTACGACCGAAGAGAAGGTAGCCGAGGCTGCCTCCAGGCTGGTCGGGCGTGAATGTCACCTGGGTGTCGGTACGCATGAGTCCCGTTTCGCGTCCAGATGACATTTCCACCGCGAATGCGCGGAGGCCCTTAACGGTGGGGTCTTGATTGACGTAGAGCAGATGCTTCCCGCTGGGCAGGAACTTCGGCCACATTAGAGGTTTGAACTTATTAACGGCGCCCGACTGTACGGATATTGCGACGGAGTCCGGCGGGAATGCCGTGTGGACAACGATTCTGTTGTTGAGGCTCCAGGTGGCGCTCCACGCGGCTGGAAGGTCGCAGATGTTCAGTGGGGTACCGCCATCAGCGGGAATCTTTTTGAGCTTCCCCCCCTCCCAAAACCCAATGAAAGCTCCATCCGGCGACCAGAACACCATCGTGGCGCCTTCTGTTCCGGGAAGCGGTGTTGCGGAGAGAGAGTCAAGCCGGTGGACCCACACCATGGAGCGTTGCTCGCCGCCGGCTATCATCGCGAGACGCCGGCCAACGGGGGAGAGTGCGAGCGATTGCCGGGTGAACATGCGAGCGATGCGCACTCCTTCAGGAGGCGAGAGCAGAAAACGGGTGGCTTCAGTAGGACCACCTGAGGTTCTCTTTCCCCACTGCCAGAGTGCCAGTGAGGCGGCACCCGCTCCTGTGGCAGCGGTAGCGATCCAGGGGAAGATCGAACGTCGTGAAACTGAGGAGACCTCTCGCTCGACATTTGTCGCAATCCAGGCAAGTTCATCGCGAAGATCGGCTGCGGATTGCCATCGACGGTCCGGATCTTTTTGAAGGCACTTGAGCACCGTGCGGTCCAGCAAGGGTGAAGTGGAAGGTAGCAGCGAGGCGACAGGCGGTGGGTCGTCCTTCAGGACAGCGGCGATGAGGCTGGCTTGGTTGGCGGCCTGAAAGGCGCGTCTACCGGTCAACATTTCGTAGAGGACCAGGCCGAATGAAAAGATGTCGCTGCGAACATCGGCCTCGTGTCCCTGGAACTGCTCCGGCGACATGTATTGAACGGTGCCGAGTATCTGGCCGGCGGCAGTGATGGAGTTGGTAAAAGTGTCGTCGGGGGAACGAGTGGCGGGCTCGGCGATTTTCGCGAGGCCGAAGTCGAGCAGCTTAACGCCGGACTTGGTAAGCAGGATATTCGCTGGTTTCAGATCTCGATGCAGGATGCCTTTGGCGTGTGCGGCTTCAAGCGCGCTGGCGATCTGAATGGCAATCCGCAACGCCTCCGGAACTGCCATCGGAACGGGCCTGGTTTGAGAAACTACCGGCTCGCCATCGATGTACTCCATCACCAGGTAGTCAGGTCCGATGTCGTGCAAGGTGCAGATATGGGTATGATTCAGCGCGGCCACTGCACGTGCCTCGCGTTCGAAGCGTTTGGAGAAGCTCTCGTTCGACACTTTGATGGCGACGATCCGGTCGAGGCGCGTGTCGCGGGCTTTGTACACCACGCCCATGCCTCCACTGCCGATGGGAGCGAGGATTTCGTACGGTCCGAGACGGCTTCCGGTGGACAGCGCCATATTAGGTGATTGATTCTAACTCACTCAGGTTTGAAGCGGACCGGACGTATTGGTGGGGACAGGCGTCCTGAGAAGGACCGGTTACTCCTACAAATAGCGGTCGAGGGCGCGGCGGCTGTGGTGGTCTAGTTTGCGGGTGTCGGGGATTTCGTAGCGGATGCCGTGGCTATCTACGATCGACACGCGGTGGGTGTCGCGTTTGTGGATGCTGTCTTCGCTTTCCACTTCGAATGTCGTAATGCCGCGATCCGTTTCTACCTGCCAGGTGGCGGGTTCGGCGTTGCCTGGCTCATTGATGATTCTGACGATGGTAGGGATGAATTCGCGGACCGACAGCTCGGCTTCGAGCATGGCGCGGGTTTCCGGTGACATGTCATCCAGCGACTCCACAAAGAAGATCTCTCTTCCCTTGTTGTCCACGATGGATACCGAATGCCGGGGGTCGGATAGGGGGAACGAGCGGACGGGTTCAACGTCGACGAACTGATCGCCATTGCGGGTGATGAGCACCAACTGCTTCCGGTCGTTATGAGTGAGCGTGAACATCAGTCATCCTTTCCCGCCTGCATATCCAATTGAGCCTGGTGGAGGCGGGCGTATTTGCCGCCGCGTTCCAGCAGTTCGGCGTGGGAGCCGACTTCGATAATCTGGCCGCGCTCCAGAACCACGAGACGGTCCGCTTTCTGGAGAGTCGAGAGGCGGTGGGCGATGGCGATGGTGGTGCGGCCCTTGATCAGGTTCGAGAGAGCGATCTGAATCTCGCGCTCGGTCTCGGTATCGACTGCGGAGGTGGCCTCGTCGAGGATGAGGAAGCGCGGATTGATGAGAAGCGCGCGGGCGATGCTGACGCGCTGGCGTTCGCCGCCGGAGAGGAACTGGCCGCGCTCACCAACCAGGGAGTCGTAGCCGTTGGGGAGTCGGAGGATGAATTCGTGGGCGCGGGCGGCACGGGCGGCGTCGATGATCTCCGAGTGCGTGGCACCGGGTTTGCCGTAGGCGATGTTCTCGGCAACCGTCCCGTAGAACAGGAACGGCTCCTGGAGCACCAGGCCGACATTGCGCCGGAACTCGCCGATTTTGTAGCGGCGGATGTCGGTGCCGTCCACCAGAATCGCGCCGCCGGTGACGTCGTAGAAGCGGCACAGCAGATTGATGAGCGTGGTCTTTCCCGCGCCGCTCTGGCCGACGAGTCCGATCATTTCACCGGGGCGGATGGTGAGGCTGACGTTGGTCAGGATGGGGCGAGCGCCATAGCGGAAGCTGATATCTCGAAGTTCAACGCCACCCTGAAGGGATTTGGCCGATACCGCATCTTTCGGTTCGGCGACTTTCGGTTTACGGTCGAGGATGCCGAAGACACGTTGGGCGCTGGAGGAGGCGCGGGCAGTGGCCGAGGCCATGCGACTCATGGAGTCGAGGCGGGCGTAGAAGCGGCTGATGTAGGCGACGAAGGCGGTGAGGACACCTACCGTGACGGAATGGTGGAAGACGCGATAGACGCCGAAGATCCACACGATTAGGACACCGAGGTCGGTGAGGAGGACGACAACGGCGCTGAAGTAGGCCCAGACCTTGTTGACGCGGTCGTTGGTTTGGAGGACGCGGTCGTTGGCGCGTTTGAAACGGGCGATCTCACGTTCTTCCTGGGCGAAAGCTTTGACGACGCGGATGCCGGGGATGGTGTCGGCGAGGACGCTGGTGATCTCGGCCCAGGCGCGGTTGCCGAGCGAGAAGCCGCGGCCCAATCGCTCTTGAACGCGGAAGACGGAGTAGGCGATCAGCGGCATCGGGAGGAGAGTGACGAGGGCGAGTCCGCCGTCGATGCTGACGAGGATTACGGCCGTCATGACGAGGAGGATGACGTCGGTGATGAAGTCGAGGACGTAGACGGAGAGGAAGTAGCAGATGCGGTCGGTGTCGCTGGAGATGCGGGAGATGAGGTCGCCGGTGCGTTTGCCGCCGAAGTACTCGAGCGAGAGTCGCTGGAGGTGGGCGTAGGTCATGTTGCGGAGGTCGGCGGAGACGCGTTCGCTGACCCAGGAGAGGACGAACATCTGGGCCCAGGTGAGGAGCCAGGCTAGGATGCTGGCGCCGGCGAGTCCTGCGATGTACCACTTGACCATATGGGTGTCGACGGTCTTACCGCTTTGGAACGGCACCAGGATGTCATCGATAAGCGGGATGGTGAGGTAGGGCGGGATGAGGCCGCTGGCGGTGGTGCCCAAGGTGAGGAAGAAGCCGAGGACGGACATCCACAGGTACTTCCTGGCCACATGCAGCAGGCGGAATAGGGACCAGACAGGTTTCTGACTTACTGAGGCACCACATTCACCGCAGATGGTTTCGCCTTCGCGCATGGGAGCGCCGCAGACCGAGCACTCTGTAAAGGCCGTTGACGAGGTTTTAGCGGTGACTTGTGGGAGGAGTCCGGCGTGGAGGGAATCAAGGCGGTCGGCGATGCGGCGGGCACCGGCGGCGCGGGCGACGGTATAGCGCCAACTAGAGACTGGACCGGAGTCATTTGCGAGCTCGAGGCGTCCTACGCCTGCATTTTCCCGCGAAGAGAGGGCAAAACCGGCTTGTATCTCCCATTGCTGTAGCAACTTGGGAGGGACGGGAATGGGGGCGGAAGCGGGTTTTTCGCCAGGATGCCACTCAAAAGCGAGCACGCGGCGGTCAGTTAGGGCGACCAGGCTGGGCGCGTACTTGAGGGTCAGGTCTAAGTCAGGCTCAAACCAAGTAATAAACGATTCACCTGGGTCCAGATGCTGGGCAACTAAGGTGCTGATCCAGGGAGGACAGCCGGCCGGCAATTCTGAAATTTCGTTCATGTTTGAGGGCCGTTCAGAATCATTAAAATCAAATAATTCATGCAGTTATGAAGCTTTGTTTCTTGAAAGGCCACCGCGAACCTGACAAGCTAATATCGTAGCCCGGAAAAGACTATTATCCACTGCGCCGAGGGTTGACGCGTGCTGGTCTTTGCGAATCCGGGAAGACGCCAAAGGAGCTACGGTGGGAGTAATCGCCGGCTCCAGGAAGCTCTAACCATGGAATTCCGGAAAGTTTTAGCATTACGCGGCCCCAACGTTTGGGCCCACTCCCCTGTTCTTGAAGCCTGGGTTGATCTCGGCTCCTGGAAGAACAAACTCTCTAACGCCATCCCTGGCTTCAATAGCCGGCTGATGGCATGGATCCCCTCAGCGGTAGACCATCGATGCAGCCTGGGCGAACCGGGCGGCTTTTTCGAACGGTTGCGGCAAGGCATGAACCTGGCGCATGCGTTGGAGCATGTCGCGCTGGAACTGCAGAGCCTGGCGGGCGTGGAGATCGGCTTTGGCCGTGCACGCGAGACCTCGGAAGAAGGCGTCTACAAAGTCGCTTTCAAGTTCAAGGACGAGACGCTGGCGCGCGAATGTTTGGCGAAGGCTCGCGAACTGGTGCTGGCCGCGGCGGGCGACGAAGCTTTCGATATGACTGCGACGGTGAAGCACCTGCAGCATGTCGCCGACGATTCGATGCTGGGTCCGAGCACGCGTTCGATTGTAGATGCGGCGAAGTTGCGCGGCATTCCGTCGTCGCGGTTGGACAAGTACAGCCTGGTGCAGTTAGGCCACGGCGCGGCGCAGCGAAGGATTCGCGCGGCCGAGACGGATCTGACGGGCGCGGTAGCGCAGTCGATTGCGCAGGACAAGGATTTGACGCGCAGACTGTTGCAGTCGGCGGGCGTGCCTGCTCCGGTGGGTTTCGTCGTGGAGAACGAAGCGGACGCGTGGGAGACGGCAGTCGACTACGTGGGTTTGCCGGTGGTGGTGAAGCCGCAGGACGGCAATCAGGGACGCGGTGTGACCACGAACCTGTCCACCGAAGAAGCCGTGATCGCGGCGTTTCGTGCGGCGCGCGCTGAGAGCGAGAGCGTGATTGTCGAGAAGTTTGCGCCTGGCGACGACTATCGTTTGCTGGTGATCAACGGCAAGCTGGTGGCAGCGTCGCGGAGAGATCCGGCGCACGTGATTGGCGACGGCAAGCGCACGGTGAACGAACTGATCGCGATTGCGAACACCGATCCGCGGCGGTCAGACGGACACTCGAACGTGCTGAGCAAGATTCGCGTCGACGAGATTGCGGTGAATACGCTGGCGTTCCAGGGCATGACGGCGGAGTCTGTGCCTGCGGCCGGGCAGAAGGTACTGATCCGGCGCAATGCCAATCTGAGCACTGGCGGGACGGCTACTGATGTCACCGATATCGTGCATCCGGAAGTTGCGGCGCGGGCGATTGACGCGGCGAAGGTAGTGGGCCTGGACATTGCCGGCATCGACGTGATTGCGACCGACATTACACTGCCGCTTGAAGAGCAGGGCGGAGTGATTGTGGAAGTGAACGCGGCGCCTGGACTGCGGATGCATTTAGCTCCGTCAGAGGGTACGCCGCGGAACGTCGGCAAGGCGATTGTCGACATGCTGTTCCCGAAAGGCAACAACGGCCGCATTCCTGTAGCGGCGGTAACGGGCACCAACGGCAAGACGACGGTCACGCGCTTTCTGGCGCATGTCCTGCGCGGCACCGGCAAGACAGTCGGCATGACGTGCACGGACGGGATCTACATCGACGACCGGCGGATTGATTCCGACGATTGCAGCGGTCCGGTAAGCGCGGGCATGGTGCTGTTGAATCCTGAAGTGGAAGCGGCAGTCTTTGAGACTGCGCGCGGCGGTATTCTGCGTGCGGGTCTGGGCTTTGACGAATGCGACGTGGCGGTGGTCACTAACATCGGTGAAGGCGATCACCTGGGGTTGCAGGACATACACACTCCGAGCGACCTGGCGCGGGTGAAGCGCTGCATCGTGGAGGCTGTGAGCCGCAAGGGCACGGCGGTATTGAATGCGGCCGATCCGCTGGTGGTGGCGATGGCGCCCTACTGTCGCGGCAGCGTGTTGTATTTTGCGCGGGAAGAAGATAACAGCGTCCTGATCGGACATCGCGCGAACGGCGGACGGGCAATTTTCGTTCGCAACGAAACTATTGTCTACGCGCAGGGTTTTGCAGAGCAGGCTTTACTGACCGTCGGCGAGATTCCGATGACGCACGGCGGGCGTATTGGGTTTGAGATCGAGAACGCACTAGCGGTGTTGGGTGCGGCATGCGCGATGGGAATCGATCGGAGGACGATTCTCGATCGCGCGAAGTGCTTTGCCTCCGACATGTCGAAGGTGCCGGGCCGGATGAACGTGATTGACGTTCGCGGGGCAACGGTGATTGTCGACTACGGGCATAATGTAGACGCGCTGCGGACGATGGTAGAGACGCTGGACGTGTTCCCGCATCAACGGCGCCTGGCGCTCTACACGATGGCGGGCGATCGTCGCGACGACGACATTCAACGGGTCGGCGAGATCCTCGGCGATAGTTTCGACCGCGTTGTAATTTACGAGACAGTAACAGCGCGCGGGCGTAAACCGGGCGAAACGGCGAACATTCTGCGTCAGGGCCTGGATCGTGGAGATCGAGTGTCGATGATCGAGGAAATCGGCGATTCGCGCACCGCGCTCGAACACTCGCTGGACCTGGTGAAGGCGGGCGACATCCTGCTGCTGCAGGCGGATGCGATCGACACCACGATGGAATGGGTGGGCGAATATCTGCGGAGTTCGCGCAAAGCGGGTATCGTTTCCGACGGCGCCGTGGTCTCTGCTGGTAGATGAATCTAACGCAGCCTCCGCGGATTCGCACATTGCGGGGGCCGAACACCTGGGCCCGCGCACCGGTGCTCGACGTTACGATCTTAGGATCGTGCGCCGGCATTGCGGAGACCGTACTCCAATTACAAAGAGAAGTGGGATGCCGGGTGGCGTTCCACCGTACGCTTTCGGCTGGACGCTTCGCCGTCGAGTATGAAGACGCCGAAGTTGGACGGCTGGCCGTCGCGGTGGCGCTGGGACACGCCGACAAGGCGGCGCTGGCAGACCTTGCCGACTCCGTGCTGCTGGGCGTGAACACACGGGCGTTGCACGACGCGGCTTTAAGGCGCGGAATTCCTGTACGGCGGCTGGACCGCGGCAGTCTGCTGCAACTCGGCTGGGGCGTGCATCAACGGCGGTTGTGCGGCGCATTCACCGATCGTACGAGTTCCATTGGAGAGTCAATTGGCTGGAACAAGCCATTGGCGAAGGAACTGCTTTGCGCGGCGGGGGTGCCGGTGCCTGAAGGACGGCGCGTGGCTGACGCCGAAGATGCGTGGAACGCGGCGCAGGAATTTGGCGGCGTCGTGGTGGTGAAACCGGAAGCTGCAAATCACGGGCGCGGCGTGTTCATCGGCCTTGAGACGCGGGAAGAGATTGGCGAAGCATTTACGAAGGCAAGCGGCGAGGCTGAGAATCCCAACGTCATTGTGGAGCGCTGTGTCTCGGGCTCGGAACACCGTGTACTGGTGATTGACGGAGTGGTGGCTGCGGCGGCACGGGGCGATGCTCTCTATGTCATCGGCGACGCCCGTCGGACGATTCAGGAATTAATGGACGAGGTGAACCTCGATCCGCGGCGTGGGTACGCGCCGGAGGCTCCGCTCAGTCCGGTGGGTCCAGACGAGGTGACGCTGGCGACGTTGCAGCGACAGGGCTACGATGCCGCGTCGGTGCCGGCGCAGGGGGCGCGGGTACTGATCCAACGGAACGGCAATATGTCGACCGATGTGACGGACCTGGTGTGCCCTGAGAATCAGAGGCTGGCGGCGCTGGCGGCGCGCGCGGTGGGGCTCGACGTGGCGGGAGTAGACTTGGTGGCCGACGACATTTCGCGTCCGCTGCACGAGCAGCGCGGCGGAGTGCTGGAAGTAAACGCGATGCCGGGGTTGATGATGCATCTGCATCCTGGCGTGGGGCTACCGCGTCCGGTGGACGAGATGATCGTGCTGTCACTCTATCCGGCGGGTGGCAAGGGACGGATTCCGATTATCGCGGTGAGCGTAGAGAGCGCGGCGGAGCTTTGCCTCCGAATCTCCTCAAGGCTGGAGGCGGCCGGACTGTGCACGGGAGTCGCGTGCAAGTCTGGGTTGTTTGTCACGGGGCAGGCAAAGCGTTCGGGTAACCGGGCGACGTCGCACGACATTTTTGAACTGCTGCTGCACCCGCTGATTGAAGCGGCGGTAGTGGAAGTAACAGACGAGGCCGTGGTGAATGCAGGACTGGGCTTCGACTGCTGCGACGTGGTGATTTTCGATGGCGAGCCGCGGACGGACGCGCAGCGAGTGCTCTACGAATCCTTGAATCCGGGCGGGATCACGATCCCGTCGTCGTCGGCCGAGGATTGCGTGGACTGGGCGGTAGCGGCGGCGCGCCGGTAGACGATCCAGCCGGCTCCGATCAACAGGGCACAACTGGCCACCAGTTTGGTTTCAAATAGCCAAACCGAAGACGCCCCTTCAGGCGGCACAAACGAACAAACAATTCCAACGGTAGTAACGAGCGCCCCGGCGGCTGCGCTGAGGCGCTGCCCGTGTTTCCAGGCGGTGGCGAATAGGTAGAGGAACGGAATGAAGTACGTCACGACGGTCATGTCGACCAGGAGTTGATAGGCCGTTCGCATCGACTCGCCGGCCTGCAACAGGATCACGAAGGCGGTGGTGGCGATGCCCTGTGAAAGCAACGCGACGTGGGGCGTTCGGTAGCGCGGGTGAAGCTTGGCGAAGGAAGGCGGAAGGTAGCGGTCGAGCCCAATGACGAAGGCGAGCCGCGCGGAGCCGCCGATCCATGCGCCGAACTGTCCGAGGATGCCCAAGGCGATCATAGCGGCAAGCGGAGGCGCGAGCCATGCGACGCCGAAGCGTTCACCGGCGGCGCCGGCGGCCTGGCCGAGTCCAGTGACGATGCTGATTTTGTCAGGCGTAATGAGCGCGAGGATGGCGAGCGTCCCGAGGATATAGAAGCCGCCGATGAGTGCGGCGCTGATGTAGGCGGCGCGGCGGACGGTCTTTTGAGGATCGCGAATCTCGGCGCACATGATAGCGCCGAGTTCGAGTCCGCCGAATGCGAACGCGATTTGGGACCAGTAGTTGAGGCTGTCCCAATTCCATTGCGGCGCGATTTTGAGAGGCGTTACGCCCTTGCCGCTAAGAAGGGCGGCGAGGCCGGCGGCGATGACGATGATGCCGGCCGTGAATGTCGCGGCGGCTCCGGTGTTCTGCGTCCACTTGCCGATTTTCATGCCAACCAGATTGGTGGCGAGCGCGAGCCAGAGGACGGCAAGGCAGGAGGCGGTCAT
Source organism: Bryobacterales bacterium (assembly GCA_038212445.1). GTDB lineage: Bacteria > Acidobacteriota > Terriglobia > Bryobacterales > Bryobacteraceae > TMP-7. Next base: position 290,327 of record JBBQUM010000001.1, read on the forward strand.
GACGAGGCCGTTGTCGGCGAGCGCGGCATAGCGGCTGCCGAACGTGTAGAAAGCGATGCCGATGCCGGCGATCAGCAGATTCGGAAAGTAGAACAGATTGCTGAGCCAGTAGCACCAGCCGCAGAGGAAGCCGTGCCATTCACCAAAGGCGATTCCAGTCCACGTATAGATGCCGCCGGCCTCCGGGTAGCGTTCATTGAGGCGTGCCACGGCGAGAGCGAGCGGGACGAAGAAGAGCAGGGCAGCGCCGGCCCAGAGTGTCAAAGAGCCAGGCCCGATGTGCGCGGCGGTGGTGAGCCAGCGGATGGAGACGACAGCGGCGATGTTGAACAGGATGACGTCGCGGAGCCCGAGTTCGCGGACGAACTGCGCTGTTTTCCCGTTCTCCACTATTTGCCTTGGAACTGCGCGGGACGACGGTCGAGGAAACTGGCGACGCCTTCAGCGAAGTCTTCGCTGGCGAGTATGTCGGGCAGGTCGTCCTGCAGATGGAGGGCGGCGTAAGGCTCGCCATGGTCGAGTGCGTGGCGAGCGCTGGCGAGAGTAGCCTGAACGGCGAGCGGGGCACACTGCGCGATGCGCTCCGCTATGGCGAGCGCGGCTTTCAATTGCTGGCCGGGAGGCGTGACCTGCTGGACGAGCCCCATCCGCAGGGCTTCAGCTGCGCCGAACTCGTCAGCGGTAAGCAGGTAGCGCATGGCGTTGCCCCAACCGGCTTCGCGAACCAGGCGGAAGGTGGCGCCGCCCAGCGGGTAGAGTCCGCGAGCGATTTCGAGCTGGCCGAAGCGGGTGTCGGAAGCCGCAATGCGAATGTCAGCGGCGAGAAGCATTTCGATGGCGATGGTGAAGCTGATGCCGTGGACGGCGATAACCAAGGGCTTTGAGAGTCGATTGCGAAGGCCGAACGGGTCAACCTGGCCGGCGGTGAGGGCAAAGGGGTCTCCTTGGGAGAAGAGGGGCGCGAACTGGGCGAGGTCGATGCCGGCGCTGAAGTGGTCGCCGTGCGCGAAGACCACGCCGCAGCGGAGTTCGGGGTCGGCGTCGAGTTCGCCGTAGGCTTCCGCGAGTTGGTAGAACATCATCGGGTCGAAGGCATTGCGCTTGGCAACGCGGTTGAGGCCGATCAGGAAGAGATGGCCTATGCGTTCGCGGGTGATGCTCATTATTGATATCTTAAGCGTCTTGATGCGGACGCTAATTTTACTGCTGTGCGGAGCGGCGCTGGCCGCTGGTGCCGACGTGGAGCGATGGGGCCTGTACGAGGTGACGCTGGCGGGACCGGCAGCCGGGAATCCATTCGTCGAAGTGCAGGTGGGCGCGCGGTTTTCGTTGAAGAACCGCGTGGTGGACGTGGATGGCTTCTACGATGGCGCGGGGACTTATCGCGTGCGCTTCATGCCGGACGCGCTGGGCGAGTGGACATACACGACTCGCAGCAATCGGGAGTCGTTGAGCGGGAAGAGCGGATCGTTCCGGTGCGTCTCTCCTTCGTCCAAAAATCATGGTCCGGTGGTGGTGCGGAACACTTTCCATTTTGGGTATGCGGACGGGGCGCCGTATTTTCCGGTGGGGACTACCTCGTATGCGTGGGCGCATCAGGGGGACAAGCTTGAGGCGCAGACACTCGAGACGTTGCGGTCGGCGCCGTTCAACAAGATTCGGATGTGTGTTTTCCCCAAAGATTACGCCTATAACAAAAACGAGCCGGTGTACTATCCGTTTCCGCGCGATGTTAGCGGGGTGAACGACTACGCGCGGTTTGATGTGGAGTTCTTCCGGCATTTTGAGAAGCGGGTGGGGCAGTTGATGGAGTTGGGCATCGAGGCGGACCTCATTCTGTTTCATCCGTACGACCGCTGGGGTTACCAGAAGATGCCGGCGGAGGTGGACGATCGCTACCTGCGTTACGTAGTGGCGCGGCTGGCGGCTTACCGGAACGTCTGGTGGTCGATGGCGAACGAGTGGGACTTCATGAAGTCGAAGACGCAGGCGGACTTTGACCGGTATTTCAAGATTGTTCAGGCGAGCGACCCCTATCAGCACCTGCGATCAATTCACAACGGTACGGTGATCTACGATCATGCGAAGCCGTGGGTAACGCATGCGTCGATTCAGAGTTCGGAGTTGGAGAAGATTCCGGAATGGCTGAAGGCGTATGGGAAGCCGGTGGTGATGGACGAATGTCAGTACGAAGGAAACATTCCGCGGCGCTGGGGGAACATCTCGGCGCAAGAGATGGTGAGGCGATTCTGGCTGGGGACTGCGCAGGGCGCGTATGTCGGGCATGGGGAGACATACATCGATCCGCGGGACATTTTGTGGTGGGGCAAGGGCGGGGTACTGCATGGGGAGAGTCCGGCGCGGATCGCGTTTTTGCGGAAGATCATCGAAACGTTTCCGGCGGAGGGGCTGAATCCGATCCCGAATCCGAAGATGGCATCGGCGTATCGGGAGGGAGTGGACTACCTGTTCTATCTGGACGCGCATCAGCCGGCAGAGTGGGAGTTCGAGCTCCCTTCGGCTGTTAAATTCCGTGCCGAAGTTATTGATCCGTGGGGGATGACGGTGACAGCAGTGGACGGACGGTTTAGCGGGAAGTTCACGATGGGGCTGCCGGGGAAGCCATATCTGGCGATACGGTTTCGTGGCGTGAAATAGCGTCTCAGGCGAGGACGTATTGCAGGTGAACGCCGGTGCGGATACGGATGGCGTCGACGATCTGGTCGGCTCGTTCGGGAGAGACGAGCATCTCGAGTTTCAATTTAGGAGTGTCAATGCGGTATGCGACGCCGCGGTATGTCGACGTTTGGCCAGAGGCGCAGCCGTGGTCGGCTACCTCGGAGATCAGGAAGGTGTCGACTTCCACCGCCTGGAGAGCAGCTTGGACATCGTCGAGCTTGAAGGGGTGAATCACCGCCTCGATCTTCACCATCGGTTACCGGTCTCCTGGCCGAGCATAGCCCGAGGGAGTTGAAGAAGTCCTGGACGCGGAATGAAGATTTCATGATGATCACGCCGCGTCGAGGCTGGTTCTAGGAGGTTGTGAGGACGTCTTCGGGATAGGCGGGCAGTCCGAACTCCGGAACATCGAGTCCGTCGCGTTCGGCTTCCTCGGTCATGCGCATGGACCTGATGCTGTTGACCACCTTGAACACGATGTAAGTAGCGCCGAAGGCCCAAACGGCGCAGAGAGTGGCGCCGGCGAGCTGGCAGATGAACTGGCGAGTGTCGCCATAAAGCAGACCGGTAACACCTTTGCCGGCCTCGCCAAGGTAGGTGGCGGAACCGGAAACGGCGGCGAGGTTGGTATTGATGGCTACGACGCTGATGCGGAGGTCGGTGGCGCCGAGTGTCGAGCCGGGGTTGAAACCCATCCATCCGAACAGGAGGATGAAAGTACCGGTAACAACGCAGACAAGGTTGTGAGCGGAGAAGGCACGGGGTTTGCCGTCAGGACCGTATTGGCCGAGGCGTGGTCCAAGGATGAGGGCAAGTGCCATGGCGCAGAAGCCACCGACTGCGTGGACGACTGTAGAGCCGGCGAAGTCGACGTAGCCATGACCGAGGTTCATGGTGGCGCCGAGTTGCGACATCCAGCCGCCGCCCCACACCCAGCATCCGAAGACCGGGTAGAGGAAGGCACCGACGAACATTTCGCAGAGCAGGAAAGCGCCGAAGGTAATGCGCTTGCATATGGCGCCAACGGTGATGTAACCGGCTGTTTCCATGAAGACGACCTGGAATAGAGAGAGGCAGTTGCTGCCGGCGTCGTATGCGGGCCCGGCGAGGAAGATGCCTTTGCCGCCCAGGAAGCCCCACTGTCCGTTGCCGAGCAGGAAGGTGTTGAGCGTCGGTGTCCCGCCGATATTGCCGAAAGGGGCGTTAATGGCGAGGCCGCCGAATTGGAAGGCGTAGCCGACCGCGTAGTAAGCCAGGAAGGCAAACACGTAGGCGGCGAAGTTGAGCATCATCAGGTGGCCGGCGTTTTTCTTACGGACGAGGCCACAGGTGAGAAGAGCGAAGCCGGCCTGCATGAACAAGACGAGATAGCCGGAGGTTGAGAGTCCAGGCGAAGTTGGTGCCGATGCGGAGATGGCCGACGGAATCGGCAAGCTTCATGGTCAAGGGCTCTTTGGCGGCTTGGGACTGGAACTCGTCGAACTGCTTTTTGTTCTTCTCGTAGTCGGGCGCGGCCTTGTCGGTTGGCTCGGGCGGAACGAAGGGGGTGCCGCCGGCGTCGACAACCGCGGACTTGTCGCCGGTGGCGATACCCGCGGGGTCGGGCTTAGGCGGAGGCGCCTGTTGCGCAAACAGGGTTGCGCCCAGCAATGCCAGGGTGCAGACAGTCCGCAAGGAGGCGTGTAGGAATCGAAAATTCGGCCAGGGCAAGCGGGACGAAAGCACTTCGCAGACAGGGCAAGCGGCTAAAGCACAAACGATACAGCCCGCGGTAGCAGGGGTGCGATGTGCAGGCGCGGACGAGGCGCTTTTACTGGATGCAAGTAAACAGCAATGATACAGAACGAGGCGTAAGGAATTTATAAAGAATTCACAAGGCATCGGCCTGCATTTCGAAGCGATAGCCGACCCAGGGCTCGGTGATGAGGTACCGGGGGTTGGCGGGATCAGGCTCGATCTTGCGGCGAAGTTGATTCACGAAGACGCGCAGGCAGGCGGCATGATCCCGGTCGTGGTGGCCCCAGCCGGTTCGCAATAGCTTGTAGTGAGAAATGGTGGCATTTGGATTGGCGACCAGGTACCGAAGCAGGTCGAACTCCTTGGGAGTAAGGTGGACCTGCTGACCGCGGGCAATGACGCGGCGTCCGGCGAAATCGATGCGCAGCCCGTCGAGTTCGATTTCAGCCTTACATTGAACGTGCGACCAGCGTCTGCGGCGAAGCAGTACGCGGACTCGCGCGAGGAGTTCGGGATGGCTGAGCGGTTTGGGGAGGCATTCGTCGGCGCCGGCATCCAGAACCGCGATCCGTTCGTGTTCGAGAAGATCGCTGGTAAGGACGATGAGAGGGGCGTCAAAGACGGCGACGATTCCCAGACAGGCGCGCTGAATTGTAGCTGGAGGGAGTGGGGAGTCGAAGATGACGAGGTCGGGCGGGCGGTTTTGGGGTGGTGGCCTGAAACCTGGTCCGAGGTTGGACTCGTGAACTTCGTGTCCGCTGGATTGGAGCAGTCTGCGTAACGTTGCGCGAGCCTGAGGCTGATCACTCAGCTGCAGGATTGTCGCATGGTTCATCGCACAGCCCCGCTAAGACTCTGGTGGTGCACACCGGAGCGAATATTGACCATGTCCGCAAGCCGCGATACCACGAGCGTACCGCTGGCGGGACGAAGGGCAGAGATGATTGCATTCACAATGTCGTCGGCATCCTGGTCGCTGGCGACGATTTCGAGTTTGGCGGTACGGGAGGCTGCCGGTGGATCGTCGGAGTGCTGCCGGGCGACCGCGGAGATCAGGAAACTCAGGACAGAGAACTGGCTGAGGCTCACTTTTGCCCGTTCGACACGGGAGGGATGGATAACCGCCTCGATTTTCACCATCGGCGTGGCACGCTTCTGAACGACGCTAGTTTGGATGAGCTAAAGAAGTCCTAAAGGCGACATGAAGATTTCATGAAGATGGGGAGGGGGGAGCGAAATACGGGATGTAAACCATGACTTCAGATGACGTTTCGCGGCGGTCTAGCGGGAAGAAACCCGAACCCGCTTCCATTCGACTGCACAAATCCGCGCTGGCTGGTAATACGCGCCAGGTAAGCAGCGTTAAACTTCTGAGCGTGAGGGCTGCCGTTTAACGTCGGCTGTGGGTTTTGCGCCAATTGCGAGCCGCGGACTCACCGGTTACTGCCTCACCTGCGCCGATCCCTCGGTTATGCCAGGGATGGCCGGCGCCGCTTATGGCTTTGCCGGCATGGGCCCTTATTCCGGCGGACAGGCTCAATACCTCCGCGTCCCCTATGCCGACTTCAGATGCCTCCAACTGCCCGATGATGTCGACGAAAAGGAGACGGATTACGCCATGCTTTCGGGTGGACTCGGTTAGGGCGACCGGCACCATCGGCGTAGCCGGCGTCTTCATACCGAAAGACCGGGCGCTAGCGGCAAACTGGATGCATGATCATCTCGTACGAACTCCCACTCGAAGAGGCGCCTGCCGCGTACAAGCACTTTGCCAATCGGGATGAAGGCTGGACGAAGGTGATCCCGCACCCTAACTCCGCCTAGGTCGCGTTAATCCTCGGCGACGGTCAGGTTGTCTGCCCAGGCGACGTTGAACTCACAACCGAATAACGCCACCACCGCGAGTATGTACATCCAGACCAGCAGCGCGATTACCGCGCCGATGCTGCCGTAGAGGACATTGTAGTTTGCGACGTTGCGGACATACCAACCGAAGATCAACGTCGCAGCGCCCCAGACGAGGGTCGCCAGCAGCGAACCGGGCCATACGGTGCGCATGCGAATCCGGCAGTTGGGTCCGAGTTTATAAAGGATGCCAGCCGACACCACGATGGACCCGAACGCCAGGATGAAGCGGAAGAGGCGGCCGATCACGACTACCCACCCCTGCAAGTCCTGCGTTTCACGGGTAAATCCCAGCCAACCCGCGATCATTCCTTCGGTTCTGGAGCCGAACAGGATGATGGCGGAACCTGCGACCAGCGGCAACGCGGCGCAGAGTACAAGCAGCGCTGCCATGCCACGCTGCTTGAGGAATGGCCGGCCGGACGGCAAACGATAGGCGGCTTGGAAGCCTTCCATCAAGCTCATCATGGTGCCTGATGCCGCCCAGACCGACACCAGGCTCGCCAGTACCAGCAGGCCTACCGGACGCTTTCCCTGGACTTCCAGATAGTTCTGCAGCAGTTCCTGTGTGCCGGGAGGGGCGGCGTCAAACACGAGGTGAGAGATCACTCGCGCCACCGCCGGCGCGTTGGCTTGAACCAGCAAGGCCGTCACCGTCGTCAGCACCGGAAACACTGACAGGAGCGCCGAGTATGCCGCTCCTTTGGCGGTTCCGAAGCAGTTGTCCTGGTAAGCCCGCACGCACGTCAGCCATAAAACACGCAGTAGACGAGTAATGACCCCGGGCTGTTGGACGTAAATGCTGATCGACCCGTTCGGCATTCTCATACACCATACCAATCTCATCACCAGCTTGGACACAAAGATGGATTTGGAACAGGTTGGCTCGAAAGTGCGTCAATAGGGGTGATGAACCCTGCCCTGATGAGTTCGGAAGACCAAGCGGCCCTACGCCACGCGGTAAATCTGCTTGAGAATCCCGGTTTTGCGGCGCGCCTGGCGAACTGGGTTGGGGTGCCGGTGGAGAATATCCTGAAGCGGCTTCCGGCGGCGGCGACAAAACCGGTGCAAAAGGCAGTGGGCCTTGCGCTCAACCGCTGCCTGGATGTTGCGGTGTTGCGGATGGGGAAATCATCGGCCTGGACGCAGTCGGAGAGAGCGATGAAGCTGACCGTGGCGATGACCGGGGCGGCCGGCGGGGCCTTCGGATTGCTGGCGCTGGCGGTGGAGCTGCCGGTAACAACGACAGTGATGCTCCGGTCGATTGCCGAGATTGCGCGGGCGGAAGGCGAGGACGTCACTTCCGGCGAAGGTGGACTGGCTTGCCTCGAAGTGTTCGCGTTGGGCGGACGCTCGTCGGCGGACAATCAGTCGGAGATCGGCTACTTCAGCGTCCGCGCGGCGCTGGCTGAAGAAATCCGTGTGGCGCTCCAGTATTTGGCGAAGAAGGGCGGCACTCGCGCCACGGCGCCGGTCTTTGTCCGTCTGCTGGAATCGATCGCCGCGCGATTCGGAATTGTCGTGACGGATAAGGTGGCTGCTCAAGCGGTCCCGGTACTTGGCGCTATCGGCGGGGCCACGATCAACACGCTGTTCATGGACCATTATCAGGACATGGCGCACGGCCACTTCACCGTCCGGCGGCTGGAGCGGAAGTATGGTGCCGGGCCGGTGAGGCAGGCCTACGAGCAGATGGCGAGGTCTCAAAGCAACGTTTTAACCCGATGATGTAGAATGAGATTGAACCGCGTGGAGGTGAATCTTCTCGAGTCCCCGGTTTTCAAGTTCGTGGACCACGGTAGTGCCCCCTAAAGTACGGGCTTCCGTACAAAAGATCTCGTTCGGCCTTTTTAACCTTCTCTTCCCCGACAATTGCCGCATTTGTGAAGCCCCGTTGACCGATGTTTCGCGCGTCCCGGTGTGCGCGAAATGTTTGGCTCAACCCGAACCGCTCGACGCCGAATTCATGTGCGCCGCATGCCGATCGGCCTTCACAAGTCCCTACCCGCTCGACGCAGATGGCCGGTGCATGATGTGCCGGTTGGGACTGAGCGGCTACGATGAAGCCTATTCCTTCGGCTTTTATGAAGGAACGCTGCAGCAGCTCATTCAGCTTTTCAAGTACGGTCAGGTGCAAACGCTGGCGGGTCCGCTAGGCGCGATGCTGTCGCGCGCCCTGCCGATCGATCGCCGTTACGACGTCATCGTGCCAATGCCGATGCACTGGCTGCGCAAATTGCGGCGCGGATTTAACCAGGCGGACTTGCTGGCGCACGCGTTGAGTTCCCACTCTGGCTTGCCCGTAGACGCCATCATCCGGCGTGAAAAGGCGACTCCGCCGCAAGCCGGATTGACGAGTGCCAAGCGCCGTGCCAATGTGGCGGCGGCCTTTCGGGTTCCCGATGCCGGGCGCGTCAAGGACCGGCGGATCCTCCTGATCGACGATGTCCTTACAACTGGAGCCAGCGCGTCTGCATGCGCTCGCGCCCTGAAACGAGCAGGAGCAGTATCGGTGACCGTAATGACGGTTGCACGCGCGGACCGGCGTATGTGGAATCAGGCTGTTCGCGCCAATGAGTCGGATTTTTCATTCCAAACCACTGGGGGTCTTGCTTGATGGCAAGTCTGGATCGCTTGCATAAGCCCGTACTCGTGCTCAATGCGAGCTACGAACCGATAAACATCTGCGCCGCCCGGCGCGCTGTGGTGCTTGTGTTGAAGGGTGTGGCTTCCACGGAAGAGCACGCCCAGACACACTTGCATTCGGCGCGTCACGCCATACGCGTGCCGAGTGTGATCCGTCTGCTCGAGTATCGACGCATCCCGCACCAGACGCGCGCCTTATCGCGCAAGAACATTCTGATGCGCGATAAGTACACCTGCCAGTACTGCCACAAGACGCTGCCCTCAGGCGAACTCACGCTTGATCACGTGATGCCGCGGTCGCGCGCCGGTGAAACCACTTGGGAGAACCTCGTGGCCTGCTGCCACCCCTGCAACAATCGCAAGGGAAGCCGTACGCCCGACGAGGCGAACATGAAATTGAGCCGCGCTCCCAGGCCGTTCAGCCTGCACACCAGCCGGCATTTGATGCGGCTGCTGGGTAAGAGCGACGACCAGTGGCGCAAATATTTGTTCTATTAACCAGCAGCTTACTTGCGGCGTTTCAAGCCGCTTGGATCCACGCCATCGCCGGTACGCTTTCGCCAGTCCTGAAGAAGTGCGCGTAGTTCGTCCGCACGCAGGCGGTGCCCCGGTTCGCTCGCCAGGTTGTTCGCTTCATCCGGATCATCCGCCAGGTTGAACAGGTGCGTGGGCTGCAGCTTCGCATTGGTGACCATCTTGTCGTAGCCGCGAACAATCATTCGCCATTCACCCGTTTGCCGGAGCATCCCTTCCGAACAAACCAGTGGCGGCGGCGCAGACAGAGTGACGACGCGCCCGTGCACTTCCGCTGGAATCTCCATGCCCAGAAGCGACAGGATCGTCGGCATCACGTCCACGGTCGAGATGAGGGCATCGCTGGTAATCCCGCCTTCGAGCATTCCGGGAAATCGGATCGACAATGGAATTCGTGCGCTGTGCTCGTCCCAACCGCGCCCTGCCGGAGCGCCCGCGGCCACCACAATCGTGCGATCGTCGATCGTTTCGACGACGTCAAACAGGCGCGTCAGCGGTTGCGCGTCGCCGCCATGTGGATAGCGACCGGTGAGCATGGGCGTTAAGCCATCGTCAGTACAGGCCGTGTACGCGCGGCGGAAAACCACGCTGTTCGCCACTTCTTTGGTGAACGCCAACTTAGGCCGTCCGGCGAACATCCAGGCGAGTACGGCGCGCCGGGAAAACATCAGGCGAGCTTCGACCGGACTTTTTCGCTAAGCACCTTGCCGTCCACGCGCTTGCCGGTAAGCTTGGCCTGCGCGGCCTTCATCACCAGGCCCATCTGCTTGGCCGCTGTGGCGCCGGTCTCGGCCATCGCAGCGTCGATTGCAGCGTTGAGTTCGTCCTCGGTGGGCGCCGACGGCATGTAGCTTTCGATCAGCCGGATTTCCCATTCTTCCTTCTCGGCCATTTCCGGACGGTTGCCTTTGCGGAACATGTCCGCGGACTCGTGCCGCTGCTTGATGAGCGTACTCATCAACTGCATCTCCGCCGCTTCGTCCGCCTCCTTCATGCTGTCGACTTTGTACTTCATCAGCGCGGCCTTCATCATCCGAATGGTGCTGAGCCGGGCCTCGTCTTTCGCCTTCATGGCTTCCACCATGTCTTTTTGAATACGGTCGATCAATGCCATCGCTTTGATATTCTATCTTCTAAAGGCCCGTTCTCATGCATATCCGGAAACAAAGTCTGTTCACCGAACCATCCGCGATGCTCTTTCCGGGGAGACAAGGCACCCGGGCTCTAGACCGTGTAATGCTCGCCAAGGAAAACGCGGCCGTCTAAGCGGCCCCCATAAACATGAACATTTTAGTCGCCGACGCCATCTCAGCGGCTGGCATTGCCCAGTTGCAGGCCCAGCCCGGATGGAACGTAATCATTTCGAATCCGAAAGAATTCCACGCTCATTTGGCCGACGCCGAGGCGATGCTGGTCCGCAGCGCCGCCAAGGTAACCAAGGAAGTCCTCGACAAAGCACCCAAGCTCCGTGTCGTAGGACGTGCTGGCGTGGGTGTGGACAATGTTGACCTGGATGCGGCCACGGCCGCCGGCGTTCTGGTAATGAACACGCCGGGGGGTAACGCCGTCTCGGTGGCCGAGCATACGCTGGCGTTGATGCTGGCCATGGCGCGTTCCATTCCCCAAGCCAGCGCTTCTACTAAGGGCGGCAAGTGGGAAAAGAAGAAGTTCCTGGGGCACGAACTCCGCGGCAAGACGCTGGGCATCGTGGGACTGGGCAGCATCGGCAGGGAAGTGGCGCGCCGCGTCCGGCCCCTTGAGATGAAGATCGTTGCCTTCGATCCCTACGTCAACTCCCAGACCGCCTCGGACCTCGGGATTCAACTGGTGGACCTGCCGGCGCTTTACGCTGAGGCCGACTACGTCACCCTGCACGTCGCGCTGACCAGCGAGACCATGGCGATGTTGAACGACGACGCCTTTGCCAAAATGAAAACCGGTGTGCGGATCGTCAATTGTGCGCGCGGCGAACTCGTCGACGGCGAGGCATTGTGTCGCGCGTTGCAGTCCGGGAAAGTGGCCGGCGCGGCGCTCGACGTGTTCCAGGTGGAGCCTCCCGCGGCCGGCGAGCCTCTGCTGGCGTTCGACACGCTGATTGCTACGCCCCATATCGGTGGGTCCACCGAGGAAGCGCAGGAGATCGTCGGCGTGCGCATCGCCGAGCAACTCATCGAGTACCTCAAGAACGGCGTCGCGCTCAACGCCGTAAACATGCCGCCCATGAGCGCCGAGCAATACAGGCAAGTGGGCCCCTACATCGAGTTGGCGGAACGGCTGGGAGTCTTCGCGGCGCATGTCGCTACCGGCAATCCTTCGGCGATCCGCATCGTATACAGCGGCAGCCTGGCGGACTCGAACACCGCAATCATCCGCAATGCCGGAGTGGCTGGAGTGCTGAAGCGGTCGTCACATGTGCGGCCGAACGTCGTCAATGCCATGCAGATCGCCGAGGAGCGCGGGCTCAGCATCGGCGAGCAACGCGAACCGCGGGCCACCAGCGAGACAGTCAGGATTGAGCTCACCACCGACACCGGAACCACCAGTGTTGAAGGACAGGTTGTGCTCGGCCATCCGCGCCTGATCCAGGTAGACGGGATTTATTGCGAGGCCCATATGGAGGGTCATATTACGTACCTGCGCAATGAGGACGTGCCCGGTGTGATCGGCGTGGTCGGCGGAGTTCTCGGCAAGCACGGCGTCAACATCGCGACGTTTTCGCTGGGACGCATGGCGAGCGGCGGAGAAGCGATTTCAGTGATCGAGAGCGATCATGCGGTGCCCGAGGCGGCGTTTGACGAACTACTCAGCAACCCGCACATCCGGCTCGCGCGCCGGGTAGACTTCCACATCGCGTCGTAGGCGCATCTAGTAAGCGGAGTCGTGATCGGCGTGGAGGGACAGGAACTGAATGTAGTCGCCCGTCCGCTTCACGACTGCGCGAATTTTCCCGCTAATCCGGATCGCGTACAGACGTGATCCGTCGCTGGCCGCGCGGCTTTGAATCGGTTCCCAACGGAGGCCCTTATCGCGGTAAATTGCCTGCCACTCAAGCGAGCTGATCTTCTTGACACATTGCAGAACAGCTAACTGACCCTCCTTGTCGAGCGCTAACCATTGGTGCTGGAATTCTGGGTTGTTCAGGTCCACGCGTGCCGGCATCGCCTTAGCGGGCGCGCTTGATCTTTCGTTCTAGCGCCGGGATGTCGGACTCGTGCGGCGGGTGGCTGTCGGACCACGCCAGCGCGCGATCCAGAATCTTACGATTGTCCGGCGTGTGCAGCCATAGCTCGTTGTCCGGAATCACTTGCGCGGTCTTGATCACCCATACTCCGGCCTCAACTTCTTCGACCATGACGGTCCGTCCAGCATTCTGTTTGCCTAGTGAAATCTGCCCGCTTGACCCGATCGTCTTAATTTCAACTGGCATGATGGCATGATAACATGAAAGCGACCAAATCTTAACCTTACCGTGGGCACCAACTCGTATTCCGATCCGTTGATTCCGACGGCTCCGGGACTTCAAAGCGATATATTGGAATCCTGTGACGCCATCCGTCCTCGACCTTTTCCTAGAAACCGGCGCTTACCTCAAGGGCCATTTCCGACTGACCAGCGGTAAACACAGTCCCGAGTACCTTCAATGCGCGCTCGTTCTGCAACATCCGAAGCACGCCGAGCGTCTTGGCGCGGAACTAGCGAAATTGCTGAATGTTCAGGCTGATGTCGTCGCGGCGCCCGCAATCGGCGGACTGACAATCGGGCACGAGGTCGCGCGTGCGCTCGGGGCTCGCTTTATCTTCACCGAGCGCGACGCCGACGGCAAGATGACCTTGCGCCGCGGCTTCAGCGTCGCTCCCGGCGAACGCGTGGTCGTGATCGAGGACGTTGTCACAACTGGCGGCAGTTCTAAGGAAGTGGTGGACTTGCTTCGCGCGGCCGGTGCTGACGTGCTCGCTGCCGGGTCGATTATCGACCGCAGCGGTGGCTCGGCCGACCTGGGAGTTGCTCGCGTGGCGCTTGAGACGCTCCAGGTAGTCGCCTATCTTCCCGAGGATTGCCCGCTTTGCCGCGACGGCCTGCCCGTGGTGAAACCTGGATCGCGGAAGGCGTAGTGCGCCGGATCAGAATCATCCTCAGCTACGAAGGGACTGATTTTCACGGCTGGCAGGTGCAGCCCGGACTGCCGACTATCCAGGCCGCGGTTGAAGCGGTAATCTCTGAGATCGAGGGCAGTCCGGTCGGCGTCGACGCTTCCGGCCGCACCGACGCGGGAGTCCACGCTCTCGCTCAACCGGTCGCGTTCTCCATCGAGAATCCCATTCCCTGTCACAATCTCAAAAAGGCGATGAACCGCCTGCTGCCGCGTTCGGTGCGCGTATTGGATGTCCAGGAGGCGGCCGACGAATTCCATCCGCGATTTGATGCGAAGGCGAAAACCTACGAGTACCGAATCTGGCGCGATGAGGTCTGCCCACCCTTCGAACGTCGCTACGTCCACCACCACCCATATACGCTCGACGAAGCGGCAATGGTCGACTGCGCGGGCCTGCTGGTGGGCGAGCACGACTTCACCGTGTTCGCCGCTTCCGACGAGAAGGACGAGCTAGGTCGTTCGAAAGTCCGGACCATCTATAGCTCAACCCTCGAACGCCGCGGCGAGCGGCTTATCTACCGCGTGCGCGGGAGCGGTTTCCTGAAGCATATGGTGCGGAACATTGTCGGCGTCCTGATCGAGGCGGGGAAGGGCAACATCAGCCCTGACGACATGCTTCTGCGCCTTCAACCCGGCTGTAAGATTCCCCCCGGACCCACCGTTCCCGGCCACGGTTTATTTCTTGTCAGCGTTGAATATTGATACGCTGAAAGTTCATGAGTCTCAATGTAACTTTGCCGGACGGTAGTGTCCAGACGGTGCCAGACGGATCCTCACCGCTGGATATAGCCAGGGGAATCAGTCCACGGCTTGCCGATGATGCAGTGGTGGCCCGTGTTGATGGGCAGTTGTACGACCTCACTCGCCCCCTCGAGCACGACGCGAAAGTCCAGATCCTCACTGCCAAACAGGCCGACCCCGATGCTCTCTTCGTGCTCCGGCACTCCACGGCGCATTTGCTCGCGGCGGCGGTGCTCGAACTGTACCCCGACACCAAACTCGGCGCGGGGCCGCCCGTCGACAATGGCTTCTACTACGACTTCCAACGCGCCACCCCGTTCACTCCCGAAGATCTCGAGAAGATCGAGAAGCGCATGTGGGAATTGCACGGCAAGGACCTGCCGTATGGCCGGATTCTTACTGAAAAAGAGGCCGGCCTCGAAAAGTACAAGGACGACTGGATGAAATGTGAATTCATCCAGGAGAAGGCCGACCAGGTTTTCACCGAGTACACGCTGGGTCCGCGATTCGTCGATTTCTGCCGCGGTCCGCATGTGCCGTCCACCTCGCGTCTGAAGGCGTTCAAGCTGATGAGCGTCGCCGGGGCGCATTGGAAGGGCGACCTCACCAAGCCGCTCCAGCGCATTTACGGGACCGCCTGGTTCTCCAAGAAAGACCTCGAAGCCTATCTCGCGCGCGTTGAAGAAGCCAAGAAGCGCGATCACCGGAAACTCGGTCAGGAACTCGATCTGTTCAGCATCCAGGAACTCGCCGGTCCAGGGCTGATCTTCTTTCACCCCAAGGGCGGCCGCATTCGCAAAATCATTGAAGACTGGATGCGCGACCAGTATCTCGCTCGCGGCTATGAGCTCGTGTACACGCCGCACGTGATGCGTCGCGATCTTTGGAAGATATCGGGTCACGCAGGTTTCTACAGCGACAGCATGTTCAAGCCGATGGAGCTTGACGATGCCGAGTATCAGTTGAAGCCGATGAATTGCCCCGGCCACATTCTGATCTATCGCGATCGCATGCGTAGCTATCGCGACCTTCCGGTACGCCTCGGCGAACTGGGCACCGTGTATCGCTACGAACGCAGCGGCACCATGCACGGACTTCTCCGGGTCCGCGGCTTCACGCAGGACGACGCGCATATTTTCTGTACTCCCGACCAGATTGAACAGGAAGTGGTCAGTTGTCTCGAGTTCGCGCAGGATGTCCTCAAGACGTTTGGCTTTGAAGCTTACGAAGCCGAACTGTCCACCTGGGACGGCGGCGCGAGCGGCAAGTACGACGGCTCGCCTGACCAATGGGAACTCGCTGAGAAGTCGCTCAAGAGCGCAGTGGAGCGGCTCAAAATCGAAGCCAAGGTCATCCCTGACGAGGCGGCTTTCTACGGGCCGAAGATCGACGTCAAACTAGTGGACGCGATCGGACGCAAATGGCAGCTTTCCACTGTCCAGTTCGACTTCACGCTCCCTCGACGGTTCGACCTCGAGTACATCGCCGAGGATGGTAAGGCTCACCAGCCGCTGATGGTTCACCGCGCACTCTACGGCAGCATTGAGCGCTTTTTTGGCATTCTGATCGAACACTATGCCGGCGCTTTCCCGGTATGGCTCGCACCGGTGCAGGTGGAAGTGATGCCCATCACCGACCGGCAGTTTGAGTATGCCCAGGCTTTGGTGAAGCAGCTTTCTGAGGCTGGGATTCGCGTTCACCTCGACGATCGGAAAGAGAAGGTGAACCTGAAGATCCGCGAGGCGCAGCTGCAGAAGATTCCGTACATGCTCGTCGTGGGTGACCGCGAAGCCGAGAACGGAACCGTGTCGGTCCGCAACCGTAAGCATGCTGATCAAGGCGTGAAGCCGGTGGCCGAATTCCTCGTGGAACTGCAAAAGCTGATCGACACCAAAGCCGTGACGGAGTAGTGTCCTGCTCGAGCCCTTGTCGTATCTGGTAGCCGCCATTCTAACCGGCTCGCTGGTCTACTGCGTACTGGTTGTCGTGGCGGTGGGGCGATATCGGGAGGTGCGGCCGCCCGCGGTCTCACCGGCCGTCCCAATCTCCATTCTGAAGCCGCTGGCCGGCCTGGACCAGGGCCTCGAAGCCAACTTGCGATCTTTTTTCGAGCAGAAGTATGCGGGCGACTTCGAGATTCTGTTCGCTCTGCGGACGGACGCCGATCCGGCCGCTCCGCTCGTGGAAGCTTTGCGCGCCGAATACCCTGACGTACCCTCGCGTCTCATCATCACCGGTGAACCGCCCTATCCGAACGCCAAGGTTTACAGCCTCCACCGCATGTTGTGCGAGGCGCGGCACGACTTGCTGGTGATGAGCGACTCCGACACTCGTGTTGACCCGCGCCTGCTGGCTACGGTCGCCGCCGAGTTCAGCGACGAGTACGTCGGCCTGGCCACCTGTCCCTACCGCGCGATTGGCGGACCCAGTTTGTGGTCGCGTCTCGAAGCAGCCGGCATGGATACCGAATTCTGGGCCGGCGCGCTCGTAGCCCGCATGCTCGAAGGAATGAAGTTTGCTGTAGGCCCGACGATCGTCGCCCGCCGGGAAGTGCTCGCCTCCATCGGCGGCTTGGACGTGTTGAAGGACTACCTGGCCGAGGATTTCGTCATGGGCCAGCGAGCAGCCGAGGCCGGCGCCGGCGTGATCCTATCGTCCTATGTGATCGAACACCGCATCGGCTCGGTGGAATGGCGCGAGAACTTCGCGCATCGCGTCCGCTGGGCACGGTCGACACGCCGCTCACGCCCAGCGGGCTACGTCGGCCAACTCTTCACCAACCCGCTTCCCATCGCGCTCGTGCTCGTCGCGCTTGAGCCCGCGTGGTGGCCGTGGTTGGCCGGGACGCTGCTCGCGAGAGCCGCCGCTGCCAGAGCTACGGCCCGGCAGGCGCTCGGCGCGCCAGTCGACTGGCTGCTCCTGCCCGCCCAGGACCTTCTAAGCTTCTTCTTCTGGATCGCCGGCTTCTTCGGCAACACGATCCACTGGCGCGGCCGCACCTACCGCCTCCTGAGCGACGGCCGCTTCGAGCTTGTAGGGAAGTAGAACGGGTCTCCCGACCCGTTTCAGCACAAGCGCAACGGAAAGTTGCACGGGGCACAGGGAGCAGGAGTAGAACGGGGGCAACGGAAATAGCACGGGGCGCAGGGAGCACTGCGGGTCGGTAGCGGAACCTCTGGCGGCCGCCGTGAGGAGCACGGATCCGGGATTCCGTCCGGAGCGCGCCATAAAGATGCTGGTGCCGCTGCCGGCGGTCTAGTATTCGAGCGCCGCTGCGGTTCAGAACTTCGACCAGGAACTTCTTTTGAGAATCAGACGGCTGCCAGGCGTGATGTAAGCGGGCGCAGGCAGCCGGAGTAGAACGGGTCTCCCGACCCGTTTCAGCACGAGTGCATTAGGCGCTGGCACGCCACTCCGAACTACCGCAGCCCTTGCACATCCTGGACGCGTACATTGTACACGTCGAGCGTCCGTCCAAGCGCCTGATCGAGCGACACCCGCGCATTGCTATACGACACCAACGCCGACGTGATCGCCGCCTCACCCGACACCAGATCACGCTGCTGCTGGACCACGGCATAAGGCGTCGATGCGCCCAGTCTATACTTGGTCTGCTCGCCCGTGTAGAGCTCCTGCTGCAACTGGCGGTTCTTCACCGCGGCATCGTACCGGGCGCGCGCCTGCTGCATCGACACCACATAGTTCGCGATGTCCACCGGCACCTGATTTCGATTTTTCTGGTTATTAAGCTGCGTTTGACGGAGTTGCAGCAGGTCGATGGCATAGTCAGCCTGCGCCTGGTTGTTGCCCAGCTGCGCGACGAAGAAAGCACCCACACGCTCAGTGGCAAAGTTGCGGCGAAGCAGTTGCCCCAAGGCATTGCCCAGCCCGCCCACGAAGTACGGGTCAGCCGAAAAGGTGTTCGGACCCGCCACCACGGTTCGTGCGGTGCCCGCCAGTCCGGCGTGACTCTCACCGGCGACCACCTGCGCCGTCGGTAGAAGCCCGTTCTTCGTTCCCAGCATCGAAACTTCGCTGGTCTTCTCTCGCAACTTGTCGCTGGCCAGATCGGCGCGCATCTGCAGCGCTTGATTTACCAGATCGGCGATAGGCGGCAGGTCATCCTTCTCCGGCATGACGATTTTGTCGGTGGGAACAATCCGCGCCGCCGCCACCAGCGGGTCGCTAATCATGTTCCGGCTGATGAAAGTCTTTAGCCGGAGTTCCTGCTGCGCGAGCGTCGTTTCGGCATCCTTCACAGATTGCCTGGCGGTCACCAACTGGCGTTTAGCGTTGATCTCTTCCGGCGGAGCCACCGCGCCGAGATTGATCTGTTCCTGGACGTTCTTCAAAAACTGCTCGCCCACCGTTACCGTATTCCGCTTGGCTTTCAGATCCTCGTACGATGCCGAGAGGCTGTAGTAGATGTTGACGACGTTCGTCACCACGCCAATTAGCTGCGTGCGAAACGACAAATCGTTCAACTGCAGGTTCAGTTTCGCAATTGTGATCTGACGCGCGTTCACAGCCACGCCGAAACCGCGCAGCAGATTGTGCTGGGCCGACAACGAAATCGAAGGCGCCACCGACGGGTTGAGCACATCGCTGACCGCGTTTTCATTCAGGTAGGTTTCTTTGAAGTTCCCCGTGATCAGGCCTCCGCTCAACGTACCCTGCTGATATGTCGCTGACTGATTGCGGGTGTTACTGACCAACGCCGTCGTCAAACTGACCGTCGTGTTCGACTGCGGAGTGGTTATGTGTGAGAAGGTGGTCGATTCCTGGATGATCGGATCCAGGTTCTGGGTCACAGGACCAATCTGCGATACCGTCGCATTGGTATTAGCCCCGCGAGTGGTGCTGCTTCCCGGAACATTGATGCCGGCCGCTGCCTGTGATCCTGCCACGCCCTGTCCTGACGCTACGGTGCCCGCCTGCGACGCCGCGCTGGGCACACCCGGCAGGGCGCCGCCGGCCTGGGCACGTTCCACCTGCCACTCGCCGCGGAGAGGATTGTAGCGCGAGACTTCGAGATCGATATTGTTTTCGAGTGCCAGCGCGATGGCGTCCTGAACGGTCAGATAGATGGTGCCGGCGCGAATCAGATCGTGCAAATGCGTGCCGTCCACCGTTCGTACCGCAGGGACCTCCGGCGTGCGATAAGGCCGCGTAATGATCGAGCCCGACGGTCTCACCGGCGCAATCGAGACCTGCTGCGACCATGCCGGCATTGCGCAAGCGAGCGCACCAGCGAGAATCTGACGTGTGGCTTCACGCATTCTCATCGGCGTCCCCCTGCGGGCGGAGGCAGTGTCGACGGCAGCGCCGACTCCCTCGCTACTCGACCCTTGCGCGCCTCGTCCACCGAGACGCCGTTCACTTCAAGTGTCTTGCCCAGCGCCTGGTCCAGCGAAATTCTGGCATGCGTGTAGTTCGCCATTGCCTGCGTTACGTTGCTTACGGCCGTGGCGTAGTCGCGTTGATCCTGCACCACCTGGAAGGCAGTAGCCGCGCCCAGTGACAGCTTTCTCTGGTCAGCTTCGAGAGTCTGATCCTGCAGTTGGCGCGACTGCACCGCCGCTTCATAGCGGGCGCGCGCCTGGTCCAGGCCAATCAGCGCGTTCTGAACGTCCACTCGCACCTGGTTCACGTTCTTGCGCAAATTCAGTTCGTTCTGCCGGATCTCAAGCTGACTGGTAACGTAGTCCGATTGCGCCGCGCGATTGCGCAGCGGAATGTTCAGCGAGAAGCCCGCCGAGTAGCTCGGATAGTTCCGGCGGAAGATCTGCCCCAGCAAGTTGCCGTAGCCGCCCACAAGGTAGCCCAGGCCCGGATCGAGCCCTCCAAGTTGCGTGAGTTCACCAGTGAGTCCGTTGTTGGTGAGGTCGACAAAAGCCTGCAGCGTGGGTCGCAGCGAACTCTTGATTCCCACCAGGTTGAGGTGGTTACTTTCGAGGTTGATCCTGGCCTGATCGATTTCGGGCCGGGCTAGCAGCGCGTCGGCCACCAGATCGTCTAGCGGACGAACCTGCTCCGTCGCCGGCATCACGATCTTGTCGAGCGGGACGATGTGCAGCGAGGCAAGTTCCGGCGACGCGACGCCGTTGCGCGCGAGCATGTTCTTGAGAATCGTCTCCTGCTGTTGCAGGTTGGTCTGCGAGATGGTCAGATCCTGGCGGCTGGCGTATACCTGGGCTTCAGCGCGAGTCACTTCGAGTTCGGCGAGCGATCCGAGTTCCACCTGCTTCTTGTTATCGGTGAGTAACTGATCGGCGGTGGTCAACTGCTGCCGGCGCGCTCGCACGTCTTCGTCAAACGCAACCAGATCCCAATAGAGATTCAGCGCTGCCGCCACTGTGGTGATCACCTGCTGCTTGAACTGCAGGTCGGTCACCTTCAGATTGTTCTTCTGCACGCGAATATTGCGTCCGTTCACCGCGGAACCGAACCCTTGCAGCAGGTTCTGTGTGATCTGAAGATCGAGTGAGCCGTTGGTGAATGGATTGATGCTGAACCGTGAGCTGTTGACTGAAATTCGATTGCTCGAATAGGTCAAAGTCGCGCTGGTGCCGTAGAGCCAGTTCTGCGAATACTGCGCCTGAATGGTGCGCACGTTCTGCACCAGGGCGGTGGTTCCTGTGACAACGGTATTGCTCTGCGGTGTCGTCGCGTGTTGAAAATTCAGGAACGTGAAGATTGTGGGATCGAGTGACGGGATTTGCGGACCCAACTGGGTCACGATACCGCCGCCGGATCCAACTGTGCCGCCGCCGGCAACTCCGCCGGTGTTCAGACTCACGCCCTGAAGACTGACGCTGGTGGGTCCCTGCGCCAGCGGTGCGCCGACGCTTCTCAGCGCGCCGCCCGAAAATGCGCGCCGCAGCACTTCGCGAGCCAGCAGTTGCCCGTAGCGCTGCACCTCGATGTCGATATTGTTTTCCACCGCTAGCGCGACCACGTCGGTGGCTGTCAGGTATAAGTTCCCGGCGCGAATCAGGTTGTCCAGGCGTGGAGAGTTCGACAGATTGATCTCAGGCACGGTGCGGGCCTGATAAGGGCGGGTGAAAAAGCCAAAACGTCCCCCCTCTGGCGTATCGATCCGGATCTCGTCCTGGGCTGCTGCCGAGCTTAGGCAGAGTAAGATGACTGGCAGTAATCTTTTCATCGCAATAAAGGTCTGTATCTCCTAGTAGAACGCAAAACAGGACGTTCCTGTTCCCGTCATCCTCCTGATCGATACAATATCCCTGATGCCCTCGACTTTTCGCGCATTACTCGCAACGAATGAGAACAATCAATTTGCTGCTTCCATTCAACAAGTCCCGTCCAGCGGTCTGCCGGAGGGAGAGATTCTCATCCGGGTTTCACACTCCAGCCTGAACTATAAAGACGGGCTGGCGGTCACTGGGAGCCCGGGAGTCATCCGCAAATACCCGATGGTTCCCGGCGTCGACCTTGCCGGAACCGTGGAGGAATCCTCAGATCCGGCGTTTCGGGCCGGCGAAGCGGTCGCAGTGACCGGATGCGGGACCTCCGAGACCATCTGGGGCGGCTATGCCGAATACGCGCGAATGAAAGCCGAACATGTGGTGCCGCTTCCGGCTGGAATGACGGCCGTACAGGCGATGGGGATTGGTACAGCTGGATTTACCGCCATGCAATGCGTGATGGCGCTCGAGGCGCACGGCGCAAAGCCTGGCGGACGCGAGATCGTCGTGACCGGTGCAGCGGGCGGCGTCGGCAGCGTCGCCGTCGCCATTCTCGCAAAGCTCGGCTACAACGTCGTCGCCTCAACCGGACGCGCCGACACCCACGACTACCTGCGGAAACTCGGCGCCACCAGCATCATCGACCGGGCAGTGCTCTCCACTCCGTCCAAGCGTCCGATGGAAGCCGAACGGTGGGGCGGGGCAGTGGACACGGTGGGAGGGGAAACGCTGGCGGGTGTAATTCGTACTCTGGCGGCAAACACATCGGTTGCGGCGTGCGGACTGGCCGGCGGAGCGAGTCTGCCGGCCACGGTTTTCCCGTTTATCCTGCGCGGCGTCAACCTGCTCGGTATTAACAGCGTGTTTGTCAGTAACGCCGAGCGGCGTAACATCTGGAATCGTCTGGCCAAGGACCTCGACCTGAAATTGCTCGACGAGATGATCTCCGTCCACCCGCTGGCCCAGGTGTTCGAACTCGGCGCGCTAATTCTGAAAGGTCAGATCCGTGGCCGGACCGTTATTGAAATCTGAGTTGCCTTACTCTTACTCGCCCCAGCTGCGCTCGAGCATCCGGGAGTATTCGCCGGATGCGAACAGTTCGAAATCGAACTCCCGCGCATCCAGTTCAGTGAACGGCGCGCCGGCCTGTGCGATGGCGAAAAACTGGTCGGCGTAGCGGTAGTAGTTGCGAATAAAATCGTTGCCCAGCGTGTCGCGCGGCGGCACGTCGGCAAAGACAGCGTTCAAGCCGATGGCGCGCGTGAAGATCGCGCGATAGTCGGCCACGCCCCACTTCTTCAACTTCGACTGCACGGTGGCCGGAGTGGACCGCACCAGATAGTCGGCGAAGCTCTGGAAACGGAAGTTGCGGCCCCGCATCTCAGGCTGCCGCTCCACGTGCTCCAGACACTGCTCAATCCAGCGCACCAGGTCCCGTCCAACGTAGAACAACATGCGAATTTCGCAGAACCGGCCTTCAATGACCGCCCGATCCAGATCTTCCTGAGTCTGCTCGCCAGAAGGCAGCAGTCCCTGAAGCATAAGGCTCGCGCGTGAACTCTCCACCAGTTTGCCCGGTCCCGTCGGGTCGGCAAACGGATGCAGAATCAGCGGGGGAAGCGTCTGAATTTGTCGTTCAAGGGTGACTGGTTGCATGTTGATCTCGGCTTTCGGTGTAGCAAGTATGGCACTCTATTTTCGCTGCGTAAGCAGTACTTTCGCCTCAATCGTTTTACCGTCGCGGACTACCTTGACCAGTACTTCATCTCCGGGCTTTTTGGCCTGGAGGGCATACGTAAAATCATACAGATTCTTGATGGCCTTGCCATCGAACTCCACCAGGATGTCGCCGGCCTTCAAACCTGCCTTCGCGGCCGGGGAACCCTCTTTAACGTCAGCAAATCTGACCCCGTTCGGGATCTCGGCAAAATCGGGAATACTGCCGAAGTTGGCGCCGTACCCTTTGCCGCCTCCACCTACCCCGGTCACCGGTGCCGGAGCCACCCTCACAAACTCGGGCCGGTCGCCGGATGCAGCCAGGGTTCCGGCCATGTCCCCGATCAGGGCCAGCAGCTGAGCTGACGCCGGACCGTCGATTTTGTCCCAGGTATCAGTCGGCTTGTGATAGTCCGCATGCAGCCCTGAGAAGAAGAAAAGTACGGGTACTTGCTTGGCTGTAAAGGAGGAATGATCGCTCGATCCATACCCCGCCTTCTCCGACATATCGAGCTTGATGCCGTGTTTCGGAGCCGTGTCGTCCACCAGTTTCTGCAAGGTCGTGCCGGTACCAACCCCGCTCAAAAATATGCGCGACTCCTTCATGCGGCCGATCATGTCCATGTTGATCATGGCCACGGCATCCTTCAGCGGCAACTCGGGATGATCCGCGTAGAATTGCGAGCCCAGCAGTCCCAGCTCTTCACCGGCGAATGATAGGAACAGAATCCCTCGTTTGAGCTTGGGCTGAGCCGCGAAGTAACGCGCCAGTTCGATCACGCCCGCCGTGCCGGAAGCGTTATCGTCGGCTCCGGGGTGAGTCTTGTGCTCTGAGGGTGCAAGCGAGTGCTGGCCGCCCTGACCGAGATGGTCGTAATGGGCGCCGATAATCACATATTCGTTGGTTTCCCCGGGTTTGTACGCGGCCACGTTGTGGACAGTCTTGAAGTCGCGTAGTACATCGATATTGATCCGAGCCTTAATGTCGGGCGGGAACTCGAACGACCGAGGTTTCAGATCCTGATCGATTCCGGCGATCAGTTCCTTCATATTCTTATGAGCGGCGGCCATCCATTGGTCGGCTTCCGCTGCCGTCACTTCCGCAATCGCCAGACCTGCATCCGCCGGGCCGTCAATGGATCCAAAACGCGTGAACGTGTCCGGGTCTGACGGATGCGTGGGCTGGTCGCTCACCAGCAGAATTCCCCGCGCGCCATGCACCCGGGCGTTAATCGCTTTGTTGACGTAAGTCGAATGCGACGTCAGGTTCTTCCCGTTGAAAACGCTCTTTTCGTCCAACTCCTGCGGCTCGTGGCGCATCACGAGTACGAAACGGTCCTTCACGTCGAGGTTCGCGTAGTCGTCGTAGTTGTATTCTTTGGCCGTTATTCCATATCCGGCAAAGACAATGGCTCCGTCTGACGCACCGAGCGTTGAGAAACTTACCGGCTGGTAGTCGTGCTCGAGTTTGAGCTCACGCCCCGCCGTCGACATCGAGTTCTTCGGCCCCAAGCGCGCGTTCACCGTGACTGTGAAGTTCTGATAGTATTTCTGGCCGGGAATCGGCTTCAGACCGAAGGAATGGAACTTGTCTTCGATGTATTTGGCCGCCTTTTCGAGACCGGGCGTCCCGGTGCCGCGGCCTTCTAACTCGGGCGAAGCCAGATACTTAACGTGGGCAATGTAACGGTCGGCGTTAAATGACGGAGATACTTCTCGGGCCGCCCAGGCCAGCACGCCAATGCCGGCAACGAGCGCTAGTTTCGTGCGTCGGGGAATCATTCCACCTCGCTGAATATTATTTCACTGCCGACGGTAGCGAAACCTCACAGCATTTTTCATCAGCCTTGGCAAACTTCTTCAAATACGCAAGCTCGATGTTGATGATCTGTTCCAGCGTCGCAAACGGAATCGCACCCGATAGCGGACGGCCATTGATGAAGATGGTCGGCGTACCACTGACGCCAAGCGCCCGGCCCTCGGCGATTTCGCGGTCCACTTCTTTTTCGGTCGCCTTGGTATCAATGCACGTGCTGATCGACTTTGTTTCGATGCCCTTGGTCTCGGCCCATCCCATGATCTTCGACTTCAGGTTGTCAGGATCGATCTCTGCCTGATGCTCGTAAATCCAATCGTGGTAATCCCAGAACGCGTTCGGCTGCTGGTGGAAGATGCAGCGGCCCGCCATGGCAGCCGGCTTGGCCCAGGGATGCATGTTCTCGAGCGGAAAATCTTTGAAGAACACCCAGGCTTGCTTGCCGAAAGTCTTCCCGATGTTCTCGTGAATGATCTTCGCTTCCTCTTTGCAATTGGGACACTGGAAGTCGCTAAACACGACGATTGTGATCGGCGCTCCAGGCGTTCCAAAGTTCGGCTGGCCGGCAGTCTTCAACTGCTTGCGTTCCGATTCAAACGCCGGCTTGGTGGTGTCGAAGAGATTGCCCTTGACAATGTACTTGCCGTCGCTGCTCAGAAAGTAATGTAAGGCGTAAATACCGTTCTGCGTTGTCACCTCCACCGGCAGGTCCTGAAAGTTCGGATAAGCGCTCGGTTTGGGATCGCCCACCGACATCTTCATCTCGTCCGGCAACAGCTCGACGTGACGGATGTAGGCTTCAATTTTCGCCTTGTCGATACCGGCCTTGGGAGCCTGGGCAAACGCCGCAGCGCACACGCCAAGAATCACGCACGCAGTGGAAAAGAAACGCATAAAGGATCTTCCTAGTGTAGCAATCGTCGCCGGGACGCACTACCGGCGCTCTGGTTCCATCGGCTGTGGACCGCGTTCTCTCCAGTCGGCCCGTCCGGCTTTACATAACCGGCCCAATACGCCACGGCACAAACTCCTGGTGTCCCATACGTTCGGCGCAGGTCCGCTCGCCCGACGCCGAGCGTAGAATCAGATCCAGAATTTCGCGGCCAACCTGCTCCACGCCCGCCTCGCCGTCGGCAATCCGGCCCGCATTCACGTCCATGTTCTCGCGCATCCGCTGGAACATCGGCGTGTTGGTGGCAATCTTCACCACCGGAATGGTCGGAAAACCTATTGCGCTGCCGCGTCCCGTCGTGAACGCGATCACGTTGCAACCGCCTGCCGCCAGACCCGCCAGCGAGGCCGGATCGTACCCCGGCGTGTTCATGAACACGAAACCGGGCGTCGTGATGCGTTCGGCATATTCGAACACGTCCATCAACGGCGAAGTTCCAGCCTTGGCCACCGCCCCAAGACTCTTCTCGAGAATGTTAGTCAGTCCACCGGCCTTGTTGCCCGGCGATGGATTGTCGTCAAAGCTGCCGCCAAACTGATTCAGATACCGTTTGTATGACGCAACCATCGACAGCAACTTCTCGCCCACCGCGCGATTTCTCGCCCGGCTCACCAGCAAATGCTCAGCCCCGAAGATTTCCGTCGTCTCGGCGAGCACCGCCGTTGCCGCCATCTCCGCCAACCGGTCCGACGCCCAGCCCAAGGCTGGATTTGCCGTGATGCCGGAAAACGAGTCGGAACCGCCGCAGTTCAGTCCAAGCACGATCTTCGACGCGGGAGCCTCGCTGCGCGATTCCGCAGCCGCCCGCTCAATCATCTTCCAGACTTGCTTACGGCCTTCTTCCACCGTCGCCCGCGTGCCGCCCGAGCCTTGCACCGTCATACCCACCAATCGCTCGTTACGCGGCGCGCCGTCGCCCAGGTAATGATCGATTTGATTCACCTCGCAGCCCAGGCCCAGAACGATACCAGCCGAGACGTTCGGATGGTCGAGCACGCCGCCAAGTGTCCTCTGCAACTGCGCCAGATCGGGACCAGTCGTCATGCCGCAGCCCTCGCCGTGCGGGAACGCCACCACACCATCTACGTTCGATGGCAGCTTCTCGTCGCTAAAACTCGCGGCGATCAACTCCGCGGCGTGAGCGGCGCAATTGCTCGACGCCACTACGACAATGTAATTGCGGGTTCCCACACGCCCATCGCCGCGCACGTATCCAAGGAATCGCGGAATGTCCGCCGGCGCTACCGGCAACGCGATCTCGGCGGTCGGGAATTGGTAGTCAAACGCGATCTCTTCGTAGGCGACGTTGTGCGTGTGGATGTGTTCCCCGGGCGCTATCAAACGCGTAGCTCGGCCCATCATCTGCCCGTAGCGGATCACCGGCTTTCCCGCGTCAATTGTGTGCAGCGCCACCTTGTGACCTGCGGGAACGGCCTCCGCGACCTTGATTTCCCGGCCGCCTACGCTGAGCCGCTGTCCGGCGGCGAGAGGGACACGCGCAATCGCGACGTTGTCGGAAGTGTGAAGTTGGATGGCCGAATTCTCGGCGGTCGGGAGTTTTGTGATTTCAAGCAGGCCCATTGGTTCCGCCTTTGAGCTATCGTAACAGCACGGTTTCGGTGATCTGCTCCCCCGTGTGAACGTGCATCTTGCCTTCAGCCGTGCCGTGTATCCATAATCCGTCCAGCACCGGAACCGGTATCTGAGCCGGTGAACCGACTTCAATGAACTCGCCTGCTTCCACGCCCGGTAGCAGCCGTCCAATGTGGATGTGCAGGTGGCATTGCGTGCGGACCTTGTCGCCGTTGTAGGCCACCGCCCAGTTCGCACCCCACAATTCCTTGGCCTTGCCGATCGCAGCTCTCCAGAGGTCCAGGCGTTCGTCCGCGGTCATCTCGACCATCAGGTGCAGTCCTTGGATGTGCCGGCGGGCGAGGATCAGAGTGCGATTGGCCTTGCGCGGGTTGGCGTCCTTGAGAAAGAAAAACTTCACATCCGCCGGCTGCTTTTCGGTCTCGACGCACAGGCTGCACTGGCGCGCCTTCATCGTCTCGGGATTCGCGGGATCGCAACTGCAGGGAGTCTGACCCCGCGCACACAGCGCTCCAAATACCAGCAAAAGCCCGAGTTTTCGCACGATGCTCAATTATACTGGAGGTTGTCTTCCGAAACACGACGCGCCCTTTTCGTTTTTGCAGTGCTGGCGCTCGTCTATTTTTGGGGATTGTCCAAGGCCGGAATGCTCAGCACCGACGAACCGCGCTATGCGGCCATCGGTCGCGAAATGGCGCAGTCCGGGGACTGGGTGACGCCGCATCTCTGGGGTTCACCGTGGTTCGAGAAACCGCCTTTGCTGTACTGGTCGACGGCCATCGCCACCAAACTGTCGCTTGGCACTGAATTAGCACCGCGCCTTCCGGTAGCCCTGGCCGGCTACGCCTTCGTCGCCTTCTTCTACCTGTTCGTCCGTTCCAGATTTGGTGAGCCTGCCGCGCTCTTTTCAACAGCGATTCTGGGAGGCAGTGCGGGATGGCTCGCCTACAGCACCGTCGCCGTCACCGACATTCCCCTATCGGCGACGTTCTGCGCCGCTCTCCTGCTTGCCCTCGTCCCTGGACGCCGAGTCGCCGTCGCCACCGGAGTGCTTCTCGGCCTGGCCGTACTCGCCAAAGGACTCGTCCCGCTGGTCCTGTTTTTCCCCGCCGTGTGGCTCTACCGCCGTCGGATTCCGGATCTGGCCATCGTGCTCGCGTGCTGTCTGGCCGTCGCCGGACCCTGGTACGCACTGGTAACGCTGCGCAACGGACACGCCTTTGTCGACGAGTTTATCTGGAAGCATCACTTCCAGCGCTTCACCTCCGACGCCCTGCAGCATGTGCGCCCCATGTGGTTCTACCTGCCGGTCCTGCTAGCCGGACTCTTCCCCTGGACGCCTTTGGTTGTCCTCATCCGGCCGCGCCTGTTCGAGGACGCCGCACTGAAGTTCCTCGGCGTATGGACGATTTACGCCCTGGTGTTCTTCTCCGCCTCGCGAAACAAATTGCCCGGGTACATACTGCCGCTCCTGCCGGCCCTTGCTCTACTTATTGGCGTCGCACTGGCGTCCGTCCGCAAGACGCGCTATCCGCTCGCCCTCGCGGCCCTGCTGATCGGGTTGGTGCCGATAGCCGCCTCGGTGGTGCCCCAGGCGCTCGTCATCGGACTTTCGAAAAGCCGCCCACCCTCCTTCGACTGGCTCTGGATCTTCGCGGGTGCATTCGCCGCCGGCGTCTGCCTGCTTCTCGAATTTCAGGACCGTCGTGCCGACGCCGTCATCCTGGTGGCGGTCGCCCTGGGAATTACACTTCTCCGGACAAAGTCCATTTTATTACCGGCACTTGACCGGACCGTTTCCGCCCGGCAATTCTATTTGCGCCACGCGCCGGCACTCGAAAAGGCTTGCCTTCAGGACGTGAATCGCGATCAGGCCTATGGGCTGCAATACTATACAGGTCGCATCATTCCCGTGTGCAGCGGAGAAAACCCGATCCCCCGCGTGGTCGGCGTTGGCTCCCGTCTCATTCTTCTGGATTGAGAAATTCCTGAATTTACGCTATTCTCGATAGAGAAGAGGATATATGGCTGATCTAACCGCCGCCGTCTACGACGAGACAGTTCGCGCCGACATTGAAGACTTCCGGCGAAACGCTGTCGACTATACCGACGGCAAACTGACCGCCGACGAATTTCGCGCAGTCCGTCTCCGCCGGGGCGTCTACAGCCAGCGTCAGGCCGACGTGCATATGATTCGCACGAAGGTTCCGGCCGGTATGGTGACCGTAGGGCAGATGCGTCGGTTGGCGGCCATTGCCGACGAGTTTGGCGGCGGACGAGCCCATCTCACCACCCGGCAGAATGTCCAGTATCACTTCATCCCCCTGCCCCAAGTGGCCGATCTCCTTCACCGGCTTGCAGACGTCCGCCTCACCACGCGAGAGGCTTGCTACAACACCGTTCGCAACGTCACTTGCTGCCCCATCGCCGGCATCGACCGCCATGAAGTGTTCAATGTGCGTCCGCACGCTCAGCGCCTGGCCTTTGCCTTTCTGCATAAGGAACTGACTGACAGCATGCCGCGCAAATTCAAGATCGCCTTTGCGGCCTGCGAGCACGACTGCATCGGTACGTCGATCAACGACCTCGGATATCGCGCGGTCATCCGCGACGGACAGCGAGGCTTCCGGGTCACTGTCGGTGGCGGTCTGGGACCCCTACCCAACGAATCGCGAGTTCTTGTGGAGTTTCTCCCCGAAGACCGCATCGTCAATATGGCGGAAGCCATCATTCGTGTTTTTAATCAATACGGCAATCGCAAGAACAAGAACAAGGCACGCCTGAAGTTCGTGCTGCGCGAACGTGGGTTCGATTGGTTGAAAGAACAAATCGAAGCCAATTATGCCGACATCCTGACCAACGGCGGCATCGCGATGCCGGACGAAGTTCCGGAAGGCTTTGGCGCGTTCATGGAGAATCCGCCGATACCCGCGACTGGCGAATTGCTGACCGTTCTCGAACCAAAGACCGCTGATCCGGAGTTCGATCGCTGGCTCGAGTCGAACGTCGAAGAACAGAAGCAAGATGGGTACGCGATTGTCACGGTCCGGGTGAATCAGGGGAACTTTAACGGCGAACAAATGCGTGGTCTAGCTGACATTGCCGAGCGCGCGGGCGACGGAATGGTTCGCTTCTCCATGACCCAGAACGTTATCCTCGGGTATATTTCCGTTCGCAATTTGCGAAGAGTTTTCGCGGCATTAAAGTTAATTGGACTTTCTGGCAGCGGTGCGGACGAAGTAATGGACGTCGTTAATTGTCCGGGCGCTTACAGTTGTAATCTTGCTTTGACTAAATCCATGAATTTAGGCGATGCCCTGGCCGAGGTCCTGGACAACGAAACGGACCCACGCATTCGCGCTCTTGCTATTCACATCAGCGGTTGCCCCAACTCCTGCGGGCAGCATTGGACTGGCGATCTCGGTTTTTACGGAAACGCCCGGAAAATCAATGGGAGAGAGGTTCCCTACTACCAGATGCTGCTGGGTGGTGGACCTGACCAGGACGGCGTACTACGCTTCGGCTACGCCATTCAAAGCATTCCAGCGAGATCCGTCCCGATTGCGATTGAGCGCGTCTTCGCTCACTTCAAGGATACTCGCCAGGACAATGAAGAGTTTCGCGCGTACGTGCTGCGGTTTAAGGTCGAGTTTTTCAGAGCAATGATCGTTGATCTCGCTAAGCCATTAGAACTCGCGGCTGAGATGTACCAGGACTGGGGAGACGACGTGTCCTATAGTCTGCAACTGGGTCGCGGCGAATGCGCATCTTAAGCGTAAAATTACATCAATAGGCGACGTAACGTGATTTAATAGGGACGTAAGGTCCCTATTATTCACACTCGTGTGTCGGTGCGCGTCCGTGTGTCATCGGTACCCGATAGTCGGTTTTGTACTGTTCGGCCGAATTGCCTGTTTTCCGGGTATCCTCCAAACACCCCGACCTATCGAGCACGCCGTTACGGCTGTCGCTTTTTTGTTGGTCTCTTATTCTCCCTCGGTCTTCTGCAGTCTGCAGAACCTCCACCGCTACGCGTTGGGCTCAGCGCATTTCCGCCGCTTGGCGGCAGGGACTCCGCCGGGAAGCCAGCGGGTTTTGTTTTCGATGTGCTGAACGAAGCGGCACGTCGCGCGGGCGTGAGACTGGAGTGGACGCCGGCAGAGGCCACGCAGAGCGAAAACGAACAAGCACTCCGCCGCGGGACAATCGATTTCCTTCCGGTCGGCGTTTATACTGACGCCCGCAAGCGGGAATTCCACGTCAGCCAACCCTGGTGGGCCAGTGATTTGGTGGCGCTGGTGCGACGCGATAGCCCCATACGAAACGAAGCCGATTTGAACGGATTGAAGATTAGTGTGGCGATGAGCGCGGTATACGCGGTGGAATCGAGGCTAAACAAAGCCAATCTTCACGCCCGTCCAAGTATAGGAGCCGTAGTGAGCGCGATGTGCGACAACGAAGACGATGCGGCCATCCTGCAGACTGTTCATCTGCGCGACCTGCTTCTTGCGCTGCCGCCAAGCTGCAACGACGTTCCTCTGCAAGCTGTTGACACCCGGATGGAGGTTCAATTCAGCCTCATCTCGCGGCGGGAGTCTGCTGGAGTTGTCGAATCGCTCCGCAAAGCCATAGACGATTTGACGCTGGACGGGACGCTTGAAGCTCTCGCTGCACGGCATCCACTGGTTTCAGCGTCGCAAGCCGGCAATCTAGCTTCAGTTCTGCGATCCACGCAGGAACGCAGAATGACTCGCTATTCGTGGGAAATGTTTGGGGCTGTTCTGGTTCTGGGAGGGTTAGTCTTTGTCTGGCAACAAGGATCGCGACGGCGATTAGGCAGGCTGAACGAGGAACTTTCGAAATCTCGACTCACTCTGGAGACGCGCATCGCGGAACTCAAAACCGTTTTTGAAACGCTCAACGAGGGCGTATTTGTTTCCGACCTTGCAGGTGATCTCATCTTTTGGAATCGCGCCGCAGCCGGGATTTTGGAGATCGAGGAGTATCAGATCGCCCGGCCCCTGGCTACGTTCGCGAGCGACTTTGAGTTGGTGGCAGACGACTTCGCCGTGGTTCCCTTCGACCGTTGGCCCCTCTCGCGGATCATCCGGGGCGAAGTGCTCAAAAACGTCGAGTTGGTGATGCGAAATCGCTCGACAGGCGAAACGAGACTCCTTCTGTTTAGCGGATCGCTAGCTCGCGACGCCAGCGGGAAGCCGCTGATGGCTGTGGTTCATACACGCGATGAAACGGAGCGGCGCCTGGCGGAGACAGTAGCGCGGCGGCAGGATCACCTGCTCCGCATCCTCTCGGACACCACCACCGATTGCATCTACATCAAAGACAGAGACAGCCGGTATCTTTACGCAAATCCAGCGACTTTGCGTGCGATGGGCCGTTCGCGGGCAGAAGTGGTGGGCCAGTCCAACTCGAGCCTGCTTTCGAATCCGGTGGGCTCATCCGACGTCGCCGCTAACGATCGACGTGTAATGGAGTCAGCCACAACCGAAACGATGGAGGAGGTTCTTACCTTCCATGACGTCACACGGACCTATCTGACAACCAAGACAGTCTGGAAGGATGATAGCGGTGTTATCGGAGGTGTTGTTGGAATTTCGCGCGACATCACCGAGAGGAAACGAATCGAGCGGCAGGCTCTTGAATGGCAACGAGCGTTTGAGAACGCCGATGTCGCCATCACATTATCTGAGATCCAGGGGAGGACGTTCAGGTCTGTCAATGTAGCCTTCGCGTCAGAGCGAGGCTACGTTCCTGAAGAACTCGCGGGGCGTGCGATTAGCACGATCTACCCCGAAAGGGAGTGGTCGAGACTACTCGAGTTCGACTCGATTGCCAATGAACAACAGCACGTCAGGTTTGAGTCAGTGAATGTGCGCAAGGATGGCACCGAGTTTCCCGTCCTGGTGGACACCACCATGATCAAAGAGGGACACGACGGGGTTGTCTCGCGAGTCACCTTCTCCTTTGACTTGACGGAGGTGAAGCGCAGTCACGACGAGATCATGCGCCTCAACTCCGAGCTTGAGGAGCGTGTGCGTAGCCGCACTCTGGAATTGGAGAGCGCAAACAAGGATCTGGAGGCATTCGCCTATTCGGTTTCGCACGATTTACGCGCCCCGCTACGTGGAATCGACGGATGGTGCCTTGCTCTGGTTGAGGACTATGGGCCGTCGCTCGACGCGCAGGCTCACAAGTACCTCGGCCGGGTACGTTCCGAAGCCCAGCGCATGGGCACGCTCATCGACGAACTGCTGGGCCTGTCACGGCTGAATAGAAGCCATATGAAAGCCGAGCCGGTGGAGTTGACGGAACTGGCACAGCGGATTGCGGCAAGGCTCAGCGAAAGCAATTCCCTGCGGCACCTGGCGTTCTCCATTCAGCCGGGATTATCGGCGGTGGGGGATCGCGCGCTGCTCGACATTGCGCTGACGAACCTGCTGGACAACGCGGTGAAATTCACCTCTCGCCGGAACGACGCGAGTATCGAGTTCGGTCAGAACGAAGTTGAAGGAAAACTTGTGTTTTACGTTCGCGACAATGGTGCTGGCTTCGACATGGCGCATGCCTCCAAGCTCTTTGGAGTCTTCCAACGCCTGCACCGCCAAGCCGATTTTCCGGGCACCGGTATCGGTCTGGCTACGGTTCAACGAATCGTGAAGCGTCATGGCGGTAAGATCTGGGCTGAAGCCGCACCTCAAACTGGCGCAACCTTCTATTTCACGATTGGGACCGACCGTGAGTCATAACAAGACAATTCTTCTGGTGGAGGACAACCCGAGCGACATCGAGCTTACCCGCCGTGCCTTCGCGCGTAGCCGCATTGCCAACCTTCTCGACGTAGCTGAGGACGGGCAGGAGGCGCTTGACTACTTTTTCGGTCCAGAAGCGCGTCCGCTGCCATCGCTGGTGCTGCTGGATCTAAAGCTTCCGAAAGTGTCCGGCCTCGAAGTGTTGCAGCGGATTCGCAAGGACGCGAGGACCCATCGCCTTCCCGTCGTGATTCTCACGTCATCCACTGAGGAACAGGACATAGCTTTGAGTTACGATCTCGGCGTCAACAGCTACATCCGCAAACCGGTGGACTTCAGCCAGTTTGTAGAGGCGATGGAGAAGTTGGGTTTTTACTGGCTGGTGCTGAATGAGCCTCCGGGTGAGGGCAAGCCATGACCCCGTTCCAGCTACGCGTCTTGCATGTAGAGGACTCCGAGGTGGACGCCGCGCTGGTGCTGCGTGCACTCAAGCGCTTTGGGTTCGAGGTGACCTCACAATGCGTTGACCGGCTGGAGGATTTTCGCAGCGCGCTCGAGCAGCAATGGGACGTTGTTATCTGCGATTACCGGCTCGCCGGCTTCTCGGCACCCGACGTTCTCGCCATCCTCCACGAATCCGGCAAGGATCTGCCGTTTATCGTCGTCTCAGGAACCATTGGCGAGGACGTCGCCGTGCAGATGATGCTCGCGGGCGCTCACGACTACCTGATGAAGGACAACCTGGCTCGGCTTGGGCCGGCGGTTACGCGTGAGATTCGCGACGTGGTGGGACGCAGTGCGAGGAGAAAGGCCGACGCCGATCTGCGCGAGAGCGAACGCCGCCTCAAGCTGGCTCTGTCCGCCGCTCAAATGGGTGTCTGGACGTTCAACTTAAAAGACGGGAGCGTATTCTGGTCGGATCGCTGCTACGAGATCACCGGACTCGCCGACTTTGACAAACAAGCTGAATCGTTTTTCAATCTGGTCCATCCTGAAGATGCCGGCGCCGTCCGCGCGGGGGTGGACCGTGCCATTGAGACACGCGGCATCTTCGCCCACGAATTTCGTATCGTTCGCTCAGACGGGTCCGTAGCCTGGCTCTCGAACGTCGCTCAAGTGGATTTCGATGCGGATAACCAACCGCTCCTGCTTGTCGGCATGGTGGAGGACATTACCGAGCGCAAGGCCGCCGGGGATGAGCTACAACGCCAGCGCTCGATGACCAAGGCCGTACTAGACTCGGCACTCGATGCGGTGATCGTAATCGATGCTGCCGGGCATGTGGTGCTTTGGAACCCGGCCGCGGAGCGAATGTTCGGCCGGTCCAGTAAAGACGTGCTCGGGCAGCGGCTCGATCTGCTGATTATTCCAACCCGGAACATTGAAGCATTTCAACGCATATTGGATCATTTGCACCGGGATGACGCTGCCGGCTTGCCAGGCGCCACGGTGTCGGAACGCGCGATCAGGAGCGATGGCGTCGAGTTCCCGATTGAGTTCAGCATCGCCCCTGTACACTTGTCCGGATCCTTTTATGCGGTTGGCGTAATCCGCGACATCAGCCAGCGCGAGCAAGTAATGCAGGCGCTCCAGGAGAGCGATGAGCGCTGGCAGTTTGCGTTGGAAGGCTCAGGCGACGGGGTCTTCGACTGGCGAGCAGACACCAACCGCACCTACTGGTCGCCCCGGGCTAAAGCGATGCTGGGATACGCGTACGACGCTGCCGGGGAGAACGGTAATGAATGGGAGATGATCGTCCACGCCGACGACAAAGCCAGGGTGGACGACGAAATTTCCAGCCACCTTGCCGGCAAGGCTCCGGCCTACTCGAGCGAGCACCGGGTGCGCTGCAAGGATGGCGACTACAAATGGATTCTCGGTCGTGGCAAGGTAGTGAAGCGGGACGGTCGCGGCCATGCTTTGCGGATGATCGGCACCTATTCCGATATTACGGATCGGAAGAACGCGGAAGCGGAGCGCGAGAAGCTGTACGCGAAATTTCTGCATTCGCAGAAAATGGAATCCGTCGGCCGGTTGGCGGGCGGCATTGCGCACGACTTTAACAATCACCTGACGGTGATCAATGGTTATTCGTCCCTGCTGCTCCGAGGTTTGCCGCAGGGACATCCGATGCGCGACGCCCTGGAGCAAGTCTCTTCTTCTGGTGAGCGGGCGGCGGCGCTGGTCCGTCAGCTACTCGCTTTCAGCCGCAAAGACAAGCCCGAGCGAACGCTGCTGAACGTGAATGAACTGGTTCTATCGATGGAGAAGTCCTTATTGCGCCTGGTGGGCGAGGACATTCGCGTCATCACTCTCCTCCAATCCTCGCTCGACCAGATATTGGCTGACCGGCATCATTTAGAGCAGGTTCTCATGAACCTGGTGGTGAACGGCCGCGATGCCATGCCGGACGGCGGGGTCTTGTATATCGAGACGGAACGGCAATGGCTGGATGGCACTTGTGCGCACTGCGGCAGCCCGGTGGCACCGGGCTATTACATCGGGATCACGGTGCGCGACACCGGAACGGGCATCGAGGAAAGCGTTCGCGAGCGGCTCTTCGAACCATTCTTCACCACCAAGGATGTGGGGAAAGGGACTGGCCTGGGGCTGTCGGTTGTGGAAGGTGTCGTAGTCGAAAATGGCGGGCATCTGAAGGTCGATAGCACGGTGGGCAAAGGCACTTCATTCCATATCTACTTTCCGGTTGCCACCGGCGTAGTGGAGAGCAAGACCGCACCGTCTGACTACGAACTCCACAATAGCGGCACCATTCTGCTGGTTGAAGACGAGTTGGAAGTGCGCCGTCTGATGACCGAGGTCCTCGAGGGATATGGCCACCATGTTGTCCCGGCCGCGAGTGGAGCGGAGGCACTATCCCGGCTGGAGTCGACAAGGTTCGACCTGCTTATTACCGATGTCAAAATGCCGGTGATGAGCGGACTGGAACTTGCGGCGCGCGTGGCCAGGGAGTGGCCGCAAACCAGGCTCCTGTTCGTCTCGGGTTACTCCGATGAGACCCTGGGCGTGCCGGGTGATGCGATGATTCTCCGCAAGCCGCTTGACCTGGATCAATTTTCTACAAGGGTAAGGGAACTGCTACGGAAGGAAAGGACTGGCGGCCTGGTGCTGGTAGTCGACGACGAGCCGGCGATCCGGAGATTTATTCGAGCGGCCCTGGAGCAAGCTGGATATCGCGTTTCGGAGGCCTCCGACGGTCTTGACGCGCTTCGTCAACTTCAGGCCTACACGCCGGATATTGTGATCACCGACCTGGTGATGCCCGGCAAGGAGGGCATCGAGACGATCGAGGTCATCCGGCGCGATTACCCCGGTATCAGGATCATTGCCATGTCGGGTGTGGCCGGCGGTCAGTATCTGGCGATGGCGAAAATCCTGGGCGCCTCGACGGTCCTGTTAAAGCCGATCTCGGTAGAGCGGCTGCTGGCGGCGGTCAGCTCGAAATAGCCATCCAGGCAGTTCGGGAGCGGCGGGCCACGGACGGTAGTAACCCCAGGCGCGAATTCATCGCCTTTAGTCCCATATGTACAAGACCGTTCTCGCTGCCGGGCTAACCTTGCTCGCCGGCGCCTTTTCGTTTGGACGCGAAGCCAAGCTGGTCCGGTATCCTCACTACCACAGCGGCCGGATCGTGTTTTCCTATCTCGGGGACATCTGGACCGCTGACGATTCCGGGTCCAACATACAGCGCATCACCGCCAATCCCGCTCGCGATGTCTATCCGCGGTACTCGCCCGATGGCAAGTGGATCGCGTTCTCCAGCGACCGGAACGGCAACCTGGACGTTTTCATCGTGCCCACCGCGGGCGGACAGCCGAAGCAGCTTACGTTTCATTCCGCCGACGATAACGTGCTGGGCTGGTCGCCCGATTCGCACTCGATCCTGTTCTCGAGCCAGCGCGGCGAAGACTTCATGGCCAAGCTCTACACCGTTCCTGTCGAAGGCGGGATGGAGCAGAGTGCCGGCGCCGACATGGGGTTGTGGGGCGGCTATTCGCCCGATGGAACGAAATTAGCGATCAACCGGCGGTCGCAGGTCTACTGGCGAAAATACTACCGCGGCGCCTACCAGAGCGACGTGTCGATCATGGACATCGCGTCGAAGAAATTTACCGACGTCACTAATTTCGACGGCATGGACTCGTGGCCCATGTGGTCGCGCGACGGACACATCTACTTCGTCAGCGACCGGGAGGGCGGGGGACTCACCAATGTCTGGCGCGTCTCTGAGAAAGGCGGCAAGGCTGAGCAGGTAACCACCTTCAAGAGCGGCGACGTTCGCTGGCCCGCGATCAGCGCCGACGGCAAGACTATCGTCTTCGAGCATGATTTCGGCGTCTGGAAGCTCGATGTGGCGACGCGGAAAACCAATGCCGTGAAACTCGATATCGCCGCCGAGACCGAGGAGAACATGAGTGAGGTTCGCACCTACACCGCCAACGCCGATGATTACGACCTGGCTCCCAACGCTCGCCGTGTCGCGTTCTCAGTGCATGGCGAAGTGTTCACTGCGCCGGTGGAGGAAGGCGACATCCGGCAGATCACCGACAATCCCTCGCGCGACCGCGAAGTGCGGTATTCGCCCGACGGCAAGTGGATCGCATTCGTCAGTGATCGCAGCGGTCGCGAAGAGATTTACATCACTGCGACCGACGGTTCTGCCGATGCAAAGCGAATCACCGATCTCGATGCGCTGAAAAACAACTTCCGGTGGTCGCCCGATTCGAAGATGCTCGCCTTCACCACGTCTGACTCCAAGCTCTACAAGGTGGATGTGGCGACGCAGCAGACTAATGAACTGGCTTCCTCGAAGTTCGGTAACGTGGGCGGCGGCGTATGGTCGCCGGACGGTAAGTGGATCGCATATTCGAAGGCTGACCAGAGCCGCAATACCGATGTCTTCCTGATTTCGGCGGCGGGCGGCACTGAGCACCGCGCGACCTTCGACTCGTTTAACGAATTGAATCCGCGATTCTCGGCCGACGGCAAGAAGCTGTACTTCGTGCGGGCCGAAGGCGGCGGTGGTGGCGGTGGTCCTTTCGGTGGCGGATCTGCGCAAGTGCATATGACGCTGCTCGAGAAACAGGACAAGGATCCCGACGATCCCGAGGAACGAGCGGAAACACCGGCTGAGGATCAGGGCGGAGCAGCGCCTCGACGGCCCCAGCAAAGCACCCCGGTGAAAGACGTCAATATCGACTGGGACGGATTGAAGCGCCGCACCCGCCAAGTGACGCGCCTTTCTTCGTCGGTATTCACGTACGAGCCGGCGCCCGACAGCCG
Source organism: Bryobacterales bacterium (assembly GCA_038212445.1). Lineage (GTDB taxonomy): Bacteria > Acidobacteriota > Terriglobia > Bryobacterales > Bryobacteraceae > TMP-7. The sequence continues at coordinate 330,081 of JBBQUM010000001.1, forward strand.
GACAATCGCGTTCGTCACTATGGAGCCGGGAAGCTTGCGCCCCACACCGACGCTCTACACCATCCAGGACGACGGGAAGCGCCTCACGCGCGTCACCACCGGCACAGCGGTTGGAGGCGACGACGAAGGCGGTCCAGGAGCCGGTTTCGGCGGACGCGGCGGTATCAGCTCGCTCGCATTTGCACGTGACGGACGATCGATCTTCTTTCTTGAAGGCGGCGGCATCTACTCAGCGAATGTCACCACCGGCGCGGCTGCGGCCGGCGGTGCGGCTGGATTCGCCGGTCGCGGAGGCGCGGCAACTTCCGCAGCAGCCGCCGGCGCTGACGGCGGTAAACGCAGGATCAACTTCAATGTGAAGGTGCGCATTGAAAAGTCCGCTGAGTGGGCCGAGATGTTCGGCGATGCCTGGCGCACGATGAAGTATCGCTTCTACGATCCCAAAATGCATGGCATGGACTGGGACGCGGCGCGCTCCAAATATCAACCGCTGGTGGAATTTGTCGGCGACCGGCAGGAACTGCTGAACATCGTCAACGAGATGATCGGCGAGTTGAATGCGTCGCACACCGGCGCTGCGCCAGCACCCGGCGTAAGGGAAGGATCCGCGCAGACCCGCCATCTCGGGCTCGACTTTGAGCCGGACTCTGCCGGGCGCTACAAGGTGTCCCACATTTACGAAGAAGGCCCCGCCGATAAGGACTGGGTGAAGGTGAAAACCGGCGACTACCTGATCGCCATCGACGGCAAGCCGGTGGTGTCGGGAGACAACTACTGGAAGCTGCTCAATAATCCTCTCAACCGCCGCGTCACCGTCAGCTTCAACAGCAAGCCGGTTGAGGAAGGCGCTTGGAAGACGCGCATTGAGCCCGTGCCGGCGGCCGCCTTCAATCAATTGCGCTACGAGCGCTGGGTGAGGGAGCGTCGCGCGACCGTCGATAAGCTGTCCAAGGGGCGCATCGGCTACATGCACATTCAGGCGATGAATCCGGTGTCGCTGCGGCGCTTTGAGAAGGAGCTACGCGAGTACCGCGACAAGGAAGCCATGATCATCGACCAGCGGTGGAACGGCGGCGGCAACATCGAGCAGGAGCTGCTGGCGATACTGGTGCAGCGGCAGTACCAGGTTTGGCAACCGCGCGGAACCGAGCCAACAGGTCGGCCGTTCGCCGGCTACTTCGGCCCCAAGGTAGTGCTGCAGAACTGGCGCTCAGCGTCCAACGCGGAGATGTTCCCGGCCGGCTTCAAGGCGCTGGGGCTGGGCAAGACTATCGGCACGCCGACTATGGGCGCGGTCATCGGCACGGGCAGCTATTCGCTGATCGACGGGTCGACTGTGCGGACGCCGGGCGTCGGCGTGTTTCTGGCGGACGCCAAGCACACCAACATGGAGAACTACGGAGTCCAGCCGGACATCCTGGTGGAGAATGCGCCCGAGGATAACCTGGCGGGTCGCGACCGTCAGTTGGAGCGGGCGGTGGAGGAGTTGCAAAAGCAACTGAAGTAGCCGGTCCTGCATTTTCAACAACTTAATAAAAGGCGTCCGACCCCTTTAATAAAGGCGTCGGACGCCTTTATTGGTTGTGGGAGGGGATGGCACAAAGTACGAAAGTTTTCGTTGACATTACGAAAGGCTTCGTAGTAACCTCGATCCATGGCAAAATCCACCCAGTTTCGGCCCACTGATGGGGAACTGGAAATCCTCAATGTCTTGTGGCAACACGGGCCGGCAACGGTTCGTGAAGTTTACGAGAAACTTAGCGCGACCAAGCCCGTAGTGTATACGACGGTGCTGAAACTCCTGCAGATCATGTCCGAGAAAGACCTGGTGCGGCGGGACGAACGGCAGCGTGCGCACGTCTACGAAGCTTGCCTGCCGCAGTCGGAGATGCAGCGGCATCTGGTGACCGACTTGCTGGATCGCGCGTTTGAAGGATCGGCGAAGGAACTGGTGATGCAGGCGTTGAGCAGCCAGAAAGCGTCGCGGGGGGATTTGGCAGAGATCCGGCGGATGCTGGACGAATATGAGCGAGGTGCGAAATGATCGAGCGGATCGGCTGGGTTCTCATTCATTTTCTCTGGCAGGGCGCGGCGGTTTCGGCACTGCTGGCAACGACACTGGCGGCATTGAGGAAGTCGAGCGCAGCCGTGCGCTACGCGGTTTCCTGCGGCGCAATGGCCGTACTTCTACTGGCTCCCGTGGCCACATTCCTGCTCACATCGAACTCGTCGGACACGCCGGCTCAGTCGACCTCAGGCGCCGCCTTCACCTATGTACCGGTGTGGATGGGGACGACGGGCGCGGCAGCCGTCCGCTCCGTTCAACTGACCGACTGGTTCCCGTTTATCATCGCCGTCTGGGCGTTTGGCGTGAGCGTCCTCACTCTGCGTCTCGCCGGCGGACTGCTGGTAGCGCATCGCATGCGCAACCGCCTGGTACAGCGCGTTGCTGCTGACTGGCAACAGAGGCTGGCGACACTCTCCGCCCGTTTGGGCGTGACCCAGGTGGTGGACCTCTGCGAATCTGCCGTGGTTGAAGTGCCCACTGTAATCGGTTGGCTGAAGCCCGTCATCCTGGTTCCGGCGAGCGCGCTGGCGCAATTGGCGCCGTCGCAACTGGAGGCTTTGCTGGCTCACGAACTGGCGCATATTCGCCGTCACGACTACCTGGTGAACATCATTCAGACCGTCGTAGAGACCGTGCTGTTCTACCATCCGGCCGTTTGGTGGACTGGCCGCCGGATCCGCGAGGAGCGCGAGAACTGCTGTGACGATATCGCCGTAGCGGTCTGCGGCGATCCCGCATCCTATGCACGCGCACTGTCGCGTCTGGAGGAAGTTCGCGTATATCGCCCGCAACTCGCGATGGCCGCCGACGGCGGGTCGCTGATTGGAAGAGTGAGGCGCCTGCTTACCGGAGAGTCCGACACGTCGCGCCCGGCTTCAGCATGGTTGGCCGGCATTGCAGTGGCTTTTGCCGTTGTCATCGCCTGGGGTGGAACCTCGGTATTCGCTTCACGCGGCGACGATCACAAGGCGTCGCTCGACGTGCGTGTCCCCGAGGCGGTAATCGCTCAGCTGAGCGTGAACCGTCCCAAACCGTCGCCCGTTCCAAGCGTTGAAGCGCGAGCTGACGCGGCCCCTGATGTAAGTGCCGATGCTGCCCCTGCACACGAGACTGCAGCCCCGGACGAAGACAAGGATACGGATAACCAGGACGCTGCGCCACAGGCTACGGCCGCGCCCGAGTCCGGTAGCTTCGTGAATAGCCTGGCGAAAGCGGGTTACAAGGACCTTTCGGTGGATCAACTGATCGCGTTCAAGATCCACGGCGTAACGCCCGAGTACATACAGAAGATGAAAGCCGCCGGTTTCAATCCGACGGTGGACCAACTGGTAGCCATGCGGATTCATGGAGTGCCACCCGAGTTCGGCCAGGAGATGAAAGCCGCTGGTTTTCCGAATCTGTCAATTGATGAGCTGGTGGCCTGCCGCATTCACGGCGTCAATCCCAAGTCAATCGAGGACATCAAGAAGCTCGGGTTCCCGAACCTCACCATGGACCAGGTGATGGCGGCACGTATCCATCACATCACTCCCGAACTGATTCAGGGTCTCAAGAGCGCGGGCTACGATCACCTGAGCTTTGACAATGTGGTGGCGGCACGCATCCATGGCGTGAAGCCTGAACTGGCGCAGAGCTTTAAGTCCGCGGGTTTTGGCAATCTCTCCTTCGATGACCTGGTGGCGGCGCGAATTTTCGGCGTCACACCCGAGTTCATCGACAAAGTGAAGAAGCAAGGCTTCACAAATCTGACCTTCGACAAAGTCATCAAGCTGAAGCAATTCGGGATCGTCGAGTAACACTCTCTCAAAAGGTGAAATCATGACTCTCCAAAAACTCGCAGCGATTAGTGTGTTCGTGCTCGCTCCGGCCTGCGCCGAGGTGATTACCGGCCAATGGATCATTGATTCGATGAAGGAAATCGACCGCGTGCAGCTGACTTTGCACCGGCGGTCGGAGCACGGCAGTTCGACAAACTCCAGTGCGCTCCAATTCTCCGATCTGCGTGGCATCACCCGTGGACAGATGGAAACGGGTGCGTCGCAGGCGCGCTTTGAGATCGTCCGCTCGGCTGGGACGTTTGTCTGTGAGGGCTACTTCAAGGCGGGGCAGGGCGCCGGCACTTTCACGCTGCAACCCAATACGACCTTCGCTCCCGAGATGCGCGTGCTCGGCTACGACAATATTCCCGACGACCGCATCTTTGCCTTTGCCGTTCACGACGTCAGCCCCCAGTTCGTGCGCGAGATCAAGGGCGCGGGCATCGACAACGTCTCACTCGACCAGCTATTAGCGATGCGCATTCATGGCGTGACGCTGAAATTCATCGGCGACCTCAAGTCTCTCGGCTACAACATCAGCTCGTCGCAGAAACTGGTGGCGATGCGGATTCATGGAGTGAGTCCCGAGATGATTCGCGAACTGAAGGCGTTGGGATACGATTCGTTGGACGCCGATAAGCTTGTGGCCATGCGCATCCACGGCGCGAGTCCCGAGTTTGTGAAGGAAGTGGCGGCATCGGGTTTCAGCCATCCGCCCGTCGACCAGCTGATCGCGATGCGCATTCACGGCGTCACACCCGAGTACATCCGCACCATGAAATCACGCGGCGTCAACGTGACGATTCAGAAGCTGATTGAGATGCGCATCCACGGCATCGACGATTAGTCTACCGGGCTACTGGTTTGTTAGCCTAAGTCGACATGCTTCGACTTTGGATCCTGACTGCCGTGATGTGCGCCGGAGCGTCGGCGCAGACCAGCGAGTACGTGGGCTCGGAGGCCTGCGCGAAGTGTCATCCCGCCATCTACGCGCGCTGGAAGAAGACGCGTATGGCGAACGTCGTCCGCGATCCTCGGGAGCACCCCGAGGCCGTGATCCCGGATTTCTCGAAGCCGGATCCGCTGCTCACCTTCACGCTGAAGGATGTCGCTTTCGTCTACGGCAGCAAGTGGAAGCAGCGGTACTTTCAGAAGATCGGCAACGACTATTACCCGCTGCCGGCGCAGTGGGACGTCACGCATCAGGTATGGCGCGCCTACAACGTGAAGGCTGGCACGGACTGGTGGGTGGCGCATTACGGACCCGACAACAAGCAGCGGCCCACGGGTCCGTTGTGTGACGGCTGCCATTCCGTCAATTACAATCTCTCCACCGGCGCCGTCAGCGAATGGAATGTCGGCTGCGAGAAGTGCCACGGTCCAGGACGCGCGCATGCCGGCCGTCCGGCGCGGTCGAACATCGTGAATGCTTCACGCCTTGATTCGTTTGCGGCTAACGACGTCTGCATTCAATGCCACTCGCAGGGACAACCGCTGCAAAAGCCACTCGACGGCAAGTTCGTCGACTGGCCCGCCGGCTACGTTCCCGGTCTCAAACTTCACGACTTCTGGCGGCTTGAAGAGCACAAGCCCGGAGAGACCACCTTCACGCACTTCGCGGACGGTACCGGTCACAAGAACCGCATGCAGGGTAACGATTTCGTCCAAAGCCTCATGTACCGCCGCGGCGTCGTCTGTTCAAGCTGCCACGACGTGCATGGCACCGAGAACAATGCCGACCTCATCAAACCGGCGTCGACGATGTGCCTGGAGTGCCATGGTCCCCGCTCGCCCAATGGTCCGTTTGCCGCGACGATTGAGCAGCACACGCATCATAAGGCCGGGAGCGCGGGGAACGAGTGTGTCGCGTGCCACATGCCGGCCATCGAGTCAGAGATCTCCGACGTCAACGTCCGCAGTCACACCTTCGCATTCATTCCGCCGTCGCGCACCACGCAGTTCGGGATGCCCAACGCGTGCAACCTGTGCCACAAGGACAAGACTCCAGCTTGGGCCAGCGAGGAGTTAGCGAAGTGGCCGGGTCATTCGCCGTGGCGGTCAGGCGAGGCGCCGAAGTAAGGCTTACTGTCCGGCGAGTGCACCGCTGATCGTCTTTCCGGCGACGCCGTCCAATTTCAAACCGAGCAATTGGGCGATGGTTGCAGCTACATCCACGTTGCGGACGTTATCGACATGCGCGCCACGCTTCACGCCCGCACCCCAGGCGACAAAGATAGGCCGCATATCGGGATTCGTCGAGAGATAGCCGTGGTTTCCGGAACTGGCGCCCGCGGGAATATCTGCGACTACAGGAAGCGTCGCGCTATTCGAGAATGCGTAGGTGTCCTTGGCCGCGAGAACGAGGTCAGCCATACGGCCCCCTGCCGGCGGATAACCATACTTGGCGAACTCGCCGGGCGTGATCACTTCGCTGATTCCCTCAACATCTTTGAAAATCTCCGGCGACACTTTCCCGTACAACATTGCCGTGCCGCCTTCACTCACCACCACCACGCCCTCGATGCCTTTCTCCTTCAGCAGCGCGGCGGGACGGATGTGCTTCTTCGCGGTGTGGAAGCCGTGGTCCGAGACCACGATGAAGGTGGTCCTGTCGAGATAGCCGGCTGAGCGGACAGCTTCGATGAGTCGCTCCACTTGCCGGTCAGCAAGCGCCAGCGCGGCTGTGAAGCCGAGCGACCGCGAACCATACGTGTGACCGGAACTGTCGGTGGTGAGCAGGTGGAACAGCAGCAGGTTCGGCTTGTGGACTTTCAGAATGTGGACTGCCGCCTCCGTCCATACTTCGTCGCGATAGGTGATCGGCGCCTTCGAGAACCCGTCGACGTCGGCTTGCGTGAGGATGCCGGCGGCCACCATCTCGCGCGGGATCACCGCGTCCGGCTGCGGCCGTTCTGCGAACGCCCAGGTGATCGTCTTGGGCTTCTCAATCGCCACCCAGTCCACTTCTGCGGTGGTCATGCCGCGAGCGTGAGCCAGATCGTAGACGGTCGGTGCGAGCACCAGTTCATCCTTCGGCGAGTCAGGATCAATCTTGATCGTGCCGTCCTTCCGCACCGGCAGGCCGTTGTATATGACGCCATGCCTGGTAGCGTCTACGCCGGTGACCATCGACGTGTGATTCGGCCAGGTGACTGTCGGGTTGATATTAGTCATCCCATCGGGTGCCCATGCACCTTCGCGGATGAGTTTGCGAAGGGTGGGCGCCGGGGTCCGGGGATCCTTCAGCGCATACGCGGGATAGCCGTCGAGACTGATCAGCACGACATGGCGATCCTGAGCGGCGGCGAATGCCGTCAAGACGAGGGACAGCAGTAAGGTGCGCATCATTTTTTGAGTTCCTGCCAGCGGGCGAGCAGCGCGTTGTGGCTGCGTTCGAGTTCAGCTACCGCGGCCGCGGCCTGAGTGGTGGGAGTGGAGTCCGAACTTTCAATGAGTTCGAAAACTGAAGTCAGATCGCCGTTAAGGCCGCTCAGCGTCGCCTCACCGCCACCTCCTCGCGGACCGCGACGGCCGCCTCCACCGCCGCCCTCGAGCGCTGCCAGCTTCTGGTCCAGCTCCGCACCGGGCGACTTGGCTCTGGCGGCTTTCACTTCTTGCAGCGCGGTGAAATTCGTATGGATCATGTTCGCGAGTTTCGACGCGAGAGTGAACTGCTGCTGCAATCCTTCGGCGGGCGTCGGCACCCGCGGGTCCATCTTCACTGTGAACGACTGTGTCACAGTCTGCCCGTTCGCCTTGAGCCTGACCGTGTACTCGCCAGGCATCACGAAGGCTCCGAGCGGATAGCGCGGCGTGTCGCCGAGAATCGCCGAGATTGGAAAATCGCGCCGCAGCGACTCCGGTGGTGCGTAGCGCAAATCCCAAATAAAACGGTGCATGCCAGCCTTGCCCGACAACGGCGCAAACGGGCGCACCCAATACAGCGGCACCGCTAACTCACGGTCGAGATCCTCCATCTTGTAGGGCGGCGCATCATTGCTAGCGTACTTGCGCACGAGCGCCCCGGCCGAGTCGAGGATTTCGAGCGTGATCGGCTCGGACGCATCCGGCCGCACCGTGTAATAGATGATGGCTCCGTCCGGCGGATTCTTCCCGGCCGGCTCTTCCGGTGGCAACGGCGTGTCGGTGTTCTGATTGCGCCGCACGCGGTAAGTCACCCGCGGCTTGTACAGCACCACCTGCCCCTGCACGGTCTGGCGCAGCGGCGTCATGTCGTCGAGAATCCAGAACCCGCGGCCATGCGTGCCGACTACGAGGTCGGTGTCGTGAACCACCAGGTCGCGGATCGAGATCGACGGCATGTTCAACCGCAGCGAGACCCAGTTCTCGCCGTCGTCCTGCGAGTAATAGGCGGCGCGCTCCGACCCTGCAAACAGCAGTCCCTTGCGTACCGGATCTTCGCGGACCACGTTGATGGGATCGTCCGGCAACCCTTTCACGATTTCCTTCCACGTCTTGCCGCCGTCATGCGTGCGGTAGATGTGCGGCTTCATGTCGTCGCAGCGAATCCGGTTCACGGCTGCGTAGGCAGTGTCGGTGTCGAAGTGGCTGGCATCCATGAGCGAGATCTTGCTCCACGGCGTGATCTCGGGCGGCGTGACGTTCGCCCAGTTCTTGCCGCCGTCGCGCGTGACATGGATCAGTCCGTCGTCGGTGCCGGCCCAGATCACATTCACGTCCTTATAGGAGGGCGCCACCGTGTAGATGACCCCGCGCCGAGTGGTCTGGCGCTTGGCTTCGTCGATGTAGATGCCGACGCTGGGCGGGACATCGTACTTCTCGCGCGAGAGGTCGGGCGAGATGATGTCCCAACTATTGCCGCCGTTGGACGTCTTGAACAGCACGTTCGCGCCGAGGTAGAGAATGTGCGGGTCGACGGTGGAGAACAGCACGGGCGCGGTTCGCAGAAAGCGATGGTTCGCGCCGCGTAATACTGTGGGTCCCACCTGCTGGACGTCGCCAGTCCGCATGTCAAAACGCGTCAGCTTTCCGCCGTAGATGAAATTGGGATTCAGGGGATCGGGCGCCACGTAGCCGTACTCTTCGACGCCGACGGTCCGCCAATCGCGGAAGGTGATGTGGCCGTTATCGCCGCGGCTCGCCACGCCCGCCGACCCGCTCTCCTGCTGTCCGCCATACACCCAATAGGGAAAGCGATTGTCGGTGCTGACGTGGTAGAACTGCGCGGTCGGCTGGTTGTACCAACTGCTCCAGGTGTCGCCGCCGTTGAGCGTGATGGTGGCACCCTGGTCGGCGGCCAGCAGAATGATTCTCGGGTTATTGGGGTTGATCCAGACGGTGTGATAGTCGTCGCCGCCGGGTGCGCCCTTCCAGGCGTGGAACGTCTTGCCGCCGTCGGTTGACTTGTACGTTGATGTGTTCGCGCTATAGACGATGTCGGGATTTTTCGGATCCACTCGTACGCCGGCGAAATCCGATCCGCGGCCGCACACGCGCGCTTCGCCGTTGACTCGCTGCCAGCTATCGCCCGCATCGTCCGACCGGAACATGCCGCAGGTCCGCGCCTCCACCAACGCGTAAATCCGCTTCGGGTTACCCGGCGCGATGCCGATGCCGATGCGTCCCAACCCATCAGAGAATGCCGGCAGTCCTTTGCTCTGCGGCTTCCACGTCTTGCCGCCGTCCATCGACTTGAACAGTCCGCTGTTCGGTCCCGAGAACTGCGCGTTCTCCCACGGACCCTGCCGTGCCTGCCACAGCACCGCGTAAACGATGTTGGGATTCTTGGGATCGAACTCGACGTCGGTGGCCCCCGTGTTCTCGTCGGGACCCAGCACCTTCTTCCACGTGTCGCCGCCGTTCTCGGTGAGGTACACGCCGCGCTCGGGATTGGGACCGTAAGGGTGCCCCAGCACCGCCACAAAGACGCGCTGCGGATCACGCGGGTCCACGGTCATGGCGGAGATCTGCTGACCGTCGCGCAGACCGATCTGCCGCCACGTCTCGCCGCCGTCGTTGGACTTGTACATCCCGTCACCAACCGAGAGGTCGGGCCGCTGCAGTCCCTCGCCGCTGCCGACGTAGATGATGTTGGGGTCGGACGGCGCAATCGCGAGCGCGCCGATGGAGCCAGTGGGCTGATCGTCGAAAATCGGAGTCCAGACGCGCCCGGCGTCGGTAGTTTTCCAAACGCCGCCATTGTTCACGGCGACGATAAAGACGTTCGGCTGGTCGGCGATACCGGCCGCCGCCACCGTCCGCCCGCCGCGAAACGGCCCGATCATACGCCAGCGCAGCGCGCCTTCACCCGCGCCGTAAGTCATGGAGAGGAATAGCAGGAAGGAGGTTGCGAGACGCATTTTACAAATCGTACCACCGTGTGTCTGAAAGTCCTCTGAGGTGGATATTACACAAATATTACTGTCCCGCCAGACCATGGAGACTATGTTAAGGATAAAAGGATCTGTTGTACTGTTATGGCTAAACCTAGAGTCCTACTGTCTTCCGTGTTCGGTCCGTATGCGCAGAATGATGAGTTTGGCAGCCGCGCCATCAATCCGATGGAGCTCTATCACAACCAGGTGACCCGCGAGCAGGGGCCCTTCTCGCTGCGTATGTTCCACCGGTCGTGGGGGATTCTCATGATTCAGGCGAACATCTCGGCGCCGTGCACCGTCCTCGACTTCCCGGTGCGTGAGGACTTCGAGCGTGAGCTCAAGGCGAACCACTACGACATCGTCGGCATCTCGTCGATTATCGTGAATGTCGGCAAGGTTCGCGAAATGTGCCGTATCGTCCGAGAACTCTCGCCCCATTCCGAGATCATCATCGGCGGTCACGTGTGCGCCATCCCGGGTATCGAAAAAATGGTGGACGCTGATCATTTCGTCCGCGGCGAAGGCATCTCCTGGATGCGTCGCCATCTGCACGAAGACGAGAAAGCCCCCTTGAAGCATCCGCACATCCGCTCCGCATTCGGACGGCGCATTCTCGGAATTCCGATTCCTGAGAAAATGCCCACCGCAGCCACCATCATTCCGTCGGTCGGCTGTCCCATGGGATGCAACTTCTGCACCACGTCGTCATTCTTTGGAGGGAAGGGAAAGCACACCGACTTCTTCTCTAACGGCGACGATCTGTTCGACATCATGCTCGATGCCGAGAAGACCCTGAATACGCGCTCCTTCTTCGTCATGGACGAGAACTTCCTGCTGAACAAGAAACGCGCCATGCAATTGCTCGCTCGCATGAAGCAGGAAAACAAGGCGTGGGACTTCAATGTGTTCTCCTCCGCTAACGCCATCCTTAAATACACCATGCCCGAACTGGTTGAACTGGGCGTGTCGTGGATGTGGATGGGGCTCGAGTCGCCGAAGTCGAGCTACGCGAAACTGAACGGCGTCGACACCATCGCTATGACGCGCGAGCTGCGGCGCAACGGCATCCGGGTGCTCGGTTCAAGCATTATCGGCCTCGAGCACCACACTCCCGAGAACATCAAGGAAGAGATTGACTTCGCCTGCAGTCACGACACTGACTTCCACCAGTTCATGCTTTACACGCCGGTCCCCGGCACTCCTTTATATGAAGAGACGCGTCAGGCAGGAAAATTGGTGGACGTCGATCTCGCCGACATCCACGGGCAGTTCGAGTTCAACTTCCAGCATCCGGCGATCTCCAAGCAGCAGTCAAAGACGTTCCTGGATTATGCGTTCCGGCGCGACTTCGAACTGAACGGTCCCAGCCTGTACCGGATTTGCCGCACGACGCTCGAAGGGTGGAAGCGCCATAGGGAACACGCGGACGCTCGCATCCGGCGCCGCTTTGAGCAGGAAGCCAAGATGTTGAAGTACTTCTACTCGAGCGCCCTTTGGGCCATGGAACGCAAGCTCGTCAAGACCAATGCCGCTGTCAGCCGCCGAATCACCGACCTGCGGACCGATTTCCACCGTGCCCTGGGCCCGCTGGCCGGCATGTCGTCGGAGATGTTGGGCCCATTCTTCCTGTGGGCCACGAAGCGCGAAGAAGCTCGCGTTGCGGCCGGTCATACCTATGAGCCGCGGACGTTTATCGAACGCAGCAACTGGTAAAGTCGAGCGATAATTCCGACGCCAATTTCTCGGAAGTTATCGTTCTGGGAGGTTGGGTTGGATCGATGACCCTGTTCCCGATTGATTCATCCGATTCACTCTTGGACCGAGGAATGCGAGCGGTCCTCTGGCGCGCGATAATAGTGCGAGAGTATGCAGGTCACAATCGAGGTACCGGAGGATCTCGCGCCATTGCTCGGCGCCGGCGCCATTGGTTTGACCAGAGCCGCTTTGGAAGCCTTGGCTCTGGAAGGTGTCCGCTCCGGCAGGCTTACCGTAGGGCAGGCACGGAGGCTCCTTGGAATCCGGTCACGCTACGAGATGGACGGATTCCTGAAGGCTCATCACGTCTTGCTCAAGAGCACTCCAGCAGATGTTGAGCACGATGCCGATGTCGCACTTTCGTTCCGAGCGAAATGAGGGTTGTCGTCGCTGACACTTCCCCCGTCAATTACCTAATCCGCCCCAATCTCAGACGTTTATCACCGCATTTGCATAATACCCCTTGACTTTGCTATCCTGACGGTTGCGCTCCAACGCAAGACTGTCCTAATGGGAGGCATACCCCAATATTCAGGGGTGGCCGTTTGGACCAGTGAGGATTCATGGCAAGAAAACCAGGCAAGAAGTATACTGCTGCTTCAAAACAAGTTGAACTCAGGCCTTATTCATTAGAAGAGGCCATACCCCTCATTCAGAAAATCAAATTCACCAAGTTCAACGAGACCGTTGAAGTTCATATGCGTCTCGGCGTCGACCCCAAGCATGCTGACCAAATGGTTCGCGGCACGCTTGTGTTGCCGAACGGACTGGGCAAGGCAAAGAAGGTTCTCGTAATCGCTTCCGGCGACAAGGTTCGTGAGGCCGAAGCAGCCGGTGCGGACTTCTTCGGCAGCGAAGACATGGTGGCCAAAATTCAGTCGGAGAACTGGACTGACTACGACGCCGTGATCGCTACTCCGGACATGATGCGATCGGTGGGCCGCCTCGGTAAGGTGCTGGGTCCGCGCGGACTCATGCCGAATCCCAAGACTGGTACCGTCACCAATGACGTGGCCAACGCCATTCGCGAAGTGAAAGCCGGTAAGGTCGAGTTTCGTGTCGACAAAACGGGCGTCATTCACGCTCCGGTAGGCAAGACCGGGTTCACCACTCCGAAACTGCTCGAGAACGCCAACGCGCTGATCCAGGCGGTGGTTCGTGCAAAGCCCTCCGCAGCAAAGGGCAAGTACGTCAAGACCGTGACGGTGTGCTCCACCATGGGGCCCGGCGTGGCCTTGGATGTCGCGGTTTATAACGCCAAGGTAATCTAGCTCGACGGCGAGGAGAATCAAAAATGAAAAAGAAAGCTGAGAAGAAGAAGGACCTCGAAGCCCTGCGCAAGCAGCTTGAGCAGGCCAAGAACGTCTTTCTGACCGGCTATGAAAAGCTCACCGTTCAGCAGGACTTCGAATTGCGCAAGACGATTCGCGGCGCTGGCGGCGGTTACAAGGTCATTAAGAACAACATCGCCGAGAAGGCCGCCGAGGGCACTGGCGCAGCCGACCTGGTGAAAAATCTCGCAGGCATGACGTCGATGGCTTACACCTCCGGCGATCCTGTGGCCCTGGCAAAGGCGCTCACCGCCTATGCGAAGGCAAATCCGAGTTTCACGTTCAAGGCTGGCATGGTGGAAGGCCGCGTTATCGACATGCAGTCGATCACAGACCTGGCAAACATGCCGTCCAAGGAACAAATCTACGCGAAGCTGCTGTGGCTGATCAATGCTCCGGCGCAGCGTTTGGTGACGGCGATGAACGGCGTAGGCCGCAATCTTGCGGTGGTCGTCGATCAGGGCGTCAAAGAGAACAAGTTCGGGGCCTGACGGCCCTGCTAGTGGCTAGTGACTAGTGACTAGTGGCTGGTCAGGTTAATCCAATAAGACTTTAGGACAAGGAAAAGAAACATGGCGGATATCAACGCGATTGCGGAACAAATTCAGGGCCTGACGCTCCTTGAGGCGTCACAGCTCGTAAAGATGCTCGAAGAGAAGCTGGGCGTATCGGCTGCGGCGGCGTCTGTAGCCGCGGCACCGGCAGCCGGCGCAGCGGCAGCTGCTCCCGCGGAAGAGAAGACCGAATTCACGGTCGTCCTCACCGCGGCCGGCGCCAACAAGATCAACGTCATCAAAGCGGTTCGCGAAGTCACCAGCCTCGGCTTGAAAGAAGCCAAGGACCTGGTAGACGGCGCTCCCAAGACCGTCAAAGAAGGCGTAAACAAGGACGAGGCAGAGGCGATCAAGAAGAAGTTCGTCGATGCCGGCGCTTCGGTAGAAGTAAAGTAAATTCAGCAGTGGCGAGTGGCGAGTGTTTAGTGGCGAGTTAGCGCGCGGCGCTTGTTTTCTCTCGCCACTTACCACTCGACACTCGCCACCAGTTCTGGCATTTGACTTGCTCAGAGCCATTTGCTAACCTGAAATAGATTTCTACCGGAGACGGCGCCCGGATCATTTTCCTTGTGAACGCATTCTGCGATCAGACGTGTCCCGTTGCGGCGACGGGTGCACGAAGCATTGCCGTGCTCAGCTTCCAGATGCTAAAAGTGTACCCAAACCATTCACATCATCCTAAGGTTTGGCACTTCCTCAATTATAGCCGCAGTTCGAATTCTTCACATTTGTCTCAAACGGTCCTGCCGGCGCTGGCTCCGGACCGGAAATCATTGATGGGTGCTTGGCCGCAGACGGCCGGTAGTTCCTTGTGCTTCGCTGCCCCGGTAGCGAGGCTGGACTGCTGACCGGATTTGCGGCTTTTTCGCCGCCCGCCAGGCTCGCCCCTGGAAGGTTCTTGAGGAGTGGAAATGCAAAATACAGCAACTAGTGCCACCCGCGAACGAGTTGACTTTTCAAAGATCAAGACTACTATTCCGATTCCGAACCTGATCGAGGTTCAAAAGAAGTCCTACGAACGCTTTCTGCAGATGGATTTGCTGCCGAGCGAGCGTGAGGATACCGGCCTGCAGAGCGTATTTAACTCTGTGTTCCCGATCTCGGATTTTCGCGGCTTGAGCCAGCTCGAGTTCGTCGACTACGCCATCGGTAACTGGGAGTGTAAGTGCGGAAACCTGAAGGGGCTGCATCACCTGCGCTCCACCTGCCGGAATCCCAGTTGCGGCGCGACCATCAAGACAGATCCTTTCCATTCTGGAGACGTTCTTTGCCATCGCTGCGGAACGTTCAATAAGAATATCGTCACCTTCTGCAACCGCTGCGGCGATCCCGTCGATCTGCAGTTGAAGTACGGTGTGGCCGAGTGCGAAGAACGCGGAATGACTTACGCGGCGCCGCTCAAGGTCACCATTCGATTGACGGTTTTTGACAAGGATCCGGAAACCGGAGCCAAATCGATCCGCGACATCAAGGAACAGGAAGTGTTCTTTGGTGAAATTCCGCTGATGACCGACAACGGTACCTTCATCATCAACGGCACCGAACGCGTCATCGTCAGCCAGTTGCACCGTTCCCCCGGCGTGTTCTTCGAACGCGTTCCGGCGCAGGGCTACTTCCTCGGCAAAATCATCCCCTACCGCGGTAGCTGGGTAGAGTTTGAGTACGACAACAAGAACCTGCTCTACGTCCGCATCGATCGCAAACGCAAGTTCTACGGCACCGTATTCCTTCGCGCTCTCGGCCTGAAGTCCGACTCCGAGATTCTCCGCGCCTTCTATAAGGTGTCGTCGATTCAGCTGAAGGATAAGAAGCTCTACTGGAAGGTCTCCGATGGCTTGGTCGGCCTGAAGCTTTCCCACGCCATCGAGTCCAAGGGCGACACCGTCGTACCCCAGGGCCGTAAGATCACCGCCTCCGTCTTCAAGGAAATCCTGAAGCACAAGATCGAGAAGGTGGAAGTTGCCGCGAACGATCTCGAAGGCGCCTATGCGGCCGGCGACGTCATCGACCAGGAGACTGGCGAGGTCCTGCTCGACGCCAATCAGGAAATCACCGCCACCGTCATCACCAAGATGATGGATGCCGGCATCACCACTTTCGACCTGTTCTTCCCCGAACGCGACGATGCGGGCAACGTCATCAGCGTCACCCTCCGCAAGGATCCGGTGAAGACGCAGAACGACGCCCTGCTCGAAATCTACCGCAAGCTGCGTCCAGGCGATCCGCCCACCGTCGACACTGCCACCCAGTTGTTCACCGGCATGTTCTTCGACCCGCGGAAGTACGACTTCTCGCGCGTCGGACGCATGAAGTTCAACATCAAGTTGTACGACAAGGCGGACGAGACCCCACTCGACAAGCGCACTCTCGATCACAAGGATTTCATCGACACCATCAAGTACCTGCTGAAACTCCGCAGGAGCATCGGTGCGGTGGATGACATCGATCACTTGGGCAACCGCCGCGTTCGCGCGGTGGGCGAACTGCTCGAGAATCAGTTCCGCATCGGCTTGGTCCGCATGGAACGCGCGATCAAGGAAAAGATGTCGGTGTACCAGGAAATGTCGACAGCGATGCCGCATGACCTGGTGAACGCGAAGCCTGTAATGGCGGCCATCCGCGAGTTCTTCGGATCGAGCCAGCTTTCGCAGTTCATGGATCAGACCAATCCGCTGTCCGAGATTACGCACAAGCGCCGTCTTTCGGCTCTTGGACCAGGCGGTTTGTCGCGTGAGCGCGCCGGATTCGAAGTCCGCGACGTTCACCCCACGCACTATGGCCGTATCTGCCCGATTGAAACGCCTGAAGGCCCGAACATCGGTCTGATCTCTTCGTTGAGCTGCTTTGCGCGCATCAACGACTACGGTTTCATCGAGAGTCCGTACCGGCGGGTGAAGGATGGCATCGTCATTGACGAAGTGAAGGTCCTCAACCCGGGCGAGTCAGCCTTGAAGGTGAACGACGTCGTTCTCCGCGCCGAACTCGACAAGACGAATTCATCGCTGACCAGCAAGAAGAAGCAGGGCATCGAGAGCGAAGCCCATTGCGACTATCTGTCGGCTTGGGAAGAAGACAAGTACATCGTCGCCCAGGCCAACATCAAGCTCGACGAGAAGGGCTTCATCGTGAACGACCTGGTGAACGCTCGCCAGGCCGGCAACTTCGTGCTGAAGCATCGCGACGAGATCGAATATATGGACGTCTCGCCGAAGCAGTTGGTCTCGGTGGCCGCCTCGCTGATTCCGTTCCTTGAGAACGATGACGCGAACCGCGCGCTCATGGGATCGAACATGCAACGCCAGGCAGTTCCGCTGCTCCGCGCCGAGGCGCCCTTTGTCGGCACCGGCATGGAGCGCGTCACCGCACGCGACTCGGGCGCGGTGGTGATCTGCAAGCGCTCGGGCATGGTTGACTCGGTGGATAGCGAACGCATCATCGTTCGTGTAGAGGGCGGCGCTGCCCATGAGGGACAGATGTCCCGGGAAGTGGGCGCCGACATCTACCAGATGACGAAGTTTAAGCGGTCTAACCAGAACACCTGCATCAATCAAAAGCCGATCGTTTATCAAGGGCAGAAAGTAAAGAAGGGCGACGTGCTCGCCGATGGTCCTTGCACCGAGAAGGGTGAGTTGGCGCTAGGCCGCAACGTCCTGGTGGCGTTCATGCCGTGGCGCGGCTACAACTTCGAAGACGCGATCGTGGTCAGCGAAAAGCTGGTCAAGGAAGACTACTACACCTCGATTCACATCGAGGAGTTCGAGATCGAAGCCCGCGACACCAAGCTGGGTCCTGAGGAAATCACGCGCGATATTCCGAATATCGCGGAGAGCTTCCTGCGGAACCTGGACGAGAGCGGCATAATTCGCGTCGGCGCCACGGTGAAGCCGGGCGACATTCTGGTGGGCAAAGTGACGCCGAAGGGCGAAACTCAGCTGACGCCGGAAGAGAAGCTGCTCCGTGCGATCTTCGGCGAAAAGGCCGGAGACGTGAAGGACGCTTCGCTCTACTGCCCGCCTGGCATTGAAGGCACTGTGGTGGACGCCAAAGTGTTCTCGCGCAAGGGCGCCGAACTCGACGAGCGCAGCAAAGCCATCCTGGAAACTCAGGTGGAACGGCTGCACCGCAACCTCGAGGATGAAAAGCGAATCCTGAACGACGAGCGCGCCAAGCGCCTCGAAAACCTCCTGAAGGACAAGGAAGTTCAGGTTGATCTCCACGACGAAAAGACCAATAAGAAGCTGATTTCGAAGGGTACGCCGCTTCTGCGGGACATCATCGAAAAGCTCAAGGCGCGCGATTTGAAGCGTCTGCGGCTGTCGAACAAAGACGTCCGGTTGAACGAGCAGATCGACGAAATCGAAGAGATGACGTCGCGCCAGATCGCGGTGCTCGAGAAGATCACCGAAGAGAAGATCGGCAAGCTGCGCAAGGGTGACGAACTGCCTCCGGGCGTAATCAAGCTCGTGAAGTGCTATATCGCCATGAAGCGCAAGTTGAGCGTCGGCGACAAGATGGCCGGCCGCCACGGAAACAAGGGCGTCATCGCGCGCATCGTTCCCGACGAGGACATGCCGTATATGCCGGACGGAACTCCGGTGGAAATCGTACTCAATCCGCTCGGCGTTCCCAGCCGTATGAACGTCGGTCAGATTCTCGAAACGCACTTGGGCTGGGCCGCTCAGGCTTTGGGTCTGCACTTCGCAACGCCGGTATTCGACGGCGCCACTGAAAAGGACATCAAGGCGCAGCTCACCAAGGCCACGCTGCCAACCTCCGGTAAGATTCAGCTGCACGACGGAATTTCCGGAGTGCCGTTTGAGCAGCCAGTCACGGTCGGCTACATCTACATGCTGAAGCTGTCGCACTTGGTGGACGACAAGATTCACGCTCGCTCCATCGGGCCGTATTCGCTGATCACGCAGCAGCCGCTCGGCGGCAAGGCGCAGTTCGGCGGACAGCGTTTCGGAGAGATGGAAGTGTGGGCGCTCGAAGCATACGGCGCCGCATATGTTCTACAGGAGCTGTTGACTGCGAAGTCGGATGACGTCTACGGTCGCGCGAAGATTTACGAAGCGATCGTGAAGGGCGAGGCTGCGGCCGAGCCTGGCGTTCCGGAATCGTTCAACGTTCTGATCCGCGAGTTGCAGAGTTTGTGTCTGGATGTGGAGCTGATGAAGAAGCCCAAGGAAATTCCGGACACGGCCCTGGCAGCGGACTAGTGGTAAGTGGCGAGTGACGAGTGGCGAGTTAAACCGCCCCGTCGCTCGCCTTGAACCTCTGTTAGGTTAAGGGTTTCGGCCGGTGGTGTTCGGCAGGGTGTTACTCGTCACTCGCCACTCATCACTCGCCACTGAGATGAGGAGATTAAATGTACCGCTCTTCGCCATACGATCGCGCTAACTTGATTGCCGACTTTGATTCCATCCGGATCTCCCTGGCTTCCCCAGAGAAGATCCGAAGCTGGTCACACGGTGAGGTTACAAAACCCGAGACGATCAACTACCGCACGTTCAAGCCGGAACGGGATGGTTTGTTCTGCGCCCGCATCTTTGGTCCGATTGCCGACTGGGAATGTCTCTGCGGCAAGTACAAGCGGATGAAGCATCGCGGCGTTATCTGCGACAAGTGCGGCGTTGAAGTCACTCTGTCGCGCGTCCGTCGTGAACGTCTCGGCCATATCGAACTCGCCAGTCCCTGTTCGCATGTCTGGTTTTTCAAGGGACTCCCGAGCCGCATCGGCTACCTGCTCGACATCACGCTTCGCGAGTTGGAGCGCGTTCTCTATTTCGAAGCCTACGTCATCGTGGATCCGGGCGAAGTACCGTCCATCACCCGCGCTGAGGTGGTCACCGACGAGAGGAAACGCGCCCTCGACCAGGAATTCCCCGGGAAGTTCGTCGCCATCATGGGCGCCGAAGGCATTAAGGAACTGCTGAAGAAGGTTGACGTCGAGTCGCTCTCGCTCGAAATCCGCGAGAAGATGAAGACTGAGCAGTCGCAGCAGAAAAAGCTGAAGTACGCCAAGCGCCTGCGCGTCGTGGAATCGTTCCGCAAGTCGGGCAACAAGCCTGAGTGGATGATTCTCGACGTCATACCGGTTATTCCCCCGGAACTCCGCCCGCTGGTGCCGCTCGATGGCGGACGCTTCGCTACCTCCGATCTCAACGATCTCTACCGTCGCGTCATCAACCGCAACAACCGGCTGAAGAAGTTGATGGAACTCCACGCTCCCGACGTCATCGTCCGCAATGAAAAGCGCATGCTCCAGGAAGCCGTGGACGCGCTGTTCGACAACGGACGCCGCGGCCGCGTACTGCGTGGCGCCAACAACCGCCCGCTCAAGTCGCTGTCCGACACGCTCAAAGGTAAGCAGGGCCGTTTCCGTCAGAACCTGCTCGGAAAGCGCGTCGACTACTCCGGCCGTTCGGTGATCGTGGTCGGTCCTGAACTGAAGCTGCACCAGTGCGGTCTGCCGAAGAAGATGGCGCTTGAGTTATTCAAGCCGTTCATCTATCACCGCCTTGAACAGCGCGGTCATTGCACCACCATTAAGCAGGCGAAGGAACTCGTCGAACAGCAGGATCCGGTGGTTTGGGACATTCTCGAAGAGGTCATTAAGGACCATCCGATTCTGCTCAACCGCGCTCCTACGCTTCACCGTCTTGGCATCCAGGCTTTCGAGCCGGTTCTGGTAGAAGGTAAGGCGATCAAGCTGCACCCGCTCACTTGTACGGCGTTCAATGCTGACTTTGACGGCGATCAGATGGCCGTCCACATTCCGCTATCGCCCGAAGCGCAGATCGAAGCTTCGACGCTGATGCTTTCGTCGAACAATATCCTGTCTCCCGCGCATGGCGCGCCCATCGCGGTGCCCACCCAGGACATGGTGCTCGGCCTTTACTACCTGACGAAAGCGCGTCCGGGAACCAAGGGCGAGGGTCGCACGTTCGCCTCTTCCGACGACGTTTTGATTGCGCTCGAAATGGGCGAAGTCGAAACGCTGACGCCGATCAAACTGCGCTACACCGGTCGCGTAATCGACCTGGTGAAAGCGTTCGACAACCAGAACATCATCCGCACCGAGCCCGTCGAGTACGTCAAGCAGTACATGGACACGACGGTCGGCCGCGTGATCCTGAACGACGTCCTGCCCGACGAAATGCCGTACCTGAACGGCCTGCTCAAGAAGAAGGGCATGGCCCAGATGGTGCATTATTGCTATCTGAAATTCGGGCTGCAAATCACCGTCGGTATGCTCGACGAAGTGAAGAAGCTCGGCTACCTCTATGCGACGCGCGCCGGTATTTCCATCGGCATCGACGACATGGTGGTGCCGGCCTCGAAGCCGAAGCTGGTAAGCGAAGCCGAACGCGCGGTGATCGAAGTCCAGACACAGTATCAGGAAGGCGCCATCACCCAGGGCGAACGCTACAACAAGATCATCGAGATCTGGTCGAAGGTGACCGAGCGCGTCGCTGAAGAGATGTTCAAGGTGATGGAAGAGGACGACCGCACCGGCCGTTACCTCAACCCGATTTACATCATGGCCGACTCCGGCGCTCGCGGTTCGAAACAGCAGATCCGCCAGTTGTCCGGTATGCGCGGACTGATGGCCAAGCCGTCGGGCGAAATTATCGAACAGCCGATTACTGCAAACTTCCGTGAAGGTCTGGACGTGTTGCAGTACTTCATCTCCACTCACGGCGCCCGTAAAGGACTGGCCGATACCGCGTTGAAGACGGCCGATTCCGGCTACCTGACGCGCCGCCTCTGCGACGTCGCCCAGGACGTGATTGTGTCCGAGACGGATTGCGGTACCGGCGACGGTATCGACGTTAAGGAAATCCGTGAAGCGGGCGAGACCATCGAGCCGTTAGCCGATCGCATCGTCGGTCGTGTAGCCCTCGAGACGGTCTACGATTTCGAAGGCAGTATCATCGTTCGCGCCAACCAGGAAATCAGCGAAGACCTGGCCACTCAGATTCAGAAGGCCGGTAAAGAGAGCATCAAGATCCGCTCCGTACTCACCTGCGAATCGAAGCGCGGCGTTTGCCAGCTCTGCTACGGCCGTAACTTGGCCACCGGCAGAATGGTGGAGCGCGGCGAAGCGGTGGGCATCATCTCGGCGCAGTCCATCGGCGAACCTGGAACGCAGCTCACCATGCGTACCTTCCACGTCGGCGGTACGGCAACGGGTTCGGCGGAACAGTCCAAGCAGGACGCCAAATCGAACGGCTTTGCGAAGTTCATGGCCATCAATACAGTTCGCAACGCTAAGGGCGAACTGGTGGCGATGAACCGCACCGGTATCCTGGCGCTGGTTGACGAAAAGGGTCGCGAACGCGAACGGTACGAAGTGGTGTACGGCGCGCGCATCCTGTTTGAAGACGGCGCTCCGGTGCGTGAAAACGATGTGCTGCTCGAGTGGGATCCCTACACGTTCTCGATCCTCACCGAAGTGAGCGGCACCGTTCACTTCAAGGACATGATCGACGGCATCACCATGGCGGAGCAGGTGGACGAAATCACCGGCATGTCGCAATGGGTGGTGACCGATTCACAGGACGAGAAGAAGATCCCGCAGATCATCATCCGGCCGCAAGGTGGCGGTCGCGCGGATGAAAAGCGCTACCTGATGCCGACCCACGCTCACTTGATGGTGGCGGACGGCGAAGAAGTCCACGCCGGCGACGTGCTCGCCAAGATCCCCCGTGCGACTACCAAGACCAAGGACATCACCGGCGGTCTGCCGCGTGTCGTCGAACTGTTCGAAGCGCGCAAGCCGCGTGAGACGGCGACCATGTCGGAAATCGACGGGATCGTGAAGATCGGCGAAATCGTTAAGGGCCAGCGGCGCTTGATGGTGAAGTCCGACGACGGGTTCGAGAAGGAGTACATGATCCCGCGCAACGTCCACATTTCGGTGCAGGACGGCGAGCGGGTGCATGCCGGCGACCGGCTGGTGGATGGTCCTCTGAATCCGCACGACATTCTGTCGGTCCTCGGCGAGAAGGAACTGCAGAAATACCTGGTGAATGAGATCCAGGAAGTTTACCGTCTGCAGGGCGTCAATATCAACGATAAGCATCTGGAAGTCATCTCACGGCAGATGATGCGCTGGGTGAAGATCGACGACATCGGCGACACCGAGTTCCTGCCGGAAGAAGTCGTGGACAAGTTCAAGTTCAGGGAAGAGAACACGCGCGTGATTGAAGCGGGTGGACGTCCGGCACAAGGTAAGCCGGTGCTGCTCGGAATCACGAAAGCGTCTCTGTCCACTGATTCGTTCATCTCGGCAGCGTCCTTCCAGGAAACCACGCGCGTACTCACCGAAGCCGCCATCAACGGCAAGGTGGACTACCTCCGCGGCCTGAAGGAGAACGTGATCATGGGCCGGTTGATCCCGGCCGGCACCGGCATGGAGTACTACCGTGCGGTGAAGATCGCGGGCGAGGATGTGGTGGAGGAAGAAGTAGCGCCGGAGCCCGAGATTCTCGAAGGCCTGCCCGGCTACGACGACGAAGCGCGCACCATGTACTCAGGCGGACTGCCTGAAGTGGACGCCGACACCCTGGCCGAGTAACTCGCAAGTAAGCTGTAATTCCAAACGGGCGCTGTGGAGCATTCCTCCCAGCGCCCGTTTTCTTTTATACCCGCGTCATCCCCTGCCGCGGCTGCTCAACCTCTGCCCTGCGCGTCCAAAAGTACGCGGCCAGTACCGCCACAACAAGCGTAAATCCAATACCAAACTCCCCGAGAATGTACTTCGTGCGGCCCGTGTACTCGGTCATCGGGTCGAAGAACTGTTGGATGAATTGATTGCTCGCCGCGTGTAGAATGACGCCGGTCCACAAACTGCCGGACTTCAGACGCAGCCATGTCATGACGAAGCAAAGGCCGATCATATTGGCGAAGACCACGGCCAATCCAATCCAGCCGGTTCCCGCGTTGTACCCGGCAAAGACAATGATGGGCACATGCCACGACGCCCAGATTGCGCCCGACAGTATCGCCGTTGCCGTGAACGAAAAGCGTTTGGCTAACTCCGGCACCAGGAATCCACGCCATCCGATCTCCTCGCCCAGAGTGGTGGCGCAGTTCTTGATTACGCCCACGGTCGCCACCAGCAGAAAATAGAGACCGATGCCGGATAGCCTGGACAATGGACCAATACCGAAGAACTTCGTAAAGGCGTCCGCAGTCTGAATCGGATTGATTCCGGCAATGCCTGTCAGCCATGCGATGGAGTAGGCCACGGTGGAATAGCCGAGCGGAATTAGATAGCTGAGCAACTGGTAGCGGGTCTGACCCCACTTCCAGCCAAGGCTCGCGACAGGACGGCCGAGATACTTCAGCGTGAGCAGCGCCCCAATAGCGGGACACCACATCAGCCCTGTGGTGTAAGCCCCGCCCGCGGCAGTGGTGCCCGTGGATTTGATGATGAGGAAATAAAACAGCGAACTGGCAGTTGCCGTGGCGAGCAGAAACACAAGAATCGCGCGGCGGTCCGCGGCCGGGTGCATTAGGACAGCTTACATCACTCGTCAGGGCCGGCGCGCCCTCGTCATCGCCGCCTCCAGCACCACGTCACGACCCTCCACGACATCCGCGACATGCACAGCCACCTCCTGGTCCGGCAGCGTCCCCCGTCGCGTCTGCGCGTATCCCGGCACCGCATTCCAGTACTCCCACATCGGAATCGACACCGGGATCTTCGAGTTCGGCAGCGTCAGCGTGATCCCCGCGCCTGAGTTATTCCCGTAATAAGCGCCGCCCGTCTCCTCGCCCAGAAACGTCGCGCGCTTCAGATGATGCGTCACCGCAGCCACATCGGCACAGGTTGAAAAACAGCCTCCGTCAATCAACACGATCGTCTTCCCTTTGAAATAGCTCTTGCCCGGCTGCTGTTCGTTCAGCCCCTGATGAACTACCGGCTGAACCAGAAAACCGCCTGCCGGATTCGGCTTGGTACCCTCCCTCAATCGCTCACGCTGACGGTCGGGGAAATCCGTGTGCTCGCGCGGTGGATCGATCGTGACCATCTGAATGCGGTCGAAATAGCGGAACGGCTCGCCGCCGAGGTAGCTCACCAGCAGTGCTCCGTAATTATCGTCGCCCCCGCCATTGCCTCGCAGATCCAGGACCAGCGTCTTGGTGCCTCGCTCCCGCATCGTCGCAAACGCCTTCTCTAAGTCCGCCGGGAAGCCGGCACCGCCGAATCCTCCAATCCGCAGTTGCGCGACTTCGGGATCGCTCAGAATGCGCAGCGAGATATTCTCCTTCCACCATTCGAGCGTCTGCCGCTTCGCTCTCACATCCGCGTTGACCGGATTATTCTCTGCGCCTTTCGCAAAGTCAGCCCGCTTCACGCCGCCCACCTTCACCGTGCGATCTTTCAGCTTCACTTCGTAAGTCTCAGCCGGGCCAATCACCATCCGGTAAGACGCAGGGAACGTCCGTGCCAGCCTCTGACGCTTGCCCGTTTCGATATCGCCGTCCGCGCCAAAGTGCGACTCTATCTCCTTCGCCAGTGACTCCATCGAGCGCCCGTTGATCGCCAGAATCTCTTCGCCCGGCTTCACCGTGCGATCTCCCGAGCGATTCTCGACTACGTAGAATCGGTGGCCGTCCTGAAAAATCTGGAACGGAAATAGGGGCGAGTTCTCTACCGCGTCCTTTGCGGCCGCATCGTCGCCTAACCGCGTGTGCCCGCATTTCATCGCCGCCAGTACCGTCGTCAGCACCAGCCGGAACTGCATCGGCGACATCGGGTGGTTTAGCTTCTTCCCACCCGCGTCGAACTGTGCGTCCATCTGCGCCTTTGGGGTGTAACGGTAGAGGCCGGGGTGAACCGCTTCCAGCGTGCTGCGAAACAGCGCAAAATCCTCGAGCATCGCCTTGGGTTCGAGAGTGTCCTGGGCACACAGCAGACTCGCGGTAGCCGCGAGGATGAATAACCGTCGGTCGATCATTCCTGAGTATACGAGCACCCGCGGACGTACGTTCCAGTCATAATGTTGACGATGGCGCTCCCCACAATCAATCGTAAGTTCACGCTCGCTTCCCGCCCCACCGGCATGCCGGCCGAGGCGAATTTTACTCTCTCAGAAGAATCCATCCCCGATCTCGCCGACGGCCAGGTGCTCGTCGAGACCACCTATCTCTCTGTCGATCCCTACATGCGCGGGCGTATCTCGGGCGCCAAGTCGTATGCCAAGCCAGTCGAAATCGGCGAGGTAATGACGGGCGGCGCCGCTGGAAAAATCGCGGCGAGTCGCAATCCGAAATTCGCCGCGGGCGACCTCGTCGAAGGCATGCTCGGCTGGCAGACTCACCCTGTCTCCGACGGCCGTGGACTGCGTAAGCTCAGCCCCGATCTTCCAATCACTACCGCCCTGGGCGTGCTCGGCATGCCCGGACTCACCGCCTACTTCGGCTTGCTCGACATCTGCGACCCCAAGCCCGGCGACACGGTGGTGGTGTCCGGCGCCGCCGGCGCTGTCGGCTCCATGGTGGGCCAGATCGCCAAAATCAAAGGCGCCCGCGCCATCGGCATCGCAGGAAGCGATGACAAGGTGGCGCACATCGTCAATGACTTCGGCTTCGACGCCGCCTACAACTACAAAACCGTCGACAATCATTTCACCAAGCTGAAGGAACTGTGCCCCGACGGCATCAACTGCTACTTCGACAACGTCGGCGGCGCTATCACCGACGCTGTGCTGATGCAGTTGGCGCTCCATGCGCGCGTCACCATCTGCGGGCAGATTTCGCAGTACAACAACGCCAAGCCCGAAATGGGACCCCGCCTTTTGGGACTGCTCATCGTCTCGCGTTCAAAGGTGCAAGGGATGCTTGTATCCGACTACATGAGCCGCTTTCCTGAGGCCCTCACGCAACTCACCGAGTGGGTGAAGGACGGCCGCATCAAGTACGACGAGACCATCGTTGAAGGATTCGCGAACACGCCCAAGGCCTTCATCGGCCTCCTCGAAGGTCAAAATACCGGCAAGATGCTTGTCCGGGTGGCCGGTTGAAATATCCCTCAATTTACGAAATCAACATCCGTGCCCGTCTGCGTGAGCTCGGCGCCGACGGGTTCGACGAGTTTCCTGATTCAGAACTTGACCGCCTCGCCGCTCGCGGCTTCGACTGGATTTACCTGTTGGGTGTCTGGCAGACCGGCGACGCCGGCCGCGATTATTCGCTTACGCTCTTCCCCGGCGTCAATCCCGGAAACGTCTGCGGCTCGATGTTCGCGGTCACGGCCTACCAGGCCCACGAGGCGTTCGGCGGCACCGATGCGCTCGTCCGCCTGCTTCACCGCATGCATCGCCGCAACTTGAAACTGCTGGTCGACTTCGTTCCCAACCATACCGCCGTCGACCATTCGTGGACCCATCAGCATCCCGATTTCTACATCGCGGGCGACGGAACCGGCGGGTTTGCGCACGGCCGCGATCCCAACTTCCCGCCCTGGCCCGACACCCTGCAACTCAACTACGCCAATCCCGCTCTGCAGGACGCGATGATCGCCGAGTTGACCCGCATCAGCACCGTCGCTGACGGCGTCCGTTGCGACATGGCAATGCTGCTCCTGCCCGATGTCTTCAAAAGAACGTGGGGCGTCGACATCGCGCCGTTCTGGCCGCGAGCGATCGCTTCCGCTAAGTCAAACGCGCCCGGCTTCCTGTTCGTTGCCGAAGTCTACTGGGACCTTGAGTGGCAGCTCCAACAACAGGGATTCGACTACTGCTACGACAAGCGGCTGTACGACCGTCTTCGTGCTGCCGCATCCGGCCCCGTCCGCGATCACCTGCGCGCCCCGCTCGACTATCAGAACAAGCTCACCCGCTTCCTCGAGAATCACGATGAGCCCCGCGCCGCCGCCGTGTTCGACGACGCCGTTCACCGGGCTGCCGCAGTAATCACCTACGGCTCTCCCGGCATGCGCTTCTTCCAGGAAGGACAACTCGGAGGACGCAAGCAATCGCTATCCGTCCACCTCTGTCGAGGCGCCGCTGAACCAGCCAACGCCGGACTGCACGAATTCTATCGAGCCCTCCTCACCGCGCTGCCTCAGGGCGACTGCCAGTGGGTGGAGGCTCAACCCGCTTCACAACCGCCCAGCCACGAGAACTTCATCGTCTGGTCGTGGACTCACACCCTGGTGGTCGTCAACTATTCGTCGCGCCGCAGCCAGTGCAATTTGCCTGTCCAAGCGGCAGGACGCTACCAGTTGACCGACCTCCTCAGTGATGCCCACTACGAACGCGAGGGCAGCCTGCTCTACATCGACCTGCCGGCATGGGGCTTCAATATGTTCCGGGTCGAGGGCGATGTTCGATTCGCGGTATAACGGGACTCTGGTGACTCGCCGGATTCTCGCTTGGCTTTTTCTCGTGCCGGTGCTGGGCTATGCGCAGCCCTCCTCCTACGATCTCGCCCCCGAATTGCTCACCCTCGCGAAAATCAAAGTCCGCATGAATGAAACGCTCGCGCGTCAGCCCAACTACACCTGCGTGGAGCAAATCGAGCGGTCACGCAGAAAGGCGGCGAGGTTTAGTTACGAACTCGTCGACAACCTGCGCCTTGAAGTTGCTCTGGTCGACGGTCACGAGATGTTCGCCTGGCCGGGTTCGGCGAAGTTCGAAGAGAAGGATCTGGAGAAGATTGTGCCCGCTGGCGGCGCCATCGGCAATGGCAACTTCGCCCTCTTTGCGCGTACCGTCTTTCTCTCTAATGCGCCCACCTATGCCTATCAGGGCGTTACCACTCTCGACGGACAGCGCGTGCATCGCTATGAATATAAGGTCAGCCACATGGTAAGCGGTCTGAAATTGCACATCGGCGGTCGCGAGGCGATCGTTGGCTTTCACGGAGCTTTCTGGGCCGTCGAAGACTCGCTCGATATCCGCCGGCTCGAGGTGGTCGCCGACGATATTCCGCCGTTTCTCGGGATTTCGGACTCCGTCACCACCGTCGATTACACGCGCCTCACCATCGGCCAAGCCGACTTCCTCCTGCCGGTCGCGTCAGAACTCGTCATGACTCAGTTGAGTGGAATCGAGGATCGAAATCAGATCCGCTTCAGTGCCTGCCGTCAGTACACCGGTGAGTCCGTTCTGAAGTTCGCTGGCCCGCTCGACACCGATACCAGTGCTCCCACGCTTCCAATATCCTCGAAGACTGAGATCGCGATTCCCGCCGGATTGTCTTTCGAGGTTTCGCTCGACGAGGCCATCGACAACCGGAGCGCCATGGTCGGTGACATCGTACATGCCACCCTCACCAGGAACCTCCGTGTGCGCAAGCAAACGCTCATGCCCAAAGGTGCCACGGCCACTGGCCGAATCGTCAGGTTGGAGCACCACCCCGAGCACTGTGCGATTGACCTGCAGTTTTCAGAACTGGAAGCGGCTGACGCGCATGCGGCAATCTCGGCGTCACTGGAGAATGCACAAACTATCGGTCCGGTGATTGATTACAGGAACCGTACTGGCATCGTCACCACTCATTCGAATGATGCTGGAGTGATTCTTCAGAAGGGCGATCGATTGAAACTGCCCCGAGGCTGGAAAATTCAGTTGATCACCGGCGCCGTCACCGCCGGCCGTGACACCAGCCCTCCAACAGTGCGAGATTAGTAATTTCGGAGTTAAAGAAGAGGAGAGTCTGTGATCCAGTTCGGCACCGAGAGCACGAAGCTGTTCGAAGATGCGTTTACCTTCGCGCAGAACCAGGTCCGTAAAACGATCGAACGCCACCCGGACTTCAATCCGATGTACACCCAGAACGGGAAGTGGAAACACGACGGTCCCGCTTGGGTGCACTGGAGCGACGGCTTCTTTCCCGGATTGATGTGGATCTTCACCCGGCGCGCGGAGCCTGCCTCAGCCGCAGCCAAGTTTTGGTTCGAGCACGCCGTCAAATACACCAAGCCGCTCGAAGACCGGCTTGAGGATCCCGAAATTCACGACCTTGGCTTCATCTTCCTGCCGACGTACTATCGCTGGTACACCCTCACTAAGGAAGCTCGCCTTAACGAAGTTCTGATCAAAGCCGGCAAAGTCCTCGCCGACCGGTTCAACGACAAGGGCCAGTACCTGCGCTCGTTCGTCGCCGAGAATTCCCTGTTCATCGACATCATGATGAACGTCGGCATCACGTTCTATGCCGCCCGCGAGACCGGCGACAAGCGCCTCCGCGATATCGCCCTCCGGCACTGCTTCACCACCCGCCGTTTTCTGGTTCGCGGTGACGGCTCCACTGCTCATGAAGGCATCTTTGACCTCGAGAGCGGAGCATTTCTACAACAGACTACGCAGCAAGGCTATCGCGGCGACTCCTGCTGGTCGCGCGGACTCGCTTGGGCTCTCTACGGCTTTGCCTCCACCTATGAGTACACTCGCGATCCGCGACTGCTGATCACCGCGCAGGCCTGCGCCGATTACTACATCTCGCATACGCCCGCTGACGGCATCTGCCCCTGGGATTTCAATGCCCCGCCAGAGAGCCGGCGCCTCCTGGACACCTCCGCTGCCGCCATCGCCGCATCGGGTCTGCATCGTCTATGCCGCATGGTCGCCGACCCCGTTAAAGGCCATTTCTATTGGTCAACGGCCCAGCACATCCTGCGGTCGTTGTGCGAAAAGCATCTCGCCAGGGGCGACGCGAAATGGGAGGGCATCCTCAAGGGCGGCGTTTACCATCTCAATAAGGAGTTGGGCGTCGACGAGTCAGTCATGTGGGGCGAGTACTTCTTTGTCGAAGCCCTCGATCGTGCGCTCCGGCCGTTCTAATTCGGCAGAGCAAAAAGCGGAGCCAACAAAAAAAGAAGCGCTACAATCCGCCCGACATGGACAGATCCATAGCGCTTTAACTTCACAGTGGGGCCACCCTACTGCTGGGGTTGTTGGGGCTGCTGCGTGCTCATCCGCAACGACTGTATCTTGGTTCCGATAACGTCACCCGACACCACCAGTTCCACTCGGCGATTCTGCTGACGTCCGGCCGAGGTTCCGTTATCCGCCACCGGCTTCGTCTTGCCGAAGCCAATCGACGTGATCGAGTCGGACTTCAGGCCCTGCTCCACCAGATAGTCGCGGACTGCGCTGGCGCGCTGTTCCGA
Organism: Bryobacterales bacterium; assembly: GCA_038212445.1. Lineage (GTDB taxonomy): Bacteria > Acidobacteriota > Terriglobia > Bryobacterales > Bryobacteraceae > TMP-7. Next base: position 361,096 of record JBBQUM010000001.1, read on the forward strand.
CAGCTTCTGGTTGTAGTCGTCTCCGCCCACATTATCCGTATGACCTTCCACCTCGAGCTTCAGCCCGGGATGCGCCAATACGATGCCCGAAATCTTCGACAGCTTCTCGCGAGCGCCCGGCTTCAAGGTGTACTTCGCTGTATCGAAAAGGACGTCGGACATGTTCACGATCAGTCCGCGCGCCGACTCCCGAGTCTCCAGCACCATGTTCAACTGCGACAGCAAATCCTGGCGAACCTTGTCGCGATCCTGTTCGGCTTGGACCCGCATACGGTCCGCTTCGGCTGCCTGACCGCGAGCCTTCTCCGCTTCGCTCTGTGCCTGCTGCTGTTGCTGCAGCGCAGCCTGACGGGCCGCTTCAGCCTCACCGCGCGCACGATCCGCGGCGGCGCGTTCCTGCTGCGCTACGCTCGTTGCCGCTTGCGCTTCAGCCTTCGCGCGGTCGGCCGCCAGGCGCTCCTGCTCTGCCTGACTACGAGCCTGCTCAGCCTGGTTGCGAGCCATCTCTGCTTGCGCGCGACGCTGTGCTTCAGCTTCGGTCTCAGCCTTCGCCCGCTGTTCGCGATCGGCGGCGGCTTGACGCTCCTGCGCCAGTCGCTCCTCATCCATGCGGCGGATGGTGATGATGCGGGCGTCCTCCGCCTTCTGCGCAGCCTCACGCGCCGTCATCTGAGCGGGCTTACGCTCCTTCCGGACAGAATACTGCTCGGCCTGCTGCAGCAACTGCGCGGCCTGCTGGTAGGTATCGCTTGCGTACTTGTCGGCGCCGGTCCACTGAGCTATCTGCACGGCATTGCGGGCTTGGTATAACTCCGGAGGATTGCGGGCGTCCATCGGCATCGCCCGTACCCGGTCAGGCGCAACATTCAACGTGTACTGCCCGCGTTGCAACAGTTCGTATTTCGCATCGATGAACTCACTCTTGCCAATTGTGTCGGTTCGAATGATGTTCTCCATCACGACCACATCGCTTGGAACGGACACCGCGAAGTAAGGCTCCGCGGTTACGATCAAGCCGAACGACTGCAGGTCAGTCGTCACATCAACCTTGGCGTCGTTTCCCTCCAGGCGCAATTCGCCGAGGTTCTTTGGCCGGCCTTCAGGCGTGATTGCCCACAGTACGTACGTCAGATATTCATTGCCGAAGCGCGTGGCGGGCTCGAGCTTGTTTACGTTAGCTTTAATTTCGATATACCCGTTCCGGCTGTTGACATCGGCATGTCCCTTCGCTTGCGGAGCTATAGTCGTTCCCTGCAGATCCACCTTGGTCCAACCGCTCCTGAACCGGTAGCTCATCGCCCGGGTCGTACGTTGCACAACGGTGACCTTGTAAACCGGCATCGGCTCACCGGTCTGGGCAACATTCCGATTCTCGGACTGGGGTACGCTCTGGGTCGGATTGGGAATTTGTGCCAGCGCTGCAACCGCGCAGGCCAACATGATGCCTAGAGTCTTCATGTACCGTGAAGGTGCAATCAACCTGCCAAAGAGAAGTCTTTGGTTTCAATCACAACGGTTAGAAGTAGAAGTAACTTTTACGCGGTAGATTTTCGCGACTGTATCAAGGTAACAAGTATCAGCGCGCCAATGTAACAAAGTCCGCCCGCCACCACCGTCATCCGTAACCCGAAATAGATGGCCAGGAAAATGGCCCCAGCCGACCCCAGTACACTCGAAGCGGCGTTCAACGACCATGCCCACCTTACCGATTCGTGATGCCATTTCTCGAGCCGCGCCAGTCCGGTAGGGAAGGGCATTCCCATAAGGAAACCGGGCGGCGCAATCAGCAGCATCGTGATCACTGCCTTCACAAAAAGAGGAAGGGAGACCAGGCTCTGCGTCAGTGGACCAGAGATAAACGCTAGCGCGGTTACCAGCAGGGCTATGGCCAGCAGTACTAGGCGCAGGCGCTCTTCCGACCCCGCGATAAAGCGCTTGCTCATGTAGCTGCCGAGTCCGCTGGCAATGAGCATCGAAAAAATGATGACTGTTAGGGCGTAGGTGGGGTGCCCCAAAAAGAGAACAAACTTCTGAATCAGCGCTACCTGAATCAGAATGTAGCCCACTCCGATACACAGGAAATAAAACAGGAAAGCGAAGACATGTTTGTCGCGCGGAAGACGGCTGCCCAGCATCAGGCGGGGCAGAATCAGGATCACGGCCGTCGCCAGAAAGCTGATCCCCACCACGCTGAACAGCATCGGTACAGCGCGGTTGATCTTGTAGTCGGCGCTGTCGTGTGATGCATTCTTCACAAATGACCACAGATCGCGCGGCTGCACAGTGTAAAAGAAAAATGGACGGTCGTCGTCCACCGGCCGGACATCGTAGCTGTAGTTGTCTAGGAACCGCTGCGGATCCGGGGCCAGCAACAGTTCACCAAATGGATTCGCCGCCGCATCCCCCGGGATGTAGATGCTCTGCATCCCTGACACCTGCGCTTGCGACCGTGCTTGTGCCACGTCGGCATCAGAAAATGGCTTGCGCGAGATGAGAACGGTGTCCTGCGCGCCCCAGCCCTTCAGCTTAGCGGCATCCTCGCGAACCACCATCACGTGTTTCGCCGGGTCCTTCTCCCCCAGACGCTTGAGCGCGTCCATCGACAGGCTCAGCAAGCGCAGCGACTCGCGTGGAGGATCGAAGCCCCAGCGCGTGAACACCATGAAACCGTCGTCGGTGAGGTGGCTCAGATAGTCGTAGAAAGCGTCGGAAGTGTAGAGATTATTCTCCGACAGGGCGAACGCGCCCGCTGCTGTGGAGGCCCACGTGTCCACCAGCGTTGCCTGCACCACCTGGTACTTGTCCGTGGATCGCCGCACGAAACTGCGTCCGTCCTCTACGTGAATATGCACTTCGGGACGGAAGTAAAGCCGGTGGCTCAGATTCGGGAACCGCTCCCGCATGATCGTGGTCGCGATGATCGGGTTGATTTCGACGCCGGTGATATCCTTGCTGCCCGACGCGAAGGCGCGCGCCACGTCCCAGCCGCCGCCCGGCCCGATGATTAAGGTCTTGGCGCCCGGGCGAATCATGTACGGAAATCCCGGACCCTGGTGAAGCAGGTTGTAGCGCGTCCGCTCGTCGAGATGATCCCAATCGTAGGGTGCGACGCCTGTGGAGGCATCGCCGTCAATGACGATCAGGTACTGTCCAGGATTGGCTTTCTCGGCGGTGAGGGCAATCCGCGAGAAGCTGTTCCACTTCACGAATCGTTCATCGGGAAGTTCCTGGCCCTTGGCCCAGCGCACGTCGATCCAATGCTGTGTGAAGTTGACGAAGATGAGGCCCACCAGCGCTAGCGCCAGCACCACCGCCATCGCTCGTCCCCGGCCTTCTGACGCCATGTTGTACCAGATGGCCGACGAAGCCGCGAACAACACCGCTGCCGCGATTACGGTGTTAGGACCGCCAAACGTGTTGAGCAGCGGAACCAGCACCAGGCAGCCGCCCGACGCCCCCAGCAAATCGAAGAAGTACACGCGGTCCACCCGCTCGATCGTCTCCGAAATGGCGAGTGAAATGACTGCGCCCGAGCAAATGAACGGGATCGCGCTGGCGAAATACACCGCCGCGAGAACCAGGTTGCTGAGTCCGCCGGTGCGCGTCATCACAAACGTCAGCGCGGCGACAGCCGCTACCGCGTTCACTGCCGCCAGCGTCCCTAGCTTGGCGAATGTCCGGCCCGGTCGCGCCGCCACCACGTAGGAAAAAACGCCTCCCGCGCCAAGTCCAAACAGCGCGATGGAGATCGCCAGAAAGGCGAAATGATAGTAGAAAACAACGGAAAATATCCGGGTTAGAGACAGTTCCAGCACCAGCGTTGCAAGCGTGGTTAGAGCCACGCCGAGATAGACAGGGGGCCAGTGATGCTCACCCTGAAGTTGGGCTGAACTGATACGGGACAATTCTCTATGTTATCGGGAACCGAGAAGCTTGTCAGAATGTATGCGTTTACGCTATCACTCGGCTTCTAGGATCTTCGGTTCGGGACGCGGCCCCACTGCCTGCATCCACTTCTCGGCGAGCGGCTTCGAGCTCTTCTTCAGGTCGATCGTCTGCGAGCCGGTGGCGCTCGCGTCCACAAACGTCGTCGCCACAATACCGTCGGGCGTGGGCATCAACTCAAGGCGGTGCTGTCGAGCCTCCAACCGGAGCGTCGTCCCAATCCAGGTGATGTAAACCTTCGTCCTCAGTCCATGGGCGATACGTGTGACTTCATTCAGCAGATCGGCGGTGAATTTGCCCTTTTTTAGCTCGTCAACCAACGGCTGGATCGACCGCGCACGACTCCGCTCGGCCTCCGCTAGCTTTTGGTTACGCCGTCCGCTTGCCGTGTCGGCGCGTTCCTCCCGCGCCTCATTACTCTTCAACGTATTTTCGAGATTATCCAGAAAACCCATGTCCAACCTTCAACCAGGAGATTTGTCTATTATGGCGCTACTTCGAGCACGATGGTAACGGTAGCATGAATCTCGAGCGTCCCGGACTCCACCGGTGTCGGTGCGCGTGTCTCTGCCGCCATCGCCCGAAATTGCGTCTGCAGCGGAATTACATGCGATGCGTCTGACGTCTCCGCCAGTCTCAACCTTACTACTCTGACTCCAAGCGCTGCCGCCAGCGCCTCGGCATTGCTCCGCGCGTTCTTCCCAGCCAGCCCCAGAGCCTCGGTGCGCGCGCTGCGGTCGTCCTTCAGCCCGAAAGCGATTCCTTGAATGCTATTCGCGCCGGTGCGCGTGGACGAATCGATTAAAGCGCCTAATTTCGATAGATCGTCTACTTTGACAATGACTGAATTATTAGCTGTATAACCGGTGATCGACGGCGCGGAATTGGGTGCATATTTGTAATTCGGATTCAGCGAATACCCGGAACTCCGTATGTCCGCCTTCGAACCTAACGCCGATCGCAGTTGTTCCAGGACCGCCGTGAGCTGCTTTGCGTTTTGCGCCGACGCCCCATCCGCGGTAGCGGCTTGCGAAACTACGCCAATCGTCAACGTCGCTTGATCCGGCTTGAGCGAGACCGTTCCTTCACCCGTAGCCCGCACCACTGCGGCTTCATCAGCGGCGAAAGATGTCAGTGCCAGTAGCGCTGTTCCCATTGCGACGCGAAACACCATGCGTCCCCCTTTCGAATTCTTCTGGAAAATTAGACGCAGAAAATTGGCTTTCCGCGTACGATGAACGACACCCACGCCCGGTTCCCCTTGCCCCTTATTATGACCCTTTCGGAGGAGATTGGGGCCGCGCGCCGGCGGCCCCAGGGTCAGTTACGAGTCGTAACGTGTGCCCGAATTAACTTCCGTGCCGATCATCAGCGGCCAGCGGCTCGGGAAGTACAGCATCGTCGTCCGGATGAGCCCGACGTTGAAGCCGTCAGCGCCATTGTGAAATTTGAAGTGGTAGAACTTCGCGGAGCCATTCTCCGGCGGCGTGTACGGCCCGAGGTAGTCCGGAACATAGGTGTCGGCCACGCCTCCACCCATATTGCCGAGTTTGGCTGCGATATCTTTCGCCTCATCGAGTGTTGCGAGTTGGTTGGGATACATTGCTTTCCTTTCGTAGCGGAATCTCCGCTCTCGCCCGAAGGATAGAATTAAGTCAAAAAATCGAGGGGGGTTGAAATCGCTAAACCACCGCTAAATCTATCGCTTACGGAGAATCAAATATTTATGATTGAGCGTTCTTGCACTTACAGGATTGATGACTTCAGCACGGCGATACACTTCAGGTTTCGATGCAGTTGCTTATGATCAAGCCCGCAGCCAATGACAAAGCGGTCAGGGATTTCAAAGCATCGAAACAGTACCGGCACTTGCACGATACGCCGCGCCTGCCGGTCTAACAGCGTGCAAATGCCCACCGAATTCGGACTGCGCCCCGCCAGCGTTTGAATCAGGAAGCGCGCCGTAAAGCCGGTGTCGACGATGTCCTCCACCAGCAAAACGTCCTCGCCGTCAATGGTCTCGTCGAGATCCTTTTCAATGCGCACCATGCCCGGTGATTGATTCGACCCCGTGAAGCTTGAAATCGCCAAAAAATCGATCTTCACCGGAATTGTGATTTCCCGTGCCAGCGCGGTGAGAAAAAAGACCGAGCCTTTCAGCACACCGATCAGCTTGATCGTCCCGCCCGCATAGCGTTGCGAGATCTCATCGGCCACTTCCTTAATGCGTGCGGCTACCTGCTCCTCGGTGAAGAGCACCTTCTCGATCTCCGGCATCATAGCGTCGGCATCCGTTCGACAAGGTCGTGCTTCGACACCAGATCCTGAAAATCCTTCTGGTAGAAAACGCGAATGTTGACGTGCGGATAAATCGCCCGCAGCAGCTTCACCTTACGATTCTTGCGAGTCACAAGCGACTGTTTCATGGTGGTCAGTTCGACGTATAAATCGTACTCCGGTAGATAGAAGTCCGGCGTAAAAGCCTCGATCACATTCCCCTGCTTATCCCACTGCAGCGGGAAACTCCGCGGTTCGTACTCCCATGCGAGACGGTAGAAATCGAGCAAATTCGCGAAAAGCTCCTCGCTCGGATGTCCAAACGGCTTGCGTTTGAGCGTCGCCTTACCCGCCGGCACGATGTTATGCCGCGCCAACTGCAGCCGCGCCTGAAACTGAATCTGCGACTCGGCTGAAGCGGACAGGCAACCATACCCTGTGATTCCCAGCATGTTGGCTGCCTCGACAATCAGCCCCGCAGTCTGATCCGGCTCAAAGGTCTCGGCGTTGATCACCAGCTGAAATTCATGGCTCGCCGACCCGCTGCGCCCGCAGCGTTCCTTGCGCTGATGACGCGCCGCAGCGTCAAAACCTCGCAGCGCCACCGCAGCCGAGGCGCGGTCCAGTCGCTGCTCTACCATCACCGTCCCAGTGCGCCAGGCGGCCCGCGCCATCGCGAACACACGCAGCGTGCCAGGCACGTTCACAAAGAGCGCTTCCGCACCGGCCGCCGTCACCACCAGATTCTGGTCCATCGCTGCCCGCGCAAGCACCGACGTCGCGGCCGGAATCCACGCCCGCTCAGGGATTGGCGTGTCCCCAAATTCCTCGGAAATGAGTGCGGCGAATCGGGACTCCGACACAAACTCGAATCGCAGGCGCTGTGCTGCGTTCCGGGCGAGCTCTTCGGTCCGGCATCCTGGTTCGCCGGAAACGGTCACGATGGCCATTGAGGTTGTGTCCGACGCTCGTTACAATACGGCTTGTCTAGAACCCAGGATACCAACTCAACCTCCGCGCTCATCGTTCTTGGTGTGGACATCGGAGGAACCAAGATCGCTGTCGGTCGCGTCGACGGCGCCGGCGCGCTCTTGTCGCGGGCGGAACTGCCCACCCACGCGCGCGACGGCGTCGACGCTTCGGTTGCCCAGGTCTACGCCGCCATCGACGATCAACTCACTGCCGATGTTCAGGCCATTGGCATCGCCGCGCCCGGCCCCCTCAATCCCAAAACCGGCGTGATTCTCAATCCCACCAATCTCCCCTGGCGCAACCTGCCGCTCGCTGCCATGGTCACCGAGCGTTATGGAATCCAGTGCCGCGTGGAGAACGACGCCAACGCAGCCGGACTGGCGGAAGCCCGTTTCGGCGCCGCCCGCGGAGCGTCCAGCGTCTTCTACGCCACCCTGTCCACCGGCATCGGCTCCGGCATCGTGCTCGACGGCAAGGTCTACCACGGCAAGAACGGCGCCGCCGCCGAGGGCGGTCACGTCACCATCGACTATCGCAGCGAGTCCATCTGCAATTGCGGCAACCGCGGTTGTATCGAAGCGCTGGCATCCGGTACCGCCATCGAGCGTCACGGCGGCTACGATCTGGATGATCTCGCCGAGAAGTTGTGCGCCTGGCTCGGTAGCGTCATCAGCCTGCTCGACCCCGACGTCATCGTTATCGGCGGCGGCGTCGCTCGAATCGGCGAACCGCTGTTTGAGCGCCTGCGCGCCGGCACTCCCCGTCGCACCATCAATCAATTCGCTTCTGAAACGCCCATACTGCCCGCCGCTCTCGGCGCCGACGCCGGAATCATCGGTGGCGCCGCCGCCTGGTTTTAGGACTTTGGATTCTCTGGCTTCGGCAATGGCTTAACCGGCACCTTCCGGTCGGCCTTTACCATTTCCACGCCCGGCATCCGGCGGATACGCGCAATCGTCTTCTCATCGGAATCGACAATCAACGCCTTCATCACTCCCGAAAGCGTCTCCACCACGCGGCCCCCGCGCTTCTCAATCTCGCCCTGCACTCGCTGCTGAACATCCGCCACACCGGCACTCGGCTTCAGCTTGATAATGTACCGCCCGGTCACCGTCGCCCTCGGACCCTCTCCCGCGCCAGCGGCGGCGGCCAGCGCAAGAATCAGCATCGCGACTCTCATCATCGGTTCCCATGGTATGACGTCTGGTAAAATCGAAAGGTTGCCCCCCAAGCCGACCAGCGTAGTCGCAATCTATCCGGGCTCTTTTGACCCCATTACCAATGGGCATCTGGATTTAGTTGCACGCGGGGCGCGACTGGCGGACAAACTGATAGTGGCGATTCTGCGGAACGAAAGTAAGCAGACGCTATTCAGCGTTGAGGAGCGTATGGAAATGCTCACCGCTGTCCTCGGCAAGTATGAGAACGTCGAGGTGGAGTCCTTCAACGGTCTGCTGGTTGATTACGCCTCCCAGCGAGGTGCATCCCTGATTTTGCGCGGAATTCGCGCAATCTCAGATTACGAGTACGAGCTGCAGATGGCGCTGATGAATCGCCGCCTGAGGCCCGAAGTGGAGACTGTTTTTTTGATGGCCGGTGAGGCATATTCGTTTGTCAGTTCGCGACTGGTGAAGGAGATTATCCGCCTGGGCGGCAATATCTCCGGTCTGGTGCCGCCGGCGGTTGAAGAACGGCTTAAGAAACGATTTCCGGGAGAGCAAAAATAAAGGAATGCAGTCGACATTGAGTATTGCCGAACGTGTATCCACAATCAGCGTCTCGTCCACCATGAAAGTGGCGGCGGATGCGGACAAACTGCGGCGTGAAGGTCGCGACGTGGTCGATTTTGGCGCCGGTGAGCCGGACTTCCCGACTCCCGACAACATCAAAAACGCCGCCATCGCCGCGCTCGATGCCAACTTCACCAAGTACACCAATACCGCCGGAACTCCCGAGCTGAAAAGCGCGATCTGCGAGCGTCATGCCACTGACTTCGGCACCAAATACTCACCCGCCGAATGCGTCGTGAATGTCGGCGGCAAACACGCCATCTTCAATCTTATGCAGGTGCTCGTCGACCCGGGCGATGAAGTCATCATCCCCGTGCCGTATTGGGTCACCTACAAGGACGTCGTCAATTACGCGGGCGGAAAATGCGTCTTCGTCGAGACCGATGAGAAGGGTGGCTTTCAGCTGACCGCCGCCATGATCGAGCGCGCCATGACGCCGAAAACCAAGATCGTGCTCATCAACTCGCCGTCCAATCCCAGCGGCGCGGTGCTGGCTCGCGAAGAGTTCGAGCGCATCTTCAAACTCACTTCGTCTCGCGGCGTCTGGCTCCTCACAGACGAGTGCTACTGCCAGTTCCTCTACGCTGACCAGCCGTTCTCCATCGCCTCCATGCCCGGCGCCAAGGACAGCGTGCTCGTAGCCGGCTCGCTTTCAAAAACCTACGCCATGACCGGCTGGCGCATCGGCTTCACGCTCGCGCCCACCGCCGTCACCGGCGCCATGACCAAATTGCAAAGCCACTCCACGTCGAATCCTACTTCCATCGCGCAGCGTGCCGCGGTTGAAGCCGTTAGCGGCCCACAGGACTCCGTCCAGAAAATGCTCGCCGAGTACCGCACCCGTCGCGATTTCGTCGTGAACCGTCTCCGGCAGATCCCCGGCGTGTCCCTGGCCGAGCCCAAGGGCGCCTTCTACGCCTATCCCAATGTGTCCGTGGCGTTCAAAAACGGCATCGACGGATCGCTCGCCTTCGCTGAAAAGCTCCTGGCTGAAGAGTTTGTCGCAGTGGTCCCCGGCGAGGCGTTCGGCACTCGCGACCACGTGCGAATCTCCTACGCCACCTCCATGCACGAATTGCAGCGCGGACTCGACCGCTTGGAGAAATTCATCGTCGCGCGGAGCTGACGGTGTCGCCTTACCGCCTCAAAAGCGAGTTCAAGGAGAAGGTTTGGGGCTCGACAAGACTCGAGCCCTGGTATCCCACTCCCGATCGCAAAATCGGCGAAGTCTGGTTTGAAGCCGATCCGCCCCTCCCCCTTCTCGTGAAGTTCATCTTCACCGAGGAGCCGCTTTCAGTACAGGTCCACCCGGGAGACGCCTACGCTCGCGCTCACGACAATTCTCCTGGCAAAACCGAGATGTGGCACGTCCTGCGAGCCGACCCCGGCGCGGTCATCGGCATGGGCTTGAAAGAAGCCGTTACACCCGAGCGCCTCCGCCAGGCATCTCTCAGCGGTGAAATTGAACAGATGCTGAATTGGGTCGTAGTCGCGCCCGGCGATACTTTCCACATACCGTCCGGCACCATCCACGCCATCGGCGCGGGAGTCGTGCTGTGCGAGATTCAACAGCAGTCAGATGTGACCTACCGGCTCTACGACTACGGACGCCCGCGCGAACTCCATCTCGACCGCGCCGTCGACGTGAGCGTCCGCGGCCCATGGGAGCGTCAGTCCCCACCTCCCGGCTTCATCGCCTGGTGCCCTTACTTCGCCACACGCCGGCTAGAGTTCCATGTAGCCTCCACAATCGAAGCCGATCCGCACCGCTTTCAGGTCCTCATCGTTCTCCAGGGCCAGGGTAGCCTCGCCGGCCAGCTGTTCAAACCCGGTGAAGCCTGGTATCTCCCGCCTGACGTCAAACCCTTTGACATCGAACCCGAGGGAACGGTACAGTTTCTACTCACTTACGTCCCTTGACAGGGAACCTTGTAGGGTCCACATTCGTACCCAGAAAGAGCTTCTATGCATTCACTCACCGTTGCCGCTCTCTCCCTGTGTCTATCCGTTCCTATGCTGGCGCAACAGCCGCCGGTCATCGATCGGGAATTGTTTTTTGGCGACCCTGAAATCTCGGGTGCGCAACTTTCGCCGGATGGCAAATACATCGCCTTCATGAAGCCGCTCAACAAGACGCGGAACATCTGGGTGAAGAAAACCGGCGAACCCTTCTCCGCCGCGCGTCCCGTGACGGCCGACCCTAAGCGTCCCGTCCCTAACTTCTTCTGGAGCCGCGACGGCAAGTACATCCTGTTCGTGCAGGACGCCGCCGGTGACGAGAATTTCAATGTCTATGCGGTGAACCCCAGCGACGCTCCTGCCGCCGGCGCCCAGGTTCCAGCGGCCCGCAATATCACCGACGCCAAGGGCGTCCGCGCCGCCCTTTACTCCGTTCCCAAGAGCGCGCCCGACAAGATTTTCGTAGGGCTGAATGACCGTGACAAGGCCTGGCACGATCTCTACGAGGTGTCCATCTCCACCGGTCAGCGCAAACTCCTCCGCAAGAATACCGATCGCGTCACCGAATGGTTTTTCGACAACAAGGATCAACTCCGCATGGCGGTGCGGGCGGCCGACAACGGCGACACTGAAATCCTGCGCGTCGACGCCGGCGGCTTCAAGAAAATCTACTCTTGCGATGTCTTCGAAAGCTGCGGTCTGCTGCGCTTCAACAAAGATAACTCGCAGATCTACATCGAGACCAACCAAGGCGCCAGCGACCTCATCGAACTGGCATTGCTCGATCCCCAAACCGGCAAGGCGGCGAAGGTCGAATCGGACCCCGATAAGAAGGTTGATTTCGGCGGTCCCATCTTCTCCGATGCCACCGACGAATTGATCGGCACCACCTACGAGGGCGACAAGCGCAAGATCTACTGGCGCAATAAAGCCTGGGAGGCCGACTACAACCTCGTTCGCTCCAAACTGGCCGGTCGCGAAGTCCGCATGGGGTCAAGCACAGCCGACGAAAAGCTGATGCTGGTCACCGCCTATAGCGATACCGAACCCGGTGAGACCTTCCTGTTCGATCGCACCACCAAGAAACTCACCGAACAATATAAGATCCGCGAAAACCTGAAGCGTGAGTACCTCGCCGAAATGAAGCCTGTCCGCTACGAATCCTCCGACGGCAAGGAAATCACCGGCTACCTGACATTGCCCAAAGGCGTGGCGGCGAAGAATCTTCCGGTTATCATCCTCCCGCACGGCGGACCCTGGGGACGCGACAGCTGGGGCTACGGCGGACTCTCCCAGTTTCTGGCGAACCGCGGTTATGCCGTGCTTCAGCCGAATTTCCGCTCCTCCACCGGCTACGGCAAGCAGTTCCTGAACGCCGGCAATCTGCAGTGGGGCGACAAGATGCAGGACGACATTACCTGGGGCGCAAAATACCTCGAGCAAAAGGGTATCGCCGACCCCAAGCGAATCGGCATTATGGGCGGATCCTACGGCGGTTACGCCACCCTCGCCGGGGTCGCGTTTACGCCTGACGTCTACGCCGCCGCTGTCTCCATCGTCGGACCGTCGAATCTCATCACTCTGCTCAACTCCATCCCTCCCTACTGGGAAGCCGGACGCGTCGTGTTCCACAAGCGCATGGGCGATCCCAACACGCCTGAAGGCAAGAAGCAGTTGGAGCGACAGTCGCCTCTGAACTCCGCCTCGAAAATCAAAACGCCGCTCATGGTTGTCCAAGGCGCCAACGACCCGCGAGTCAACAAAGCCGAAAGCGATCAAATCGTCATCGCGCTCCGTGACCGCAAATTCCCCGTCGAGTACCTCGTCGCTCCCGATGAAGGCCACGGCTTCGCCCGTCCCATTAACAACATGGCGATGTTCGCCGCCACTGAGAAATTTCTCTCCAAGTATCTCGGCGGACGCTACGAAGATTCCATGCCGCCCGAAGTCGCCACTCGTCTCAAGGAAATCACCGTCGACCCCGCCACCGTCACCCTCGGCAAGAAAGTGGATTCGTCCAGCGTGACGTTCCCGCAGGTGTCTTCGCCTCTCGTCGCGGGCGTCTACAAATATCTGGCCAAGGTGCAAATGGGCGCGCAGTCCATGAACCTCAATGTCTCAACCGAGGTCAAGGACGCCGGCGCCAACTGGCAGATCACCGACACCGTCTCCACGCCGATGGGCGATGCGGTGGACTCAGTCACGCTCGACAAGCAGGCCATGACAGTCCTCAAGCGCAACATGAAGCAGGGACCCGTCGTCATCGACATCGTGATGAAGGGCAACAGAGCGCAAGGCACAATGAAGATGCAAGGTAGCGACAAGCCCCTCGACATCGACGCCGGCGGCGCACTGTTCGCCGAGGGTGCCGGAGCTGCCAACGTAATCGCCTGCCTGCCGTTGAAGGAAGGATACACCGCCACCTTCCGCAATCTCGACATGCAGAAGATGAAGCCGAAGCTCATCGCCATGAAGGTCTCTGGCTCTGAGAGCGTGACGGTACCCGCCGGTACATTCGACACCTATAAGGTGGAGACGAACTCAGCCGACGGCGGCAACGACCGTTCGACGATCTGGATCGCCAAGGACACCCGAAAGCCAGTGAAGCTCACCACCGTGTCCTCCGACATGGGCGGCGCCACCATCACCGCCGAGCTGCAATAGAAGTAGGACGGGGCTCACGCTGTCAAAAACGCCAGCCGCACCAGGAACCAGGGCAGCGGAAGTAAGACGGGGCTCCTGCTGTCTAAACGCAGACGCGCCAGGAAGCAAGAAGCCGAACCAAGGAGGAGCGCAGCGCAAAAGAAAAAGCAGCGCTCCCGCCCCGTCCAAAAACTAAGGCAGCGCGAACTCCACACTCCGCTCTTTATTCAACTGCCTCGAAAAATCCCGATCCACTAGCGACAACGAAATCCGGTTCGGCTGACCTTCCTTCGTCACATAGTTCAACGTGTCGCCCTCTACCCAGTACGCCAGCGCCGGCAAAATATTGTGATCGCGAAACGCAATTAGGAAAATCGTGGGACGCTCAGACTCGGCCCTCGCAGCTGCCCGCTCCCGAGGATCCGGCGGCGGCGGATAATTGCGAGGCTCCGGAAGTTGCACGTCACTGTAGTCGCGCAGCACAGGATTCGCCGTCTCCGGACGGTACGCCTGGTTGATGATCACCACCGGCGGCGGCGCTTGCTCCTGGTTGTATTGCGGTTGGTCCGTATAAGTGGTGGCAGGAGGCGGCGTGTCAAAGCCGCTGTAACCTCCACCGTAATATCCGCCCACAAATACCGGATAAGCGACTACCGAGCGATGACTATGGGATGGATGTTGCACTGCCGGCGCAGGCCCACGTGAAGCAAATCCGCCAGGAAATGTCGGCCGGTTCACGTTCGTGTTCACCCGCACGTCCGGTGGGTGGCCCGTCCCGGGAAAGAGCACGTTCCCAAACCCACTCATGTTTCCATAAGTGTTGCTGACCACTCGCTGGGCAAATAGGGACGAGCACGCTACCAACAGCACCGTGCCGGCTTGAATCGCGCTGGAGAGGAACCGGTTCATAACTAACCTCCCAATTTCTCCGCTCTGCACACCGAGCTTACCACGTTAGACGCGCGCTCCAAGGTCCGCGTTTAACGCATCTTCGACGTTTATTCGATGCCGGCAACCTGGTAGAGTATGCCAATATCGCGCTGATAGGAAGTAGCGTAATAACGGCCATCGCCGGCTATTGCCAGGTGACCGAGGAAGTGCGCTCCCGGCTCAGGCGGCTTAATCTCGCGCAGTTCCGTCCTCACTCCCGTCACCGGATTGAGCCGGTAAAGACCAATGTTCCCGGTATCAGCGTCATCATGCCGGATTAGAATGGACTGCCCGTCCGCCGACCATCTCAGCAGCACGTCGCCGCTCTGATACCCCTTCAACGCCCGCTCCGCCTTGCCCTGTGTCGAGTGTATCGAGAGCTTATCGCCCGTGATCAGAATCACTGACCCGTCCGCCGACATGCGCGTCGCGCGAACGCCCTCCTCTGTAATCGCCACAGGCTTGCCCCCCATCACATCCTGCGTGTAACTCCTCACGCCGTGCCCGCCTTCACTCGCGCTAAACAAAACGCGCCGCCCGTCGGGAGTCCACTCGGCGCTCTCGTCCGGCGTCCACTTGCTGCTCTCATAATGAAATCCCGGACCCGGCAGCGTCTTCGCCTCTCCCGCGCCCGTCGACAGGATCACCAGTTCCGACGACGCGCCATTCCTCCGCACGCACAGCACGGACTTACCATCTGGCGACAATACCGGACGGTTCCCAAATCCAAGCTTCACTGCCGGCGACCCATCCGTTCGCCGTAGGTAAATCGCCGAATTGCGACCTTCGCCGTACGACAGCTCGAGGAAAAGGATGCTACGCGCGTCGCTCGACAAATCATGCAGCCAGCTCGCGTCCAGCCACGCCAGGTCAACCTCCGTCGCACTGCCCGGCGTCACGCATCGAATGCCGATTCTCGAATAGGTGTTGGTGAGCAGCGCGTGGCCCTGCCGGTCGACATCGAGGAGCATCGCGTAGCCCGCCGTGTATGCGAGCACCCGTTGCTTGCCTGAAAGGTCCACTGCATTCAGCGCCGGATCTACCCCTCCGTGTACGCCCGCAAACCAGATCTCCTTCCCGTCGGGCGACCACGCCAGTCCGCTCGTCCCTCGCCACCCGCGCGAGAGAATTTTGTGCGGCTGCGACAATCCCGCCACCACCACCGAATAATCCCCGACTTCGGAGTCATAGTCGAAGTACGCCACCATGTCGCCGCGCGGTGAAATGCGGATCGAAGGCGAGGGGCGAGATTGGTCTTCCACCAGCACCCGTCCAATCGGATACTCAATGCGATTCCGCCCGTCCACAATCCGCGCCACCGCCATGGTTTCCCCGTCCGGTCCCCAATCGGCCGCCACCACACCTTCAAGAATGTCGCGTGGCGTTCCGCCGGAGTAGGGAACTCGCGCCAGTGTGCCCGGCTCGCCGTTCTCCGTCACGCCTTTCAGAATCGCCATCTCCCCGGCGCTGTTCACCGACAGCAGGATCGACTTGGAGAGTCCCAGTGCCCGGCTCTCGCGACTTCCCGGCTGAACTGAGAATAACGAGACTGGATCGCCATCCCACTGCGCGCCGTAGATGACCGTGCCGCCCGGCGCAAACCGCGCACTGAGGACATCGCCCCTCCGGTATGTGAGCCTCTGATACACAGGAGGATCGTGATGCACCAGACGATGCCCGAGATAGGCGGCCGGTATCGCGCCCAAAACCAGTCCGGCGATCGCCGGCATCAACCAGCGTCTGCGCGACGACGCAGCCGCCCGTGCCAGTGGCGTCACGACTACCGCCGGAGGATTCTTCACCACCTCCAGAACATCTTCAAGCGCCACCCGCAAGTCCGCCATCGATTGCCAGCGCCGCCGCGGATCCTTGCGCAAACAGCGCTGAAGAATCACCTCCAGGTCGCGCGGAAACTCCGTCAGGCTGGTATCGAGCGGCGGCGGCTCCTTGCACAGCACCGCCGACAACATCGAAACCTTCGAATCACCTGAAAATGCCTTGCGGCCGGTAATCATTTCGTACAAAACCGAACCAAAAGAGAAAATATCCGAACGGCTGTCCAACTTCTTGCCTTCAGCCTGCTCAGGCGACATGTAGGCAACCGTGCCCAGAATGATGCCGTCCTCGGTTAGAAACGACACCGGCTCCGTCGCGCCAAAATCGTCAACGTCGGGTTGCGTGCTCTCCGCCATCTTCGCCAGGCCAAAGTCCAGTACCTTCACCAACCCCTGCTCGGTCACCATCACGTTCGAAGGCTTCAAATCACGATGGACAATCCCAGCCGCGTGTGCCGCCGATAGTGCGTCAGCCATCTGAATGGCATATTCCAGCGTGTCCCGCAGCGCCAAGCCTGACCCCGAGATCAAAGACTCCACTGTCCGTCCAGAGATCAACTCCATCGCAATGAAATCGAGACGCTGACCCTCAACTTCCTCTACGCCCGTGTCAAAGATGGTGACGATGTTTGGATGGTTAAGCAGCGAGGCTGCGCGGGCTTCTTGCAGAAAACGCTGGCGGCGGCCAGGATTGGCGATCGCCCCAGGAGACAAAATTTTCAGCGCCACAGAACGATTGAGATGAGTGTCCGTCGCTCGGTAGACGGTCCCCATGCCCCCGGCGCCGAGCTTGGCGTCGATGTGGTAGCGGCGAATAGCGGCGCCGATCATCCCCATTTTCTGTTAGGAAGGTTATCTTATCATGAGCCGGGTAGTCGACTATAGTCCTAAATTCGATTCTGTACTGGGATATTTAATACGTTGGAAAGTGAGGCGAGAATTTTGGAGAGTGCAGCAAAAATAAAGATCGGGCTGCCTCGTCATGCAGCGCGCATGCTCAGCAGCCCGTCGTGTGTTGTGAGGGAAAAACTAGGTCAGAAACGTCAGGACTAGCTGCCCCAAACTGCTCCGCCTGCCCGGACTTTGGATTGAACCTTCATTGTCATGTCTCCTTTTTCAAATCTGAACTTCTGTGCGCAACTAACTAAGTGAATGCACTTAGATCCCCAAGGCTCATAGTCCTATATTGAACACCGGCTAAGTTAGCGTAAACTATTGACTCCGTTACAGTTCGTTGCGATCAGCACACGTTTGCATTAGGCCGGTAATAAGGCGAAACCAAACGATTAGGTTAGGTCGCCCCACGAATAGAGTTAGGTGAAAGAGCTTAAGGATCGAAAGGGAGGATGAGGATCGGTCGGACGCTGGGGTAAATAGGAGATGTCGAAAGCAGCCTACACAACACAAGGGACTGCCAGATCAGAGGAAACACCTCAATCAGGCAGTCCGATGTAGGAACTCTATGAAAAGATTGCGTGAAGAAACTAGCTGCCCCAAACCGCGCCGCCAGCCTTTACGTTCGTCTTGATTTTCATTTGTTACTCCTTCCCTCTTAAGATTGCTTGTCCACTCCGGACGCTTCTCTAAGTGCATCCCTGGGGCCAAACCCCTACTTGTTGCCTAAGCTGATCGCCCTAGATCGGCTAAGCTAATCCTCCCATAGGCTTACGCACTATCTGCTATTTCCTTAGTCTAATCGCCCGACTCGGCGTACGACAAAAACCCTAGCGTTTCGGTTAGGTCTCTCGCACAAACGCTAGGTAGTTCACCGGAGGAGTACTACTCGGGTATATCATTTAGAGGCCGCATGACCCCAGACAACCTGCTGTCCCGGCTCGACGCCTTCAAAACATCATTCTCCACCCCCGACGCCGCTCACCTCGCCCGCCTTCTCCACCAGGTGCCGGCCCTCCGCATCGACGATCCCAGCGCTCTTATCCGCCTCCACGAAACCCTGCTTTTCCTCCGCGCTTATCCCTCGAGCCCTGCCATTGCCCGAAAGACCGAGATAATTCTTCGCGATTTTCGCCAACATGTCCTCCGCCTTTCGGACACTCTTTCGCTCGAAGAGCCTGAAATCTCCGGCATTGTCGGTACCGGTATTACCGCCGTGTTCAGCCGCGACGTCGCGCGTTATCTGGTAGCCGCCCACCCACGCCGCGTTTCAATCCATTGGGAAGCCTGGGAAACACCGCAGCGCCTTGGCCTCGTCCTGCCCGGTCTGCTGCCACTGATAAATGACGACGCTGCGGTGGAAGCGCACGTGCCCTTTCGCGACTGGCTCGACGCCGCCGGCGGACTCCCCTGGCTCGCCCAACACGCCCACCGCTGGGACGAACTCGAAATCCCGCTCCGGCTCGAATTCGACGCGCCCTCCACCCGTACGCTCATGCGCCTCGCGACGCGCAAGCTATTTATCCACTCCCAGCCCCTCATCCCGCGCCGCGATATCTCGATCACTGCCGCCGCCTCCGAACCGCCGTTTGCCATGCGTCGCCTGTCGCCCGCCGGCGGCCAGCGCATGATCGACCTCGCCCGCGATACCTCCGCCGTCCGCTATCGCGAACTGCACGGCTTCACCTACGGCGACCAGGATTACGTGTACGAGATCGACGCCGGACGCGGCGTCCTTCTATATGTGTGGGGCGTGAAGCCCGACCACCGCTTGCCCCTGCGCAGCTACCACGCCGCGACGATGTGGAAGAATGGCGTGCCCGTCGGTTACTTCGAGGGACTCACGTTGGCCGAGCGTATGGAGGCCGGCTTCAACCTCTACTACACCTTCCGCGAAGGCGAGACCGCCTGGCTCTACTCGTGTCTTCTGAAACTCTTCTATCAGTGGCTAGGCGTTCGCACCATCTCGCTCGATACCTACCAGATTGGCCACCAGAATCAGGAGGCCATCGACTCTGGCGCCTTCTGGTTCTATCGAAAGCTCGGATTTCGCTCCACCAGTTCCGCAATTCGCGATCTCACTGCGCGTGAGGAACAGCGCATCTCCAAGCGGCCCGGCTATCGCAGTCCCGCCTCAACCCTGCGCAAGCTGGTGGTGGCGCCGATGGTCTATGAGTTCCCCGATGCCGAAATGGGAGCTTGGGATAATTTCGAGACGCGCCGCATTGGACTCGCCGCCGTCCGTAAGACCCGCGGTGTCGCCATGCCCGATTGGGACGCCTTGGCCGCCATCATCCCCGGCTTCAATCGCTGGACACCGTCCGAGCGTCGCGCCTTTAACCGCGTGCGTCAGGCCAAACAGGCTGCTGAAGAGGTTCACCATCTCCACCTGCTTCAAAAACACTCGAAACTGCGCCGCGCGCTAATCGACTCGGGGAGCCGTTAGCGGACCTTCAAATCGGCGAAGTGAGCGATCGTCCCCGGTCCCACCCACAGCGCCACCGCGCCCTTCAACGCCGGCTGTTTCATATCGTTCACCACCAGCACCGGCTCGGCGGCGTTGCCCACATAGAGCTTCGCCTTGAGTCCGCTCACCACAATCTTCAGCTTCGTCCATTCCCCGGGCACCAGATCCACATACGACTCGTACTTTCCCGGCGTCTCTTCGCGCAGCTTCGGCCACGAATATCCCGGCAGCGAGACGTACTGCGTGGAGTGATTCCGCTGCAGTTGATCGTCAGAGCGTCCGTTCTTCGGCCGTATGTAGAAACACTCGAAGTGCATCGGCTCCGTCGACATGCGGAACGCGATTCCGACAAACCCGCGGAGGGTCGCCGCAGCGCCGGGCGCCGTATCACCGCTCAGCATCACCTCGATGGTTCCATCCTCCATCGACGTTCCCTTCACCACCGCCAGTGACTCGACGTTGGCCCCATCCGAGGCGTCGGTAATCTTCACCGCCTTCCGTCCCCGGTACTCCACCGCTTCCGCCTTCACATGGTAAAGGTCAAGTTGATCGACAGACTGCGCGGCCAGTTGCGTGGCCAGCGTCGCGGCTGCCGCGACGAGCGTAAATTGAGCCTTGGTCATTCTTTCACCAGTAAAACCCGATGGTTCTCGCTATCGCCGATGTAAATTGCACCCTCGCTCGCAAAGACACCATGCGGGCGGGCGAGCCCGCATTTTAACGGGTCCCCGCTGAACTCTCCTCCGCGCGTGCCTGTGCCTGCAATCGTGCTCAGCATTCCGGTTTGATCGATTTGACGGACGAGATGACTTTCAGTATCGGCGATATAGACATTTCCGCCAGCCGCGCACGAAATGCCTTTGGGGCCATTCAATGTGGCCACCCGGTGGAAGCGGCCCTGGTGTAGCCGCAGTACAACGTTCCCTTCGCGCAGCACCAGGTATAGGTCGCCGTCCCGTCCAAAATCGAGCGCCCGGGGCCCGTTTAAGGGCGTGCCTGTAAGCGGTGAACCGTCCTCAGTGAAGCCCTTCTCGCCCGTTCCCGCAAACGTGTCGATAGTCCCCTTCTTGAGGTCGATCCGCCGGATCCGGTGATTCCCGATGTCGCAGACCAGCAACCGGCCGTCGGGTTGAAAAGCGATACTGTGCGGCTGCTTGAATTGCGCTTCCACGGCCGGTCCGCCATCCCCGCTAAACCCCGGCACGCCTGTGCCTGCAATCGTCGTCAGTTCACCTGTCCTGCGATTCAATCGCCGGACGATATGCGCCGGCATATCGACAAAAATTAGATCCCCGGAGTCGGGATCAAACTGCAACTCGTAGGGTTCCTTCTGACCATCTGCCACCGCCGTCAACTTCAGCGTCTTCAGGTCAAGCCGGCTCACCCGGTGATTGCCGATTTCGCAAATATACAACGCGCCATCGGGACCGATCCGCAGGCCGTATGGATTGTTGACGGCGCCGTCTGCCGTGAGATTGGTGACCCTGGATGTCGCCGCTGCGCCAATTCCACCAGCGATCAGACCGCCGACGAATTCGCGCCGCAGCATTATGCGAAGGCTTCCTTCACCACTTCGCCAGCCACGATGGTGGGCCGCTCAGCACGCCCGTTGTGCAGGAACGTGACGTTCAAATGATTCAGCCCCAGCGCATGCAGCACCGTCGCGTGGACGTCGTGCACGTGCGCCCGCTTGTCGATGCCCCGCAGGCCAATCTCATCCGTCGTGCCGATCACCTGTCCGCCCTTGATGCCGCCACCCGCCATCCAGATTGTGAAGCCCCACGGATTGTGATCCCGACCGTCGCCCTTCTCGTTGAACGGCGTGCGACCAAACTCGCCGCCCCACACCACCAGCGTGCTGTCCAGCAGTCCGCGCGCTTTGAGATCGCTGAGCAGACCGGCGATCGGCTTGTCCGAACTGCGGCACATCCGCGAGTGATTGCCTTCGATATCGTTGTGCGCGTCCCAGGCGCTGCCGCTGCCCGAGTACAACTCGATAAACCGTACACCCCGCTCCACTAGCCGCCGCGCCAGCAGA
The DNA here is from genome assembly GCA_038212445.1 of Bryobacterales bacterium. Classification (GTDB taxonomy): domain Bacteria; phylum Acidobacteriota; class Terriglobia; order Bryobacterales; family Bryobacteraceae; genus TMP-7. The sequence continues at coordinate 382,846 of JBBQUM010000001.1, forward strand.
CAGTTAGTGCCGAACCGCGCCGTTTGCTCGTCGTCCATCCCGTACAACTTCTTGGTCGCCTCTGACTCCGTGTTCAGGCCCACCGCCTCTGGACCCGCCGCCTGCATGCGATACGCCAGCTCGTACGCATTGATGCGCGCTTCGAGTTCGGTGTCGCCCGCCTTGTCCTGACCGTAGTGCTCGTTCAGCGTGCGCAGCAGATCTAGGCGGCTGCGCTGCTGCTTGCCTCCCACTGCCGGCGGCGGCGCGAGATTCAGAATCGGATCTCCCTGGTTGCGAAACAGCGTGCCCTGATACGTCGCCGGAAGAAAGCCCGCGCTCCAATTCTTCGGCCCGCCCAGCACTTCGCCTGAATCAGTGAGTACTACAAAACTCGGCAGGTTCTGATTCACTGAACCCAGTCCGTAAGTGATCCACGCCCCCAGCGCCGGCCGCCCCGCAAGAATAGAGCCGGTATTCATCTGGCACACCGAGCCCACGTGATTCAGGCCATCGGCCCAGCACGCTCGAAACACCGTCATCTCGTCCACGTGCTTAGCGATTTCCGGATACCAGTCCGACACCCAGATTCCGCTTTTGCCGTGCTGCTTCCACTGCCGCTTCGACGGCATCAGCGTGTTCGACGCCGTGCCCATCGCCGTGATCACCTTGCCGAATGACTCGGGCATCGGCTGTCCCGCGAGCCTCTCCAATGCCGGCTTCGGATCGAAAAGATCGAGGTGGCTCGGGCCGCCTTCCATGAATAACCAGATCACCGACTTCGCCGTCGCCGGAAAATGAGGAGCCTTGGGCCGCAGCGGATCTACCGCGGTACCCGCCACTCCATCCCGCTGCATCATCGCGGCCAGCGCAATCGCGCCCAGTCCACTGCCAGAGTTGGCCAGAAAATCGCGGCGGGAGTAGGGAAGGCGTTTGTGCGGCATGGCTAGTTCCGGTATACGAATTCGTTGGAGTTCAGCAGCATCTGGCACAGATCCACCAGTGCTGCAGCTGTCGGCTTATCAAACGCGTCTGGAAACGACGCCGGTAACGCGAGTTTCTCGCCGCTCGCCGCCCGCTCCGCCGTGATCTGCTTTTGACGCGCGAGAAACGTCGACACTGTGTCTTTCTCAAAACCGTCAGGCGACCGTCCGTATGCCAGCCGGTACGCAGCCTCGATGTCTGCCTTTTCGTCCGCGCCGCCCAGGCCGATTACACGGCCCGCGAAAGCTTGCGCCCACAGCAGGCTGTTCTTGTCATTGAGCAAAGCCATCGCCTGCGGTGCCGTGATCGTCTGATTGCGCCGTCCGCACGACTCATGCGTGTCCGGCATGTCAAACGCCTCCATCATCGGAAACCGCGCGTTCCGGCGAATGAAAATGTAAATCGACCGGCGGTTGGTCTCGCTCGCATCGGCCGGTGTCTTCCACCCGCCGCGTGGTTTGCCCGCGCCGTCAGGCAGGGGAGGGAACACGCTCGGCCCGCCCAACTTCTCATCCAGTAAGCCCGCCACCGCCAGCGCCGCATCGCGTATCACTTCGCCTTCAAGCCGCTCCCGCCGAAACTGCCACAAAAGTTTGTTGCGCGGGTCCGCCTTGGCAGCCGCCGCGTTGCCCGCCGTCGACTGCTGGTACGTGTTCGACATCAGAATGAGCTTGTGCATCCGCTTCACGTCCCATCCGGTTCGCGTGAATTCGCTCGTCAGCCAGTCGAGCAGTTCGGGATGCGTCGGCTTGCCGCCCATCAGCCCGAAATCGCTCGGCTCGGGCGCCAGTCCCTGGCCAAAGTGATAATGCCAGATCCGGTTCACCATCACCCGCGCAGTCAGCGGATTGTCGGCTGAGGCCAGCCAGTTAGCGAGCGCCGTGCGCCGTCCGGTTGTGTCCAATCCGTTCGGCGGCGCAATCTTCGCAGGCGCAGCCTCGAGGATCGACAGGAACCCGGGCTCCACCACTTCCTGCGGAGCGTCGTAGTTGCCTCCATAAAGGATGCGCGTTTCCGGTGCCTGCTTGCTCACGTCGTGCATGCCGATGCCAATCGGTGCCTCACCCGGATCAAGACTTGAAAATGGCTTCAGAGCCATCGTCAACTCCGCGTACTTCTTGCGCGCCTCGCCCTTCAGACTCTTTGACGCCGTGTCATCGTCGATTTCCAGGTAAGGCTTAGCCTTGTAGAACATCTGCCACTCGTACGGTGTGCGCTCGGCAGCGGGCTTGGAAATCACCGCCTGAATCTCGGGCGGATATTTGTCGACGTATTCCTTAACAATGCTTGCTTTAATTGGTTTCAGCAGCGCTGCCATCTGGTCGCGGATCGACTTCGTCTTCTCCTCCCAAACAGCCTTACGCTCGCGAAAGCTCTGCAACTCCACCGCCGAAATCATCGAGATCTGATCGTCTGCGGCCGTGTTCGCAAAGAACGCCTGCAAGCGGTAATAGTCGCGATGGAGGATCGGATCAAACTTGTGTGTGTGGCAGCGGGCGCACCCATACGTCATGCCGAGAAAAGCCGAACCCACCGTATCCGTGATGTCGTTGAGAATCTCCTGGCGCCGCTGCATCAGGTTCCGCGCGTTGCTCTCGTCCGGATAGTGACGGTTGAATCCCGTCGCGATCCGCGCCTGCGGCGAGTCGGGCCATAGTTCATCGCCCGCAATCTGTTCCTTCACAAACCGGTCGTAGGGCTTGTTGTCGTTAAACGACTGGATCACGTAGTCGCGATAACGCCAGGCGTTCGGCCGTGTCTCGTCAGCCTTGAAGCCTTCGCTCTCGGCATAACGCGCAAGATCTAGCCAGTGGCGCGCCCAGCGCTCGCCATAATGCGGCGAAGCCAGCAGGCGGTCGATCAACTTTTCATAGGCTAGGGGCGAGCCGTCCCGGACAAACGCATCCACTTCCGCCGGAGTCGGGGGCAACCCAATCAGATCGAAACTGACACGCCGGATCAGCGTCGCCTTAGTCGCCGCTGGAGACAGAGCCAGTCCTGCCGCGGACAACCGGCTGATGATGAACGCATCCACAGGATTGGCGGCTTGCTCTGCATGCTGAATCGCCGGAGGATCGTGCCTTGCCACTGGCTGGAAAGCCCAATATTTCCGCTGTGCTGCCGTAAATGGCGCGTCGACGCTGCTGGCCGCGAACGTGGCTGTCGCCAGCACGATAGCGCACGCGGTCCTCCCCAGACATGGAAGCATCTCTAGCCCTCTTGATATAGCAGCTTAATCGATTTAGTGAGCCCGTACAAGCCCGGCCGGCCGCATATAAAGTAGATGACATGCTGCCCGTCCTTCTCCTTCTCGCGCAATCGCTAACCGGCGTTGTCGACCTCCACGTTCACTCCGACCCCGACAGTGTTCCCCGCTCCATCGACGCCATCGACGCCGCCCGCCACGCGCGCGACCGCGGACTGCGCGCCATCGTGCTCAAGAACCATTACGAGCCCACCGCGTCCATCGCTTATCTGGTCCGGAAGGAAGTCCCCGGCATCCAGGTGTTCGGCGGAATCGTCCTCAACCGCTCCGTCGGCGGCATCAATCCGGCGGCAGTTGAACAAGTCGTGAAGGTGCGTGGCGGGTACGCTCGAGTCGTTTGGATGCCGACCTTCGACGCCGAAAACGAAGTGCGAGACTCCAAACAGGATCGCCCCTTCGTTTCTGTCTCGAAAGACGGCGAACTTCTGCCGGCCGTCCGCGAAGTCATCCGCATCATCGCGCGCAACCGGCTAACCTTGGCCACCGGACACTCCACTCCCGCTGAAGTGCTGATGATGATTCGTGAAGCCCGTCGCGCCGGCGTCGAACAGATCATCGTCACCCATGCCATGCTGCGTCCCGTGCGTATGAACGTCGAGCAGATGAAGGAAGCGGCACGAATGGGGGGCAAAATTGAGTTCGTCTACAATGCCCTCATCGGTGCCAACAAGATGTTTGAACTCCCCGAGTACGCTGCCGCTATTCGTACTGTTGGCGTCGAGAATTGTTTTCTGTCGAGTGACCTCGGACAGGCGGGCAATCCCCTGCATGCGGAGGGTCTCGAGGCGTTTATGAAGGGACTGTCTGCTCTGGGATTCACCAATGCGGAGTTGGATGTATTAATGAAGCAAAATCCATCGCGTTTGTTGGGACTTCAGTAGCCTATTGCGCGGGTATTGCGGAATCCGCTGCTCCCCGCGGCATGGTGTTAAATTAGTAGATCGGATTACCGATGACCAAGACCACCGATGTCGCAAAGTTAGAACAGATTGCAAAGGAGACCCGCCGCCGAATCCTGCAGATGATCACCGCCGCGGGATCCGGACATCCCGGCGGATCACTTTCGGCGGTTGAAATCCTCGTCACGCTCTACTTCGATGTGATGCGCCACGACCCCGCCAATCCTAAGTGGCCTGAGCGGGATCGTTTCGTTCTCTCGAAAGGGCATGCCTGCCCTGTGCTCTATACCGTGATGGCCGAATGCGGGTATACCCCGATCGACCAGTTGAACACCCTCCGCAAAATGGGCTCGATGTACCAGGGACATCCCGACGTTCGCTATATCCCATCCCTCGAGGCATCCACTGGATCGCTCGGGCAGGGACTCTCCCTCATCATCGGAATGGGACTCGCCGCGCGTCTCGACAAAAGCCCGTCGCGCGCCTTCGTCGTCCTCGGTGACGGCGAAATTCAAGAAGGTCAGGTCTGGGAATCGGCGATGTTCGCGCCGTTCCATAAACTCGACAACATCGTTGCCATCGTCGACTACAACAAAATCCAGCTCGACGGCTTCGTGAAGGATATCCTCGACCTCGAGCCAGTGGTTGATAAATGGAAATCGTTCGGCTGGAACGTGCTCAACATTGACGGCCATAGTATCCCCGCTCTTCAGAAGGCGTTTGCTGACGCTGAAGCCACCAAGGGCAAACCTACGGTGATCATCGCGCAAACCGTGAAAGGCAAGGGTGTATCCTTCATGGAGAACAACCCGAAATTCCACGGCGTCGCGCCTACTGCTGAAGAACTCGAGAAGGCCCTCAAGGAGCTTGCATAATGCCGGTCAACGCGAAATTCGATCTCAAACCGGGCGCCGCCACGCGTGAAGCCTTTGGCAAGGCCTTGGTAGAGCTGGGTCACGCTAATAAGGATGTAGTGGTTTGCGATGCGGATCTTTCCAAGTCCACCTACACCAGCTATTTCGGCAAGGAATTTCCCGACCGTTTCTTCGAATGCGGCATCGCTGAAGCCAACATGGTGGCCATCGGCGGCGGGCTCGCTGCGTCTGGCAAAATACCCTTTGTTTCAAGCTTTTCCGTGTTTCTCTTAAACAAAGGCTTTGAGCAGATTCGAGTCACCAGCGCGTTCCCCCACACCAATCTGAAGCTCGTCGGCACCCACAGCGGGATCTCGATTGGTGAGGACGGTCCCTCCCAGATGAGCATCGAGGACATCAGCCTGGCATGCTCGCTCGGCGGCATGACGGTGATATCGCCTGCTGACGAATTCTCCATGAAAGCGCTCGTGCATGCGGCGGCTGCAATGTTTGGACCCGTGTTCATCCGTGCAGGCCGCGCCAAGGCCGCCATCATCTATACCGCGGATCAGAAATTCGAGATCGGCAAAGGGATCGAACTGGTCAAGGGCTCCGACGTCACACTGATCGGCACTGGACTGCTCGTTGCTGAGTCCATCCGTGCCGCCGAAACACTCGAGAGCGAAGGCATCTCAGCCCGCGTCATCGACATTCACACCATCAAGCCGCTCGACCGCGACATCATCGCCAAGGCTGCCCGCGAAACTGGCGCCATCGTGGTCTCGGAAGAACATCTGGTCGACAGCGGACTTGGAGTCCGGGTGGCCCAGGCCGCTGCGGAATCCACGCCTTGCGTGATGGAATTTATCGGAATTCAAAACACCTACGCCGAGTCCGGTCCGCCGGAAGCGCTGCTCAAGAAGTACGGTTTGGTGGCGGAGAATGTTGCGGCGGCAGCTCGCCGCGCGATCACTCGTAAGAAAGCAGGATAATCTCTGGTGCCCGCTAGAAGGAAGCCCGCGGCGATGCCCGCGGAGCCTCAATCGGAGTCTCTTGAGAACGCCGTCGCCGCGCTAATCAGTGAGCACGAGGAAAAACTATCGACGGTAGGCCGCGCTTTGCACGACGGCCTCGGCCAAATCCTCAGCGGGGTCGGCCTTCAGTTGGAAGCGCTGCGCCTCGACTACCAGAACGATGCGCAACTAGCCGAACGCATCACCGAACTTCAAAATAATCTCGAACAGGCTATGAGCGAAGCGCGCGCGTTAAGCGCATCGCTCAACCCTTCCGTCGTGGAGCGCGCCGGACTGCGCTTCGCCTTGGAACAACTTGTTGGCAAAGTCGGCACCCGCTTCGACGGGACCGTCCGTCTTCAATTTCCGTCGTCGCTTCATCTCCCGCGTGAGATCGCGGACGCGTTCTACCGCGTTGCCGTGTACGCGATCGAATACGCGCTACGCCGAACCCAGTCGACTTCCATCGACGTGAAGGTCAAGGAGGCCCGTGCCGAAGCCACGCTTGAAGTGCGCTTTGACGGCTGTGCGGAAATCGACGACAACTCTCAATCTCTGGAACGAGTAGAATCATTGCTGCTGAATCGCCAGACCCAAAGAGCGGGTATTCCAGTGGTACTGGATGCCGTTCTTGGAAAAGGTACAATTGTCAGGACTACATATCGTGTGCGTACTAATAGTATTGGTAGTTAGCGGAATAACTGTGGATGTTTCTCGGGGAACGAAATGTCTTTCGAAGTACTCCTTGTAGACGACCATAAAATCATGCGGGATGGAATCAAAGCCATCCTGCGCCACTCCGACGAATTTCGTGTTGTGGGCGAGTCTGAAGATGGTACCGACGCCGTTCAATACTGCCGCCGCTCGAAGCCGGATATCGTCTTGATGGACATTGGATTGCCCGGTCTCAACGGGGTGGAAACTACCCAGGAGATTCTCCGGCACCAGCCTGATGCTCGCATCATTATTCTCTCGATGTATGATGACGAGCACTCGGTGGTCAGCGCCATCCGCGCTGGTGCTCGCGCGTTCGTTCTCAAGAAGGCCTCCGACAACGATCTTCTCGATGCTCTGCGTACGGTGGCCAAGGGCGGGTCCTACCTCAGCCCGCAGGTCTCCGATCGTCTGCTGAATCGTATACAACGAGGCGATCTCGAAGCCAAGGCGCCGGACGCAGCGCTCGAAGGTCTATCACCGCGCGAGCTGCAGGTTCTTCGTCTGGTGGCAGAAGGCAATAGCAGTAAGGAAATTGCCGTTATGCTCGACCTCGGGTTGCAGACGGTTCGCAGCTACCGTAAAACCATGATGAAAAAGCTCGGCGTCAGCAATGCTCAGACGTTGACTAAAATCGCGATTTCTGCGGGAATTACCCACTTTGAAAAGGTGAAAGTCCCGTCAAAGGACGACGTGTGATCGAATCCCCTTGGGGACCTCTTGAGGTCTCCGACGGACACGTTCATTTCTTTTCGCACCGGTTCTTTGAGACGCTCGCGTCTCAGAAACAGGGTCTCACCTTGGAAGGCGCTGGCACAACTCTCGGATGGGTGATGCCCTCCGCAAGCCCCGAAGATCTGGCTGCCCATTGGACTGCCGAATTCGACCGGCATGGAGTGCAACGCGCCGCCCTGATCGCGAGCGTTCCCGGGGACGAGGAGTCTGTTGAGAAGGCCGTCGAAGTCAGTCCCACCCGTTTTTGGGGCTATGCAATGTTTAACCCCACCGCTCCTGACGCGGTGGCGCGTCTGCAAGGCGCGTTGGACCGCGGACATCTTCGCGGAATCTGCCTCTTCCCCGCGATGCAGCATTACTCGATCGCTGGCGACGCAGCCATGGCGCTGCTCGATGTCGTCCACGCCACCCGGCCGTCGACGGTTATCTTTGTGCATTGCGGAGCGCTGAGCGTCGGCGTCCGGGACAAACTTGGCTTGCGATCGCTGTTCGACATGCGATTCTCCAATCCGATCGATCTACATGGGGTGGCGCACCGCTATCCTCAATTGCGTTTTGTGGTGCCCCATTTTGGCGCCGGTTATTTTCGCGAGGCGCTGATGCTCGCAGACCTCTGCCCGAACGTATTCTTCGATACATCGAGTTCCAACCGCTGGATGCACTACGAAGGGCTCGACCTGCGGACCGTCTTTCGCCGCACACTGGATGTCGTCGGAGCCCGCCGGTTGATCTTCGGCACCGACTCCTCATTCTTCCCGCGCGGCTGGCATGGCGCGATTTTCGAGGCGCAATCGAAGTCCTTATACGAATTAGGGCTCAGCGCAGCCGATGCGCGTCTGATTTTCGGCGAAAATCTCCATCACCTTCTCGGCGCTTAAATCCGATTCCGAGTGTAGTGTTAAACTCGTTTTCTTACCACAGTGAACCCGACTACAGATAGAAAAGAGCTGGCCTCGTGGAAGGAGGTCGCAGCCTACCTCGGCGTCACCCTCAGAACAGCGCAGTTGTGGGAGAAGGAGCGCGGACTCCCCATACGCCGACTGCCTGGAGGCCGGGGCCGCGTAGCCGCCTATCTCGACGAACTCGAGAAATGGAAGGAAGCCCGTCCCATGGCTTCCGAGGCGCCGAAAAAGCTCCCGTGGCATTGGGTGGCCATCGCAGGCGGCGCCCTCCTGCTGGCGGTGGTCGCTTCCCTCTCGCTATTCAATCGTCCTCAGCCAGTGTCCACCAAGATCGACGGCGACGCCTTCGTTGTCTACGATGCCACCGGCCGGGAACTCTGGCGCAAGCTCTTCCCCGAGATGGAACATCGTCCGCTTAATGTGCACCGCTCGTGGATCGGCGATCTCGATGGCGATGGACGCCGCGAGGTGTTATTCGCGACGGATCATCAAATTCATTCGGAATTATTGTGCTTTTCGGGCTCCGGCGAATTGAAATGGCGCTTTGTTCCCGGGCGTAAAATGGAGACTCGTCGCGAGAAGTTTAACGCTTCGTATGTGGTTGAAGGCTTCAGTGTTCTCGCTGATCGCCGTATCGTAGTCACCAGCCGTCATTTCCTGGATTACCCCAGTCAGGTAGCTCTGCTCTCCGCCTCTGGAAAGATGGCAAGCGACTACTGGCACTCCGGTCAGCTCAACCTGCTGTCGGTCGCCGACCTCAACCATGATGGGAAGTCTGAGATTTACCTGGGCGGCATCGCCAACGGCTACAAGCAGGCCGTTGTCGTGCAACTTGATCCGGATAACTTGGGCGGCGCCTCGCACGAAGAGAATGCTGACTTCCAACTTCTCGGGATGAGCGAAGGCACCGAGCGGCACCGGATTCTTCTTCCACGATCCTGCGTAAACCGTCAGACCCTGGAGTACAACATGGTGGCCGGCGTGCGCGCTCTCGAAGACCGGATCATGGTTAGCGTCCGCGAGGCTCATGGCGAGAACGGATTTGGAGCTGATTATGCTTTTGGTCCGGAATTGAAGCTGCTTTCGGCAAAGTGGTCTGACCAGTTGCGCCCGCGTCACGACGAGTTGCGCCGGCAGCGAGTCCTCGACCACGATCTGTCCGAAGCCGAACTGCAGGCCGTCAACTTTCCCCGAGTCCTTAAGTAAAGGATTGGGCGGTAGCCACAGTAGCCGGTTGGCCGTTTTTGGTGAACCCGTGGTTCACCCCTGCTAAACTTGTGAAAGTGTCGTCACTGCCGCTCAACTTCCACCTGGAACAGTACGAAGGGCCGCTTGACCTGTTGCTTGACCTCATCCGCAAGCAGCAGATCGACATCTATGACATCCCCATTGCCACCATCACCTCGCAGTATCTCGAGTACATGGGTAAGGCCGTGGAACTGGATATGGAGCTTTCGAGCGAGTTCGTCTACATGGCGGCCACGCTCATCCAGATCAAGTCAAAGTTGCTGCTTCCCCGGGATCCGGAACTGGAGAAAATCGATCCGTCCGAGGATCCGCGCAAAGAACTGGTGGACCGGCTGCTTGAGCATCAGCGGTTCAAGTCGGCGGCCGAGATGTTGCAGCAGAAGCGGGTGGTGGAGGAGGCCGTCTGGTCAAATCCTCAAGTGGAGCAGTTTCTCGCCGAGGACGATCAGCCGGGACTGGCTGTCTCACTGTTCGACCTGGTGAAGACATTTCAATCCGTGCTGGAACGCACCAAGAGCCGGCCGGTATATGAGATTGATCGGGAAGAGGTAAGCGTCCCCGAGATGATCCAGTATCTCGGAGACCTGCTCAAAGGAAAACGCAAAGGACCGATTTCGGCGACCAACCTGTTTGAGCGGCAGCGCAGCCGGCGCGCCATGATCTGCCTGTTTCTGGCGATCCTCGAACTGGTGAAGCGCCAGGCGGTTCTGTTGACTCAAGGCGAGGCGTTCGGCGACATTGGGCTCGAGAGCGGTACGGGGCTGGATGAACTCACCAGCGCCGGCGACTTGAGCGCGATTGAGCAGGAATACAGCTGAATTGAAAAGGAACCACGATCGAGTGAGCGAAGAACGAACAGAGCAGGCGTTGGAGCCTGTTGAGTCCGGCGTGCAAACGGAACCCTCCGAAGAGGCGGCAGAAGAAACCATCGAGGTGACTGTCGAGGAGGTTGTCCCGGGCGAAAACGGCGTACCCGCAGAGTCAGTGAATGCCAGTGAACTGGTGAGCGAAGCCGCCCCCGTCGAGACGGATCGCACTCGCCTGAAGGCGGTCATCGAGGCGGTGATTTACGTTACCGACGAGCCCTTGACCGCGCAGCAGATTGCGTCGGCTCTAAATACTCCGCTCGAATTGATTCGCGAATTGCTGGACCAGCTTACTGAGGAATATTCTCAGCCGGATCGCGGACTGAGTATCCGGGAAGTGGCTGGCGGGTACAAGCTCGGGACCAAGCCGGAGCACCACGAAGAAGTTCGCGCCTTCGTCAAGAATCTCAAACCGCCGTTTAAGCTCTCTCTGCCGGCGCTCGAGACGCTGGCGGTGATCGCTTATAAGCAGCCGGTCACCGGTCCCGAGATTATGGAGATCCGCGGCGTACAGGGGCTCGGCGTTTTGAAGACGCTCATCGACCGTAAGCTGATCGCAACTGCCGGCCGCAAGAACGTCGTCGGCAAGCCCATCCTCTATAAGACGACCCGCGACTTCCTGGTGCAATTCGGATTGAAGGACCTGGCGGAGTTGCCGACGCTCAAGGAATTCGAAGAACTTGGCCGCTTGGCGCTGAGTGATGGCGAGCCTGAAACACCAGTCGTCGAGACGATCGGAGCCGTGCCGGTTGGAGAGGCGCTTGTCGAGGCCGAACTGGCCGCCGAAGAAATCGTGTCCGAAGAACCCGCAGTCGAACCCGCAGTCGAACCCGCAACCGAAGCAGAAACCCCAAAGCCCGAAGATGCCTGAAGAACGCCTGCAGAAGATACTCGCCCGCGCCGGAGTTGCCAGCCGTAGGAAAGCCGAAGAAATCATCACTGAAGGACGGGTGACGGTCAACGGCAAGGTGGTGGATGAACTCGGGTCAAAAGCCGACCTCGACAACGACCACATCAAGGTGGACGGCAAACGCCTGAAGGCGCCGTCGCACAAGATTTATATCGCTCTGAATAAGCCCAAGGCCGTGATGACCACCTCGGCGGATCCCGAAGGGCGTGACACGGTGATGCAGTTTATCAAGGGCGTGCGCGACAGAGTTTATCCGGTTGGGCGGCTCGACTATCAAAGTGAAGGCCTGCTGCTGATGACCAACGACGGCGACTTCGCCAACGCCATCACGGCCGCGCGCAATCACATCGAGAAGACCTACATTGCCAAGGTGAACGGGTCGCTCACCGAGTCACAGGAGCAGTCGTTCCGTGACGGCGTGCCGCTGCACGGCCGCAAGACCGCGCCGGCCGGTTTGCGAAAGGTCAAGGAAGGCGAGAATCCCTGGTATGAAGTCCGGCTGATTGAAGGCCGGCAGAACCAGATTCGCCTGATGTTCAAGCATTTTGGAATTTTGGTGGAGAAACTGAAGCGGGTGAAGATTGGCTTCTTCAAACTCGACATCCTTCCGGGGCAGATGCGCCACCTCACACCGTCTGAAGTCGCCCATTTTCGCAAACTGCTGAAACTCGAGGATGCAGGATGAACAGCATTGCTGAGGCCCTACGGCAGAGCAAGACTATCGCCGTCGTGGGACTGTCGCCTAAGAAGATTCGACCGAGTTTCGGCGTCTCCGAGTACATGCAGCGGGTCGGCTACCGTATCATTCCGGTGAATCCGGCCGAGGCTGGCAGCGAGATTCTCGGCGAGAAGTGCTACGCGCGCCTCGAAGATATTCCTGAACCGGTGGATATCGTGGATGTTTTTCGACGGTCGGAATTCGTCCCGGATATCGTGGATTCGGCCATCGGAATTCGGGCCAAATGCATATGGCTTCAGGAAGAGGTTCAGCACGATAAAGCGGCCGAGAAGGCTCGGTCGGCAGGGCTTTACGTTGTTCAAGATCGCTGCATTTTGAAAGAGCATCGCCGGCTGGTGTAGACAGGGCGGCGCTTTCGCCTGCTTTTCCTCGGAATAATCCTAGAGTAGGTCGTACTGTTTTTGCGGTAGAACGATATAGGGATTGGCGGTTGGTTCCGTCGCCTCTATACTCGTGTCACCGATGAATTCAGGCTTTCCGTGGCTATTAGCCGCCGCTTTTGCGGTGAGCGTTCAAGCAAGTCCCATCACCTACACCCTCACCGATCTGGGCACTTTAGGAAATAATTCCTCAGCCAACGCAGTAAACGCATCGGGTCAGACGGCGGTAACGCTCTCGACGGTATACGGATATGAGCGCGCGTACGCCGGCACCACGAACATCACCCCCACCGGCGCCTCGGACGCGATGGCGCAAGACATCAATGTGTTCGGTCAGGTGACCGGCACCACCTACTTGAACGGAACGCCTTACGCCACGTTGTGGACAAACGCAACAGCGTCGTATTTGACGGCGGGTTCTTATGGAATGTCTTTGAACGATGCCGGTCAGGTGACCGGGATGACGGGCGCGGGTCACGCATTTGTGACCACTGGCGGCAATATGACGGACCTGGGAACGCTGACGGGCGGTGGTTGGTCATCGGGTTACGCGATTAACAGTTCGGGACAGGTGGCGGGGTACGGCGATACGGCGTCGGGAGCGTTCAGGGCTTTCGTTTGGACGGGTGGCCAAGGGGTGCAGCAGTTTGGGACTTTGGGCGGCGCCAACAGCTATGCCTTTGGGATCAACGCCGCGGGGACGGTAGCTGGCAGCGCGCAGGTGGCGTCTGGATACTTGCATGCTTTCGTGACGACGACAGCCGGACTGCTCGATCTCGGCACGCTCGGAGGAGCGTCGAGCTACGGGTACGGCATCAATGCGGCGGGTGCCGTGGTGGGCTATTCGAGTGTTGGCGACGGCGCCAATCATGCGTTTCTACAAAGACGGAATCTTGTACGACCTCAACGCGCTGGCTGGCGTTTCAGGCTGGACGCTGAGGTCGGCGTACGACATCAACGACGCTGGACAGATTGCCGGGAGCGGACTGTTCAACGGCGTCGAGCATGCGTTACTGCTGACGCCGCAGGTGTCCCTGCTGGGGACTCTCGCACCGCCGGTGGGGGTAAGTGCAGTGCCTGAGCCAGCGACCTGGACGATGTTGTTGATCGGGTCGGCGCTCGCCTGTGGACCGCGGCTGGCTATTTCACTGTACCGACGAAGCCGGCATCAAACAGCCGGCGATCCATGCGTGTCAGCGAGCGTTCAGCCTCGGGGCTGAGCAGCTTTGTATGCGCGATCGTGCATAGATATTCGGGGATCGTCCACAGATCCTGGTCGGCGGTCATCCATCCGATGCGGTCGAATCGCCGCAGGTTTACGGGGCGGGTGGAAAACGCGCGCAGGGTGCGCTCTCCGCGCAAATTGAAGTAGTGGGGAAAGTAGGACATCACCAACTCGCGGGGCGAGCGGTAGACGGGCTCGCGATAGCGGAGTCCGGAGTAGTTGGACTTGGCGATGGCGCCCCAGCAGTTGTGGGAGCGGAACACGGCGAGGACGTGATCGTCGTCGCGGACGGCTTCAAGGTCGAGCAGGAGAGGCTCGTGTCCCAGCATGCGTAGGGCTGCGGCGCCGAGCAGCGCGCCTTCCATGCAGTGAGCGACGCGGTCGCGGATGACGGGGCGGGGTCCTTTGGAAGTCGCGCCGTCGGGCTCCTTGTTGTACGCGACGTCCTCGTCGAGGAAGCGTTGAATCTTTTCGGGCGTGCGCAGACGGCGGTAGGTTGCGCGCTCATTGGCGTTGAGGTCCCAGCCACTCATGGTCGCTAACAGCTTAGTACACTGGCGATCGTCGGACGACAGTCGGACAGCGCGAAATCGGTCTCTGACACCGATTAAAAAGAATCGGTCTCTGACACCGATTAAAGGGCGGGTTCGATATGCTGTTGGGGATGCGGCTGCCTGTGGTTTTCGCTCTGGCCGGACTGAGTCTGGGCGCCGGGGGTGTGGATGTTGACTGGGCGAAGGTTAACCCGGAGACGCTGGCGCACTATACAAGCCTGATTAGGATCGATACCAGCAGTCCTCCGGGAAATGAGACGGCGGCGGTGGAGTACCTGAAGAAGGTGCTCGATCACGAGGGCATTGCGTATGAAGTATTCGCGCTTGAGCCGAACCGGGCAAATCTGGTGGCGCGGCTGAAAGGCAACGGAACCAAGAAGCCCATCATCGTGATGGGCCACACCGATGTGGTGGGCGTCCAGCGTGATAAATGGACGGTGGATCCTTTCTCGGCGATTCGCAAAGACGGCTTCATTTATGGCCGCGGAGCCAACGACGATAAGGACAATCTCACCGCGAGCCTGATGACGTTGATCCTGCTGAAGCGGCTGAAGGTGCCGCTGGATCGCGATGTGATCTTTATCGCCGAGGCGGGCGAGGAAGGGAACAGCCGGGTTGGGATTGAGTACCTGGTCGATCAGCATTGGAACGCAATCGAGGCCGAGTACGCGCTGGCCGAGGGTGGATACGCTTCGGCGCGCAACGGAAAGGTCCGGCTGGTGGAGATCACGACCACCGAAAAAGTACCGCGAACAACGCGGTTAGTCGCACACGGGACGGCGGGGCACGGCTCGCGTCCGCGCGCCGATAACGCGGTGATTCACCTTTCCGAGGCGGTGGCGAAGGTGGGGACCTGGGAGCCGCCGATGCGGCTCAACGACACCACACGCGCGTACTTCGAGCGGCTGGCGACGATCAGCACTCCCGAGGAGGCCGCCCGTTACAATCACGTCGCCGATCCGAAGCGTTCCGCTGGGATTCAGCGATACTTCGCCGAGCACGAGGTAGGTCACTACTCGGTTTTACGGACGTCGGTAGTGCCGACGGTGGTCCGGATCGGATTCCGGCAGAACGTGATTCCGTCAGAGGGCGAAGCGACACTCGATATACGCGCCCTGCCGGACGAGGACATGCCGAAGTTTTACGAACAACTGCGGCGGGTGATCAACGACCCGGCGATTGAGGTGATTGCTCCGACCGGGGGGATGCGCCCGGCGAGTCCGCCCTCACGGCTCGACACGGAAATGTTCAAGGCGCTCGAAGCGGTGACGCGGCGCATGTTTCCTGGCGCCGTCACGTTGCCGTCGATGCTGACGGCGGCGACGGACATGGCGCAGTTGCGTCAGAAGGGCACGCAATCGTACGGAATCGGTCCGATCATTGACGAGAAGACGAAGGATGTGGGCGCGGCGCACACCGACGATGAGCGCCTAGCGGAGGAATCGCTGTATAAGCTGGTGGAGTTTCAACTGAACGCGGTGTTGGAGGTCGCGGCCAGGAAATGAGTGAGCCGGCACCGGTCAGGCAGCGGCTGGCCTCGCTCGATGTCTTCCGCGGCGCGACGATCGCGTCGATGAACCTGGTGAACAATCCGGGCGACGGCGAGCATGTGTATGCTCCACTTGACCATGCGGCGTGGCACGGTTGGACGTTCACCGACACGGTGTTTCCTTTCTTCCTGTGGATTGCCGGTGTGGCGCTGACGCTTTCAACTGCGCGGCGGTTGGAGCAGGGCGAGGATCGTGGAAAGCTATTCCGGCACCTGCTGCTGCGGTCGGCGATCATTTTCCTGACCGGCTTTCTGCTGGGCGGCTTCCCCTATTATCATTTCGACCGCATTCGCATTCCGGGCGTACTTCAGCGCATTGCCGTCTGCTACCTGATTGCAGGCACGATTTTCCTGTTCACACGGGTTCGCGGGCAGATGGTGGCAGTGATGGTGCTGTTGACGCTGTACACCGTGTTGATGAAGGGCGACTTCGACCCACAGACCAATTTTGCGCGCGTGGTGGACAGCCGGTTCCTGGCCGGACACATGTGGAGCCGGACCAAGGTCTGGGATCCCGAGGGAATTCTGAGCACACTCCCGGCGATTGCGACGGCGCTGTTCGGCATTCTTGCCGGACACCTGTTGAGACTGCAGAAGCCGACCGCGGAGCGGATCACATGGCTGTTTCTAGGCGGTAACACGCTGATTGCCGCAGGGCTGATCTGGAGCGTCTGGATGCCGATCAACAAGAATCTCTGGACAGCGAGTTACTCAGTGTTGATGGCGGGCCTGGCGATGGTGGTGTTCGCCATCTGGTACTGGCTGGTGGATGTTCTCGGCTGGACGCGCGTGACGCGCCCACTGGCGATTTACGGCATGAATGCGCTAGCGATGTTCGTCCTGGCCGGAGTGATCGGGCGCCTCCTGGGAGTGTTCAAGGTGCAGAAGCCGATTTACGAGACGGTGTTCGTACCTCTCAGTTCGAATCCCTACAATTCGAGCCTGTACTACGCGATTGCGTTCGTGCTGGTGCTCTACGCGGTGGCTTGGGGCATGTACCGGAAGCGCTGGTTCGTGAAGTTCTGAGCGCCTCACGCGGCAGCAGCCGGGTTGTGATCGGAACTGAGCGCTTCTGACGAATCGAAGCCAATTGCGGATATGGCGCTCTGTTTGCAGGCCTTTGAGGCAGCGAAGGAGCGGATGGCGGCGGCTTGCGCCTGCTCCTGCTCGTTCTCGCGGCGCAGATTCTGGAGGGCGGCGAGATCTTTGCAGGCGCGGTTCCAGGTGCGCTGGATGGTATTCAAGTAGCGGGTGATGGTGAGGAACGCTTTGCGGGCATCGGGTTCGACGATGCACTCGAGTTCGCCGAATTTCTGGATTACCGAGGCTTCAACGCGGCGGGCGCGCTGGAGACGCCACCAATTCTGGGCGATTTCCTCGACGAGCATGGCTTCCTGTTCGGTAGCGGGGGCGTGGTCAGCGATGAGTTGGAGGCGGAGTTGGTCGTAGGCGGCGGGGTCCTCGCCTTTGGTGACGATTTGTTTACCGGAGAGGCCGTGTTTGGTGGCGTTGTAGCGGGAGGCCTCGAGACCGGAGGCAGTGCGTGGTCCAGTGCTATGGCAAGCGTTGGAGCGGTTCGCGTCGAATTGCAGCGGGGTAGCCATTGGGGTTCCTTCGGGGGCGAGGGGCGCCCTCCTGATTACATTGGAACAGACGGTGTCAAGTGTTTTGGCTGTAAGTTGATGAGGAATTAAGAAAAAGGGGCTTAAACTGGCGGTATCGCGGGGGCCGTCTTTTTGAATAAAACGGGGAGAAGTTAGGGTTTCCGGTAGATTTCGCCGTTCTTCATTACAAAGTCGATTCGCTTTAACCCATCGATATCTTGAAGGGGATTGAGCGGAGTGGCGACGAGGTCGGCGCTCATTCCGGGTTTGATCGCGCCCCGGTCAGCCGCCACTCCGAGCAAGGCAGCGGCGCGCGTAGTCATTGAGCGCAGTACACCGGTTGGATCGATGCCCGCTTCCCTAAAGCTGTCGATGTAGTCGATTGCCAGCTGGCCGCGGGTTCGGGCTTTCACGTCGGACATGATATCGGTTCCAAAGACAACGTCAACTCCTGCAGTCCAGGCGCGTTTTAGGCGGGCGACATACCTGTCGTGGGTCTTTCTCGCGGTGACGTCATCCATTCCGTTGGCAAGCAATTCGGCCACCGTGAAATCAGTACTCACCAACGCGACGTGATTCTTCTTTGCGAGGGCCAGATCCTCATCGCTCAGCACCCAGCCGTGTTCGATTGAGGCGACGCCGGCCTCGATAGCGGCGCGCGCGCCGAGTTCGGTCTGCACGTGGGCAGCGACCTGCACGCCTGCGCGGCGGGCCTCGTCGACGATAAAACGGATATCGTCGGCTGAATACCCATAGCTTTGTCCGTCGACGACAATTTTTATGACTTTAGCGCCCCAATAGATATTTTCCCGCAGCGCTTTCCGCATCTCGTCATGCGAATCGGCGAAGCGATACTCCGCATTCTCCAGAAGCCGGCGATCGGCTGGGGTATCCCAGAACTGTCCGCCAAAGGGCGTGATGATTCGGCCGGAATAGATCATAGCCGGCCCGGGAACGACACCTAAGCGAATGGCTTTCTCGAGGTCGGCATCGAGGTAGTCGCCTGAATTTCCCAAATCGCGGACGGTCGTAAATCCGCTATCGAGCATCTCCCTGGCATGCCTGACTCCCTGGATGGCGCGGTACCCGGCCCGGCGCTGAAGTGCCATGATCCAAAAGTCTCCGAGGTCCCATTTAGCGTCGACATTGGCGAGCAGATGGGTATGGGCATCGATCAATCCTGGTAGGACGACCTCCTTGGACAAGTCGACCCGGAGGGCGCCGGCGGGCACTTGAATGGCGGAGCCGATCGCCTTGATTTTGCCGGCCTCGACCAGGATTATCTGATTACGTTCCTGCAACCCACTTTCCGGGTGAATCACAACCC
Source organism: Bryobacterales bacterium (assembly GCA_038212445.1). Classification (GTDB taxonomy): domain Bacteria; phylum Acidobacteriota; class Terriglobia; order Bryobacterales; family Bryobacteraceae; genus TMP-7. The sequence continues at coordinate 401,594 of JBBQUM010000001.1, forward strand.
CAGCGGATATTGCGATTACCTGGCTCAGGGCAATCGTAGAGGCCAGAGATAAGCCGGTCAATAATACGCCAACGTGAGTTGCTGCCATTTCTCGATTGTCACAGATGTAGTTTCCGCAGCTTGCTCGTAGTGGTGCCGCGGGTGGAGAGCTCGCGAAATTCCCCGGCTGCGTTTCCGCTATAGACAGTCTATACGTATTCATATAGACTCTCTATAGGAGCCGCCTATGCCTTCAACGAATCTACTCCAGGGAACGCTCGACCTGCTTATCCTCAAGGTCCTCAAGCTGGAGCCGCTTCACGGCCTCGGTATCTCGCGGCGTATTGCGCAAGTTACGGGTGGGACGTTCGACGTCAAGCCTGGCTCTTTGTTCCCGGCTCTCCACAGGATGGAGGAGGCCGGTTGGCTCGCTGCCGCCTGGGGACAGAGTGAGAACGGCCGGAAAGCCAAGTTTTACAGCCTTACCCAGAGCGGTAAGAAACAGTTAAGGCAAGAAGCGGGCGAGTGGGCGCGTATCTCGGCCGCAATGACGAGCGCCCTTGAAAGCATCTGAGGTTGAGGGAGAACGTTTATGACACTGTGGCGACGTTTGAAGACCACGTGGCGCAACCTGAGCCATCCTCAAAAAGCGGATGGAGATCTGGACGACGAACTGCGCAGCTATCAGGAGTTGCTTGAGGATGAGAAGAAGCAAGCTGGACTGTCTGTTGATCAGGCACGCCGCGAGGCCAAACTCGAGGTTGGTTCTGCCAGTTTGCTTCAGGAGCAGGTGCGCGACATTCGTCTCGGGGTGACATTGGGAAATATTGCCGCCGAGGTTCGACAGTCGTTCCGGTCTTTGGGACGAAATCCCGGCCTCGCTATCACGGGGACGCTGATGCTGGCGGTAGGGATGGGCGCGAGTACCGTGGTGTTCAGTATTTTTCACGCTGCTCTGATCCGTCCGCTGCCTTTCCGCGATCCGGCGCGACTTGTGGAACTGCACGAAACAAGGCTTAACCGGGGGATCGACCAAGCCTCGTTTAGTGAGGCGAATTTTTGGGATCTACGGTCACTGAACCACAGCTTTGAGGAGATGGCCGCCTATCACGACGGCGAAGCCAATCTGACCGGCGCCGGCGCGGCCGAAAAGATAACCGCATCCAGGGTGACTCCCGGTTTCTTCCGCACGCTCGGCATCGCTCCGCTAATTGGGCGCGACTTCGAGTATGACGAAGGGCGCGAAGGTGGAGCGGCGGTGCTGATTCTCGGCAACAAGTTCTGGAGGAACCGTTTCAGCAGCGATCCGGCCATGCTGGGCCGCACGCTACGGTTGAACGACAAAGTTTACACGGTGGTTGGGGTTTTGCCGCCCGGCCGCCCCTGGATCGACGATCAAGCCTACATACCTTTCGCTCAACGTGCGAACGCCGACAGGAGCAGTTGGGAGTTCAACGTGGTGGGCCGTTTGAAGCCCGGCGTAAGCGCCGATGCCGCCCGCGCCGATCTCGAGCGGATCGCCCCCATCCTGGCCGCCGGTTATCCGAAGGAGGATCGAGGCATCGGTTTCGGCACTCTATCTTCCTCCAGTTGGGTGGCCTCGGCAGGGACTCGCCGCGCGCTCTGGATTCTGCTGGGCGCGGTGGGCATTCTGCTGCTCATCGCCTGTCTCAACATCGCCAATCTACTGCTGAGCCGCGGACTCAGCCGGCGTCGCGAAGTCGCCGTCCGCACGGCGCTGGGTGCGGGACGGGCACGCCTGATTCGCTTCGTCATGATGGAGTCGGTGGTGCTGAGCGTGGTGGGAGGTGCTGCCGGACTGGCATTCGCTTACGCTGCGCTGCCTGTCATCCGTACCCTTGAGATCCGGGGTCTCTCGAGGCTTTCTGACGCGAACCTGAATCCATGGGTGCTGGCGTTTTCGGGCGCCATTGTGATTCTCACGGGACTGCTTTCGGGACTCGCGCCCGCGCTACAGGCGCCCGTCAGTGCGGCGCTCGCACTGCGTGAAGGCGATCGCCAGACAGGCGGTCGCGGGCAGGGCCGACTACGCGGCATCCTGGTTGGCGGCGAAGTCGCGCTCTCCTTTCTTCTGCTGGTTGGGGCTGGCCTACTTATTCGGAGCCTCGACCGTTTGATGAGCGTTGAGACCGGCTTCCGGGCGGAGAACCGCCTGCTGTTCAGTGTCAACCTGCCGGGTTCCTATTGGGAAAACGGGCAAGGCAAACACTTCGTGGACCGTTTTGTAGAGCGGCTCCGCTCGATGCCGGGCGTTGAGTCTGTGGGTGCTGTCAGCAATCGTCCTATCGAGGGCGGAAATCCGGGAATGAGTATTGGCGCTGCCAGCGGTCCAAAGATCGCGGACCGCGATATTCCATGGGCTGGGTGGCGCATTGTCACGCCCGGATATTTCTCTGCAGTGGGGCTGAGACTGCAGAAGGGGCGGCTTTTCGATGGGCATGATGAATGGATGTGGGGAAAGCCCGGGCAGCCGAGTCCCGTCCGTCGCGTGATTCTCAGTGAGCGTTTGGCCAAGACGCTGTTTCGCGATACCGATGCAATCGGACAACACGTCGAGTTGTGGAAAGGCCAGAGCAGCGGAGATGCCGACGTGGTTGGTGTGGTGAGTGATATGCGGGAGCGGGGTTTATCGGCGAATATGGCGATGACGGTGTATCTGCCGACTGGCCTCCAAGCGGTACCGACGGAATTCGTTGTTCACACGAAGGCGAGTCCTATTTCGTTGGTGCCCTCGATCCGTGCGGCGCTTGCTGAGATGGATTCGAATCTGCCTCTATCGGACGTGCGCACATTTGAGGAAGTGATCAACCGCTCGGTTGCCGAGAATCGTTTCAGTACCGTGGGACTTGGAGTATTCGCCTCAATTGCGCTGCTGCTTGCCGTGACCGGTATCTACGGTGTTCTCTCTTATTCGATGAGCCGGCGCGCTTCGGAGATCGGCCTGAGAGTCGCGCTAGGAGCGAGCGGATCGAGCATTCTGCGCATGACGCTCACCCAGGGAATGCGTCCTGTCATTCTTGGGCTCGCGGCTGGGGCCGTTGCGGCATGGTGGTTAGGGGAGTCATTCACTGTGCTGCTGTTTGGTGTGCAGCCCTTCGACGGTCCCACTTACGCCGTGGTTGCGGTGGTGCTTCTGTTTGCTGCTTTGCTTGCGTGCTATCTGCCTGGAAGGAAGGCGATGCGAGTGGATCCGGTGATTGCGCTGCGTGCGGGTTAGGGGGCGAGGCGATTTTCGATCGAATCACATTGACGAAGGTCTTGCGAATTAGCGCTTGCCTTCAGGGAAACGCAACGGTTCTGACGAGGTCGGCCTCACAGAATATTCCGCGTGTCCCGCGACGCGCGCCGGAAGAGATACTCACACGCACGAAGACGGACGTGAAAAGGGGGCCGGCGCACCGGACGTCGCTGCGGTCGATTATTTTGCACTTCGTTCGATTTGGCACATCGACCGACGTTAGTCGACTCAGTTCTAACTTAAGCTGACCCTGTCGTTGTGGCGGCTCGGCGAGGGACACAGTATTGCTGGCATCATCGAGCATGCGCACTCCGCCGACACCAGACCGGCGGACTACGGCGAGACTTGCCAGTGAGTCTCGGCGCCAGGGTCTATACGGCCCCGTAGACGCGCGATAGTTACGGACGGAAACGACGACGTAGCGCGTGGATCTGCCGGGATTTCTTGAGAGGGGCCGGGATGATAGTATCCGGATCTGGGAATCGCGATGGACACTACACGAACTGGCCGGGTGGGGCGGGTGCTCCTGTTCTTCTGGTGCTGCTGCTTGGCGGTAGGGGCGCCGGCGCATGCGCCTCTTGAGCTTCGCAATCCGCTTCAGGACAAGAATTTCTATTTGCTTTCGGCGATTGAACGGACTCCGGCGGCGAGGGCGCTGATCCAGGTGGACCCGACGCTGGCCGGGATCGGAGCGGCGAAGCGCACCGCCTTATCGGAGTCGCTGCGAGTTTGTGCGGCGGACGTTCCCTGCTATGCGAGAGCCATGCGCTGGACTGATAACGAGATTGCGCAAGCGCGTGCTGCGCTGGGAACTCTGGCCGGTAACGCGGCGATGAATCGCTTTGTGGATTCTGTTTTGAGGCAGTCCGGTATGTTTCAGCGGTATAGCGCGGACGCGAATTCCGTCCTGGTGCAGAAGGCCTGGGAAGATGCTGCGCGCAAGATGAATCGCGCAATTGACATTTTCGCGATGGGACAAGCGTCGCGTCCCGCAGGAACGGACCTGGCCGTTTACGATGTGAAATCGCCGGCGTTCGCGCGGATGATGCAGATCATGGTGGCGGTGGTGGGGAGTGATCCGAGATCGTTCGAACTATTTTTCCAGTCGTCGCTCCACTTTGCCGTCGAGCTGCTACGGCTCCACGGCAGGGATGACGCCGGCCGGCATGAACCGCTCGAAGCAGGGGAGAATCGGGCGGTGGTGGCGCGTATGCGAGCTACCGCTTGGGGGCAGTTTCCGTACACGATGATTGTCGTTCTGGGAAGCGGACCTGATCGCGACGGCGTTGCGCTCTCGGCGGTGGGACGCTTGCGGCTGATTCTCGCGGTCCGGGAATTCCACGAGAAGAGAGCGCCATTTCTCCTCGTGTCGGGCGGGAACGTTCACCCCAATCTCACTCCATACAGCGAAGCGCTGGAGATGAAGAAGGCGTTGATCACGCAGTTCGGAATCCCAGAGAGCGCGATCCTCGTGGATCCGCAGGCGCGTCGAACCACCACGAACCTTCGCAATGCGGTGCGGCTCATGTATCGCTACGGTGTGCCGTTTGATCGCAAGGGCCTGATTCTGACGGATCAGTTGCACAGCGCAACGATCGAAGCCCCCGCGTTCGCTGAACGCTGCGTGCGCGACTTCGGCTACGTGCCGGTGCGGATGGGGGCTCGAGTCTCGCCATTCGATTTGGAATTTATTCCTTCAATCGACTCGCTGCACGCGGATGCGTTGGACTTGCTGGATCCGTAATTGTTTAACAGAGACGACTACTGACGGGGGATGGGGAGCGCCTGGATGGTGTGGCCGTTGCCGGTAGTGGTTGTGGCTTTGAAGAGGCTGTTGTAGATGGCTTCCTCGGTGGCTTCGATTACGGCTTGAAACAGCGGAGAGATCTCGTCGTTGGTGAGCAGCTTGGACGAGGCCCGGTTGGTGGAGAAGGCGATGGCGTAGTCGCCGCTGCCGTTGCTGCCGGTGGAGCCGGTGCGGGCGAGACCCCAGATGGTGCGGGCGGCCATGCGTTGCAGGTTGCGATGGTCGACTGGAGCGTCGGTGGCGACCACCATGATGATGCTGCCGTCGGCAGGTGAGGGCGGCGCTGGAGGCTTGGGTCCGAGGCGGAGTTGGCCGCCGAAGTTGGACTGGACGAGCACGCCGATGGTGTAGCCGGCGGCGACGCGAGAGGCGGTCCCGATGCCGCCTTTCCAGCCGAAGGCGATGGTCCCGGTGCCGGCGCCGACCGCACCTTCTTCGACAGGACCGTCGTGGGCGGTGCGGAGGGCGGCAAAGACCTCGTCGCGGCCGACGTGGCGTCCACGAATATCGTTGAGGGTGCCGTCGTTGGTTTCAGCGACGAGCGGGTTGATCGACTTTACATTCTCGTTGCCGGGGAGGGCGAGCATGTAGTCGAGCAGGGCGTCGGCGACGCGGGGGACGTTGAGCGTCGAGGTGAGGAGGATGGGAGTTTCGATTTCTCCGAGTTCATTGACTTGGGTGGAGCCGGCGAGTTTGCCGAAGCCGTTGCCGGTGAAGACGGCGCCGGGCACTTTTTCGCGGAAGAGGTTGCCGGAGTGGGGAAGGATGGCGGTGACGCCGGTGCGGACATTGTCGCCTTTGATGAGGGTGGTGTGTCCGACCTTAACGCCGGGGACGTCGGTGATGGCGTTCAGTTTGCCAGTGGGCAGGGTGCCGGTGATGACGCCGGCCTCACGGGCGCGGGGACGCGGAGTTTGGGACATAGCGAGGAGAGGGAGTGTCAGGCAGAGGAGGAATCGCATTGCTGGTTAGTGGCTAGTAGAATTTTACTGCTGGCGGGGTTGTTGTTTGGAATTGGCGCGCGGGATCCGGTTGTCAGCCGCGGATGGGAGGGAGGGGGATTTCCTTTCGATCGAGCTTTATGGAGGCCTTGGCGTAGGCGATCAGGTAGAAAAGCGTGGGTGCGCCGAAGAGGGCGTCGATTGCCAGGTGCCACCAGTCGCGGGTGGATGAATCCTGAATCGCGATGCCGAACTCGAAGGTGATGAGTACGGCGGAGAGCAGCGTGATGTAGACCCATTTGACTGTTCCTAGTAATGGGTCGCGGTTATCCCAATAGAAGCGGCTTTCGCGGGTAAATGAGATCTTATCGTCCGTAAGTCCCATCACTTCGCGGATCTCGGTTTCGAGTAGACCGAGATAAGAGTAACCCTTCAGAACATAGAGGGCTCGATGGTAGAGGTTGACCATTAGGTAGAAGATGACGAAGAGCGCTAACGCCTGGAGGATGCCAAAGGGGAAGCCCGATTGGACGCCTTGGAACTGGGCGTCGGTGACGCCGACCACATGTTCGATGTAGAGGACGAATAGTGAGCGGGTTCCGAGTGACGGGAACACTATGAGGGACGCGATGCCGATGGCGGCGAGCAGGAGTAGGAATGTGTTATTGCGTCCTTTCCAGACTTCGTAGGTGAGTTCGTAGGTTTTCTGGTAGTGCTCGGTTAAGAGTTTGGCGTCTTCCATTGGTGGTTCGGATTTAGGAGACTTTATCATACGGAATATTTGTTGATTGCGCGGGGCGGTGGTGCGTTTTCGTCCACGGGCGGGGAGGCCCGTGCTTACTCGTGCTTGTGTCGCTTCTGCTTTGCTTGGCGCGCTGGCGTGCACGGGCCGGGAGGCCCGTGCTACTGGCTCGTAGCGCTTCTGCTCGGCGCTGGTGCGCTTTCGTCCACGGGCGGGGAGGCCCGTGCTACTTGCTGGTACTGCTTCGCTTGGGGCGCTTTCGTCGTGGTACTTGTGCTGCGCTAGTGTGGATGTTAGTGAAGCAACGAATTTTCCTTCTGGGCTTGCCGCTGGTTTTACTTTTTGCGGCTTCCAATCTTGATCCTCAACTGGCGAAGTGGAAGACGGTTAGGATGCCGTTGAACTCTTCCGGGCTGTCGGCGCGGGAGAAGCAACTCGTCTCCAAGCTGGTCGAAGCCGGGCAGGCTATGGAGGCTGTTTATTGGGAGCAGATGGATCCTGAGGGGCTGCGATTGATGCAGTCGACTCAGGATATGGGGTTGAAGCGATTTCTGCAGATTAATGGCGGACGGTGGGATTTGCTGGCGGAGAATGCGCCGTTTGGCGGTGCGGGAGCGATGCCGCCGGGTCATGCATTGTATCCGGCGGGATGGTCGCGTGAACGGATTGAAGCGTACGTGAAGGCGCACCCGGAACAGAAGGCGGCGATCTACAACCCCTACACGGTGGTCCGGGAGAAGGCGGGCCGGTTGGAGACGATCCCGTACTCGAAAGCCTATGCGACGTGGGTGAATCGAGGGGCGGTGTTGCTGAGGGAGGCGGCTGGGCTGAGCGACGATGCGAAGTTCGCGAAGTTTTTGCGGCTCAAGGCGGACGCTCTGCAGAAAGACGATTACTACGAGAGCGACCTGGCCTGGATGGATCTGGAGGATCCCAAGTTCGACGTCATCATGGGCCCGTACGAGACCTACCTGGATGAACTGCTGGGAGTGAAGGCGTCGTTCTCGTCGGCGCTGCTGATGCGTAACGACGCTGAGACGCGGAAGTTGAAATTGTATGAGCGCTATGTTCCCGACGTGCAGGACGCATTGCCGGTGGCGGAGGTGGATCGTCCTTCGAAGAAGGGCCACCGGACGCCGATGGAGGTGATGGACGCGCCATTCCGGACGGGCGATTTGCTGCACGGCTATCAGGCGGTCGCGGATAATTTGCCGAATGATCCGAGGATCCACGAGAAGAAGGGCAGCAAGAAACTGTTCTTCAAGAACTTCATGGACGCGCGGGTGAACCTGGTGATTCTGCCGCTGGCGAAACAGGTGATGCGGGCGGACCAGGCGGCGAAGGCTAGCGGCGACGGGTACATGGCGGGGACGGTGATGCACGAGATGGCGCATGGGCTGGGTCCTGCATTTGCGCGGGTGAGTGCCAAGCAGGTACCGATTGGGGAAGCGATTGGTCCGGCATATGCGGGTCTTGAAGAGGCCAAGGCAGACGTAGCGGGGATGTTCGGATTGGAGTGGTTGATGGCGCACGGGGCAGTACCGAAGGAGAAGAGAGAGGAGTATTACGCGTCGTACATGGCCGGGATTTTGAGGAGCGTCCGGTTTGGGGATGCGGAGCCGCACAGTAAGGCCGAGTTGATGGAGTTCAACTTCATGATGGAGCAGGGGGCGTTCCGGCGGGAGAACGGGAAGTACTTTGTCGACTACGGGAAGATTCCGGCGGCGATGGCGAAGTTGTCGAAGGAACTGCTGGAGATGGAGGCAACGGGCGACCGGGGCCGGGTGGAGCGGTGGTTTGGGAAGTACGGGAGGATGAGCGCTGATTTGAAGTCGGCGCTGGCGGGAGTGCAGGGGGTACCGGTGGATGTTGAGCCGATTTACGATTTTCCGTATTTGCCGAGGTCGTAGGGTGGGGAAGAGACGGAGAAGCTAGTTTTGTTATACTCCGAAGGTTGATTGCTGATTATGTTTGAGATACGACTCGGGGACGTAATTGACGACTACTGCGTGAAGTGCCGGCGATTGACGAATCACGCGATTGTATCGATTGTCGACGCTGCGGCGGCGAAGGTGCGGTGCAAGACCTGTTACCACGATCACGATTACAGGCATGAGCAGGCACCTCCAACCAAAAAAGAACTGAAGAAGATGGAGATGGACGCGCTGGCTGCGGCAGGTTTGGCTCCTGATGGGACGCCCCTGGCGGACGCGGTGGCAATCGAGGACGTCGACATCGAGGACGTGGCGGAAGCTGAGGACGTGGCAGAAGCTGAGATAGAGACCGAGCCGGCTGCGGTTGAGGCCGTTGCTGAGGCGCCGGCCCCTAAGAAAGCTACACGGAAGACGGCTAAGAAGGCGTAGTTTCGGACGCCTCAGGTTCCTGTTCTTCGACGTGCGGTTCACGCATTTCGCGTTTAACATCCTCAACAACCTGTTCCTTGCTGGTGTGCGTGAGATCGCGCTCGAGGCGGCGCAGTGCCACGCCCAGGACATCGCGGTGGTGGAGGGCTGAGCCGAGGTGCTCGCTGAGACGCAGCCAGATTTCATGCAGACGGTCGACGTCCTCGGGCCAGAGGCGCGGCGGGTGCGGTCCGAGGTTGACGTAGATGGACCGGCGGTCGGGCCGTATGACCTCAAGGGAGAAGGGCTGCCGGGGTTCGGGCATCTTTTCCCAGGCGAGGCCCAGGCGTCGAGCTAGTTCCTCGGAGGGCATGCGAGCAGAGACACCAGTGACCAGGCGCGAGGCTTTGAGGTTAGTCGCGGTCTGGACCATGGCGTCGAACGGGTCGATGGCGGGGACCACCAGCAATTCGACCGGCTTACCCTCTTTTTCGGCGACCTCGACGACGTGGCTGAATAGTTCCTTCTCGTAACCGCTGAAGATCTGATCGTCGGATAGGTCGTACTCGGCGGCACCGGTGGAGATGGGGCGGACGGTCATGACGACGATGTCGTGGCGGCGGAGGTTAGTCTTGCGGAGCACCTGCTTGAGGTGGTCCATCGCGTGGTAGTCGCGGACGGCTACCAGGATGGAGCCGGGGCGGGCGTGAATGCTCGAGGAGTTGGCTTGGGGCTGATGGTCGAGGTTGAATTCTTCGAGTCCCTTGGGACCGAGGGCGCGTTTTCGTTGATTGATCTTTTCAGACACCGTGAAGATGACGAAAAAGGTCAGCGTGAAGCCGACGCCGTAGATGGTTGCGAGCTGTTTGGAGAAAAGGTTGGCGATGGCGGTGACGCCGAGGATAAGGGTGGTGATGCCGAGGCCGAAGGGAATGAGCTTGCCGCCGATGTTCACGTTGAAGGGGAATTTGTATTCCTGATCGTGACGTTGGAACCGGAGCGCGAGGACGCCGAGGGACTTCATGAAGAAGCTCCAAACCACACCGAAGGCGTACGCTTCGCTGAGCGTCATGACATTGCCGCGGCTGCCGATGATGGTGCCGATCTGGAGTAGAGCGACGAAGTTGATGATGTGGGACGTAGTGCCGAAGCGGCGGTGTGGTTTGCGGAACCACTCGACCAGAACGCCATCCTCGGCGACGCGGTTGAGGATGCCGTTAGCGCCGATCATGGCGGTATTGACTGCGCCTGAGAGGATGAGCACGCCGACGATGACGACGAACATGTGGAAAGTGAGGCGCAGCAGGTAGGGTCCGGAGAGATTCATGGCGAGTCCGCCGAGCAGGTTGTTGACGTACTGCATGCGTTCGCCGTCGGGGATGATCATGCCGGCGAAGACGGTGATCAAGCCGGTGGAGACGAGGGCGTAGAAGCAGACGATATTCGCGGTGATCTTGAGGTTCTTGATCTTCGGGTAGGCGATTTCGCGGTAGATCTGGGCGAGCGTTTCGAAGCCGCTCATGGACAGCAGCGAATGTCCAAAGGCCACGATCATCATGATGAAGGGAATTTGAATGAAGAATGTATCTTTGAGCCAGCCTTGCGCCTCGTGGCTGAACTTAAGGTTGGAGGGGACAGGGGCGGGCGGAATGAAGCCCCAGCGGTCCTTGAGAAGGATGGTAAGGGGAGCCCAGATGAGGAAGATACCCACCATGACGGTGGTGATCTGCATGATGCGGAGCGCCTTGCCGCTGGACTCGTGGATTCCCTTGATGTTCTCCCACCAGAAGTAGATGGTGACCACCACGCCAAACACGGCGGCGAAGGTATTGGGATCGATCTTATAAGGCTGGTGGATGAGCTCGGCGATTTCGTTGACGAGCGCGGCGAGGTACTGCCCGGCGCTGACGACGCTGATTGGACCGGTAAGTACGTAGTCGAAGACGAGTGCGGAAACTGATAGTTTGGCGGCGAAAGGACCCATGCTGTCGCGAACGACGACGTACACGCCGCCGCGGACAAACATTCCGCAGCTTTCCATATAGACGCTGCGGACGGCGAAGCTGAAGAGCATGACGCCCAACACAAACCAGGGTGCTGCTTTACCGATGGCTTGTTCGGCGATGCCGCCGGCGTAGAAGGCTGACGACGCAAGATCGCTAAGGACGATCGCAGCGCCGCGCCAGAAGCTGATGAACGAGAGCGCCACGGTGGTGGCGACCACTACTTTTGGGGAAGCCAGCGTTCGGCTGATGCTCCCGCTACTACCTGGGGCGGAGTCCATTTATGGGAAAGAGTCCAGTTCCTATTCTACGATCATATGCATGGGTCTCACCACCGCGCGAGAACTGGCAGAGCAGGTGGCTGAACGCCTGAAGACAGCCGGTTTTGCCGCGTATTTTGTCGGCGGCTGCGTTCGAGATTTGTTGCTGGGGCGGGCGCCGAAGGACTATGACGTCTCAACGGACGCGACGCCAGATCAAGTGCAGTTGATTTTCCCAGGTTCGAATCTCGTAGGGGCTCACTTCGGGGTGATCCTCGTGCGGGACGGCGCGGTCCAGGTGGAGGTGGCGACTTTCCGCCGGGAACAAGGATATCAGGACGGGCGGCATCCTGACAACGTCAGTTTTGAGCGCGATCCGCGATTGGATGTCTTGCGCCGGGATTTCACGATCAACGCGCTGATGATGGAGCCAGCGGGCGGGGAGGTGCTGGACTTTGTCGGAGGGAGGGCGGACCTTGCGGCGGGGATTGTCCGGGCGATTGGCGATCCGGTGGAGCGTTTTGGCGAGGATCAATTGCGGATGCTGCGGGCGGTCCGGTTTGCGGCGCGGTTCGGATTTGTTATTGAGCCGGTGACGATGGCGGCTATGCGAGCCATGAGCGGCATCGTAATGAGAACTGTCTCAGCGGAACGCGTTCGGGATGAGCTGGTTAGGATCTTAACTGAAGGTGGTGCTCGAAGGGGATTTGAGCTGTTAGACGAGAGCGGACTCCTGGAGGCAGTGCTGCCCGAGGTGCGCGTCATGAAGGGCGTGGAGCAACCGCCTGAGTATCATCCGGAAGGTGATGTTTGGACTCATACGCTGATGATGTTAGGGGGTTTACAAGCGGGGGTAGATCCGGCGTTAGCATTTGGTGTCCTGCTGCACGACGTCGGGAAGCCGGGAACGTTCCGCAGGGCGCCTGACCGGATACGGTTTGATGGTCACGTGGAGTTAGGGCTGAAGATCGCGGGGGAGATCGTCGAGAGGCTGCGGTTTAGCCGGGCGGACAGCGAGCAGGTGCTGGCGCTGGTTGGCAACCACATGAAGTTCATCGATGTTCCGCGGATGCGGGAGTCCACGTTGAAGCGGTTTTTGCGATTGCCGCGATTTGAGGAACATCTTGAACTACACCGACTGGACTGCTTGTCGAGCAACGGGAATCTGCATACGTACGATTGGGTAAAGGGGAAGCTGGCGGAGTTGACGCCGGAGGTGCTGAAGCCGATGCCGCTGTTGACGGGACGGGATTTGATGAGGATGGGATACGAGCCGGGTCCGAACTTCACTGTAATCTTGAATGCTGTTGAGGACGGGCAATTGGAGGGCGTTCTCGAGAGTGCTGAGGCGGCGGAGAGGTTTGTAAAGCAGAAATGGCCGCTGTAGAATAGCGTCCTAGTAGTACCGTTCGATAGATTTTTATGCCTGCTGTATTTCACCAGGACGGGTCATCTACACCGCCGGCGTTCCAGGAGTTTCTATCCTGGCTGGACGAGGGTACAAATTCCGACGGCGCCCGGTATCTGGAGATGCGGCGGCGGCTGGTGCATTATTTCGACCGGAAGAACTGCTCAAACGCTGATGATCTCGCCGATGAAACGTTGCAGCGGGTGGCACGGCGGTTGGAGGAAGAGGGCGGTTTGACGGCGTCTGCGCCAGCGCGTTATTGCTACATTGTCGCGAAGTTCGTTTTTCTGGAATTCCGACGGCGGCAGGATGCTTCGCTGGTCCCGTTCGACGAAGTGAATCCGGCTTGCAAGGTAATGCCGCTGCTGACTCCGGAACCGAGGGCGGGTGGGGAAATGCCGGTGGAGGAGCGCCGTCACGAGTGCCTGGAGTGTTGTTTGGGGAAGTTGGACGCCGATAGTCAGTGGCTGATTGTCGAGTACTACCAGGGTGAGGGTGGAGCGAAGATTGACAACCGGCGCAGGCTGGCGGAGCGGCTTAACACGACGGTGAATGCGGTGAGTATACGGGCCTGCCGGATCCGCGAGAAGCTCGAGGGGTGCGTCCGGCATTGCCTGGTTGAAAGATAATCGAGGTTTTTCGCTTAACAAGCTGAACGATGGCGTCGATGGAACAAGAGCGTCCGGAGCAGATACTGGTGGACTATCTACTCGGCTCGCTGCCGGAGGACGAAACCGAGAAGCTGGATCAGCTCAGTATCGAGGACGATGAATTCTCGTGGCGGCTGGCGGCGGCGGAGAACGACCTGGTGGATGCCTACGTAAGGGGCGAGTTGCCGGCGGCGACCGCGGAGTTGTTCCAGACGCATTACCTGGCGACGGCGAGGCGAAGGGCGAAAGTGCGGTTCGCTGAGATGCTGGCGAAGGGGCATGACCGCAAGGTGGCGGCGCCCGTCCGGCGGCCTTCGATCTGGCGTTGGGGGCTGGCACTGGCAGCGTCGGTGGTGGTGATGGCGTCGGGGTGGCTCTTTTACGAAAACCGGGTATTGAGAGCGCAGCTGGAGCAGGAGCGGAGCTTCAAGGCGGACCTGCAACGGATGCGCGAGGGGAATCCAGTGCCGGTGGAACTGCCGGCGGTTGCAGAGAGCAAGGCGCCGCCGCGAGGGTTGATGGTGGCCGCCTTTGTGCTGGCGCCGCAGTTGCGCGGGGTGGGGGCGCTGCCAATTCTGCGAGTCCCAGCGGGGACGGAGATTGCGGCGATCGATATGGACCTGGAGACGGACGATTTTCCGGTGTACGTAGCGGCGCTGCGGGAACTGGTAACGGGCCGGGTGTTGTGGCGGAGCGGCCAGGTGCATTCGAGAGTCCGTGGCGAGGGCAAGGCAGTGGGCGCACGGGTGCCGGCCAACTTGCTTAAGGACGACCGGTACAGTATTGAATTGACGGGATTGGCGCCCGGTGGAAAATCGGAGCGCGCGGCGGACTACACTTTCAGAGTCGTTACTCGCTGAAACATGCGCTGGTTTGGCATTCTCGGTGTGATGGCTTTCGCCGGACTGGCGGCGGCTGAGGAACCTGCTGTCCTTGAAGTAGGACACGCGGTAGAGCGCAGAATCGCCGGCAAACAGCCCCACAATTACCAGATCACCCTGCAGGCGGGCGAGTACGCATACGTGGTGGCGGAGCAACTGGGAATCGACGTCATTTTGCGAGTGTTCGGGCCTGACAAGAAGATCATCGCGGAATCGGACTTCGAAGGGTCAAAGACCGGGCGCGAGTTTATCGGGCTGGTTGCGAAGGATGTGGCGACCTACACGGTGCAGGTTGTAGCGCGTTTTCCGAGACTGCCCGAAGGCGGCTATTCGCTCACCTGGACGGAAGAGCGTGCGGCGACTGAACGAGACCGGCAATTGGCCGAGTGCTTGCGCCTGATGTACCAGTCGTCGGCGGCCAATACCGCGGGCAAATATCCGGAGTCGGTTGCATTGGGTGAGCAGGCGTTGCGGTTGGGTGAGCAGGTGTTCGTCCCAGACGATCCTTTCGTTGGGAACATCTGGCTGCGGGTGGGACTTTCGGCGCGGGCGGATCGGGACCATGCCAAGTCAGAAGCTGCGTTGAAGCGGTCGCTGGCGATTTTCGAGAAAGGGTATGGAAGAGCGAGTGCGCAGACCATTTGGTCACTGCGCGGTTTGGGGATGCTGTATTTGTACACCAACGACTTTGCGAAATCGGAAGCGTTCTTTCAGGAAGCGAAGGAGCTCAGCATACAGGTGCTGGGGGTGGAGCATCCGCAGGTGGTGTCGTCGCTGGTTGACCTGTCGAAGATCCACCAGTACCGCGAAGATAACCAACGGATGCTTGCAGACCTGCAGATGGCGCAGCCGATTGCAGAGCGGGTGCTGGAGCCGGACGACTTCGCGTTGATGGATCTGACGAATCAACTGGCGGAAGCGTACGCGGATGCAGGCGATCTGGAGCGTGCCGAGGAGAATCACGACAAGGTGAAGGCGATAGTCGCGCGGAGGTACGGTGAGCAGCATTTGTTCATGGCGGTGCCGCTGCAGAACCTGGGGATTCTAGCGCGGCGGCGAGGTCAGTATGAGCAGGCGCTGTCGCTGCTCGACCAGGCCTACCAGATCCGGATGAAGACGTCGGGCGAGAGGCATCCAGACAGCGTCTCCATTCAGATCAACATCGCGAACGTATATCTCTCCAAGGGCGAATATGCGAAGGCGCTGGATTTGCATTTGAGGGAGATGCAGATTCTCGAGGAAACGCAGGGACGGTACAACTGGCTGACTCTATTGGCGCAGGCTAATGTTGCGCGCACGTATGCGGCGATGGGCGATTTGCCAAACGCGATTCAGGCGCAGACGCGGCTAGAGGCGACGCTGGAGAAGAACATCGAATTGAATGTGGCGATTGGCTCAGAGCGGCAGAAGTTGGCGTACCTGACGGCGAAGCAGCCACGCAGTGACCGTGCGGTATCTCTGCATGCGCAAATGGCGCCCAAAGATCCGGCGGCGCGCGACTTGGCGGCTCGTGTGCTGTTGGAGCGGAAGGGACGAGTGCTAGACGCGGTGTCGGGGAGTGTGGGGACGCTGCGGGAAAGACTGGGCGCGGACGACCGGCGAGTGCTGGACGATTTGGCGGAAGTGAATGCGAAGTACGCCAAGTTGGCGCTGAGCGGTCCAGGACGGACGCCGGTGGAGGAATATCGCAAGCAAGTCAAGACGCTCGAGGAGCAGGGCGAGAGGCTGGAGGCGGCGATCAGCCGTACGGGTGCGGCGTCGGAGGCGGCGTCGCGGCTGGTGTCGCTTGAAGCACTAGAGGCAGTGATTCCGAATGACGCCGCAGTGGTGGAGTTCGGGATCTACCGGCCGTTCGACCCGAAGTTTCCTGACGAGGACAGGGCGTACGGCAGTGCGCGCTACATCGTATATGTGCTGCATCACACCGGCGAGGTTCGATGGAAGGATCTGGGCGAAGTAAAGAAGATCGACGCGGCGGTGGACGCGTTGCGGCGGAGTTTAGGCAACAGCCGGCGGAAGGATGTCGGGCAACTTTCGCGCGTGCTGGATCGCCTGGTTGGTGCGCCGATTCGCGAGTTAGCGGGGAGTGCGCGTCACTTGTTGATTTCGCCGGATGGTGAATTGAACCTAGTGCCTTTTGAGGCACTGGTAGACGAGAACTCGCGCTATTTTGTGGAGCGATATTCCATCGGCTACTTGACGGCGGGGCGGGACTTGTTGCGGATGCAGTCGCGGAGAAGTTTTAAGAGCGGTCCGCCGGCGGTGGTGGCCGATCCGAAGTTTGGGGAGCCTGCAGTATTGGCTGCTGGAGTACAGGCACCTAGAGGGGATTCTTTGGGACGCCGGCGGAGTGTGACGGCGGGCAAGACGCTGGCGGACGTCTATTTCGCGCCGCTGGAGGGGACGGCGGAAGAGGCGCGCAAAATCCAATCGATCTTTCCTGAAGCGCGAGTGTTGACGGGGGCGCAGGCGACCAAGGCGGCGTTGAAGCGGTTGGAGTCGCCGGGGATTTTGCATATTGCGACGCACGGGTTCTTTCTCGATTCGTCGCGCGAAGTGGAGAATCCGTTATTGCGGTCGGGCCTGGCGCTGGCGGGGGCAAATACGGGAGACGGAATTCTGACGGCGCTCGAGGCGTCGGGCTTGAATTTGTGGGGCACCAAGGTGGTGACGTTGTCGGCGTGCGAGACAGGCGTGGGCGAAGTGAAGACTCACGAGGGCGTGTACGGACTGCGCCGAGCGTTTTTTCTGGCGGGCGCGGAGACGCTGGTGATGAGTTTGTGGCCGGTGAGCGATCGCGTCACGCGGGAGATCATGACCGACTACTACGCAGGGCTGAAGAACGGGTTGGGGCGCGGAGAGGCGCTGCGCCAGGCGCGGTTGTCGATGATGAAGCGCAAGGACCGGCAGCATCCTTTCTTCTGGGCGGGATTCATACAGTCGGGCGAATGGCGTCCGTTGAAGTAGCCTCGGGTAGTTTCCTCTCTCCTGGTTTCTTCTTTGAAATGTTTTCCGTGATTTCTCTTATTGAGGTAGATCACGAAGCATCGGAGAGGATCACATGGGGAAAAATCTGGGAGTACTCGTTTTGCTGGCAAGCCTGCCGGCGTATCCGCAACTAATCGACAAACATCGGATGCCGAACCTGGCAAACGAGGGGATTAACAAGACACTGGCGGAGGAAATCGGGCCGGGGCGCGGGGACCTCTCGGTACTGGATTCCTCGACTTGTGTGATCAAGCGCGACCCGTTCCGGGCGATCCGGAGGGGGCGGCAGATCTTCCAGCGGAAGTTCGTGATGTCGGAAGGGCTGGGGCGGGTGAAGTACGATGGCGACGCGCTGATCGCCAATAACAACACGCTGGGTGCGGGACTGGCGGACAGTTGCGCATCTTGTCACGGCCGTCCGCGCGGATCGGCGGGGTCAGGCGGGGACGTGGCGACCCGTCCAGACAGCCGGGACGCGCCACATCTGTTTGGACTTGGCTTGAAAGAGATGCTGGGCGATGAGATCACGAGCGATCTGCGATTGCTGCGGACGCGGGCGGTGATTCAAGCGAAAGTGTCAGGGTCGGACGTGACTCTGCCTCTGACCAGTAAGGGAATCGCGTACGGCTTTATCACTGCTCATGCGGACGGGACCCTGGACACCTCACAGGTGGCAGGAGTGGATCCAGACCTGAGGGTAAGGCCGTTCGGATGGCAGGGCCAGACGATCTCGATGCGCGAGTTCATCGTTGGCGCGCTGAACAATGAATTGGCGCTGCAGGCGGTGGAGCCTGATCTCATGAGTGCGAGCAAGGGCGGGAGGTCCGAGACGCTGTCGGGCATGGTGCTCGACGGATCGCTGGATACTTTCGAAGCGCCGATGACGGACGATCCGGGCGCGGACCCGGATGGCGACGGCGTACGCAACGAAGTGCCGAACGCGATTGTGGACTATCTCGAGTTCTATCTGCTGAACTATTTCAAGCCGGGCACCGGTGAGCAGACCGACAGCGTAAAGCACGGGCGCGACCTGATGGACTCGACCGGATGCACAAGCTGTCACGTAGCGAACCTGCAGATCAATCGCGACCGGCGGGTGGCGGATCTAGAGACCGTTTTTGATCCGGTGCACGGGATCATGAACCGTCTATTTGCGACGGCCACGCCGCTGTTCACCAAGGTGGACGACCTCACGGGCGGCACCTCGTTGAAGCTGCCGCAGCTGAAGCCGTTCATGGTGAAGAACATTTTTGCGGATTTCAAGCGGCACGACCTGGGCGTCAATTTTCACGAGCGGAACTATGACGGGGCGATGCGAACGATGTTCATGACGACTCCGTTGTGGGGCGTGGCGACGACCGCACCTTATGGTCATGACGGGAGGAGCATCTCGCTGCACGAAGTAATTCTGCGGCATGGCGGAGAGGCGCAACTGTCGCGGGACGGCTACGCGCTGATGTCGCGGAACGATCAGCGGGACCTACTCGATTTCCTGGGAAGTCTGGTGTTGTTTCCGCCTGACGACACTGCGTCTACGCTGGATCCGGGTAACGCGCATGCGCTGGGTTATCCGCAAGCGGGACATGGTTCGATCAAGTTGACCGTACTGTTCAACGATCCGACGATCATTGAATAGCTCAAAGCTTGGCTTTGAGCGGCTGGACCGGGATGCTGATGCGGTAGCGAAGGTCGCTGGCTGAGCCGAGCAAATCGAAGCGGCCGCCGATGCTGGGAGGACCGTCCTGACCACCGAGGAACGTGGTGGATTTCTCCTGCACGGTGCCGCTCTCGCCGGCTCCGGTCCAGACGCCGACTCGCAGTTTGGTGGGGACGCCAACTGCGAAATGGAGATCGATAGTGAGTGGACCGCCGGGCGTGGAGTAGAGAGCGCGGACGTCGAGGCGGTCGCCGTCGCGGGTGCCTTTGAGTGAAGTGAGCGTGAGGCCGGGCGTGTCGCTCTCGCCGGGTTTGGGCGTGCGGCACGCCGGCAGGACGAGCAGGAGTGCGACGAGAACGAAGCGCATGTCCCAAGCTTAGCGCCACTATCGTTTTTGGCCGATGCCGGACTAGGTGGTGGGCCACGAGCCGTCGCGCGAGAGTCCGAGCACTTGGATGGCGGGTGATTCCAAATCCTCAAATTCCACCTCGGTTGATTCTGAGCGGGCGTGCGCGGAGGTGCGCCACCTTAGAGCGGCCCAGAGGACGGTGAGGCCGATCACGACCTGGGCGAGCAGGGACGGGTGGTCGAGGGCCTGCCGTTCATAGCGCACGCTGAGGGTGATGATCCACAGCAACGCGAGTGTACCGAGGACGGCGAGGTGTACCTGTGATTTGCCGGGAAGGTACGAGCAGGTGAAGGGGAGTTTGTGGAAGCCGTGGAGGCATAGCTCCATCAAGATCAGACCGATCAGCGCCAGGATCAACAGGTGTCCGGTAGCCATCTGCCATGGCCATAGCCAGAGGCAGAACGCTGCGGAAACGAGCCAGACCGGCGCGGCGGCCAGCATGATGAGTGAGCGGCGGCTGCCGGTGAGGCATTCGGGGACACGGCGCGCGCCGGTGACGCGGAAGATCCAGTTGCCGCGAAGGTCGAGTGGAATCGAGAAGACGACCCGCGTCCCGATGATCGCGAAGCCCATCATGGCGACAGTAGCGGCGAGCAGCGGCGTTTTGAGCTGGCCCCAGGTGTCGGAAACCGGCGTGTCGGTGAGCGCTTGTTGGGCGGAGGGCGTTCTCACCAGCAGGATCATGAAGGCGAAGCCCATCGCCAAATAGAAGGCAAGGATGACGCGGTGCAGCCGGCTGCGGGCAAGCGTCCGGATGCTGAACTGAACGATTGCGGTGTGTACCGTGCTGCCGAAAGGAGGCAGCCAGTTTCGGCCGCCGGCGCCGGGAACGATGTCCGGCTCCTCGACGATCTTGCGCAAGGTGCGGAGGTACGACAGGGCGTAGACGACGGCGGTGGAGGACAGCGCGGCGATGAGGCCGAGGGCGGCACGCCGGGCTAGAGGCGCGAGGGCCGGGGATCCGGTGAGGTATTGGAACAGGCCAAGGAACCAGTAAGTAGGGGACCAAGACAGGAGTCCGTCGCCGCTGACGGCGAGAAGCGTGGAGCCGTCGGCGAGAAATCCTTGAAGGGCGTAGACACTCACGATCATGCAGAAGGCCGCGAGTTGGAGATATGAGGAGGCGCGCAGAAAAACGCGGCGGGGGAGAAGTTGCGCGGCGAGTCCCTGGAGACAGAGGACGCAGCAGAAGATGAAGGCGCCGGCGGCGAGCATGGTGATCCAGTAGGCAGCGAAGGTCCGAATCACGGTTAGCCCGCCTCCCGTTTCAGGGACGGTGACGGAGGCGAGGGAGGTTGCGCGCTCGCCGGTGAGGCGCTGCTTCACGTAGGTGGCGGCGAGGTCGGAGAAGGTGAGCAGCGAGATGGCTTGATTGGAGAGTACGACGGCGGCGTATTGCTCTTTGGGGTTGAAAAAGGCGTGGCTGGTGTAAGCCGAGAGGGCGCCGTTGTGCCAGTAGATACCGTCCTTGTCGTTGTGGGCCCAAGCGAGGGCGATGCGCGTGCCAGGGGCCATATCGTTGCGGAGTTGATGCGAGAGGCGGATGGCGGGTGTTGCGGCTTTGAGTTGAGCGTCGAGAAAGTTGAGCAGGTCGGCGGCAGTGGAGTTGATGCCGCCGGCGGGAGCGAGAGCGTCGAGTTGCCAGGCGTCGCGAGGCTCGTGGCGAACGCTGTAGGCGGGGATGAGACGCTGCCGTTGTTCGGCTGAGAGGGCAACGACCGTGTCGGGCATTCCGAGAGGGCCGGTAATCTCGCGCTTCAGGAGCTCGGGGTAGGTAGTGCCGGCGCGATTGGCAAGTGCCTCACCGAGCAGGCTGAAGCCGGCGTTGCTGTAGATGAACGGCGGATTCGGTGGGCGGGCGACGCCTTGGCGCGTAACGAAGTGATAGAGATGTTCGGCGTTGTAGCCGGCGCCGGGGTTGGGCTTGTGGTTGACGTCGACGTTGTCGGGCATGGGCGGGAAGCCGGAGCGATGAGTTGCCAGGTCGAGCAGGGTGACTTCCTTGCCTGCGGGTTTCTGGACGATGCCGCTCGGGATGAGGTCGCGAACGGGTTCATCGAGGGATACCTTGCCTTGCTCAACCATTTGAGCGAGTAACAGTCCGGTGAACGTTTTGCTGATGGACCCGATTTGGTAGCTGGAATCCGGCCGGGCTTTGCCGTAGGCGTAGACGCGGCGCTGCCCATTCCTGATGACTCCGACGACGATTCCCATTTCGGGCGACAGGTTGGGGGCGAGGTCGCGGTGGAGCGCCTGCTTGATACCGGCGGCATCGAGAGGCGGCATGGCAGGCAGGTATTCAAGGGCGGGGACGGTGATTTCGATGGTTCCTTGAGAGCCGAGCGCGAAGGGCCAGATGATGCCGCCGAGCAGGTGGAGAGTTACGACGGTGAGGGTCAAGGCAGTGGCGACCGCGGCGACCTTGGCCAGGAAGATGGTGCGGGCGCGGACGGGCAGGGGAGCGAGGACGAGGACGTCGCGGCGGTCGGGGAAAGTGGAATCCCAACTGAGGACAGCGAAGAGTCCGACCACCAACATGGTGGTGGCGATGAGGACGTGTTCGGCGCTCCAGGCAACGAAGAGGCGGAGAGCGGGCGGTGTTTTCGCGCCGCCGACGCCGAGCGCGGGAACGGCGAGTCCGAGGCTGATGAAGATGAGGAGCGCGGCGAAGCGTCCGAGGAGCTTGTTGGCGTCGCCCATGGCGTGGGTGGAGAGGAGCTCCAGGTCGACCATGCGGAAGAGAAACTCGCGATAGAGGATTCGGAACTGGAGTCGAGTCATGGCGGGTGGTCAGGCGTGGATGAGGTCGGCGATGTCGCGTGAGAGGGCGAGCGTGTCCTGTTCGACGGCGAGTTGGGAGAAGATCGCTTCGAGCGTGGGCGCGGACATGAGGGTGCGGAGGTGCTCGATGGAGTCGTCGGCGGCGACTTTGCCGCGATGAAGGATGACGACGTGAGAGCAGACGCGTTCCACGGTTTCGAGTTCGTGGGAGCTGAAGAGGACGACCTTGCCGCGGGCGGCGAGTTCCTGAATGAGGCTGCGGAGGACGAGTCCGGTGCCGACGTCGAGTCCAGAGAAGGGTTCGTCGAGCAGGAGCAGGTCAGGGTTGTGGAGGAGGGCGGCGGAGAGGAGGACTTTCTGGCGCATACCTTTGGAGTAAGCGGAGATGGGGGCGTGGCGGTCGCCAAGGAGATTGAAGAGGCGCAGGAGACCGTGGATGCGGGCGGCGGTGGGTTTGGTAGGGAGTCCGCGGAGCTGGCCGACCATGACGAGATACTCGAGTCCGGTGAGGTGGGCGTAGAGGTGCGGTTCCTCGGGGACGTAGCCCATACGCTGCTTGTAGGCGATGAGGTCATTCTGAATGCGCTCGCCGTTGAAGAGGATGTCGCCGGCGGTCATTTCCATAAGTCCGGTAATCATTTTCATCGTGGTGGATTTGCCGGAGCCGTTGGGGCCCAGGTAGCCGGTGATCTCGCCGGCGCGGGCGATGCAGCTGACGTTGTCGACGGCCGGGATGCCGGAGAAGCGTTTGGTTACATTGCGCAGTTCAAGCATTTCGCATACCCCTATGTAGCAAACTACATTCAGCCGAATTCGATGTCAAGTAGAATGCTACATAGGGTATACTTTTCCCATGGCAGCCGAGCCGAAGCTTTCGCATAGCGCCGCGATGGTCCTGCACGCGATTCAGGCGGGGGACGGTTACGGGTTCAGCGTGATGGAGATGACGGGACTGCCGAGCGGCACCGTCTATCCAGCGATGCGCAGGCTGGAGCGGGATGGGTTGATCAAGTCGCAATGGGAGAAGCAGTCAATTGCGGATGAGGAGCAGCGGCCGGCGCGGAAGTATTACCGGCTGACGCGGAGTGGGCGCGCGGCTCTTGAGGCTTCTCAGAAGCGGTATCCACTGCTGGCGCGGCTGGCGGTTTCAGAGGTAGAGGAGTCATGACGCTGCACCTGGCTCTCTTGTGGTGTGCGTCATGGCTGGTGCCGCGCGCGGAGCGTGGCGAATGGCTGGCGGAGTGGACGGCGGAGCTATGGTTTGTGCGTCGCAAGGGTGGCGCTGCGACCGCGTTTAGCCTGGGCGCGTTCCGGGATGCGCTCTGGCTGCGGCGGAATGGCGAGGGGCGGGCGTTCCGTTTGGAGTCGCCGGGGCAGTGCTTGGGAGTGCTGAGTGTGATGGCCGTAGTGGGCGCGTTGTTGACGTTTTGCTGGGCGCCATCGCGGGAGCTTGCGGCGATGTACCGGGAGCGCGGCACGGCGGCCAGTTTCGCAGTGATGGTGGCGATTGCGCTGGTGCTGCTGCCGAGGACGAGTTCGTTTCGCGGAGGCGCTTATCCGGGGGCCGGCGCATGGCGGCGTCGCGCGTTTCTTGCAGGCAAGTTGCTGCTGGCGGTGCCGGCGGTTTTCTGCGCGACGTTGATTGTGGGAGCGGTGATCGCGCGCGGATTGCAGGCGCACAGTCTGATCGTCGGGCTGGTGTTGGCGTTTCGCTGGGTGCTGGTGGACCAGCGTCGACGGTGTCCTGAGTGTTTGCGATTGCTCGATCATCCAATGCGAGTCGGCCGGCCGTCGCAGACCTTTTTGGAGTGGTACGGGACGGAGTTCGTGTGCATGAAGGGACACGGGCTCATGCATGTCCCGGAGATCCCCACTACGTCGTTTGAGACGCAGCGGTGGATGCGGTTGGACCGGTCGTGGAGCGGGTTGTTTGGATGAGTCGGCTTAGAGCGAGGCTGGCATCTTGATGCCAAGGGGCGCGGTGCATTCCGCGAGCTTTTCCCAAGTGGGGAGGGGAATCGGGATGCCGTGTTCGAGACGATGCGCTTCGGCGCGCCATTCGGGTTCACCGGCTACCAGCACTTCATCGAAGCCGGTGGCGGCGGCGGTGTTTTTCAGGGTGTCGCGCATTTTCTGCATGCGGGCGACGAATTCGTCCATGGGCATGAAGCGGGTGATGTCGAGGGCGAGGAAGAACTGACCGACGCGCATGGGTGCGCCCTGCTTGCGTAGACCGTGGAGTTCCGTGAGCATGGCTCCGCCGCTGAGAACGGCGCAGAGGACCTCGACCATCACAGCGAGTCCGGTACCTTTGTAGCCGCCGAGGGGCATGGGGGAGCCAGTGAGGGCGACGGTGGTGTCGGTGGTGGGTAAGCCTTCGGGGTCGAGTGCCCAGCCGGCCGGGAGCACCATTTCGTGGTTCATGGCAGCTTTGAAGATGCGGTTGATTGCGACTGTGGTGGTAGCCATGTCGAGCAGGAAGGTATCGGGACCGGGCACGGCCATGCAGATGGGATTGGTGCCGAGGCGAGGTTCCTTGCCTTGCCAGGGGACGACGAGCGGGCTGGCGTTGCAGAGGACGATGGCGAGCATGCCTTGAGCTGAGATCTTCTGCGCCCAATAGGCGGCGGCGCCGAAATGATTGGACTCGCGGGCGACGACGATCGCGATGCCGTGTTCGGCGGCGATGCGGGTAGCGTGCCCGACGCAATGGCGCGAGACGACCTGCCCGATAGCGTTCTCGCCGTCGTAGACCATGCAGGCTCCGGCCTCAGTAGCGACGCGGCCCTCGCCGGTCAGGTTGATGTTACCGAGGCCGATGGCTTGGAGATACAGGGGAAGAAGTTGGATGCCGTGGGTGTCGACGCCGCGCAGGTTGGCGGCGATGAAGGTGTCGGCGAGGAGCCACGCTTTCTCTTTTGGGACGCCGACAGTTTCGAAACTGGACTGAACGTAGTCACGCATCGGATCGGCGTGGACGTATATGAATTGAGTTGATGCAGAAGACACTGAAAAGAGCGTACCGCAGTTTGGTGGGATGGGGTCCGCTGGTTTACAATGATGATTGTTCCTGCCTTTTCAGGGCGCGTAGCTCAGTTGGTTAGAGCGCTTCCTTCACACGGAAGAGGCCCGGGGTTCGAGTCCCTGCGCGCCCACCACCTTCAAATTTCCTAGCAGATAATTTCCGCAGAGGCTGCAGAAGTTTGGGCGCAGTTGGGGAGCCGCTCTCTGAGGTCGCGGCTCGGTGTGGGTTGAGCTTGTAACCGGGTTAGCCGACTACTTCGAGGATGAGTTCACGCTCGTCGGGCGGCGTGCCGGAGATGCGGAAGGCGTCTTCGACTAATTGGGCGGCTTCCTCCACATTATCCTCACTGGTGTAGTAGAGGCGGCAGAGGACGGCGCCGGCATCTATTTTGCTGCCGACCTTCACTTCGAGGATCACGCCGACGGCGGGATCGATGACATCTTCCTTGGTATTGCGGCCGGCGCCGATCATGGACGATGCCAGGCCGATATCCTCGGCGTCGATGGCGCTGATGAAGCCGGGGCGGGGCGAGGCGATCTCGCGGACGCCGGTAGCGTTGGGGAGCAGTTCGAAGCGATCGAGGACCTGCGGATTGCCGCCTTGAGCCTTGATCACGTCCTTAAACTTGCGGTAGCCGGAGCCGTCGAGCAGTTTGGAGGTGGCCAATTCACGGGCTTCGTCGAGTGTTTTGGTGATCTTGCCGAGGAAAATCATGCGCGCGGCGAGTTCGAGCGAGATGCGGGTGAGATCAGTGGGTCCGGCATTCTGGAGGGTTTGCGAGACTTCCATGACTTCGAGCGCATTGCCGACAGCGTAGCCGAGCGGCTGATTCATATCGGTGATGAGCGCCTGGACGCGCTTATCGAGGCGGCGGCCGATGCCGACCATCATCTGGGCGAGGCGGCGGGCTTCCACCTGCTTCTTCATGAACGCGCCGGAGCCCACTTTGACGTCGAGAATCAAGGCGTCGAGGCCGACGGCGAGTTTCTTCGACATGATGGACGAAGCGATGAGCGGAATGGATTCGACGGTAGCGGTAGCGTCGCGCAGGGAGTACAACTTACCGTCGGCGGGGGTGATCTCGGGGCTTTGACCGATAAACGCCAACTGGTGTTTAATCAACTGCTCGCGGAACTCATCGAGCGAGAGGTCGGTGCGGAAGCCGGGGATGGATTCGAGCTTGTCGAGGGTACCGCCGGTGTGTCCCAGGGCGCGGCCGGAAATCATGGGGACTACGGCGCCGGCCGAGGCGGCTAGCGGAGCGGCAATGAGGCTGGTTTTGTCGCCAACTCCGCCGGTGGAATGCTTGTCGACCTTGACGCCGGGGATAGCTGACAGGTCCAGGACCTGGCCCGAGCGGGTCATGGCGTCGGTCATGGCACTCACTTCCCGATCGGTCATACCGGAGAAAAACGTGGCCATCAGGAATGCTGAAATCTGATAGTCCGGTACTTCGTTCCGGGTGTAGGCGTCGATTAGAGTGGAGATCTCTTCCGGGGACAGTTCTTCGCCGTCTCGCTTGCGATGAATCAGATCGACAGTGCGCATTATTAGACCTTCAGCGTAACACCTTAATATGATTGAAAGCAAAGGAACAGACGGATTCCCGCGCTAAAGTTGCGGGATCTCGTCCTGGTGGCGGCCGGCGAATACTTCACCGAATACGCCGACCAACTGGTGGTGGATCAGTCCATTGTCGGCCAGGAGGTGGGGACCGTGGAGGCTGGACGGACCGCCCTTCATGTCAGAGCAGAGCCCGCCGGCTTCCTTTACCAGCAGGATTCCGGCAGCCATATCCCAGGGGTTGAGCTGGAACTCCCAGAACGCATCCAACCTGCCTGAAGCGACATATGCCAGGTCGATGGCGGCGGCACCGGCGCGGCGCACACCGTGAGTGATCATGGCGAGGTGGTAGTAGAAGTGGATGTTGATGTTCTGATGGCGTTTCTTGCTGGGAAAGCCGGTGGCGATGAGGGAGTCCTCGAGGCGCGCTGCCTTGGAGACATGAATGCGGCGGTTGTTCAGGTAGGCACCGCCGCCTAACTCGGTGGTGAACATCTCATTGCGGGTGGGGTCGAAGATCACGCCGGCGATCATCTCGCCGCGATGTTCGAGGCCGAGAGTAACGTTATAAACGGGGAAACTGTGGGCGAAGTTGGTGGTGCCGTCAAGCGGGTCCACGTACCAGCGGTACTCGGACGTACTCGTGTGTCCGCCGCCTTCCTCGGCCACGATGTTGTGGGTGGGGAAGTGGGTGCGGAGGCGTTCGACGATGAGCCGTTCTGAGGCGCGGTCGGCTTCGGTAACCAGGTCGGATTCGCCTTTGAGCTCAAAAGCGACGCGTTTTTCAAAGAAGCCGCTGAGTAGGGCACCGGCTTCACGGGCGATATCGGCTGCAGTTTCGAGGTAGGAGGGCAATTCGATTTATTCCGACTCGTAGAGGTATTTAATTTCGTGTTTGAAGATGAATAGATTAGGTTCGCCGTCGCGGGTGATGCGGATGAAGTAGGCGTCGAAAAACTCGATGATGCCGGCCACTTCGGTATTGTCATCCAACTTCACGCGAATGGGGACGGCTTCGTCGATCAGTCGGCGCAGATATTTCGGTTCTTCGAACGTTTGTTCAGGCGGTTTGGACCTGATTCTGGCAGTTACGGTCTTTGTCATGTGGGGCAGCGGGGAGAACTAGCGTCTCTGCTGTTGTGCTTCCCCATAGTATCCGCTGCGTGTGAGCACCTGCAAATTCGGGCGGTCGACGGTGAGCTTGACGCGGTGGAAACGGTCCTTGGTGGGGGCGATGTTGCGGGGGTAGTAGCCGATCATGTACTGGCTGCGCAGGTCATGAAGGATGTCGGTAAAGACCTGATCGAGCTGGTTGCCGACGGCGGGAGCAAAGACGCGTCCTCCGGTTCCGGCGGCGATGGTGGTGAGGGCGTTCTCGCCGCCGATGTTGCGTCCGGCGTCGTTGGTGATGGGCATGACGAGGATGGGGTAGACAACAGCGTCGGCGCGCTGGGCCTGTTCGAGAGCCTGATGGTAGGTCTTGGAACTGGTGGTGTCGCCGCCGTCAGTGACGATGATCATGACGTGGCGGCCGTCGCGGTCGGCGAGGGCGTTGGCGGCAAAGTACATGGCGTCGTACATGCAGGTTCCGGCTTCGCCTTTGATCCCGTGGAGAGAATTCTCGAGGTCGATGAGGCGGCGAGTGAATGAACGGCGGAGTACGACTTCCCAGTTAAACGAGTAGAGCGCGGCCTGATCGTCGGGATTCCCTTCGTGTATCAGGACTTTGAGAAACCGGTTCACTGAATCGATTTCGTATTTGAGTTCCTTGGCGGTGGACCCGCTGGTATCGAGCAGTACGGACACGGATAGAGGCAGGGCGGTGGATTGCTCGAACACCGAGATCTGTTGTTCGACGCCGTTGTCGGTGATTTTGAAATTTGCCTTCGTGAGGTTGCCGACGAGGTTTCCGTAGGGGTCCTTCACCGTCCCGATCAAGCGGACCAGGCGCACGTCGGAACGGAAGATGGTGGGCTCCTGCTGGGCGAACACCGGCAAGACGCAGGGCGCGAGAGCGGTGAGGATAAAGGCGACGGATCTCATCACGCGGATTGAATGGAAGCGTCCCACTCGCCCTCTACCCAGACTTCGCCGTCCTCAAAATGTTCTTTCTTCCAGATGGGCACCGTCTTCTTGAGACGGTTGATTCCTTCAAGCGCCGCGTCAAAGGCCGGACGCCTGTGGGGAGAGGCGGCCACTACCAGAACGCTGGTTTCGCCGATCTTCATGCGGCCGAGACGATGCACTATGCCGACGGCGCCAACCTCATGGGAGGCTTTAATCTCGCGGGCCAGCGCGGCGAGCGTGCCGATGGCCATGGGCTCGTAGCATTCGTAGTCGAGAAAGCGAGTGGCGCGGCCATTGGAGTTGTTGCGGACGACTCCCTCGAAATTGACGAAGGCGCCGTCGGACGGGGCGAGAAGCCGGCGAATGGTCTGGCGGGCGTCGATGGCCTGGCGTGTCAGGGCGCAGAAGATTCCGGGCTCCTCGACGACGTGCGTAAACGGTCCAGTGCCGCCGCTTACCGGGGGTAGAAAGGCGATTTCGTCACCGTCGGCGACCGGGGTTTGGGGTCCAGCGAATTGTTGATTGCGTGCGAGCACGATGCTTTTGCGCATTTCATTCAAGCGCGGGTGGCGTTCGGCATAAAGGCCGAAGACGGCGCCGAGGTCTGCCGGTCCTGCGATTTCCAAAGAATCTTCGCGCAGCCCGACGATGTCTTTAAGCTGGCCGAAGAAAAGAACTTTCACGCGCACGCCGATCATAGTAGCAGACGGCTGCTAGAGCTTCCGGGTTGCGCCAACTCGCTTGAGATCACTCTAGAGGGTCGTGCGGGCGGGCGATCTGGAAGCCGCGTTTGTGGCCGCTCGCCACGACGTGCCCGTGAAACTTGAGCTTCCCGTTGATCAACGCATCCACCGGGCGGGTGACGGGATAGTCGAAAGTCAGGACGTTGCCTTCGTCGATGGCAAGCAGGTCGGCTACGGTCATGGTCTGGCCTCGCAGACGGGTGTCGACATTGAGTGGGGCTCCGCGGATCAGGTGGAGAATCTTGTCGCGTTCCTCTTCACTCGCATGAGTACGGCGGATAGACCACTGCTGGTCGAACTTCTGCCGCAGCATTTTGACGATGATCGACGGGATGCCGATATTCATCATGCCGGCGTTGTCGCCGATTCTCACTTCGATGCTGATAGCCACAACCGCTTCATTCGGCGCCAGGATCTGCAGAAGCTGAGGCTCGGTCTCGTGAGACTCGATACTGAACTGCATGTTTGACACAACCTGCCAGGAATTGCGGAGGTCCTGGAGGATGATGCGGAACAGGCTTTCGAGGATGCTCTGTTCGATTTCGGTTATTTCGCGGCTGATCTTCGTGGACACCTTGCCGGCGCCACCGAGGAGCATTTCGAGGATCGGAAAGACGAGTGTCGGATTGAGTTCGAGGACGGCGTTGCCGTCGTAAGGCTTCATTCCGAGGGAGGCCATGCAGGTGGGCGACGGCAGGCACTGGGTGAATTCCATGAATGACAGTTGTTCGACAGACACGAGGTTAACGACGGCGTACGCGCGCAGGTAGGCCGACAGGCTGGATGCGAGGCTGCGCGCAAAGTTCTCGTGGAGCAGATGGATGGCGCGAAGCTGGTCCTTAGCGATGCGATCGGGACGACGGAAGTCATAGGGCTGAGCCCGTTTACCGGCGTCGTCGGGACCGTCTTTGAGGTTCCGGAATACGCTGTCGATCTCTTCCTGACTGAGTACACGATCCACTAAGGTGTTCTCCTGACTCTCTCGGTCTATCGGCGCGATTCGCTTTTTCTTTACCCTCGAAATCGGGTAAGTTGATTGGTATGCCTCCAAGCGGTCTGTTGCTGGACTCTGTCTATATGGAGCACGAAACAGGGGCAGGCCATCCGGAGTCGGCCAGCCGGTACACAGCGGTGACGAATGCGCTGACAACGTCCGGTCTTGCGTCAAAGATGCGCCCGATTGCGGCGCGCGAGGCCCTTGATGACGAACTAGCTCTGGTCCACACGCGGCCCTATTTAAAGATGGTGGAGCAGGATATCGCGCAAGGCGCGCATGATCTGTCCACGGGCGATACAGCGCTCAGCCCGAAATCCCGGGATGTAGCGTTGCGGGCTGCGGGGGGTGTGCTCAGTGCGGTGGACGGGATTCTGGGAGGCGGACTTGGGTCGGCATTCTGCGCTGTCCGGCCGCCGGGGCATCATGCGACGCCCGACCGTGGAATGGGTTTTTGCATCTATAACAATGTCGCGGTGGCGGCGCGTTATGCGCAACGGCGTCACGGTCTGGATCGCGTCCTGATCGTCGATTGGGATGTTCACCACGGCAACGGCACGCAGGACACCTTCTACAACGATGGTTCGGTGATGTTTTTCAGCACACACCAGCATCCCTGGTATCCGGGAACGGGGATGGCCCAGGAGTCCGGAGCTGGGAAGGGGCGCAACCTCACGATCAACTGTCCGCTGGCGGCGGGTGCGGGTCGCGAGGAGGTTCTGGGGGCGGCGCGATCGAAATTGCTTCCGGCGGCGAGCGACTTCAAGCCGGACCTGGTGATTGTATCGGCGGGTTTCGATTCACGCGAAGGCGACCCGCTCGGAGGGTTCCGGCTGACGGATCCTGATTTCCGCGAATTGACGCTGCTGATTCGCGAGATTGCCGACCGGCATGCCGGGGGACGGGTGCTGTCGGTACTGGAAGGCGGCTACAGTCTTGCGGGGCTGGCTGCGGGTGTGACTGCTCACGTGGAGGCATTGATCGGATGAAGCGTTTTCTGGCAGTGATGAGTTTGACGGCAATGGCGGTGCTGGCCGAGAATCCTGCGGCTACGGCGGCACGCAACTGGCGAGAGGCGCATGAGCGCAGTATTTTGCGTGAGTTTACCGATTTACTGGCGATGCCCAACGTTGCAAGCGACTCAGTGAACATCCGGCGGAACGCGGATCGTATTGTCGAGATCATGAAGCGGCGGGATGTCGCCGTTCAATTGCTCGAGATTCCGGGTGCTCCGCCGGTGGTATTTGGTGAAATCAAGACGCCGGGCGCTCAGCGGACGATCGTGTTCTATGCGCATTACGATGGTCAGCCGCTCAATCCGCGGGAGTGGGCGAGCGACCCGTGGACGCCGGTAGTGCGGGACAAGCCGCTGGACAAGGACGGCCGTGTTGTCGAGTTTCCGGCGGACGGTCCGGTGGATCCTGAGTGGAGAATCTATGCACGGTCGGCCTCGGATGACAAGGCGCCGGTAATTGCGATGATGACTGCACTGGATGCTTTGCGGGCGGCGCGAATCCGGCTGAAGAGCAACATCAAGTTTGTTTTTGAGGGCGAGGAGGAGGCGGGGAGTCCCCACCTGGGTGAGATTCTGGGCAAGTACCAGAATTTGATTGCGAGCGACCTATGGCTGATTTGTGACGGTCCGGTGCATCAGAGCCGGCGACAGCAGGTGGTGTTTGGAGCGCGGGGAGTGACGACTGTCGACCTGAAGATTTATGGGCCGAAGCGCGAGTTGCACAGCGGGCATTATGGCAATTGGGCGCCGAATCCGGCGTTCATGATGGCGCGGCTGCTGGCGTCGATGAAGGACGACGAGGGCCGGATTCTGATTCCGGGATTCGCCAATGGAGTGGAGCCGCTGACTGCTACCGAGCGCCGGGCGCTGGCAGACGCTCCCGATACTGATGGCGAACTGATGCGCGAACTTTACCTGGGCCGGACGGAGAATCCGGGAGGGAAGCTGGTGGAGCTGATCACACGACCGTCGTTGAACGTCCGCGGAATGTCTGCGGCGAGGACCGGTGAACAGGCGAGCAACGTAATTCCGGAGAGCGCGCTGGCGACGATCGACATGCGGTTGGTGAAGGGCATTTCTCACGATGAAGCGGTGAGGCGGCTCACCGAGTTCATTCGCAAGCAAGGGTATTTTGTAGTGGATCACGAAGCGGACGGCGCCACGCGAATGGCGCATCCCAAGGTGGCGATGGTGCAGGTGAAGGAGGGCGGTTACGACGCGGCGCGCACGTCGATGGACCTGCCGCTGTCGAAACTGGTGATCGAGACGGTGGAGAGTGCACGAGGCGCGGTGGTAAAGCTGCCCACTTCAGGTGGAAGCGTGCCGCTGGTAGTGATTGAGAAAGCGGGGAAGGCTCCGACGATATCGATTCCGATTGTGAATCATGACAACAGCCAGCACAGCTTCAATGAGAACGTCCGGATTCGCAATTTGTGGGACGGCATTGAGCTGATGGCGGCGCTGCTGACGATGTAGCTGGTTTCAGACTGTCGTGGGAGTGTGGTTTGGCTCGGGGACATCGGGTAGCGTAAAGCTGAAGGTGGATCCGTTGCCGAGTTCGGACTCGACCCAGATGCGGCCGCCGCGACGTTCGACGATTCTCTTGCAGATGGCAAGACCGATGCCTGTACCTGAGTATTCATGACTGTGGAGCCGCTTGAACGGCGCGAAAATACTCTGGTGATATTGGGGTTTGATTCCGATTCCGTTGTCATTTACCGCGATCGTCCAGCTATTTTCGCCAGCCCGGGTGGCGGAAACGACGATGTGCGGAGTAGCGCCCGACCGGTACTTGAGCGCGTTACCCAGCAGATTCTGGAAAACCTGAATGAGCTGCGAACGGTTTCCATTTACGGTGGGAAGATCGCCCACCTCAATCACGGATCCGGTCTCATTGATCACGGGCTCGAGGTTTTTCAAAGCGGAGCGGACGGCCTCAGAAAGCGGAATTACTTCGGTGGACGGGGTCTGTTCGTGAATGATGCGCGAGTAAGCGAGAAGGTCGAGCACCAGACGTTCCATGCGGCGCACACCCTCGAGGATGAAGCCCATGTATTTACGAGACTCTGGTTCGGTTTCGGCGCGGAGCTTTCTTTCGAGCAATTCCACGTAAATACCGATCATTCGCAGAGGTTCCTGGAGATCGTGAGAAGCGATGTAGGCGAAATGCGCAAGATCGGTGTTGGAACGCGCCAACTCCTCGGCTTGGGCGGAAAGGCGGGCTTCGCTCTTACGCAGGGCCTCGTTGGCGAGGCGGAGGTCGGCGGTGCGCTCGTGGACGCGATGGTCAAGCATGGCGTTGAGCGAAAGCAGGGTCTCTTCGCTGCGGCGTCGTTGCAAGGCGGCGCGGCTGACGAGAAGTGAGATGGTGAGAACAAGAATGAATCGGGCCGGG
>JBBQUM010000002.1:0-387350 GCA_038212445.1 Bryobacterales bacterium
CGCCCCGGCTACTACGATTCCCTTTTACCTTAAGACCAAGAAGCCGCCTTCGGCGAGCAGAAGAGGATCTTCGGGTCGTATCAACTGATGCGGACAGATCACGTGTGAACAAAACCGGACAAGTTGACTAACTACCGACACCGCCCCTGTCCCACACTCTCCGCCAGCCGCTCGCACTTATTTTATAGCGGCGAGTGTGGCGTGCGCCGGAGTCAACCCCGGTGATTCCGCCGAGACTTCAATTTTGCCTCTTCCATCCGATGGCCGCACGATGAGCAGCGCGAGTCCGCTGAAGGCTTTACGCTGATCCGCTTGAAAAGGTTCAAGCGATGTGGCGTCCCCGTTGTCCACGGCTTCGCGGCCTCCCTCGCCCGTCACGCGAAAGGTGATGAGGTTGGCCGCGCCGGGACAAAGGTTACCGTTCTTATCCTCTACTCTTACCGTGATAAACGCTAGATCACTGCCGTCGGCGTGCAGAGTGACGCGATCCGGACTCAACTTCAACCGCGCCGGCACGCCCGCCGTCTTCACCTCGTCCACCGCTACCTGCTTACCTTCACGATAACCCACCGCCCGCAAATTACCTGGAGCGTACGGCACGTCCCACTGCAGTCGATAGCGCGTCGTGAACCTCTTCGAGTCGCTAACGTACGGGTTCACTGGGATCACGACTCGGTCGGTGCCCAGCTTCTTCCGCCCAAGTGATTTGCCGTTCAGGAAAAGCTCGACTTCCTGAGCATTCGTATAAGCCATCACTGGAATCGACTGGCCCTCACGTCCGGCCCAGTTCCAATGCGGCAACAAATGAAGCACCGGTTTCGCAGTCCATACGCTCTGATACAGGTAGTACCGGTCCTTGGGGAAGCCGGCCAGATCGACTATGCCGAAATACGAACTGCGCGCCCAATCATCCTTGCCGCCATACGGCGTCGGCTCTCCCAGATAATCAAAGCCTGTCCAGACGAACTCGCCGAGCAGTCCTGGATTGCG
Source organism: Bryobacterales bacterium (assembly GCA_038212445.1). GTDB lineage: Bacteria > Acidobacteriota > Terriglobia > Bryobacterales > Bryobacteraceae > TMP-7. The sequence goes on from JBBQUM010000002.1 coordinate 991, forward strand.
CTCCTGCGCTTCAAACTCGACATCCGGACAGTACGCCCAGGGCGGCGCCACAACGTCGTAACTGGTCACCTGGGTGGACGGATGCTTGTCGTAGGCTTCAAGCGGCAAGTGATACACGCCGCGCGAACTCACACAGGAAGCGGTCTCCGATCCATAAATGATCCACTTCGGGTGCTCGCGGCGAATCTGGTCATAGTACATCGGCTTGTAGTTGAAACCGGGCAGGTCAACTTGATCGGCAAGTCCGTTCTTGATCGCCCCGGTCCACTCGTTGAAGCCGGAAGTGGTGGGCCGCGGCGGATCCTCCTCATGGGCATAGCCGGTGAGCCTCTTGGCAATCTCCCAACCGTCCGCCCTTCCCTGTTCCGGTACTTCGTTGCCGATGCTCCACATGATGATGCTGGGATGGTTACGATCGCGCCGGATCATGTCGCGGAAGTCGCGCTCGCCCCACTCGTCAAAAAACTTCGCCGCGCCGTTCTTCACCTTCGGAATACGCCACATATCGAAGCCCTCATCCATCACCAGCACGCCGAGCCGATCGCAGGCGTCGAGCAGTTCCGGCGCCGGCGGATTGTGGCTGGTACGAATGGCATTCATGCCCATCGCCTTGAGGATTTCGATCTGACGCTCGATGGCGCGGGTGTTCACGGCGGCGCCTAGTGCGCCCAAGTCGTGATGGTTACAGACGCCTTTCAGCTTCACTGAACGGCCGTTCAGCAGGAAGCCTTTCTCTCGATCGAACTCAATCGTCCGGATGCCAAAGGGAGTTTCGTAGCGATCAAGCGCCTTACTGTCTTGCCGCACCGTCGTGATCGCTTTGTATAGATAAGGGTGCTCGATATCCCAACGCATGGGATTCCGCACCTTCAAAGTCAGCGCTACCATTTGCGGTACGGAATCGGTGGCAGAAGGCGATGTCACCGCGGACGCGTTCGCAACCGTCCGGCCCGAGGCGTCCTGTATTTCGGTAACGACGTCTGCTCCGCCGCCGCCGAAAACCTGCGCGATCAACACCACCGTCGCCATTGCATCCGTCACTTCTGGCGTCTTGACGAAGGTGCCCCAATGGTCGACGCGAATTCGGTTGGTCGCCACCAGCCAGACATTGCGGTAAAGACCGGCGCCGGGGTACCAGCGCGATGAATCGGGTTCCGGGCTGACGCGCACCGCGATAACGTTGTCGCCTTTCTGCGGACGGAGATCCACCGCAAAGCTAGCGTAGCCGTAGGGCCGTCCGCCGACCCTCGTGCCGTTCAAATAGACCGTCGAGTTCGACATCGCACCGTCGATTTCCAGGCTGTAAAGAAGGTCGCTACTGGCAGGAACAACGAAGTGCTTGCGATACCAGCCGGTGCCGTCAATCGGCAGTCCACCGGTATTCGAATTGTGTTTCTTGTCGAAAGGACCCTCAATCGCCCAGTCATGCGGCAGGTTTAGTTTGCGCCAACCCGAGTCTTCAAAGGCAACGCGTTCGGCACCCACGACATCGCCCTTAAGAAAACGCCAGCCGCTGTTGAACGACGTCCGGCGATCGGCGGCGGATGCGGCTAGTGTGAGCGAGATGGCTAATAAGACGAGACGGGTACGCATGATTTCGGATGTCCGCCTCTGTTCTATCACACCCCTATTGCGTGATCTCCGGACTCGCGTATTGCAGAATGCTCCGCTTCCTTAGCCCTCCGTGCCAGTCAAATCGGTATTGGACGGTGACTGAGGTTTGGTAGCCATGTACCTTCTGACGATTTACCTGATTCTCGAAGAGAAACAGCTCGACCTTGGGAACCAGGCTGAAGTTGCCGATCACCGGTATGGTAAGCGAGTTTGTGAGCACATCGAAATATCGCGTGTCGTTAGGCAGGTCGCCCGTTCGCGAGAGGTAAAAGTTCCCCGCGTTCTCGATCACGTAGTCGAACTTATCCAGTAACAGCGGGACGTGCACGCGCGCATTCAGGAACAAGCCTGACTGCCGGCGCCCCTGGGCCGTCGTGGAGAATGCCAGTCCAGGCACATCGGCGATGGTCAGATTCTTATTCGCATCACTCGAAAGACAGGTATCGGGGTCCGACGGTTTACACGACGTGCCACCGAGCTTCAACTCCTGGATCTGTTGATAGCGTCCGTACTGGACGCCGCTCTCCACCCAGCTCTGCTTACCTTCATAGCGCAGTCCCACCTTGCCAAACAGGGCGTTCTTGCGGGGCAAGGGACGGCGGTCGAAACCATCGCTCAGCTTGAATAACACGAAGGGACTGGCCAGTTCGGTTTCGAGCCGTACCGAGGTCAGCAGTTTCAGGCCGGTGGTATTTTTCTGGCCGCGTGGAATCAGGCGACCGGTCATGCCCGCCTCAAATCCCATCAGGTTCTTCGAACGGCTGAGCGCGTATGGCTCGTTCACCAGTGCAACGTCGTTGCCGCTCTGGTCCTTCGTCTTGAACACCTGACGGATGGCGATCGAATCGAACGCGGCATCGCTCTGAGCGAAGGGCTGCCACTCCGGGCGCTCCTGCTGTGCCCTCACGAGCCAGTCGAAGGTCCACTCGGTCTTCTCCGGCGCGCTGGCTTCGGTAGGTTGGACGCCCGAGAAGCGGTCCTGCAACTGCGCCTCGGTGAGGCTGTGTAGATTTCCTTGAAAGCCGAAGTCCGCTCTGTCCAGCCGGACCTCGATCACGGGCCGGTTCTGTACACGCTTCTCGTCCGGCCTGGCGCTGGCGAGCAGATTGTGATTGAGCCAGTTCTGACTGGTCCAGTCGGTCAATTTGCCGCCGGCATTGAGCCCTTTGGGAATGAATGCCGGCGAGGCCTCGATGTCGTCGAAATAGTCGGCGCTCGAAATCGGCGGACGGCAGGTGGCGCCGGAAAGTGTACCCTTGAGCGATTCGCAGAACAGCGAACTGATTTCGTAAAGATAGGTATCCTTGAAGATGCTCGGCTCGGGCACTGGCGGGACTTTCAGAGCTTCGTAGCCGGTATCGCCGGCGCTCAGAAAGTCGGTGGTGGCCACCAGGTACAGCCGCTTGTCGTCGACAGGTTTTCCATTAATCACAAACGCCTTGGTGTCCTCGTCTTTGAAGACACCCAGCTTCCGCACGGCGCGGCCATGTTCCTCGTCGTCGCTGAACTCGTCGGACTCACGCGCTTCCAGTTCGTCCGACCGCGCCAGCACCGCCTTGATGGCAGCGCCGGTCAGCGGCCGGCAGCGCAGCAGGTCGCCTTTCCAGAGCAGTTCGTCGGTGAGCGTTTGTAGCTGATCCGGTTCGGGTCCGGCTGCGCCATAGTAGGCCGGGTCGAACAAATCGCGCTGTTGCAGCATTGCGACATCGGCGTGGCAATGCCTCCGCATCGCATCAAGCACCGCCGTCTCAACCATCGGGCGGACGTTGTAATTTTGATTCTTGTCGCGCTGCACTTCGACATTGCCGGTTCCCGAAATTAACTCGATGAGTGAGTCCGTCGCGTGATAACGCGGCCGCGAAATCTTCGCGTCTGAATCGCTAAGAACCATGTTGTGAACATGCACCGACACGCCTTGAAACCGCAAATCCGTCTGGGTGGGATTGATTAACGCCCGGTTCGGCTTCGAAGGTAGGAAGGCACGCCGCGGCGTGAGGATCAAGGGGGTGCGTCCGATTCTCAGGTCGCCCTCCATCGGCACGCTCGCCCGCTCCCGGTCAGCCGCCCCGACAATCACCTGCACCCGGTTTCGCAAATGCCTCGCCAGTTGCTCCACCTTGCCCGGCGGCATTTGCGCCAGCACAATCTTCTGACGCGCGCCGCAACCAGCGTCGGCGTCGCAAAGATCCAGCGCCTGTCTCAGCGCATCAACAGGATCAGAGGTCGCTGCTAGCGTGGAATACTGCTTATTCTTGTTCCTCCAGGAATAGTTCAGCTCACCGACGCCGTCGAGCAGTTGCGGATCCACCACACCAAACAAGACAGCCGCTGAGTCCCCCGCATCCGAGAGCGTGTAAGGCTCGTTGAAGAACGGCTGAGCGACTTCGAACTGCCGGCACATCGTGTCCTTCGAACTGAAGTCTTTTTCTAACTTGGATGCACACGCATACCACCGCCCCACCTCAAACCGGCCCGTGCCGGTCCTCCGGAACTCGAGCGATGTTCCGTCCTCGCTCACATTGTCTGGGCCCACACACGCCGGTTTGGGCTCGAACGTTCGCGGCAGTTCGCCGGGACAAACCCATACATGCTCAACCACGCGTTCGCGATTGGTCGCCTTCGTGTTCAAGCCGCGATCTGAATCGTCTTCCACAGTGTAGATACGCTGCTGCTGTTGCTGCGTCACCTGGCTTCCGGCGCGTTCGACTTTCCGTTCCGTCACCCGCGTAATCCGCACGCCGTTCGAAATGACAAAGCGGCGCATGTACGGCAGCGGTTTCTTTGGCAGAGCGAACGCCGCATCTCCAAGTTCCGCCCCGTAGTTCAGCGGCGGCGCGGGCTTGGTCACTTTATCTGGAGGGTCCATCAGGCGCGTCTCCACCTGCAGATTCACGGCGAGCATCGCGACAGTGCGCAGTTCACCTGCGGGCGTTGCGAGATACTTCGCCAGTTGTCTGAGGCGCTGCGCACCGAAATAGAAATCCTCCCTCCCCGGCACCGTGGCGGCAAACCCGGCCAGCCGCAGAAAACATCCGACATTGTCGAAATCGGGCGGTACCTTCTGCTGGTCCTTCGGGGTCAGGTGGCCGGCGTCCCCGAGCATGCGCGCGTACAGGTCTGGGCCGAAATTATCTCCCATGCTCAGCAATAGCTTGCCCTGGGAATTATCCGATACCTCATGGAGAAACTTCTCGGCAGCGGCGTTCGCCGCGCTACGCTCGCAGGTCTGCTGCCCGGCGCCCTGAATGTCAGGGGATCGGAAATATCCGAGGGTGCGTCCCGTGTAGACCAGCGTCAATGCGCCGTCGGCGGCGATGGCCGCACAAGCGGCGGCCAGCAGGATCGCCATCGTTCGAAAAAACTGCATGGTTTGTTCAGCGTAAATCATTCTGAAATGAGTACGGGAAGTTTAAGATGTTACTTCGATCTATGACACGCTTCATCCTGCTTCTGCTTGCGGCGTCAACGGTGCACGCCCAGAACCTGGACGCACTACGCCGGGGTTTTCGCACCCCGCCTGAGGACGCGAAAATCATGATGCGCTGGTGGTGGTTTGGACCCTCGCTGACGCGCGCGCAAGTGGATCGCGATCTTCAAAAGATGAAGGAAGGCGGAATCGGCGGCGTGGAGGTTCAACCGGTCTACCCGCTGTCTCTCGAAGGTAACTACGCCTGGCTGTCGGATGAGTTCATTGATCTGCTACGCTACACCCGCGAGCGGACCGCGGCACTCGGAATGCGAATGGACCTGACGCTCGGCAGCGGTTGGCCTTACGGTGGTCCGCACATTCCCGTATCCAAGGCCGCTGGACGCCTGCGAATTGACCGCATCAACGTCCCGGCGGGCGCATCGCACGTCAAGGCTCCCGCGCTCAGCGAGGGCGAGTCGCTCATTGCCTACTTTGTCGGCAGCAAGCAAATCCCAAATCTCGAAGCTGTACTCAAGAGCGATCGAGCTGTCACCGTCACAGCGTTCATCTCCAGCCGTTCGGGAATGCAGGTAAAGCGGGCCAGCATGGGAGCTGAAGGCTTTGTCCTCGATCACTACGACCGCAGCGCCCTCGACGCTCACTTGAAGACTGCCGGCGACCGCCTGATGCAGGCCTTCGACAAGAAGCCTCCGCGCGCGGTCTTCTCCGATAGCCTCGAAGTATTTGCATCCGACTGGACTCCGAATTTTCTCTCCGAATTCAAGAAGCGCCGCGGCTACGACATAACGCCTCATCTGCCGGCGCTCGCCGACGATCTGCCGGACAGCGGTGCGGTCCGGAACGACTGGGCCAAGACACTCACTGAGTTGTGCAATGAGAACTATCTCGCGCCTTTGAACGAATGGGCACACAAGCACGGCACACTGCTCCGATCGCAGACCTACGGCGTTCCTCCCGTGTCCCTCGCCAGTCAGTCGCTCGTCGATCTACCCGAGGGTGAGAAGCCTCACTGGCGTCTCTTCACGCCCGCACGCTGGGCCTCCTCAGCTGCTCATCTTTACGGCAAGCCGGTAGCATCCACAGAGACATGGACTTGGCTCCATTCCCCCGCCTACCGTGCCACCCCACTAGACATGAAGGCTGAAGCCGATCTGCATTTTCTCGAAGGCATCACGCAGTTGGTCGGACACGGTTGGCCTTCGCCTGCCGGCACCGCGTTCTATGCGGCCGCCGTCTTCAGCGATAGCAATCCCTGGTACACAGTGATGCCCGATGTCGCGGCGTACCTGCAGCGCGTAAGCTGGCTCCTCAGACAAGGCAAGCCCGCCAACGATGTCGCGATTTATCTTCCCGAGGCCGATGAGCGCGCGAAGTTCACGCCCGGTAATGTCTCCCTCGACCGGGCCTTTGAAACCCGACTGCACATCATCCGCGACGTCCTCGATGCCGGCTTTAACTTTGATTTCACCGACGACGAGGCCATCGAGCAACTCGGCATCACGCACCCTGTGCTGGTGCTGCCGAACGTTGAACGCATGAGCGCCGCCGCGGCTCAGAGAATCGCCGGATACAAAGCCAAGGGCGGGATTGTTATTGCGTACAAGAGCCTGCCGTCGCTCGCGCCCGGCTTAAACGACAAGGCTCCGCAGAAACTCGACGCCATCTTGACCGATGATGTGAAGGCTGCCTTGACCGCGGCCGTGAAGCCCGATTTTACTGGCGTCGACGGACTCGGTTTCATCCATAGGAAGACGGCTGATGCCGACATCTACTTCGTCGTCAATACGACCAACCGGAAGCTCCCCGCTGATTTCTCGTTCCGTGCAGTCGGCCCGCGCGAGATCTGGGATCCGGTGACCGGGGAGACGCTCCAGCCAACGGCTGAGCTGGCTGCCTACGAATCACGGGTAGTCGTGGTCTCGAAAAACGCCGTAAGCCAACCCAAAGCGGTCGAATCGGTACGGGAGATCAAGCTGGAGGTGACCTCCGATCTGTGGCCTGAGTTCTTCTCCGGCGTACGCAAGTACGTAACAAGTTTTAACTACACGGGCGGCGGACGTCTATTCCTCAGCTTCGGCGAAGGAACGCCGCTGGATGGTGCACAGGGTAACAGGCCGGGAATGCGAGCTTGGCTGGACAGTCCAGTTCGGGAGGCTGCCGTGATCTTTGTCAACGGGCGGAAGTCGGGGTCGGTGTGGAAGCCCCCTTACGAACTCGACATCACGCACCTCATCAAGGCCGGCCAGAACACGCTACGAATCGAAGTCGCCAACACGCGTATGAACGAGCTGGCCGGACAGTCGCTGCCAAATTACAAACTGCTCAACCTGCGCTTTGGCGAACGCTTCCAGCCCCAGGATGTAAATCAGATCAAACCGCTGCCGAGCGGCATCACCGGACCCGTGAAACTGGTTATCAGATAGAATTGTCTCTTTCACCCTCATGTCTAACTTAGTCGTCACTTTTGGAGAAATCATGCTGCGCCTGGCGCCTCCTGGCTTCGAGCGCTTTCTACAGTCGCCGCAATTCGTCGCGACATTCGGCGGCGGCGAAGCCAACGTCGCTGTCTCCGTGGCCGGCTTCGGAATTCCCGCGCGATTCGTCACAGCGCTGCCGCCCTCCAATCCGATCGTCGACGCTTTCGCCGGCGAGATGCGGCGCTTCGGCGTCGATCCGTCGCACATCGTGCGCCAGAAGGGACGCTTCGGTATTTACTTCGTCGAACCAGGGGCCAATCAGCGTCCCTCCAAGGTGGTCTACGACCGCGAGGGTTCGTCCATCGCCTTGGCCAAGCCAGGCGACTTCGACTGGACAAAGATCTTCGTCGGCGGCACGTGGTTCCACATTACCGGCATCACACCGGCGCTCAGCCAGAGCGCAGCCGACCTCGCTATCGAAAGCGCGAAAGCTGCCCGATCCGCAGGCCTGAAGGTGTCATGTGATTTGAACTACCGCAAGAACCTCTGGAAATACGGCAAGCAGGCTAAGGAAGTCATGTCGGAGTTGTTCAAGTACGTCGATGTGGGTGTGGCGAACGAAGAGGATTGTCAGATGTCGCTCGGCATCCAGAATGCCGCCGACGTACACTCGGGCAAGCTCGATCACGACCAGTACAGAAAGCTCGCCGAGACCGTCCTCGAGAAATATCCGAACCTTGACATGCTTGCGATCACACTGCGCGAATCCAAGAGCGCGTCGCACAATGGCTGGGCCGCTTGCCTGCACGATCGCAAGGACTTCCAGCTAAGCCGGCACTACGAGATCACACACATCGTCGATCGCGTGGGCGGCGGCGACTCCTTCGCCGGCGGCCTCATCTATGGCTTGCTCAACCTTGGAAGCCATCAGGAAGCACTCGAATTCGCCGTCGCGGCGAGTTGCCTGAAACACTCGATACCGGGCGACTTCAACCGTTTTTCAGTCGACGAGGTCCAGGCGCTCGCCAAAGGCGGCGGCTCCGGCCGCGTACAGCGCTAGCATGATCCCGATTCACACGTGTGACCTTGCACGGCACACTCTGAAACGTCTTTGTAAAGAAAATAGAAGAGTTCTTGAACCGCCCGGCATGTGCCGTTGCCGGAGCAATGAAATATTCATGCTTACGAACAATTCTTAGCTTTTCTGTTTTCTTACTGCCGGTAGCGGCGCAGCCATTAATCTCAGTCGGTGTGAAGGGTGGAGTGCCTATGACCGATCTCGTCTCCGGCCAGGATGAGTCCAAACGTTAGATCGTCGGTCCATCGATTGAGGTTCGTCTGCCGGCCCGCTTTGCGATCGAGGTTGACGCACTTTATCAGCGAGTAGGAAGCAGCAACTATTATGCGAGTAGCGCTGGTTTCTACTCCGAACGTATTCGAAGCAATTAGTGGACTTTCCCTGTACTTGGCAAATACTACTTGCAGCCCGCATCCAAGGGATGGCAGCCTTTTCTCGGAGCCGGCTGCGCGTTCCGTCAACAGTGGGTGAGTTCGACGTTGTCTTCTGGATCGGGCACGCCGCTACCGCCTCAGCGGAATATAGACATTCATACGGAAGATGGTGCTGCATTCGCGGGCGGCGTACGCATACCCGCTGGTCGCTTCTCGGTGACTCCGGAGTTTCGCTAGACGCGCTGGCGTCTCCCGACTTTTCAGAAGCGAAGAAACGATGCTAGCTTCCTTCTGGGATTTTCCTTCTAGGCGTGACCGCCCACGCGGCGCATCCAAGCCAATTCATCGGGCGGCATCGGACCCGCGTCCAGCGCACGTAGAGCTTCGTCCATATGCGCGGCGCTCGAAGGACCCGTCATGCAGACATCCACCTCCGGGCGGCTGAGTACGAAGCGATAGCAGTCCGCGGCAGTCGGCACGCGCTCGCCGGCGGGTGCGCGCTTGGGATCCATCAACTGCTTCCAACTCGTCGAGGTGAACGAAACCATCCCGGGAAGACTCCCGATTGCCGCCAAATAAGGAAAGATATCTTGCTCCGCTCCCGGATGAGCGGCGTTGTACCGAAAGTGCACAACGTCAAAACCGCTCCCCGGACGCGCGAGTTCAGGCACTAGTTTGCGCTGGTGAGTGGAGACGGCGAGATACCGCACGAGCCCACGCTGTTGGAGTTTGCGGGCGGCGTCGACAATTCGCGGGGAGACGGGCTTATTCCACATGCCGAGCAACAGTACATCGGCTCTCTCGTAACGGATCGTCTTCAGCGCGCGCTCAAGGCTCCACGCCATTAAGGCAGCCATCCGGGTATAGGACTGCACGGCCAGCACAACACGGTCACGCCGCGGCGCAAGATTACGAAGAGCGTCGGCAAATCCGCCCCGACGTATGGAACCGAAGTACAGATAGTTCACCCCGCGGTCGACGGCTTGCTCAACCACAGCGGCCGGAACGCCGTAACTCGCCGACACGCCAATGCGGTAGACATCGAGTCCGGTGCGTCCGAGTGTGCGCGAGTGCTCCATGTCTGAATGATAGGACTCTGCGCGGGTGTTCGTCAGCTTGCCAGTTACGGCGTTTCAGATCTTAAAGTCGTATCATAACCATAGAGGTTCCGTGAGATGTCGCACACGGATTCAGCGGCCCGTTTCCCCGGAGCACAAGCCCCAGAGGTCCTCGCCCCCCGCATCTCCCGAACTCCAATCCAAAAGAATTTCGACTGTCGAAAGGAGCTTTGCCGTGACTCAACCGCGTTCGCATTTCTCCGCCAGAACTTGCGTGAATGCCGAGACGCTTCGGATCGTATGCATTCTGCTGGTAGTGTTGCTGGCCGCAGCCTGCTTTGCAGCCTACAGCCTGCTCGTCAGGTTGGCCGGGGGCGCTTGAGAAGAAAGGCGCATACCAGATCTGAGAACGACCGCCCGCCCGGCATGCGCCTCTATTTGGAACTACGGAGTGTAGGTTACGGTAATCGTCCGAGTGGCGACGTTACCGGTCTGATCGGTGATCTTGGCCTGGAACACGTACGTTCCCGCGCCGCCCAAGAGCACAAATGTTGGAGTGGAGGTGGTACCGCCGATAATCGACGTGTTGCCGCCCGATGACTGCGTGAATGAGAAAGCCACGGCTTGGCCGGTGAAGCTCTTCGAGGCGCTGGCGTCAAACGACACACGGTTCTCGCGGGTCGTGATCGTAGCCGGCACGCCGCTCACCGTGGGTGCATTCGGGTTGGAGCCCGGATTCACGGGACAAGACACAATAAACTGGCCGGCGATAGCCAATACCTGCTGCATCGTCCTCGCTTCATCGAAGGCCGACGGGAACGGAATTGCGCCGTTAAGCAGGTTGAGATAGGCTGCATGGCGGGCTTCCACCGTGGCAATCGTAGCGCTGGCTTGAATGATATCGGGATTCGTCAATAGCCCGATTGCTCCGTCATATGCCGTAACGCCCGTATTCTCGAGTGCCATGGCTACCTTGAGAAAGTCATCCGCCGTGGTGTACCCGAAATTGTAGGTACAGGCAGGCGCGGGAGTACCGCCCAAGCTCGTAATTACTTTCGAAATGGCGTCAACGTGGGCTTGCTCGTGCGCGCCAATCTCTCCGAGCAGAGTGAAGACATTCGAACTCACCCTGGTTCCAAAAGGTGCGAGAGCGCCGGCGTTGCGAAAATCATTCGCCGTGAACTTACTCAGGCCCTTATAGAAGGCATTCTCCAGATTCTCCAGAGACAGAGCGTACTGAAGAACGTCAAGATCGGTCACTGTCGTCGTCGTTGGCGTCGTCGACTGCGCAAGGAGACTGCCGGGGTGATTTGCGAGAATCGCGCCGGCGGCTCCGGCGCCCAGCATCGCGGCTGTTCGGGAAAGGAAGTTCCGCCGGGATGAATCTAATATCGTCGTGGATTTCATGTTTCGTCTCCTGTTCCTACTGCCCGGCCGGGCACGAGGTGATCAGCTTGCCGGCAGCCGCCAAGATGGTAGTCATATCTGACGCCGTGTCAAACGCGCTCGGGAATGGATCCGCGCTATTCACAAAATTCAGATAGGAAGCATGACGCGCCTCCACCGTGGCGATGGTGGCCGCAGCTTGGCGTAGCTTCGCATCCTTAATCAGTTTGGCCGCGCCGTCGTAGGCCATCACTCCGGTGTTTTCCAGCAGCATGGCTGTCTTCAAGAAATCATCCGCTGTGTTGTAGCCAAAGTTATAGGTGCAAGGCAGTACCGGCTTGCCACCCAGTGAGGTAATGACACTGATCAGTGTCCGAACGTGGGTCTGTTCGTGATCCCGGATCAGCAGCAGGTACCCGAATAAGTCACTCGGGAAGCTATCTCCAAATTGCCCACCCGTATTGCCTACGCCTTGCGCCAACGTCGAGTTGGCAATGTCGGTGGACGCAAACTGTTTCAGTCCTTGTGTATAAAAGGTGGCCTCCAGATGCTCCAGCGTCAATGCGTAGTTCAGAACGTCCAGATCGGTCTTCGCCGTGTTCTGGGCTTGCAGAACTGACGCGATGGCCGCGGCTCCAGCTAACATCGCTCCTTTCGTCGCGTACTTGCGAACTCCATCATCAGTTGGTTGAAGAATTTTTTCTTCCATGAGTTCTCCTCAGCTCTGTTCGAGCGTATTTCAACTTCATTGCGGGCCCGGCATTTCGGCCGGGACACAAGCATAATGCCCCTCAACCGGGGTACGAGACTCCGTCGGCGGGCGGATTAGGCAGTTCGAATTGCAACGGTGAGATGCGTCGGCGTAGGCAGGCAGTGGTGGGGCTGCCGGTACATCCGGGATTGGAACCTAACATCCCCGAAAGGAAGATTCCGTTCCCTGGCAAAGAGGGCGCTCGCTGTGTATTAACTCGAGGGCTAGCAGTCTCTTGCTAGTAAGCTCACTTGGCTATCGCGCATTCCAACGTTTCCGATGGTCGCAGTGAATAAGGAGCGTAACTGCACTATAGAGTCGCAATCGCTCCAAACGTTTCGGTGATTAGACCAGGTTCCACAGTCGCGAGAGCAATATCACGGTGAGGGAAGCACGCAAATCAGATGAGGCAGAAAATGTTTCGAAAGCTGAACGTCGCAGCTGATGCAGCGGCGCGTCCCTTATCTCTGTTGCGCCTTGCCGAGAGTGCTGCGCGCACGGCTGTAGGTGAAATAGATCACCAGGCCGATGAGCAGCCAGACAAAGAAACGAATCCAGGTAAGAAGGGGCAATCCCATCATCAGAATCACGCAACAGACAATCGAGATGATCGGGAACAGCGGGACCAACGGAACCTTGAACGACCGGGGCCGTTCAGGCTGCTTGCGGCGCAGCACGATCACTCCCGCCGACACGACAACAAAGGCGAACAGCGTTCCGATATTCGAAAGCTCCGCAAACGTGTCGATATCCCAGATGCCCGCCGGAATGCCGACAACGAAACCAGCAATCCAAGTGCTCAGGTGCGGCGTTCGGAACTTACTGTGCACCGCCGAGAACAACTTCGGAAGCAGTCCGTCACGGGACATGGCGAACCAGATACGGGCCTGTCCGTATTGATAGACCAGCAGCGACGACAACATCCCCATCAGCGCACCCGCCGTGACGATCAAGCGGAGGCGGTTCATGCCGAGGTGCTTCAGTGCGTCCGCTACAGGTGAATCCGTATTGAGCGTCGTGTAGTTCGCGATTCCGGTGAGAACGAGAGAAACAGAACCGTACAGAATGGTGCAGACGATGAGGGTGGCAATGATGCCGATCGGCAGGTCTCTCTGTGGATTCTTACACTCTTCAGCAGCCGTCGAGACGGAGTCAAATCCGATGTACGTGAAAAAGACGATGGAGGCTCCGGTCAACACCCCGGAGAAGCCGTTGGGCATGAACGGATGCCAGTTTGCGGTATTGATCGCCTTAGCCGCGCCCAGGCAGAAGATCACGATGGCCGCGATCTTGATCATCACCATCGTGGTGTTGGTGCCGGCGCTCTCTTTCACGCCTCGCACTAGAATCACCGTCACCAGCATCGTGATTAGCAATGCCGGTACATTGAACCACCCCGCCGGTTGTCCAGGCGCGGGAATCGGTGGGTATGCAAGCGCCGCCGGCAGACGGAATCCGAGTAGGTTCTCGAAAAGATCTTGCAGATACGCCGAAAAACCCACCGCCACCGACATGTTCGAGACCGCGTACTCGAGAATCAGGTCCCAGCCGATAATCCAGGCCAGCAATTCACCGAGAATCGCGTAGGCGTACGTGTAGGCGCTGCCGGCGATCGGAATCATCGACGCCAGTTCGGCGTAGCAGAGTCCCGCAAAGCAGCACGCGATAGCCACCAGGATGAAAGACAGCGTAATGCCAGGACCCGCGCCGGGGCGGCCAATTTGCGAGGCCGCTGTCGACCCGTACAACGCCAGATCGAGAACGGTCGCGTTGAGAATGGAACTGATGGCGACGACCTTGCCCGCCGCGGCCGTGCCGGTCAGCGTAAAAATTCCGCTGCCGATTACGGCGCCGATCCCCAGAAACGTGAGACTCCAAGGACCCAGCGACTTCCGAAGCGCCTGAGATGGTTCTTCGGAAGCGGCGATAAGCTCGTCGATGTTTTTGGTGCGAAATAGCGACATGTAAGGGACCCGGGCCGGGCGCGGCCCGGCCCCAAACACGTGGAACCTAGCGCTTGCGCTGGCCCTTCACCATCTTTTGCACTTTCTTCTTCAGGGAACCGCGGGCAACTCCAGTGGCGCGTTTGGCAACCGGAGCCGCCTTCTTGCGCGCAGCGCGCTTGGCGGTCTTGCGTTCAGCTTTGTCAGTAATTTTCTTAGTGTTCATTCTTCCGTGATACCTGCGAATTTTTGTACGACTTTCTTTAACCCAAACCCCGGAAAGTTAATGGTGAGCTTTGCATCCTCCCCATCTCCTTCACGACGCATCACTGTTCCCCGTCCATACTTCGGATGACGGACGCTCGACCCTGGGCCGAACGGCGCCTTTCGCACCGGAGGGCGTACACCACCCGGGGCCTGGACTGCCGGCCTGGCAGGCGTCACGACGGACTGCGCCGGACGCTGCGGCTGCTGCGCACCAAACTTCGGCGCGGCTTGAAACCCAGGACTCCCTGCCGGTCGCGGAGGAGCGGGCGTGTTCCCCAAACCCCTTGGCGGCGGCATCCCGCGCTCGGAAAAAAACTGCGCGATGTTGTCTATGGAATTATACGTCTTCCCGGTGTACAGATTCTTCTTCACCGATTCGCGGACCCCGCTGCGCTCCGACAACAGGTTCACCTCACCCATGCCCTCGTCCTCATTGAGACACTCCAACAATGCCTTCGGGACCTCGTTCAGAAACCGCGACGGGATGGACGCTTCCGGTGATCCGCCGCCAAAACGGCGCCGGAAATGAGCGCATGTCAGGTACAGCTGCTTCTCTGCCCGCGTCATGCCGACATAGAATAGCCTGCGCTCTTCCTCGAGCGCCGACGACTCGCCTTGAATCGACCGCGAGTGCGGAAACAGGCCCTCTTCCATGCCCGCAATCAGCACCAGCGGAAACTCGAGTCCTTTGGCGTTGTGCATGGTCAGCAGGGAAACCTGCGCCTGCTCGTCAAGACCATCGGCATCGGACACCAGGGCCGCGTGATCCAGAAACTCAGTCAGATTCTCGCCGCGCTCAAATGCGTCGGCGGCGGCGTTCACCAGTTCCTCGATGTTGCCCATCCGCGCTTCCGTCTCAGGCGACGGATCGTCCTCGAGCATCTTTCGGTAACCGGTGTATTCGACAATCGCCTTCAATAATTCGTGCGGCGGCCGCGTGTCGATGGTCTCCCGCAATTCCTCGATCGTCCGCTCGAAAATACTCAACGCAGACTCGCCGCGGGCACCCAGAAGTTTCTGGTCCACCATCCGGCCAATCGCCGTCCACACGCTGATATTCTTCTCGAGCGCGTATTTTTCGAGTTGCTCAACGGTGGTTTTGCCGATGCCGCGCGCCGGAGTGTTGATGATGCGCAACAGCGAAATCGTGTCGTGCGGATTCACCAGAAACTTCAGGTACGAGAGCAGGTCCTTCACTTCGGCGCGTTGGTAAAAACTGAAGCCGCCGACGATCAGGTACTTGCGGTTGTAACGGCGCAGGGCCTCTTCAATCTGCCGCGACTGGAAGTTGGTGCGATACAGCACGGCAACGCGGTCCGCCGGATTCTCGTGCAAATAGCGCTCGATGGTGTCGGCAATGAACAGCGCTTCGTTCTCGGAGTCCGTCGCCTGATAGAAGCCAACCTTGCCGCCGGTGTCGTGCTCTGTCCAGAGCCACTTGCCCTTCCGCTCTTTGTTGTTTGCGATGACCACGCTGGCCGCTTCGAGAATGTTCTTCGTCGAACGGTAGTTCTGCTCGAGCCGGATCACTTTCGCTTTGGGGAAATCGCGCTCAAAGTCGAGGATGTTGTGGATGTCGGCGCCGCGCCAGCCGTAGATTGACTGGTCCTCATCGCCTACCACGCAGACATTCCCGTGCGCCTCCGTGATCAGGCGCATCAGGTCGTACTGGCAGCGGTTGGTGTCCTGATACTCGTCGATCATCACAAACGAGTAGCGCTGGTTCACCCGCCGGCGCGTCTCGGCATCGTGGCGCAGCAGCCGGACAGATTCGAGCAGCAGGTCGTCAAAATCCAGGGCGTTGGCCTGCCGCAAACGGGCCTCGTAGTCCTCGAAGATCTTGGCCAGGCGCGCCGCCTTGGGGTCGTTGGCGAGCCTGGCAATGTCGTGGGGACCCTGCTGGTGGTTCTTGGCGTGGCTGATGCGCGAGAGCGCCCCACGAAACGGCATGAACTGTTTATCGTCGAGTCCGAGCGAGCGATAGATGGACTTGATCACCGCCAGCTGGTCATCGTCGTCGTAAATGTTGAACTTGGTGGTGAACGCATTGCGGATGTCGGCCAGCGACGCGCCGTCGCGCCGCAACAGCCGCACGCAGAATGAGTGGAAGGTGGCCACCACAGGGCTGCGCATGGTGCCGCCGTCGTTAATCAGTTTCAACACACGGTCGCGCATGCCGCCGGCTGCCTTATTTGTAAAGGTCACCGCAAGAATCGCCGGCCCGGGCACTCTATGGGCATGAATCAGGTGTGCAATGCGATGCGTAATCACCCGGGTCTTGCCCGATCCGGCGCCTGCCAGCAGCAGCAACGGACCTTCCACGTGCTCGACAGCTTCTTTCTGTTGAGGATTAAGACCGGAGAGAAAATCCACCTTTACCGAGTTTAGCAGGCGTCCCTCTAACCAGCCCATCAGACATAAATTCCAGCCCTGCCCCTCATAAAGGGGTATTGCCGTTGGTACTTATTGGCGGATACAACGGATAGGTATGCAATTTCCCCCGACGGACTCCCTACGAACGGAGCTGGCGAACCTCTACGAGCAGCGTAACCTCCTGGAGGAGACCATTCGGACCCTTCAGCAATATGCCATCATGCTCGATGAGCCGCTGGACAAGGCGGATCGGGCTACCGAAAGCCGCCTGGTCAACTAGACGAGTCGCGCATTCGGGCTCAGGGGCTACCTCTCGAACGCTGTTCTCAAGGACTTTGCCTTTTCGCTAACATCCCTGTAATCTAGCAAGTTGCGGGAAGGGATCTGGCCGTCCCCTGCCCCGTCACTTCATGCTGGTTGAATTCGAACTCATCGAACGCGCACGAAACGGGGACGACACCGCGTTCAACCAGATCCTCCAGGCCTATAGAAAACGAATCCTAGGGACGATTTCTCGCCTGATCGGACGTCCGGAAGATGTCGAGGACGTCGGCCAGGAGGTGTTCGTTCGCCTGTATTATTCCCTGGACCAGCTGCGGACCCCGGAGGTCTTCGAGCCCTGGCTATACCGGCTGACGGTCAACGCCGCCTACGATTATCTGCGCCGCCAAAGGCGACGAAACGAGTCCCGTATGTCGGACCTGTCAGAACAGCAAGTAGTGATGGCCGACGCGGTGGCCGGGGGCAAGCGGAGTGACGACGAGAAGCACAAAGTACAGGTTCGCGAGATGGTGGATCAACTTCTAGCATCAGTTTCAGAAGAAGATCGTATTCTATTGACTCTTAAAGAGGTTGAAGGCCTGAGTCTGCGCGAGTTAGAGCAAGTGTACAAGGTCAACGAAAATGCGTTGAAGGTCCGGCTATTTCGGGCGCGCCAGCGAGTGCTGAAAGCGTTCGAAGCCACACAGCCTCCAGGGGCTCAGAGTCAGGGTGATCACCAGTAACCTAAACACCAGATAGGACGCCTATCCCAATGTCAGCAGACGAAGGTTCTAAAATGAACGATCTGGACAAACTATTTAGCGCTTACCGGGATGCTCTCCCGGATCCGGAGGCTACGGCCAGCTTCACTCCAGGGGTGTGGCAAAAGATCGAGGCGCGCCGGTCGCCGCTTCGACTATTAAGACGCATGACCGAGGCTTTAGTTGTTCTTGCCACCGCGGTTGCCGTCCTGATCGGCGTTTTCCTGATTCCCCAGGTTCAACGATCGCACGTCTACCAGGCCACCTACATCGACGTCCTGGCGGCTGAACAGTCGAGTGACGTATTGGCCTACGCGACTGTGGTCCACGATGAACCTCCCGCTGACGCTCCGATCCGATGAATTTCTCACGCTCATCTGTAACACTTTACGTCCTGCTCGTCTTCTGTAGCGGGATCGCTATCGGTGTATTCGGGCACAGTCTCTACACCGCCACTGCGGTGAGCACGGCTACCAGCCAGAAACCCGAGGAATGGCGCAAACGTTACATCGGCGAGATGGAAGCGCGCTTGAAGCTGAAGCCTGAGCAGGTAAAAAACCTCGGTTCCATCCTCGACGAGACCCGTGTACGCTTTCACGAAGTCCGTGAGCGCACCAAGCCCGAATTTGACTCCATCCGCAAGCAACAGGTGGACAAGGTAAAGGCGATCCTCGACGACAGCCAGCGCGCCGAGTACGAAAAGATGCGCGCCGAGCGGGAAGCCCGCGAAAAAGCGCAAGGCCACCCGCCCGGACCCGGCCTCTAGTCGGCGATCTTCCGCGCGGCGGAATCCCACCGCACCGTGTGCCCCCTGAAATACGATTCGTTAGCCATATGGCATGCAATCGCCGCGTGATTGCCGAATACGGCGTCCTCAGCCACCGGCTTGCGCGTCCTTACCGCCTCGAAGAAGTTCGTCAGGTGAGGACGAACGTCATCCCAATCATTGCCCCGATAAACCGTCTCCTCCGAGATCCCGTGACTGGACTGCCGGGGATGCTCGGCCTTCCATTGCTTCTCGTACTCAGCGCGCATGGCTGCCGGGAATCCGCTGGCGTAATAGCTCGGCTCCGTGTCCACTCCCTTTTGCACCGAAACCCGCACTTCACTCCCATTCGCGTCCAGGATTCCTTTAGGACCCATGAAACGCGCACGCTCAGGCGTCTCGCAGCCGAGATCCAGGCGCACATACACGGGAATGCCGTGATAGTCGAAGATCACAGCGTGTGTGTCGGGCATGTTCCGGCCGTCCTTCCAACGGAAAATGCCGCCGACAGCGGAAGCGGACCGCGGGGGCTCGTTCCACCCTAACGTGAACAGCATGCCGCTGACCAAGTGCACCATCAGGTCGCCGCCAACGCCGGTCCCGTACTCCCGCCAGCAGCGCCAGCGTGCAAAGCGGAGCTTGTCGAACGGAATCTTGGGGGCGTCGTTCAGCCAGGTGTCCCAGTCCAGATTCTGCGGCGACAAGTCGAGCGGCGGCGGGTACTGCCAGGCGCCCGTCGGGTCGTTCCGGCCCAGCGAAAGCTCCACCATCTCGACGTCGCCGATGGATCCGCCTGCGTACAGCTCCCGGGCCTTCGCACAGAGCGAAGAACTCACTCGCTGCGACCCGATCTGGACAATGCGCTTATTTTTCGCGGCCGCATCCACCATTTCAAAACCCTCGGCCGCGGTGTGCGACATCGGCTTTTCGCAGTAGATGTCCTTGCCGGCATTACACGCATCCACCACTACACGTTTATGCCAGTGATCCGGGACCGCGGCAATGATGCAATCGATGTCTTTGCGATCGAGCAGGCGGCGGTATTCGCGAGTCACGGGGAGACTAGCGTTGCCGGTGATCTCGCGGGCAAGCGTATGCCGCCCGTCATAAAGGTCGGCGGCGGCGACGCATTCGACACCCGGCAAGCGCATGCAGGCATTCAACAGTCCGGAACCCTGCATGCCGATACCGATGATGCCAAAGCGGAGTGGCTGGGACTGAGCGCTGACGGCGTGTTGGGATTGCAGCAGAACGCCTGCCGCACCCGCTTGTAGAAAACGGCGGCGAGGCAGTGGTGTAGTCATGCTGCTAGCCTATCAGCAGCTCAGGCCGACAGGTAGGAGGCCCGGGGATTCAGTTCGAGTGCAAGCTCGTAGGCGCCGTACACGCGCTCGAAAACCGCGTCCCAGCTCATCGTATTTGCGAAGTGGAGCGCAGCGTCGCGCATCCGTGCGTGAACGGCACCGTCGATCATGAGCGACAGAGCGCGCGCAACAAATTGCTGATGGTCGGCCGCGACATATCCGCTCACTCCGTCCTGCACCAGGAATTTCGGACCGCCGCTAGCCGTGACAATCGACGGTACGCCCGACGCGGCAGCCTCGAGAATCACGTTACCGAACGTATCGGTGTGAGAGGGAAACAGGAATACGTCCAGATCCGCGTACGCCCGCGCCAGCGCCTCGCCCCTCAGGACGCCGCTAAAGTCGGCCTGCCGCAAGTTCTGTTTCAGCCACTCGGTCTCGCTGCCATCCCCTATGATCTTGAAGCGAAAATCTTTGTGACCAGCTTCAATTAGCGCACGTTCCACTTCAACCAGAAGCCGGACATTCTTCTCCGGCGTAATCCGGCCCACATAACCCAACACCATCGTCGAATCGGTGCGCTGGCGCTTAGCGGGAGAGTACAACCGCGTGTCGACGCCGCGCTGCATGAGGAACGACGGGCGGCCGGTACGCTCCACAAGCATGTCCACCAGTTCCTGGTTCGGTGCCAGCAGCACGCTCGCCATTTGATAAAAGCGGGCGCAGCCGGCCAGAATGCCGGTCTCGGTGGCCTGCGTGATGGGGTCGCGCAGGTTCGGTGACATGAAGGAGATCAACTTGTCCAGGCGGCGGGCTCCAAATTCGTGGATATTGGTGTGCCAGGAAGCCACCAGGGGGATATTCAATCGATCAGCGAGCCAGGCGCCGAGAATTCCGATGTCACTCGGTCCAGTAAGGTGCAGCACATCCGGTCGAAACGATCGCAGAACTGACTCGCCCCACTGACGATGCCGCATCATCAGGGGATCAAACGACATATCGCGT
This sequence comes from Bryobacterales bacterium, assembly GCA_038212445.1. GTDB lineage: Bacteria > Acidobacteriota > Terriglobia > Bryobacterales > Bryobacteraceae > TMP-7. The sequence goes on from JBBQUM010000002.1 coordinate 21,779, forward strand.
TCAATGGCGAAGGCTGCCGGTCCGCGGTTGAGCTCAAAGGTGGTGATGGTGCCGTCTGTACGGTAGTTCGCATGAGGAGCCGCGTGGACACTTAGGAACGGCAGCCCGCGCCGCCTGGCATACGCCTCAAATTGACGCGATGTGTTGGCGACACCGTTAACTTCGTGGAAGGAGTCAGCGAAGAAGGCTACGCGGGGATTGCTGGACAAAACGGCCTCCTGGACTTTGACGAAGCCAGGGAGAGAATCGTTCCGTCAAGCGCCGTGGCACTTCTTGTATTTCTTGCCGCTACCGCACGGACAAACGTCGTTCCGTCCCACTTTCGCGCCCGCTGGCAGAGCGGCAGGCGTCGGGGAGGCATGGGCTAGCGCCGGATTCAACTTCGGTTCATCGCCGCCCTCGTCATCCTCATCTTCGTCGAACTCGGAATTGGCGAAATAGGGATCGAGCCCGTGCATCACCAGGCGCTGATCAAGCGCCGCCTGGACCAGCTCCGCTTCGCCATAGGACAATCCATTAGCGGCTTCGTTGATTTTCTTAAATAGCGCTGGAACGTTCTCGTGCGTAACCTTGCCCGGGACCACGAGCGAGTAGGCGAACAGCGCATCACTGCGAAATTCCTCATCCTCGAACATGGTGGCCAGCCGGGGAGCATTCTTCTCGCCGCCCAGGTATCCAGTGCCCCAAATCGCGGCACGGCGGCATTCCGGATCCGGATCGTCGAGGTGCTTCGGAAACACGGCGGCGAACTTGGAGTCGAACGACCGCCACATCGTCTCAAGCGCCTTCGCACGGGTCTCCGGGCGATCGTAGAACGCCTGGATCTGTTGCGCTACCCGCTTGTCGTCGCTCGCACCTGCTAAGCCAACCAGGGCGCCGCAGCGCTCTTTGATATCGCGCGACTCGTCGTTAAGCGCAGTTTTCAGCGAATCACGGATGGCCGGTTCATCCAGTTTCTCGCCCAGCGCTTCCCAGGCACTCGCCCGCACCGTGACATCCGGATCCTTGCGGGTGATTTCAAGCAGCCGGTTGCGTACCGGAACCGAGAACTCGCCCCGGTTGCGGAAACTGGTGGCCGCCTCGGCACGATACTCCACCGCTGAGCTCGAAAGCATCTCGAGTAATTCGCCTTCGCTCAACACTTCCACCGGCGGTGTCGTGGTCTCAGGAAAGAGTTCCCAGAGATCGAACGGCTCAGGCTCTACTTCCGCGTCACTGTGAGGCTCGTCGCTGGACTCAATCGCCATCGTCAATTCGCGGCGTATCGCGTCCTCTGATTCGGGAATCTGGGCCAGCATCGCCTCGAGCGCGGGCTTGGCGGCAGGATCCCGATAAACACTCAGAGCCAGCGCGGCATCGCCCGCGTCGTATTCCAGCCGCTCGGTCAACAATTTGAGGATACGTTCGTCCCGTACCCCGAGCGCCGCCAGAAGAAAGCCAACATCGCTTCCCTGCTCCTCGCCAAGCTCCTCATACAAAGCGAGTAGCGGATCCAGCGCCTCGGCCCCAAATGGAACAATACCGTCGATCAGCTCATCGCTGACGTCATCAGGATTCTCACGGATGGTGCGAATGTAGAACGGAAGCGCTTCCGGAGAATTCAAGTGACGGAAGATCGCGATCAGGTCCTCTTCGAGGTTTACAGGATCATCCTGGTGTCCGGCAAGACCAAACCGGAGCAGGTCCGGCGTCGCGGCCGGGCCACGATCGACAATCGCGTGAATCAGCCGTTGGTCAATGCCCACATGCCCGGCTGCAGCAGCTTGAAGTAGATCAAAAACGGGCACTTCGGCGAAATGGGCCGGGTCAATAAATGCAATCTTAGAATTCACAGACACCTCTCGCATCGTAACATCCGGAGCAGAAGCAGACCGCATTGTGGACTTTTCTCTTTCAAAATAATAGTTTAAGGCCTATTATACTTTAATCATGGCAGTGAAGACGATTTCAGCTAGGGACGAAGAAGCGTCGTTGGAGGAGTTCCCTTGCGTGCGCTTGCCGAAACCGCGTCTGCGTGGCGCCACTTCCCTTGAGACCTGCATTCAGAGACGCCGGTCTTCCCGCAATTACAGCCGCGCCGTCCTCGAACTGGATGATCTGTCGCAATTGCTTTGGGCTGCCCAGGGACTCACGGGAATCGGCGGATTGCGCACCTCGCCCTCAGCGGGCGCGCTGTATCCGATTCGTACATACTTGCTCGCCACGGCAGTCAGATCCGTCGGTCCGGGCTTGTACCAGTACGACAGTGACTATCACCAGTTGAAGGCGCGAATCATGGGCCGTATGCGCCCGGAGCTAACGCCATGTAAGCTGGATGGCTGTGTTGAACATGCGCCGGCATTGATCGTCCTGGCTGCGGATTACCGCGCTCCCAGGCGCGAATTCGGTGACAATGCCGTCAGGCTCGTCCACATTGAAGCTGGACATATCGGCCAAAACATCTGCCTTCAGGCCACCGGGCTCGGCGTCGCAACCATCGGACTGGGCGCGTTCGATATCGAGGCACTGCGCCGGATCCTCAAATTGCCTGAAACGCAGACTCCTGTTTACGTAATCGCCCTCGGCAAAAGCGACACTCAGTAAGTGGCGCGCCCGCCGCTCGCGTCATAGCACTGTCCGGTGACAAATGAGCAATCCGGACTGGCGAGGAAATGCACCACGGCGGCGATTTCTTCCGGTGCCCCCGTACGGCGCATCGGGATCCGCTGCGTCATGTAGTCCACCTGCTCGGGCGAAAGTTGCTCGAGGATCTTCGTCCGGACCACTGCGGGCGCTACCGCGTTCACGCAGATGTTCTCGGTTGCCACTTCCTTGGCAAGCGACTTCGTAAAGCCGATCAGACCCGCTTTGGTAGCGGAATAGCCGGTCATGTTGGGATTGCCCTCCTTGCCGGCAATGGAGGCGATGTTTACAATGCGGCCGTAGCGCTGCTGCCGCATGTGACCGATGACAGCGCTGCAGGTATTGAAGGCGCCGGTCATGTTGATGTCGATGATGCGCTGCCAGTCCTCCGGCGTCTGTTCCCAAAGGGGTGCAGCCTTGCCGCCGATGCCGGCGTTATTCACCAGAATCTGAAGCCCGCTGCGAGCGAGCACAGCCGCAACAGCGTCGCGGACGCTGGCTGCGCTGGTGATGTCCAAATGTAGGGGGAAAGCTTGCGGACCGATGGATTCGGCCACTTGGGAGGCACCGTCAATGTTGATGTCGGCCACCGCGACGGTTGCTCCCGCCGCGGCCAGCCTGCGCGCGATCGCCTCGCCGATGCCGGTAGCGGCTCCGGTGACGATCGCGGTTTGAGAATGCAGAGAAAAGAAGGGAGAGGCGGACAATCCGGCCTCCCTACTCTTCCTTGGTGACGCTTACCGGGATCTCGATTGTGACGTCTTTATGCAAACGCACAACCACCTTGTGATCGCCGATGGTTTTGATAGGCTCATCGAGCTGGATCTTGCGACGCTCGATGGTATAGCCCTGCTTCTCGAGAGCCTCGGCGATGTCCTTCGAAGTGACCGACCCGAACAACTGGTCGTTTTCGCCGGCTTTCTGCGAGATGGTGATTTTGACGCTCGACATCAGCTTGCCGAGTTCCTGAGCATCGGCGGTCTCCTTGGCATCGCGGCGAAGGTGCGCCTGGCGTTCCTGTTCGACAATCTTCTTGTTCGACTCAGAAGCCGCCACTGCGAGTTTCTTGGGGAGCAGGTAGTTGCGCGCGTAGCCGTCAGCCACCTTTACAAGCTGGCCCCGGGTCCCGACTTTTTCGATATCTTCTCTGAGAATGACGTCCATGATGTTCTCCCGAAGCTAGATCGCAGATGCGAACGGCAGCAGTGCAATGTTACGCGCCTGCTTGATCGCCTCGCTCAGCCGCCGCTGGTGGGGAGCGCAAACGCCCGTGATGCGGCGGGGTGTGATCTTGCCGCGCTCGCTGACAAAGGAGCCCAGCAGACGGGTGTCCTTGTAGTTGATGTCGTCAATCTTCTCGACGCAGAAGCGGCAAACCTTCTTGCGGCGGAAATATTGCTTCTTGGCGCCGAACGCCTTGTCGCCGCCGGTGGGCCGCTGGTTGGCGGCTATCGGACGGCCGCCTCGTTGGGGTGTACTTGGTTGGTCAGCCATGATAGATCCTCCTTACGACTGGGTCTCCTTGGTAGGAGCCCCCGGGACGACGGCCGCGGGTTCTGCGGGTAGCGCCGGAGCCGGAGCGGCAGGCGCTGACGGCATGGCAGGCATGGCCGCAGCGGGAGCCGGAGCGGCCGGAGCCGGGGCCGGAGCGGGCCGGCGGGCGGCACGCTTCTCACGCTGCTTCTTGCGCTTCTCGATCTTCTTCAGCTTCTCGTCAATCCGGACGTTGATGAACTTCAACACCATGTCCGACACACGGAGACGACGCTCGACTTCAGCAACTGTGTCCGGCGGAGCTGTGAACTGGAGAAGGATGTAATATCCTTCGTTACGCTTTTCAACGCGGTAGGCGAGTCTGCGGACTCCCCATTTATCGGCCTTCTCAACCGTCCCGCCGTGAGTGGTAATGACACCCTTGAGCTGCTCGATCAAGGGATCGATTTCTTCATCGGTGGCATCGGGCCGGACGATGAATAACTCTTCGTAAATTCTCATTCTTCCTCTTCATTTAAGCTTCCAGCGCGACGATTGAACCTCGTCATGGCCTTTTCGACGCCTTCAGCAATTACGGATTCCACGGCCTCCCGCGCACGGAAAACCATTTCCTCCACTTCCTTCTGCTGCCCGCGCTTAAACGGCGCGAGCACGTACTCCGCGCCATCCCGAAGTGGATGTCCGGGATGGATTCCCAGGCGTACCCGGGGAAACTCGTTGGTGCCCACCGCGGCAATCATGCTCTTCATGCCGTTGTGACCGGCGGCCGAACCTCTCGCCTTGATCCGCATCGAAGTCCACGGCAAATCCAGCTCGTCGTAGACCACCAATACCTGCGAGGGTCCGATTCCGTACCGCTCCCGCAGCCCCTTTACCGCCGTGCCGCTGAGATTCATGAATGTCTGCGGTTTAGCCAGGACTACAGGCTTGCCTGAAACGGCGCCCAAGCCAACGAGCGCCGTATTCTCTTTTCTGGTTACCCGAATGCCGTTGGCTTCCGCCAGCGCATCGATCACCAGGAAACCGAGGTTGTGCGGCGTGTTCGAATATTCTGCCCCGGGATTACCGAGGCCGACCACCAGAAACGAATACTCGCCACTCTCCACACGACACCGGGGCCGTTACTTCTTCTTCTTATCGTCGGCGGGCGCTTCTTCTTCCTTCTTGCCCTTCTTAACCACTTCGGGTTCGGCAACGGCCTCGACAACGTCGGTGGCTGCCACTTCCTCAGCCTTGAGAGCCACGACGTGAGCAATGACGGCATCGGCCGGGCTCAGCAGCTTCACAGACTCAGCGAGAGCCAGATCGGCGGCGCGCACGTTGGCGCCGATCATCAACTCGGTAACATCCACGTCGAAGAACTCCGGAATGTCGTCCGGGAGGCATTCGATTTCCACTTCGCGCGTGATCAGCTCGAGCAAACCGCCCTGCAGCTTAATGCCCTTGGCTTCGCCGGTGATATGGATCGGCACCTTAACGACGATGCGCTTGGTGAGATCGATCCGCTTCAGGTCGACGTGAAGAATGTTCTCCTTCACCGGATCGTTGAGCCAGTCGACGATCATAACCGGGGTGTTCTCCACGCCCGTGACATCGAGATTGAAAATCGTGTTGGAGCCGGTGCCAGAACGGAGAATCTTTGCCACATCCTTGGGGCTGATGGCGATGGAAACTGCGTCCTTGGCGGCGCCATAGACGATGGCGGGGGCAAAACCCTTGACCCGGAGACGGCGCGCTTCGTTCTTGCCGCGGGTTTCACGCGTCGTGGCGGTGATGGTGATATCTTTTCTCATTTTCTTCTCTCTTCTGTTGCCAGGACACCGGACAGCCGTGAGACTTCCGGACACTGGCCAAACGAACCCAAATCTCCAGCGGACAAGCCGCGCATCCTACACAAACAAGGTGCTGACGCTACCATCCTCGTGAATCGACTGGATGGCCTGCGCCAGCAGCGGAGCTACCGACAGCACGCGTATACGGCTGCACTTGCTCGCGTTACCGTTCAGCGGAATCGAGTTGGTGACAATCACTTCCTCAATCCCCGATTTCTCAATCCGTTCCACCGCCGGCCCGGACAGCACGGCGTGCGTGGCACATGCCCGCACACTGGCCGCTCCCTGGGCAAGCAGCGCCTCGGCGCCTTTCACCAGCGTCCCGGCCGTGTCGATCAAATCGTCCACAATCAGGCAATGCTGGCCTTGCACATCACCGACGATATGCATCACCTCGGCGACGTTCACTTCTTCCCGGCGTTTATCGATGATGGCCAGCGGCGCATCCAGTCGCTTGGCGAAAGCCCGCGCGCGTTCCACACCGCCTGCGTCGGGCGATACAACCGTAAGGTCGTCACCCTTCATCGGATAGAAGTAGTCGATCATCACCGGGGTCGCAAACAAATGATCCACCGGTACGTCGAAGAACCCTTGAATCTGCGCAGCGTGTAAATCGAGCGCCAGGATCCGGTTGGCGCCGCCTCTTTCGAGCAGGCTGGCCACCAGCTTCGCCGAGATTGGCATGCGCGGCCGGTCCTTACGGTCCTGCCTTGCATACCCATAATAGGGTAACACTGCGGTAACCCTTTGTGCTGAAGCGCGCTTGAGCGCGTCCATCATCAGCAGGAGTTCCATCAGGTGTTTATCCACAGGCGTGCACGTGGGCTGGACCACAAATACGTCGGCACCGCGCACATTCTCCTGGATTTGCAGGTGAATTTCGCCGTCTGAAAACTGCTTCACGTGAACCGCGCCGATGGCACAGCCGAGCGTCGCGCAAATTTCTTGCGCAAGCGCCGGGTTGGCGTTGCCTGTAAAGATCTTCAGTCGCTCAAATCTCATTCTTTTGAGTACCGGCTTGGCAGAGGCCATATGTTCCCGGAAATATGCTCCTTCAACTGACCGCGCCAGATCGCCCGATAACGTCGTCGATCAATCAGCGAAACCAGATGAATCTCAATCCCCTTCGAAACCGCCCACGACCCCAACGCCGCGGACGCCGCCAGTGCCTGCTGTTTCTGCTCGTACAGACCGAATACCGCCGATCCGCTTCCCGTCATCATGGCTGGACTGGCACCTGTCCCGCGTAGCCTGTTACGGATCAACTTGAGCTGCGAGTGAATTTGGAAGACAGGTCGCTCGAAGTCGTTAATACAAAACCTCTCCCACTGACGGTCCGGCTGGTCTTCCTCAATTCCCCAAACAAAGGACTGGAACCCACTAGTATCTGTTTCAACTCCCGGAGTTGTCAATTCGCGATTCAGCGCCTTATAAGCGTCGGGCGTGGAAACCTTAGTTCCCGAGGTGGCGATAAGGCCAGACTTGCGAATCGAAGCCGAAAGCGGGAAGAGTTCCGTTCCCCGCCCCACGCCGACCGCCAATCCGCCCTGCAGGAAGAAGGGCACGTCGCTGCCGAGACTGCAGGCGAGCAAGTTGAGCCTGTCCATCTCGAGCCGGACCCCTGCCAAAACCGGCAGGGCCAGCAGCACCGCAGCCGCGTTGCTCGATCCGCCGCCCAAACCGCCACCCATTGGAATCTTCTTTTCGAGAACGAAGCGGATGGTCCCGGTGACCCGCGCGGTCTCGAGCACGGCATGCGCGGCTCGTACCACCAGGTTGTCTGGAATATCAGCGCCTTCCACCGAGATGTTGGTGCGGCGTCCGGGCGTGAACTCAATTTGAAGCCGGTCAGCCAGAGAGACAGTCTGAAAGACAGTCCGCAATTCATGGAATCTCTCGTCGCGCTTGTGCAACACCCGGAGATCCAGGTTGATTTTGGCGAACGACCGGAGCGAGCAGCGTCGCATTAGTAGTGAATCAGCGAGGTGATGGCGTAGCCGTCCAATTTCGCGCGGCCACCCAGGAAATCCAGTTCAACCACAAAACCGAGACCGGCCACCTTACCGCCGAGTTTCTCCACCAACTGAGTGACGGCGACGGCCGTACCGCCAGTGGCAAGCACATCGTCGACAATCAAAACCCGCTGCCCGGGCTGGATGGCATCTTTGTGAATCTCCAGAATGTCGGTGCCGTATTCCAACTTGTATTCGATGCATTCAACCTCTGCTGGAAGCTTCTTCGGCTTGCGAACCGGAACGAAGCCCGTGCCGAGCGCGTAAGCGAGTGCGGGAGCAAAGATGAAACCACGCGCTTCAATACCGAGCACGACATCGACGCCGGCGCTGGCATAGCGCGATTTCAACGCGTCGATCACGCCCTTCAAGCCCTTCGGCTCCTTCAGAAGAGTTGTGATGTCGTAGAAGTTGATGCCCGGCTTGGGAAAGTCCGGGACCTCCCGGATGAGTGACTTGAGTTCTTGCATGAGGCGAAATGCTATTCTAGCAACCCGCGTCCGAAATCAACGTGTAAAGACGATTTCGAGCACGTTGCGAACGTAGTGCTCGTCGGCGAGAGTCTCGGTGGACTCGGCCGGAAATTCCACCAGACTCTTCATTGCCCTGGCGAGGTCCTCAAAAAGCTTAAGCCGGTCAGCAGGCTCGAGCGAATCCCGCCGCAGAATCGCCTCTAGCCCCACGGCCGCAAGTTCGGGAGTGACGCGGCGTCTCAACCGCGCGGCCAAATGGGCGTGCTCGCGCAGACTGTTGAAACGCGACGCGTGGATCTGCGATAGGTCAGGGATCTGCAGCGTGGCTGCGCGGACCACTACCGTATTGGCCGCCAAATCTCCCAGACGCTGGGCATGCCGTGTCAGCAGACAGGCCACGCCACCCACCGCGTACAAAACCGGCAGCATGTCGACTGCTCGGATCAGGTTCCGCAGAATCACCTGGCTGGGCCGCAGGCGCAGCGCATCGCGGTCCATCACACGGATCCTCAGCGCGCGTTTACCGAGCGTTTGTCCCCGCCAAAACCACTCCAATGCGATCGCGTATCCGATCGAAATCAGGAGGTAGGTAAGCACCGTCAACGCACGAACCGCGTCGACCGAAAGCCCCGCCATTCCGCTAAGAAGATGGCCAGCCATGCCAGTGACAACGCTGATGCAGGCCAGATCGATGCAATAGGCGAGCATGCGTGTCACCAGCCCCGCGAGCGGTACGGCGAACGCCACACCTTCGGGGGTGCGGATGGTCAGAGTGGAGTGTCGTCTGCTGTCCATGTTCGTCCGGCTCGACTGAGGAAAACGGTAAGTGCGATAAGCTCCACCACGCCAAAGCCAATCTTCACGGCGTAGGGAATTACAGGTTCGTGGTACTGGGAGAAGAACGCTTCGATGATGCCCGCCCAAATGAGCATGACACCGGCGCCTCCGATCAGCGTGACCAGGGGACGGGTAACAGCGCGGAGACGTTCGCGCCGGTTACGCCTGCGGCCGTCGCCGATGAGTGCGCCGGCCAGTACGAAAGCCGCCTGTCCGGCGATCAGGATGGCGGGAATCTCGATGCTGCCATGCGGCAATAGCCATCCGGCCAGGAACGGCGCAAATCCAGCCTTCACGTAGTCGGCGGCTACGGCTCCCAGCATCACGCCGTTGTAGAACAACACGGCCACTGAGCCGACACCGAAAGTCGCCCCCAGGCCGAGAGTGAAGATCGCCACCTGCGTGTTGTGCGTCATGAGTTGCGCGGAAAACTCGCCCTTGTGGCCTTCGAGCTTCGAACTCTCTCCCTTCTGCTCGCGGGCAACACGCTCGGCAGGAGATTCGTTGAGCGCCTGGAACGGCATCAGCGCAGACTTGGCAGCCGGATCGAGCAACAAAGCGGCGGCACCGAAGGTTGTGCCGGCGATGGTGAGTGCGAGCGACAGGGCAAAGGCTCCGATGTGCGCCCGGAACGTCGCGGGGAATTCCCCGAAGAGCCAGCGTAGCGGCGACCACCGCTTGCGCGATCCGCGGGCTTCGTGAATTTCGGCATAGGCCCGCGCCAGCAGCGCTTCCAGAAATGCCTTCAGTTGCGCCTCACCGGCGATTTGCGAAGTGCGCGCCAGGCTTGCCGCACAACGCTGGTACAGGTAGTGAAATCTCGTCGCCTCTTCGAGACTCATGTCATAGCCGGGATCCTGCTCCATCTTCTGGAGGCGGCGGTCGAGTTCGTCCCAGTAGGGCTTTTCGGCGGCTGTAAAGCGATCGAGATCGAGGATCATATCCGCTGTTCCTTCTTCGCAGCCAGATAGGCGGATGTGAGCACGAAGGTTAGATCGCGAGCGGCGCTGGATGCAAACCGGACGCCAGTCCGCTGCAGCGCGGTGCCGGTTTCACGCAATTTGCGCCATTCAAGATGGCCACCCAACTTCTCGTAGATACCGTCCACCGTGGACGGTGCATCGCCGTGAAATAAGGGAACGGCACCGGCCGGAGTGACGCTGATGGCATGCACCAGGTGTTGCCGTGCAATGAGCCGCACAGCCGCGAGGAACGATTCCGACTGAACCGGATCATCCAGTTCAGTGAGAAAAATGACCATTGCCCGGCGTCTCACTTGCGTCCGCAGAAATGTCATCAATTCCTGATAGTCGGGGACAACGGGTCGTGAAGCGAGCGCGAGGACCGCGTCACGGCAGACACCGAAATGTGGCCGTCCGCTTGACGCTCGAATGAACTTGTGGACCTGATCGCTGAAAGTCACAAGGCCGAAGCGATCACCCTGACGTTGCGCGGAATCACCGCATATGAGCGCCGCGGCGATGTAGCGCTCGAGCACGGTTTCGCCGCCCGCATCCCGTCCCGACAGCCGGGACGAATCCACCACCACGTAGAGATCCTGCGAGCGCTCCACTTGGAAGACCTTGGTAACGAGGGATGCGCGGCGCGCCGTGGCCTTCCAGTTGATTTCGTCCAGCGAGTCGCCCGGGACGTACTCCCGCAGCTTTTCGAACTCACGGCCGCGACCCACCAGACGCCGCGCATTCATGCCGTTGCGCCGTGTGAGCAGCGCCGCAAGCTTCCGGTATTCGGTGGCCAGATCAGGATATACCCGGACCTCGCATTCCACCGGTTGAGTCCAGCGCACCGACCACAGTGCCATCGGCGACGGTGTTTCGCACCAGCACTCACTCAATTTGAAGACTCCTCGCGTCTGGGCGTGGAGTGTCCAGGCGGTCTGTGAAGTGCCAGCCGGAGCGATGAACTCGATAGGGTCCGCGCCCTCAAAAAGAAGGGCCCCACGCAATGGCGCGTTTGACCGCGTGTTGTTCTGGACGGTCACATCAATCGTCTGGCTTCCACGTTGCGACATGCGGACCAAAGGTGGCATCAGTACAGTCAGCAAGCGGCGCGCACGAACCCCGCTGACTGCGTCGAGCGCCGCCAGCAGCGCGATCAATGCAGCCACGAAAACCGCTAAGGCGGCCACGCCGTAGGACAGCGGAGCCACAGCAGCCGCCGGCACCACCGTCAGCGCGAACAGCCAGATCAGCCTGGAGCGAGGAACAATCACCGTGGTACAGGCACCTCGGCGAGAATCTTGTCCACTACCTCGCGAGTCTCGAGTCCTTCCACCTCGTACTCGGGCCGCAGAATAAGCCGGTGTTCGAGCACTGGCCCGGCAAGGTCGCGAATGTCGTCAGGCGTGACGAAGTCACGGCCGGCGAGGGCGGCATGGGCGCGGCTTGCGGCAAGCAGTGCTTGAGTGGCACGCGGTCCGCAGCCCACCAGGATGCTGTCGTGATGCCTGGTCTTGCGCACGATATCCACCAGATAGGCAATGAGCTCTTCACGGAAAGTGATCTCGTCAAGAGCCGACCGCAACTCAGTCAGTTCCCCCGTGCCGAGCATCGGACGCACGGCGCCGGCGGCCAGCATCAGTTCCGGAGCGTCAGCACCAAGCATGCGTCGCGCCAACTGCAATTCCTCGTCCCGCTCCGGCGACGTCATGATGATTTTCATCATGAAGCGGTCCTTCTGGGCTTCTGGAAGCGGATAGGTGCCCTCGTACTCGATGGGATTCTGCGTCGCGAAGACAGTGAAGTTGGGCGAGAGGATATGGGTCTCGCGGTCGATGGTGACGGCGCGCTCCTGCATCGCCTGCAGCAGTGCCGACTGTGTCTTGGCGGGCGCGCGGTTCACTTCGTCGGCCAGCAGAAACGACGTGAACACAGGTCCTTTCACCAGCGTGAATTCGCCACGCTGAAGGTTGTACATGTTCGTGCCGGTGAGATCGGCCGGCATCAGGTCCGGCGTGAATTGAATGCGCGAGAACTCACATCCGAGCACCTGGGCGAGCACGCGTGTGAGCAGCGTCTTGGCCACGCCAGGCACGCCTTCAATCAACGCATGATGCCCGGTGAAGATCACGATGAGCGCATGGTCAATGGCCGCGGTTTGACCAACAATCACTTTGCCGACCTCGCTCCGCGCTCCGTCCAGGATCTCTTTCAACCGCTCGATTCTGCTCTGCATTTCTTACTTTTGCTCCAGGATGGATTGAATTTCGCGATAGACGCGCGGCGCATCGCCCGGCGCCGAAAGACGCGCCAGCTCACGAATGCTCGACGTGCGCGGGTCGGCGCTGGACGCCGTGCGCTCCCACTCCGCGGCACAGACCGCGATGAGCTTCGACCTGGGGATGCTGCGCTGTAACAAACGAATCATGCCCGAACGAGCCGTGAGTCCCGCGGCAGCGTCACCTTCAACGTCCCCGGCAACCGGCGGAAAGGGCGACGACACGCTCCAGACGAACAATAGCGCCGCGACCGCGACGGCGGCCAATAGCGCGTGCAGTCTGAACTTTCGCATCAGCAGCGCAACTCCGGGATTCTGCCGGACGCCGAGGTGATACTCGTCGAAAATGATGCGCGCGTTCGGCCCGACGACGGCCGCCAGAAGGTCCGCGTCGCGACTGCGGGCGAGTGCCTCGTTGGTGAATGGAAAGCTCTCGGCGCTGAGCACCAGCGACCCCTTGTTGAGCGCGCGTTCGATGACAACCGGACCCAGCCGTCCGTTCTTGAGAACCCGCCAGGATAAGTCGAGGTTGTCGAAGTAGACGAGCGTCTCGCGGGCCGTATTCCCGGCATCCACCACTGCGCTGCTCTTTCCAAAGTCCACCGTCGCTCCCCACTTCAGACGGCTCGGGTTCAGCCGGCCGGGGCGCGTCACCGGGTTGAGTGAGAAAACCAGGCGGGCGCCGGCCACAGTCCGCGCGTCCACTTCCTTTTGAGCGTCCGACAGGCCGAAGGCGGGAGTACCCAGCAGCAGCACTGTGGCGGCGCCTGGGTCCAGACTCGCGTCCAGATTTCGCTCCACCGTTCTGCCCGGCAGCGCGCGCAGTGAGTCGTAGAATAAACGGCATCCCAGCGGATCCGTCCGAAAACTGGAATTTGGAGGATAGACCTCACCGCGCTCGAAGCTAATCCCAAAGATTCCGATCAGGCCTGCGCCAAACGCAGCCAGGATCGCGACCAGGGCCAGCGTACTAAGCTTCATGGCCGCGTATCCTCCGGAATCCGCTCTCGAATTCGCCGAACACCTCGGGCGTCACAGCATGGACGCCGTACCACGACTGCTCAAAGACCGCCAGGTTGCGTTCAAACGCCTGAATGGTGGCGTCATCCCGGCGAGCGCGCCGCCGTAGCTCGCGCAGATAGTCGAGATTCGATTTGCCGCGAGCGATGGACAGCGTGCCCCGCCGTCCGAGCGAACTCAGGCTGCCGAGATACAACGCGCGCAGCGCAAGCCGCAGATCCCCCGCCGCAGCCTTCTCGCGTGCCAGGCGAATCCACTCATCCTCTGGAAGGTCGGCGGCCGACAGCCCGGGATCCTCGAGATCCTGTGAGAGCGGCACCACCGTCACCGCCGTGGGAACTGCCGCCAGCGTTCTGCCGCGCTTCCAAAGCAAGTAGAGGATGGCCAGTGCCGCGACAGCGGTGAGTATGTACGCGGCGATCGCCAGGCCGCTGCTCGGCTTCGGGATCGGTGAATTGTCTATTCTGAGGCCGCCCTTCGACGGGAACAGCCAGTCAATGAACTCGCCGAGCCGGTCGCCGAGCCAGGCGATGCCTCGCTGCAGATTCAGGAGCATCTGCTCGAAGAATCCAGGCTGATGACCATCGCCGAGCTTCCATTGATAGGCGGGGTTCTTCAGTGCCTGATCGATCGAGTGGTTCAAGTCGGCCGGATCCACCTGTTGTGCGCCGAGAGACATCGCTCCTATCGCGATTAGCACAACGGTAGCCGCTGCGCGCTTGAGTGCGGCCGACAGGTCGGCGCCCGTTGCAATCGAGGAACCGTAGAAATTGTGGATTGCGTAGAACGCCTTCACTAGCGGCTCCAGAATAAACCACGTCACGGCCAGCGCCACCGACACAAAGGTCCAGTTGGCGATGGCATGAACGCCAGCCTGCGAGAAGGCCGTCTCAATGCCGGTGAAAATGCGAAGCAACTGCGGCAGCAAGTAGACCATCAGGACGACATTCACGAAGATCAGCAGTCCGGAGATGAAGAGCAGTCCGAGAGCGATCCAATTCTGAACATGCGCATAGCGGCTAACCCGCATCGCCTTGGACCATGCGTCACGTAGTTCGGCGTCGCGAGGCGCAGCCAGCAGATTCTCGTAGAAGGCGAGGATCCAGGCGAAGGGCACCGTCACCAGGAGTGCGATCGGGAGTACCACCAGGCGTGTGGGCTGCACCGCAGCTTGCACCGCGATCCAAGCGTGTGATTTCGGTTGCGTTGCTTCACCGGTGAGCCGGCGTCGTAGCCCCCGCGCGAAGACCGCATGGCAGCACTGCATCCAGATGAACAGCAGCGCGACGATCAGCGAAGCCGCTCCCAGCGGCACGGTGGGCTCCACCGGCTGACTGCGATCGCACACAAACCAGACCGCGCCAACCAGGAAAGGCGTGCTGCCAAGTGCGTAGGGCAGCAAGTCCGCCGAGGAGCAGGCGCGCAGGAGATGGACGGCTTCCTCCAGCATGTCGACTGCGTTCTTCATCGCGGCCACTCCACCGGCTGATGCAAGGGCGCGGTTCCGGATGAAACCACCCAACCCGCCGCATAGAAGAATAGCCAGGCCACCAGCAGACTCGCGATCGGCAATGCGAAACGTGCGACGGCGCTCAACGACGAACTCGCCGTCTTCGGTTCCGACGCGTCGCTCAGGCAGTCAAGGCACAACAGACGTCCGCTGTGCTCAACCACGCACTCGCGGCAGAAATATCGAGAACAGCCTGGACAGCGGCAGACCGCCTCGCGCAAGTCGTGGCGAAGACATCGCTGTTGAGCCAGGGGGGGCATTTCAGGCAGTCTTCTTCCGGTGGAGGATCAGCGTGAGAATTCCTGCAACCGCCGCTAACGCCGTAACCACCCTGATGCCATTCTCAGCCGACGCCAGTTCGCGTACAAGCTGTTCGAAGAATGCGGACGCGCCCCGATCCGGCGTTCGTCCCGCAACGGCAAGCGACTCGACGAAGACCAAGGTCATGAAGGCGAGTAACAAGCGCAGACACTGCATGCCTACGATGGACAGCGCTGCCAGTCGCGGTCCGCCTGAGCTTGGGTTCCGGTGAAGACTCAACGCCAGCACAGCCAGAACCACCACGCCAAATCCGACAACCCATTCCGCGGTCGCAAACATTGAGGACGCGGGCCGGGTGGCGTTATACCAGGCGATGCCGCTCGAAAGCAGCGTGGTGATGAAGAGTGGCCACATATAGACCAGTCCCGACTCTACTGGAGCGGGCGCTGTCGCAGCAAAATGGGGCAATGCGCCGGCTTCCAGAGCAGCGTGAACCTCGACCTCATTCTGACTCCCAGCCACCAGCGGGCGGATCTCCTCGAGACACGCGCGCGCCGCCTTCGTGCGTGATTGGGCCGGCAGACGCCAGGTGCCGGTGGCCGTCCGGACGGCGCAATAGCAGCGCTGGCCGCGAAGCTTGTCCCACACGTAAATGAATATCGCCGGCACGGAGAAAATAGCGAGCCAGTAGTGCCGGTACGTTTCGACGATCAGCAGGAGCATCGCCAGACCCAGCAGCACTTCCAGCGGCAGGCCGATGCCGCGCCGTTCGCTGATCTGGATCGCAAAGATATCGGCGTAGTAAAAACGGCGGTAGTTCTCGATGAACCGTCGCGACTCAACGGCGAGTAAATGATCGGTCCCGGCCCACAGCGAGTAGCTGCCGAAAAGGCCAAACGATCTTCCGGGCAATCTGCGGTACGTCTCGGCCATATTCAGCGCGTTCGCAGACGGAAAGCTCCAATCAGGAGAGCGGTGATGAGCCCGAGGTCGAGAAGCGCGAATACGATCGCCAGGATGTACCGGACCTTCGTTCGCGGCAGCACGCTCAAAGGCTTCTTCCAATTCCAGATGGTGATGAAGATCGAGATTGGCGCGCAGATCACGATGGGCCAGACGGCGAGAATCGGAATCGTGGACAGTGCCAGCGCCACCGTATCGTACAACGTCCGCTGGTTGTCGAGGCGGGAGAGCGTCCGCGTCTTCTGTCCGGTCTCGAGACAGGTGGGACAGAGGTTCTGACCGCCAAGCTCAATTTGGCAAAGCTTGCACAGGAAGCGGCCGCACGAGTCGCAGTGGACATGGGCCCGCTTGCCCTGATGGTAGAAACAACTCGCTTCAGCCTCATCCGCCACCAGGTCGGCGTGCGACGATTTGGGAGCCTCCAAGGCTGCCGGAAACACCGCCAGCCAGGTCACCGCGCCGCACGACCCGCATCGCCCGCCATAATCTTTGGAGACGTCGACCAAGGCCAGCGACGCCCCGCATGCCTGACAGTCGATCGACTGTGCCACTCCCGTCACGACGGCTTCCGGATAACCCGCGTACCGCAAATATGATCGTGCAGTCCGCGCTTCTGATCGTCGAAACCGGCAATGATATAGCCGATGCCCAGCGTGAACGTGTTGATCATCTTCGCGAAGTGGCGCCCGATTGAACGCCCAATCGTGAGGCGTGCCCCGTCCATTGTCACCACTTCAAGTCCAAGCGCCATCTTGCCGAGCGTCCCGCCGTACTTGGTCGTCAGAATCGCTTCATAAGCCAGCCCGACGCCCATCTGCGCGATCCAAGCCATGGCTTGCAGCCCCATGTGACCAAAAATGTCGTCGGGCGTACGCATCAACCGGCCGAACAGCGGTATGTAGATTGCAAACGTCACGATCATCAAGAGGATGCCGTCAATGAAGGCGGCCAGGAAGCGGATCCAGAACCCGCCATAGATGAACTGCCGCCCGGCCACTCCGGTCTCGCGCAGACGCTGCGTGAACACCGGCTTGCAATCGGCGCAAATGGCCGACTGGCCGAACATCATCAGATCGCTCAAAGGAAACGGCCGCCCGCATTGCGAGCAGTACATCGAACCCGCGGCCGCCGGTTCCAACGGCATCGCTGCGACGGGGAGTGTTGCCACCGCGAAGGGCGCCGCATCCGGCACCGCTTGCGAGTACGGAATCCAATTGCGGAGTCCCGAATGCCAGACCAGCGTCGACGGCTGGATTGCGCCTGTACGGATCAGTTCCTGAAGCGCTTCATCGCCTACCGGCCCGATCTGCTGGCCATTCTCCGCGTACCACCATTCCATCCCAACCCTCCGGTCCGGCAATCGAAAAAACGATTATAGCTGTAGGGTCAGTGACGAATCTGAAAACCGCGCTGGGTTTGAATCCCCGCCTCTTCAACGTCCACGCCGCGCACTTCAGACCAGCGCGGCCCCTTCCACAAGTGCCCTTCGAACTCCGCCAGTTGCTCCGGCGTCCCGGACGCATAGGCTTCCACGCAGCCGTCGTCGAGATTTCGCACCCATCCTTCAACGCCAATCGCGTTTCCGGAGTGTTCGACAAAATAGCGGAAACCAACGCCTTGTACACGTCCCCGAACGACGTAACGGCGAGCAATTCTCTGGTCTCGTCGGGCAGCCACTCTTCGAGTCTAGTGGACCAGCGGCCGCGCCGTGTCGACCTTTCCGTCCTTCAATTCCACCACCACGACATCCTCACCACCGCAGCGAAACTTGTAACGCTCCACCATCACGCCCCCGTCGTCATAGGCGATTTTGTAAGTCGGCGCGCCTAGCTTCTCGAGTACGTCCGCTCGAGCGGCGCCGGGCTGAATTCCGCTGAGGCCGGCCAGTAATTCCTCTCGCGTCAGGCCTTTCGGAGCAGCTACGGGAGCCACCGCCGCCTGTGCAATCCCGGAAGCACTCGCGGCCGCCACCGACACCGGCGCCTTACCCGCTACCCTGCCACTCGTTCCGCCGCCGCCTGAACCCGAAACCGGACCCGTTGCGGCGAAGTGACTCGAAGGAGCCGACGTCGACACTCCGAGCGCTGGTTTCACGGCGGGTTCCGGCTTCACCTCAACCGGCTTGACGTCTCCGGTCTTGGCGGCAGTGCTCGCCTGTGCGCTCGCCTGATTCAGGATTTGCCCAAGCTTCGCACCTGCCAGCGCTCCGGTGGTCGCCCCTGCCGCCGCAGGCCCGGTGACCATGGCGTGTTCGAGCATCGTTTGAGCTGAAGCCGCGACACTCAGCGTCACCAGCATAAACCCGGCGTGGATGGAACTATGCATGTTGGCATTGTGACTTCGAAAACCAAACAGGTCCATCAGGCGGTTACCTTAGGTTCGCGGAAACGCGTGCTAGCATAGCGGTTCCAATGCCGATCATCGACCTCATCTACTTTGACGCGGGCGGAGGACATCGAGCCGCCGCCAACGCGTTAAAGGCAGCCATCGAACAGCAGAACCGGCCCTGGACCGTCCGCCTCGTCAACCTGCAGGAGGTGCTCGAACCGCTCGACGTATTTAAGAAAGTCACCGGCATTCGCCTCGAAGACATCTACAACCTACTGCTCAAAAACGGCTGGACTCTCGGCTCGGAATACATGCTGCCGTTCATGCAGGCGGTTGTGCGTTTCAATCACAAACCCGCCGTGAAACTCCTTCGTGCACACTGGATCGACACCCGGCCCGACCTCGTCGTCTCCCTGGTCCCGAACTTCAACCGTCCCCTTTTCGATAGCCTGCGCGAGGCCAGCGCGTCCACTCCTTATATAACGGTGATGACCGACCTGGCCGACTATCCGCCTCACTTCTGGATCGAGAAACAGGATCAGTACCTGGTCTGCGGCACCCGCCGCGCGTACGATCAGGCGCGTACCGCGGGTTACCCCGAAGATCATCTCTTCCAGACTTCCGGCATGATTATCCGGCCGATGTTCTACGAACCGGTGGAGGTGGACCGCCAAACCGAGTTGCCCAAGCTAGGGCTTGATCCCGCCCGGCCAACCGGCATCGTACTGTTTGGCGGCCAGGGCTCAAACGTCATGGTGAAGATCGCGGAACGGCTCGCGGATTCGAGTTCCGGCATTCAGCTCATCATGATTTGCGGCCGCAATGAGGAACTGGCGGCGAAACTCCGCGCCGTCCAGGGTGGCGTCAAAATGCACGTCGAAGGCTTTACCTCGGAGATTCCCCGCTTCATGGCCATTTCCGACTTCCTCATCGGCAAGCCGGGCCCCGGCAGCATCAGCGAAGCCGTCGCGATGAAACTGCCTGTGATCATCGAGCGCAACGCCTGGACCCTGCCGCAAGAGCGCTACAACGCCGACTGGGTAATCGAAAAAGGCGTCGGCGTGGTGCTCAAGAACTTCAGCGAAATCGCCCGCGGCGTGAGTGAACTGCTCAAGCCTGGAGGACTCTCGCACTACCGCACCAACGTCGCCAAGATCAACAACCGGGCTGTGTTCGAGATCCCCGACATTCTCGCGCGCTTCATACAATAGGCGAATGCTGCTCGCGCTTCCTCTGTTTGCGTTACTGCAGGCCGACCCCGCGGCCGCACTCACGCAGTGGATTGACCGCACTGGACAGCGGCAGTTGGATGAACGCGACAAGGTAATCGCGGCCATTCATACGCCCGCGCAGGCAGCAGAACGGCGCCAGTATGTCCGCTCGAAGATTCTCGAGCTCATCGGAGGCCTGCCGGATTATCGCGGTACGCTCAATGCGCATGTCACCGGCAGTATCGACGCCGGCGGGTACACCATCGAAAAGGTAGTCTTCGAAAGCCTTCCCAAGTACTTCGTCACCGCCAACCTCTATCTGCCTAAAACGGCCGGACCGCATCCTGCCGTCCTTTTTCCGCTGGGCCATTGGGAACAGGGCAAACCCGCTGCGCAGCAAATCGCCGGAAATCTGGCGTTGAAGGGCTTTGTGGTGCTCGCCTACGATCCGATGGGACAGGGCGAGCGACTGCAGGCGTACGACCGTCGCCTAGGCGCCTCCCTCGCTGGCGGCAGCGTCAACCAGCATTTGCAGGCCGGCGCCCAAAGCCTCTTGATCGGCGAGAGCTATGCCCGCTATCACATCTGGGACGCCAAACGCGCTCTCGACTATCTGGTGTCGCGGTCCGAGGTCAATCCCGCTCGCATCGGTGCTACCGGCTGCTCCGGCGGTGGCACCATCACAACCTACATTGCTGCGCTCGACGATCGCATCGCCGCTGCGGCCCCCGCCTGCTACACCAACTCGTGGCGCAAACTGCTCGCCGGTCCCACGGGCGACGCTGAACAGACCTTCGCCGGATTCCTCGCCTCGGGCCTCGACATGGCAGACTACGTCGAACTGTTCTCTCCCAAGCCCTGGCTGATGGCTTCTACCGAGGAGGATTTCTTCACGCCGGCCGGAGCCAAAATCGTGTACGACGAGGCCAAGCGCTGGTACGAAATGATCGGCGCCGAGGGCCATGTGAAATGGGTTGTTGGCCCGGGTGGCCATGGCACTCCCCTGCCCGTCCGCGAAGCCATCTACGAGTGGATGCAGCGCTGGCTCGACGACGGCAAAGGCTCTCCCAAAGAACAGGACGTTCAGCTCCGTCCTGACTTTGAGTTTCTCGTGACGAAGTCAGGGCAGGTCTCAACCGACTTCGAAACCAGGCAGACCGTCGAACTGATTCGAGACCGGTACCAGGAGTTGAGACAGCCGGCCGGCCCGCAGGCCTTGCGCTCCTGGGTGAAACAACAAGTCCAGCATCAACCGGCGGCAAGCACAGGCTGGGCCGGCGACCGGTTTACTATTCAAACCGCCGACGGCATCGAATTGAGCGGTCAGCGCGCTCGCGGTCAGGCGGGAGCCCCTGTAGCCATCTTCGTTGGAAGCTCCTCGCTCATCGATCTGGAAGCGGCGGCCCGCACGAGCGCCGGAGATACTGTGGTCCGATTTCTGCCGCGTGGACTTCCGGCCTCGGCCAACCGCGACCTGATCGGCGATTGGATCACCAACGCCAGAGTCTCCGTGATTGGCAAGAACCTGCCACTACTTCGGGCCTCCGACATTCTCGACGTGGTCGACATGGTGGCGCCCGGCTCGCCCGGCGGCATCAACGTCTATGCCTCCGACATCGCGGGAATCTGGGCGTTGTTTGCCGCCGCAGCCGACACGCGTATCTCTCACCTTGAGCTCATCCGCACACCTCACGATTTCCGCAGTTCTCTCGACTCGCCCGTCAATCGGGGACTCTACGAAGCTGCGGTTCCCGGCTTTCTCCTGCGAGGCGATCTCCCTGAACTGGTGACAGCCATCGGCCTCGAGCGCGTGGTCTGGCTCGATCCAGTGGACTGGATGCGCAACGCCGTCCAACTCCCCGGAGCTACCTACTCCACGTTTGCCCACTGAGCCTTGTTACCCTTTACTTGATGGACAGTCCCTTCCAGGACCCGCTACGATTCGAACGCCGCGTTCCACCCTGCATCATCGTGATCTTCGGCGCCAACGGCGATTTAACAAAACGCAAGCTCCTGCCAGCGCTTTACCGCCTGGCCTACGAGCGCCGGATACCGCCTAACTTCGCCGTCATCGGAAATTCTCGAACCGAGATGACCGACGACGCGTTCCGAAGCAAGATGCGGGAGAGCGTTGAGAAATTCCTTGAGAACAGTCCCTTCGATGAAGGGTTGTGGAATGACTTCGCCCGCAACCTGTTTTATTTGGCCGGCGACATCACCAAGCAGGAGATGTTCGACCAGCTGAAGACGCGGCTGGGCGAGATCGACGAGTCGCACAAAACCGAAGGCAACGTACTCTTCTACCTCTCCACACAGCCCAGCTACTACGCCACGCTCGCCGAGAACATCGGCAAGGCGGGCCTGCAGCAGGACACCAAGGGCTGGCGCAGGCTGGTGGTTGAGAAGCCGTTCGGCCATGATCTGAAGACCGCGCGCGAACTCAATGACCGGATCCACACCGTCTTCCGCGAGGACGAGGTGTACCGCATCGATCACTACCTGGGCAAGGAAACCGTCCAGAACATTCTCGCTTTCCGTTTCGGCAACGGTATTTTCGAGCCGCTGTGGAACCGCCGCTATGTGGACAACGTGCAGATTACCGCCGCTGAGTCCATCGGCGTGGAAGGACGCGGCGCCTACTATCAGGAAGCCGGGACCCTCCGCGACATGATTCAGAATCACCTCCTACAGGTGATGTCGACCATCGCCATGGAGCCGCCCGCGGTTTTCGAAGCCAACGCGACCCGCGACGAGCGTGCCAAGCTGTTGCGGTCGATTCGAATTTTCAAGCCTGAGGAAGTGCCGCTCAATGCTGTAGCCGGTCAGTACGGTCCGGCCAGTGTCGGCGGAGAGGATCTGCCTGGTTTCCGCCAGGAGGAAGGCGTTGACCCGAACGCTCAAACCGACACCTACGCCGCGGTCACGTTCCACGTCGACAACTGGCGCTGGGCGGGAGTACCATTCTACATCCGCAGCGGCAAGCGGCTTCCCAAGCGCATCACCGATATCGCGATTCGCTTCAAGTCGGCGCCCCTATCGTTGTTCCCGGCCGAGCTCGACGACGGTTCACGCCCGAATCTCCTGATCGTCCGCATCCAGCCGGAAGAGGGAATCTCGTTGCGGTTCCTGTCCAAGCACCCCGGCTCCGGTATGAACCTGCGCCCCGTTTCAATGGACTTTAACTATGGTTCGAGCTTCGGCACGCGATCTCCAACCGCCTACGAGACTCTGCTGGTGGACGCCATGATTGGCGACCCGACACTCTATACTCGCCAGGACATGGTGGAGGCAAGCTGGTCAGCCGTGCAACCAGTGCTCGATGACTGGGGCCAGCGCAAGTTCGACTTCCCGAATTATGCCGCCGGCACGTGGGGTCCGAAGGAATCGGACGAGATGCTGGCTCGGAATGGACACGCCTGGAGGGTGCCGTAATGCCCACCGGACTTCAGCCGGAAAAAATTCTCGGAGAACTCGGCAAGCTGTGGACCGAACTGGCGCACCCCGAGAAGGGGCCAGCTACCGCGTCGGGTGTGCTGCGTGCCTGTGCCATGACCCTGATTGTCGCCACCAACGACGCCGCTGACGCTGAGGCCGCCAGCGAAGGACTCGCGCAACTCATGCACGAGCATCCCAGCCGTGCCATCGTCCTGCGTCCGGCGGACGGTGGAGAGCTTTCGGCGCGCGTCTTCGCACAATGCTGGATGCCGTTCGGAAGCCGCCAGCAAATCTGCTGTGAGCAAATCGAAATCACGGCATCGCTCGCCAAACTCGGAGATGTACCCGGACTGATGCTCGGACTCGTAGCGCCTGACCTGCCCGTGGTCCTGTGGTGCCGCGGTCCACGCTGGTTCGCCGCGCCGCATTTCAACGAGTTGTTGGCACTCACCCGAAAGGTGATCATCGACTCCGCCACTTGTGACAGCCCTCGCTCGGCGTTCGATCTGATCGAACGTCTAGGGTCGCACGACCGCATCGTCGCCGACCTGGCATGGGCCCGGATCACCGGCTGGCGCGAGATCATCTCGCATTCATTCGCGACCCCGGCCGACGTGGAGGCCGCCGCCGTGATTCGGGAAGTTCACGTCCAGTACGCCGGACCGTCCGCACCGCCCGAGGCACTTTACCTGGGCGCGTGGCTGAAACGCGGCATGCCACACGCAAACCTGTCGCTCGATCGCGTAGACGGCCCCCCGGGCATCCGCGGCGTCAGTCTCGACGATCTCGTTTACCAGGCCGGTGAGGGCTCCACCATCGAAGTGCGGTCGCCCAAGGGCAGCCACGCTGCTATGCTACCTCCCACTACTGAGTGCGCCGCGATGCGCGAGGAGTTGTCGATCATTCGCCCCGATCCGATCTATGAGCGCGTCCGGGGAGCGGCGCGAGAACTGGCAGCCTAGGATGTCCATCCACAGATTCAAATACGCCACCCCGGTTGAGACTGCTGCAGCCTGCGCGCATCATATTCTCGGCATCCTCGAGGAGACCATCGCCGGCGGCGGCGAAGCTACGTTCGCTATCTCCGGCGGTTCCACGCCCAAATTGATGTTCGAAGAGATGAGCCGTCAGCGATTCGACTGGAACCGCGTGCATCTATATTGGGTGGACGAGCGCTGCGTGCCCCCAACCGATCAGCAGAGTAACTTCCGCTTCGCCGAGGAGTATTTCATCGTTCCAGCGCATTTCCCGCGGCGAAATATACACCGAGTGGCTGGAGAGTTGAAGCCTGAGGCGGCAGCTGAACGGTATATCGCCGAGGTGCAGTCGCAATTCGGGTTAAGGGACGGAGCACTGCCGCATTTCGATATGATCCATTGCGGTATGGGCCCCGACAGTCATACCGCGAGCCTCTTCCCGGGAGAGCCCCTAATCGAGGATCGCCGGCATATCGCCGCCCCCGTCTTCGTTGAGAAGCTCAATAGCTGGAGGGTGACGCTGCTCCCCGGTGTCCTGCTCAACGCCAGGCACATTGCGATGCTCACTGCCGGCGACGACAAGGCGGATGCGGTGAGGGCCGTCTTTGAAGAAGACTATGATGCCCTGAAACATCCTTCTCAGTTGGTGGCTCACGGCAATCGCAGCAGTTCCTGGTTTATGGACCAGGCGGCCGCTTCCAAATTGTCTTAACCCTGGCTAAGCCCCTCAATCTAAGGTGATTTTTCGGGGCCTCAGTCACCGGACAATCTCTTCTCTCTTAATACCGCTCTCCCCTTAACCGATATGAAAACCATGGAAGAGGTCACAACATCGGTTACCGCCAAGGAAATCTCCTACGAGCTTGCTCGTTGGTATCACGACCTTGCGAAATTATGCGTACAGGCGGCGGAACACCATCTTGTACTGACCGAAGATTCAGCCCAGTGCGATTTGGACAAGGCGCTGGCGTTGAATGAGATTCTAAGGGTTCGCATTGCCACGCTGCAGTCGGTGGAGCGGGCATTCCGCACCGAGTTTCCCAGACTCTACATCGACCATCAGGTCGAAAAGATCCTGTCACTCAAATGCACTCAGCCGCAGGTGAAATCCAACTCGCCGGTTATCCCGGTAGGGCGTAAATCCAGTTCGGCCCGCAAAGCCCGGCACTAGGTCCGGTGAGGCTCTAGTTTGGGTGTCACCGATAAGGCGCTGGTGTTGAATGAGCTTCGGTGAATGAGCTTAAGGGTTCGCATCGCCACGCTGTAGTCCGTCAAGATCCTGTCGCTCAAATGCACTCAACCGCAGGTGAAATCCAACTCGCCGTCCATCCCGGCAAATCGTAAATCCCGTTCCAGCCGCAATCCGGCACTAGTTCCGGTCAAGCTCCAGTTTGGGTGTCGCCATATATCCGACAACCTCGTTCTTGGAAACCGAGTTAACAACGATCTCGTAGGGTTGCTTCTTGTTGCCTACGTAGAACTGCAATGGCTCGTTGACGCTGCGGTCGCGCTTCTGAACTCGGATGTCGTCGGCCGCCAGGTCGAGCGTGTAACGATGCGCACTCGGATCAGTCTTCTTCAAGGCCAACTTAACCCCGTTGACGGTCTGAGCTTCCTTGCTCTTGACGATACGGAATTCGGTGTAGTTCCGGTCGCCCAGCGATTTCAGGATGTCCAGTTCCCGCTGGTTAGTGGCGATCCGGCCGCTCATGATTCCCATGTCGCCCATCACCCGCCGTAGTTCCGAAAACGCCTTGGTCATCGACGTCTGCGTCTGGGCAACTTCATGCTTTACCGTGCCAACCTCATTGCGGACGTCGTCGACATGCGCATCGGCCTTGGCGGCGATCTCACGCGCGTCGTCCACCTGCTTCTTCACTTGTTCGTGCAGCTCGCGCTGGCGCGCTTCCTCAGCCACTATTTTCTGCGTCAGCCGCTGGATGTTGGTCTGTGCCTCAGTGCGCGCCTGTCCGGCCGAAGCCGTCGCCTGTTCCCGTGCTTCTTCCAGTTCCTCCCGCATACTCTTCATGGTGTGACGGTTATTGTTCGCCACGAAGGTGGACATCTCGCGGACTTTTGTCATCTCGTCCAACACCAGCCCGTGCGACCGGGCAGTATCGGACTGAAGCGCCGCCACCTGCACCTGAAGACGGTACACGTTGAAGAGCATGCAGCCCACAGCCAGCAGCGAAGCCGAGCAGATCACCAGAAACGTGGTCCGCGCGACACGGTACTTCGGCGAGTCTATGACATAGTTGAAATCGGATTCAGAACGGTCCTGCATAAGTTCCTAAACTGCAGACTACAGCTAATGTAGAACCGAAAAAATCGGGGGTTTGCCCTAAAAGTGAGACCTAGATAACTGTCTTATCCTTGGCATAGCAGAGTGTCTCGATAGTACATTCGTTACAGCGCGGTTTTCGCGCGACGCACAGCTCACGACCGAAGTGAATTACCTGATGCGAAAACAGGATCCAGTGATTTTCGGGAATGATCTTCATCAGATCGCGCTCGATCTTCACGGGCTCAGTGTTGCGCGTAAGGTCCAGGCGTTGCGTGATCCGCTGCACGTGAGTGTCCACAACGACGCCTGAGGCGATTTCGTAGGCGGTACCTAGCACGACGTTAGCGGTTTTCCGCGCCGCTCCCGGCACCGTCAGCAGTTCCTCCATCGTCCTCGGAACCTCCCCGCCAAAATCGGCCAGAATTCTCTTCGCAGCGCCGATCACGCTCTTCGCCTTATTGTTAAAAAAGCCGGTGGACCGGATATCCTGCGCCAGTTCATCCTGATTCACGTGCGCGAAATCCTCGATGGTCGGATATTTCCGGAACAATCCGGGCGTGACCTCGTTCACGCGCTTGTCGGTGCACTGAGCCGAGAGGATGGTCGCCACCAGCAACTGCCAGGCGTTCTCGTGCTTCAGGGCGCACACGACGTTGGGGTAGCGCTTGTCTAGTCCTGTCAGAATCCTGGCGATTCGCTGCTTGCGTTCAACAGCCGTCTTCGGCTTCGGAACCAGCTTCGGAGGAGTGACGGGGTGGGGCTTGACTGGCATTCGTCGAAACGGAAACCATAGAATAGCACTTGCGCGATTCGTTACTGCTTGTCGCCGCGGCTGTGGCCGCCTTCGGCCTCTCACTTGCCGGATCCTTCCATTTCGACGACTACGCGCTCTTTAATACCCCATCCGTCACCGCGTGGACCGCCACCCGTCCGCTCACCAACCTCACCTTCAAATTGAACGAGTGGGCAGGCGGACAGGACCCCGCAGGCTACCATCTGGTGAACCTCGCCCTGCACCTGGCCGCCGTGCTGCTGCTGCACCTCACCCTCGCCGCAATACTACCCCGGCGCGCAGCATTGCTCGCAGCCGGAATCTTCGCCGTTCACCCGATTCTCGCCGAACCCGTGAACTACGTTTTTGCCCGCGGCACATTACTCTCCACTCTCCTGTGCATCGCCTCCCTACACGCCTGGCTCCGCGACCGTCGATGGACCGCGGTGCTCTGGTTCGCTGCCGCTATGCTCACCAAAGAGGAAGCCGTCGCGTTTCCGATTTTCCTGTTTCTACTGGACGCTTCACGCCACCGCTTCCGAGCAGGCGTCGCCCCTCTCGCGGCTATGCTCGCCCTGGCACTCGCCGCCGGACTGCGCGTGCTCACGGCCACGGCGCAGGTACAGGGCGCAGCAGTGGGGTTCACAGCTCATACCGGGCCGTTCGAGTATCTAGCGGCGCAAGGCGTCGTGATCCTCCGCTACTGGCGCATGATCCTGCTTCCCTGGGGCTTCACCGTCGATCCGGAAATCGCCGTGCCTGCCATGTGGATTCGCGTCGGCGCCTGGGCTCTCATTCTTGCCGCGATACTGCTGGCCACTCGCTGGTGGAGCAACCTCCGCGCCGGTTTCTGGTTCATCGGTAGTCTCCTGCTGCTGCTCCCCAGTTCGTCCATCTTTCCTGCCGACGATCTTGCCGCGGACCGCCGTATGTATCTGCCGGTGGTCGCTCTCTGCGCCGCGCTCGGCATCCTGCTTGCCCACTGGAAATCCACCACCGCACAGGCAACCGTGATCATCTTGCTGGCTGCCATCAGCGTGCGGCAATCTCTGATCTGGAGAACAGAGCAGAGCCTATGGGCAGACGCGGTGTCGCTCGCACCGCACAAGGCCAGGCCGCGGCTTTGGCTCTCGCGCAGTGCCGCAAGTCGTGCCGGAGCGCTGGCCATTCTCGCGGAAGCACAAAGTATTGCGCCAGGGGATCCAGCGGTGGCATCCGAACAAGGGAGGATCCTTCTTGGCAACGGCCGAACGGCCGAGGCGTTACAGGCTTACGGCCGCGCACTGGCGCTCGCGCCCGGCGATCCGGTGGCGCTCAGTAACCGTGGCGCGGCCCTGGCGGCGCTCGGACAGACGGATCCGGCGATCCAGGACTTTACTCGCGCACTCGAAAAGAACCCATGTCTGTTCAACGCAAGAATCAATCTGAAGAGAATCACCGGACGCCTGCCGCCTGCCCAGGGGTGCCCTTACACGCAAGCGGAGCAGGACGACCTGAGTCACTAGCCGACTATCAACTGCACTGCTCGCTGCTCGCCCCGCTACCCATTCGGGATGTGTTTCGCGTTTTCGAAAATGCCGCGAATTTAGCGCGGATTACTCCCTCATGGCTCCATTTTCAAATCCTTACTCAGAACCTCGAAATGTCGCGCGGAGCGGAAATCGACTACGTCATCCGCATGGTCGGAGTGCCCCTCAAATGGCGTACGCAAATTGTTGACTATGAGCCGCCCCATCGCTTCATTGACTTGCAGTTGAGCGGCCCGTATTCACTTTGGCATCATCGCCACGACTTTACTGAGACAGCAGAAGGCACCATCGTGAGCGACTGCGTCAGCTACCGTCTGCCCTTGGGCCCCCTAGGCAGGTTAGCCCACCGGGTGATGGTGCGTCGCCAGCTACTTCAGATTTTTCGCCACCGGCAAGCGACCATGCCTGAGCTACTCGGTGTCTCCTGCCGCTCATTGGTTGATCCGGTGATCACAACCGTCTGATCCATCCATTACGCGACCGCCGCCGTAGTAAGATCCGATGGCAGATCCCTCGTCTTACCCGCTGCTCGATGCAATGATCGAAAGGCGCTCCCGCCGCTTCGCGCGCGGTCTCCATTTGGACGGCGGCCCTCTCACCTACCGCAGCTCTTCTCAACCTTCGCCGCTAAGCAAGAACGAAGAGGCACTGCTCTCGTTCGCGGCCTGCGGAATCACCGGCCCTGCCCTCGGAGAGTTACCTTACGCAAGTGGCTCCAAGCCGGAAACCGGCGGCGGAAATATCATGGCGCAGTTCACCGGGCGCACCGTGGCGAGCGCCGACGCTTTGCACACCGTCACCGTGTTCATCCTCAACGACGAGGGCACTTGGATGCTACGCCGTCCTCAGGATTATCCCCGCACTGAACTCGCCGTCCTGATCGCCAGTGCTCGCGAGTCCCGCTTTTGCGAACTCTTCGACCAGTGCCGAGTCCGAATTTCAGAGCAACGCGCCGCTGTCCCACGGCAGATTCCCTACGTCCCCTCCTTCAACCAGTGGATGGCAAACGCAGCCGGCACCACCTACTTTGTTCCCGTTGCGGAACAGTCCGCTCTGTATATCAATATCCTGCTGTCAGCGTTCAGTCCGGACTTTGGATACTACGTGCTCGATGATCGGAACGGTTTCAAACCAGCCGGTATCGGGAAGTTCGCCCGTTCCAAAGGAGGACACCTGTACGACAACATGGCGTCGGGCCGCGTGGCTACGGTCGATATTCTTGAGACCTGGCTTTGCGAATTCACGGCCATTGAATTGGGCGGCGTGGTGCAGAACCTCGCCCTGATGGCGCAGGCTCTGGGACTCGGGGGCTTCCCGCATTTCGGAGCGCATCCGTACGCCTGGACCCAGGCGCTGGGTTTCCGCATGGAGCAAGTGCCGTTCTCCCGATCAATTGGTGCCGGACCGGTGAAGAGCGCGCTGATTCGAGCCACTGGCAACGAGGCGATGATCCCCACCCCGATTGGGCTGGAGCACGATGGCAAAGTGCTGCTCAAACCATTCTGTCCACCGTACTATCGCGACATGCGTGAGGCTGTTCTGGCGTTTCTGGATTTCAAATATGCAGCCGGACGCGGAACGTTGAGGGACGGCGGCGAGTCGAGCGGTTGGAAAGACGGCGCTGGAGTGCAGGCGGGAATCGTCGAGTACAAGGAAGAGGCGATTGAGGCGGCGATCAGCTATGCGACCTACATTTACGAGCGATACGGACGCTTCCCGGCAAAGAGCGGCCCCCTTCGCACGGTGTCAAATTTTCAGGCGCACCGGCTCGACACGGCTTTCTATGAGCGGTTCTACAAGCCGCAGGCGCTCAGCGCAACGCAGCGCGAATTCGCTACTGATTGACGGTCAACTCGGCACGAAGATTGGTCCAGTCGGGCACGTCGAGCGAATGAACCGTCGTATCAATCGGCGTCGACAGTTCGCGGGATTCATAGGCGCTCAGGGCCGGGATCGTCGTATTGAAAACGAACAACGGTGCCTGCTGAGCATTCCCCGATGCGGAGCGAACACTCACCGTCAGCTTCACATCGGACAACTCGGCGGCGGAGTGATTCACTATCAGGTACTGCACGCTCGACTTGTGGGCGGAATTCACCGCCAGCCGCAGTCCGCTAACCTCCAGGTATTTCGTCAGGGCGTTTTGCGGGGCGCTGGAGCGGGCCGGTATCGCGGTACCGGCAGGCGAAGATTTCGCCGGTGGAGGCGCGGGCGCTGCTTCCTTCGCTGGCGTGGTTGAGATATAGAGCCACACAGAAATACAGGCGGCCAGCAGCGTCAGCATAGTCAGGACACTGATCAGCCAGCCCGGCACTGTGACTTTGCGCGGACCTTCGGCGATCACTGTCATGGATGCTTCGGTTTCGACAACAGGACGAAGCACTGCCACTGCGGTCTCGGGCTTCGACGGCACAGGAGGCCGCGACGCACCCGAGTATTGTGAGTATTTCGGCTGGGCGGAGGTCGGTTGTCCGAATCCAGCGAAAGCCGAGCGATCGGTATACTGCGGCCGTCCAGAGAGTTCAGGATCCGCTGCCTGACTATCGGGGTCCAAGAAGATGGACGGCTCCACTGGCGTGGCAGCAACTGGTTCCTCTGCAGGCTCGCCATCAGGTTCGGCGACGGGTTCGGCTTGGGAGACGGACGGATGAACGAGAGTTTCCTCGCCTGCCTCGTGGATGACGGCTTCCATCGGTACACTGCTTACCGCCTCGCTCGCGACGGTGGTCTCCTCGGCCACCGCCGCGGCAAGGTCAGGACCGACTGCCGCTTCCGCTTGTGGCGTAACGGCAATGGGTTCGTCGGAGACGAGTGTCGTTTGGGCTTCCCGCAAGTCGGCGGCAGGAGTTTCTTCCACTACCTCGTCAACCAGGCTTTGAACCGGAACTTCAGCGTCGGGGATGGATTCCTCTACACTGTCCGGCTCCAATTTCGTTTCAGCGGGTTCCGCCGGCACTTCCTCGAGCGGGAGCGCTTCGGCGACGGGTTCGGTTACCACGACCGCCTCCGTCACCGGACCGAGGCAGAACACGCGCTCCGGTTCCGGCGCGTCGCCCGACGGCTCAATCGAGGCTTCCCCAACCGCGGTTGGCTCCGTTTCGTCAACCACCGTTTTCGGGGTGGGCGGCTCGGTTTCTATCTCTTTATCAATAGGTTGAGATTCCTCAGGCGATACAACCTCGACCACGCCCTCAGCATTCAATACCGGCTCTGGTTCGCTAACAACCGACTCTTCGATGGCCTCCGGTTCCAGCGCGACAACCTGCGCGTCGGCGATCACGGCTTCCTCCGCCGCAACCTCGTCGGTGACTTCGGACCCTACTACCGCCTCGACGGGCGCTTCCGTCGCAGCTTCCTCGATGACGGCCGGAGCCGTATAGTTCTCAATAACTTCAGGCTCTGCGACCCCAGCTACCGGTTCGTCCACAACAGCCGGCGTGGCCGCTTCTTCGACAACTTCAGGCTCTGCAACCGCAGCCACCAGTTCCTCGACCGCAGGAGCAGCCGCTTCCACTACTTCAGGCTCTGCAACCGCGGCCACCGGTTCTTCGACCACAGGAGTAGCCGCTTCCACTACTTCAGGCTCTGCAACTGCAGCGACCGGTTCCTCGACCGCAGAAGCAGCCGCTTCTTCCACTACTTCAGGCTCTGCAACCGCAGCCACCAGTTCCTCGACGGTAGGAGCTTCGGCTACCGGCTCGTCGGCGGCAACAGGCGCCATCGCTTCTTCAACGGCTTGGGGTTCCGCGACTTCAGCAACTGGTTCTGCGACCACAAGCTCCGCGTCAACCTCAGCGGACGTATCCACTACCGGCCCGGCAGTCGCAGCCTCCTCGACCGCCTCAGCGGCGGGAGCGGAATCTACAAGTACCGGCTCTTCCGATTTGCCCAGGTCAGGCATCGCTGCCTCAACAGGCTCGGCGTTCAGCGTCAGTTGATCCACCGCTTCTTCAACGGGAACCTCTGCCAGAGCCGTCGCGTGAGTGACCGGTTCTCCAGGGTCTTCGTCGTTAAAGTTGAGGACCAGCGGTTCGATATGTTCTCGAGCGGCCGCCTCCGACGCGGCCACTCTTTCCGTACCCTCGTGCCCATGTCCGTTCACGGACGACGTCACTAAAGGTGAGCCGGCCGCCTCCATAACGTGGGCAAGCGAGAGCAACGGTCCTGCCAGGTTGCTGCCATTTTCGCCGGCTGGCATTGTTGCCAGTTGCTCAACTCCCTCAGACGCAAGAGGTTGAGTAGGGACCTCGGACACTGGCGGTTCGAGAACCGCGACAGCTCCGTCCCCGGCGGAGGGCTCAGACTCGCCCGCTGCTCGCATCGCAGCGGATGCGGGCGCAGCAGTCGAAGGGTAACAAGCCGGGCAATCCCGGCTGGAAGGGGGGCATTCTTGACCGCATTCAGGGCAAATCCAATGGAACATGGCTTCCCATTCATCGGACGCTGCTCTGGTAATGTTTAGAGTCAAGTACCGCTTAGACTCATTTCTTACTGAGCCGATCTGAATCGGGAGCCTTAGTAGCCGCCCTGAAGGGCCTCAGAGCAGTTAGCATAATTACTGATGCGCATTGGACTGTTCCCCGGAAGCTTCAATCCGCCAACAATCGCGCATCTCGCACTGCTCGACGCCGCCCAGCGCCAAATGGACCGTGTGGCCGCCGTCCTGCCCCGGGAATTTCCACATAAGTCCTACGACCACATCACGATAGAGGATCGGATCGCGATGCTGGAAGCGGCCCGCGCAGCCACTCCGTTTGAGGTGAAGGTCACTGGCGGCGGGCTCTTTATCGACATCGCGCGTGAGTTAGCACCCCAATATGGTCCAAATGCCGATCTTTGGTTCATCTGTGGCCGCGACGCGGCCGAGAGAATTGTTGAATGGGACTACGGTCAGCCCTGCGCCATCGACACCATGCTGGACGAATTTGGCCTGCTGGTAGCCGCGCGCCAAGGCGAATACTCGCCTCCCGCCCGCTTGGCCCATCGCATCCGGACCCTCGACGTCCCGCCAGACTACTCCTCGATTTCAGCCACCGAGGTCCGCACACGCATGCAACGAGGCCAGCCGTGGGACCATCTGGTGCCGCCCGGCGCCGCCGATCTGGTTAGCCGAGTTTACGGGCAGCCTCGCGCGCGAAATAAGTGAGGATGATGTCAGCACCCGCCCGGTGAATCGACGTCAGCGACTCCATCATGGCGCGCTCCAAATCCAACCATCCGTTGCGGGCCGCGGCATGGATCATGCTGAACTCACCGCTCACCTGGTAGGCGGCGATCGGTACCGGAAAGCGTTCCCGCGCCGCGCGAATGATGTCCAGATAGGGCATCGCCGGTTTCACCATCAGCATATCGGCGCCTTCTTCGAGATCCAGTTCCATCTCGTGTATGGCCTCGCGCCCGTTGCCCGGATCCATCTGGTAGCTGCGCCTGTCGCCAAACTGGGGAGTGGACTCGGCAGCCTCGCGGAACGGCCCGTAAAACACCGAAGCGTACTTGGCCGCATAAGAGAGGATGGGGATTCGGTTGAAGCCGTTCTCATCGAGCCGCGCGCGGATCGCCCCCACACGACCATCCATCATGTCAGACGGCGCCACAATATCGGCCCCCGCACGCGCATGCGACAGTGCCGCCTTCGCCAGCCAGTCGAGCGTGACATCGTTGTCCACATCGTTATCTTTGATGAAGCCGCAATGTCCGTGGCTGGTGTACTCGCAGTTGCAGACGTCTGTGACGATCAACAACTTCGGATACTCGCTGCGCAACGCGCGAATCGCCTGCTGGACGATGCCGTCCTCGGCGTAGGCTCCGGTGGCCAACTCGTCCTTGGAATCGGGAATGCCGAAAAGAATGATGCCGCCGACGCCGAGCGTCCCCAAGTCGGCACACTCCTTGATCAGCTCGTCGATCGAAAGCTGGAAGTTGCCGGGCATCGAGCTGATCGCCTTGCGGATTCCCTTGCCCGGCACGACGAAGAGCGGCAGGATGAACTGGGCGGGATCGAGCCGTGTCTCGCGCACCAGGTCGCGCATCGGCTCGGAAGCGCGCAGGCGGCGCTTCCGATGAATCGGGAATGCCATATACCTCGATGCTATCAGCTAAAACTGATAGGTCGGCGGCTTAATGCCCTTCAACCGCAGGTACACCTCGGCCTGTCCGCGATGATGAGCGGTGTGGGTGAAGTAGCTCCACAGCCACTCGAAACCGGTCAGATTTCTGGCCGCCGCACCTTGCACAGTATCGAAGCGCTCAGCGGTCATCGACGCCACTGCCGTGTTGCAAAATGCGAAGATCTGCTTGGCCCATAACACCGCGCTTTCCTTATCGACATCGGTCTTGTCCTGCGCCTTGGCCCACACGGCGATCTTCTCCGGCAGTGCAGGACGCACCATGCCGCTTGCACTCGCACAGGCACCCATATCCGCGCCGACGATGTGCGCCATCAGCTGGCCATAGGTCATTTCCTCAGGACTGGGCCGGTAGGTATAGTTCTCTGCCGGCATCGCTTCGGCCACCGCGATCGTGAAATCGCCAGTGACTTTCCAATGCTTGATCATGGCGTCCTTGACGGTGGTCTGGGACAGGAGCGGGATAGCGACCGCAAGAAGAGCGAGTACAGGTTTCATCAGAAATAGGGTAGCAGCTAGCGGGTCTGCCCGATTTCGCAGTCGCACAGACGATCGTAGATGACCCGCGTGTAGCCAGGAATGCTCGAGGCGTCGATGGAGTGGATGAGTCTGTAGTCGGGCGGGGTGGTTGGATTCACCGTCATGTTCGTCATCTTCAGCCGCAACGCGTAATACTCCACTGACCAACGCAAGTAGTCCTTCGCTTGAAACGTAAACTCCCGGGGGAGCGGCGCTTCACGGTCGCGAATCTTCTTCACTAAACGCTTGGTGCTCGCGTCAAACTTCCACTCGAAGTAGTAGCGGGCATCGAGTTGGAAGCATTGCGCCACACCCAGCACTAGCAGGCACGCGGCCACCGCGGTTCGCCCGGGCATGCTCGACGCGCCGTCAAGCGCCGCCACGAGTAGAAGGAACATGAACCACAGCCCAGTCCGTCCTTCGGGCAGCGGGAATTTCAACAGCCAATGCGAAGCGAGCGTGAAGCCGCTGGCCAGTACCAGCACCATCGAGAGCAACCGGAATGAAAATGATCTGGCGCGAGTGACCAGTCCTGCGATCAACCCTGCCAGACAGACTGCGGCGATCGCGTACCCTGTAACCCTGCCGGCGTCCTCAAAGTTCCGCACGAAAGTAGGACGCAGCAATTCGCGCGCGCTGTCGACAAGGGTCGGCGTACCAAAGTAATAATTGCCCTGGCTGGCGTGCGAAACCGGCGCGATCAGCAGAACGAACGCCACCACCACCGCTGGTCCGATGAAGTGATCGATCAGCTTCATCGACGGCTTCAGTGCCACCACGGCGATCACCAGCGCGGCTACGGGAAACAGGAAAGTCAGGTTTGCGGCGATGCTGAGTCCGGCAAGCAATCCCGCAGCCACCAGTCGTTCATTGAGGACGGAGTCGATGCACCAGGCAAACAGCGCCAGCGCCAGGCCATAGCCCCGCGCGATGGCCAGATGGTCGAGGATGAGCGGATTTGCGCCCAGCAGGATCACGACGCCCAGGCGATACCAGGGTCCTGCGTCCAGCCTGGCCGCAAAGCGGTAAACGAAAACCAGGTACGCCGCGCAGGCAGCCAGCGACGGCAGCCGCAGCACCAGTTCTGAATAGCCAAGCGGTTTCGACACCAGCCATTCGAGCCAGGTGTAGAGGACATGATGCGCGGCATCATAGGTACCAAGGATGGCCCGAAATCCCGGCTTCACCCAAGTCAGGTAGAGAAACGCTTCGTCCACAGTGAACGACTGTGTGGCGGCGCGGTAGACCTCAAATATGAAGACAGCAAGAAGAAACCAGCGAGCGAGCTTTGGCACTAAGCTACTAGGTTACTCGTTGCGCAGCGCTATCACCGGATCAATGCTCGTGGCTTGCCTCGCTGGAATAAGTGTGGCCAGCGCCGCCACCAGGAGCAACAGCGCGGAGACGCCGCCAAAGGTCAAAGGGTCAGTCGGCTTGACGCTGTACAGCATGCCCGCCATGAGCCGCGACAGTGCGAAAGCCCCGGCGATGCCCACCACTGATCCGGCGAGCGCCAGCGTCAGCCCCTGGCGCATCACCAACCGCAGCACCTCCCCTTGCGTGGCCCCCAACGACATCCGGATCCCGAGTTCCTGGCGCCGCTTGGACACCGAATAGCTCATCACACCGTAGATCCCGATGGCCGCCAGCAATAACGCCACCGCGGCAAATGAGCTGAGCAGCAGCATCTGAAAACGCGCCGGGGCGGTCACCTTTGCCAGCACACCGTCCATAGTCAAGACCTCTGAGAGCGGCAGGTTGCGATCGAACGACCATACCGCTTCCTTCACCGCCTTCGCCATCGCGCCGGGATCGCCCGTGGTACGGACCACCAGCGTCGTGTACGCCATGTGCGGCGCCGGATCGTTTAGATATTTGGGACTCTGCATGGTCGCCAGGTACACGGCCGGTTCCGGCAATGACGTCCAGTCGCTCTCCCGTACGTCGTTGATCACGCCGATCACAGTCAGCCACTGCATCGCCGGACCCTCGTCATCGAGAGTGAGCCGCTTGCCTAATGCCTCCTCACCCGGCCAGTAGAGTTTCGCCGCTCGCTCGTTGATCATCACAACGCCCGGTGTTGCAAGGTTGTCGCTTGGCCGGATGGTCCGTCCGCGCATGACAGGAATGCGCATGGTCTCGAAGTAGCCCGGCATCACCACGCGGTAGATTCCACGCGGCGATTCTCCCGGTTGCGGCTTCGCACGGCCTTCAATGCGGAACGGCACTCCCCACACGTCCCCTGCCAGCGGCAGATGATTGATGGTGGCGGCAGACTGCACACCCGGCAGCGCCCGCACACGTTCGAGCATCTGCGGATAGAACACAGCTCTTTGGTTGGGCTCGGCCTCGCGCGACCCCGCCACCGAAACCACCATCGACAGCACACCACGCGAGTCAAAACCCGGATTGATCGACTGCATAGCGGCCAAACTGCGAACCATCAAGCCGGCGCCAACCAGCAGCATCAGCGCAAGTGCAAACTCTGACGACACCAGGGCGCTGCGCATCCGGTTGCGTCCGATCCCGTCGCTGCCTGACCGTCCGCCCTCCTTCAAAGCGCCCGCCAGGTTCACAACCGATGCCTGCATCGCCGGCGCCAGGCCGAAGAGCGCGGCCGTCAGGCCGGTAACCGCGAGCAGGAAAAGTGTTACCTGGGCATCCAGTCCAACCGCTTCAATCCGCGGGATGCCCGCCGGTCGCAATGCTACCAGCGCACGAATTGCCGCGATGGCGAGCACGGTACCGGCCGCCGCTCCCGCTACCGCCAGCAGCAGGTTCTCCGCAACCAGTTGACGGACCACACGGCCGCGGCTTGCGCCGAGCGCTGCCCGCAGCGCCATTTCCTTTTGACGCGATGCCGCGCGCGCCAGTAGCATGTGGGCTACATTCGCGCAGGCGATCAACAGCACGAAGCCCACCGCTCCCAACATCACCAGCAAGGGCTGCTGGATCTTGCCCACCACTTTCTCCTTCAGCGGCGTTACCTGCACATCGCGATTGGACGCCGGGTAGGCTTGCTCGAGCCGGGCGGTGATCCCGGCGATCTCTGTGCGAGCAGCCGTCAACGATACGGCCGGCTTCAAGCGCGCGAATACCCGCAGACTGTTCCCGCCGCGGCTTTGTGCGCGATCGCCAAGAGGCAGAGGCGCCCACAACTCAGCCCGCGTGATCCAGAATGGCGCAAAGCGGAATTGCGGCGGCATCACGCCGACGATCGTGTACGCCTCGCCGTCCAGCAGCATGGTCTTGCCCACCGCACTTCGCTCGCCGCCAAAACGCCGCTGCCAGAGTGCGTAGCTCAGCACCACTCGATGGTCGCTGCCTTTTTGATCTTCCCCGTCCACGAACACACGACCGGCTACCGGTTCAACACCCAATAGCGGAAACATGCTCACCGACACTCGCAAACCCACCAGGTGCTCGGGAGTGTCCGTTCCGCTCAGGTTCGCGCCCCATCCTTCGGCCGCGCCCATGCCTTCAAATGACTTGCTCTGCTCGCGCCAGTCGAGATAGTTGGCCGGAGCCACGGGCTGGTTGCCGCCATGCAGCAAGGTAACCAAGCGGTCCGCATCCCGGTATTCAAGCGGACGCAGTAGAACCGCATTCACGACGCTGAAGATCGCCGTGTTCGCGCCAATGCCCAATGCCAGCGCGATGATGGCCACCAATGAGAATCCCGGACTCCGCAGCATCCCCCGGAGTCCGTAACGCAAATCCTGTGTAAACTGGCCGATCCAGAAGCCCATGTCGCCCCTCTTCATCTGGCTTAGACAACTGAAGAGTGATCGCGGTTAGCAAGAGCGATATTTTACCCCAGCAATATTTCTTGAACTTCGCCCGGTGTGGCGCGTACGTCCATATATGCGGTTTGTTTTCCGGCGACTTTTGAAGGCTCCCCTGTTCACCGTCATTGCGTTGGCCACGCTCGCGGTCGGCATTGGCGCAAATGCAGCCATCTTCACCGTCATACGCAGCGTTCTGCTCACGCCCCTTCCGTTTAATCAGCCTGACCGGCTGGTGGGCGTTTGGCACACGGCCCCGGGACTGAACTTCAAGACCCTGAATATGTCGCCCTCGCTTTATTTCACTTATCGCGAGGAGAGCAAGGTCTTCGAGAACGTCTCGATGTGGAACGACGGCGCCGCCAGCGTCACCGGCCTCGCTGAACCGGAGCGCGTCGACACGCTGGAATTCAATTGGACGGCGCTGCCCACGCTTCAGGTTCAGCCCGCGCTCGGCAGAAACTTTACTGAAAAAGATGACTCCGCGGGAATGCCTGAGACGGTGATCCTGAGCCATACCTACTGGCAAAAGAAGTTCGGCGGCGACCCCGCGGCGCTCGGCAAGCGGATCATGGTGGACGGCAAGGCACGCGAGATTATCGGCGTCATGCCGTCGAACTTTCGCTTTCTCAATGAGGATCCCGCTCTTATTCTCCCCTTCCAGGTCGATCGCTCGAAGGTGTTCTTCGGCAACTTCAGCTACCAGGGATTGGCCCGCCTCAAACCGGGCGTAACCGTGGAAGCGGCCAATGCAGATGTTGCCCGGATGATCCCCATGTCGATACAGAAGTTCCCCATGCCCCCAGGCTTCAGCGTCGAAATGTTCAAGCAGGCGCGCGTAGGTCCCAATCTCCACCTGCTGCATGAGGACCTGGTGGGCGACATCGGCAAGGTGCTTTGGGTGCTGATGGGAACTGTCGGGATCGTTCTGTTTATTGCGTGCGCCAATGTCGCGAACTTATTCCTGGTGCGCGCTGAAGGGCGTCAACAGGAGATGGCTGTACGCGCTGCGCTCGGCGCCGGCTTTGGACGGCTTTCGCGGGAGATGCTGGGCGAGAGTGTTTCACTTGGAGTCGTCGGGGGTCTGCTGGGCCTCGGTCTCGCATATGGCGGAGTCCAGTTGCTCAAGGTGCTTGGACCCTCGGGACTGCCGCGCCTCAGTGAGATCGCCATCGACCCGGCAGTGGTCGTCTTTACGCTCGTGATATCGATCGTGGCGGGAATGCTTTTCGGTGTGATTCCGGTGTTCCGCTTTGGCCATTCTCAATTGGGCACGACGCTCAAGCAGGGTGGTCGCGGATCAAGCGATGGACGCAACCGGCAGCGGACGCGTGGACTGCTTGCGGTGGTCCAGGTAGCGCTGGCGCTGGTGCTGCTGATCGGCAGCGGCTTGATGATTCGGACGTTCCAGGCGATGCGCAACGTGCAGCCTGGGTTTACCAAGCCCGAGGAAGTTCTGATTTTCCGCGTCACGATTCCGGATGCGGTGATCAAGGATCCGGAACAAACGGTTCGCGCGTTCGAATCCATCCTTCACCGGCTGGAAGAAATTCCAGGTGTCACGTCCGCCTCACTGGCCAACACCTTCACCATGTCCGGCGGTCAGAATAACGACCCAGTGTTCGTTGAGGACAAGCCCACGCCCGAGGGTCAGATTCCACCCATCCGCCGCTACAAGTGGGTGGCGCCTGGATCTTTTCGCACCATGGGCAACCCGATAAAGGCCGGCCGCGACATCGCCTGGGATGACGTTTACAACATGCGGAATGTGGTGCTGGTGAGCGAAAACTTCGCCCGCGCCACCTGGGGAGATGCTCGCAACGCGCTCGGCAAGAGAATCCGCGAAAGACCCAACGGGACTTGGCGCGAAGTAATCGGCGTGGCCGGCGAGGAGCGCGACGACGGCGTCAATCAACCCGCTCCGTCGGTGATTTACTGGCCGATGATGGCCCGCGACATCTGGGATGACAAAGTCCACGTGAACCGCTGGATGATGGTGGGCGTGCGCAGTCCGCGAGTAGGCTCGCAGGGCTTTCTGGACGATGTTCGCAAAGCTGTGTGGAGCGTCAACTCCAGCCTGCCCCTGGCGAACGTTCGCACGATGAAGAAGGTCTATGACCGCTCGATGCAGACCACGTCATTCACGCTGGTGATGCTTGGAATCGCCGCCGCAATGGCTGTTCTGCTCGGCATCGTCGGCATCTACGGCGTCATCGCGTACTCTGTGACGCAGCGAACCCGCGAAATCGGTATCCGGCTTGCGCTCGGCGCTCAGAAAAGCGACGTTACCGGAATGTTTGTCCGGCACGGGCTCATCCTGACTGGCGTCGGCATCGCTACCGGCCTGGCTGCCGCTTTCGGCCTCACACGCCTGATGTCGACTCTGCTTTTCGGCGTGAATGCAACCGACCCAGTGACTTACCTGGCAGTGTCCGCAGTCCTGATTCTGGCCGCCTTCACCGCCAGCTATCTTCCGGCTCGGCGCGCCACGGCAGTGGATCCGGT
Source organism: Bryobacterales bacterium (assembly GCA_038212445.1). GTDB lineage: Bacteria > Acidobacteriota > Terriglobia > Bryobacterales > Bryobacteraceae > TMP-7. The sequence continues at coordinate 63,510 of JBBQUM010000002.1, forward strand.
AACTTCGCTCAGATCGGAATAATCCTAGGCCGGCGGCATCGTGGCCCGGACACGGTTGCGGTACCCAATGTTCTGAGCGATGACGCGGCGATACTCCTCCACGTCCACGTCGCGCTCGGAACAGGCGAGTAGCAAGGAACCTTCGTCGGTGAAGTTGCCGTCCCAGGCAACGATCTGCTCGTCGGTCCAGTCGGGACGATACTGTTGGAGTTTCTCTTCCGCCATGCGGTCGAAATAGGCTCGCAGGTTGACGGCGGTCTCGTCGGGATCGACGTCGAACGGCTCCTGCTCGAAGTTCCAGACAGGCTGTTTGAATATCGTATCGGTGGCCATAGCGCCCTCCATTATTCCACGCCTGCGACCTTGGCCTGCAGACGCCTCATGCCGCGGATCCAGCGATCGTAGTCATTCGCTTTGCGCCGGAAGTATTCGGCCACTTCCGGATGCGGCAGAATCAGGAACCGTTCGTCACGGATTCCCTGTTCCACCATCTTGGCAACATCCTCAGGCTCGAGCGCGCCCTCGAGCAAAAATGCGCCCGCTCCCCTCTCGGCTTCCTTCAGCATGTTCGTTCGCACGCCTTGAGGACACAGCGCGGAAACACGAATTCCCTGCCCTCCGTAAGTGATGGAAAGCCATTCGGCAAAGGCGAGCGCCGCGTGCTTGGTCACCGAATACGGCGCCGATCCGATCTGCGACAGCAACCCCGCGGCGGAAACCGTGTTCAGCAGATAACCCTCGCCGCGCTTGAGCATCGACGGCAACACCGCGCGCGAGGCGTAGATGTGCGCCATGACATTGATGTCCATAATGCGCTTCCAGTCGGCATCGCTCGCTTGTTCGCCGCCGTCCACGCTGATCCCGGCATTTGAGCAAAAGATATCGACTTGTCCGAAGGTGGAAACGGCGAACTGTGTGAGCGCGCGGACATCGGCTTCCACTGCTACGTCGGCCCGCAGCCACCGGCCAGACGTTTCTTTAGCAACTGCCTCGGCGCCACCGCCGTCAACATCTGACACGATGACCTTTGCGCCCAATTCTGCAAAGCGGCGGCACATCGCCCGGCCGATACCAGAGGCGCCGCCGGTAACAATTATTACTTTCTCGTTAATATCCATGCTTTTGGAACGATATCCGTTTTTTCTCACCATCTCAACAAAAGATTCCGCCTTTTTGCGTGGACAGCAACATAGGACTACTGGTACCATGATGCCTAAGCAACAAAAGCACCTGAAACGGAGTTCTGTTCCTGGAAGCGGAGAACGCCGATGAATTCACCTTTGAGTTCAAATGAGCGCGAAGCGTTGACTCGTTTCGTAGCTAAGCTGGTTGATGATGTGGAAAGAGTCGCTACGCTCCTGGAAGAGCGCGGCGGCGATGCGGCGCTTTCGCGCGACGCACAATCAAAGCTGCAGCGGACACTCGATAACCTGCAAACCGTCGAGCGTTTTTCTATCCGCCTCCAGGCCCGGGTTTCCGAAGAAGTCTAGCGGCGCGATACAATCGTGTCCGCTTGAAGACTTCCCAACTTACGGTTCGTCAATTGCGCGAGTTTATGCCGCGCATTCCATTTAACAGCCTCATCGGCATGGAACTTTCACGGCTGCACGCTGATGGCGTAACCGTGATGTGTCCGGTGAAGCCCGAACTCCTGAATAGCGCCTCGGTTGTTCATGGCGGCGTGGCGGCAACGCTGGCAGACGCCGCAGTCGGTGTCGCGCTCAACCGCCATTTTGGCGGCAAGCGGCCGGTTACGACGATCGAGTTAAAAATCAATTACTTCCGCCCAGTCGCGGAAGGCAAAATATTTGCCCGCGCGCATCTGATGCGGATCGGATCTTCGGTCTGCGTCGGACGGGTGGATTTATCGGACGGGAACAAAAATCTCGTTGGAACGGCCATCGTCACTTACATGATTCTGCCCACCACCTCGAAGTGATTATGGATTGACTTCGCAGTTCTGAACTGTTAGTTTTGGGCAATAGTTGTTTTCAGCTACGTTGCTGATATCGTCATCCTGTCAAGGCGATCGAGGCCTTTAGCTGTTGGGGTCTTACGATAATGGCTGCTCACCTCCTGTCCCGGTCGAGTCCATCGGACCGTGTTATTGATTTACAGGCGCAGGTCGAACGGTTGACCCGCTGCGAACTACTCTCAGGCAGCCCTGCATTATGCAGCCTCCTGCGGTACCTTGCCGCACGCACCTCACAAGGATTTGCTGAACCCACTACTGAACACGTTCTGGCCAGCGAGGTCTTTGGCCGCGGGACCCACTTCGATCCGCAAGTGGATTCTACCGTCCGCGTACAGGTGGGCCGGCTCCGGTCGAAACTAAATCAATATTATGCTGGTCCGGGAGCAGGCGATCCCCTCGTCCTAACGGTCCCTCGCGGGGCTTATTTGCTCTCGGTTGAGAAGCGATTTGTCATCGTCGCAGTGCCCGTACGAACTGGTGCCAGGCCGGCGCGCTCCTTCTTTTCCGGCCGTAAATGGTGGGTGGCCGGGCTGTTCGTGATCTTCGGCATACTGCTCGGCGCGGCCATCGTGGCTGTCGCCAAGCTGCCAATCTTCCGCTAGACTTTCTCCGCACCGTGTATATACTAATTCTTTAGTATGCACTGGGACATCCTGTGGGCTTTCCGCTGGCTGAGCCGGAATCGTGCGCTCTCGGCCGGCATTATCGCGATTTTGGCTCTTGGCATCGGCGCCAACACAGCCGTCTTCAGCATCGTCGACGCCGTGCTGCTGCGCCCACTTCCATATGAAGCCTCGGCTCGCCTGGTTCGCGTTGATGAGAGCGCGAAAAAGCGATTGATTTCCGGTGTCCCGGCGCAGGACTACTTCCGCTGGCGCGAACGTACGGACTTGTTCGATAAGACCGTGCCCTTCCTGAAAGACATTGTCACCCTGACCGGCGCCGGGGATCCGGACCAGGTTGTCGGCGCAAGAACCGAGGGCGGACTATTTGCGCTGCTCGGCGTCGGCGCAAGACTCGGCCGCACTCTTCTGGAATCTGACAACACGCCGGACGCGGCGCCGGTGGTGGTGATCAGCGACAAACTCTGGCGCCGTCGCTTTAACGGCGATCCGGGCGTAGTTGGCCGCATCATCTCGCTTTCTGAAGAGCCTTTTACCGTAGCCGGCGTTATGCCACCCGAGTTTGAGTTTCCTTCCTCAGAGGTCGAACTGTGGGCACCGCTACGGCTGAATAGCGCGTCGACCGTCTGGTTCCAGGTGCTCGCGCGGTTGAAGCCGGAAATCAGCATCGCGCAGACCCGAAGCGCTTTCGAAGTGATCGCCGGACAGTTGGAACGCGAGGATCCCAAGGCGAGAGCGGGATTGCGCTTCGACGTGTCCGCCTGGACCGAGACCACCGACCGGCAGTATGAGCTCACTCTGATTCTCGTTCTCGTCGCCGTTGGCCTCGTCCTGCTCATCGCCTGCGCCAACGTCGGTAGTCTGCTTTTGACTCGCGCGGTGCAGCGGCAGCGGGAGATTGCCATTCGTGCGTCGCTAGGCGCGGGATTCTGGCGAGTGGTGCGGCAGCTGCTGGCCGAAAGCCTGGTGCTTGTCACGCTGGCGAGCGCCTCCGGCATCGCGCTCGCTTACTTCACCATCAAGTTCCTGTCGCAGCAGTTGTCGGCGCTCCCAATCGTAATTCCTCATTTGCAACGTGTGTCGTTGAACGGACGGGTGTTGGTATTCAACATTGGACTGGGGCTGATTCTGGCCGTCATTTGCGGACTGGCGCCGGTGCTGATGGCTGCCCGGACCGATATTCAAGGCGTCCTGCGGGGCGTTCGAGGGAGTTCCGGCGGACGAGGGTCGAGCCGCCTCTTCGCGGTCCTGATCGCCAGTGAAGCAGCCTTCGCGTTTCTGCTCCTGGTGGGCTCTGGACTCGTCATCCGCAGCCTGATCAACCTACAGCAGGCGGACCACGGATTTAAGCCGGACCACGTGCTCACTCTGCGGGTTCCGGTCGGCGTACGAACGCTGCTAAGACCTTCCGTCAAATACGACACCAAGCCCCGGCAGATCGCTTATTACAACGAAATTCTCGAGCGGGTCCAGCGCCTGCCCGGTCTCCAGGCGGCCGCGGTGGTGAACAATCTGCCGCTCTCCGGAGTCAACGCTACCATCCCGCTGCTGGGTTCCGACGGACGTCCCATGCTGGTGTCCACACGCACCATCAGTCCGCTCTATTTCTCGGCCATGGGGATCCGCCTGGTCTCCGGACGCACCTTCAGCGACTCCGACGAGAAGGGTAGCCCTGGAGTTGCCATCGTTAATGAATACCTCGCCAAGCAGCTTTATCCCGATCGAAATGCCGTCGGCGAGTTCTTGCCAGGCGAGGACGGAAAGCCCGGCGGACAGATTGTGGGCGTGGTTAAAGATACGGCCCAAATGACCTACGACAAGCCGCCTAAAGGCGAACTCTACATCCCGATCAAGCAATTCATCTTCGCCGCCTTCATGACCACGATTGTGGTGCGAACCTCGGGAGAACCTACAGCGTTGGCGTCCACGCTCCAGAAAGAAGTGTGGGCGGTGGATCCCAATCAGCCAGTGGTGAAGGTGGCGACCATGAACGACGTCATCGCGACTTCAATCTGGCGTCCGCGATTCTCGGCCTGGATTTTCTCGGTGTTGGGCGCGCTCGCGTTGTTACTGACTTCGGTGGGAGTTTACGGCATCGTCGCCTACACCAGTTCGCTGCGTGCGCAGGAGCTCGGGATCAGGGTGGCACTCGGAGCCACGCCGCAAAATGTCGTGATGGAGGTGGTGCGCGGCGCCCTGGTGCCCTTCTCCATCGGCCTCGGCGTGAGCATTTTGGGCGCAATCGGACTGTCGCGTTTGTTGACCAGCATCCTTTACGAGATCGGCGGAACCGACCCGGTCACCTATCTAAGCGCCGCTGGGATGCTGCTAGCCATTGGCATCATCGCAAGCGCGCGGCCAGCCTGGAAAGCGGCTATGGAAGATCCCCTGACCGCCCTGCGCGCGGAGTAATTGAAGAAGTGGGACGGGGCTCCCGCGGGAACCCCGTCCCACTCCTGCTTGTTTGCATGGTGCAGCACTCGTTCAGCGGCCTACACGCCGAGTAAGTTGGGGCAGTCTCCAAAACTTCCTCGCCCATATCAGAAAGCCGCAGCGGAAGTGGGACGAGCCTCCCGGCTCGTCTAAGCGGAGGCGCACTTCAAGCCGGCAGCAGTCGGGCGCGGTTCCAACGCGGTCCCGTAGACAGCGGGAGCCCCGTCCCACTCCCGCTTGCCTGAGCGCTGCTGGACTGTTGTTGGCCGGCGACCAGGGCTCGCTCACCGCTCTGCGCGCGGAGTAGTTTGGCGCACTCGCCGAGTCTTCCCAGCCCATATTGGAAAGGAGAGCGGAAGTGGGACGGGCTCCCGCTGTCAAGCGCTGGCGTACGCGCATCAGCACTCCCAATTCTGACAAATCCAGCAGCTCGGCTATACTATCGGTACTCGTAATCGAATTACGATATCGAATTTGTGAATCCACTCGTCGACCACAAAGAACTCTACGCCGGTTTTATTCGGCTGCATATCCTCCACCACGCCGTTCACGAACCGGTGTTTGGACTCGGCATGTCGAGCGAACTGGCACGGCACGGCTACCGTATCAGCCCGGGCACGCTCTATCCGCTTCTTCACGGCCTCGAGGCTAAGGGCTATCTGCGCTCCAAAGTACAGCGTGACGGCAAAACGTTCCGCCGCGTCTACCGGGCCACGGCACTGGGCCGCCGAGCGCTCGCCCAGGCCAAGGTGAAGGTCCGGGAATTGTTCGGTGAACTGATGGAGGTTGAATAATGAAGCGCGCGACACTCCTCCTGGCTGCATCGCTGATCCTGTCGGCGCAGTCCCACGCCCCACAGCCTGTGACGCTCGAAGCCGCAGTCACGGCAGCCGTCGCCCGCTACCCGCAGGTTCGCGTTTCAGAAGAACAACTGGCTGCGGCGGCGGCCGGCATTCAACTGGCCCGCACCAGCTACCTTCCGCGTGTGGACGCCCTGGCGCAGGTAAACCGCGCCACTCGCAACAACATTTTCGGACTGGTGCTGCCGCAACCGGTGATCCCGTCGATCTCCGGCCCGGTGCTCGGCACCAACAATCTCACCAACGTGTGGGGCAGCGCCGTCGGCGTCCTCGCCTCCTGGGAGCCCTTCGACTTCGGACTGCGGAGTGCAAACGTCAACATCAGCCAGGCCGGGCGACATCGCGCGGAGGAAACCGGCCGGCGCACCCGCTTCGATGTCGCTGGACTCGCCGCCGATGCCTATCTCACGCTGCTTGCAGCTGAGGCGGCAGAAATCGCGGCCAAGGCCGGAGTGACGCGTGCCGAATCCATTCAACAAGCGATCGCGGCCGTTGTCAACGCCGAGTTGCGCCCCGGCGCGGACCTCTCGCGCGCCAACGCCGAGTCCGTACTGGCACGCACGCAAGTCATTCAGGCGCACCAGGCAGTGGAGATGGCGCGAGCCACGCTCGTACAACTCACCGGAATGGCCGTGGCCACGGTACCGCTCGGCAATGGCGCGACGCAGGCGCCGTCGGGCGTTGCCAATCATCCCAGGGTGTTGGAGCAGACTGCGGTAGTGGACGAAGTGAAGGCGAGGCAACTGGCGCTCGACCGCTCCTGGTATCCCAAGTTCAACCTGCAAGCTTCTACCTACGCCCGCGGATCGGGCGCCCAAGTGGATGGCAGCACCGGCGGAGCGGTCAGCGGACTCGGTCCGAACATACAGAACTGGGCTGTTGGGTTCAGCGTGATGTTCCCGCTTTTCGATCTGGCTTCCATCAAGGCCAAGAAGCAGATCGAAACACACAACGAACGCGCCGAGATGGCCCGCCGCGACCAAATCGAGTTTGACCTTCGAATTCAGGTGACGCGCGCCCAGGCGGCCCTGTCGGCAGCGCGGCAGATCGCTGAGAATACCCCGGTACTGCTGCGCGCCGCCCGCACGGCCGAAGAGCAGGCTACCGCCCGTTATAAGGCCGGCCTCAGCAGTGTGATTGAGGTGGCGGAGGCGGTTCGTTTGGTGACACAAGCGGAGATTGACGACGCGCTGGCGAGGTTGAATATCCGGCGCGCTGAACTTGCGCTGGCGGCGGCCGCCGGTGATCTGGATCCCTTCCTGGCGGGTACGCGGCAATGAAGCTCGTCTACTTCGCACTAAAAAGACCGGTGACGGTGATGGTGGCGCTGGTGGCAATCGCGCTGGCGGCATGGCTCGCCTCGCGGCGCATGCCGGTAGACATTTTTCCCGACCTCGGTGCGCCGGCTATCTACGTCGCGCAGCCGTTCGGCGGCATGGACCCCTCCCAGATGGAGGGCTTCGTCACTTACTACTACGAGTATCACTTCCTCTACATCACAGGCATCGAACACGTCGAGTCAAAGAGCATCCAGGGCGCGTCGCTGATGAAGCTGGCCTTTCATCCGGGCACCGACATGAGCCAGGCGATGGCGCAAGTTGTGGGCTATGTGAATCGCGCCCGCGCCTTCATGCCGCCTGGAGTGGTTGGACCGTTCATCGTCCGCTACGACGCCGGCAGCGTACCAGTGGGCAAACTGATTTTCTCGAGCGCCACCCGCAGTCCGTCGGAGATGCAGAACATCGCGCTGAACCAGGTGAGGCCGCTGTTTGCCACCCTTCCCGGCGTATCGGCGCCTCCTCCTTTTGGCGGCAATCAGCGGACCGTCGTCGTGAGGCTCGACCCCGACAAATTGCGTCAATACAGGATCTCGCCGGAGGACGCCATCACGGCGGTGAACCGGTCGACGGTTGTCATGCCCTCAGGGAATGTGCGGACCGAAGAGCTCAATCGCATCGCTACAACGAATTCGAGCGTAGCCGCCAACGTAGGCGAAATGCTCGAAGCTCCGGTGAGAGCCGGAGTCTACCTGCGCGACATCGCGACGGCAGAGATCGGCACCGACATCGTCACCGGCTACGCTCACGTCAACGGTCGCCGCACGGTCTACATCGAAGTCACCAAGCGATCGGACGCGTCGACGCTGGCGGTGATCGACCGCGTGAAACAGGCACTGCCGAAGATGCAGGCGGTCTGCCCGCCAGACGTCTCGGTGAGCCTGCAATTCGATCAGTCGAAAGTCGTCACCGGCGCCATCCGCAGCCTGGTTAACGAAGGACTGCTGGGAGCCGCGCTCACCGGACTGATGGTGCTGTTGTTCCTGCGCGACTGGCGGGGCGCGCTCATCGTCGTCCTGACAATCCCCTTCGCGCTGCTGGCAGCAGTCGTGTGGCTGTGGGCGTTTGGCCAGACGCTCAACATCATGACGCTCGGGGGCCTGGCGCTCGCCGTCGGCATCCTGGTGGACGAAGCCACCGTTGAGATCGAGAACATCCACGCACACATGCGCGAAGGGCTCACGCGCGGAGCCGCTGTTGTCGCGGCGACACGGAAAACGGCCATCGCCCGGCTGCTTTCGATGCTTTGCATCCTCAGCGTATTCGCACCGTCGTCGTTCATGACTGGTGTAGGACGCCAGTTGTTTGTACCGCTGGCGCTAGCCGTTGGCTTCGCGATGATCTCCTCATACGTCCTGTCGAGCACGCTGGTGCCGGTGCTGGCCGCATGGCTGATGCGCGAAAGCCATCAAGCCGATTCCCGGGACACCCTGCACAAGGCTTACGGCTGGTACATCGAAACCATCGTGCGCTGGCGATGGGTGGTGGTGACAGCCTACGCGCTGGGCGTCGCGCTGGTGGTGCTCCTAATGCTTCCCAGGATCGGCACCGAGCTTTTCCCTGCCACAGACGCCGGCCAGTTCCAACTAAGACTGCGCGCGCCCGCCGGAACCCGCGTGGAGCGGACCGAGTTAATGGCGCTCAAGGCGCTTAATCTGATCCGCAGCGAGGTGGGCGCGGACAATGTCGAAGTCTCAACGGCATTCATCGGAGTTCAGCCGGCCAGCTATCCGATCAATACGATTTATCTGTGGACCAGCGGACCCCAGGAAGCCGTGATGCTCGTGGCGCTGAAACCGTCGGCGACGCTGCGGGCCGAGGCGCTCAAGGAGAAACTGCGTCAGCGATTCGCGGTTGAGTTACCGGCGGTGCAGATCTCGTTCGAAGCCGGTGACATCGTCAGCCAAGTGATGAGCTTTGGCTCACCGACCCCGATCGAAGTTGCGGTGCAGGGTCCCAGCATCGCGGCCAATCGGACTTTCGCAAACCAGATCTACGCCCGGCTGAAGAGCGTTCCCGAACTGCGCGACCTCCAGTTTGCACAGCCGCTCGACTATCCCACGGTCGACGTAAAGATCGACCGCGATCGGGCAGGCCAGTTTGGACTCACCGCGGCGAACGTGGCGAAGTCGTTGGTCGCCGCCACCTCTTCCAGCCGATTTATCGAACCCAACTACTGGCGCGACCCCGCTAGCGGCAACGGCTTCCAGATACAGGTGGAAGTGCCTCAGAATCGCATGCAGTCGCTGGCCGACGTGTCGGCGATTCCGGTGATGCAGAACGGCGCCGCGCAGCCCCTGTTGGGCGATGTGGCTCAACTGAAATACGGCACCACGTTCGGAGAAGTGGAGCGCTATAACATGCAGCGCGTGGTGAGCCTGACTGCCAACATTCACGGCCGGCCGCTGGGGGACGTATCGCGGTTGATCGACGCCGCCTTGAAACAAGCCGGTGAACCGCCTCGCGGATCCACGGTCGCGGTGCGCGGCCAGATTCCCGCTCTCGAGGAAACGCTGTCCGGATTGCGTCTTGGACTGCTGATCGCGATCGGCGCGATCTTTCTGCTGCTGGCAGCTAGCTTCCAGTCGGTGCGGCTCGCGCTAGTGGTTTTGCTGACGATTCCAGCGGCGGTCTGCGGGTCGATCCTCATGCTGCAGGCTACAGGGACTACGCTCAACGTGCAGTCGTACATGGGAGCGATTATGGCAATCGGCATTTCCGTCGCCAACTCGATCCTGTTTGTCAGCTTTGCGGAAGCCGAGCGCGTCAGCGGCCTGGATGCGCACGCCTCGGCGGTCACCGGCGGCCGGTCGCGACTGCGCGCCATCCTGATGACGGCCAGCGCCATGATCGCCGGGATGATCCCGATCGCGGTAGGCGCGGAGCAGACGGCGCCGCTCGGACGGGCAGTAATCGGCGGGTTATTCCTGGCTACTCTCACCACTCTCAGCGTCTCGCCGGCGATTTATGCGATCCTGCAACAAAGGGCGTCCGCCCGATCCGTTTCCCTTCTCGACCAGGAATCCATATGAGCGCATCTCCGTCTCCATCGCCAGCGAAGCCTCTGAGCATCCGCGAGGTGCTCGCCATTCCTCCGTTTCGGAAGCTGTGGTACTCGCAGCTTGTCAGTATCTTCGGCGACTTCCTGGCGCTCTACGCTGTCATCGCGATGGTGTCGTTCCGCATGCACGGCACGCCGCGCGAAGTGACGCTGATCAGCGTGTTCTTCCTGCTGCCGCTGGCGGTCATCGGCCCCATCGCCGGCGTTTTCGTCGACCGCTGGGACCCTCGCCGCACCATGATCGCCAGCGATCTGGCGCGCGGAGTGGTGATTCTCGGCCTGGTGTTCTCGCACGTCCCCGCGCACGTCTACGCGGTGCTGTTCGCGTGCAGTGTATTTTCGAGCTTCTTCATGCCGGCCCAGGCTGTCGTGTTGCCGCAGATCGTGCCCATGGAAGGGCTGCTGAGTGCCAACGCGGCCATGCAGCAGGCCATGCAGTTGGTACGGATCATCAGTCCCGCGCTGTCCGGCGCACTGGTGGGCTGGCTGGGCGGTAGCATCTGCTACTACATCGACAGTCTCAGCTTCTTCGTTTCGGCGGGCATGCTGTTGATGATTACGGTCCCGCCGCGGCCGGCTCATGCGAATAAGGAAATGAAGGGCGTGATGAGCGACATCCTCTCCGGGATGAAGTTCATCGTCACTCACGAGGTGATCGGCTTCGTGATTCTCTCGATCGCCGCGGGCATGTTCGCGATCGGTGCATTTGGATCGCTGATCGCGGTCTACGTACGCGACGTACTGCACCTCGGCTCGACGATCTACGGCACCCTCGGATCGCTGATCGGCCTGGGAATGCTGATTGGCAGCCTGGTGCTTACCAGGTACTCGCAGCGTTTCCCCGACAAGGCGAAGATGATCGTGTCGGGGCTGTTCGGCTGCGGTGTGAGCATTTCGCTCATCGCGTTCTTTGGCAATCTGACGATGTCGGTGGTCGGTTGTATTGGGATCGGACTCAGCACTGCCCTGCTGATCATTCCGGCTATGACCATGATGCAGGGCCAGGTGCCCCCGGAGATGCGCGGACGGGTTGCTTCAAGCTCGATGTCCCTGATGACGCTGGCGCAGGGTGTCGCCCTGCTGTTTGCCGGCGACCTCGCCGTTCGCTTTGGCATCACCGCGGTCTACTATGGCAGCGGAGTGCTGCTCGCGTTTATTGCCGCGTTCGGCTATTGGCGATTGGAGAAACGTGCATGAGAAAGCTCACCTGGCTTCTGCTGGCCGCAACTGCGGTCGCGCAGTCCGTTGAAACCGTTCGCGTGACGTCGAAGACGCTCGAACACACAGTCAAGCTGCCGGGCGAATTCCAGTCTTACGAAGCGGTGGAACTGCGGGCGCGCGTTCCGGGCTATGTTGAGCGCATGCTGGTGGACCGTGGCAGCGCTGTAAAAAAAGGCGACCGGATCGCCGAGCTGAGCGCGCCCGAGATGAAAGCGCAGCTCGCCGAGGCACAGTCCAAGGCGCGCACCGCCGAGTCTCAGAAGGCTGAAGCGGAAGCCAGGTTGGCATCGACGCAGTCCACCTACACCCGGTTGAAAGAAGCCTCGGCAACGCCGGGCGCCATCGCCGGCAATGAGCTGGTGGTCGCGGAAAAGTCAGTGGAGGGCGCACGCGCGGCCGTAGGTTCGGCCCAGGCAGCGGTTGAGTCCGCTCACGCCTCAGTGGCGGCGGTTAAGGATCTGGAAGCCTACCTGACGATCACTGCTCCGTTTGGCGGGACGGTGACCGAGCGCATGGTACATCCTGGCGCCCTGGTAGGTCCGTCCACCGGACCGCTGGTGCGATTGGAGCAGAATGCGCGCCTGCGCCTTGTCGTGGCCGTGCCGGAAGCTGTTGTAGGCCGCATTGTGACAGGCGGCCGTGTGGGTTTCACGGTCCCGGCGTATCCCGGCAAGAGCTTTACCGGGGTGGTTGCGCGTGTGCCGCACTCGATGGATCCTAAGACGCGCACGATGCCGGTGGAACTCGACGTCCAGAATCCGGGCACACTCGCGCCGGGCATGTACCCGGAAGTCAGTTGGCCGGTGAAAAGTGCGCCCGCCATGGTTGTGCCACTGACAGCAGTGGTGACGACGACGGAAAAGACATTCGTCATCCGGTTGACAGATGGAAAAGCGGAATGGGTCAGCGTGAAGAAGGGTACAGTTAGCGGTGACTCGATAGAAGTGTTGGGAAATCTGTCGGTAGGAAACGTGATCGTGAAACGCGGGACGGATGAAATCCGCGACGGGGCTGTGATTCAATCCAAGACATAAGAGAAGGACTCACGTCTAGGGTGAGCCCTTTCTTCGTGTTCAGAGAATATTCGGTTCCCGGATTGCCCGGCTCACCGTTCGGAGGACATTCTCTATGGTTGCTATATAAGTGGGGATCCCGGGAAAAAGTTCTCACGGAAATATTTGAGCAGCGCCCTCTGAAGGCGAACAATCGTAAATCAGAGGCGTGATCTGATACCTGTCGTGATACGCCGCCACGATGGCTTCCCGGAAAGCGGCAGCAGCAGAGGCCTCAATCAGGTTCACCGTACACCCGCCGAACCCGCCTCCGGTCATGCGGGCGCCGAAGACACCGGGCATGGCGACAGCGGTGTCGACGAGAAAGTCGATCTCAGCGCAACTGATCTGGTAGTCGTGCTGCATGCTGCGGTGTGAGCCGACGAACAGTTCACCCATGCGTACCCGGTCGCCGTTGCGGGCGGCGGCGGCGAACTCAACCACCCGGTGATTCTCGGTGATCACGTGGCGGGCGCGTTTGAGCGGCACTCCGGTGACATCCGCCAGCATCTGCTCGCTAGCGTCCCGTAATGAGGCGACCTCGGGATGCTTGCGGCGGATGGAGGCAACCGCTTCGGCGCATTCGGCCACACGCTGCCGGTAGGCGCCAGTGCCGTGCTCGTGCTTCACCATCGAGTTCACGGCGAGGATGGCGATGCCGTCGGGCAGCGGCACCTCTTCCAATTCGAGGGAGCGGCAATCGAGCTTGATGGCGCGTTGTGTTTTGCCGAAGACGCTGATGAACTGGTCCATCACGCCCGAGGGCACGCCGACGAACTCATTTTCGGCGCGGTGGCACATCTTCACCAGTTCGCGGCGGTCGTGGACGGCGTTCCCAGAGAGTGCCAGGGCGGCGGAGACTTCCAGTGCGGCGGACGAACTGAGTCCGGAGCCAACCGGCACGGTGGACCGGATCAGCAGGTCGGCCGGTTTCACGTTGACGCCGGCGCGAAGTAGCTGTTGCGCGACGCCGACGATGTAGTCAGACCAATGGTGCCGCGGTTGCGCGCTCGCCAAGGCGGCGGTATCGACTTCGAAGCCTTCGACGAGGTCCTCAGAGTAGAGGCGGAGTTGGCCGGTGGAGTTGGGTGCAGCGGCGATGTCGCAGGCGAGGTCAATTGCCACGGGCAGGACGAAGCCCAGGTTGTAGTCGGTGTGCTCGCCGATCAGGTTGACGCGGCCGGGTGCGCGGTAGATCGCCGGCTCTCCGCTATTTGGATATCGTGCGGTGAACTTCGCGATCAGGTCGTGCTGCGCCGCGACAGCCATAACATCACACCTCCAAAGACCAGCATACAAACGCCCGAATAGAGGTTGACGTTGACGTCAGTGAATTCAGCCCGGGCGGACGAGGTGAGTCCGACGGCAATCAGGATCACTCCGAGGATGGTGAAGAAGAGTCCGATGGGTATTCGTAAGTCGTCCATAAGAGTTACCAGAACCACACATTCAGAATTGCGAGACAGACGATGACGATCACCGCCAGGACACCAGGCCGCTTGTACCAGATGACGTCCTCATGCGGTACAGGCGTGAGTCCGTAGACCAGACCTTTAAGTTGCTCGACCGGCTTGGACTGTCCCATATAACTGACCGCGATGGTGACGACAAAGCAGGTAGTCCAGGCAACGATCGCGATCCAGAAATTCTGAGCCATGCTGGACGGAAACGTGTTGACAGTGGTGCCGAGCCAGCCGCCCTTATGCTCAGCGACGGTAAGACCATGTGTGGCCGCCGCCGCGAGCGTGCCCGAGAGCAAGCCGACGAACGCTCCGTTACCGGTGGCGCGCTTCCAGAACATGCCCAGCATGAAAGTAGCAAACAGCGGCGCGTTCACGAAGCTGAAGACCAACTGGAGGAAGTCCATGATGTTGTTGAACAGGGTGGCGGCGTAGGCGGCTCCGATGGAAAGGACGACGCCGACAACCGTGGTCCAGCGGCCCACCATCAGGTAGTGAGCGTCACTGGCGTTCTTGCGGATGTAGCCCTGATAGATGTCGTAAGTGAAGACGGTGTTGAAAGCCGTTACATTGCCGGCCATACCGGACATGAACGATGCCATGAGCGCCGTAAGTCCCACGCCCAGGATCCCGGTGGGATAGAACTTGGCCATGAGCGTGGTGAGCGCGAGGTCATAGTCGAGGCCGCCGTCCTTGGAAGGCAGCGTGTAGCCGATGTTCATGTTCATCAGCGCGAGGGCAGCGATACCGGGCAGGATAACGATGAACGGCATCACCATTTTGGGGAACGCGGCCACCAGCGGAGTCCGGCGGGCGGCGGACATGGAGTTAGCGGCCATGGCGCGCTGAACCACAAGAAAATCAGTACACCAATAGCCAAATGACAAAACAAACCCAAGCCCCATGATGAGGCCAAAGGCTTCGACACCCATGGGGTTTTGGGCGGCGGTGCCGACGTGAGTCCAGGTATGCGTGTAGGCTTCCGGAAGTTTCGCCTTGATACCTTCCCAACCTCCGGCTTTAGCGGCTGCGAGAAACGCGAGCGGAGCAAAGCCCATGACGATGAGGAAGAACTGCAGGACCTCGTTGTAGATCGCGCTGGTGAGTCCACCGAGGAAGGTGTAAGCGAGCACGATGGCCGCCGACAGCAGAATCGAGGCATTGAAGTCCCAGCCGAGAACCAGTTTGAACAGCTTGGCCAGCGCATACATGGACGCACCCGACGAGAACAGCGTCATGATGGCGAAGGTGATCGCGTTGAGGCCACGCGTTTTCTCGTCGAACCTGAGCTTCAGGTATTCAGGAACGCTGCGGGCGCGGCTGCCGTAGTAAAACGGCATCATGAAGACGCCGACGAACAGCATGGCGGGCACGGCGCCGATCCAGTAGAAGTGCGCGGTCATGACGCCATACTTGGCGCCCGACGCGCACATACCGATCACCTCCTGCGCACCGAGATTGGCGGCAATGAAGGCGAGACTGGTGATCCAGACGGGCACGGACCTGCCAGCGGTGAGGAAGTCTTCACTGGTCGAGACGTGGCGTCTGACCAGAAATCCGATGCCCAGTACAAACGCGAAATACAGGGCAAGGATAACGTAGTCAACTATGGCTAAGGTCAAGTCGAAAGTTTATCACTCTTGACCGAGTGCCGGCGCTAATCTTTTACGTCTATTTTCTTACTGATCGAGGCAGTATCGCTGCCTTTCTTCACCTTCACAACGAGGTTCCACATGCCGCCCATAACGAACCTGGGGCTGAAGGCATACGAGCCGGCTTTCGAGGCTTTGGCGTCGTATTTGAATTCGCCGTGGTCCATGTCGACCATCGTCGCAATGACGACGACTTCCGCACCCGACACAGGTGCGCCCTTGGCGTCTTTCACAGTGACTTCGAAAGGAACATCGGCATCCGCCTTGACCACCGGGGTCTTGGGCGCAACGTCGATCTTCAGGGATGAGGTCTGCGCTGCCAAGCCGAGCGCCACCAGGCACAGAACGAAGAGAGCTTTCATTATTTTGATTATAGGGGAGGCCGCCAACCTCCCCGTGCCGGCAGTCACGCGCAGGGTCTCATTTCTTCGGGCAAGCGCTGAATGCGGATTCGCAGGGTTTGATGATCCTGGCAGGTATCGACCCGCACAGTATCGCCCGGGTCGATTCTGCCTCGGGAAACCAGCAGCGCGATGGGTTGAATCACTTGCCTGTGGATGGTTCGTTTGAGCTCACGGGCGCCGTATTGACTACTGGTCCCGGCCGCGATCAGAGAGGTTCGCGCACCCTTAGAGACGAGCACCTGGAAGGCGCGAGAGCCAAGGCGGCGGTAGATGTGGCGCTGGAGATCGGCGAGTTGAAGTTCGAGGATTTCGGCGATGGATTCAGCCGAAAGCGGCTGGTAGGTGATCACCGAGTCGATGCGGTTGACGAACTCGGGCGAGAAGCGGCGTTTCACGGCAGCCATGCCCACTGACTGCAGCCTCAAGTTCACCTCTAACGGATCGCGGTCAACCGCCGCTTCGAACCCAAAGGTCGGGTTTAGCAGCCTGCCCATCTCCGTGGCACCGAGGTTACTGGTGAGAAAAATGAGGGATTTATCGAAGTTGACGCTGGAGTTGTCCCCCAGCCGGAGTTGCGCCTTGTCGAGCACTCCGAGGAGCAGGCGGTTCATGGTGGGCGCAGCTTTCTCGATCTCATCGAAGAGGACGATGGACAAGTTGCAGTGCTCGCTGGTGGTGGCGGTCAACTTCTGTTGTGAAAGCAATGGCGCGGTCTCGCGATGTCCCAGGTAACCGGGAGGCGCGCCAATCAGTTTGGCGACTTCGTGCTCCATCTGGAACTCACCGCAATCCACGCGCAGCAGGTTCTTTTCACTGCCGTGCAGGACTTCAGCGAGCGCCTCGACGGTCTTGGTCTTGCCGGTGCCTGTTGGACCCAGCAAGAGGAACACCCCGACCGGGCGGCCTTCAGGCGCGAGGCCTGACTGGTGCATATGGACATACGGAATGATGAGCTGTGTGGCGGACGGCTGGCCGATTACCCTACGCGAAAGAGCCTTCGCGATATCGCTCTCCTGACTAAAGCTCCTGTCTAGCTTGCCGAAACTCATAGTTAAAAACTCTCCTTCCTACGCACAGGATAAAAAGGTCTTCAAGTTTTGAAGGGGGTCAAAGGGAGCGAAGCGCCGGTTTCGGAGACTTGATCGCGAGAAATATTTGGCGAAGAATCAGAGGTTTAGGTCGGAAACAGGGATGAAAGCGCAGACGTCGCCGGCGATCTATGAACGGCGGTTTCCAGGGCTATTGAAGCTATTTGTGACGGTAGGTGATGCGGCCCTTGGTGAGGTGGTAGGGAGAGAGTTCCAGGGTGACGCGATCGCCTGCGAGTACGCGGATCGGTTGGCGGAGTTTGCCGGCGAGGACGCTGCGGTCCTGATCAAGTTGCACACTAAAAGAGACCGCTGGGGAACTTTTCAACTATCGTGCCAGTGACTTCAATGCTGTCTTGTGCTGGTTCAGCGTGAAATGGAGAGGGGGCGTTCCCTGTTAGCGAGTATATAGCCATTTCGAGGGCTCAGTTTGGACGACACCGCCCAATGTAGTCGGGCAAGCCGCGCTGCTGACACTGCAACTGGTTTCAAAAAGAAATCAGGTTGGCTGGTGCCCCCGGATTCATGCCCCATTGACGCCGCAAAACAAGACTGGCTAGGAAAGGAATCAATCACCACTCGATTCCGCAGGCTGCGTTGACAGTTTGGTAAACGCTACGCGACTTATCCGGCTAATCTCTGCCCGATCCACCGTGGCGGCGCGGCGAGTCGCTCAAGAGCACGCACGACCATTTTGCATAGTGAAAGCTGGGACTGCAAAGAGGTTTTCTCGGGACCTGAGCACCCAACCCCGGGAGCCGGCCCAGACGGGGGCTGAAGGGGCTCCCCTGGAAGGACAGATCGAACGAAAAAGAGAAATGAAGTCCTATCCATCGGACCTTGAGTGCTTCGTCCAACGGACAATCCCAAGGAAAGATTGGCCAGTATTTAGCGACAAGGGAGGATCCATTTTCTTGGAGTGTCCAGGCGAAACCCTGGCCCGGAGAACTCCTCGTGCGCACGAACATTTTAGCATATACTGGGCTACACCTAACGTGTTTGCGACGCGAGTAGGAATTGGGCGTTGGGCCGATCGCTTCTTCGATCTCACCCGATCGAGAATTGAAGGGAAACATGTCGGACAAACAGCAGATAGTCGTTCTCAGCACTTGCTTTTGGGCCCTGGCAGCAAGCGCGATTGCACAGACTCCAAAAGCAGGTCCTCTCGATTTCCTCGGATCGAAGGATTCTTCTTTCGCTTTGTTTGTGAACACCTCCAACATCCTCGACTCAGGGATCGGCTCCAGGATTTCGTATCCTAACGAGCTGGTGCTGCTCACGGGGCTTCCGTCCAATCCCACGATCTCGGCGCGCATCGACCTGCTCGGTCCCGTCAAATTATGTTTCTTGTGCGGCGGGCTCCGGAACGCTGTTATTTCTCCGGATGGAGATACCGCGCTAGTCTCGTCGGAGCCTAGCAGCTTCCAGGCTCCGACTCCGCGCACGGCTTCACGTCTTTTCCTGCTGCGCAATCTACGAGTATTTGCAAAATCCCGGAATCGTGATGACTTGCTCATCCGGGAGTTCAGCGCCACCGATTTTCCCCAGTTGGACAATGTCTCCGGCCTGGCATTCGGCGCCGACGGCACTTGGGCTGTAGTAAATACGGGTGCACCGGGTTATTCCGTGCTGGCCAGCGACAAGATCGGCGGGACTGCGGTTGTGATCGCAGGGCTTCCCGACAATCCGGTGTTCTCAGCCCCATTTCCGGTGCCTATGCATAGCTTGGGGAATATCGATCTCAGTTTGGACGGCCAAACACTACTGCTCAACGACACCTCAGACCACTCCGGTGACACCTCAAAGAGCAACATCATCGTGGTGCATGGAATCCGGCCCGGCGATGAACCCTGGGTAGCATCCATGACGACGATTGCTACACCCTCCGGGTTCCCGAATGGTCCGCCGGACGTGAGAGACGCTAGGCTGACGCTGGATGGAAGATTCATTCTCGCTCCCATTCCGTTGATCCGCACTCTGGATGCTCAGGGAAATTCGGTGCCCTTGAATCAGATCGCAATCTTGGGCCCAGTCCGCGATGGAACACTGGAGACCTTCCGTTTGCTCAGCCAGGCGGACGGTGTTGCGGGCGGCCCCTACCAGGCAGGAATATCTCCGGATGGCAATTCCGCGTTAGTCGGCGGCGCACTCGATTCCGGCAGCGCGAACTTGGTGACTGGCCTCAGCAACGGCGCCGCATACGTCAGAATCCAGCCGCTTCCCTTTTCTCTTTTCGGTCCGCCGTTTCCGAAGCCTCATGCGCAAGTGATCTTCACGCCAGATGGAGATACTGCCCTGGTAGTAAACCCGATCACTCCGCCGCTCGCATCTACGGGATTGAAACCGTCTTTGTCGGTGCTCACCGGATTCCGTAGCGGCGACATCCGCCTGGCCGCAACCGTGAGTGACCCATCGCTCAACCCTTTCGACAATCGCCAGCAGGTCGCGACGGAACCATCAGGCCTAATGGACTATGTCAACCTGTATGTTGCCGGCGGATCGGGACGCAACGAATATCTCTCTTTCCTGAACGACGCAATCGCTCAAGCGAGGCGGGGAAACCCGGACGCCGCGGTAGTTCAACTAGTAAATTTTATTCGCAAAGCGGGCGTGGATGCGCAATTGGCTGAACTAAACCCCGAGCAGGCGGGCGTTCTGTTCACATTAGCAACTGCGGGAATTGAGGCGCTGCTCGGCCGCTTGAAGAGTGTAGCAGGCGGCCACAATCCCGGCCACGTTGCACCGGATTCCATCGCATCTCTCGTGGGTAGCAGTTTAGGTGCGTTGAAAGCGGCATCGGCTTCCGGGGCACTTCCGACCGAGCTGGCAGGCACTTCGGTGAGAATTGTAGGCCCTGGCGGGGACGGACTCGCTCATTTGTACTCAGTTGAGGGAGGGCAGATCTCTTATTTGGCGCCGCCCAACACCTTTCCCAGTAAAGCTGTCGCCTTGATATCCAACGGCGGCAGGACCGTCGGAGCCGTGGTGCTTACAGTTGACCCCGTCGCGCCACAATTGCTGACTCAAAAAGGTTCTGGAATCGCAGCAGCCGCCGTGCAAAGAGTGCGCGCCGATGGGACCACAATCACGGAGACGGTCACCCAAGCCCCGATCGACCTCGGGCCTGAAGAGGATCGGGTGTACCTCGTTCTATTTGGGACCGGGATCCGCGGCCGCAGCGCGGTCAAATCCGTCATCGCCCACCTCGCGGGCCGCGATGAGCCAGTTCTGTTCGCTGGTGCTCAGCCCACTTACGACGGCCTGGATCAGGTGAATGTTCTCCTTCCGCGCACGCTGATGGGCAGCGGAATCATTGATCTCACACTTATCGTCGACGGCTGGCTTAGTAATGGAGTTCAGATCGCCATCCGATGAGAAACCGAAAGGGATGAATTTCTCGGAGGCCAAAACGTCCGGGAAAATGAATCCAGGACAATCCGGCGTTTGCGAATACGAGCCTTGGCCGTGAAAAAGGGGTGCTATATTGGCGGTGCCGAATCCCTCACGGCTGGATAACGGCCTTGTCGTAAATGTGAGCCGGTCGGCTCGATCGCGGGTAACGGCGTAGTGTTTACTAGAGTGCCGCCAAATGGGCTTATCGGCCTCTTCTTCACGCGGCCTGCTGTCGACGAATCTGCCGCTGTTTTCGTGCCCCCTCCAGCTTCCGATCTCGCTCAGCATGGATCTCCTGCTGACGGCCGGCGAGCATGTCCTTCGGCGTGATGTAGCCAATGGCACTGTTCAGGCGGACATCGTCGTAATGCTCTACGTAACCCTCCACCAGCCGCCGCGCATCCTCCAGCGACAGCGGCGTTCCGGGCCGAATGCACTCTCCTTTCAGCGATTTGTGCCAACGTTCGATTTTCCCGTTCGATTGGGGATAGTAGGGCGAAGTCCTGACGTGCGTCATGCCGGAGATTCGAATGAACTCCTTGAAGTCTTTGGCGATGAACTGCGGCCCGTTGTCCGAGATGATCCGGGGCCGCGCTTCCGGGTACTTCTCCTTGGCACGCTCCATGATGATCTCAATGTTCGCCACGGTCATCGACTCCCGCAGATCCCAGTTGACGATGTACCGGCTGCAGCCGTCCAGAATGCTGCACAGGTAGTAGAACGTCCCGCTGATGTTGATGTACGACACGTCGATGTGCCAATGCTGATGAGCGGCCAGCGGCTGCTCAAAACCCGTGCCCTTCTTCGATGGCGTGCCGTTCCACTTCGAAAACAGCCCCACCTGCCCCAGCACGCGCCAGACGGTGGTCGGACTCACCGCCAGGATATCGGCGTCCAGCATCATGAATGTCAGCCGCCGGTAGCCTTCCAGCGGGTTCTTCAGATGGAAGCCGATGATGGCCTGCTTCTCCCAGTCCTCCAGCCAGAAATCGCGGGGAACCCAGCCGTTGTGCTCGTTCACCTTACCGTAGCGTTCCCGCCAGTCGTAGAACTTGCTGGCGGTGATGTTGAGCCACTCGATGAACTGCCCGGCGCTGATCTCGGTCTTCTCGGACCAGCGCCGGACGAAGTCCACGATTTGGTCCCGCGTGTCATGCGGGACCCAGACCCCGGTCAGAGTTCCCCAAGAGTTTTTTTTAACGCGATGTGCTCCGCCATCAACTCGGCCAGAACCTCGTCCTCGGTCTGGATCTTCTTCTCCAGATATGCGACGCGCTCTTGGTCTGGGGGAGTGGTTGGTCGGCCTCTTCGGATGGAAGGCGGCCGCCCCGTTCTCAAAGAACTCATTCTGCCAGCGGTAGAACACCGTCGGCTAGAGTCCCTGCTTGTCGCACAGTTCCGAGATCGGCACCTGCTCAAGCAGATGCCGCCTCAGGATGGCGACCTTCTCTTCTGGCGTGTAGTGCTTCCGTTGCTTCTTCATGCGCTCTCTCCATTACCTTACTGGGAGAACGTTTTCTCCATTTCCAGATGAACCGGAACAGTCTTCTTTGCTCATTTGCCTCGCAATACGCGGATTATTTGAGCTCGTGCACCAAACATCGTGCGCGAATCGGACTGATTGTAGCGCAGTTCCCTGAAATGAAAGAAGGGGTTGGAGGCGGTCGAAACCGGCCTCCAACCCCTTGTAAAACAGGACTTAGAAGATAAACTTCGCAGAGAGTTGAATGCTACGAGGATTACTCGTGAACACCTGATCGGGGCGATAGAACGTTGTGTTCTGGGGTCTCATGAAGTTCGTGACGTCGGTACCGGTGTAGCCGATCGGCCGGATGTCATTGAGGTAGCCACCAGTCCATTGCGGATGGTTGAAGAAGTTAAGGAATCGGGCGCTCATCTCGACCTTGTACTTCTCCGAATGAAGATTGAAGCGTTTGAGAAGGCTGAGGTCGATATTGTCGATTGGATTCAGGTGCTCGGTCTGGCGGCCAGCCGTGGCAAGGGCGCCGGATTTCGCCTGGATGTACTTGGCGTTCGGATTCTTGGCAAGGTAAGCGACGACATCGCCTTTGCTGTTTGTCAGGTTAGTAACCGTAGTCCCGATGTTCTCGGTACCAGCGTTGTTGATGATCGTACGATCGCCGGCTGCATCGCCGTTGAGGTTTGCATCTACGCCGCTCTGCGGAGTAACCAACGTACCTGTCTCGTAGGTGAAGATGGGAGCGATCTCCCAGTTGCCCACCACATTCTTCATCAGGAAGTTCCCGTTCTTGAAGAACGGAAGATCGTAGACGACAGCCATGGTGAGGCGATTACGATGATCGAGTGCTGAGCTGGAACGTTCGGCGTTAAGGTTCTGGAAGTCCTGTTGCCGGCGCGGTGTGGTAACCGTACTGAACACTTCAGCCGTCGAGTTGTCGATGTTATGGCTATAGGTGTAGGCACCATTGAACATCAGCCCGCTGCTGAAGCGTCGTTTCACTTCGAGCGACATTCCATGATAGGTTGACGCGCCCATGGGCATGAATCCGACGATATTGGTTTTGAAACCGGCGTTGAGGTACTGGGGCAGGAATCGACCAAGGCCTGTACCGGGCGTGTTGTATTGACCAGTCAGTCCGGCCAGAGTTGTTTTCAGCCCGTCGAGCGTGGACTGACTTGGCGCGGTGACGTAGGTGGGTAGATAGTTTGTGGGATTTACGACCGAACCGACGTTAATGCGATCCTGAACCGGCAGGTTCAGCCCTCGACTGCCGAGGTAGCGAACTTCGATCGTATAGTTCTCATGCCAGACGTGCTGGGCACCCAAGTTCCACTGAAGGGACTTGGGAAGCTTCTGATCGGGGATGAAGCCGCCGGTGGCAGCGCGCGCTTGCGTGGCTGACAAAGTTCCAGAGGAGGCGTTGTTCGGAATTCCGCCGTTCTTCAGAAAGGTGCCGCTGGTGTCACCGTCGACGCCCACGTCAACGGTCTGCTGGAACTGCGGCGCAGCCGACAGGATGCCGAGGTTATCGAACAGCTTGTCGTAGTTGATCCCGAAGCCGCCCCGGATTGAGGTGTTACCGCTCTTGCCGGGCGAGTAGGCGATGCCAAGGCGCGGCTGGTAGTTGTTGTTCTGAACCTTGGGTTCGCCGAAGGAAATCAGACCAGGGACATTCGAAACCGCATTGATGGTCTGCAGGCGCTCGCCATACGGAATCGAAGTACGTTCCCAACGCAGGCCGAGGTTGAGGGTTAGGTTCGGTGAGACTTTCCAGGAGTCATTGAGGTAGGTCCCAAATGAAATCTGGTCACCGTAATAGATGAAGTTGCCGGTAGTTCTTTCACCAAAGTAAGGGATGTTGTCCTGCAGGTAGTTCTGCATGGTGTCCCATTCGTAATCGCCGCGACCACGTTGCGTGAAGAACTGCGGGGTGATGAACTTGCGGAAATCACCTCCGAAGGTCAGGGTGTGCTTACCCTTAAGCCACTGAACATTGTCGGTTACCTGATAAAGGTTTTGGATGCCGCCCTGAGGAGCGTTGGCATCGGGGCCAACATTTACGCCGAGGTCATCAATCGTGAGGTTCGGGAAGGCGTCGATGCCTGGAAATTTCTGGTCGCCGACGCTGTAGACCGCATTTCTTCGATTGAAGCCCAGCCGGAATTCGTTATTCAGCGAAGGCGTGAAGTTATGAAATTCAGTCATCGTCGCGAAGTAAGTTGGGATGGTAAGCGGCGTCCAAAATACAGGAAGGTTACCACTCGTATCTTGCGAAGAATAGTTGTTCCGGAGGTAACGTCCGCGGAGCTGATCTTTATCGCTGAGCGTGTAGTCGACGGAAATCAGGTAGGTGTAGGAGTTGCTGTAATTCGGAGCGAGGAACGAATACTGGCCGAGGGGGATCACTTTCCCGCCGACGACGGGGAATTCGCCATTCGGCGTTATTGCGGGATTGACCGCAGTTGACTGCGCCGGCAGGTATTGTTGAAGAACGCCAAGGTTGGTCTTGCTGATTCCAGGGATGGTTGCCAGAGTTGCATATCCGGCTGCCGTGGGCGCAAAGATCTGTCCGCCGGAGCCTTCTTGACCGATCGGATTGTATTCGTAGTTAAAGAAGTAGAACAGCTTGTTCTTTTTGATAGGCCCGCCAACATAGCCGCCAAAGCGGTTGTTATCGAGGCGGGGGTTCGGATCTACGCCTTGAATCCTGCTGAGAGTGTCGGCAGCGATCAGATTACGATTCTGTAGGTATTCGTAGAGAGCCCCGTGGATCTCATTGGTACCGCTCTTGAGAACCTGGTTGAACTGGCCGCCCGAAGACGCGCCGTATTGAGCGGAAAACTGATTCTGGAGAATCGCGAACTCAGCGACAGCATCGCTCGGTATGGTGGCCGACGGACCCGTGACGCTCTTGTCGTTGTTGTCGATGCCTTCAACAGTGAAGTTATTGTTGCGGGGGCGCTGGCCGCCGACAGAGGGGCCGGAACCGACGCCGATGGCGCCGCTCGAGGAAACGCCGCCCGTGTACAGGGCGAGATTCAACACACCGGATCCCGAACTGGTTGTCGGAAGATCCGCGAGTTGCCTGGATTCAAAGGTGCTGCCGACTTGGGCAGTGGTCGTATCGATCGTGGCCGCGGTAGCGGAGACTTCGACGATGGTTTTCGATTCACCAACCTGCAGTGTGATGTTGCTGGTTGAAGTGGTGTTCAGTGCAACGGCTAAGCCCTTGAGCTGTGAAACGTTGAAGCCCGGCGCCGACACCTTCAGATCGTAGGTGCCGACGGCCAGATTACCGAGGCGGTATTGGCCGGCAGTGGAAGTTGTGGCACTGGCCTGAACGCCGGTCTGGCTGTTGATCGCGACCACGGAGGCGTTTGCCACAACGCTGCCAGAGGTGTCGTAAACGGTACCGACGATCTCGCCGGTCACAGACTGCGCGGACAGGACTGAACAGAAGAGTATAAGGCCGACTAGTATTAATTGAATCCAGCCGGATGTCGTAAAACGCTGCATTAGCAAACCTCCCAAATGGTTTTCCCTTTCAAGCAGCGAACAGCTCTGGCTTTGAGGGAATGACGAATACATAAGGGCACTTCGAATACCAATTAAATAAGGCCCTAAACTCTTGAATTCATTACAGAGGGTATGGCCATAACTCCCACTGTTCATAGAAAGTGAGGGATATCGCTCCGTTAGATGAGAGTTCTATGAAGAAAGATTAATGGCCGAAGTGGGGTAGGAGGGATTAGATGCGCGGTAAAAGGGTCTTCCAATGACGCGAAGAGGCCGGCCCGGCATTGGTTGCCGGGCCGGCTCTTCCTGGATTCTTCCAGGCGGTCTTGAACTAGAACAGCAGGCGGACGCCGATGCGGAAGTCGCGCGGGCCTTGATAGGCACCGGCGCCACCGGCACGGTAGTTGCCACCGGGAAGTCCCCAGATGGCATTGTAGGGAGCCGTGGTTTTGGTAGGACCAACGTAATCGGTGACCTTATATCCCGCAAAGAACTTGCTGAGCGGGAGCGTACCGTCGTCGATTGCGCCGGACCGGTTGAGCTGGGTAGTGCGCGAGATCACCGCCGCCTGATTGAGAGCGTTGAGCGCGGTGGCTTCGAGTCGCAAGGAGGTGCGCTCGCCGAGTTTTACAGTGTGCGATACCGACAGATCGGTCTGCGTGTAAAACGGTGTGCGGGGCATGTCGCCGCGGCCGTAAGGACTGGTGGGCGCCGACAGGTAGATGTAGGTGGTGGTATCGTTAGTGCCACTGAAGCCACTCTGGCTGACGCCAAGGTTGGTGGAACCAAGCTTCCACTTGTAGTCGTAGTTGACGTAGGCTTTGATCTCGTGCGGACGATCGGTGCCGAGGCGGCCGAACACATTCTTCTGGCTACCGCTTGCGTCAAAGTAGTAATACGGCAGATCGAAGGCGCGCGAAACGCCGGGGTCCTGGCGGCCGGACTCATCGGAGTTCGCAAGTCCGGACCAGTTGCCCCAAAGGCGGCTTAGGGTGTAAGATCCCGAAAAATTCAACTGTTTTAACTGGCCGTACAACCGGAACTCGACGGCGTCGTATTTGCGAGTAGCCTCGGGAACCAGGTATTCCTGGCCGTTCGGGGTCTTGGCGTCGTAGGTGTGCGGTCCGCTGGTGGCGTCGCCTGGGTCGTTACGGGTTCGGCCGAAACCGGGGTTTCCGATCAGGTAGACTTCACTACCGGTGGCCGCATCGAGCACTCCGATGTCCTCAATACCTTTGAGGACGTTGGTGTGAGTGTAGCGGACGCTGGCGGTGATGCGGGTGGCCAATTGGTGGTCCAATGCGACGTTGAAACGTCGCTCTTTGAAGGGCTTGATGTCCGGATCGATGCCGTCCAACTCACCTTTGGAGTTGATCGGTACAGTGCGGTTGTCATACGCCGTTATCGCGGCGCCGAGTGCGCCAGGGTTGCCCGCACTAAGCGTATTCACTGCCGGGCTGTCCAGCTTGTACACGTGGCTGACCCAATAGTCGCCGCCGAAAGATCCGCGCGCGAGTTCGTACTTCATGACGTCGTAGTAGTCGCCGTAGCTGCCGCTGATCTTCCATTTGCCGTCACCGGTGACATCGTAGGCGACGCCGAGGCGCGGGGCCATCTTTTCGGTCCAACCGAAGGAGACAGGGTTGGCGATTTTCTTGCCGTCCTGCTCTGCGCGGTAAGGCGGCAGGTATTCATTCTCGGTACGTATGCCGGCGTTGATTGTGAGCTTGCGGCTCACACGCCAGGTGTCCTGAAGGTACAGTCCCTGATTGCGTCCATGTACCGCGGAATTCTGCCGGACGCCGTCTTCCCAGATGTAGTAGCCGTACGCGCCGCCGACCTTACTGATGGAGGCACGGGAGAACGTATCGCCCCAATAGATGGTAAACGACCCGTTCGTGAAGTTTGAGTTGACGTCGTTACCGACGCGGGCAAGCTGGTAGCCGTACTTGAAGGTATGCTGCTGACCGGCGATGTTCACGACGTTGGAGGCATCCAGATAGAGGTTGTGCCGCGTGGTGATGTCTTTCTGGGTCAATAGAGTGGTCGAGACATTGTGGAAGTTCGTTCCACCGACGTCTTCCGCAGGGACGGTGATCGGTGAGGCCGACGAGGACGTTCCGTAAGTCAAGTACGGCAAGCCGGACAAGCCGTAATTGCCGATCTTGTCGTTCTGGAACTTATATCCATACTTCGCGCTCACCAGAAACCGGCTGTTAATGGAGTAATTTGCCGATGCGGTGTAGGCCTGAGAAGGCTGCCAGCCGCCCTGCACGGTAAGGTCGTTCGAGGGAGGCGCAATACGGGTGTCGGTGGTGGGAAGCGTAACAGGACCCTTCAGTCGTTGAGGCGTCCAGAAATAGGACGTGTTCACCTGGAGCTTAGAGGTCGGTGAATAGTCGACGCGAGCCAGGAAGTAGTGGTTGATATTCTCCTGGTTAAAAATTCTGGTTCCGGTGGTCCCGCCGTAGCGGTTGGTGCGCTCGATTCGATTAAAGGTCGGCATGTAGCCGGCCGTGAAGAAGAGCTTGTTCTTCAAAAGAGCACCGCTCAGGAGGCCTCCCGGCCAGATGTTGCGCCAAGTGTCCTTGGCAGGGGCGAAGAAGTCCGCCACGTTCGCATTTGTCGGCGACCGCTGCCAGTAGCCGCGGGGCCGCGGGTTCATCTGGTTGTTCTGAAACTGCATCATCAGCTGACCGTGGAAGTCGTTGGTGCCGGGCTTGGTCACGACGTTGACCACACCGCCGGCGGCGCCGCCGAATTGCGCTTCGAATCCGCTGCTCTTAACTTCGATTTCCTGTACAAATTCCGGAGGAATGGCGCTCTGAAGACGCAGCGAACCGCGGCGGATGTCGCTGACGTCGACACCGTCGATGACGAACGAGTTCTCCGCGGCGCTGGCACCGTCGACCTGGTATCCGCCGACGCCCTGACTACCGTTCTTGTTCTCAAGACGAACGCCGGGCGCCATCTGAAGAATCGTGTTGAAGCTGCGGCCGGTGGGTAACTTGTCCAGATTGGTGGTGGAGATGTTGGTGGATGTGCGGCTGGAGGTTACGTCGAGCGAAACGGCGGATTCCGAAACCTCAACCGTGGTGGCGAGCTGCCCTACGGCAAGCTTCAGGTTCAAGTCAACGACGGATCCGACACGAACGTTGATGTTCACCTGTTTGACGGTTTGGAAACCTTCCTTTGCGACGGTAACACTGTAGGTACCTGGCAGCAGCGACTCAAATACGTATCGGCCCGAGCCGTCGGTGGTGGCCACGGCCGGAACCGGCTGCACATCGCTGGTGGCCGTCAGTTTCACGGCCGGCACGACCGCGCCGGAAGTATCGGTAACGATACCCAGGATCTTGCCTTTGCTTTCCTGGCCAAAGGCCACGCCGGCAGGCCCGGAGGTCATTGCCAAAAAGAGCAACAACATGAGCAGGCCGCCCGCAAGTGCGCGATGCAGCCTACTTGAATGGAAATCAAGTATGAGATGGTGCAGCATGAAATATCCCTTTCCCAAGGCGAATCTACGACTCTGACTTCACGCATCCGTTCGCGGCACGGTTTGCTCGAATCGGAAGCGACCCCATCAACGCAACAACAAAACGCTGACCCCTAGCGGTGCTGAGATGCTCAACCGGCAGCAGCGATCAAGCCTTCACGCCCTCGTGGCATGGGCTAAAAAACACAAATTACGAATTTCAGGTATTATAGCCTGAAATTGTCCCGATCGTCTAACTGAAATAGCAATGAGGGGAATGCAGTAGGGCCGGTGGGGTGAATAAACCGGGAAGGAAGATGTAGGGGCGGGCTTAAAACAAAACGGCGCGGACGTCCTCCGAGGACATCCGCGCCGCAAAACTAACCGATCCGCTGCAGCTTAGAAGGTAAACTTCGCCGACAGTTGGATGGTACGGGGGTTACTGGAGAAAACCTGATCCGGGCGGTAGAACGTGGTGCTGCTCGGGTTCAGGAAATTGTGCACATCAGCGCCGGTGTAACCGACGCTGGCGACATCACTGATGTTGCTGCCGGTGTACTGGGCGTGATTCAGCAGGTTAAAGAAGCGCGCGCCGAATTCCAGCTTGTAGCCTTCCTTAAAGACATCGAAGCGCTTGAGCATCGTGAAATCGATGTTATCGATGGGCATCAGATGCTGGGTTTGGCGTCCGGCGGTGGCCAGGGCGCCGCTCCTTGCCTGGATGTAGCGGGCGTTCGGATTATTGGCGAGGTAGGCAACCGTGGCGCCGGCGGTATTCTTGAGCGCGGTAACGCCGCTGCCGACATTTGCGGTTCCGGCCGGATTGAAGATCGTACGATCTCCGGCGCTGTCGCCGTTCAGGTTGGCATCGACGGCGCTTTGCGGGGTGACCAGCGTACCAGTCTCATAAGTAAAGACCGGCGCCATTTCCCAGTTGCCGATGAGGTTACGGGTGAACCAGTTGCCGCCGTGCTTGAAGAACGGCAGATCGTAGAGAGTCGCCATCGTGAAGCGGTTTCGATGGTCGAGAGCGGAACTCGCGCGCTCGGCGTTGAGATTCTGGAAATCCTGCACGCGTCGCGGATTGGTGAAGGTGCTGAAAACCTCGGCCGTGGAGTTGTCTATGTTGTGGCTATAGGTATAGGCACCGACGAACTGCAGACCGTTGCTGAAGCGGCGATTCACCTGGAGCGAGAGTCCGTGATAGGTGGACGCGCCCATCGGCATGAAGCCGACGATATTGGTTTTGAAGCCGGCCGCGAGGTACTGCGGCAGGAAGCGGCCTTGACCGGCGCCGGGGGTGTTGTAGGCGTTGGTAAGGCCGGCCAGCGTGTTGGTGAGACCGTCGAGAGTCGCCTGCGAGGGCGCCGTCAGGTAGGTCGGCAGCGCGTTCTGCGGGTTAACAACGCTTCGCACGTTGATGCGGTCCTGAATCGGCAGATTCAAACCGCGGGTGCCGAGGTAGCGGACTTCGACGGTGTAATTGTCGTGGAAGACACGCTGCACACCGAGGTTCCACTGGAGTGACTTGGGAAGCTTCTGGTCGGGGATGAAGCCGCCGGTGGCGGCACGCGCCTGAGCCTGGGTGAGGCCGACGGACGAAGCGTTGTTCGGGATACCGCCGGTTTTCAGGAAATTTCCGCTGGTGTCGCCGTCGACGCCGACGTCAACGGTCTGCTGGAACTGCGGTGCAGCGGAGAGAATTCCGAGGTTGTCGAACAGTTTGTCGTAGTTGATGCCGAAGCCGGCGCGAATCGAGGTGGTACCGCTCTTGCCAGGCGAATAGGCGATGCCGATGCGCGGCTGGAAGTTGTTGTTCTGAACCTTAGGTTCGCCGAAGTTGATCAGACCGGGCACGCTCGAGATCGAGTTAATGGTCTGGAGGCGCTCGCCGTAGGGGATGGTGGTGCGCTCCCAGCGCAAGCCAAGATTGAGCGTGACGTTCTGACGAATCTTCCACTGATCGTTGGCATAGGTGCCGAACAGGACCTGGTCGCCGTAATAGATGAAGTTACCGGTGGTGCGTTCAGCGAAGTACGGGATGTTGTCCTGCAGGAAGTTGGTGAGCGTGTCCCATTCGTAGTCGCCGCGTCCACGCTGGGTGAAGCTTTGGGGACTGATGTATTTGCGGAAGTCGCCGCCGAACTGAAATGTGTGCTTGCCCTTTACAAAGGTGACGTTATCGGTGACCTGGTAGAGGTTTTGAATGGTTTCTTGCGGCGCATTGGGATCGGGACCGACGTTGATTCCGAGTTCGTCGATGGTCAAGTTCGGAAACGCGTCGAGTCCAGGAGCCTTTTGGGGACCCACCTGGAACACCTGCGCGAAGCGGTTAAACCCGAGCCGGAACTCGTTGTTCAAAGAAGGTGTGAAGTTGTGGAACTCGGTGAGAGTGGCGAAGTAGTTGGGCTGAACGAGCGGGACCCAGAACTGCGGCAGTGAAGCAGCAGTGTCCTGGCCAGCCGAATTATTTCGCACGAAACGTCCACGGAGTTGGTCCTTGTCGCTTATGGTGTAGTCGGCCGAGGCGATCCAGGTGTAGAAGTTCGTGAACTTCGGAGCGAGGAACGAGAACTGGCCGAGCGGAATGACTTTGCCTCCCACTACTGGGAACTCGCCGTTGGGCGTGACGGAGGGATTGACGGCGGTGGACTGCGCCGGCAGGTATTGCTGCAGGAGACTGAGGTTGGTCTGGCTAACGCCCGGAAGTGAGGCCAGCGTTTGGTAGCCGGCGGTAGTGGGGGCGTAAACAACGCCCGGCGTGCCCGTTTGTCCAACCGGATTATATTCGTAGCTGCCGAAGAAGAACAGCTTGTTGCGCTTGATGGGGCCGCCGAGGTAGCCGCCGAAACGATTGTTGTCGAAGCGCGGATGCGGATCGACGCCCTGAACGATGGACAGATTGTCCGCCGCATTCAGGTTGCGATTGAACATGTACTCGTACGCACCACCGTGGAAGCTGTTGGTGCCGCTCTTGACGATCTGGTTGAACTGTCCGCCAGACGATGCGCCGTACTGCGCGGAGAACTGGTTCTGCAGGATCGAGAATTCAGCGACGGTATCGTTGGGAAGACTGGCCAGAGGTCCGGTGACGCTCTTGCTGTTGTTGTCGACGCCTTCGATGGTGAAGTTGTTATTGCGCGGACGCTGTCCTCCGACCGAAGGACCCGCGCCGACACCGGTGGTGCCGCTGCTGGATACGCCGGCGGTCAACAGGGCGAGATTGAGAACACCGGAGCCGGAGCTGGCCGTCGGAAGGTCCGAAAGCTGGCGCGATTCGAAAGTGCTCTGCACCTGCGCGGTGGTGGTGTCGATGGTGGCGGCGGTTGCCGAGACTTCAACGATTGTTTTTGCCTCGCCAACTTGTAGATTCACGTTGGCGGTTGATGTGGTGTTGAGACTGACAGCCAGATTCTTCAGCTGAGCCACGTTAAAACCTGCGGCGGTGACCTTTAGATCGTAGGTACCGACGGACAGATTTCCTAAGCGGTATTGACCGGTGGAAGCAGTGGTTGCCGAAGCCATTACGCCGGTTTGCGTGTTGGTTGCGGTAACCGCGGCACCAGTAACGGCGGCGCCGGATGCATCATAAACGGTGCCGACGAGTTCGCCGGTGACCGATTGCCCTAGCATCATCGAGGGCACTAACAGAAGGCTGGACGCGATAAACGTCATCCAGCTCTTTGGTAGAGCTCGTAGCATATTTCCCAGAACCTCCCAGACATTTGTCACGTGGCTGTAACGGCAGCCAGAGACGGAACACTGGCGCAACGAGATGCAGTTCTGGGGCCAACCACCACAAAGTTGTAGGTCCTTATAAATCAACGGTTCGCTGTTGGACCATTCCAATGGTTCATAGAATCCCAGCAGAACGCCTCCCATGTCTAGAAGTTTTGTGAAGAAGCCTTAATCGAAATTGGGGCCAAGATCACGTGATATCGTGTGAACCGTCATGTTCGATGGGTGAACCGGAAAAATTGTTGACAATCTCATTGGGTTGCCCCTATCATTCTTTCAATCCGTAATCACCAGACACCGTTTTCGGCATTACCGAGACGGACAAAAGATTCTTTCTTGGGGAAAGGGTCGTCTTTGAGCTAGCTGCTGTTCCCGCCTCTCGGGTGTTCGGTAGGGGTTTGTAACGGAACCCCTTATCGACGCTTGGCGACGAAGTTTGCACTGCCTCTCCACCATCCTCAAAGAACCGAATTTTGTAGGCATAAAGAACTTCCCAGGCGCTTAGCCCTCACCAGGGTGAAGCGCCTTTTTTATGCGATTTGCGTATGCCTGAAGGTGGATGGAAGGAGAGGGTCCAATCGGGTATAAAATAAAATTTCTAAAACCTGGACGGAGCATAATAAACCGAGATCATGTCAACTACGACGGGCGCGGGACTCGAAGGCATCATCGCCACTTCATCAGACATTTGCTTTATTGACGGTGCGGAAGGAATCCTGGCATACCAGGGCTACGACATCCACACACTCGCTGAGAACGCAACGTTTGAGGAAGTCATCTATCTTCTATGGCACGGTAAACTGCCGAACCAGAAGGAACTGGATTACCTCAAGAAGAATCTGGTTCAGTACCGGCCGATTCCTGATGCGGTGATCAAGTTTCTGGGCACAGTGCCCGACGGTTTGCCGATGGACGTGTTGCGCACGGCCGTTTCGATGTTGTCGCTTTACGACCCGCTCGCCAAGGACATGGCGCCTGAAGCGAACCTGGCGAAAGCCCACCGTCTCATGGCGCAGACGGCGACCATCGTTACCACCTTTGATCGCCTGCGCAAGAAGGAACCGATCATCGAGGGCGACCCCGAGCTCGGCTTCGCGGCAAACTTCCTCTATACGCTGACGGGCAAAAAGCCGGACGCCATTATGGAGAAGGCGTTTGACATTGCGCTGACGCTGCACGCCGATCACGAATTGAACGCCTCGACATTCGCGGGCCGCGTAACTGCGGCGACGCTTTCCGACATTTATTCGGCAGTGACGTCGGCCATCGGCGCGTTGAAAGGCCCGCTGCACGGCGGTGCTAATGAAGACGTGATCAAGCTGTTGCTCGAAGCCGGTGATTCAGACAGAGCGCTGAAGACAGTGCGCGACAGGCTGGGGATGAAGATCAAGGTTCCGGGTTTCGGGCACCGCGTTTACCGCACGATGGATCCGCGGGCGATTCATCTGAAGCGCTTGTCGGAGGAACTTGGGAAGAGCACGGGACACGAGACGCTGTACGAGTCGTCGAAGGAGATCGAGACGACGGTGAAGGCGCTAAAGGGGCTGAATCCCAACGTCGACTTCTATTCGGCCTCGGCTTACTATTCGCTTGGGATTCCGATTGATCTATTCACGCCGATTTTCGCAGTGAGCCGCATGTCGGGGTGGACAGCGCACATTCTCGAGCAGTATCGGAACAACCGGCTGATCAGGCCGCGTGCGGAGTACACGGGCGCGGAGGTGGGTCAGAAGTGGATCCCGATGGCGGAGCGTCCGGACAACCCGGTGTTTACCGAGGGCGCGCGCTAAACACGGCATCGCTGGTTGCGAGCGTGCCGGTGAATGCTCAATGATGTTGCATAGCAATTTGAATCAAGGAGAAGTGTAGGTGCACGATCTCGGCTGGTTTCGTTCTAATCTTGACGCTGCCGCGGCAAAGCTCGCGTCACGCGGTTTCGCGCTGGACGTGAACGCGTTTCGCTCGCTCGATACCGAGCGTCGTGCAGCGGTGACGGAGGCTGAGCAGTTGAAGGCCTCGCGGAACACTGAGACGGCCGAGATCGGCAAACTGCGCCAACAGAAGGTGGACACCACTGAGCGGCAGCAGAAGGTGCGTGAGATGGGCGAGCGCATCGGGGCGCTGGACGAGAAGGTGAAGGAACTGGATGAGAAGTTCCGCGCGCAGTTGACCGGCATACCCAACGTCCCGCACGAGTCCGTGCCGGTGGGAAAGAGTGAGGCGGACAACGTCGAGGTGCGTCGATGGGGCACGCCGCGCGAGTTCGATTTTCCGGCGAAACCGCACTGGGATCTTGGCGCGGAGTTGGGAATCCTCGATCTGGAGCGAGCGGCAAAGGTCACAGGCGCGCGCTTTGCAGTGTACTGGGATCTGGGCGCGAAACTCGAGCGGGCGCTGATCAACTTCATGCTCGACGTACACACACGCGAGCACGGCTATACCGAAGTGCTGCCACCGTTCATGATTAATTCGGCGAGCCTGTTCGGCACCGGGCAGTTGCCGAAATTCAAAGAGGATCTGTTCGCGATTGAAGGCACGGACTACTTCCTGGCGCCGACCGCGGAAGTTCCGGTAACCAATTTGTATCGCGACGAGACACTGGACAGCGACAGCCTGCCGGTGAAGTTGTGCGCGTACACTCCCTGCTTCCGGAGCGAAGCGGGATCCTACGGCCGCGACGTGCGGGGCATCATCCGGCAGCATCAATTCCAGAAAGTGGAACTAGTGAAGTTCGCGCGTCCGGAGCAGAGCTTCGACGAGTTGGAGAAGTTGACGGCGGATGCACAGGACATTCTCGAGCGTCTGGGCTTGCCATATCGGACTGTCGTGCTGTCCACAGGCGACATGGGCTTTTCCTCGGCCAAGACGTACGACATCGAGGTCTGGCTGCCGGGGCAGAACGGCTACAAAGAGATTTCCTCCTGCTCGAACTTCGAGGCATTTCAAGCGCGGCGCGCGAACATCCGCGCACGCAGCGGGAAGAAGAGCGAGTACCTGCACACGCTGAATGGCAGCGGTCTGGCAGTAGGGCGGACGTGGGTAGCGATCGTCGAAAACTATCAGCAGAAAGACGGTACGGTTGTGGTGCCGGAAGTGCTGCGGCCTTACGTCGGCGCGGATGTGATCACGCCGCGCAAGTAGCCTACATCCGGTAGAGCATCCAATAAACCACCACACCGGTGATGCTGACATAGAGCCATATGGGCAGTGTCCAGCGTGCGATGGCGCGATGCTTGTCAAAGCGCATGGCGAGTCCGTGACGGAGCGTGATGATCGCCAGAACCGGGACCGTCGCCGCAAGAATCGTGTGGGTGGCGAGGATAGTTAAGTACACGTTGCGGATCATCCCGGTATGCGGAAAACGAACCGAGCCCACCTGCGAATGGTAGATCAGGTAGCAGACCAGAAAGGCGCTCGACACGCAGAATGCCGCGATCATGGTGCGCTTATGGGCGACGATCTTTCGCTGAAGAATAAAGATGTAGGCCGTTAGCAGGAGCACCGCCGAGGTCGCGTTCAGGGTCGCGTTGACGGCGGGAAGATCGTGGATGGTCAAGCAGTCTCTCCGATCAGTAGTTGTATGTCGGCGATGAGTTTGGGGATGCTTTCCGGTTCTGAGGTGACGTAGGAGCCGCGAATACGGCCCTGACGGTCCACGAGCGTGAACCGGGTGGAATGCTCGAACGTCTTGCCGTCGACGTCGCCCAGCATGAAGACCTTGCGGCTCAAATTATGGAGCGTGGGAACCGGGCCGGTGAGGAAGGTCCAGTGGGAGTGATCGGCATGAAACTTGGCGGCGTATTCGGTGAGCGCTGGTGGAGTGTCGCGTTCAGGGTCGATGGTGAAGGACACGAACTTCACATCGGAGTTGCCGGGGAAGGTGCGTTGCACCTTGGACATCTGCGAGGTCATGCGCGGGCAGGGTCCGGTGCAGTTGGTGAAGATGAAATCGGCTACCCAGACTTTGCCTGCGAGACTCCGGCTATCGAAGGCGGAACCGTCCTGAGCGGTGAGTTGGAAGGCGGGCACTTGGCCGAGCACCGGCAGCGCTTTTTTATGGCAGGCCGGGAGAAGCAGCGCGATGCTACAGAAGCACGCGATCGAAGACCAAGAGACCATAGAGCACCGGCAGGTAGATCACCGAGGCGAGCAGCACAGAGCGGGCCCGGACGCGCGTGCGGTCGTGCACGATACGAGAAGATGCATAGAGGAAGGCGAAGCCTGCGAGCAACGCGCCCACCAGATAGATGTTGCCGGCCATCGAGAAGTACTTAGGAAGCAGGCTGAGCGGGATCATTGCCACTGAGCACCAAACGATACGGCGGGCAGTGGACTCGCCGTCGGGCTCGATGACGGGCAGCATGCGGATACCGGCGCGCTCGTAGTCGTCGCGGTACATCCAGGCGATGGCGTAGAAATGCGGGAACTGCCAAAGGAAGAGGATCGCGCCGAGGATCCAGGCTTCGGCGGTGAGCATCCCGGCGGCACCGGCGAATCCAATAATCGGCGGCATAGCGCCGGGGATCGCGCCGACGGTTGTCGAATGCGGCGACCGCTGCTTCATCGGCGTGTAGACGAACAGATAGCTTACGAGCGTGAACAGTCCAAGCAGTGCAGTGAGCAGGTTCGCACCCCAGGCCAGCTCGACGAATCCAAGGATGGAGAGAACGACTGCGAAGATGAAGGCGTTTCTGGCGGGCATACGGCCGGCGGGCAGCGGACGCATGCGCGTGCGGACCATGCGGCTATCGGCGTCGCGTTCGTACCACTGATTGAGCGCGGCGGTACCGGAAGCGATGAGGCACGTGCCCATGATGGTGTGGAAGAGCGTCCAGAAAGTCCAACCGAAGCGCGCGCCGAAGTAGTAGCCGACGCCCGTGGAGGCGAGGATCAACCAGGTAACCCGCGGTTTGGTTAGAGCGATGTAGTCTTTCATTGAAGGACGGAGCCCAGAGAGTAGACGCGCGAACAAGAGATTCTGCGCCACTGGAATTATTCTACTCTAACCGCATCCATTCTGGCTAGACCGTAATGCGGATTATTCCAGTTTATTCAGGCGCGAGGCTCGAATCAGGAGTGGCGAGGGCGCGTGGACGTCGGCAACTATCCCCTGAACCTCCACTCTGCCGGCCTCCGGATGCTCTGCGGCGATCTCATAGGTGGCACTGCCGCCGGGGGAGAGCAGCCACTTCCCTGCTTCGAATGTGAGGGTTCCGGCGACGCTGACGGTCGCTTTCTTTACTTTGGTGCCGTCCTGCTCCACTGCGTCGCGAACCTGCTCGAGGCGGATGCGGTTCTGCGCCGCGAGTTTCAGTTGAAGGATGCCGGTGCGGCCGTCGACGGTGGCGGTGGCGGATTCCACGCCGCGGATCCTTTGCATGCGAGCCGGCAGGGACTCGATGCAACTTGCACAGCCTACGCCTTCAAAGCTGATGTCGATGGTTCTGAACTGCGCACAGAGCGGCCATGCCATCGCCAGCAACAGTATCGAGCGCCTCATCCTCTTATATTAAAGCGACGACAGGGCACACGTTTTGTAAACTGAAAGTAATGGCCAGCAAAAATTCGTTCGGTGCCGCCTCAGCGCTAACTGTCCGTGATACCCGGTATCAGATTTATCGTCTTGAAGCGCTGGAGAAGGCGGGCGTCGCCAACGTCCACCGGCTTCCTTACTCCATCAAGATCCTGCTCGAGAACCTGCTGCGGTTTGAGAACGATCGCGCGGTGAAACGCTCCGACATCGCGTACGTGGCCAAATGGGACACGGCGGCTGCCATGCAAGAGATCAGTTTCATGCCGGCACGCGTGCTGCTGCAGGACTTCACGGGCGTACCGTGCGTCGCCGATCTCGCTGCGATGCGGGACGCGTTTTCGAAGATGGGCGTCGACGCCAAGCTTGCAAATCCTCTGATCCCAGTGGACCTGGTGATCGATCACTCGGTGCAAGTGGACCAGTTCGGCACCAAGGATTCTTTCAGCATCAATGCGCTGCTCGAATTCCAACGCAATCGGGAGCGGTACGAGCTGTTGAGATGGGGCCAGACGGCGTTCCGAAATTTCCGCGCCGTGCCGCCGGATACCGGCATCGTGCATCAGGTGAATCTTGAATACCTGGCGCCGGTCATTTTCCAGGGAGAGGTGGAAGGAGTCATCACTGCTTATCCGGACACGGTGGTGGGCACTGATTCTCACACCACCATGATTAACGGGCTGGGCGTGGTGGGTTGGGGCGTTGGCGGAATCGAGGCCGAAGCCTGCATGTTGGGACAGCCGATCTCGATGCTGCTGCCTCCTGTGGTTGGCTTCAAGATGACCGGTCAGCTTCCAGCCGGTGCCACCGCCACCGACCTGGTGTTGACGGTTACGCAGATGCTACGCAAGAAGGGCGTGGTGGGCAAGTTCGTCGAATACTACGGGGCCGGCGTGAAGACGCTGAGCTTGGCCGATCGCGCGACCATCGCGAACATGGCACCCGAGTATGGCGCCACGATTGGCTTCTTCCCCATCGACGAAGCCTCGCTCGACTATCTGCGGATGAGCAACCGTCCTGCGAACCTGATTGCGCTGGTGGAGGCTTACACCAAGGAGCAGGGCTTATTCCTTACGGCGAACGCGCCCGATCCGGTTTATCACGAAACGCTATCACTTGATCTGTCGACGGTGGTGCCTTCGATGGCGGGCCCGAAACGGCCGCAGGATCGCATTGAACTGCCGGACGTGAAGAAGAATTTTTTGGCGACGCTGGCGGAGCCGCAGCGGAAGGCGGCCGTCGGAAGCAACGGGTCAGCATACGAGATCAAGGACGGATCAGTCGTAATCGCGGCCATCACTAGTTGCACCAACACATCGAATCCGTCGGTCATGATTGCGGCCGG
The DNA here is from genome assembly GCA_038212445.1 of Bryobacterales bacterium. GTDB lineage: Bacteria > Acidobacteriota > Terriglobia > Bryobacterales > Bryobacteraceae > TMP-7. The sequence continues at coordinate 103,156 of JBBQUM010000002.1, forward strand.
ACTGCTGGCGAAGAAGGCAGTGGAGCGTGGCTTGAAGTCGAAGCCTTGGGTGAAGACGAGTCTCGCTCCGGGTTCAAAAGTCGTGATGGACTACTACGAAGATGCGGGGCTGGTGCCCTACCTCGAGGCTCTCGGTTTCCACCTGGTGGGCTATGGCTGCACGACGTGCATTGGGAACAGCGGTCCGCTGCCCGAGCCGATTGCGGAGGCGGTAACCAAGGAGAAACTGATTGTCGCGGCGGTCCTGAGTGGCAATCGTAATTTCGAAGGCCGTGTAAATCCGCACGTGCGCGCCAACTATCTGGCGTCACCGCCGCTCGTAGTAGCCTACGCAATCGCGGGCAGCATCGACATCGATCTCCAGAAGGAACCGCTCGGGCTCGACCAGGACGGGAAGAAGGTTTTTCTGGCGGACATCTGGCCGAGCCGCCAGGAAGTGGAAGCGGTGGTGAAGAAGTCGGTCCGCGAGGATATGTTCAGGAAGCAGTATGCCGAGGTGTTCAAGGGCGATGCGCAGTGGCAGGGGATGAAGGTCCCCACAGGCGACATCTTCCAGTGGGATCCGGTGTCGACTTATATCAAGCGCCCGCCGTATTTCGAGGATATGGCCGATCCGACGGCGCCCATTGCTGACGTCGCGGGGATGCAGGTTCTGGCGGTATTGGGCGACTCGGTTACGACGGATCATATTTCGCCGGCTGGCAACATTCCGAAAGACAGTCCGGCTGGGAAATACCTGATGGAGCACGGCGTACAACCGGCGGACTTCAACAGCTATGGCGCGCGCCGCGGGAATCACGAAGTGATGGTCCGCGGGACGCTTGCCAACATACGCCTGCGCAATCTGCTCGCGCTCGGCACTGAAGGCGGCTGGACCACGCACATTCCGTCGAACGAGAAGATGTTCATTTATGACGCGGCGATGAAATATGCGGAGGTGAAGACGCCGCTGATGATCATCGCGGGCAAGGAGTATGGGTCGGGTTCATCGAGGGACTGGGCGGCCAAGGGAGTTCTGCTGCTGGGCGTCAAGGTTGTGATCGCGGAGAGCTTCGAGCGGATTCACCGGTCGAACCTGGTGGGGATGGGCGTGCTGCCGCTGCAGTTTGTGGCGGGCGAAAGCCGGGACTCGCTGGGGCTCACGGGATTCGAGACGTACAGCGTGACCGGTGTGTCGGAAGCGGCCAGTGGTTCGACGAAGGCGACGGTCACGGCAACGGCTGCGGATGGAACCACCAAAACGTTCTGCGCGATTGTGAGGATCGACACGCCGCAGGAGGTGGAGTACTTCCGGAACGGCGGCATTTTGCCGTACGTGCTGAGGCAGGTAGCCGCGCAGGCAGCAGTCACGACAAGCTAGAGCGTCCCTACCCGACTTGGACTAATGCGGACCGCTTCATTGCGCCGAACTTCTCCTCCGCGGACTTCTTCACGGCTGCGATACTTTGCTCCTTGATAGCTTCGTAGCCGCGAATCTGGTCTGGCAATGCAAGGATTTCCAAAGCGGCGGCCGTCGTCGACGGGTCTAGCTTTTCCATCACACGCCGGGTCAGGTCCATGTACCAACCGGCCAGTGAACGCTCAAGGCGGCGATGTGCCGACCAGTTGAAAACATCGAGCGCCGAACCGCGCAGGAACTTCATCGCGGCGAGGATCGACAGGGGCATGCGGAACCATGGGCCCAACTTCAGCTTTTTCTTCGCGCCGAAGCGCCGCAGCATCGGCGGATGGAGATTGTAGGAGATGGATTCAGGCGCCTCCCACATTCCCTTCGTACGTTCCTCGAACGACTTGCTGGTGAGCAGACGGGCGACCTCGTACTCGTCCTTGTATGCCATCAGCTTGTATAGGTACCGCTCGACGGTCGGCTTCAGCGCCGGTGCACGACGTTCAACCTCGCCGATGAAATCCGAATACTGACGCGCATACGCCGGGCCTTGGTACGCCGTCAGTTCAGCCGCGTAGTCCATCGCAGCCTCAGGCTCGCGCAAACGCGTGTCGAGCGCAGCCTCCACAGACGCGGCGTCGTGATAATACTTCCGGCCCCAGTGGAACGCCACCAGATTCTTATCCGCGCCGGCGCCATTTAACTCGATCGCCTGTTTGATGGCGTCGAGCGATATGGGAAGCAGGCCGCCCTGCCACGCCGTTCCCAGCAGGAAGATGTTCACCATCAGGTGCGATCCGAACAGTCCTTCAGCGAGACGATTGCCGTCGATGAAGAGATTGCGTCCAGGATGCGTAGAGCGATTAACGGCATCCACCATGCCCTCTGGCCCGCTCAGCACGGTGTGAGAGCGGATGGAGTCAATGGTTGGAGTGAGGGTGGTGTTGACTACTGCTACCGTGCGATCGGGCGATGCGAATTTGAGGTTGTCGCCGTTGGCGGCGCCAATCAGGTCGAAGCCGAGGATCAAGTCCGCATTGCCCAGATTAGTGCGCGACGGAGCAGCTAGCGGCTCGCGGCTGAGCAGGATGTGGGACACCACTGCCCCGCCCTTCTGCGCGGTCCCAGTCTGATCGAGCGTGATCACCGATAGACCGTCGATCCAGGCTGCGGTAGCGAGCAGGGCGTTGATGGTCACGACGCCAGTGCCTCCAATGCCTGCGGCGAAAATACGATAGCCGGTGCCGGCATCGACGAAGCTCACGGGCGCTGGAACATCGGTATCCGGAAGCGCAGGCAGTTGCCGTTTCTTGAGCCCGGTGCCGGGCTTGATTTTCACCGTCACGAACGACGGGCAGTCGCCCAGGGCGCAACTATAGTCCTTGTTGCACGAGGACTGGTGGATGCGCATCTTCTGGCCCTTCGGCGTGGCCACCGGATTGAGGCTCATGCAGTTCGACTGTTTCACGCAATCGCCGCAGCCCTCGCACACTTCCTCATTGATGACGAGCCGGAACACCGGTTCAACAGCCTTGCCGCGAGACCGGGCGCGGCGTTTCTCGGCGGCGCACTCCTGGTCGTAGATGATCGCCGTCACACCGGGAATTTTCTCCATCTCGGCGAGCGTACGATCGAGTTCGCTGCGATCGCGCAATTCGGCATTAGCAGCGAGCGACACCGGGTGGTATTTGCTCGTGTCCTCGGCAAGAACGACGATTCTGCGGACACCCTCGGCTTCGAGTTTCTTCGTCAGCGCAGGCACCGCCAGCGCGCCCACAGCATCCTGACCGCCAGTCATGGAGACGTGACCGTTATAGAGGATCTTGTAAGTGATGTTGACGCCCGCCGCGATGCACGCGTGAACGGCAAGCTGTCCCGAGTGGAAGAAGGTACCGTCGCCAATGTTCTGGAAGATGTGCTGTCGATCGACAAACGGCGTCATGCCGATCCAGGGCGTGCCCTCGCCGCCCATCTGCGTAAGGAACCGGAATGAGCGGTTCGGGTCGCCGAGGCGAATCGCCATGGTGTGGCAGCCGATGCCGCCGCCTGCCACCTGCCCGTCGAGCAGCATGGTCGATCGATTGTGTGGACAGCCCGAGCAGAAGTTGGCCGCACGCTGGAGCGTAATCGGCTCCTTGGGCCGTTCGGCAATCTGCATGATTCGATCGAGGCGCGCGAGAACACTCTCGACGCTGTGCCGCCGGCTGATCATGCCGCCGACCACCCGGGCAATCCGATCAGGATCCAGTTCGCCGGCAGGGGGAAACAGCGGGGAACCTTCCTCGTCCTGTTTACCGACGATGATGGGCCTTCGGGCCAGGGAGTAGAGCACGTCGCGCAGGTGCAGTTCGAGGAAACTGCGCTTCTCTTCGACAACGACGATGGCTTCCAGTCCGTCGGCGAACTCAGCCGCGAAGCGCGGCTCGAGTGGCCAGGTCATCCCAACCTTGGCTACGCGAATTCCAAGCGCCTTCAGTTCGGCCTCGCCGAGTCCGAGATCGCGCAACGCCTGTATGAGATCGTAATAGGACTTGCCGGCGCTGGCCAGTCCGAGCCATGCGCCACTGCCGGCCCCATGCCAGCGGTTCACGTGATTCGCACGCGTGAACTCGCGGACGGCTTCGATGCGCCGCTGATTCACTTCGAGTTCGAGCGCCAGGGCAATGGGCACCACGATGCGAGCGTCGACATGCTTCAGATAGCCGTCGGGCAGGACGATGCCGGGTGAATCGGGATTGAGGTTGACCGTGCCGCCGCCGTCGCAGATATCGGTGACAAGCTTGAGCCCCACCCAGGCGCCCGAGTAGCGGGAAAGCGCAACCGCGAGCAGGCCGTAATCTAGAATCTCCTGTGTGTTGCCCGGATAGAAGAACGGGATTCCGACGTTCATCAGGCTGAAGTCACTCTGATGCGGGATGGTGGAACTCTTGGAGGGATGGTCGTCACCAGCCAGCACGAGAGCGGCCGCGTTCTTGCCCACCGTGCCGGCCATGTTGGCGTGCCGGAAGATGTCGCCGCAGCGGTCGACGCCGGGTCCCTTGCCGTACCACATGCCCAGAACACCGTCGACGTTGGTCTTGCCCATCACGTCGATGATCTGCGACCCCATGATCGAGGTGGCTGCGAGTTCCTCGTTGACGCCGGGGTTGAAATGGATGTTGTGTTCCGTGAGCAGACCACTAAGGCGTGACAGCGTCAGATCGTAGCCGCCGAGTGGTGAGCCTTCATAACCGCTGATAAACGTGCCGGTTTTGAGGCCTGCGCGGCGGTCGCGCCGCATCTGATCGATGGGCAAGCGGACCAGCGCCTGGATGCCGGTTAAGTATGCGGTACCTTGCTCGAGGGTGTACTTGTCGGAGAGTTTCATGCGCCCAGTTATGGATCTGGCAAGTATCCTAGCAAGAAAAAGACCGGCGGAACAGTGCCCGCCGGTCCAAGGATTTTAGGAGAATCGGAAATTAGAATTGGAAGCGGGCACCCACCTGGAGAGCACGTGGGCCGCCGGATCCGAACACCTGTCCACCGCGGCTGTTCACCTGGCCGAACTGGAAGGTTTGGTTGGAACTCTGCAGCTGGTCGATCGCGCAGCAGTTGTATCCATGGTTGGCGATGTTGAACACGTTGAAAGCTTCTCCGAAGATGGAGAACTTGTAGACGTGAGGTTCGCTGCCGAACGAGAACACCTTGGTGACGCGAATATCTTCCGTAGTGAAGTTCTCGCCGAGGCTGTAGTTGGAGGGCAACGCGAGCGAGGGGATCGTTTTCCCAAGCGCGTCCTTCTTGCCGGCGTAGGTGGTGTTCCAGTTGGTCACCGCCTTGGCGATGTCATCCTGGTTGCAACCGCGGTTCACGCAGTTGTTGGTCACGCCGGGGAGAGGCGTGGTGGTAACACCGCTGCCGGTCAAGTCGACGCCGGAGACCGTGGGAGTGAAGGGTCCCTTGGTGCTGGCGTTCATGATGAGTCCGATGTTGAAGCCCCAGGGCAGGTCGACGATGCCGGACACATTGAGAATGTGGCGCGCGCCCTGCGGACCCCAGTTGGAGTTGAGCTTATCGAGGTTGTAGATGCTGTTGTAGCCATGCTGGTCGGTCAGAGCGTAGGATGCGGTGAACTGGTAGCGGTGGGCGAAGCGCTTGTCCAACTTCACGAGCATCGCGTTGTAAACCTGGCGACCGCCGGGATACCAGAAGGTGATCGGTCCGGTTGAGCACTGAGCGTTCGAATCGGCAGCCTGACTGCCGGTGCAAGCCGGGATTACCGGCGAGCGAACGCCACCGATGTAGCGGTTCCAGCGGTTGGCGTCAATCTCGCCGAGGCTGAGATTGAGGAAGACGCGGCGGACGAAGTCAACCGACAGGACCATGTCCGACTTCAACTGGCGCTGCACGCCCAGGGTAAACTGGATGCTGCGCTGCACCGGAAAGTCCTTCGGATAAAGCTGAGTGCCGGTCTTGCTGATCTGGATGTTGCGGATGCTAAGGTCATTCAGATTCTTCGGAGCCAGGGCAGCCGCGATAGCCGGCGCCTGCGCTGCCTGAATCTGCAGGTACTGACCCAGCGTCAGGTTGCTGAGGTGTCCATTGGGCAGAGGAGCGCCAATCGGAACGGGAACGCCGCCCAGGCTGAAGTCGATAATTCCCGGGAATGTGTTTTTGAATCCGTCCGCCGAGAACAGCACGCGGCCGTTGCCGACAGGGCCTGTGGAAGCGCGCTCCTGGAGGCGCTTGTACAACGACTCCGTATCGTAGTAGATGCCGAAGCCGCCGCGGATCACGGTCTTCGCGCTCTTGTCTACCTGATAAGCGAAACCGACTGCCGGCGAGAAGTTGTGATAGTTGTTGTTCGTCGGGCTGAGGTCGCTGCCGTACACCGGGGCCAGATACTTCGGCTTATCCAGGTCACGGTTGACCAGCGTGCTCTCGAAGCTCCACGCCAGACCGAAATTCAGCGTCAGGCGAGGTCTCAGTTTCCAGCTATCCTGCACATAAGTGTGCATGCGATTGTTGATCTTCGCTTTGTCGACGTTGTACGGCGGGGGCTGACTGGGATCGCCAATACCAACCGCGGCGCCCAACCAGGGGAGGTTGAGGAAGTCCTGTTGGCTTGTGATCGAGGAGGGTAGCGTGGGGAACAGCACGGGGATCAGCGCTGCGGGCACATTGGCTCGGACCAGTTCAGGAGGAGCAACCGAGGTGCAGGCCGGATCGCAGAAACCCCAGAATCCGGTGCCGGGAGCATGCTCATAATCGAATCCAAACTTGATTCCGTGCTTGCCCCTCTGCCAGTTCACAGAATCGGTGAAGTTATAACGGCGAAGGTCGCGGCCCTGCGTCGCGTTCGAGGTATTTCCGATTGTGACGTTGGTGCCGTTCACGGCAACTTCAGGAAGATTCAGTCCGAGGCAGCCGCTGCAAACGCTGCTGTCCGGAAACAGATTGCGATTCTGCCAGTACTGATAGCTGAACCGAAAATCGTTTACCAGCGTCGCTTTGAGCGAACTCGTTACGCCGAGGACCGTCTGATCGGCCCAGTTCTTATTCTGCAACCAGTGAGAAGGCGGGGTTGCGCCACCGTTGGGTCCAAACCCGCTGTTGCCGTCGTGCGAGTAGCGGGCGAACAGATGGTTGCGGGAGTTGATCGAATAATCAAACTTAGCGCTCAGCGTCTTGCCCTTGTAAGGGCTGGCATAGTTGCCGACAAGCGAGGCCGCCGACGCTACGTTGGGCACGTAAGTGAACACCTGTGTTTGATTGGTGTTCTCAAAGTTGAAGAAAAAGTGGATCCGGTCCTTGAGTACGGGGCCGCCGAGCCAGAAACCGGGATTGCGGCGCGCGAAGAACGGATCCGGATTCAAGGTATTGCGCTGCAGCCCGGGGTAGGCCGACATGTTGTGATCGCGGAAAAAGAAGTAGGCGCTCCCGTGGAAATCATTCGAACCGCTACGGGTGACCACGTTCACCGCGCCCACGCTGGTGATGCCGGTGGACAGATCAAAGTTCGCGCTCGAAAGCTGGAACTCCTGCACCACTTCCTGCGAGAAGTTCATTCCGCTGCCGCCCTCAATCGAGTTGCGCGTGTTGCCGCCATCCACTGTGATCGCGGTCTTGCTGGAGTCGCCACCGAGGATCGACACCGAGAACAGCGCGTTGTATTGCGATGTCGTTCCGGTGCCCACCGTGACGCCAGGCTCGAGGTTCGCAAGGTTCAAGAAGCTGCGGCCGTTGAGCGGTAGCTCCTGAATTTTCTGCCGCGTGATTACGCCGTCAAGTGAGTGCCGCTCGTATTCAACTTGAGCGGTAGCCGCTTCAACGGTTACGACGTCTTTACTTTGACCAACCTGCAACCGCATATCGACGGTAGTCACAGAACCCGTCTCAACGGTGGCCTCGCGGACCGTAGTTCTGAAGCCCGCAATCATCGCCTTCACTTCGTATTCACCGGGAGGTAGCGCGGGCGCCGTGTACGCCCCGTTGCCGTCGGACTTCAACGGACGGCTCTGCCCGGTAGCCTTGTTTGTGATCGTTATCTCAGCGTTCGGAACGACCGCGCCCGATTCATCGAGCACCGAACCGGCGATGGTACCGGTTGGTACCTGGCCAAATACGCTAAGCGCTGCGAGTAAGCACCCAGCGATCAGCAACACACAGAGTTGCACTCTCTTCATAGACCCTCTTTTTCCCCTCTTGCACGCCGTCTCAGTTTTTAGACGAAACTACGAGATTATTCTACGTCGCGCTGCGGTTGTCAAGGGGGTACTGTCCAGTAAGTTCTAGAGTCTTAGGAGTTTAGGACACCGACCACCGAATTGATCCGGGCGCAATGAGCCTTCCTGTAAACATGCTGTAAACAGAAAAGTCCGAGTTGTACCAGGTAGTGGAACGCTATTTCGATAATTGGGAGCCTAGGAGTAACACTCACTCCGAACCGTCTTTACCGCCGCGCTCAGCTTGCGCCGGGCGCTCACAATGTAAGCCTTCGCACCGCTGGCGTTTTTCAACTGGAGAAGCGAAGTAACGTCGTTGATCGGCAGTTCGTGGCCGTAGTGGAGGGCCATGACCCTCGACTCTAAGGGATTGAGGCTGCTGGCTACAACACTCAATAACGCATGCCGGCGCTGCTTGTCGGCCAAGGTGGTTTCGGCATTGATTGCGGACGGGTCGGCCATGCGAACGGTCGCCAAATCCACAGAGTCCACGGGCTCACCGGCGCGTTTGTTCACCGCGTCGATGCAATGGTTACGCGTGATCGAATAGAGCCAGGTGGAGAGCTTGGAGTCGCTCCTGAACGTGCGGAAGCGGCGGAACGCTTTAATGAAGATCTCCTGGGTCAAATCGAGCGACATTTCCCGATCGCGAGTAAAGCGATAGCACCAAGCCGCGACTCGGGCGTGGTAACGGCTAAAAATCTCATCAACCAGCTCACGTTCGCTCGCGGGTCCAAGGCCCGCTCTAAAGCGCGCTACGAGTTGCTCGTCGGTCAAACTCTGATGGCGGATTGGAGCTTCTTGTTGGATCACGTTTCCGATGGTACTGTTTGGCAAACAGTTAGTCGTCAAATAGATGTAAAAGAATTGTGAATTCGGTTCCACAGCGGGCAAGTCGTTAGTCCACGACAGCGTGCTGTTAGAATCGAGTGAAATTCGCACATGCAGACGATCCTGGTTATTGACGACGACGATAATCTCCGCGACACGATCGGACTGATGTTGGAGAAGGAAGGGTTTCGCCCGATCCTTTGTGCCGATGGAAAGAACGGTTTGCAGGAGGCACTCGCCAATAAACCCGGGTTGATCCTGGTGGACTTGCGTATGCCCGGGCTGAATGGCGTGGACGTCTGCAAGAAGGTGCGCGCGGCGGGAATGCAGACCCCGATCATTGTTCTGAGCGCGATCGGCGAAGAGCTGGACAAAGTCCTCCTGCTTGAGATCGGCGCCGACGATTACGTGGTGAAGCCGTTTGGCACCCGCGAGTTGCTGGCGAGAATCCGCGCTTTGCTTCGCCGCGCGGCGCCCGAAGCCGATCATGTACTTTCTTTCGCCGATGTGGAGGTGGACCTTGATCGCCGAATTGTCCGCCGCGCAGGGGACGAATTGAAGATGACGCGAGCGGAGTTCAACCTGCTCGCCTTCTTTCTCCAGAATCCGGACCGCGCCCTGACGCGCGACGTGATACTCAACTCCGTTTGGGGGTACGAATCTTTTCCGAATACCCGGACCGTGGATGCCCACGTCGTACGCCTGCGCCAGAAGCTCGAACCCGATAACGACGCGCCGCGCCATTTTGTGACCATGCATGGCGTCGGCTACCGGTTCATCCCTTGACCCTCAATGAGCACCCCCAATCGGTGGAAGCTCTGCGGATCGTCCTGATTGTGGAGGACGCCGAGGACTGCACGGCAACCCTCGACATTGCCCTAACTTCAATTGCCGGACTGAGAATCCAGTTTGCCGAAAGCGCGGAGGAAGCTCTGCGTGTTGTGGAACAACAGCGTGTGTCTGCGATCATCACGGATGTGCACCTGCCTTCAATGGATGGAGTGGAACTCGTTTCGCGCGTGAGGTCCCAAGCGCGATACGCTAGTATTCCAATTCTTGTGATCAGCGGAGACGTAGACCCAGACACCCCGCTCCGAGCCTTGCAAGCCGGCGCGAACGCGTTTTTCCCGAAGCCGTACTCGCCCGCGGCGGTTCGGCAAAAGCTGGAGGAACTCATTGATGCGCGCACACCTTAGCGCGATGCTCTTTGTAATCGTCCCAACACTGGCAACGGCTCAAAGCCAGCCGGACCTCACCGATGTTGTGAAACGGCTCGAGCGCCTCGAGCTCCAGAATCATGAACTGCTGAACGAAGTGAGGGCGTTGAGGGAGCAACTGAGCGCGAGAGGAACTGTACCCGCGCCGCCGCTCGCAGCGACGGATCCGACGGCCGCGACACCGCCTCAGCCCGAACTCGCGCAAGCACCTCTGGATGAACGGGTGAACGTAATCGAGCGCCGTCAGGAAGAACTCGAACAATCAAAAGTCGGGGCCGAGCACAAGCTGCCCGTGAGGCTGACCGGCACGGTCCTATTTAATGCTTACGCGAACGGACGCTACGGAACCTCAGACAATCAATATCCGACCACCGCGAATCAGACCGCGGGTCCCGTAACCGGCGGCGGCACCTTCCGGCAGACCATCATTGGGCTGAAGTTCGATGGTCCCGGGCTCCCGGCTGGCGGCCAGGTGGGCGGCGCCGTTTACCTCGATCTATTCGGCGGCACAGGAACGTCGCTAAACACATTGATGCGTTTGCGCATCGCATCACTCGACTTGAAGTGGAGAGACACGACGGTCTCGATTGCCCAGGACAAGCCGCTGATTGCTCCGCGAGAGCCCGAAAGCCTGGCGCAGTTAGGCTTCTCGCCTCTAACCGGCGCCGGCAACCTCTGGCTGTGGCAACCTCAACTTCGCGTGGAACAGCGGCTTCACTTCGGGGAGAATGCCGGGCTTAAGGCGCAGGCCGGTGTCTACCAGACCAGCGAAACCGGCACCGGCCTGGGCACTGAATACCGGGACATCATGTCGCGGTCGAGAGCCGGCTACGAGGGGCGATTTGAATTCTGGAAAAGTTCGGGCGACCGCCGTGTGGAAATCGCGCCCGGAGTTCATGTGAGCGATTCGCACATCGGGACGACGACGGTCCCTTCGAGGATCCTCACGGTGGACTGGCTCATCCGCCCCACCGCAAGTTTCGACTGGACCGGAGCGTTCTTCAGCGGCAAGAATGTTGGCGTCCTCGGTGGGCTGCGGCAGGGCATCACGTCGTTCCCCAGCGGAGAATTGAGAGCCATTGAGGCCATGGGAGGCTGGACGCAATTGACTTGGCGCACCACTCAGCGTCTGACGTTCACCACCTACGCGGGCCAGGAAGACGACAGGAACAGCGACCTGCTGCGCGGCAACATTGGCAAGAACTTGGTATACGCGGGAAACGTGTTCTACCGCCTTGGTCCGAATGTCATCGCCAGTTTTGAAGCTTCGCAGACACGCACCACTTATTTTGGTATTGGAACCCGTCTGAACACACACTATGACCTGGCGCTGGCTTACCTTTTTTAGCTTCGCGCTGACGCTGTTGCCGGTGGTGTCGCTGAGCGCGGCAACAGTCAGTGGGCGTGTGAGCCTGCTCGACTCACGCGATCCGGCCGTGCGGAAGAAGAAGGATTTTTCCGGTGTAGTAATTTGGCTCGAACCGGCCAGCGGTGCACCTCCCCGACTCGCTCCGAAGGCGGCGCGCATGGTGCAGAAGAACAAAACGTTCACTCCCCACGTGCTCGCCATACCGCTTGGGACAACGGTGGACTTTCCTAATTCCGATCCAATTTTTCACAACGCGTTCTCGAATTACAACGGGCAGGTATTCGATGTGGGGCTGTATCCGCCCGGCACCACGCGAGGCGTCCGTTTCGCTCGGCCCGGCGTCGTGCGTGTGTTCTGCAATATCCACGCCGCTATGAGCGCCGTGATTGTTGTACTGAACACCCCCTGGTACGCCACCACAACCGCCGACGGTGCATTCGAACTTAGTGGTGTTCCGCCGGGGGAGTACATCGCCAAGGTGTTTCATGAACGAGCGACCAACGCCACTCTGGACGGGCTCGTAAAACGCGTTGTAGTCGCCGCCGACGGCCTCGCCATGCCGCCGATTACCATCTCAGAGGGCGGGTACCTGGCTATCCCTCACAAGAATAAATACGGCAAGGATTATCCCCCGGCCGACGATGGCACGGCTTATCCGTCCACGCAAAGGTAGTTGCTATGGGCGGACGGATTTCCTCACTCTCGCTCCTCTGGAAGATTCTATTCTCCACGTCCATCGCCATCACTGCGATGTTCGCCGTGCTTGGCTGGATCATTCAGGATCAGTTTGTGCGCACCGCCTCGGTGAACCTTACTGACGAGGTGCGCGTGAGCTTCCAGGCCTACGAATCTCTGTGGCGGGCAAGAGCTGACCAGCTGGCGACGGTGAGCATGATCCTCAGCCGCATGCCGGACGTTCGCGCGGCGTTCGGCACTGGCGACGAGGCGACCATTCGCGACACGGCGCGTGAAGTTTGGGAGAAACTCGCCCGTCCTGGCGCATTCTTCCTAGTGGCCGATCCGCGAGGCAGAGTGGTTTCCTCGCTGGGTGGCGCTCCCAATCTCAAGCTCCACCAGTTCCCCGCGGTGCTTGAGGCAACTCACCTCTTCCCGAAACAGGCAGCCGGCTTTCTAGCGCAGGAACACCGCATGTACCAGATCGTGATTACTCCGGTATACGTCGCCACGGCCGCCGATCCGGCGCTGATCAACGTGCTCATCGCAGGCTTTGAGGTGAACTCGGATCTGGCTCGTGAATTGAAGGATTCAACCGGAGGCAGCGATTTTATTTTTCGATCAGGTCCCCAGGTGATCGCCTCCACGCTTAGTGCCGATGCCCGGGATTCCGCCGAGTACACGCAATTCGCCACTCAATTGGCGGACGTAAGCGGAAAGCCGGTGGGCGAGCTTCGCATTTTGCGATCGTTCGATGCCGCCAGGCGGAGGATTGGCGCCTTCCGCACGAAGATCGTCCTGATGTGGGCCGCCGCTGTTCTCGCCGGTCTCGGATTGACTTATTTGCTGGCCCGCCGAATCGTTCGTCCGGTACAGGCACTCGACCGCGCCGCCTCCGAATTGAGCCGCGGGAACTACGACGTCCGTGTCGCCGATCACGGGCAGGACGAGATCGGCCGGCTTGCCGGCACGTTCAATTCGATGGCTGCGTCCATTCGCAGCGCTCGCGAGGATCTGATCCGGCAGGAGCGCATCTCGACCATCGGTCGCCTCTCCACCTCGATCATCCACGACCTGCGAAATCCCCTCGCCGCAATCTACGGCGGTGCGGAAATGCTGGTGGACGACGATCTGTCGCCTCAACAGGTGCGTCGGCTGGCCGCCAACATTTACCGTTCATCCCGCCGTGTCCAGGAGATGCTTCAAGAACTCGCGGCAGTAACGCGCGGCCGCGCCCAAGCCGCCGAAAGCTGCGCCCTGCGCGACCTGGTCCTCGCCGCGGCCGGTACGATTACCCATCGCGCCGAAAAACAGAATGTGAAGATCACTTTCGACGTTCCGGCGGACCTCGAGGTCACCGTCGACCGGTCACACATGGAGCGTGTTTTCGAGAATCTTCTCGGTAATGCGATTGACGTGCTGCCCGGCGGCGGCACCATCCGAGTGTCCGCGCAGCGCCGGGGCACCGACGGCGTATTCGTCGCGATTGAAGATAATGGTCCCGGCATTCCCGAAGAATTGCGCCCCCGCCTGTTCCAACCCTTCGCTACCGCGGGCAAGAAGAATGGCATCGGCCTCGGTCTTGCTCTCTCACGCCAGACCGTGCTGGCGCATGGCGGCGACATCTGGGTGGACCGTGAATACCTGGAGGGCGCAAGGTTCGTCGTTCGATTGCCGGCTTAAACGCGCCTTTGCGGGGCAGTCTAAAATGAGACAACATGAGGCGGCGCCTGGCGGTGGGACTCTTCGTCGCGGCAATTGCCGGTCTCGCGCAACGCTACGGCGGCTTCCGCGTGGAGCACGCCGACGACTCCCATCCGACGTTCCCTGCGAAAGCCGAATTTCATTTTGTCCGGCTCGAATACACCGACCTTCCGCAGTATCACCGCCGCTTTGGCTTCGCTTCACGCGGTGCGACCGGCACCGGATGGTGGATGGTGGATTGGCCCGACGCCGACGAGCATTTCTCTACCGGTGTCGAACGGCTGACGCGGGTCCATACCGGCGAACCCGAGCATCTGCGCCTCACCGACCCCACGCTATTCGACCATCCCTGGATTTATGCGACCCAAACCGGCTGGTGGGGACTCTCAGACATCGAGACCGGTAAGTTACGCGAGTACCTGCTGAAGGGCGGCTTTCTCGTTGTCGACGATTTCTGGGGACCGGACCAATGGGAGAATTTCCGCGAGACGATGAATCGCGTATTGCCGGGCCAGTCGATTCCCGATATCGGTGAGTCGGACTCCGTGATGCACGTCCTGTACGATATTCGCGAAAAGGACAGGACCACGATTCCAGGGACACGGCATCTGCGCCGCGGCGCCAATGGAGGAGTTACGGTCCAGTACCCTGATGGCGCTGCTCCCGCGTGGCGGGCGATGTACGACGACCGGCAACGCCTGGTGGTAGCGGTGAACTTCAATACCGACGTCGGTGATGCGTGGGAGTATGCTGACGCCCCTGAATATCCCGAGGCGATGACCTCACTCGCTTACCGCTACGGCGTTAACTACCTCATCTACGCAATGACTCATTGACCGCTAGCGCCAGTTGATGCCGACGTCGAGCGTCTTGCGGGCGAACTCAAAACCGCGCTCGAGATCGCGGCGCTGCTGATCGCGCAGGGCGGCGTCATTCTCCGATGATTTGTTGGCCCCGTCCTCCACCACCATGAACCCCATATAGGGATGTCCGGTGCGCGCCAGTTCGACGAAGCGTGCAAATTCGTGGGCACGAGCTTTCGGGAACGCCTTCCAGAAGCCCGGCTCGAGATACGCCAGCACCGTGGGCGGACGGCCGGTGATGTTCTCCAGTTGCATCGTCGAGTGCGGACAGAGCTCAATGAACCGCGCGACGAACTTCTTAAAGTCGATAACGCCGTCGCCGAGCGCCACCCATTGCGCCGCAGCGCCGCGAGGGTGTTCGAACACCACCGAATCACGAATGTGAGTGGTCACGGTGTACGGTCCCAACACCTCGAGCGTCGTCATGGGATCTTCGACTACCCACATCGGATTGCCGGTATCGAGATTCGCCGCCACATGCCCCTTGCCTGCTGCCTCGATTAGTTCGCGCAATTCCCAAGCTTGCATGTCGCCCGAGTGATTCTCGACGGCCACTTTGACGTTTAGATCGTCGGCCAGCGACTTTACGGCTCGCAGCGGCTTGATGGTCGCCTCGATGCATGCTTCGATTCCTGGTGCTCCAAGCCGGTCAGCGGACGCACCCATGTAGCAGCGCATCGACGTGGCCCCGAGCGCATGGGCGGCGCGAATGCCTCTCGCCAGATACTCCTCGGGCGTCCCGTTCTTGGTGCTCCAACTCTTCGACGCTGGGCAGATACAGCCGATACCGCCGTCAATGGTCATGCGCGCCTTCGACGCCTGGTCCTTGATGTTGGTGAGATATGCCGTCTCCAACGTGTCGAAGTCGTCCAGGCTCGAGAACTGTATGGAGTCCAGTTTCTGGCCTATTGCGAATTCCAGCAGACGCGCCGCCTTCCATTTGAAACCTCGCAGTGAGTAGGAATCAAAGCCAAGACGAATCTGGGAGGAGGTCATAGTCATCTACTTTGGGAAAAGAATTGCTAATGCCGGATCGGCCGTAAAAACGCAGCGGGCGTTGTGGCCGCAGAGCGGAACCACAGTCACGGTCTGCTTGGCGCCGAACCTCTTGCTGAGATACTCGGCGTACGACTGGCCGCGCGAAAGTCGACTGGGACCTTGCGCCATCGCCCCGCACGACGAATCAAAGCCGGCGATGGGCAGCGTGTCGAGTTCACTGAGGAGATAGACAACGTGCCGGGAAAGTAGTTGCTTCTTCATTTCTTCATCGCTGAGCTTGGCGGAATAGCCCTTCCGCTTTTGCATACCGTAAGGCCAATTGTCGAATCCTGGACAGTTTCCGGGTTCAGCCGGCCGTGTGGAATCCAGATAGGCGTAACTCGACGGATTCGAAACGACGTAGGTGATCGGGACGCCGAGTGACTCGTCCACCGTGTTCGCCATCATGTAGCGCGACACGTACTGGCCGCCGGCGGAGTGTCCGGATACGACGATCGCCTTCAAGTTCGGAAAGATTTCCTTGCGCGCGAGTTCTCGAAGCAGCTCATCAGTGAAATCGTAGGAGGTCAGTTTATCGGTTTGGATGGAGGCAGCACCTGACCGCCAGCTGTCGCCGGAGCATCTCCAGTTCACCTCACCATCGGCTAGCGAGTCCTTGCAATTGCGGCCATCGTTGGATGCGAAGCGGGGCGAGATTACGATCGTATCGTCGAGCGCACCGGCCAGGAAAGCCGACGCCAGCCCCGTTCGATAGTAATCATCTGCGTTGCGTCCCTGTCCATGGATGACGATTAGGGCACGCTTGATGCGCTCATTCTTTTGATCGAGCGGATGCGAGCGATAAATCAACGACCGTCCCTGACTCAATTTCACCCACTCGGTACATCCGGTATCAGCAGTGGTACAGGCGGCTCCCCAGGCCGTGGCGGAAAGCAGGAAGGCAAATAGGCGCATGTCGAGCTTTCATAATAACCGGACGGCGCATCCCCTACTGCGAACGAGCCAGCCAGTCGACGACAATGGGTTCGTGAGGTTCACGTTCCTCATCATTTTCGCGTGCCTCTCGCTTCGCGCCCAAGTGGCGGTGGACTACGACAGAGTCCCCGACGCTTTTAAATCCCTGCAGGCTTCGGCGGGCGAGAAGAAACTCCAATGCGAGATCTTCCCGTTTAAGCCGCGTGTGGACTTCGGCTTTCGTTTTCAAACTGGCTATGGAATCGCCTTGCCTCTGCATCAATTCCGAGGTCCCGGACATGCGCTCGGCATTCTTACGAAGGTTACGCCCGAAGGCGGCGGCAAGCCCGTTCACCTGGTTAGCGGCGTGCGGTTGCCCGAGGTGCCCGAAACCAAGGTGAAGGTCGAGTTAGGCGGCAGTTTTCTTACCGGTGAGGGACGGTACAAGGTAGAGGTGTTCATGATCGACGACGCCACGCGAGTGTGCCGCAAGACCTGGACCATCACCGCCAAACGATCCAGGGCTGAGCGCAATATGAGCATCCGTCTGCCGGATGGCGCGGTTCGCTCATTGAGCGCACGTCACGCTGCTACCGTTGAACGCAGCGGCGACCGGCCATATCGCGTCACGGTCCTGGTCCACGCTGCCCCCGTTTTTCCTTTTGCCACGCGGCTCCGGTTCTTTGATCGGGAACTGCTGGTGGGAACGCTAGGCCCACTCCTCGAGCAACTGCCCGCCCAGTCAGTGCGCCTCGTGCTTTTCAACCTGTCGCAGCAAAAGCGCCTGCTCGATCGCGATCCATTTCGGCCCGAGGAACTCGATCAGGTCAGCCAGGCCTTGAATGGTCTCGAACTCGGCACCGTGCATATCACTACACTGCAAAACACCGGGGGCCACCTCATGATGCTCGCCGACCTGATCAATCACGAACTCGAGGCTAAGGAGCGTCCCGATGCCGTGATTTTCCTCGGACCGGTGACGCGGTATTGGGACAAACTACCTCCGTCGGTGCTGGCCGAGCGGAGTTCCGGCGATCCGCTGTTTTTCTACCTCCAGTACCACATCTTCATGCAGCGAGGGAATGAACTGCCTGACCTCATCCAAAATACGGTAAAGAGCCTTCGCGGCAAAACGCTGACGGTCCACAACCCCGGCGAATTCGCCAACGCTTTGAAACAGATAGAATCGCGCATGCAGGAGCGTCAGGCTGTAAGCGCAACCTCCACGCCAAACTGAACGTCTAAGTTAGAAGACTAGTCGATGCAACTCCGCGTAATCGTTCTCACTCTCGCCGCCGGCCTCATTTGCGCCGCTGCCCCGCCCAAAATTTCAGTCGAGCAATTGAAAGGTTTTGTAAACTCCTCGATTCAGCGTCATCTCCCGGATAAGGAGGTAGCGGAGTATCTGCACAAGATCCAGATCTCGGAACAGTTGGACGCGCGCACCGTGGAGGAGTTACAAGGCCTGGGTGCCGGTCCGAAAACGCTGGCCGCGTTAAATGACCTACGCGAGTCGAGCGCGACCCTTCCTAAGGCGGCACCGCCTCCGCCTCCGCCCGTGTACGTGCCGCCGCCACCTCCGAACTCGATTGAGCAGAAACGGGTGTTGGAGGAAGCCACCGACTACGCACGCAACTACTCGACGCGCATGCCTGACTTCATTTGCATGCAGAGAACCCACCGGTACTTCGATCCGAAGGGCGGTGAAGACTGGCGCGGCGCTGACACCATTGTCGAACGTCTCACTTACTTTGAGCACAAGGAAAACTACACCGTCAGCCTGATCAATGGTCGCGCCGTAACGAATGTAAAGCACGAACAGCTAGGCGGGACGACAGCCAGCGGCGAGTTTGCTTCCATGATGGAAGAGATCTTCGCCGCAAAGTCCGATACGCAGTTTGACTGGGACCGGTGGGGGAAACTCCGCGGCCACGTGACTCACGTCTTCGCTTACAAGGTGCCTCAATCCACTTCGAACTATCACTTGCTCGCCCAGGGTGCCGAAGCAATTCTAGTGGGATATCACGGGTTGGTTTTCGTGGACAAAGAAACCTCGCGAATCATGAAAATTACGCTCGAGGCAGACAACATACCATCGGACTACCCTGTTAAATCCGCTTCGCTCAGCCTGGACTATAGCGACGTCGACATTGCCGGGAACCACTTCCTGCTCCCCTTCAAATCGATCGTCACGCTAAAGGCGGCAAAGAATCAGAACACGAAGAACGAGGCCGATTTCACAAACTATCGCAAGTTCAGCGCCGAGTCTGTGATTAAGGACCTCGATCCCGAACCGATTCCGGACTCCGCCATCAAAGAACAGCCGGTTCAGAAGAAAAAGTAGATCTATTTCAGCCGTCGCGGCAGCACGTCCTTGCGGTTCGCAGCCTGGTAAACGCACGAAGCGATCACCGCCGACGCCTGCATCAGATCCTCCTGCACGGCGTGATCGTATGTATCCATGCTTGAGTGATGCGTGATCGTCGAGTAATCCAGAGGATCTTGGATGAATTGAAAGCCGGGAATGCCCACCGCGTCAAATGACAGGTGGTCAGTGCCGCCGGTGTTCCGGATGGACACGGTGGTGACGCCTTGATCGCGAAACGGCGCCAGCCATTGCTCAAAGAGCGGTCGCATAGCGTCGTTGCCCTGAAGGTAGACGCCGCGGATCTTGCCGCTGCCATTATCCAGGTTAAAGTAGCCGGAGACACTCGACGTATTGTTGCCGAAGTGTTCCTTCACGTATGCCCGCGATCCTAACAACCCCTGCTCTTCCCCGCCCCACAGCGCAATCCGGACCGTCCGGTCGAGTTTGAGATTGAGTGCCTTAAGGATCCGCATCACCTCGATCATGACCGCGCTGCCGGTACCATTGTCGGTGGCGCCAGTACCCGTGTGCCATGAATCGAAGTGAGCGCCGATCATCACGATCTCATCCTTCTTAGCGCCTCCCGGAATCTCGCCGATGATATTCCAGCCGTCCACGTCACGCTCGGACACGGTTGTCTTTAGGTTCACTCGCACCTTCAAAGGCTGTGCCTTCTGAACCGCGCGCGCCAATTGATCGTACTGTTCGACGGTGACAACGAAGGTTGGCGGAGCGAGGGTGGACGAGGCCTTGTAGCCGCCCGCCGCTTCCGCAAAGACCATTCCCTCATGCGCGCGATTGTCCGCCAGCAGCACGGCTGCCACGCCTTCCTTTGCGAAGAACGCACCGCGACGCGCGGCCACCTCGTCGTACAGATCGTACACCTGCTCCATCACCGCATTCGGAAGGCTCCCGAAGAACTTGCCCATCTCTTCCGGTTCCTCAGGCCACTCCAGGTCCTCCAACTTCTGCGCGGTGATCTTCGTGGATGGATCCGGGGCCTTGGCCATGGTGGCGAGGTCGGCGTCGGTATAACGGCGGAATTGAGGATTGGCTTGTTGCTTCGGCGGACGAATGGGGCTGATGAGTACGATGCGCCCGCGTAGCTTGCCCGCCCATTTTGCCTGATAAGCCTCGAAGTCTTCGTTGATCTTCTTCGGCCCCTTTTCAAACGACACCTTCAACGGCGCCAGCATCGGCTCGCCGATCACCTCGCCGTTCGTGGACCCGCTCCACGCCAGCGGCGCAGCGTTCAGCAGTAGATATCTCGGCTCGATCTCCTCGACCACTGCCTGTTGCGTCGACCATGCCCTACCAAACGGCCAGCGCTCCGCATGTACATTCATCAGGCCAAAACCCTTGAGCCGCTCCATCGTCCAGTTGGCGGCCTTTTCGAATTGCGGCGAGCCTGTCAGGCGTGGCCCGCTGGCCTCGGTGAGATAGTACAGATGATCCATCACCTTCGATCGGTCGAACGCCTCGTCTTTGATCCGGCCGGTAACGCCGAGGTCAGGTTGGTCCTGGGCGGCCGCGATCGCAACCATGAGAATAACTGCGGCAGGTATGCGCATTACCGGATTGTCGCACGCTAACTCCCGGACAATCCCAGAATCTGCTCACTCAGGGTGTTGAGGCTATTGGTAATGCGATCCGTCTCCACGTTCACCAGCGCGTAGCGTTCGGTGAGTGCGTCTCCGGAGTGAACCAGGACATTGTGCGCCTCGCGCAACTCCGGTAGTGACTCCGCACCCACCGCCGAACCCCGCAGTCCCGAGGCGAGATAGTACAAGGTCAATTCGACATGATTGGCGAAGGTTGTAAAAGCAGCTCGCGCGGGTACGGGCTGACTCGACAAAAGCCCGGCTTCAAGCGCCATTACGGCATGGACAAAACGGTGGGAGCTGGCCAGCGCGCCGGAGTGCAGTACGGCCAGGTCAGCGGACGTGCCGGGCTCCGCCAGCAAGCGGTCGACGCTGGCCTCCGCATTCGTCCGAGCTAATCGCGCCGCCGCACGCGCTGAATCCAAACTCGAGCGCAGGTTACTCTCGGGCCGCTCATAACTGTCCCGTATGGCGCGGAAGTAGAGCCGGTAGGCATCCAACATCCCCGCAATCGCTTCTGGTGCGATCGCACGTTCCCAGGTCGGCCAAACCGCGTAGGCGACCAGCGCAATCAGTCCCCCGGCCACCGTGTTGATGGCGCGCGCAGTCATCACATCCCCAGGCATCACACCCGTTAGAGAGATGAGAAAGACAACCAGAGCGGTAACTGCCGTGACAAACACGCCATAGTTAGCCGGACCCAACCAGCGCAGCAGAAACATGAAGACGCCGGTCATCAGGACAGCCTTCGCCAGGATTCCCGGCATCAGATGAAACAGCCCCGTGGCGAGTAGCAGTCCAGCGAACGTACCCGCAAGCCGCAGAACGCCGCGGCTAAAAGTCGCCGTGAAATCCGGCTTAAGGACGATCGCGATCGTCATAGGTACCCAGTACGAGCGGTGCAGGGAGAAACTGCGCGCGGCCGCCTCGCCAAGCCCGATGCACACAGTGAGTCGCAATGCGTGGCGGAATACCGTTGATCTGAGATTTAGATTCGCACGCAGCGTTGCGACGGTCCCACCGAGACGCAAACGCCACGGCCGGCGTGCTTCGCGCCTTTCAAACGCTTCAAGACCGGCCGGAGTGACGTTGGTTACCAGGTCGACTGAAGCGCGTAACTGACCGCCGATCGCGTCCATCTGGAATCGCGCATCCTTCACCATCGCCTCAACCGACGGCGGCACCACATCGGTCATCGCGCGGAACTTCTCCGTTGTTTCGCGCAGTCGCGCCTGATGTTCGGGCATTACGCGAGCGGTGGCGCCCGTCTCCAGCGAATCGGCGATCGCGCCTAACATCGCCCCCGCCACTTCGTTGAATTCGTCCATCAGGCGGATTTCCGGACCGTCGACGCGCTCTCGGCCAATGCGCACCCGGAGCCTCGACAGCACCAGCATCCCCAACCGGACGCGCTCGGCTTCACTCATCAAGACCTTGAAGCGTTCGGCGGACACCGAGTGGTCGTTGGTGAGGCTCCCGAGACTGGTGCGTGCCGCGATCGTCTCGGCGCTTGCCGGAGGCGACTGCGATGCCTCAGCAGTACGTGCCGCTGAGGCTGCCAGTTCGCGGAACATCGCGCCGAGTGCGCGGCTCTCGGGCCTGTAACGCCGCAGCGGCCAGAACGCCAGTGAAAATAAAGTCTGCAGCAGACCGCCGGAAAACGCGAGCAGTCCAGAGTAGATCGCGCGATCGAGCGGCTGCGGATTCGCCGCGTAAACTACCAGCGTCACCAGGCTGATTACGCCCAAATCTCCCGCGGTCGAACTCAGCGAAATCATCATTCCCGCGGCGAATGCCCAACCGGCCGCCACCGCGACAATGGCCCAGATGTAGTGCCCGCTGATTCCTCCGGCGAACACCGCCAAGCCCACCAGCACACTGGCTGCCAGCATTCGTTTCGCACGCTGACGATAGGGTTCCTGGCCATCCGAAAACGCGACGTTCAGCGCTCCTGTTCCAACTGCGATTCCGACGCTAGGCCATCCCGCAGCCGTCCCGGCAATCAGCGGCAGCACCACACCCAGCGTGTTGCGCACTGCCAGCGCCGGCGCCAACTTCGCCGAATCGAATTTGATGAGAGTTTGCCAGAACGCCGCCCACGCGTTCGGCCGGGACGCAGCCATAACTCGATGGTAGCGGGATTCGGTGTGATTCTTCCCGCTTCGGCTATGATGAGCGTCTGTGCTGACTCGCCGCGCAATCCTCCAAAGCCTTGCCGGCGCCACCGCCTTGGCACAAACTCCCACCGGTACGCGCATTCACACCAAGCCCAAGCCACTCGCCGCGACCGCTATCACGAGCGACTGGCCTTCCTTTCTAGGTCCCACGCACAATGCGGTTTCGCCTGAAACCAAGTTGCTCGAACAATGGCCGTCCGGCGGACCCTCCTTGGTTTGGGAAATGAGTAAGGGGACAGGCTACAGCTCACCCGCGATTCTCGGCGACCGCCTGGTCTACCTCCACCGCCTCAGCGGTCAGGAACGCGTGGAATGCCTCCATCCGGACACCGGCTCCAGGTACTGGGATTTTTCCTATGGCACCCAGTTCGAAGATCGTTACGGGTACAACAACGGACCCCGCGCAAGCCCGGTGCTTGATGGCGACCGCGTCTACACGTACGGTGCAGAGGGCAAGTTGCACTGTCTCCGCCTGAGTAACGGTGCCGTGTTGTGGAAGCGCGATCTTGCCGCCGAGTTCAAGGTGCCTCAGGACTTCTTTGGAACAGCCACCAATCCGTTGATCGACGAGGGCAAGCTCATCATCAACGTCGGCGCCCCGGGTGGTCCCACCGTAGTTGCCCTCGACAAACTCACCGGCAAAACGCTCTGGGCCGCCGGTAAAGATTGGGGCGCCAGCTATGCGTCGCCGGTGCCCGCCACCGTGCACGGCAAGCGCCGCATTCTCGTCTTTGCCGGAGGAGAGAGTCGCCCTCCTACCGGCGGTCTAATTTCGATTGATCCTGCAAATGGCGCGATTGACTTCGCGTTCCCCTGGCGCAGCCGGAGTTATGAGTCGGTCAACGCAGCCTCTCCGGTTGTCGTCGGCAATCAGGTGTTCGTTTCCGCGAGTTATAAGACAGGTGGCGCACTTGTCACAATTGGTCCTGACATGCGAGCCACTGCCGCGTGGACCAGTCCGGAAATTGGCACGCACTTCAATACCGCCATTCATAAAGATGGCTATCTGTACGCCTTTGATGGACGAAACGAACCCGATGCCTCGCTGGTGTGTGTGGAGCTCAAGAGCGGCCGCGTGGTCTGGCGGACGACTCCCGAGTGGGACGAGGTGATCAACGGGCGCACGCAGCGACTAGGCACTTCCAGAGGTACCCTACTCCTCACGGCAAGCGGACGCTTTCTCTGTCTCGGCGAGTTAGGTCATCTGCTGTGGTTAGACCTCAGCCCGGCAGGATACAAGGAGCTGTCACGCGCCTGGCTCTTTGCGGCGCGCGAAACCTGGTCGACTCCCGTACTAAGCCGGGGACTGCTATACATCAGTCAGCACACGCGCGACACACTGCACGGTACAACGCCGCGGTTGCTTTGTTATGACCTTCGATCGCCTCGCTAGAAGAGCGCAGGCTGGGCCAGTCGGTATTCCCGCAGCAAAGCGATTATTGCCTCGCGATTGGCGCTGCAGGCCGTCCACACGCTTCTGCACCATTCACCAATCGCCGCGTCCCGGTCCACACCGGCGGCGGTTTCCAACACCTGAACGGCCGTTATGGCGCCCCGCTCCTTCGGCAGGGTGAGAAGCGGCATTCACGCTTCCGGCGCGCGAGTAACATGTGCGCCTTCTGGACCTGCCTGCCTGAATACCGCCTTTCGACGTACAGATAGAGTCCAGCCAAGCCGAAGACCACCGCGATCGGCTTGCTGTCCGTGCTTGCCGCTTGCACAGTAAAGGCATCCACCACGTGCTGCAGAATGAAGCCGGGCCGACCCATCGCGTACATGTAAAGTTCGTCGTAGGCAGCACGCATCACAAGTCCCTAAAACGCAAAACGGCCGGGAGAGCTTTCGCCCGCCCGGCCGATAGTGTAATCGCGTCTGGTTAGAACGAGAAGGTTAACTGCAAGCGAGCCGAACGCGGTCCACGGAACGCGTTGGCCAGACCGTAACGAGGATCGGTGCGGACTTTCTGGGCAGCCATCAGAGCTTTGGCATCCCACGGCTTGAACCAATTCTGTTCATTGCCGTTACCGCCCGGAGCGGCGATTGTACCGTTGCCGTCGTCAGCGTGATTGATCGTCTTGAAAACATCGGTGGCCGCCGCGCTATTCGTCGCGTTGAATACCGAGAATTCAAAACGGAACTTCCAACCTTCGTGACGGGTGAACGGCTTGAAGTCGTGCGCCAGGTTGAGGTCAAGATTCGCGAATACGGGTGTGCGGCCAAGATCGCCGCGTCCGTACGGATAGGCCGGAACGCCCGAGGTAATGTTGAGTTCGCTGGTGATTGGCGTACCCGAGTAAACCTGGAAGTTCGGAGCCAGGCTGGTGGAGCCGAGCTTGCTCTTGTAGGTGTAGCTGCCGAAGAACTTCAGCGTATGCGGACGGTCGGTGGCCAGGTTGCCGTAGACATACTGACCCTGGGTGTTGATCGCGATCCAGGGCAGATCGAAGTAGCGGTTCACGTTCGGGCTAGTGCGCCCGTTTTCGTCAGAGCTCGCCAAGCCGCTATAGTTGCCGTACAGGCGGCTGTAGGTGTAGCTCACAGCATACTGATAGGAGCTGGAGAAACGCTTGTCAAGGCGAACCTCGACGGCGTCGTAGTCGCGTTGCGCCTTGGGAGTCGTCGGGTAGCCCGCACCCCAAGTCTTGGGATCGGCTGTGATGCCGAAACCAGGATTTGAGATGTAGTAAACTTCGCCCGCCGGTCCGAGGGTCCCCGTATCTTCAACCGTTCTCAACAGACGGCGATTGGTATAGCGGAGTGAACCCACCAGGGACGTCGCAAAGCTGTGGTCCCAACCTACGTCGAACATGCGCTGCTTCACAGGCTTCAGGTTCGGATCAATCGTGTTGTCGCTCGGGTCATTGGACGGAATGCGATAGTCGATGACTTCGAGGAACTTACCGGCAAGTCCCTTCGGGTTGGCCGGAACACCATTGTTCTTGCTAGGCAACGCCGGATCGTCCATCGTGTAGAAGTAATCTCTCCACTGGTCGCCGCCGAAGCTGCCGCGCGGCAGTTCGTATTTCATCACGTCGTAGAACAAGCCGAAGCTCGCATAAATGCGATTCTTGCCGTCGGCCTTGGGATCATACGCAAAGCCGAGGCGCGGCGCTAGTTTGTCGGCCCAGCTGAAGTTAATCGCTCGTGAAGGAGTGCTGTTACCAGTCGCGAAACTCGGTACGTACTCTTTCTCGGCGCGGAGGCCAAGATTCAAGGTCAGATGCTTGTTAACATGCCAGTTGTCCTGGATGAACATGGCGTTGTTGCTGCTGCGAACATCGCCGAACGTGCCCAGTTGGCGGTAGCGGTAATAGCCATAGGCGCCCTTCTGCTGTCCGGCGCACTGCGTGGTGGTGCAGTTATAGGCAAGGTTCCAATAGTACCGATAGTAGCCATTGGGATACGTGTTGCTATTGATGCCGTTACCAAGACGGTTCATGCCCCAGCCGCCCTTGAGAGAATGCTGACCGTGCCAGCTAACCAGGCGCGAGATATCAGCATTCAGGTTCACGCGTGGGTAGTAGTTATACAACGTCGCGCCAACGGCCTGTTGAAGGTAGCCGGTGGAGTGGAAGAAGTTGCCAGGCAGACCCGGCAGATTCAAGCCGACGTTCGAATTGCTGTAGTAGATAGCCGTCGTGATCGGCACCGAGTACAGATTGGTGAAGTTGTTGTAATTGTAGCCGCCCCGGAACGACAGGACAGTCTTCGAATCGATCGTGTAGTCCACCTGTCCCGAGAGTGTGTTGTTGCTGGTGTAATCACCCTCACCGGCCCACGGAGCACTCGGCGAATCCTGTCCATTGGTACCCGGAAGAACACCGCGATTGTAACTCGGGCTCCAGATCCAGCTGACGTTCATGCGCAATTTGCTCGTGATGTTGTAGTCCAACTTGGTCGCCATGAAATTCTGCGTGAAGTCGTTGGTGTATTTACTTGTCAGTCCCGTGGTGAAATCAACCGTACGTGTAGTACTCAGTTTGGTCGGCATGTAGGACGCGAAGAAAAACAGCTTGTCCTTGATGAGGTGGCCGCCGAACCCGAAGACCGGATTCCAGTTCGTGAAGCTGTCGGTGCGATTCTGGTTGAAATACTGGGCGAGGCTGTCGTTGTTCGGGTCTAGCTGCAACTGCTGGCGGGTACGACCCTGCAAAGCATCGTTGTTGAAATAGAATCCCGCAAAACCGTGAAAGTCATTCGCGCCGGAACGGATCACAGCGCTGACCACGCCGCCCATGGCGCCGCCGTATTGCGCTTCCATGACGCCGTTCTTGATCTGAACCTGTTGGATGGCCTCAACCGGAACCTTGTTCTGGTTGGCGAGAGTTCCGTTCTGGACACTCGTAACTTCCATTCCATCCAGATAGAAAACGTTCTCAGAGCCGGACGATCCGTCAATCTGGTAGCCGCCGCTCTTTCCCTCAGAGCGCGCGCCGGGAGCAATGTTGATCAGACCGTCGAAACCGCGGCCCTTCGGCAATAGGTCAAAGAAGGTTCTGTCCACGGTAACCGCGGATGCGCTGGATGCGGTGTCAACCATGACGGCGTTCTCAGAGACCACCACGCTGTCACTAACCTGACCCACCTCAAGGTGGATGTCCAAAGTCGTCGCCTTACCTACGTCGACCGTCAGCCCGCCCGCTTTGGATGTGCGGAAACCCGGGGCTGTAACAGCAACCGAATAATTGTGCCCGATCGGCACCGAGATGAACACATACACACCGCTTGAGTCAGTGGTGCTCGTCATGGGCCGTAGGTTGGCGCCGGCTAGCTCAAGTTTGGCGCCCGGAACCGCAGAGCCCGATGGGTCGGTGACGACGCCACGAACCGAACCCGATGTTTCCTGGCCCACGGCGAGACCCGTAAAACCAAGTAGAAATGCAGACAGCACGACGCACGAGCGCCGCGCCGCGAAACTTGCTCGCAGCATTAGACTTTCCCTTTCCCAAAAGCCATCGCCGGTAGGCGCTGGCCAAAACCCTTTTACTTCAGGAACCCCAACAAGTTAAAACACGAACCCCAACAACAGGATAGAGACAGGTTAGATGACTCGGCGGAAGATGTCAATAAAATGTAACAAGTCCAAGAGCGCAAGGGCGGCGGATATAGTACTGTTTGCCTTAGATTAGCTGATAATTCCCCGTACAACCTCACCCGCGACATCCGTGAGCCGGAAGTCCCTGCCGCTGTAGCGATACGTGAGCTTTGTATGGTCGATTCCCAACTGCCAGAGCAGCGTGGCGTGTAGATCGTGAATATGAACCGGATTCTCAACTGCCTTGAATCCGAACTCGTCCGTCGCACCGTGGACGTGGCCGCCCCGGATCCCGCCGCCCGCCACCAGCGTCGAAAAGCCGTGACTGTTGTGATCCCGGCCGTTCTGCACATTTACTAATCCGCTCACCTCAACCGCGGGAGTGCGGCCGAACTCTCCGCCGATCACCACCAGCGTCTCGCTGAGCAATCCCCGCTGCTTCAAGTCGTTCAGCAGCGCCGCCATGGGCTGGTCAGACTGTCGCGCCAGCTTCCGGTGAATCTGAATATCATCATGGTTGTCCCAGGGTTGGCCGTTGCCGAAATACACCTGGACCATCCGCACTCCCCGCTCCACAAGCCGCCTCGCTATGAGACATCCGCGGGCAAAATCCCCGTCTCCGTACGCGGCGCGGGTGGCTTCGCTCTCCTTGCGCGTATCGAACGCTTCAGGCGCTTCCATCTGCATCCGAAACGCCGTCTCCATTGATTCAATCGCCGACTCCATCTGCGCGTCCGGCCCCGTCCGCTTTAACTGCATGCGATCCAGTTCCGCCACCAGGTCTAACTGGCGGCGCTGTCCAGTCGAATCGATGTGCTTGTTGCGAATGAACTGGATGAGCTTCTCGGGGTCGCTCTCGTTGTTTGGAATGTAGGTGCCCTGATACACCGCTGGCAGAAACGTCGAACTCCACAACTGGTGACCCACAATGGGCACGCCCGGACAGAGCACCACGTAGCCGGGGAGGTTGTGATTTTCCGTACCCAAACCATAGGTGAGCCATGAGCCCATCGACGGGCGGCCTGGGAACTTATCCCCGCAGTTCATGAGAAACAGCGACGGCTCATGGTTCGGCAGATCCGTGTGCATTGAGCGGATGACACAGATATCGTCTATGCACTCGCCTAGCCTCGGAAAAATCTCGCTGACTTCGATTCCGCTCTTGCCGTGCCTCCGAAATTCAAACGGCGACGCCAGCAAGGTTCCGGTCTTCCGCTCGGTCTTTAGATTTCCCGCCGGAATCGGCTGGCCATGATACTTCCTCAAGGCCGGCTTGGGATCGAACGTGTCTACCTGCGACGGACCACCGTTCAGGAACAGGAAAATGACGTGCTTCGCCTTGGGCGTGAAGTGCGGACCTCGAGCAGTGCCGCCCTCCGTATTCGCCGCTTCGGCGAATCCCAACATGCCAAATCCGCCGCCGATGGTCCGCAGTAGGTCGCGTCTGGTCATTTCAATTCACAAAAGAAAATTCGTTCGCGCTCAACAATGCCTGCGCGTACTGAGGCCACGTCCCAGACTTCAGAAACTCCAGGGCCTTCTTGGTCTCCAACGGCAGCGGAGGACGGCCGAGAGCTAACTCGTACGCCTGCTGAATCTTCTCAGTGTCGCTGCCCTTGAGACGCGCGGCAAACGCCTCGGCCTCGCGCATCATTAACTCACTGTTCATGAAGAACAACCGCTGCAGTGGAACATTGGTTTCCATTCGCTGCTCGCTCGTATTGTTCGGATTCGGGAAGTCAAAGAGAGCGAGATATCCGTCGAGCCGCCGGCGGCTAACGAACCCATACACCGTGCGGCGCTTGAAATCCTCAGTCATTCGGACCGGCGGACCACCGGCGCTTAGATCCAGGTCGCCTGCCACCGCAAGCACTGCGTCGCGCAACGCCTCGGCATCCAGCCGCCGCCGGTTATAGCGCCAGAGCAACCGGTTCTCAGGATCGGATTGAAACGCCGCTTCGTTGTATGCGGCACTTTGCTGATACGCGGCCGACAGCATAATCTCACGATGCAACTGCTTTAGTGACCAGCGTCCGTCGATGAGTTGCTGAGCTAGCCAGTCAAGCAGTTCGGGATGACTCGGACGATCGCCCTGCCTTCCGAAGTTACTCGGCGTACGAACCAGGCCCTGTCCGAAATGATGCTGCCAGATTCGATTGGCGATCACCCGCGCAGTGAGCGGATTGGCCGGAGACACAATTGCATTTGCCAGATCCAACCGGCCGCTTCCTTCGCTGAAGGGCTTCTGGCCGTCGGTAGATAGGATCTGCAAGAATCGTCGCGGAGCCACATCGCCAAGAGTGTCTTGCGAGCCGCGGAGATGGATGCGCTCATCGCGCGGTTTGTCATTGTCCGCCATCACGTGCAGGAAGGGATACTGCGCGGGAAGATCACTCTCGAGTCTCTTCAGATCCGCCCGCATTCGCTCCAGACGTGCTTTCCACGCCTCTCCCAGGAAGCGGTCAATCTTGCCGTCCCCATAATGCACAACTCCGCTTGAACCGTAGATCTCGTTCCACAATACAAAGCGATCCCGCTCCATCGACTTCAAACTAGCCTGCGAAAGCGCGTCCCGGCTCGGGTTCAGCCCAAGCAGAATCTTGTTCTCCTCGTCGATGCGATTCTTCTCGGTATTCACCGCCACAACCAGCGTTTGGAACTCCAAGGCTGCTTTCGATGACTTCGACGCATACCAGCCGTTCAAGAACGGATGGTCCTTCTCAGTCTTCGCCAGATACTTCTTCCAACGCTCCACCGTGTCAGCATCGAGACTAGTGTCCGTGCCTAACATATAGTCCGCGGTACGCGACGCCAAGACCGCCGACAGACTATCGCTTTGCACTTTCACAAAATCGGCGATCAACTGCTTCTGGTCGTCCACCCGCTGCTTCTTGTCCTTCCAGCTCTTAACTTCCGCCTCGGGCACGAGCGGAAACTCGCTGATGTGCGAACTGGTGAAGACGCCCATCATCGAGTAGTAGTCCTTGGTAGGGATCGGGTCGAACTTGTGGTCGTGACACTGTGCGCAGGCAACCGTTAGTCCGAGAAAACCGCGCGCCGTCGCGTCTACACGCTCGTCCTGAAACTCCGGGCTGAGCGCGTAGAATCCCAGGCCGGGCTCATACTTGCCGCGCTCCGCCGCAGGCATGTGGTCCGCGGCAAGTTGCGCCTTGACGAAAACGTCGAACGGCATGTCGTCGTTGAAAGCCTGGATCACCCAGTCGCGATAGCGGAATGCATTGGGATACGGATTGTCGCGTTCACTGTCGAGCTTATCGTCGGAATAGCGCGCCACATCGAGCCAGTAACGGCCCCACCGTTCGCCGTAGTGGGGAGAA
Organism: Bryobacterales bacterium; assembly: GCA_038212445.1. Taxonomy (GTDB): domain Bacteria; phylum Acidobacteriota; class Terriglobia; order Bryobacterales; family Bryobacteraceae; genus TMP-7. Next base: position 134,378 of record JBBQUM010000002.1, read on the forward strand.
GCGAGCAGTCCGTCCACTACCCTCGCAAAGGCATCCGGCGATCGATCCGCGACAAACGCCTCTACCTCGGCCGGCGATGGCGGCAAGCCGGTGAGGTCGAACGATGCGCGGCGAATCAGCGTCCGGCGATCGGCAGGCACCGCGGGCTTCATGCCCTTCGCTTCGAGCGCTGCGAGAATAAACCGGTCAAGATTCGTTTTGGGCCACTTCGCATCTTTTACCGCCGGCGCAGCCGGATTCTTGATCGGCTGATAGGCCCAGAATGCACGCTGCTCCGGCGCGATCTTGTACTCGGCTACTTGTACCGGAGCGTCCGGATACTTCGCACCGTCCTTCACCCAGTCGGCCAACAACGCAATCTCAGCATCTGAGAGCTTGCCCGACGGCGGCATCTTCAGTTTTGGATTTTGATAACGAATCGCTTCGATGAGTAGGGATTTGTCGGGGTCGCCGGGGTGAATGGACGGACCGCTCTTGCCGCCCTTCAGCAACGTCTCGCGCGAGTCCAATTGCAGACCTGCCGTCTTGGCGCTGCCGTGGCAACTGTAGCAGCGATGCGCAAGAATCGCCACCGGCTCCTCAGCCGGAAGAAGACAGCAGACAAACGCCAGAAAGATCGCCCGCACAGTTGTCTTCATATTACAAGGTGACGCAAGCCTGTGCGGGCGGTTTGAGCAAGGTTGAATCTATCGTCGTCTGCGGCGCGCGATCGCCGCCACCAGCAGCAGACCGGCCCCGGCAAGTCCTGCGGAAGCAGGCTCCGGAACAGAGCTGACACTGAGCTGCGCAGTCAGGCTGCTAGGGAACGTCAGCGTGCTGCCCGCCTGCATGTTCGACACGGTCAATGTGCTGATTAAAGTCCAGGACGTGCCGGTAATCGTATCGATGGTCACCGGACCGGCGGAGATACTTCCCCCCGAGTTCAAGCTCGCGGCTTGAGACACCGACCCAAGTACATTGTTGTTCTCATCGATGACACTCGCGCCTAGCAAAGCCGACAGCAGATTCGTGTCGGTGTATGTCCAGTCCAGGCCAGCGGCGAGCGCATATCCCGGCGTGAGACCAGTAATGCCGGTGGTCCGCATCGTGATAAACAGCGATGCATCGCAATTGCCTGCACGCGAATCACAGGTGATGGAAGTTCCGGTAAAGCGCAGAGTGGCAGGCGGCTCAGTAAAACTTAATGACGGACCTTCAGAACCGCAGGCACCATCCCAGCACGCTTCTGATCCTAGGAAGTGGACGCCATCAGAGTTGATCGTGTAAGTGCTGATCGGCGTCGCAGTACCGTTGTTGTATACGTTCAGACTCGCAGGGTTGGAGAGGTAGGTAGTGTTGTTGATCGTCACCTAAATATTCATTGCTGATCACTAACCCGGCAAGCGCCGGTATGCCACCTACCATCGCGGCCGTAAGACCACGCAGCAGAAATCGAGACATTCGAGAAAGATCCTCCAAGATCCGTTCCCGATTGTATGCGGCTCAATAGCCCCATAGCCAACAGAGTTGAGTGATTTGTTTAAATCATTTGCGGGTATCCGCGTTAGGACCAGTGAGACTAATCCGCTTTCCCGTTATGCAATGTGATCACGGCCTGGGGCAGCAGGCTTGACCTTGCCGCCTTAACCGTCTCGAGTGCCGAGTTGCCGGCCACCACCAGGAACATCCGCCGCGCATCAAACGGACTCGCGGCGGCGTAGCTCAGCGCGTCGTATTCAGAGGCGTGCGGCTTCCCGTCGACCACAAAATTCGCGCCGGCATAGTCCATGCCAATCCGGCTCGCCACCGCCGCAAGAGCTTGGTTCGCCTCCGGACGGCCGATGAAAACCACATCGTGCGTCCGCAGATCCTCTTCGGTGACCTCAAAGTCTTTCTTGATCACTGGAGAGTGCTCAAACACATCGTGAAGCAGGAACTGCTCGGCCGCATAGCGATTGGCGCCGGCCTCAGCCATCGTGCCGTACACGATCAGCATTGATCCATAACGATCCTGCATCTGGCTCGCCAGGTACGACGCGCCGCCGTTATCGCCAGGAATCGCCACCGTGTCCAGCCACTGGGCGAAGAATTGGTCTAGCGGTTTGCCGCCAGCTTTCGACGCCGCCGCGCGAAACGCCGCCGTAGTAACCCGCTGTGTGGTGTGCTCGTCGAAGAACGCGCGCATTAATGCGAAAAACTTCTCATCCCCGAGATCTCCGCGCAACGCGTCCAGCGCCAGCGCGCCCTTGGCCGCAGCCAGACGGTTGGGAACATCGCTGTCGAGGGTCAACCGCAGGCGCGACAACGGCGTGTTCTCACGAATCTGATGCGACCGCGCAGCCACCCGTAGTGACTCCACTGTCCGTCCCGCGCGCTCGCTCGTCAGCACTCCGTGATACGTAGCCGATCCGGCCGTCAGCCATAAATCGCCGTCCGACGCCGGCAAAATCCAACCGGACCACAATTTGGCCTCGTCCATCGCGGTTTCCGGTTTCTTTTCGGCCTTGGACATTGGCGAAGCCGCGCCCGAAGCGCCTACCCGCGCCGCCTCGGAGAGCTTAGCCGAAAACAACCGGTAGCCCGATGGGAACAGACCTTCGTTAATCCCGTTCTTGTCCCGGTCACCTCCCAAACGCTCGCGCTGATTCGGCTTTCCAATCGCGGCCCACACCAACATCTCGCGGGCCATCTCAGCGGTGGCAATCTTGGCGTCCATCGCCGACATGGAAACCAGCGGGGATGTGCGAAAAGCTAAAAATCCAAACTGCTCGTCGATCGAACCCTTGTGCTGCCGGTACATCTCCTGCCATTTGATGTCCCGTACCGACGGCGAAAACGCGACGTCCTCTGGAGACCCCTTCGGATCCGGCAGCAACTCCAACCGGACATCCAGATCCTTGGCGTTGTTGCAGCCCCAGTAGAAACCCTCTGTGCCGCCAAACCACTCGTTCTTCGAACTGCGCCACAACTTCGTCTTGTAGGTGCCGAGTTCGAACATCGCAATCTCATCGGTCTTGCCGTCGCCGATCATCCACTCATTGGTGTACAGTCCGTTGTTCTTCGTGTTCAGGTGCTCTACCACCTGATCGATGTCGCCACCGTACTGGATCGCCTTACGGGCGCGAAATGCCACTGGCGTACCCTCCCGGTTGAATGGCGACTGCCGGATCGTGGTCTCCGTCAACACCACTCCGGCATCGTTCTGATACCAGTCGGTGCCGCTTTCAATCCCGCCCGGATACGCCTGCATCAGCAACCTGTGTCCCGCCGCCGGCTGAATGTCGAGCATCACGTTGGTTTGCTCGGCCAGCGTCAGCGACCAGAAAGTCGTATGACCGACGATCATGTGGCCGTCGCGCGTAGCTTTGCCAGTTGCGGCAAAAGCAGAGCAGCGTTCGTTCGGAGGCACGTCAGCCTTCTGCTCCCCATAACCAGGCATCACGAAGCCAATGCCCTCAAGGCCCGTCTTCGTTACACGCAGCGCCGACCGCAGATCCCCGATCTCGACAATTGTGTTGGCGGTTGCAATATCCAGCAGGTCCACCTTGCGCCCGTGCCACTTCGCACCCGCTGCCGCCGCGCCATCGGCGATGCCCTTCATCTCCTCGCGGATTTCCTCGTCGAAGCCCCGCAGGAACAAGGCATCGGCCGTGATCCTTCCCCACTGCCAAGCCGACTCCCGCGACTTCGCGTCGATCTGCGCAGCACAACGATCCAAATACCGTTCAATCTCAGTCGGCATCAAATATCCGTGCTGATAGCCGCGTTCATACGGCTTGCCTTCAATATGAAGATAGATCCAGCCCGCGCTCGGATAGCGATACGCTGGTCCAAACGTGCGCACCGATGCTTTATCAGGAGCGATCGGTATCGAGCCGATCTCCTCCACCGAAATTCCGTCAAACCACGCGCGACCGCGAAACGCTCCGCCCTCAGCTACCCGCAGCATCACAGCGTCCTGTGACCGGCTGGCGGTAAAACGCAGCTTCAGCCGCGTCCACTCGCGCGTTCCCGCAACCGACTCTGAGTGCACGTCGAATGGCATCGAACTCATCGACAGCGTCGCGCCCACAGCAATCGGCGACCGTCCACCATCGCGCACGTCCAAGCCGTCCACACGCACCCAACCAGAGATCTCGTAGTGCTTGCCAATCCTAAGCGACACTGCGGAGGATCGTACAATCGCGTCGGACTCACCGTTAGACTCAACGCGCAGCGCAGGACGCCCTTCACGCTTTACGGTCGCATCTGGCTGTGCGGTGCCCCGCACGGCGGTCCACGATTTCCAACTTGTATCGCTAGTGGTGGTGAATAAGGCAGGAGCCCCGGAAAGCAGGCTGGCGCAGAGTATCAGCAGTCCCAGGCGGATCATGCTGTCTATGGTAACGCGGGATCAGGAAGGAAATTTTAAGCGCGATGGGCCCACAGAACTAGAGCGAAGGGTTCCAAATGAACTTGCCGTCGCGGTTGATGTACCCTTGACGGTTGCCGAGCCAAACCGGCGCCAGCGCACCGTCGAAGTCCCCCGCCTGATCAAACTGCGGATTGATCTCGAACTTGCCATCCTTGTTGATATAGCCGTATCGCTTGCCCAAAGCCACACGCGCGAGTCCGCCGTTAAAGTCGCCGGCCTCATCAAACTGCGGTGCGATCGCCACCTTGCCGTCCTTGTCGACGTAACCGAATTTCGCTCCGAATTGCGCCACCGCGCGACCCTGGTTAAAACCGCCCGCGCCGTCGAACTGGGGATTCACGACGATCTTCCCGTCGCTATCGATAAATCCGTACTTCCCGTTCATCCGCACCAGCGCCCGGTGCTCCGAGAAGTTGCCCGCTTCGTCAAACTGGGGATTGATCGCGAACTTGCCCTTTTTGTCGATGTAGCCCCACTTGCCTTCAACCGACACGGGCGCCTTACCGTCCGAAAAACGGCCGGCCCCAGCAAATTGAGGATTGATGACGAACTTGCCGTCTTTTTCGATGTAACCGAATTTGCGTCCAGCCGCCACCAGCGCCAGTCCGTCCGAGAACGGATCAGCGAGATCATACTGCGGCGCAATGGCAATCTTTCCACGTCGATCGACGTACCCCCAACGCGAGTCCATCCGCACCGGCGCCATACCTTCGGCAAAAAGTCCCGCATCGTCGAACTGCGGTTGTATGGCAATTTTACCGGACTGGTCGATAAACCCGTACTTGCCGTTCACCTTTACCGGGTAGTCCGAGCCGTTAAACGAACGCAGAGAAAACGCTAATGCGATCGCAAGCACAGCAAAAAGAATGCCCGCTACCAATACTAGGGGGATGCCGCGCCTGACCTTGGTGTCGGCGGGCGTTATCGTATCGGTGGCGAATTCGTTCATCGCCCATCAGCTAAGCACGAGAGAGCCCATTCATGCGGCTGCCTTTGGCCACCCACCTGCCTACGTGGCGGGAGGAGGGGTGAAACGTGTTAGAAAAACAAAAATTACTCATAATCGGTGGCTTTGTGCTACTTGGAGGCTTGGCAATATGGGGATGGGCTCGTCACCCATCCGCCGCATCGGCAAATTCCTCAGTCTGGCCAGTTTCAACCAGTCAATCGCTCGACGCTTACGGTCAGCCGGTTGGCTCAACCGCGGGTGGTCAGCCCTGCGTCGCTGGAATGGATGCGCCCGCGCCCGGTCAAGGTTACGGTCAGCCACAATTCGCCTCGCGCAACTACGTCCGAATGATTCGTGACGAGGAGCCAATCGCGGTTCAACCGCCCGTCAGCGGCGAGGCGTACCGCGAGTCGTATCGGGAATCGAGTTCGCCCTTGTATCGAGAACGGTCCAAGAAGAACTCCGCGCTCATCGTCGCGGGTAGCGCCGGGACCGGCGCAGCAGTCGGCGCGCTTGCCGGTGGCGGCAAAGGCGCCGGCATCGGCGCACTCGTTGGCGGCGCCGGCGGTTTCGTCTATGATCGACTGACCCACAAGCAACGCGTCCGCTAACTGCTACGCTGGCCCAGTGGACCGGCAGGCGGTAATCGAAAAATGGAACGAGCGGTACCGGCAAGGCTTTGATGACCTGCCGGTGCCGCTCCCGTTCTTCGTCAACGCCGTCGCTGAACTTACCCCCGGGCAAGCACTCGATTTGGCGTGCGGCCTCGGGCGACATTCGACATATATGGCGGATCGAGGCTGGCAGGTCACCGCTATCGACGCCTCCCAAGTCGCCATCTCGCAGCTTCAGAAAAACGACCCACGCATCAATGCGATCGTCGAGGATATCGAATCGCCTGAATTCCAGGTTCCCACTTCCCCCTACGACCTTATAATCGACACATTCTTCCTCCACCGCCCCCTATTTCCCCAGATCAAGTCAGCTCTAAAGCCCGGCGCATTGGCGATCTTTGCGTTCCATCTTACCGGGACGTTCGGCATCACAGAAGAGGAAGTCAATCAGCTTAAGGGTGATTATGAAGTGATTTATTCACTGATACATACCGACATCCCAACCGTCGAATTAGTTCTCCGTAAGTCCTCGAAATCCTAATTCCTATCGACAAATAGGGATTACCGTGATACCCTAGGCCGATGGTGTCTCTTAGTCACTTGCAGCGCCTCGAAGCGGAGAGCATCCACATCCTCCGCGAAGTGGCGTCCGAGTTTCAAAAACCGGTGATGCTCTACTCCATCGGCAAGGACTCGTCGGTCATGCTGCGCCTCGCGCAGAAGGCCTTCCACCCTGGCCGCATTCCCTTCCCTCTCCTTCACGTCGACACCACTTACAAGTTTCGCGAGATGATCACCTTCCGCGACCACCAGGCCGCCGAACTCGGCCTCAAGCTGATCGTTCACACCAATCAGGAAGCCATCGACAACGGTGCCAACCCGTACGTTCTGGGCACCCAGCGTTGCTGCCAGTTGCTCAAGACTACCGCCCTTCTCGACGGTCTCCGCAACGGAGGATTCGACGCGGCCATCGGCGGCGCCCGTCGCGACGAGGAGAAGTCCCGCGCCAAGGAACGCGTGTTTTCCATCCGCGATTCCGCCGGACAATGGGATCCTAAGAATCAGCGTCCCGAACTCTGGAACCTCTTCAACGCCCGCATCCGTCCCGGAGAAAGCGTCCGCGTGTTTCCCCTCTCCAACTGGACCGAGATGGACGTCTGGCAGTACATTCACGCCGAGAATATTCCCATCGTTCCTCTCTACTTCGCGAAGGAACGTCCCATGCTCGTGCGCGGCGACACCCTCACCCCCGTCGAGCAGAACTTCATTCCGCGACTACCCGGCGAGCACGAGCAGATGGTGATGTGCCGCATGCGATCGCTGGGCTGTAGCCCTTGCACCGGCGCAATCCGCTCTGAGGCCGACACGCTGCCCAAGATCATCCAGGAGTTGGTGTCCTTCCGCCGCAGCGAGCGCGAGAATCGCGTCATCGATCATGACCAGGACGGTTCAATGGAAATGAAGAAGCGGGAGGGCTACTTCTAAATGGTGGCCGCCGCCGACACCCCCGCTTCGTTCAATGTTGAAGCGTACCTCCAGTTGGAACGTGAGAAGGACCTGCTCCGTTTTTCCACCGCCGGCAGCGTCGACGATGGCAAAAGCACCCTCATCGGCCGCCTGCTCTACGACTCGCGCTCCATTTACGAGGACCAGATCCAGGCCATCGCCAAGTCGACGGTCAACCGCTCTGCCGGACCTCTCGATTTGTCCCTGCTCACCGACGGCCTACGCGCCGAGCGTGAACAAGGCATCACCATCGACGTTGCCTATCGGTACTTCGCCACGGCGAGGCGCAAGTTCATCATCGCCGATACTCCCGGGCACGAACAGTACACACGTAATATGGCGACGGGTGCCTCCACCGCGGACCTTGCGATTGTGCTGATCGACGCGAGGAATGGCGTGCTGCCCCAATCCCGGCGGCACGCCTTCATCGCGACACTACTTGGAATTCCCAAGATCGTGGTGGCCGTCAACAAAATGGACCTTGAAGGCTACCGCGAGGACGTCTTTAACTCCATCAGCGCCGAGTTTCGCGCGTTCCTCAATCAACTGGGCGCCCCCGAGGCTTGGTTTGTTCCCATCAGCGCGCTCAACGGCGACAACGTCGTCACCCCCAGCGCTGCCATGCCCTGGTTCAGTGGACCCAGCCTGCTCGAGTATCTGGAGACAGTGGAAGTGACCGCCGCCAGCGCCCGCGCGCCTTTCCGCTTTCCCGTGCAGCGTGTCATCCGTCCCGACCAGAATTTTCGCGGCTTCTCAGGTCAGGTCGCCTCCGGAATCATCCACCCCGGTGACTCCGTTACCGCTTGGCCGTCGGGACGTACCTCGCGCGTGAAGTCCATCGAGACATGGGAAGGCAAACTGGCCCGCGCCGGCGCGCCTCAATCCGTCACCCTCACCTTCGAGGACGAGATCGATGTCAGCCGCGGCGACCTGCTCAGTGCTGGCGGCGCTCCCCAAGTCTCACGCACCTTCGACGCCCGCGTCGTCTGGATGAATGAGGCTCCGCTCGACACCGTAAAAACCTACCTCCTCAAACACACCACTCAGACCGTCCCCGCCCGTGTGCGAGCCGTCAAGTACCGCGTGGACGTGAACTCGTTTGCACAGGAACAAGACGGTGTCATCGGCTTGAACGCCATCGGACTCATCTCCGTCGAGACAGCCCGCGCCATCTACTTCGACGCCTACCGCGACAACCGCATCACTGGCGCCGCCATCCTCATCGACCCCGAAACCAACGCCACCGCCGGTGCGCTGATGATTGAGCGTTCGGTGGATGGCGATCGCGCCTACGCGTCGGGTCCCGTTACCGCCACCGACCGTGCCGCCCGCTGGGGCCATGGCGCCGCAGTGGTCCACGTGGGCGACCGCCTGCGCCTCGCCGAAACCGTCGAACGCCGACTGTTCGACCGCGGCGCCGCCGTAGTGGTGCTCACCGTCTGGACTGCCGAAGTGGAAAAGGCCATCCGCGCCGCCGGCCTGCTCGCCATCGTCGTCAGCGATGTGCCACCCAGCCTGAATCTGCCTGACGACCTCGATGAGGCCGCCTCCATGGTGATCGCATCCCTGCGCCCATTTGACGAAGTGATCGACGGAGAAGGAATCTGATGACTGAGCCCAGAGAGTTGATTCGTTCCCTGCTACGCGAAAGCATCCGCCCATGCGTAACCAGCAGCTTCCAGGCTGACTGCGTGGCCCTCGTTCATATGGTCAATGACGAGGCGCCCGGCATTCCGGTTCTCTTCCTCGACACCGGTTATCACTTCCCCGAAACCTACGCCTATCGCGACGCCATGGTCGACAGGCTGAAGCTGAACCTGGTCAACGTCGCCGCCAAAAATACCGTAGCCGAGCAGGAAGCGAAATTCGGCAAGCTCTATCAGACCGCTCCCGATCGCTGTTGCGGCTTTCGCAAAGTAGAACCGCTTTTTGCCGCGCTCGAAGGACACGACACCTGGTTCACCGCCCTGCGCCGCGAGCAGTCGCCCACCCGCGCCAATCTCCAGCAGGTGGAAGCATTCCGCCTTCCCTCCGGCCATGCGCTTCAGAAAGTCAGCCCTCTCGCCGATTGGACCTGGCCGCAGGTTTGGCGTCACGTAAAGGCTCTCGGACTCCCCGTGCTCCCGCTCTACGACCAGGGCTACACCAGCATCGGTTGCTCGCACTGCACCGCGCGCCCTGTCGATCCCGATAACCTGCGCAGTGGACGCTGGGGCGGCAAGAAACTCGAGTGCGGTATCCACATACAGGCGGAGGCGCCTCATGCTTGAAGTCACGCTGGGCTTTTTGATTGCTCTAGCCGTTGGACTCACAGGTGTCGGCGCAGGCTCGGTCACCGCTCCTGTCCTCATCCTCCTGTTGCGCGTGCCTCCACCCATCGCAGTCGGCACCGCTTTGATGTACGGTGCGCTCATCAAAATCGTCGCCCTGCCCAGCTACCTGTGGCGGAAGCAGGTCAACTTCAGCGTGCTCGGCTGGATGCTGCTCGGCGGACTGCCCGGCGCCATCATTGGCTCGTTCCTCCTCACCCGCTACAAAACCATGCACTCCACCGTCATTTACGGCGTGCTCGGCGGCACCATCATGATTAGTGCCGCGCTCAACATCTGGCGTGTCCTGAAGACCCAGACCATCCGCGGGAACGACCATCGACGCTGGCTGCCCGGCATCGCCTTCCCCATCGGCGCAGAGGTCGGCTTTTCCTCCGCCGGCGCCGGCGCGCTCGGTTCTGTCGTCCTCATGGGACTGACGACACTCGCCCCCTCCCAGGTTGTCGGCACCGACGTCTTCTTCGGTTTCGTACTCTCGCTCGTCGGCGGCGGCATACAGTTCACAGCCGGCAATTACGATTCCACCCTGCTCACCAAACTGGTAGCCGGGGGCATTGTTGGAGTTCTGCTCGGTGCCAATCTTTCGGCCCTCATGCCCGCCAAGCCCCTGCGATTGGCAATGTCGCTCTGGCTCGTGTCCCTCGGCGGACAACTCTGCTGGCGCTCCTTCGCATAAATTTGCGTCACTTTCGACGGGACACCGCGTATTATCGTTGTGCAGTCCGTCCTGGCCGACTTACGCTACTCGTTTCGCCTCCTGCTGAGGAGCCGCGGTTACGCGATCATCGCCATCCTCGCGCTTGCACTCGGTATCGGCGCGAACACAGCCATCTTCAGCGCGGTGGACGCCGTCCTCATTCGTCCGCTTCCCTACCCCGACCCCGACCGCCTGGCAATGGTCTGGGAGGACAATTCCATCGCCGGTTTCCCGACTAACACGCCCGCACCCGCCAATTTTCTCGACTGGAAAAAGCAGAACCAGGTCTTCTCGGAAATGTCAGCCGCGCGCGGAGCGGCCAAAAATCTCACTGGCGACGGTCCCCCGGAATTCGTCCTCGGACGTGGCGTTCTGCCCGGATTTTTCCGCGTCCTCGGCGTGACGCCCGCCCTCGGCCGCACTCTCACTGACTCCGATGACCAGGCCGGCGAGAACGTCGTCGTCATCAGCTATGGCCTCTTCCAGCGCCGCTATGCCGCCGACCCCAACTTGGTCGGACGCTCCATCCTGATGGACGGCGAAAAGTTCACCGTCGTCGGCGTCATGCCGCCGTCGTTCCACTTCCCCACCAAGCGCGACGACATCTGGATCCCCGCCCGCTTGACTCCACAGGATCAAGCCCGCCGCGGGTCGCACTATCTACAGGTTGTCGCCCGCCTGAAACCGGGGATCCCCGTCGAGCGCGCGCAGCAGGACATGACCACCATCGGCAAGCGGCTCGAACAGGAGTATCCTGCGACGAACACCAAGATTGGTGTCGTGGTGGTTCCGCTGAAGGAACAAGCCGTCGGACAGTCGCGGACGGCGCTGCTGGTCGTGCTCGCGGGCGCAGCCTGCGTACTGCTCATCGCCTGCGTCAACGTCGCCAACCTCCTGCTCGCCAAGGCCGCCGGACGCAAACGCGAGATGGCGCTTCGTGCCGCCCTCGGCGCTGGACGCTTTCGACTGATCCGCCAAATGGTCACCGAAAGTCTGCTCCTGTCCCTCGCCGGAGGACTAGCGGGACTCCTGTTCGCGCGCCTCGGGCTCCGCCTCCTCGACAACCTCGTGCCTTCCCGCCTCGGCATCACCCTCACCCTCGATGCTCCGGTCCTGTTCTTCTGCGCCGCCGTCGCGCTACTCACCGGCGTGCTGTTCGGCTTGGCGCCCGCGCTTCATTCGAGCCGCCTCGATCTCAATGAAGCCCTGAAGAGCGGAATGCGAGGAAGCTCCAGCCATGGCGCTGGATTCCTGCGCGACGTGCTCGTGGTCGCCGAGGTCGCGCTCGCCCTCGTCCTGCTCGTCGGCGCAGGGCTCATGATCCGCACGCTTTCCGGCCTCTACTCCATCGACCTGGGCTTCAACCCTCGCAACGCGCTCACCATGACCACTTACCTTCCGCGCACTAAGTACAGCGAGCCGTCACGCCGCATTCATTTCTATGACGCGGTCCTTGCGCGAGTCAATGCGCTCCCCGGAGTGGTCTCGTCAGCCTACGCCTCCGACATTCCCCTCACCACTCGCGGCAACACGAATAGCATCAAGATCCAGGGCCGGCCCGAGCCTCCGCCGGGCACCGAAACCGACGCCTTTTATCGCGTTGGCACTAACGACTACCTCAAAACCCTCGGCGTCAAGCTCATCGCCGGCAGGCTCCTCAACGATCAGGATCGAGAGAAGAGCACGCCCGTCGTCGTCGTCAATGAAACCTGCCAGAAGCAGTACTGGAGCGGCGCGAGTCCACTCGGCGCCCGTATCACCACCGATGGCCTCGACGTGTGGCGCGAGGTGGTCGGCGTCGTCGCTGACCCGCATGAAAGCGGTATCGACGTCCGTCTGAAATGTGGAGTCTACCTTCCCGTCGTCCAGAATCAAACCGCTTGGGCGGTACCGGCCAATATCCTGGTGCGCACTCAATCCAACCCGCTAGGGCTCGCCGCCGGCGTCCGCAATGCCATCTGGGCAGAGGATCGCGATCAACCCATCAGCGGCATCCAGACCTTGGAAGATCTGGTTGACCTCCAGCTAGCCGACCGCCGGCAGCAGATGATCCTACTCGGTTCGTTCGCTGCCTTGGCGCTGCTTCTCGCCGCACTCGGAATCTACGGCGTGCTCGCCTATGCGGTGACTCAGCGCACTCGCGAAATCGGCGTGCGCATGGCCCTCGGAGCACGCTCCTCCGACGTCGTCTGGATGGTCACCGCTCACGGCGCGCGACTCGCCGCCGCCGGCCTCGCCATTGGCGGAATCGCCGCCGCCGGAGTAACCCGCGGCATGCGTCAGGTGCTCTATGAGGTGTCGCCCTTCGACCTTCCCACCTATGCCGGAGTGGGAGCTGTGCTCGCCACCGCCGCCATTATCGCCTGCGCCATTCCCGCCATTCGCGCGGCGCGCCTCGACCCCACCATCGCGCTGCGCGAAGAATAAGGGTTATCGGGCAGCGGGAAACGAAAGCGTAAAGCTGGCTCCCAGTCCGTCCCCATCGCTGTGGGCCCAAATCTGTCCCCCGTACTGCTCAACGATCGTCCGGCAAATCGCGAGACCAAGCCCGGTGCCCGGATAGGCGTCCCGGTGCAGCCGCTTGAAGAGCCCGAAAATCCGCTCCTCATGCAGCGGTGAAAAGCCGATGCCGTTATCGGACACCGTCACCAGCCACTCGTCGGATACTCGCGCCGCCGACACCCGAATCTCCGGAGCAACGTCCGGCTTCTTGTATTTGATGGCGTTCGACAGTAGATTCTCGAACACCACCGACAAATGGTGAGGATTGGCATCCACGGCCGGCAGATCGCTGTGAGTAATCTGCGCCCCGCTTTCCTGAATCTTCTCAGCCAGCGCCGCTGTCGCTTCATTCAAAGTAGTGTTGAGATCGACGTGCGCAATCATCCCTCGCTCGCGCACCACTCGCGAGTAGAGCATCAGATCCTTAATGAGATCGCCCATCCGCACCACGCCGCTGCGAATGATCCCGGCAAACCGGCTCTTCTCGTCCTCACTATTGCTCTTGTTGTTGAGCAGCAGTTCGGTGTAGATGCTCACCATACGCAGAGGCTCTTGCAGGTCATGCCCGGCCACGTACGCGAACTCGCGAAGAGCACTGTTTGAACGCCGGAGCGCCTCGTTACAGTCGTGTAGTTGATCGGCGTGGGCAGCCAGATCGGTCAATGCGATCTCAGAATGCCTCTGCGCTTCGGATAGCAGCTCGCTATTCCGGACTCGGTGAAGAGCCAGCGCCAGGTGAGAGCAGCACTCGCAGGCCACCTGCGAGTCGTGTGGATCAAACCGGCGTGGCGATAGAAATCGCAATACGCCAAAATCCTCACCGCGCGCGGCCAGCCTCACATCCATGGCCGCCAACCCTTGGGCTGTATCAAAGGGCCGTACCAGAAATGCTTCGCGTGTCTTGAGAATCTCAGAAGGCCAGTCGCTGCCTCCCGCCGATTCCGAAAACTGCTCGTCCTCCATTCGCCAGCCCCTAAAAGTCAACCGCCTCTGGCGGTCAAACACAGCGGCCTGCAGCCCCTCATACTCGAGAACCCGCCTGAATTTCGCGCCAACAATCGTCCACAATGATTCATGCTCGAATGCATTGGAAAGATCCGAGACAACATCGAACATCGAGGTCGCGCGTAATAGCCCTAGATTGTGATGAGCGGGCAAATCCGCGTCAGGACCAGATGGACATTCGGAAGAGCCAATGGAAGACACGATTGATTCCCTCTTAACATTTCAAGCAGCCGCCATCCCCCAGTGTCGAAACCTCGAAGCATCACCAGGTGACAGCCGCCTTTCACTTTCTAGACGCGGGAATTCAGAATTGTTGAACGATGTCACCGATTTTTTACCTGCGCTGATGCATGCCCGTCCCGCGCGGTTTGTGGCACGATGAGCTAATGATGGGCGGACTTAGAGTCATACGGCGCAATCCAGCCGTGGCCTTCGCGGCCATGGCCACTGTAGCTCTTGGCATCGGCGCCAACACCGCTGTGTTTAGCGTCATCGAGGCAGTGCTTCTAACACCTCTGCCGTTTTCTGAACCCTCCCGAATCGTCATGATCTGGGAAACGCACCCCGAACTGTCGCGGCTACAGGTGGCCGCGCCTGACTTCGAGGATTGGAAAACTAGCGCGAGTAGCTTCGAGTCGATCGCCGCCTATTCCATGCAGGTCGGAACCAAAGTCACGGTGATCGGTTCAGGTGCTCCATTTCAGGCCCAGGCCACCACCGCTTCGTGGAATCTGTTTGATTTACTCGGCGTCAAGCCCATCGCCGGACGAACCATTTCGCGCGCCGAGGATCAAGGCGGCCAGAAAGTCCTGCTGATTAGCGAACGGCTCTGGCGAAATCAGTTTGCCGCTGACCGCGCTGCCATCGGACGCTCCATTCGCATCGGACCCGACACCTGGACCATCGCCGGCGTCATGCCGTCCGACGCCGCCTTCCCCGCTTGGGCCGAAGTCTGGCTGCCCTTCTCCTACCTCGACTCGGGTACCGTCAACCAGCGCCGCTTCCATCCGCTCGAAGTCGTGGCCCGCCTCAAGCCCGGCGTCACTGAAGCTCAGGCCCAAGGCGAAATGACCGCCATCGCCGCTCGACTCTCACGTGACTACCCCGCCACCAACAAAACCATCGGCGCCGCCGTCATCTCCCTCGACGCGCAAACCACTGGCGAGGTCCGGCCCGTCCTCATTGCACTCTTGGGTGCTGTCGGACTGATCCTGCTCATCGCCTGCGCCAACGTCGCGCACCTCCTGTTGGCCCGCGCCTTGGCCCATTCGCGCGAAGCCGCCATTCGCGCCGCCCTCGGAGCGAATTGGCTTCGTCTCGCGCGTCACTCCGTCGGCGAGAGTCTCACCCTCGCCATGTTCGGCGGCGCTGCCGGACTCTGGATCGCCTCCTTCGCGCTGCCCATACTCTCCCGGCTCGCACAGGGTCGCATCCCTCGCATCGAGGCGGCCCACCTCGACACTCGCGTCTTCGCCTTCTCCTTCGCCCTCGTAATTCTCAGCGGCATTCTCGCCGGACTGCTACCCGCACTGCGAGCCGCCGCAGTGGATCTGAACGATGCCCTGAAGTCCGGCGGCGCCGTCGTCCGTGCCGGACGCGCAGGAGCCTTCCTGGTTACCGCCGAAGTCGCGCTCGCCGTCACCATCCTCTCCGGTGCAGGACTTCTTCTGCGCAGTTACGCCAATGTGCTTTCCGGCGACCCCGGCTTCAATGCGGAACACGTCCTCACCGCCGAACTGTCGCTTCCCTTCCCGCCCGCCCAAGCCACTCAGGTTTTTCGCGACGAGATTCTTCCCAAACTGCGCGACATCCCCGGCGTCCAAACAGCCGCGCTCGTGAACATGACCCCGGCCACCATCGGGACCACCGAACGCAGCCGCTGGGCCACCCGCTTCGGCATCCCTGGACATGCCTATGAGCCCGGCAAATTCCCTGTCGCGCAGGCGCGCTTCATGTCCCCGCAATACCTCGACGCCATCGGCATCCATCTGCGTAGCGGCCGCGCCCTCACCGCCGCCGATGAAAATCAACCAGTCCTGCTCATCAATGAGACCTTCGCTCGTACCTACTTCCCCGGACAAAATCCTGTGGGCAAGTCCATCCTGCTGGGCGTGATGCTTCCCACCCCCAACGAGATCCGCATCGCTGGCGTAGTGGAAGATGCGCCCGAACTCGGACTCGAAATGACCGCGCCCGCAACCCTCTACACCATCGGCTACGGACAAGGTACGCTCCTTCTGCGTTCCGCTGCCGACCCCGGCCAACTCACCGGCAGCCTGCGCGCCGCCGTCGCCGCAGTCAATCCGGAATTCGCGCTCGGCCGCGTCCGCACCATGACTGAAATCGTCAGCGACTCTCTCGCCCGCCGTAAATTCGCGCTCCTGCTGATGACGCTCTTCGCCGCCGTCGGCGCGGCGCTTGCCGCTGTCGGCATCTACGGCGTGGTGTCGTATTCGGTCGCCAGCCGCGTCCGCGAAATGGGACTGCGCATGGCTCTCGGCGCTCAACGCGGACAACTGCTGCGTATGGTTCTTCGCGAAAGCGGACTCCGGACTCTCGCCGGCCTCGCCATCGGACTCGCAGGCGCCTTCGCGTCCTCCCGCCTGCTCGCCAACCTGCTCTACGGCACCTCGCCCCACGACCCTGTAGCCTTGTTCTCGGCTTGCGCCGCGCTCGGACTCATCTCGCTCGCCGCCGCCTGGATTCCCGCGCGCCGCGCCACTCGTGTCGATCCCATGATTGCGCTCCGCGAACAATGACACTGCCGCCGTTGTACCCCATCGTCGACACAGCCTTATTGGAGTTGAGAAAGATCGACCCTGTATATGCGGCTGCGTCGCTGCTCGAGGCAGGTGTTCGCATTTTGCAGTTCCGGCACAAGGGCCACTACAGCCGCTCAGTGTTCGCGCAGGCCCAACAGATTCGCGACCTCTGCCGCAGCCGCGGTGCGGACTATCTCATCAACGACCGCGCCGATATTGCCATGCTGCTCGACGCCGGTCTGCATCTCGGGCAGGACGATCTCAGCCCTGTCGACGCCAGGCGCCTGATCGGCCCGTCCCGCATCCTCGGATTCTCCACGCACAATGAGCGTCAACTACGCGCCGCGCTATTGGAACCCGCTGACTATCTGGCCATCGGACCCATCTTCACCACCGGCTCAAAGGAAAATCCCGACCCCGTTGTCGGCCTCGATGAATTGCGCCGCCTGCGCCCTCTGGTCAACTGCCCCTTAGTCGCAATCGGCGGAATCACGCTCGACAACGCCCCGGCGGTTTATGCGGCAGGCGCCGATTCCATTGCCCTCATCAGCGCCCTTTTCATTGAACCCATTCGCGACCAGGCCACACAATGGCTGCGGTCCGCCGGAAAATAAACCGCCGGTCCGCGTCGATAATTAGGGTCTGCTGAATGGTCGAACTACGGCTCGATCGACGCCTTCTTCACAAAGTCCATCTTCGGGAAGCCAGGCTTCAGATAAGCGTTGCCCTGCGCTTCCACTCGGCCTTGATCAGGTCCGGCGCCATCCGGGGCACCCTCTCCATAGCCCGAGTAGATTTTGTCCACCACGTCCATGCCGCCTTCAGTCACCTGGCCAAAGGGAGAAAATCCCTGCGCGTCCAAGCGCGAATTGTTCCCGAAACTAATAAACACCTGCGTCGTGCGCGTCGACGGACCGCCCGTCGCAAACGTGATCCGTCCGCGCGTGTTTGACTTCGTCACTGGATCATCGGCAATCGTACGGCTATGCCATTTGGAGTTCACCGCCGGATCCGGATTCAATCCAAACTGCACCATAAAGCCCTTGATCACCCGGTAAAATCCGCCGCCATCGTAGAAGCCTGCCTTCACCAGTTCGTAAAACCGGTCTGCGCCCTTGGGCGCCCAGTCTCGATGGACTTCCACCACAAAATCGCCCTTCGTCGTCTCAAACTTCACTTTGAAGGTGTCCGGCGTCTGCGACTTCGGAGCCGCGGCCGGTTCCTTCACGACCTCCTTAGGAGCTTCCTTCGGGGGCTCAGTCTTGGAGCATGACCCCGCAAATAGGGCCGCCGCTAGCAACAGGAATGCCTGGTTTCGTTTCACGACTCTCATCATTTCTAATTACGCGCCGAATTACAAGAGCGGGAATCCCCTATACCGACTTTCCCATCGCCGCGTCACGCCAATTTCCACCCACTCCAACATCCACCAGCAACGGCACAGCCAGGTCGTAAACCTTCTCCATCTCCGTCTTCACGATCTTCTTTACCGCATCCGTTTCCGACGGTGGAGTCTCAAAAACCAGTTCGTCGTGCACCTGCAACAGCATCTTCGTTTCGTACCCGCCCTCCGACAGCAGAGTGTCGATTCGGATCATCGCCATTTTAATCAGGTCGGCAGCCGTACCCTGCAACGGCGTATTCACCGCGGTCCGCTCAGCAAATCCGCGAGCGTTCGGATTGCGGCTATTCATATCCGGAATCGGCCGCCTCCGCCCCAGCAGCGTCAGCGACACTCCCGACTGCCTCACCTCCGCAATCATCTTGTCGATCCACTTGCGCACGCCCGCGTAGCGCTCGAAGTAGGTGCGTATGTACAGCTCCGCTTCCTTGCGATCGATGCCCAACCCCGCCGCCAGGCCAAACGGCGTCTGCCCGTAAACAATGCCGAAATTCACAGCCTTCGCATTGCGACGCATCTCCGGCGTCACCATCAGCGGACCCACGCCAAACACCTCGGCCGCCGTACGGGTATGGATGTCCTCGCCGTTTCGAAACGCCTCCACCAACACTGGGTCGTGCGACACATGCGCCAGCAGCCTCAGCTCAATCTGCGAATAATCGGCCACCAGCATTCGCCAGCCGTCACGCGGAATGAACGCCGCCCGGATTTCCCGCCCAAGCTCTGTGCGGATCGGAATGTTCTGCAGATTCGGGTTCGATGACGACAGCCGTCCCGTCGCCGCCCCAATCTGATTGAACGTCGTGTGGACTCTCAAATCGCGCGTATTGATCAGCGCCGGCAGCGCGTCCACGTACGTTCCCTTCAACTTGGTCAGCTGCCGGTACTCGAGCACCTTGCGCGCGATCTCGTGCTCTTCCGCCAGCGTCTCGAGCACATCCGCAGCCGTCGAAATCTGCTTCCCCTTCCCGTACTTCACCGGCGCGGGCAATCCCATCTCCTCAAACAACACCTTGCCTAACTGTTGCGGCGAGTTGATGTTGAAATTCCGGCCGGCCAGGGTGCAAATCTCAATCGCCAGCCGGTTCACTTCAATGTCCATCCGCGTCGAGAGCACCTTCAACTGCGACGGATCTACCCGAATCCCCGCCCGCTCCATGTCCGACAGCACCTTCACCATCGGCAAATCGATCTTGTCGTATAGCTCCCGCAGATCCTGAGAATTTACCCCCGGAGTAATCTGCTCCCACACCGCCAGCGCCGTCTCGGCGTGCTGCTCCGGCGTCGCCGCCAGTCGACGGTCCAGGTACCTCTCGGCCAGCGTCGTGGCGCCGCACGCCGACGGATCCGCGCATAACAAAAACGCGTACAACATCACATCGTGTATGAACCCGCGCGCCTCCATCCCGGCATCCGCCAGTTGCAGGATAATCACCTTCACGTCGTGCGCTAGCTTCGGATGATCCGACTCCAGCAGCCTGCGCGCCGCCGCCGACTCCTTCACCAACTCGAGCGGCGCCGACCGTCCTTCGCCCAATTTGTGCGCGAATCCTACCGTCGACCCCTCTAGCGAGCCCTCCCCCGTGTCCGCGATGCTCACCGCCACCACCGCGTCCGCCGGAATCGCCGCGAGCCACGCCTCCAGCGCCTCCGCTGACTCGAGCATCTGGTAATCGCGCGTGTGCGCATCCTCGGTCGGCCCCAGATCCTTGATCAACGAGAAGAACTCCAGGTCCTTATAAATCTGCTTCAGCGTCGACGGATCCGCCGGCTGGCTGCGCGCTGTCTCCACCTCGAACTCGATCGGCACTGTGGTATCAATCGTCGCCAGCTTCTTTGAGAGTTCTATCCGCTCCCGGTTGTTCAGCAGGCTCTCGCGGTACATCTTCTTCTCCACTTCAGCCGCGCGGTTCAGTGCTTCCTCCACCGAGCCAAAGCGCAGAATCAGTTCCTTCGCGCCCTTATCGCCGATGCCCGGAGCGCCCGGAATGTTGTCGATCGCATCGCCCTTCAGCGCCAGCAGATCCGCCACCTGCGATGGCTTCACGCCCATGAATTCCTCGGCGGTCGCCGGATCGTACCAGACGTCTTCCTTCATCGGGTTGTACATCGACACGTGCTCGTCCACCAGTTGCAGCATGTCCTTGTCGCTCGACACGATTACCACGTCAATTCCCGATCCGGCCATCTTCCTGGCCAGCGCGCCAATCACGTCGTCCGCTTCAAAGCGCGGAAACTGAAGGATCGGAATCCGCATCGCATCAAGCACTCGCCGCACATACGGAATCTGCTCGCTCAAGTCCTGCGGCATCTCCTCGCGGTTCGCCTTATACTCCGCGAATGCCTCATCACGAAACGTCGGCCCCGCGCTCTCAAAAACAGCCGCAATGTAGTCCGGCTTGTAGCTCGCGAGCAGCTTGCGCAGCATGTTGTGAAAGATGTAGACCGCTTCGGTGGAAAGCCCCGTGGACGTACGCATGGGCGGCGCTCCACTACGCGCCCGGGCATGATACGCGCGAAAAATGAAGCCGAAACTGTCGATCAGGAAGAGCTTTGGACGGGACACTCATTCCAGTGTAGGATGCCCCGGTTGAGATACGATGCGTCCATGCCCGACAAACTGCGCTGGGGCGTGCTCGGCGCCGCCAAGATCGCCCGCACCAAAGTAATCCCGGCAATGCAGAAAGCCGCCAACGCCGAAATCGTCGCCATCGCCTCGCGCGATCTCGCCAAAGCCCGCACCACCGCCGCGGAACTGAGCATCCCCCAAGCCTACGGTTCCTACGAAGAACTGCTCACCGACTCCGGCATCGACGCCATCTATAATCCGCTGCCCAACCACCTGCACGTTCCATGGACCATCCGCGCCGCCGAAGCCGGCAAGCACGTCCTCTGTGAAAAGCCCATCGCGCTCAATGTGGATGAAGTCCACCACCTGATCGCCACCCGCGATCGCACCGGCGTCAGAATCGGCGAAGCCTTTATGGTGCGATCCCACCCCCAGTGGCTTCGCGCCCGCGAAATTGCCCGCAGCGGTGAGTTGGGTGAACTCCGCGCTATCCAGGGCTTCTTCAGCTACTTCAATCGCGACCCTGAAAACGTCCGCAACGTCGCCTCCTGGGGCGGCGGCGGCATCATGGACATCGGCTGTTACCCCATCACCATGTCCCGCTTTATCCTCGAGAGCGAACCCCATCGCGTTTGTACTCTCATGGATGTCGACCCGGACTTCGGCACCGACCGCCTCGCCTCCGTCCTCCTCGATTTTCCCGGTGCCCAGGCGAGCTTTACTTCCAGCACTCAACTGGTCTCCTACCAGCGCATGAATATCTTCGGCACCAAGGGCCGCGTTGAACTTTTGATCCCCTGGAACACTCCACCCGACCGGCCCAGCCGCATCATCATTGATATCGGTGGCGACTTCCTCGGCACCGGCCAGCGCATCGAAGAATTCCCCGCCGTTGACCAGTACACCCTCCAGGCCGAACGCTTCGGCGCGGCTGTCACCGCCAACACTCCCCTCCCTGTCGAACTCGAGGAATCGCTGAGAAACATGTCTGTCATACAAGCCGTCATACGAAGCGGACACAGCAAGGGGTGGGAGAGTGTCTAACCGACCTCAGAGTGACGCGTAATTACCACGGCAACTCGTCGCCAGCTGTGGCGTTTGCACCACAGTAATGTAAAGTTATTGTTTTTATTTTCAATGATTAAGCTCTAAGGTGGAGACGTTACCTGAACGTTGCTAGAATAGTGGCTTGTCTGAAATGAGAGTTTCAGCGGAGGCAAACTTGCGCTTCGAAACAACTATCCAGCGCCCCGTCCAGGCGACCGGCGTAGGACTTCATTCCGGTGTCAAAGTGAACATCCGGATTTGCCCCGCGCCCGCCAGTACGGGCCTCGTTTTTCTCCGCACCGATCTCAACAATTTCGCCATCCCCGCAAGTTGGAAAAATGTCGCCCGCGTCAGCTACGCGACAAGCTTGATGCGCCAGGGTGTGTTGATCTCCACCACTGAGCACCTGCTCAGCGTCCTCTACAGCATGGGGATCGACAATGCCTTCATCGAAATCGACAATCTCGAGGTGCCGATCCTCGACGGCAGCGGTCAGCCTTTCATCGAACTCATCCGCGAAGCCGGCATCAAAACCTTCCGCCGCCGGCGACGCTACCTCCGTATCCGGCGCCCGGTCTCAGTAGAAGGTAATGGCAAACGCATCACCATCCTCCCCGCCGACCGCTTCCTCCTAAACTGCGACGTCTACTTCCCCCACCCCCTCGTCGGCCGCCAGTCCCTCGAACTCGAACTCACCCCCGCCCGCTATGCCGCCGACATCGCCCCTGCACGCACCTTCGGCTTCGAACAGGAACTCGGCCAGATGCGCAACATGGGCCTCATCCGCGGCGCCTCGCTCGACAACGCCGTCTGCTTCAACGGCAGCAAAGTTCTCAACCCAGGCGGACTCCGCTTCCCCGACGAGTGCTGCCGCCACAAAGCTCTCGACCTCATCGGCGACCTCGCGCTCATCGGACTTCCCCTACTCGGCCAAGTCATCGCCGAACGCGCTGGACACGCCATGCACGTCGCCCTCGTCGCCAAAATCATGTCCGACGCCGACCTCTACGAAGTCCTCAGCTTCGACCAACTCGCCTCACGCGTTGTGGACGCTCTCGTATCCTGACCCAGCGGACCGTCTTCGATTGATCCGACATCTCCCCAACCTCGTCACCTTCGTACGCATCCTCCTCGCACCCTTCATTTTCCGAGCCATCTGGAACCGCGAGTACGAGTGGGCCCTGGTGTGGCTGTTCATCGCCGCCTTCACCGACATCCTCGACGGCTTCCTCGCCCGGCTCCTGAAAGTCGTCAGCCTCAGCGGCGCCTACCTCGATCCCATCGCCGATAAATTTCTCCTCAGCGGGACCTACTTCCTGCTCGGTTACGACCGCGTGGTCCCGCTCTGGCTCCCCGCCATCGTCTTCGGCCGCGACGCTCTCATGCTCGGCTTCATCGCCTGGGCCTACGCCGCTCGCGGACTTCGCTCATTCCCGCCCACCATCTGGGGAAAGCTGACTACCTTAATCCAGATTGTCACCGCCTTCGTCATCCTGCTCTCCGGCGTCGTTTCTCTCGGCCAATATGAGCGCACCATCCGAACCGGCCTCATGATCATCGCCGCCGCTGCCACCGCCTGGAGCGCCATCGACTACCTGCGCGTCGGAATTTCGATGTTGAAACGTCAACCCGCGTCCGGCGCGAGCGCTTCCTAACCTGCATTCTGAGGGAAACACCGAATTGACGGCGACGCACCGCGGGGGTACCCTTGAAGTGTGGCCACGCCCGTCGCTCGCTACCTACCGTCCCGGCAATACTTGGGCGCCGGTTTTGTAGCTCTCGGCCTGGCAGCTTTCTCCACCTGGTGCGGATTCCGCTGGTATCCCGCCTTCCTGCCCGCATTTCTCTTCCTCGCCAGCGCAGCAGTCATCTTATTGGTAGCCCTGCAACCGCCCGTCGAGATTCACGAGACTCACCTCAGCATCCGGCGCCGCAATATTCCCTGGAATCAGATCCGCCGCCTCGATCGCACCGGCTGGATCTCACCGCTCGTTCTCCACCTCACATTACTGGAGGAAGAACGCATCATGATGGTCTACCCGGGCGACCTTGAATCTGCCAATAGCCTGCTCCGGCACCTGCGCCGCTACTCCCGTGAAGCCCTCATCGACGGCGTGCCCTACAAGCAGTTCTGGGGCGAGGCTCTCGGACCCGCACCTGACCGCCGCCAGTTGCCGTCCCCGAAGTACCGGCTTCTCCGCCCAGAGGACGAAGCCGAGGTAGAACGTATGTTCCAAAGGCTCAAAACCGTTGGCCATATCGATCCTAAGAAATCCTCTGACGAGAAATAGCCGTTGAGGCCCAGATTTCGCGGTCTGATCCGCTTTCTTGTCATCCTCCTCCTTCTGCTCATCCTCTGGTTTGCCCGCTCCGTCTGGCTGCCCTGGTTCGGAACTCATCTCGTCAGGGCCGGTTCCCCCGAGAAGGTGGACATGATCGTCGTCCTCGCAGGCGACAGCGGGGGTAATCGCATCCTCAAAGCAGCTGAACTGGTGAAAGGCGGCTACGCACCGGCCGCCCTGGTCAGCGGACCCGGCGGTATGTACGACCGCCATGAGTGCGACTTTGAAATCGAGTTCGCCGAACACCGCGGCTATCCCCGCTCCCTCTTCATCCCCCTGCCCCTCAACGACCTCAGCACTCGCACTGAAGCCATCACCGTCGTGCGCGAACTTCGCAAACGCGGCGTCAAACGCTTCATCGTCGTCACCAGCGATACCCACACCCGCCGCGCCGGCAATATCTATCGATCCCTCGCGCCCGACCTTGAAGTCCTCATGGTGGCCGCCCCCAGCAGACTCTTCGCGCCTGCTGCATGGTGGCAGGAGCGCGAAGGCCAAAAGGCAATTCTCGAGGAATGGCTGAAAACCGTAGCCAACTGGATCAGCCTGTAAGATGCTCACCAAAACACTGAAGACCGTCTGGCCCTACATGTGGCGCTACCGCCGCGGCTTCGTCCTCGGCATGGGCGCCCTCGCCATCAAGGACCTGGTCGGCGCCTGCCTTCCCCTCGTCATGCGCAGCGGTATCGACTCGCTCCACAGCGGCTTCAACATGACCGCCATCCTCTGGCTCGCCGCCGCCCTCATCGGACTCTCCGCCGTCAAAGGCGTCTTCCAATACTGGATGCGCGTCATCCTCATCGGCATCTCCCGCGACATCGAGTTCGACCTCCGCAACGATCTCTTCTCCAACCTCACACGCCTCTCCTGGGACTTCTACGGCAACTACCGCACCGGCGACATCATGGCCCGCGTCACCAACGACCTCAATGCCGTCCGCATGATGCTCGGCCCCGGCGTCATGTACTGGTGCGAGACCATGCTCACCCTCGTCCTCTCCGTCGCTGTCATGATCTCGGTCGACTGGCGCCTCACACTCCTTTGCTTAACCCCCGCTCCCTTCGTCAGCATCGCCGTTATCTTCTTCGGACGCCGCATTCACGACCGCTTCGAGGCCATCCAAAAAATGTTCTCCGACATCAGCAGCCGCGTCCAGGAGAACCTCTCCGGCGTCCGCGTCATCCGCGCCTACGTGCAGGAGGACCATGAACTCCGGCTATTCGAAACGCTGAATCAGGAGTACATCAAACAGAACATCCGACTCGCCCGGCTGTCCGGATTCTTCATGCCCCTGCTTCAGGCGTTGATCGGCGTCACGTTCCTCCTGGTCCTTTGGGTCGGCAGTTATCGCATGCTCAGTGGACACATCACGCTCGGCGGCTTCGTCATGTTCAACACCTACATGGGCATGCTTGTGTGGCCCATGATCGCCATGGGCTGGGTGGTGAATCTGATGCAGCGCGGCACCGCCTCGCTCGAACGCATCAATGAAATGCTCAACGCCGTCCCCATCATCGCCGCCCCGGCCAATCCAGTAAAGTTGCAAACTCCCGTCCGTGGCGAAATCGAATTGCGCGGCGCCGCGATGCACTACGGGACTGCGAAATCACTCGACGGCGTCAACCTCCATATCGCCGCCGGATCCACCGTCGCCATCGTCGGACACACCGGCAGCGGCAAGAGCACGCTCGTCAGCCTCATCGCCCGATTGATCGACCCTACCGCCGGCTCCGTGCTTCTCGACGGCGTCGACCTTCGTAACCTCGACCCCGCCGTCATCCGCCGTCAAATCGGCTTCGTCCCGCAGGAAACGTTCTTGTTTAGCGCCACTCTGGCCGACAACATCGCCTTCGGTGTAGACCACGCATCGCTCGAGGAGATTCAACGCGCCGCCGAAATTGCTGGACTCGCCCCCGACATCGAGTCCTTCCCCAACGGCTACCAAACCATGGTCGGCGAGCGCGGCCTTACCCTTTCCGGTGGGCAGAAGCAGCGCACCGCCATCGCTCGCGCCGTTCTCCGCAATCCCCGCATCCTGATTCTCGACGACGCCCTGGCCAGCGTAGACACGCTCACCGAAGAGAGCATCCTCAACGCGCTCTCAACCGTCATGCACGGCCGCACCACTATCCTCATCTCCCACCGCGTCTCCACCGTCCGCAACGCCGGCCATATCTTCGTGCTCGAACACGGCCGCGTCGCCGAATCCGGCAGTCACGACGAACTCCTCAAAGCCGGCGGTTACTACGCCGACCTCTACCAGAAACAACTCCTCGAAGAAGAACTCGAAGCCATCTAAATTCTCCTGATAGCATCGACAACGGATATCCGGATAGGATGCTTCGCTTCTCGATCCTCACCCTCGCCTTCACCGCGTTTGCCGCCCAACCGGCTGCCATCGCCCCTCACACCATGCCCCGCATAGGCAGCGTCAGCGAGCGCTTTCAGTCCTACAACGTGGAAATGGTCGAGGTTACCGGCGGCAGGTTCTGGGCGCCCTACAACAAGACCCCCGACGTCGCACCCGCTCCGCAGTCGTCCGTGCCCGGCCTCGACCCCCGCGCATTCCGCACCCGCGAGCCCATCAACCTCTCCAATCCGCGACTCCGAAAGCTCGCCGCCGCCCTTGGCCCGGCCTACATGCGCGTCAGCGGCACCTGGGCCAACTCCACCTACTTCCATGATTCCGACACTCCCGCGCCCTCCACAACGCCCAAAGGTTTCGGAGGCGTCCTCGCCCGCGCCCAATGGAAAGGCGTCGTCGATTTCGCGCACGCCGCCAACGCCCAGATCGTCACCAGCATGCCCATCAGCGATGGAGTCCGTGATGCCGCTGGCGCCTGGTTGCCCGACCAGTCCGTCAAGCTGTTCGCCTACACCAAAGCCATCGGCGGCACAATCGCCGCAGCCGAATTCTTCAACGAGCCCAGCTTCGCCAGTATGGGAGGCGCACCCAAAGGCTATAACGCGGCCGCCTATGGACGCGACTTCGTTGCCTTCCTCGCCTTTGCGAAAAAAACCGCCCCCGGCATGATCGTCCTCGGCCCCGGTTCGGTTGGCGAGGGCACTCAACTCGCGTCTGGCCTCGGCGTCTTGAAAAGCGAGGACCTCCTCACCGCGAGCGGTCACGGCATCGACGCGTTCTCCTATCACTTCTACGGCGGCGTCTCGAAACGCTGTGCCGCGATGGGAGCAGTCGGACTGACCAGCGTCGATGCGGCCCTCTCTGCTGACTGGCTCGGACGCACCGGCCAGAACGAGAAGTTCTACGCCGCCCTCCGCGATCGCTTCGAACCCGGCAAGCCAATCTGGAACACGGAAACCGGCGAGACTGCCTGCGGCGGCAACCCCTGGGCGTCCACCTTCGCCGACAGCTTCCGCTATCTAAACCAGCTCGGCGCCCTCGCCAAAGACAGCGTTCAAGTAGAGGCGCACAACACCCTCGCTGCCAGCGACTATGCCCTCATCGACGAGCAAACGCTCACGCCCCGCCCCAACTATTGGTCCGCGCTCCTCTGGCACAAACTGTTGGGCACCACCGTCCTCGACGCCGGACCATCCTCTGCGCCCAACCTCCATCTCTATGCGCATTGCCTCGCCGGTCACCCCGGCGGCGTCGCCCTCCTGGCCATCAATGCCGGCCAGACTGCCTCGCACGAAATCACCATTCCGGCGAAGGCTGAGCGCTATACCCTCACCGCGAAGGAACTTCAGAGCCCCACCGTCGAGCTGAACGGAACTACCCTGAAACTCGGCGCCCACGACGCCCTGCCCGCCATGAAAGGCACGCCTTCAAAAGCAGGAACGCTCGCCCTCCCACCCGCCAGCATCACGTTCCTGACGTTTGCCGGCTCCGGGAACAGCGCCTGCCATTAACCCGCGTTTAGTACAAACGCCGAATGCCGCTGGGGTCATTACGATTGCCCGCCTCGCGGCAACGTGAGACAATCTGCCATGCCCGAAAACAAGGATTCGCAGGTGGATCGCCGCAGTTTTCTCTCCGGTGCCGCCACCTCTGCTGCGGCCATCGCTGCGGCTGTTCCCGCCGCCCTCGCTGCCGGGCAGTCACAATCGCAAAAAGAAACTGAACCACCCGCGAAGGTCGAAGTTCAAACCACCGATCGCCCCGGCGCCGACTTCATGATCGACGTTTTCAAGTCGCTCGGATTCGACTACGTCTGCGCCAATCCCGGTTCGGCATTTCGCAGCATTCAGGAATCTGTCATCAACTACGGCGGCAATTCCAAGCCGGAGTTCATCACCTGCTGCCATGAGGAATCGTCCGTCGCGATGGGCCATGGCTACTTCAAAGTCGAAGGCAAGCCAATGCTCGTCTTCGCGCACGGTACGGTCGGCCTGCAGCACGCCTCTATGGCCGTGTACAACGCCTTCTGCGACCGCGTCCCCGTCTTCATCGTCCTCGGCAACAATCTGAATGCGGCCACACGCCGCTCGGCCGTCGACTGGCTTCACAGCGTACAGGACGCCGCGGCGCTCGTGCGAGACTTCACCAAGTTTGACGACTCTCCCGTGTCCCTCGCCCAATTTGCCGAGTCTTCGGTCCGGGCGTACAAGATCGCCATGACCGCTCCCTCGGCTCCCGTTGTCCTCACTGCCGACGCTGAGTTGTCCGAAATCTCCATCACCGGGCGCACCGGCCTTACGATTCCAAAGCTCGGTTTCGCCGCGCCCCCGGCTGGTGACTCCGCATCCGTCGCCGCCCTCGCCGCAATGCTCATCGAGGCGCAGACTCCCGTGATCGTCGCAGGTCGCCTCGCGCGCACGCAGGGCTGCATGGCGCACCTGGTGGAACTTGCTGAACTCCTGCAGGTCCCGGTAGTAGATTCCGGAGCCCGCATGAACTTTCCAAACCGGCACCCGCTGAATCTGTCAGGCAACTCGCGCGCGCTCATTGAGAATGCCGACCTGATCCTCGGTCTCGAAGTCACTGACTTCTACGGTCTGGTCAACAACATCAGCCGCCAGTTGGAGTATTCGTCGCGACCGCTCACGAAAGCCAAACTGGCCAGTATCTCGGCCGGCGACCGTCTCGCCAAGAGTAACTTCCAGGAATTTCAACGCTACCAACCGCTCGATCTCGACATTGCAGCGGACGGCGAAGCCACGCTGCCATCGCTGGTTGAAGCAGTACAGCGGCTGATGACTCCCGACAAGAAGCGTGCGTTTCAAGCGCGAGGTGCGAAGCTTGCCGGGCAACAAGCAAGCATCTTAGCCAAAGCCCGCACCGACGCCTCGTACGCCTGGGACGCCTGTCCCATCAGTGTTGCGCGACTGTGCTCAGAGCTGTGGGCACAGATTAAGAATGAAGACTGGTGTCTCGCCTCGCAATCCGGCACCTTTGTCAGCAACTGGCCTCTACGCCTTTGGGACTTCGATCGGCCTTATCGACACATTGGCGGTTCCGGCGGCGCTGGGATGGGTTACGGCGCTCCCGCCGCCGTCGGCGCAGCGCTGGCCAATAAGAAACACGGCCGCCTGACTGTGAACATTCAAACCGACGGTGACCTCATGTACGCGCCCGGAGTGTTGTGGACCGCGGCGCACCATCGCATTCCGCTCTTGACCATCATGCATAACAATCGCGCCTACCATCAGGAACTGATGGAAGTGCAGATCGCCGCCAACCAGCACAATCGCGGTATCGATCGCGCGCACATCGGAACCACGATTGACGATCCCAATATTGATTACGCCAAACTCGCGCAGAGCATGGGCATGATGGGTATCGGCCCGATTGAGCAGCCCGGCGATCTTGCGTCGGCCATTCGCCGTGGCATCGAGACAGTGAAGCGTGGCGAACCCGTACTCATCGATGTCGTGACACAGCCGCGCTGAGATACTTCCATGAAGACACTCCTCGCCATCGCACTAACCTTCGCCAGCGTGCCTCTCGCGGGACAGTCGCCAGTCAAAGCCGCCGACGCAGAGAACGGGAAGAAACTGTATGTCGCCGACGGCTGTTATCAGTGTCACGGCCGGCAAGGGCAAGGCGGATCGTCCGCTCCCGTCGGATCCTACGGTCCCCGGCTAGCTCCGGCGAAGCTTCCGCTGGAGGCTCTGAGAGCGTACGTCCGTCACCCATCGGGCGGAATGCCGCCGTATACCGCGAAGGTTCTGCCCGACGCCGCGATTGACGACATCTATGCTTTTCTGAAAAGCGTCCCCGCTCCGCCGCCAGTCAAGGACATTCCCTTGTTGAACTAACAACTCTAACAACGCCTGCCGCCGACCCGCGTTTAGTACAATCGCTGAATGTCGCTGGCTGCCGGCGCGTCCCTGGGCCCCTACCGCATCGACGCCCGTATTGACGCCGGCGGTATGGGCGAAGTCTTCCGCGGCACCGATACCCGCCTCAATCGCACCGTCGCCATCAAAGTCCTCCACGCCAATCGCGCCGCCGGGCCCGAATTTCAGCGGCGCTTCGAAATAGAAGCTAAGGCTGTCTCGAGCCTCAACCATCCCAACATCTGCATCCTTCATGACGTGGGCCGCCACCAGGACGTCGACTATCTGGTGATGGAGTATCTCGCCGGAGAAACCCTCCGCGCTGTTCTCACCAACGGCCCGCTGCCCGTCCCCGTCGCACTCCGCTACACCGAGCAAATCCTCCACGCTCTCGAACACGCCCACGGCCGCGGCGTCATCCATCGCGACCTCAAGCCCGGCAACATTATGCTCGTAGGATCGCCAGCCGCCCGCGCCGTCAAACTCCTCGACTTTGGACTCGCCCAAACCGCCCAAGCTCCCCGCTCCGGCAATCCCCAGGAAGCCAGCACCGAACTCGCTCTCACTGCGCCCGGCGACGTCGTGGGCACGCCGCAATATATGGCGCCAGAGGTCCTCCAGCGCATGCCCGCCGACGCTCGGAGCGATCTCCACGCCCTTGGCGCCATCCTCTACGAGATGCTTACCGGCATCAAGGCATTCGACGGCGACACCCAGGCACACGTACTCGCTTCAGTGCTCCGCGACGTCCCCAAACCTGTATCGTCCCTCCGTCCCGAAGTGCCGCACGCACTCGACGCCATCGTCCAACGCTGTCTTGAAAAGAATCCCGCCGACCGCTGGCAGTCCGCCTCCGATCTCCGCGCAGTGCTCGAAATCTACGCCGGCCCGCAATTCTCCCCGCCGCGTGCCATCACCACCGCTCAGTCAGGCAACTTCAAATGGCTCGCGGCCGCCTCACTCTTGCTTATCTCCGCCCTCGCAATCGCCGCCGTCTGGCTCGCCCGGCGGCCTGCACCGGCTCCGTCTCTACGCTTCACTGTCGCCGCGCCCGACGGCTATTTCTTCGCACCGCGCGGCTGTGCGAGTTCACCGAACGGACGCAACCTCGCCTGCGTCGTCATTCCCGCCAAAGGCGGTCGCGAACGTCTCTGGATCCGCCCTCTCGATTCGCGTCCGCTTCAACCCATCGACGGCACCGAAGACGCTTCTGGTCCTTTCTGGTCACCCGACGGCCGCTTCGTCGGGTTTTTCGCCGAAGGCAAGCTGAAAAAGCTGAACCTGGACAATCGCACCATCCAAAACATATGCCCCGCTTCCGCCGATCTCGGCGCCACCTGGGGACCTTCAGGCGACATCGTCTTTTCGCCTTTCAACCGCATCGCGCTGCAACGCGTGTCTGCCGCCGGTGGCGACCCGCAACCGCTCACCACGCTCGCTACCTCGAAGGGTGAAAACTCCCATCGCTGGCCTCAGTTTCTTCCAGATGGCCGGCACTTCCTTTTCATCGCCCGAAGTTCCGTCGCCAGCAACACTTCTGTCATGATCGGTTCCCTCGACAGCAAAGAGACTCGCCGGCTGTTCCCAGCCCAATCCAACGCCACTTTTGTGCAACCCAACCGCATTTTGTTTGCCCGCCAGAAGACTCTCCTCTCTCAAATTCTTAACCCAAAAACATTTCAACTTGAAGGCAATTCCGAACCCGTGCCGGATATCCCGCCCATCGGCCAACAAACGCCGAGCGCTTCAGCCTATTTCACGGCTTCAGTCGATGGAGGCTTACTTGCCTATCAGGCCCCGGATATCGTCTCCACGCAACTGACCTGGTTCGATCGTTCGGGCCGCCACCTGTCACTAATCGGGCCCGAATCCCCGGACGTGATCATGCAGCCAAGAATCTCTCCCGACGGTCGCCTGGCCGCCGTCGCCTTACCCGAACACGAGACCGGCAACCGCGACATCTACTTGCTCAATCTGTCAAATGGACTGATGACTCGCCTGACGTCTAATCCCGCCAATGACTGGTTTCCTGTATGGTCACCAGATGGTAGGCGCATCGTGTTTGCCTCTGACCGCACCGTGCCCGCCACAATCTGGCGCATGACCCCCAACGGAGAGTCGACAGAAGAACAGCTCTTTCAGGTCGACGCCGACGTTACCGATATGTCCGAGGATGGTAATTTTCTGCTGGGCACAATACGGCCGGATATCTTCGTCTTTCCTCTGGTAGGAGATCGAAAGCCATATCTCCTGATTCACGGATTGCAGGGTGTACTCGACGATGGGCACATCACGCGCAATGGTAAGGCGGTGGCTTTTACATCTAATGAGGCTGGCGTGAGAAACATCTACGTCGCATCCTTCAAGCAACACGACAAGCAAAGAGTATCAGCCGACGGCGGGTACAGTCCCACATGGAGAGGCGACGGCAAAGAACTTTTCTACGCATCTCCCGAGGGCAGAATCATGTCGGTCGAAATCGAAATTGGCGACACCATCCGCGCCGGCGCTCCCCGCGCACTGTTCTCCGCTTGCCGGCCCGCTCAGCCATTGCGCGGAGCGGAACACTTCTACGACGTCTCCGCCGACGGTCAAAAGTTCCTCATCAGCTGTAACGTCGACTCTCCCGGCAGGTCCCTCGTCAACGTCGACCTCGGCTGGACTTCGCGCCTCGCCAAAACCGCCGCCTCCCAGTAGCCGCTATTCCTTCTCTACTACTCCGCCCTTCATCACAAACTTCACCTTACGGATTGCCGAAATATCACGCGTCGGATCCCCATCCACCGCCACCAGGTCTGCCAGCATCCCCTGCCGCACCTGCCCAATATCCATGTGCAGCACGCGACCCGCAATCGATGTCGCCGACTTCAGAGCCTCCACCGGCGCCATCCCGTAATCCACCATCATCTCGATCTCACGCGCGTTGTCCCCGTGCGTGAACACGCCGATGTCACTGCCGCTCAATATCGTTACGCCCGCCGCCAGCGCCAGCTTGAAACTCTCACGCTTGCGCTTGATCGACGGCGGATCCGGCTGCGTCCCCTTCTTCCAGCCACCGTACTGCGTAATCGCATCGCCTGCCGCCAGCGTCGGACACAGCGCCACCCCGCGCTCCGCCATCAGCTTGAAAACTTCGGCCGTCCCCGCATCGCCATGTTCAATCGTCTCGACACCCGCCAGCGTCGCCCGCCGCATTCCCTCCGGCGTGCTCGCGTGCACCGCCACTGGGATTCCCGCGCTCTTCGCCGTCTCCACCGCCAGCTTCATCTCTTCCAGCGAAAACGTCGGATGCGACCCCGGCTTCGGACCCCACCGGTAGTCGCCATACATCTTCACCCAGTCCGCGCCATGCCCAATCTGATCGCGCACCACAGCCATCAGATGATCCACACCATCCGCTTCCTCAGCGCCCTGTGGCGTGTGCCACTCGGCCGCAAATCCCTTCGGGGCATAAGTATTGGTGGCGACAATCGCCCGCGTCGACACCAGCATTCGCGGACCCTTGATAATTCCCTCGTTCACCGCCTGCTTCAACTCCACATCCGCGTAACCGGCGCCTTCCGTCCCTAAATCCCTGACCGTCGTGAACCCCGCCAGCAGCGTCGCCCGCAGATGATTCACCGCCCGCGCCGCCCGCAGTGCAACGCCCTCTTTCAATACCTGATCGGTCCAGGGAACCTCGTTGTACGGATGCAATAGGACATGCGAGTGTCCCTCTACCATTCCCGGCATCAGAGTCGCCGACCCCAGATCGATTACCCGCGCGCCCGTGGTGTCGACACTCGCGCCGGCCGCCTCAATTCGCTCGCCCCGCACCCGCACCCACCATCCGTCATGCACGCTCTCGCCGTCAAACACCCGCGCCGCCTTCAGCACAATCACCTGCTGCTGCGCGGCCAGCGGCAGCACCATCGCCGCGATCAACAACCAGCGGACCGCCCTCACTTCGCCGGTACCGTCCACAGAAACAGCCTGTGGCTCAAAAACGTTTCCTCTTCATCAGGATTGTTCACCTGCACCTCTTTTTGCGGCTTCCAGTCACCCATCTCAAATGTGTTCGACACCACCCGCGTCCCCGGTTTCAAATCGCGCAGTAGCTTCGGCCTCAGCCTCAAATTCACACTGCTCAACAGAAACAGCGTCACCACGCTCGCTTCATGTATGTCCGCATTGAAAAGATCGTTCTCCTCAAAGCGAACCAGGTGCTCGACTCCCGCCTTCTTCGCGTTTTCCTTGGCTTCTGTGATCCGAACAGGATTGATGTCGATCCCCACGCCGCGCGCACCGTATGTTTTGGCCGCGGCAATCACAATGCGGCCGTCCCCGCAGCCGAGATCGTAAACAATATCGCTCTTCTTCACCGCTGCCAGTTTCAACATCTCCGCTACCGCCGCGTCCGTCGTCGGGACGTACGGAACGTCGGGAGCGTGTGTCGGGGGAGTGTCCTGCGCGCTCGCTGCAAGCGCACCAACCATCACTGCAACCAGGAAGGTTTTCGGAAGTTGCATCACTACCTCCTGGAGCAGAGTCTACTTCATCTTCAACGTCGTTCTCAGCCAGTCCACCATCTCCGGCTTCCAATGCTGCAACTCAGGGGCTTTCCATCCACCCATGCCGTGGCCACCGCCGTCAATCGTGATGATTTCGCATCTCGCGCCCACCCGCTTCATCGCCTCGCACATCTCCGTCGTCTGCGTAAATGGCACCTGGTCATCCTTGGTCCCGTGAATACACAGGAACGGCGGCATGCCTTTGCTCACCGCGTACAGCGGTGCCACCGACCTCAACTTGGCCAGCCCGGCAGCGTCCAATTGCTCGGCACCAAAAAAGTGGATTCCTCCCCCGTTCGCCGCGTGACGGTTGATGCTCGTCATGTTGAATCGCTCTGGGTGATCCTTGCGCTCCAGCGCCATCTGCCCGTAGTCCACCGGACCGTAGAAGTCCACCACCACCGCTACCTTGTTCTTCGCTGTCTGGTGCGTCCCCGCATAGTTCACCAGCAGCCCTCCGGCCGACTCGCCAATCAACGCGATCCTCCCGGCGTCAACGTGATAAGTCTTCGCATTCGCCCTCACCCACGCAATCGCCGCGTCTACATCAGCGCTCGCCTCCGGCAGTTTCGCCAGCGGCGCCAACCGGTAGTCAATGCTGAACCACGCGATGCCCGCGTTGGTGAGAACGTTGAAAAGCGGCCGCACATTCGTGCTCCGGCTGCCTTCGTCAAACCCTCCCCCATGCACCAGCACCGCCGCCGGGAAAGGACCCGGGCCGTCCGGCACGTGCAAATCGAGCAGCAGCGCATGACCGTCCGGCTTGCCATACTCCACGGCCTTCTGGTCAATCGCCTCCGCAGCCAGCACGAATGCGGCAGCGAGCGTAATCGCTAGGATTCGTGTTCTCACGGAAGAGAATTGTAACAGCTATCGCCGGGTGGAACGGCGTCTCGCGGAACTACTTCCAGGTTCCGAGTAGCCGGCGCACCAAAACAAGTTGGCCCAGATGATAGGCGTTATGATCCGCCAGCAGCAGGGCCTCACGCAGGACAGTTTTTCCGTCGGCGTGCGGGATCGGCGCCAGCAAGTCCGTAGACTCGTCCGACACCAGCGCAATCATCGCCGCCAGATCTTTCTGAAACGACGCAACGCTTCTGTCCCAGGCAGCGCCATCCGCCGGTGCATCCGTCGTGGGCCAGTATCCCGCCGGAAAATCAGGCGACACATGCTTGGCGTCCCGCGTGTACTCCAGGATGTCCCACTGCGCAATCCGCAAGTGCTCAAGCAGTTGCCACGGCGTATGCTCGGCACCGTCCGGCCGTTTTCCCCGGGCGTCGGCCGGCATGTCCTTAACAGCAGTCGCGAAATCCGCATGCGCGCCTTCGCCTTTCAGCAAGGTCGCCAACAGTTCACTTAATAAGTTGTCTTTTTTCATTAGTCCCTCTTAGAATCTCCATCTCAGGTCGTGCTATCAACTTTATAGGTCAGTACGAGGGACGAGTTCTTGGCAAAAATTGCGACAGTTTCGCAGGCCGTTGGCGACCGGACCAGCCAAGGCCTTCCTGCGAATCCCGGATCCAAAGTGATCGCCCGGGGAGACGGGTGGCAGGTCACTGAGATCGTCTGTACGTCCGGTCCGCGCGACCGTCCGTTCGTCGAGCAGCACGCCAACGTCAACGTCGCCATTGTACTGGCCGGCAGTTTCCAGTACAGTTCGGCAGGCCGGCGCGAATTGATGACGCCTGGATCGATCATGCTCGGCAATCCAGGGCAGTGCTTCGAATGCGGCCATGAGCACGGCACCGGTGACCGCTGCCTGTCGTTCTCCTACCACCCTGACTTTTTCGCCGGCGTTAACGGCGGTACGCGCCAGTTCCAAACGCTTCGCCTGGCCCCAATGCGCACGCTATCGGCTGTAGTTGCGCGATCATCCGCTGCACTCGGCGAACAATCGACAGGTTGGGAAGACCTCAGCCTCGAATTGGCAGTGGCAGTGGTCGCGAACTCGACGGCCGGCCAGCCTGAACCCGTGCCGCTGTCCGCCGAGGCTCGCGTCACCCGCGCCATCCGCCTCATCGAGCACGAGTCGCACACCGGCCTGCCTCTCGCAACGCTCGCCCAGGAAGCCGGCCTGAGTCCGTACCATTTCCTGCGGACTTTCGAAAGCCTTACCGGCCTCACTCCCCACCAGTACGTCCTTCGAACCCGCCTTCGACACGCAGCAGCAAAGTTGGCGGATCAGGCAGCCCCGCCAACGAGGATCCTCGACATCGCGCTCGACTGCGGCTTCGCCGACATCTCGAATTTCAACCGCGCCTTCAAAAGCGAGTTCGGCATGAGCCCGCGAGCCTTTCGCTCAAAAACGACCCGCTGAATCAGACCATCCATCCGCAGCGCGACGCGCGCATACACCGGTGCATCGACTATGCCGGAGGTAACTGATCGAGCAGAGTTATGCATATGCCAGGCGCTTGAGCTTCAGCCGGTCACGCCGGACGTGAGCAAGATCGTACTGGGCTTGTTGCACCAGCCAGCCTTGCTCTGTGCCACCAAAAACCTTGGTCAGCCTGACAGCCATCTCCGGAGATATGCCGCGCTTACCGTTTACGAGTTCGGAAAGTGTGTTGCGCGTCACGCCCAAGGCTTTGGCGGCGTCAGTGATCGTCAGTGCCAAAGGCTCAATGCATTCATGCAGGACGACTACGCCGGGAGGCGGCGGATTCTTCATGGTCATGGATTGTGGTAGTCGACATAATCAACGTCCTCCGCTCCTTCGTCAAATCGAAAAGTCACTCGCCAGTTGGCGCTTACCGTAACTGCCTAAGTGCCAAACATCTGTCCCTTGAGCCGATGCAATCGAAACCCCGGCATGTCCATGTGGCCCACGGTGGGAGCAGCATGAAGAGTCGCCAGAATGTTCCGCGGCTTCGTGGCGTGTTCCGGCTCCACGCCTAACCCAGGGCCCGCCAGACACCCTCCCCACCTCGTCCCCTACGACATCGGCGTCGTGTCCAGCAGATGCATGATCGCCGTCCACAAATCATCCAGTGTCTGCGCCGTCTGCGGCGGCCAGTCACGCGTATTGATCGTGTACGCGAAGTCGATTCCATCCCCGCGCGACCCCGCCACCGTCGACGTCCCCGGCGTACTGCCACTCCGTGCCGACCATCCAAACGTCCCGTTCCCAAGCCTGGGACCGTTCCCCCACACCGCATGCTTGTGTATGAACTTCGTCAGCGCCGTCGCCGACGCCGCCAGCCCGCAGCACGCCTCCCCCACTTCCTTGATCTCTCCGTCCCCGCCATATACCGCCGCGACCAGCAGATTGGACGCTACATCCACCGCGCTCTGCCCCAACCCCTGATCCTCGTGAACCACTTCGTCCGACGCCCGCGGCGTAGCCACCGTCGGCCAGATCTTCACCTCCGCCATCCCCTCGGGCTGCAACAACTGCGTCTTCAAGTAGTCGAAGAATTCTTTACCCGTAACCTTCTCAACCAGCGCGCTCGCCAGCAGGTAGCCGAAATTCGAGTATTTGTTATTAGTTCCCGGTGCAAAGTCCAGCATCCGCGCGTACATATACTTGCAGACATCCAGCTTGTTCACCCGTGTGCCCGGATGCAGCGCGTTGGCGATGGTCCGCATCGAGTAGGTGGGATCGAAGTTCGACCCCGTGCCCGTATCGTCGTAACCGCCCGTGTGATCGAGCAACTGCTGGATCGTGATGGTGTCGCTCTGGGCGTCCAGCGGGTGGCTGAAGCCGAGCGCCGGATAGACCTTCGTCTGCGGCGTCAACTTCGCCGGCTTCGCATCGTACAACGACTGCACCGCCGCTTCCAAAAACATCTTGCTGCAACTTGCCAGCAAAAACCGGTCCGACGTCTGCGTGATCTTGAACCCAGGCTCCGCCCATGTATAACCTCGCGCCAGTTTCACCACGCCGTTCTTGGCCACCGTCAACTGCGCCGCACGGACCGCGTTTGCCTGCATGAAACTCTGCATCGCATGATCAAAGCCCGCTAGCGTCGGAACCGCCGCTCCCGTAACGTTCCAGGCACGCGACATCGGAATGTCTCGCTTGGCAAAGATCGCTGCATACCGTGTATCGCTGCCCGCACCCCCGCCTTGCACGCAAATCGGATACAGTCCGGCAGCGTTCTGCTGATCAAAAACCGTCTGATAGTCCGCCGCCGTCAGCCCGTGCCTCGCCACCCATTCGCCGACAACATCGTCTTTGAACACCGAACAGTACATCTGGTCGCCCGACACCGCCACGTAGGCCGGCCTGTAACCGGGCAGCGACGTCTCCGCGTTGAACACAGTCTGATAGCTCACCCCTGTATCAGACGGGTGCGCATGCCACTTCGTGTAACCCGGATTCGCGTGCCATACCGCGGCATACCGTCGATCCGCAGCCGTCCCGTAGATCGCCACCGACCGGATCACCAGCTTTGAATCGTGCGCAACTTTGTTCTGGTGCTCGAAAGTCCCGGCGTTGGCCTCGGGTCCCGAAGTCATCCCATGACGCGCCAGCCAGTTGCCGCTGATTCCCTGCTCAAACACGGCCGCGAAAACTGCGTTGTTCGCCCCACCTGTGGCCGACACGATCACAGGAACGTAGCCCCTCGCCGTCCATGTGTTGAACGCCGCCTGGTACCCGTTCGCGTCCACGCCGTGCACCGCCGCAAACGCCGCGCCCGCCCGCTGCACCCACACCGCCGCGTACCGTGCGTCCCCCGGGTCGCCGTACACGCTCAAAGAAATCATCCGGTATCCGTGTGACGACAGCCGGTCAAAATTGGTCTGGTGTTGGGCGCTCGTGACGCCGTGGTAAGCCTCGAACATGAATGCAGGTTCCTCCGAAGAGCTTGGTGACAACCTGCACAGCGCCGTTGCAGTCGCGCCATGTTTCCATGCAGTTCCCAAAGCGGAGGCTTCGCCCGTCAGCAAAGTGACCGCAGATACAGTTGATGAGTTGCCTTTGTGGGTCCTTTGAAAGAGACAAACTCAGCGCGGATCTGGCAATGCCGTAATCGGCGAGCCTACCGTTCCAATAGCTGCGCCTTCTCCTGAAGATCCACAACAAACACGTTAGTCTTGTGCCCGTCCCACGAAACCTCGGCGAACTTCGAACCGTCCGCCTGGTTCAATACGGTAACGATGGCATCCTCAGGTATGGTGAGCGGCAGCCTTTGGCCATCTTTCACCTCGATGGAAAGCGTCGATTCAGTTAGGCGAAACTTTTGACCTAGCGTATTGGTGCCTCTTAAACGGAAACGACAGATAGACCGAGTCTCAATCTGGTACTGTTCGGATTATAAGTTACATCTGCGCGTCCATGACCCTGGGGATCTCCCTAGTTTTATCAACAGCTTGCGGACATCGGTCGGAAGGTTGCACGATTCCTGCAGGCGGATCGTCATCTCTATTGTGACGGTCCGCCTTGCGTGGGTTTTCCTCGCTCTTTCACTATGTCCGGCGATATGTGCTGATATGTCCAAGCAATTAAAGGACATAGAATCTCACTACAACTCCGCCAAGACCCTTCAGATCGGTTTCTCTGAAACCATGGTCCAGCAGGGACGCCGCCGCACCGAGTCTGGCGACCTCTACCTCCGTAAGCCCGGACGCATGCGCTGGGATTACGGCACCCCCAAAGGCAAGCTGTTCGTCTCCGACGGCAAGAACGTCTACTACTACTCGCCTGACACCAACCGCGCCGAGAAAATGAAGCTGAAGGAAACCGAGGATATGCGGGCCCCTATGGCCTTCCTGCTCGGCCGTCTCGACTTCGATAAAGACTTCAAGAACTACACCGCAAAGCCCGATAACGGCAAGACTTTGATTACGGCGACGCCTAAGAGCGACAAACTCCCTTATCGTGAAGTCGCGTTCCTCATCACGCCCGACAGCCGCATTGAGCGGCTCATCGTGACAAGCCAGGACTCCACGACGCTCGAGTTCACTTTCAGCAACGAAAAGATGAACCCCAAACTCCCTGACTCGCTGTTTCAGTTCAAAGCGCCCGCCGGAGTTCAGGTGGTCGACACTTCCGAGGAGGCGCAGCGCTGAATGCCCGAGTGGACGCTCAAATACGCCGACGCCCGCGGCGAAATTCATCAGCAGGTCGCCATAGCCGGCTCCGAGCGTGAGCTTCGTGACCGCTACACCCAGCAAGGCTTCCTGATCTATTCGGTGAAGGCGCGCTCAGAAGGCGGCATCGCCGGTCTTTCCACCGGCAAGAAGCAAAAACTCAACGTCGAGAAGTTCCTCATCTTTAACCAGCAATTCGTGACGCTGATCCGTGCCGGACTGCCGATCCTGAAAGCATTAGACCTGCTGGCTGATCGACTTACAGATCCAAAGCTCGGGCGCCACATTCAGGCGGTCCGCGACGACGTCCGCAACGGCTCCCTGCTCTCCGACGCCTTCTCCAACCGCGGCATCTTCCCGCCCATCTACACCACCTCAATCATGGCAGGTGAGAAATCGGGCGCCCTCGGCGAAGTGCTCGACCGCTTCATCGTCTATCAGAAACTTGCTCTCGCCGTCCGTAAGAAAATCCTGCTGTCCCTGCTGTATCCCACCATCCTTATCTTTCTGGTGGTCTGCCTTATCGTCTTCCTCATCACCTACGTTGTCCCGAACTTCGCCCAGCTCTACACCAGCATGCAGGCGAGCCTCCCGGTGATGACGCAAATCCTCATCGCCGTCGGCACCACCGCCCGCAATTACGTCTTGATGGGCTTCGGGACCCTCATCGCCATCATCGTAGGACTGCGCTTTTACGCCAAGACCGAGGCCGGCAATGAACTGCTCGACCGTCTGAAACTCCGCGTCCCCGTCTTCGGCGAAATTTGGATCAAGTACCAGGTGGCGCAGTTCTCTCGCGTTCTCTCCACGCTTCTCGTCGGCGGCATCCCGCTCCTACAGGCCATCGAAACCGCGTCCGACTCGCTCGGCGTCTTACTCCTTAAGCGGACCCTCGATAAGGCACGCCGTAGCGTCCGCGAGGGCCAGTCCCTCTCCAGTTCGCTTGAGTCTACTAAGATTTTCCCCAGTCTTTCCATCGACATGATCGAGGTCGGCGAATCCACCGGAGCCCTGCCGCAAATGC
The DNA here is from genome assembly GCA_038212445.1 of Bryobacterales bacterium. Lineage (GTDB taxonomy): Bacteria > Acidobacteriota > Terriglobia > Bryobacterales > Bryobacteraceae > TMP-7. Next base: position 176,352 of record JBBQUM010000002.1, read on the forward strand.
TCAATAGCGTCGCCGAGTTCTACGAAGATGACGTCAACACTCGTATGACCGCCGCCCTGGCGCTGATCGAGCCAGCCATCATGATCTTCATGGGAATCTTCGTCGCTTTCGTATTGATTGCGCTGTATTTGCCGATCTTCAGTCTGGCGGACACCGCAGGCCGCCCACCAGGAGGAGGGTAATCCATGGCAACCGAAAAGATCCGGCTCGCCGATCCGAACGCCGAAATCGACCAGTCGCGCAAGATGGCCGCACGCTATCGCGCCGAGTTCGTCGACCTGCGGGAAACGCGCATCGATCATGACCTGTTCCACTCCATCCCGGTGGACCTCATGTTTCGCTATAACTTTGTGCCCATACAAGCACAGAACGGCAGCATGGACATCGCGCTCGCCGACCCGCGAAACCTTAACCTGATCGATGAGCTCTCCATCCTTCTCAACAAGAAGCTCAAGGTCAAAGTTGCCACTCTTTCGCAGATCTCCGACCTGCTCAAAAAGACCGAGCAGTCCCAGCGCGTCCTTGAGGAAGTCACCGAAGGCTTTGCGCTCGACGTCGTCGGCGACGAAGAGAACTCAGACGAAACGCTGTCCATCGACAAACTGACCGCCGCCGACTCCGACATCGCGCCCGTCATCAAACTCGTCGACACCACCATCTTCAACGCCCTCGAGCGCCGCGCTTCGGACATACACATCGAAACCCGCGACCAGGAAGTCGCCATCAAGTACCGCATTGACGGCGTGCTCCACTACGCCATGCCGCCCATCGCCAAGGACTGGCATTCCACCATCATCAGCCGCATCAAGGTTATGAGCGAGTTGGACATCGCCGAACGCCGCGTCCCCCAGGACGGCCGTTTCCGCGTCCGCTACAAGGGCCGCCTTATCGATTTCCGCGTCTCCATCATGCCCACCGTCCACGGCGAAGACGCCGTGCTCCGCGTCCTCGACAAAGAGTCGATGAGCGAGAAGTTCGCCAAACTGTCGCTCGAAGTGGTCGGGTTCGGCGACGCCGACCTCGTTAAGTTCCGCCGCTATATCAAGGAGCCCTACGGCATGGTGCTCGTAACCGGACCTACCGGGTCCGGTAAGACCACTACCCTCTACGCCGCCCTCAGCGAAATCAAGACCGACGAAGACAAAATCATCACCATCGAAGACCCGGTGGAATATCAGATCAAGGGAATCACTCAGATTCCCGTCAACGAGAAAAAGGGCCTCACCTTCGCCCGCGGACTGCGTTCCATCCTCCGCCATGATCCAGACAAAATCATGGTCGGCGAAATCCGTGACCAGGAAACCGCGCAAATCGCCATCAACGCCGCCCTCACCGGCCACCTCGTTTTCACCACCGTCCACGCCAATAACGTCCTCGACGTTCTCGGCCGATTCCTGAATATGGGCGTCGAAGCCTACAACTTCGTCAGCGCCCTCAATTGCATCCTGGCCCAGCGCCTCGTTCGAATCATTTGTCCGCATTGCAAACACATCGTGAAGTACCCTGACTCCTACATCGAGGAAAGCGGACTCCCTATGAACGAGTGGAGCGGCGCCGACTTCTACGAGGGCAAGGGCTGCTTTGAATGTGGAGGCACCGGCTTCCGCGGTCGAACCGCCATTCACGAACTGCTCGACCTCAGCGAGAAGATCCGCGAGTTGATTCTGGACAAGCGCCCGGCCAGCGAAATCAAGCGTGCCGCGCGTGAAGACGGCATGACATTCCTGCGCGAAAGCGCAGTCGAGAAGGTGAAGTTCGGCATCACCACGCTCAAGGAAATCAATAAGGTCACCTTCATCGAATGAGCAATTTCCTCACACGACTGCTCGAAGATCCGCCGCCGGCCTACGCCTTCGAGATTTCTGAAGCCGGCATCGCATGGGCGCAGGGCGGCAACCTCCAATGGCGTCCGTTTGAAGATGGCGTCCTCGCCGTCACGCCTTCGCGCGACAACATCGCGCGACCCGAGCTATTCTCCTCGCACATCAACGCCCTGGTGCCCGGCTCCAAGAGCAAACGGCGACCCGCGGCGCTCATCCTGCCCGACTTCTCGTCCCGCGTCCAGGTGCTCGACTTCGACCAGTTCCCCACCAACGCCGACGAGCAACTCTCGCTCATCAAGTTCCGTCTCCGCAAAACCGTGCCCTTCGACATCGACTCTGCCGTCGTCAGCTATCACATCCAGCCCGCCGAAAAGCGCGTCGACGTCGTCACCGCTCTCATGTCCCTGGAAATTGTGGCCCGCTACGAAGCCCCCTTCCGCGCCGCCGGCTTCCAGCCCGGCCTGGTCACCACTTCAGCTCTGGCCGCCATCAACCTCGCTCCCGTCGCCGGCGTTTCCCTGCTCATTAAGCTCTCCGGCCGCGTCATGTGCGTCATGGTGCAGGACGGCCTGAAACTGCGCATGGCCAGGACCGTCGAATTGGCCTCGGTGGACCTCGAAGAAGTGATCGCCATCCTCCACCCCACCATCGCCTACGTCGAGGACGAGATGGTCCGTAAGCCCGAACGCCTTTACCTCATCGGACATCCCACCGCCGCCCCCGACCTCAGCCGCGAACTGAACCTGCCCGTCGAGCCGCTTACCTCACGCTTCGGCACGCTCGGCGAATACAATGCCGGACTGCTCGGCTACCTGCAGGGAGGCTCCAATTAATGCGCATTCCCGTTAATCTCGCCAGCGATCCTTTCCGTCGCGACCGGCCGTTTATGGTCGCCGCCATGGCTGCCTGCGCCGCGCTCTCGGTCCTGCTCATCGTTCTGCTGGCCTCCATCATCACCGGACGCGGCCGCGCTGAATCCGACCGTGCTACCGTCCAGAAGCTCACCACCCAGCTCAAAACCCTCAACGCCGAACAAGCGAAGTTCGACGGCACCCTCCGCCGTCCTGAAAATGCCGAAGTCCTTGAACGCAGCCTCCTGCTCAACACCCTGATCGCCCGCAAGGGAATTAGCTGGACCCGCATTTTCTCCGATCTCGAGAAGGTGATGCCCTACAACGTCCGCCTCATCTCCATCCGCCTCCCGCAGATCGACAAAGACAACCAGGTCACGCTCGACATGATCGTCGGAGCCACCAGTCCTGAACCCGTCGTGCAGTTCCTGCATAAGCTCGAAGCGGCTCCCCAGTTCGGCGCCAACTCCACGACTACCTTTCAACCGCCCTCGGACAATGAACCGCTCTGGCGCTATCGCGTGAGTGTGAGCTATGCTCAAAAACTTTAACCTCCAGTTGCCCAAGGACGCCAAGGGCTACGCCCAGTGGGCGCTCGCCCTGCTCGTGGTCTGCAACCTGGTTGCCGCCTACTTCTGGCTCTATCCCCCGGGCGGTTCCCCCAAGGATCTCGAACAGCAGATCACTGACCTCCGCGCCCAGGTGCTCCAGCGCAATCTGCTGCTGCGCCAGACGCGCGCTCACGCCGGCACCATCGAGCGCGGCCGCGGCGAGGGCACGCAGTTCCTCGACGCCTACTTCATGAACGCCCGCGTGGCTTCCTCCACCATCGTCGACGAACTGAGCCAGGCCGCCGCCCAAACCAAGATCACCCCCAAGGAACATTCCTTCCAGGTTGAGGATGTGGAAGGCAGCGACACCCTGAAGATGATGTCGATCAACGGCAACTACGAGGGCACGTACACCAACCTGATCGACTTCATCAACCGCATCGACCGCTCAAAGCGCTTATTGATCATCGAGAGCCTGGGAGCCACGCCCCAGCAGGGCAAAGGCAAATTGAACGTCAACATCAAAATGAACGCGTTTGTCCGCGACGAGGGGAACGGCCTGTGAAACGCGCAGTCTTAAAACCGGAACTGAAACTCGGCGCTGAGCCGAAGAAGATGATAGGCCTCGGTGTACTGCTGGTCATCCTCGTGGCCGTCTGGCTTCTCAACCGCGACAGCGGTCCGGCCGCCACCCCCACTCCCGCTCCCCGCCCCACCACCACCGCTGTCACCCAGCCGATGCCGCAGGCCCTCCCGCCCGGACAAGCCCGGCTCGCGGCACGCGCTCGCATCCGCAACACGTCCGGTTCCCGTGGAATGTCAGTACAGGAATTCCGGCCCACGCTCAAGCCGAAGGAACCCATCGATACCGCCAAAATCGATCCCACCCTGCACCTCGACATGCTCGCCAAAGTCCGCAACGCGAAAAGCGACGGCGGCTCGCGCAATCTCTTCGACCTCTCAAAGGACCCCCCGCCCACCGTCCAGATCGCCAAGGTCGCGCCCATTCACCCCGGCATTCAGACTGCCTTGACCACCGGCCCCACCAAACCCGTGCCTCCTCCCCCGCCCGCGCCTCCCCCGCCGCCGCCCGCTATCCCGCTCAAGTTCTACGGCTACACCAATGCCCAGCGGACCGGGCCCAAACGCGCCTTCTTCCTCGAGGGTGAGGACATCTACGTCGCCGGCGAAGGCGACACTATCAAGAATCGCTATAAGATCATCCGCATCGGCGTAAACTCGGCCGTCGTCGAGGATACTCAGTTCAAGAATCAGCAGACTCTCCCGCTCATCGAAGAGATGGCCAACACGTGAGCCGCCGCTCCAACTCCGAGTCCGGTTTCGCTATGCTGCTGGTCTTCATGCTGGCGGCCGGCATCGCCATCGGCCTGCTGATGCAACTGCCCCGTACCGCTTTCGAAACGGCACGCAATCGCGAAGAAATGCTCATTGAACGGGGCGAGCAGTATAAACGCGCCGTCGCGCTCTTCTACCGCAAGAACAACCGCCTCCCCGCCAAAATCGAAGACCTCGAAAGCACCAACAACGTTCGTTACCTCCGCCGCCGCTACATCGATCCCATGACCGGTAAGGACGAATGGCGCATCATCCACGCCGGCCCCGGCGGCGTCCTCACAGACTCGCTCAATCAGAAGAACCCCGGCATGACCGATGCCAAGGACAAAGACGGTAAGCCCATCCCCAACCAGAGCGGCCAGAACTTCGGCTCCAATCCCGGCAATACGGTGGGAGGTCCCTCCACAGGCACTCCCGACCCCACCGACGGTGGCGTTAACGCAGCCGTCCTCCGACGCCCTAGCGACCGCATCACGCCCGTCCCCGGAGCTGGCGGCGTTCAAACACCCGGCGACCCAAACCAGCCCGGCGCTCTACCAGGCCAAAACCCCGTCGGACAAGCCATGAACGTCCAAGGTCCCCAGCCCATCTATCCAGGTCAGCCCGGCTACCCCCAACCCGGTACGCCCGGCTACACCGGCCAGCCCATCCTCCCAGGACAAACCGGCTACCCGGCATCCATGCTGCCCACCGGTCAACCCATCTTTCCAGGCCAGCCCGGCTATCCCCAACCGGGAACCTCTGGCTATACCGGTCAGCCCATCTATCCCGGACAGGCCGGGTATCCCGCCGCCGGCAGCACCCAGAACAACCTTCCCATCTATCCCGGCCAACCCGGCTACCCCGCGCTCGGCACCCTCGGCTACACCGGCCAACCCATCTATCCGGGCCAGCCCGGCTACCCCCAGGACTCCTCGCGGAACCCCACCGCCACTCAGGGACAGTCAGGGTTTAACCAGCCCGGCCTCCCCCAGCAGGGTGGCTTCCCGGGCCAACAGCAGGGTGGCTTCCCGGGCCAACAGCAGGGCGGCTTTCCCGGCCAGCAGCAGGGTGGCTTCAATAACACCGGCGGCGGAATCGGACAACCCAATCAGGACGCCGTCAAAATGATCAACGACCTTATCCGCAACCCTCGCAATCCACCCGCCGGCACCGGCAGCGCCTTCAACAACGCGGGCCTTCAAGGCGGCATCGCTGGTTTTGCCAGCACCTTCAAAGGTCCGACCATCAAAATTTATAAGGAACACCAGAAGTACCAGGAGTGGGAGTTCGTCTACGACATCAAAGACGATCCCTTCATGAAGCAGCGCACACCGCAAGGTGGTCAAAACCCCACCGCCACCAATCCACTCGGCCCCAATCCACCAGCCCGCCAGCCCGGCCGGTAATCCACGAATGTCATCCGCCAGCGGCGGCGCGGTTGTTAGCTGTCCAAACCTATGCTTAACTGAAGATACAAGAAAACATGGCCACGGTAGCCGACCGCATTTCTGAACAACCCGCGCCGCGCGCCAACCCCGGCAGTGCCATCTCCTGGGTGCCCATCGCCTGGTTTGCGATTCTCATCATCGTCTGTTATGTCCCTGTCCTTCGGAACCTGATCAACCAGTGGATGACCGACGAGGACATGGGCCACGGAATCTTCGTCCCCGTAGTAGCCGGATATATCGCCTGGCAGCGCCGCGATGAACTCTCCGCCGCACCACGTATCCCCAATTACTGGGGTCTGGCCTTGATCGTCTGGGGTGCCCTCCAACTTTCCCTCGGCACCGTCGGCGCTGAACTCTTCCTCCAACGCAGTGCCCTCCTGTTCACGCTGGTCGGCGTTTTGCTCGTTACCTGCGGGAATCAGATTGTCAAAATCTTGGCGTTTCCCCTCAGCCTGCTGATCTTCATGATCCCCATCCCGCGGATCATCTACACCATGATCACCTTCCCGCTTCAACTCTTCGCCAGCCGCGTCGCCGAGTTTGTCCTCAACCTCCTCGACATTCCGGTGTTTCGCGAAGGGAACGTGCTCGAACTCGCCAGCCAGAAGCTGTCCGTCGTCGAGGCTTGCAGCGGCATCCGGTCCCTGCTCTCGCTCTCGTTTCTGTCCCTGGTGTACGCCTACTTTTTCGACTCTAAACCGTGGATGCGCTGGGCCTTGTTCCTGTCCGCCATCCCCATCGCCATCATCGCCAACGCCGGCCGCGTCACCATTACCGGCATCCTCAGCGAGATCCGGACCGATCTGGCTCAGGGTTTCTTCCACAGCCTCGAAGGCTGGCTGATTTTCATCGTCGCGATGATCCTCATGATCGCCACGCACCAGACTATTAACTTCATCTACGGACGTGTTCATGGCCGAAAAATCAAGTCTGAAATTTCTGAATAGTATGCCCGTGCGTCTGGTGACGCTGGCCCTCGCCCTGCAGGCGGTCGTCCTCTACGCCATCTCGCGGCCTGAGTTCAAACCCACCGCTCCGCCGCTGGCTGCCTTCACAACCGTCATCGAACGGTGGAACATGCTCCAGGAAGGCTATGTCGACGAGGATACCCGCGCCGTTCTCCAGGCCGACGATCTCCTCTCCCGTACCTACGGCAGATCCGGCGACCAGGTCCCAGCCAGCCTCTTCATCGCTGCCTTCCGCTCCCAGCGCACCGGCAAGGCCCCCCACTCCCCCAAGAATTGTCTGCCCGGCGCCGGGTGGGTCCAGGATGAGTCCGTCACCGGCACCGTCAAGCTCAACGTCCCCAACACCGGCGAAATCGAGGTCAACCGCTACGTCGTCAGCAAGGGCGGCAACCGCAGCGTCGTCCTCTACTGGTATCAGTCGCGTGACCGCGTGGTCGCCAGCGAATACCGCGCCAAAGTCTTCGTCGTTCTCGACTCCATGCGCTACAACCGCACCGACACCGCTCTCGTCCGCATCGTCGTTCCCGTCCTCAACGGCAACGATGCCGGCGCCAACAAGGTCGCTGCCGAATTCGCCATCGCTGCCTTTCCGTTCGTGCGGTCCGCCCTTCCGCTGTAATCTATGCCGCGGGTCACTCTCCTTTTCACAGCGCTCGCCGCCGCTGGCGCCGCTCTAGCTCAAACTCCGGCCCCCACTGCGCCGCCCGCCGCCGCCCCCGCCGCTTCTGAGTCGCCCGCCGACGTCTCCCTCAAAGCTATCGACGACGTCGCCTGGCTCCTGAAACTTCAGGACGTCGCCATCGTCGACAAGGTCGAGTACGCCGGCCTCCCACTCGCCAAGATCCGCAATACCGCTGCCCCCGGCGCTACCAACCCCCTCATCGTTCACGCCTATACCTTCATCCCCAAAAACCTCGACCGTTCCAAAAAACAACCGCTCATCGTCCTCGTCCACGGCGGCGTCCACGCCAACTTCACCAGCGCCAGCGCCCATATCGTCCGTGAATTGATCGACCAGGGCTACACCGTCGTCTCCACTGACTACCGCGGCAGCACCGGCTATGGACGCCAGTACTACGAGGCCATCGACTACGGCGGCCGCGAAATCGACGACGTCTACGCCGGCCGCGAATGGATCCTCGAAACCTACCCCTTCCTCGACCCCAAGCGCGTCGGCATCATCGGCTGGAGCCACGGCGGCCTCATCACCCTGATGAACATCTTCGACCATCCGCAGTCCTTCGCCGTCGCCTACGCCGGAGTCCCCGTCAGCGACCTGGTGGCCCGCATGGGCTACCAGACCGAGAGCTACCGCGCCCTCTACTCCGCGCCCTACCACATCGGGAAAACCGTGCGCGAAGACATCGCCGAATACCGCAAACGCTCTCCCGTCAACCACGTCGCCAAACTGCAAACTCCCCTGCTCATCCACACCAACACCAACGATGAGGACGTCAACGTACTCGAGGTCGAACACCTCGTCGATTCACTCAAGGCGGCCGGCAAGAAGTTCGAATTCAAGATCTATCAGGACGCGCCCGGCGGCCATACCTTCAACCGCCTCGACACCAAACTCGCCCGCGACTCCCGCGCCGAGATCTACCGCTTTCTCGCCCCCTACCTCAAACCCGACCGTCCCGTGAAGTAACCTCGCCGCCATCGCGGAAATGCGTTATGCTCAGAGCGGATTGGAGATTATAATGTCTGAAACTCTGCTATCCATACTGCGCTGGGCCGCCCGCCTTTCCGCCCTCGGCCTCGCCTGCATGTACTCCCTCATGATCATCGGCGAATTCACCTCACCCCACTCCGGGCCGCCCACCCACGCCATCGAATGGGCCGGCATCGCGCTCCTCACCCTCACCTGCGCCGGAGCCCTCATCGCCTGGAAGTTCGAACTTACCGGCGCCGTCATCTCGCTCAGCTCGCTCATCGGCTTCATGATCCTCATTCGCATCCGCGCCGACATCGTCATGGTCGTGGCCGCCACCCCCGCCATCCTGTTCCTGGCTGACTGGCTCGCCCGCCAAAGTATCCACCGCCACACTCACAACCACTGACGGAGGCGTTTGCTAAGCTCGACTGCATGGCTAAAGCGACAGAGGATCGCCGGCTCACCCGCGTCACCGCGATTTGTGAGAAGCTCCCCGACGCTGAGCGCACACTATCAGGCGATCACGCGTCCTTCACCGTGCGCAAACGAACGTTCACTTATTTCCTGAACAACCACCACGGCGACGGCATTGTCGCCGTCAACTGCAAGGTCCTGCCCGGCGACAACGAGGCCCTCATCCGCTCCGATCCATCCCGCTTCTACATGCCCGCCTATATCGGTCACCGCGGCTGGGTCGGCCTCCGCCTCGACACCCCGCAAGTAGACTGGGAAGAGGTCGACGAGCTGATCAAAGGAAGCTATCAATTGCTAAGCCCCAAACGTAAGGCCAAGCCAAAATAATCCGGGTTGTGGCAGTTTCGTGATCTCATCTTCATTGGAGGTCCTCTATGAGCGTCGCAACCACCATCCGCGCGCCCCGTGGCACTACCCTCACCTGCAAGGGCTGGCAGCAGGAAGCCGCCCTCCGCATGCTCTGCAATAACCTCGACCCCGAGGTCGCCGAGCGCCCCGATGATCTCGTCGTCTACGGCGGCACCGGCAAAGCCGCTCGCGATTGGCCCTCTTTCCACGCCATCATCCGCTCCCTCGAGTCCCTTGAGAACGACGAGTCGCTCCTGATCCAATCGGGTCGCCCCGTCGGCATCTTCAAGACTCACCCCGACGCACCGCGCGTCCTCATCGCTAACTCCAACCTCGTCGGCCACTGGTCCAATTGGGATCAGTTTAATCAGCTCGAACGCCTCGGTCTCACCATGTACGGCCAGATGACCGCCGGCTCGTGGATCTACATCGGCAGCCAGGGTATCGTCCAGGGCACCTTCGAAACCTTCGCTTCACTCGCCCGCCGCCACTTCGCCGGATCGCTCACCGGCAAACTTGTCGTCTCCGGCGGTATGGGCGGAATGGGTGGCGCTCAGCCCCTCGCCGCTACCATGAACGGCGCCCGCTTCCTCGGTATCGACGTCGACCCCGACCGCATCAAGCGCCGCCTCGAGACCGGCTACTGCGACCATCTCGCCACCAGTCTCGATCAAGCCCTCGAACTCCTCCAGGGCCACTCCATCTCTGTCGGACTCACCGGCAACTGCGCCGACATCCTCCCTGAACTCGCCCGCCGCGGCATCGTACCCGACGTCCTCACCGACCAGACCAGCGCGCACGACCCGCTCAATGGCTACGTCCCCCACGGACTCTCCCTCGCCGCCGCCCGCGCCCTCCGCCAAAGCGACCCCGATGAGTACATCCGCCGGTCCACTGCGTCCATGGCCGTCCACGTACAAGCCATGCTCGACCTCAAACACGCCGGCGCCATCACCTTCGATTACGGCAACAACATCCGCACCCACGCCAAGAACGGCGGTGTGTCCAACGCCTTCGATATTCCCGGCTTCGTGCCTGAGTACATCCGGCCTCTTTTCTGCGAAGGACGCGGACCCTTCCGTTGGGTCGCTCTCTCCGGCCACCCCGCCGATATCCAGCGCACCGATCAACTCGCCCTCGAACTCTTCCCGCACAACGAAACCCTCAAACGCTGGATGCCGCTCGCTCAAAAGCGCATTCACTTCCAGGGACTCCCCGCCCGCATCTGCTGGTTGGGCTACGGCGAGCGTGCCGAGTTCGGCGTCGCCATCAACCAACTCGTCGGCCGCGGCGAACTGAAAGCCCCCATCGTCATCGGCCGCGATCACCTCGACGCCGGCTCCGTCGCCTCTCCCTTCCGCGAAACCGAGGCCATGCGCGATCACTCCGACGCCATCGCTGACTGGCCCCTGCTCAATGCCTTGGTCAACACCGCCGCCGGCGCTTCCTGGGTGTCCATCCACAATGGCGGCGGCGTCGGCATCGGCTACTCGCAGCATGCCGGCATGGTCGTCGTCGCCGACGGCACCGACGACGCCGAGCGCCGCCTCCAGCGCGTCCTCACCTCCGATCCCGGTATGGGAGTCATCCGCCACGCCGACGCCGGCTATCCCGAAGCCATTCAGTTCGCCCGAGATAACGGAATCAAACGACCCATGGAGAATCAGTGACCGCACTCTACCAAGACCCTCATTGGCCTCGCGCCAGCGCCTGGCTTGCCGGCGATTGCCTGCCCAACGCCCACGGACTCCTCACCATCGTGGGCGCGCCGGTCGCCCAGACATCCATCACCCCCGGACGCTGTGACCTCGCGCCCGCCGCCATCCGCGCCGCGCTCGAACGCTTCAGTACCTCCGATCTCAACGCCGGCCATGACCTGCGAGGCCTGCGCGTCCGCGACGCGGGCGATGCCGGCACCGAGGCGCTTCCCAAACTGATCGCTGAATCCAGCGCCGTCGTCCTACTCGGCGGCGACAACTCCATTACCCGGCCCGGTGTCCTCGCCCTCGGCGCTCCCCTCGAGCGTTGCGGACTCATTACGTTCGACGCTCACTTTGATCTGCGCGACCTCGAAGGCGGGCTCACCAACGGCAATCCGGTCCGCTCCCTCCTCGCAGACGGCCTCCCCGGCGATCAGATCTTCCAAATCGGTCTCCAGTCTTTCGCGAACTCCGACGACTACGCCCACGTCGCCCGTGCCGCCGGCATTCAGACCTTTACCGTTGAAGACGTCCTCGAACAGGGGATGGCGAAATTGATCCACAACGTCCTCGCCGACCTCGGCTCGCGCGTGGACCGCATCTACATCGACCTCGACCTCGATGTCCTCGACCGCTGCTACGCCCCCGCCACTCCCGGCTCCCGTCCCGGCGGACTCGCTCCGCATATGATCCGCCGCGCAGCCCGCATCTGCGGCGCCCATCATCGCGTCCACATGATTGACCTGGTCGAAATCGATCCCACCAAAGACATCAACGACGCCACGTCGCTTGCCGCCGCCGCATGCCTGCTCGAATTCGCGTCCGGCGTCCTCAGCCGCTTTGAGGGATTCACCCGCGGATGATGGATCTCGCCGTCATCAATTGCCGTCAACTGGTGACGCTCGCCGGTCCCGCCCGCCCCCGTACCGGCCTCGAAATGCGCGACCTCGGCATCATCGACAACGGCATACTGCTGATCAAGGATGGCCGCGTCGCCGAAGCCGGAACCCGCATGGCCGATGCGAAAGAGGTGATCGACGCCCAAGGTCGCATCGTCCTCCCGGGCTTCGTCGATGCTCACACGCATCCCGTATTCGCCGGCAACCGCGCCGCCGAATTTGAAAAGCGCATCGAAGGCGCAACCTATGCCGAAATCGCCGCTGCCGGCGGCGGCATCCGCTCCACCGTCCGTCAAACCCGCGCCGCCACCGAAGAGGAGTTACTGACATCCACCAGGAAATACCAGGAATGGTTCCTCAGCGGAGGCACAACCACGGTCGAAGCAAAAACCGGCTACGGCCTATCTCTCGAATCGGAGTTGAAAATGCTCCGCGTCATCCGCGCCATGGGCTACATCCCAACCTTCCTCGGCGCCCACGAAATCCCCGACGAATACCGCGGCCGCATCGACCACTACGTCGACTTAGTGATCCACGAAATGCTGCCCAATGTAGACGCGGAGTTTTGTGATGTTTTCTGTGAACCCACAGTATTCCCGCAAGAGCAGTCGAGAAGAATCCTGGCAGCCGCAAAAGCGCGCGGCATGAATCTAAGAGTCCACGCCGACCAGTTCACCCCCGACTACGGCACAGCAGTAGCCGCAGAATTCCAAGCCACCACCGCCGACCACCTGGAACACACAACGCGAGATGGTGCTCAGGCCCTCAAATCATCGGGCACAATCCCCGTCTTACTCCCAGCGTCTGTATATTCGCTAGGCCTGAAGAAATACCCGAACGCCAGAATGTTGATTGAAGAAGGCTTGCCAGTAGTAATCGCGACCGACTTCAACCCCGGCAGTTCCCCGACCACGTCCATGCTGATGGTGTTATCCCTGGCCTGCACCCAAATGCGCATGACCCCAGCAGAAGCCATAACCGCGTCAACAATCAACGCCGCCTGGAGCCTGAACCGTGGCAACCAAATAGGCTCTCTGGAACCCGGCAAACAAGCCGACTTCGCCATCCACAACTGCTCCGACTACCGCGAACTCCCCTACTTCCTATCCCGCCCCGACCCCGCCAAAACCCACAAAGCCTAATCGGTGTCAGAGACCGATTCTTTTGGCCCAAGCCGTACCCGCCTGCACGCCGACCACCTGGCTCCCCCCCAACCGCAACATCTCCACGTCCCTCATCGGCGCGAATAAATCGGTGTCAGAGACCGATTCTTTAGTAAATCGGTGTCAGAGACCGATTCTTTTGACCCCGGCCGTACCCGCCTGCACGCCGACCACCTGGCCCCCCCCCAACCGCAACATCTCCACGTCCCTCATCGGCGACCGCCCAAATAAACGGCTGTACTCCCGCGTGAATTGGCTCGCACTCTCGTACCCCACCTCGTATGCCATGCCCGCCACCGCCGCCAGTTCATCCACCCGCTCTGGCTTCGTGTAATTTGTCCGAATCCAGGCGATGGCCTTCGCCGTCCGCTGGCTCTGATCGCCAGTGCTCGCAATCGCTCGCAGGCGCGCCGCCAGCGGCCCCTGCAAAATCCGGTAGATGATCTCGCGCTTGATCATTCCTTCGAAAAAGGCGATCTCCCGCGACGCGCTCAGCAGATCTATCAGCCGTCGGAAAGCGTCCAGCAATTCCACCGTCGTTGCGCCGGTCGCCAACGCCAGACCGTCACCCGCCGCCTCAGCACCCTGAACGTCCTCCCGGCTCAACAACTCCCGCACCACCGGCATCTCGAGCCACCGGAAGATCGAGCGACATAAGCAGGAAGCGCGACGAATCATACCGAAACGAAGTCCGCCCGAGTTCTACGCGCTTTCGCCCCTGAACAACCACCGCCACGATTGGCTCATAGTGAACTCTCAGAGGCGCGGTAGGAGCAGCGTGCCGGTACAGCGCCAGCCCCGGAATCCCCCTTTCACGGCTCTCCGCTAACCCAACGAATCCCGCGATCTTGCGCACCAGTTCCGCACGCAATTCACTTGCTCTACCGGACGCAACCGCCTGCCCGTCCTTCATCGCTTCTCCCAATTCCCCCATACCTTCATCAGCGAGTACACGACAGCTTGTTCTCCCCGCATAGAGAGAAATAGGCAAGAGATCGATAGGATCGAGATACCGGACCTATGCCCGGATCAGATACCTTGGAGCTTGAGCCGGCGCGAATGCGACACTCTCATCCTCTCCAGGCCGGGAGGATCATCTCAGCGCTCAAAAGGAGCACGATGCAAAAACGGCTGCTCGGCAACAGCGGACTCCAAGTCTCGGCCTTAGGGCTCGGCGGTATGGGAATGAGTTGCTCCTACGGCCAGCCACAAGACAAGCAGGCCATGTTCTCCATCATTCGCTCCGCAGTCGAAAAGGGCGTCTCCTTCTTTGATACCCGCCGAGGTGTATGGCCCGTTCGTGAACGAGGAATTGCTGGGCGAGGCCCTCGCTCCTTTCCGCGACGAAGTCGTCATCGCAACCAAGTTTGGCTGGGAACCGTATGCCGGCGACAGCGATCGCTGGAGTGCGCTAAACAGCCGCCCAGAGCACATCAGACAAGTGGCGGAAGCGTCCCTCAAGCGCCTCCGCCTCGACACCATCCCGCTCTTCTACCAGCATCGGGTCGACCTCAACGTGCCCATCGAAGACCTGGCAGGCACCGTCCAAGACCTCATCCGCGAAGGCAAGGTGAAACACTTCGGCCTCTCCGAAGCCGGCGCGCAAACCATCCGCCGCGCACACGCGATTCAACCCGTGACTGCACTCCAAAGCGAGTATTCCCTCTGGTGGCGACAGCCTGAAGAAACCGTCATCCCCACCCTCGAAGAACTCGGCGTAGGCTTCGTTCCGTTTAGTCCTCTCGGGAAAGGCTCTCGCACCGGCAAGATCACATCGGACACCCAGTTCGGCGGCACGGACTTCCGCAACACCGTTCCCCGTTTCAGCCCGGAGAACCGCCATGCCAACCAGCCCTTGGTCGATCTCCTGAACGTCTTCGCAGCACGACACAACGCGACTCCCGCCCAGCTCGCACTCGCCTGGCTGCTCGCAAAAAAGCCGTGGATCGTTCCCATCCCCGGCACAACCAAACTGCATCGCCTGGAAGAAAATCTCGGCGCCGTTGACGTCGTCCTGACTCCGGAAAATCTCCAGGCCATCGAAAGCGCCTCCGCGAATATCAAGCTTGAAGGCGCCCGCTATCCCGCATTTCATGAACAACTGACGGGCCGCTAATCACGAGCCACATGGAGCAAGCTATGTCTACTTCCAACCGCCGTGCCAAATGAAGAACCTTCAGAAGTTCCTAAGCCTGCCGTTACTGATCGCATTAGGCGTCCTCGCCGCCGCGCAGGCTGAGCACCGTAACGCATTTACGGGTACCTGGAAGATGAACCTGCCCAAGTCAAGCTTCAACCCCGGCCCCCCGTTCAGGAGTTTCACACTGACATTCACGCCCGACGGCGTGCCTCACCTGGACTTGGTAGATGCCGGCGGCCAGTCGCTCAACGTATCATTGCCCTGGTCCAACGGCCACCAGGTCACCCCTGCCGCGAAGGGAATGGAAACCACTCGCGTGATTTCAAAAATTCGCGGCAATACCATCGGGGATACCTGGACACACGCAGATAAGATCCTCGAGAAGGTTCACGGCACCATTTCCAATGACGGTAAAACTCTGACGATGAACGTCGAGGGACCCGGCGCCCAAGGCACTTTCCCTAACCGCGTCGTCTTCGACAAACAGTAGTCTCTCCACAAATCATCCGAAAACAGCCCTTCCGCTCCCGGACGATCATAGACCCCTCCAGCTATAGTCCTCATACACTTACAGCCATATTGCTTGACAACGCCTGTTCCAATAGAGGTAGGGGAGCAATCCCCACTCAACAAACAGCAAAAAGGAACACTATGGCAACCCTCCAGCAAGTCCTCATGAACCGGGCCAACGCTAGCCTCAGCACTGGACCCCGCACTGCCGCCGGCATGGACGCATGTAAGTACAACGCCACCAAACACGGCCTCGCAGGCAAACAAATCGTCACCCGCGACGAGGACCCCGCCGCCTACGACCAACTACGCCGCCAACTCGTCCACGACTACGCT
This sequence comes from Bryobacterales bacterium, assembly GCA_038212445.1. Classification (GTDB taxonomy): domain Bacteria; phylum Acidobacteriota; class Terriglobia; order Bryobacterales; family Bryobacteraceae; genus TMP-7. The sequence goes on from JBBQUM010000002.1 coordinate 192,555, forward strand.
CCTGCCACCGAGCGTGAAGCCATGCTGGTCGAAGAGATCGCGCAGAATTGGTGGCGCCTCGAACGCGCCCGCCGCGTTGAAGCCGCCGTCATCAAGAAGTACGGCGAATTGGAATGCGTCATCGAGCCTGAAGCCCGCAAAGCGTTCCTCACCATCAGCCGCTACCTGAACTCCATCCAGCGCACCTGGCACCGCGCCTCTAAAGACCTCGAAGCACTTCAGGACAAACGCAACCGGAACGCCGCCAAAGCCGTCGCGCGGCCCCAACTCGTCCTCCAACCACCCAAACTCTCCGCCGTCCGCCGCCGCTTCATCCAGCAATCGGCTCCGTTTCGCAAAACATCCAATCACTTCGCCGGACGCGGCGAATTCAACTCCTGCAACCCCATTTCGAGCAGCGTATAGGCTACCGCCGGCGGCACGCGGTCCGCACTCTCCGCCACCTCCAGCGCCGAACTGAGGTACGTCACCGCCGTTGTGAGGTTTGCCGCGCGTGCTCTCTGCAACCCCTCGTACGCTCGCGACGCCACATCAAATTGCGCCGCCAGATCTCTCGCTGACGCCGTCGACCGCGGGTCCATCACCACCTCAATCGTCTGCGTGTAAGTCTGTCCGCCAACCGTGAGCCGCGCAGTATACCGGCCCGGGAGCACCAGCGGACCGCCCTCATACCGCAAATCCCACACAAACCGGTTCAACCCCGCCGCTCCCAGCAATTCAGCCGGCGGAACGGTCCAGTAGGGCGCCACTGTGTCCGCGCCGCGACGGCGCACCGCAGCCTGCGTCCCCGGATATTTTCGGATCATCTTGCCCGCCCCGTCTAGAATCTCGAGCGTCACCGTGGCCGCGCTCTTCAACTCGTAATCGAGCACCGCGCCGTCCGGCGGATTCGACGCCTGCGGAGTCTCCGGCGGCAGAGGCGTCCCCTGAAAGCCATCGCTGAACATCCGGATCGCTATCGCCGGCGAATAGAAATCCGTCACCGCCTGCCGCAGGGGCGTGAAATTATCCAGAATCCAAAACCCGCGACCGTGTGTCGCAATCGCCAGGTCGTCACCCTTCACGATGATGTCCCGCACACTCGATACCGGCAGGTTGCTCTGCAGCGACTGCCAGTGATCGCCATCATCAGTCGAGAACACCACTCCCGTCTCGGTCGCCGCAAACAACAGACCGCGCCGCTTCGGATCCTCCCGCACCGCATTCAGGAAAGACTCCGGACCAATCCCGGTCACGCACTCCTGCCACGTCTTTCCGAAATCGCGAGTCCGGTAGAGATGCGGCCGGTAATCGTCCAACCGGTGACGGTCTACCGCGGCATAAGCAGTGCCTTCGTCAAAATGCGACGCCTCGATATGAGTGATCTTGCTCCACAACGAAAGCCCCGCCGGACTTACGTTGCTCCACCACTTTCCGCCATCCCGCGTCAGGCTCAACCGCCCCGCGTCTGATCCCGTCCAGATCAAATTCGCGCTCAAAGGCGACGGCGAAATCGAGTACACCACGCCCCGTGGCTCACCGCTCAGATCCGGACTCACCTCCGACCAGTGCAAGCCGCCGTCCGTCGTCTTCAACAAAAACTGCGATCCGAAATAGAGTGCGCTTGGATCCGCTGGTGAAAAGACCAGCGGCGACGTCCAGCTGAATCGGTACTTGCGCTGCGTGATTTCGGTGCCGAACGCCGGTACCGGCCACGGCGTGATGTTCTGGCTCTGATGTGTCCGCCGGTCAAACCGCGCCAGCGAACCGTACGTATTGTTCACGTAAATGATGTTCGGATCCTTGGGATCCGGTTGAATCGAGCCGCTCTCAGCACCCCCAACATGCCGCCGGTCATACTCGGAAATCGTCGGATTGTTCGACCGGCTTGGCACCGCCACGGTCCCCGAATCCTGCTGTGCGCCGTATAGCCAGTAAGGGAATTGGTTGTCAGCAGCGACATGGTAGATCTGCGCCGTCGGCTGGTTGTACCAGGGCGTCCAGGTCTTGCCGCCGTCAGTTGAAATCGCCACGCCTTGATCGGCCCCGGTGATCATCCTCTGCGAGTCCGCCGGATCAATCCACATCGAGTGATAATCGTCACCGCCCGGCGCACCCTTCGGCACCTCGAAGGTCCTGCCGCCGTCGGTCGACCGGTACAGCGATACGTTCGGCGTATACACGACATCAGGATTGTTCGGATCCGCCGTGATCTGTCCGAAATACCATCCGCGGCTGGTCACCCGGCGGTCAGTCGAAACCCGCGTCCAGCTCGCACCGGCGTCATCCGAGCGATAAATGCCGCCATCGGCGCCCGCGGCATCCACCGTCGCGTACACCCTGTGACCTCGCGCCGTCGCCACGCCTGACCGTCCCCATTGCCCCGCTGGCAATCCGTGACCGCTCAACGGCGTCCACGTTTCGCCGCCGTCCTTCGACTGGAACATCCCGCTTCCCGGGCCCTCCACTGGACCGTACTGACTCCACGGCGGACGGTGCGCGTTCCACACCGTCGCATAGAGCAAATTCGAATCCTCGGAATCCATCGCCAGATCCACCGCGCCCGTATCCGCGCCGCGATTCAGAACCTGCTTCCAGGTCGCGCCGCCGTCAGTGCTTCGATAAACTCCCCGCTCCGCATTCGGTCCGTAGGCGTGGCCCAGAGCCGCCACGTAGACCACCTGGGGCTTCGAGGGATGGACTAGAATTTTTCCGATGTGACGCGTCTCGCGCAGCCCGGCATACTTCCAGGTCGCTCCCGCATCAGTCGACTTGTAGACGCCCGCTCCCGTCGCCAGGTCCGACCGTATATCGGTCTCGCCGGTGCCGGCATAAATAACGTTCGAGTCCGACGGCGCTACCGCGATCCATCCGATTGACGCTACCGGCTGCGCGTCGAAAATCGGCAGCCAAGTCAAACCGCCGTTGGTCGACTTCCACAGTCCGCCGCCCACCGCGCCCTGGTAGTAAACGTTCGGTTGACCCTTCACGCCCACTGCCGACACTACTCGTCCGGCACGCCACGGGCCTACAAAACGCCAATGAAATCCGTCAGTATTCCGGTTCTGCCCCAACAACGCCGCTGAGAGGATCAGCGCCACCAGCAAAGGTCGCATATTGCCAAATGGTAGCGAACTAGCTAGACGTAAATCCCCGGCGCCTCGTGCCCCAGTTTCTGCACGTACTCAACATACGACCCTGGATAAATGACGGGATTGCGATCGGTGCCGCTCTCTCCACCAAGTTCCAGCACCCGTGTGCCAAGCCCCCGCAGGAACATACGGTCGTGTGAAACGAACACCATCGTCCCCTCGAAATCCTTCAGCGCCTCCACCAGCATTTCCTTCGTAGCCAGGTCGAGGTGGTTGGTCGGCTCATCCAGCACCAGGAAATTCGGCGGGTTATAAAGCATCCGAGCCATCGCGAGACGCGACTTCTCGCCGCCCGACAAAGCCCGGATCTTCTTGTCCACGTCATCGCCCGAGAATTGGAACGCCCCCGCCAGCGTTCGCAGCGACCCAATGCCGTCCTGCGGAAAATCGTATTGAAGCTGATCGATGATCGTCAGGTCGGGGTTCAACACGTCCAGCGACTGCTGGGCAAAGTAGCCCATCGTCAGGCTCGCCCCCAGTCGGACATCCCCCGAATCCGGCGTGCTCGCTCCTGCAATCATTTTCAGGAGCGTCGTCTTCCCCGCTCCGTTGCGCCCCATCACCGCCCAACGCTCGCCGCGCCGGATGATCAGATTGAACCCCTGATAGATCACCCGCGACCCGTACTTCTTGTGGACGTCCTCGATCATCGCCACCTGCTCGCCCGATCGCGGCGGCACCTTGAACTCGAACTTCACCACCTGCCGCTTCTTCGGCAGTTCGACCTTCTCGATCTTGTCCAGCGCCTTGATCCGGCTCTGCACCTGCGCCGCCTTCGCCGCGTGCGTCCTGAAACGATCGATGAACCGCTGCTCCTTGGCAAGCATCGCCTGCTGACGCGCAAACTGCGCCTGCTGATTGCTCTCGCGGATCGCCCGCTCCCGCTCATAGAAATCGTAGTCGCCGGTATAGGCGATGATTTCGCCCGCGTCGATCTCGGCGATCTTCGACACGATCCGGTTCATGAACTCCCGGTCATGCGAGGTCATCAGCAGCGCCCCGGCATAGCCCTTCAGGAACTGCTCCAGCCAGATGATCGACTCGATATCCAAATGGTTCGTCGGCTCATCCATCAGCAGAACGTCCGGCCGTCCCAACAGTACGCGCGCCAGCGCCACACGCATCTTCCAACCGCCCGACAGCGCCCCGGCGTCACCGTCGATCTGGTCGTCCTGGATGCCTAACCCGTGCAACACTTCCCGCGCTTGCGCTTCGAGCGTGTAGCCGCCCAGGTGCTCATACTCCTCCTGAACTTCGCCGAAGCGCTCAAGAACCCGCTCCATCTCATCGGCCCGCTCGGGATCTTCCATCGCTCGCTGCAAGTCTTCCAGCTCATGATGGAGATCTCCAACCCGGCCGCTCCCCGCAATCGCTTCGTCCAGGACCGTCCGTCCGGACATCTCCTCCACGTCCTGTCGGAAGTAGCCGATCGTCGTTCGCTTCGGAACCGAGACCTCGCCGTCATCGGGCGACTCCTCGCCCATCACCATCCGGAACAGCGTCGTCTTGCCCGATCCGTTCGGACCTACCAGCCCCACCTTCTCACCCGGATTGAGCTGAAAAGATGCCTCGACAAACACAAGCTGCTTGCCGTACTGCTTATTGATATTTGAAAAAGAAATCATCGTCCGCCTGCAACATCGAGAATCGCCCCGGTCACATAGGACGCCTCATCACTCAACAACCACACAATTGCCGCCGCCACTTCCTCCGGCGTACCGCCGCGCTTCATCGCCACCAGCGACTTCACTCGGTCCACCCGCCCCGCTTCCCCGCCCTTGGCGTGCATCTCGGTATAGATGAATCCCGGCCTCACGCCGTTTACGCGAATGCCTTCTTCGGCTACCTCGCGCGCCAGGCCCACCGTCATCGTGTCCAGGGCGCCCTTGCTCGACGCATAGTCGATGTACTCGCCCGGCGACCCCGACAGCGCCGCCACCGACGATACATTCACGATGCTGCCGCCGCCTCCGCCGTACCGCTTCGACATTCGCCGGACTGCCTCGCCCGCGCACAACATCGGCCCGATCGCATTGGTCGAGAACATCCGCCGCATCCGTGCTTCGTCCATCGCGTCTAACCGCATCTGGCGCTCGAGCGTCGCCGCGTTATTCACCAGCGCCGTTACCGGACCAAACGTCTGGGCCGCAGTCTCAAATAGACGCGCGACGTCCCCCTCAATCGCGACGTCCGCTTGAACCGCCACCGCCTTGGAGCCGATGGAAGCTACCACTTTCTGCGCCGCTTCCCCAGCGCTCAGGTAGCCGATGCAAACCGAATAACCTCGCTCGGCCGCCAGGCGCGCTGTCGCCGCGCCGATCCCCCGGCTGCCACCAGTAATCACCACTACTTGCGGATGCAAACCTTCAGGATACCGTGCAGGCGGGTTATCATAATCCGCATGGCTAAATCCGCGACCGTCCGCGTCTGGGTCGGCACTCGAAAAGGTGCCTTTGCTTTCCGCTCTACCGACCGCAAAAAATGGGCCGTCGAAGGTCCCGTCTTTCAAGGCGAAGAAGTTCACCACGTCATGCAGGACTCGCGCGACCCTTCGAATGTTTACGCCGCGGCAGGTAACGCCTGGTTCGGCCCTCACCTGCACGCCAGCCGCGACGGCGGCAAGACCTGGGCACTCTCCGAGAAAGGTCTGACACTCGAAGGCGCCCTCGAAGGCGAGTCCCTAAAGCGCATCTGGCACATCGCCCCGGGCGCACCCGACGAGCCCGGCGTTCTGTACCTCGGCGCCGACCCTGGAGTCCTGTTCCGCAGCCGCAACAACGGAGAGGACTGGGAAGTGGTCAAAGGCCTGTCCATGCATCCAACCCGCAGCCAGTGGACTCCCGGCGCAGGCGGCATGATGGTCCACTCCATCGAGGCGCTCGGCAAGGGCCGCGTCATCGTCGGCATCTCCGCCGCGGGCGCGTTCCGCACCTCCGACGGCGGCGAAACCTGGGAACCGTTTAACGGCGGCGTCCTAGCCGACTTCCGTCCCGACAAGTTTCCCGAAGTCGGCCAGTGCGTCCACAAACTCCGCGCACACCCGCTCAAGCGCGATGAACTCTACCAGCAGAATCACTGCGGCGTCTATCGGGCCAAGTTCTCCGGCTCCAAATGGACCGACTGCTCAAAACACTTGCCCTCGCGCTTCGGCTTCGCCATGGCTGTCCCTGCCGCCGAGGACAAGACCATGTTCACCGTCCCGATCATCTCGCCCCAGTTCCGCTATGTGCCCGACGGCAAACTGCGCGTCGGCCGCAGCCGCGACGGCGGCAAGACCTGGGACCTGCTCACCAAGGGACTGCCGCAGAAGAACGCCTACGTCATGGCTTTCCGCGAGTCCATGGCAGCCGATAGCATCGACCCGGCCGGAGTCTACTTCGGCACCTCCAGCGGCACTGTGTTCTACACCCGCAACGCCGGCGACACCTGGCACGTGCTCGCCGACAATCTCCCGCCCGTCTACTCCGTCAGCGTCGGCGTGTCGTGACCGAGCGCCTCTACTGGCAGGACGACCACTGTATGGAGGCGGATGCTCGCGTCGTCGAAGTGCGTGACGCCGCCGTCCTCTGCGATCGCACCTGCTTCTACCCAGGCGGCGGCGGTCAGCCTTCCGACACCGGAACCCTTATCAATTCGGGCGGTACCTCGATCCCGCTGACGGGAGCGCACGCCGGCGACCACCGTACAATCTGGCATACGTTTGAAACCGCTCCGACGCTCGAAATCGGCGAGGTGGTCCGCCTCCAACTCGATCGTCAGCGTCGTCTCGCGCTCATGCGTCATCACACCGTCCTCCACGTAGTCAACACGATCATGCTTCGCGACTACGGCGGCTGGATCACCGGCGCACAGATCGGCCCCGAACAATCGCGCATCGACTTCAAGGTTGAAGGCTTCTCGGCCGAACTCTGTACGCGGGTTGAACAGAAGGTCAACGACACCCTGGCCGCCAATCGCACGCTCCGCGCTTACAGCATCGCCGAAGAGGAGTTCCGCACTCGCACCGATCTGCTGCGAACGCTCGAAGTCCAGCCTCCGGTGATCGACGGCAAGGTCCGGGTGGTGGAGATTGAAGGGTTCGATGCACAGGCCTGCGGCGGTACGCATGTACACTCAACGGGCGAAGTTGGCACCTTCTCCATCGTGAAAACCGAAAACAAGGGGAAGATCAACAAGCGTCTCTACATTCGACTCGGCGAAAGGGCGGTAAACTGAGAAACCGTTCCCGTGATCGGGCAAGGAGGACTCTGTGCCTGCAGGATACATCGTCATCGGCGACGACCTTATTCGGGACGCTCTACTGGGCGCGGTCCGTGTCACTCACGAGCTCAACCATCACTCCTGGTGCACCGTGGTCTGCCGCAACACCCTCGACGAGCCTATTCGTGTCGACGAGGCCCTCGGCAAGGATCTCAAGGTTGTCACCTACGACGAAGAGGGCAAGGAAGTACGGGTCTTCGAAGGCTTTGTCCTGGACGGCGAACTGGAATACGAACTATCCGGCGCCTACACCGCGCGCCTCACCGCTGTCTCGCTCTCCTACAAGCTCGAGGTCACCGAGCAGCACCGGTATTTCCTCGCCAAGCCCCTGGCCGACATCGCCAATGCGCTGGGCGGCGACGACGGTCTCGAGGTCAAGATCGACTGCGCGTCCAAGCCGGCGCTGAATTACGTACAGTATGGCGAGGACGACTTCGCGTTTCTGCGCCGTCTCGCGGATGACCACGATGCCTGGATCCGGCCAACCGCCCAAGGCATCGAGATTTGCGACCACTTCGAGGACGGCGTCGAACTGGAGTGGCGGCAGGAACTCGGGCTGCTGTCCTTCAAGGCCAAAGGCTCGTTGCGTCAGCCGTCCTTTAATGGCCATCACTACGACCACCATCAAATGAAGAGCGGGGCATTTACCTCGGTCTCTGACACCGTAGAGTTTTTTGGCGCCATGGACGGCTTGGTGGACGCTGTGCAGAACGCCTCCACCGAGCGCATACCGGCAGGCTACGTCGGCCAACGTTCGCGCGCCGTCACGGTCGACGATTTTGAATCGCGGCTGAAGAAGGAAAGCATCCGTTCGATTGGCGGCGCGTTGTTAGCGTCCGGCGTTAGCCGCGATCCGCGGATCAAGCCCGGAGACACGGTGAAGATCACGGGTCCTCTTGCCGCTGCCGGCACCTATGGGCTCACCAAAGTCGCGCATGTATGGGCCGCTGGCGGCTACACGAACGAGTTCGAGTGCACTCCCTGGAAGACCTACAGCTCTCCGTCCGCGCCCCCGGCTCAAACCAAGCTAGGCCTGGTTCCGGCGCGTGTGGTGGCGCACGACGATCCTAAGAAGATGGGTCGGATCAAAGTCCGCTACTTCTGGCAGGAAGACGGCGACGGCCACTGGGCACGCTACCTGACACCTCATGCGGGCGGCGACCGGGGGTTCATGTTCATGCCCGAAGTGGGTGACGAGGTTATGGTGGGTTTCGAGGATGGCGATCCGGAACGCCCGCTTATTCTGGGGTGCGTGTGGAACGGCGTCGACAGCGCTCCGCGGCAGAAGTTCTACACCGATAAGACCGACATGGAGTCAAACTGGGTGAAGCGCATCGTCACCAAAAGCGGCAATCGCATCCAGATGGTCGATAAGCCGGGGCACGAAGCCATCACGCTGTCCACGCCCAACTCGGCCAAGATCACGTTAATGCAAAACGCGCCCGGCACTAATCGCACGGCGCTCAGCCTGTTTACCGACGACGGCGACATCTTCATCAGCGCGCCCAATGGCCGCGTCCACATTCAGGCCGCTCATTTCTCGCGCGAAATCGGTTCCGAATAACGGAGGACTCATGCGCATCTTCGACGCCAATTCGATTACGGTAACCACCAACCCGGATCCGCTCACCGACAATACACTGCCGCCGCCAGGCTTACTGAACTACAGCGCCATCACCACCGACACGGCTCTGGCTACCACGACAGGGCTCGAATGCGCCTTCGTACATGGCGTCCGCGACCTGCATGTGAGCGGAAATATGCACGAGTTTATTGAAGGCGATCTGAACAGCACGATTCACGGAAATGAGGCTCGCAGTGTGGACCAGACCTTCCGGGAGACCGTTCTCGGCCAGTACACACTGACCGTCAATGGCGGCTGGCTCGAAGAACAGCACGGCGCGGTGACTCGAAACTACTCACTGCCGGTGACCGATACCTTTGATCAGGATCACCACGTAGAACAGCCCGAGAGCGGCGACTTCGAAGTGAAACACAAGGACAACGCCATTATTACGGGAGAGTCGATTGAAATCTCAGCTGGGCTCAAGCTGGAAATCGCCGCCACGATCGCCATCGGGATCGCGCTGACGGAGTTTGCCCTAAAGGGTCTTGCGATTGAGTACGACTTCCTCAAAGGGGAAGGGACACTCGTCAAGTTATTCGAGGCGGAAGCCAGGGTCGACCTTACTGCTGCCCACGCCCATGTTGAAACGCGTGCCGCCGTGAGCGCCTCCGCAAATGCCGCGCCGGCGGTTGGCGTCGGTACTCCGGTTCGCTAAACCAAGCCGATGCCGACACCGCCACCTGCTCAAAATGCGTGTTTCCCGTTCGTCCGGGCCGAGGACAATCCCGGCTGCGAGTTGTTCTGGATTGGCATCCCCGCGTTCCCGGCGCCCCTGGCCCACCGGACCTGGCTGATCGAGTTTTTTATGCGGTTTAATCAGGCGGTTGCGGGAGAACTGAAGGTCCGGGGGGAGTTCTTTCTACAGTTCAAGACGGTGGTCGAGATCGAGCGCCGCTTCCGCCGTTTGGCGAGTGAGATCGCACCCTGGCCCGGACTGTCGCGCCGTCCCGGCGCCAAGATTCCGAATCCTCCCACCAAGGAGCAACTCGAGGCAGCGATACGCGGCGAGCCGTTCGACATCCGGCGGCATTTCCCCGACGCCTGTTTTTGGCTTCGTTCGGAACACGGACGACTCTTCGACGAGTTTTTCGGACTGGGCGGGACCTCCATGTACTACCTGCCGCCGGATGCCGCCGCGGCGCCTCCGGTGATTCCCTATCTGGACGAGTTGAAGCTTACGTTTCCGCAACTGGACTTCAACAAGCTGACGCGCCTCACGGCCGCCACTGCCTCATTGCGCGAACCGTTCCTGGCCGCCAGCAAGAAGCTGTTCGGCCCGGGACTCGAGGACGAGCCGTCGTGGGAGGGAATTTCCTTCATCCTGCCGCTACTAGAGACTCGAGACTTCTTTACGCAGCCGGCGGCCGAAAAACAAAAGTGGTTCGAATTGTTTGATGTCTTCTGGCGCGAAAGCCGCCGGGACTTGGGCCTGTACATCGCGTCGAGCAAGCCGATTGAGGCGATGATCGTCTCGCTGGTGGAGGCAATGCGAAAGGATGGACTGTTCCATCCGACCGAGGTGAAGCGATGAAGACTCTGTCAATTGAGGCCATCAGCGTCGAGAAGCCGTTCACGGCGTCGCTGATCCGCACGGGCAAGTTCCCGTTAAACGGAGACGCCGCCGCGGAGGCGCTGGCTGCGATCAACGAACAACTCAGCCCGTTCAAAGGCACCAACCGCAGCGTGTTTCTGCAGCACCAGTATTTACCAAACGGCAAAGAAACGTTCAATGAGCATCTGCAGCAGTGGCGTCCGGAATCGGGCCTAGGCGTCTGGCCTGACCGGGAAGCGCCGAGGCTGTGGAAGACAGCGGACTTCTTCCGGATGGCGCGCGGAGAATCGATGCCGCTGATGTACCGTGTGTTCCGGCTGGGCGGTGACGCTGCCTCGTCGGCGCAAGCGGTGGAGTTGCTCGCCGGTTCGGGCATGGTGATGGTGATCGCGCATACCGCGACGGCTGAGGTGATCCTGAAGCAGTATAAAGACACCTATTTGCCGGGGATCACTCAGCCAAACCTGCGAATGTTTCCTTTCTACGTGCCGCTGCTCGACGTGAAATCGGTGAAGGATCGGAAGGCGCAGGAGCTGCAGAAATGGCTTGGGGGCGCCCGCTTCTATTTGCGCGAGAGCCCGCAAGACAACGGCATTCTGGTAATCAGCGCAGGTTAGGCGGCGAGTCCCGCTTCTACTTTTTCCCAATCCGCGGCGTCGCCGAACTTGAAGACCGGGATGGCCGGTTCAATTGATTTCACCAGGCCGGTGAGCACGGAGCCGGCGCCCACTTCGATGCCGCTGGTGATGCCCGACGCTGCCAGCAGACGGACGGTTTCGACCCAGCGGACTGGATTGGGGACCTGCTGATACAGACCTTCGCGAGCCTCGGCACCGGTTTGCACCAACTGTGCCTGCCAGTTATTGATGAGCGGCAGGGTGAGCGCAGAGAACTGTGTGGCGTCCAAATTCAGTTTGAGACGCTCCTGCGCGGGCTTCATGAGAGCGCAGTGGAACGGCGCGCTGACGAGTAGCAGGATGGCACGCTTGGCGCCGGCGGCTTTAGCTAGATCCATGGCGCGCTGTACAGCGGCCGCATGTCCGGCGATGACGATCTGATCGGGCGAATTCAGGTTTGCTGCAGAGACAATCTGTCCCTGCGCCGCTTCGGCAAGAATTCCATCGAGCTTTTCGAGAGGCAGTTTGAGCAGTGCCGCCATGGCACCAACGCCTGCAGGGACTGCCTCCTGCATGTAACGCCCGCGGTTGCGAACCAGGCGAACTGCGTCGGCGAAAGACAGCGAACCGGCGGCTACCAGCGCTGAATATTCGCCCAAGCTGTGACCGGCGACCATGTCCGGACGTACACCTTTCTCGAGCAGCACAGCGAGTGCCGCCGTGGAGACCGTGAGGAGCGCAGGCTGAGTGTTCTCGGTCTGTCTGAGCGCTTCGTCGGGTCCATCAAAGCAAAGGTCTGAGAGCCTGAAGCCGAGAGCCTTGTCGGCCTCTTCAAACACCTGTGCCGCCGATGAATAATTCTCGGCAAGACTCTTGCCCATCCCCGCATATTGCGAACCTTGGCCTGGAAACAGAAATGCGATTTTCGACATGAAAGTCTTATTTTAGCTCTGCCTGCCGCCCTAGCGCCCATGTCGCGCCATATACTTAGTGGGTTATGAAAGCACCGATCGTCCTCGTCGCCGTGGCACTCTGCACGCTGGCGCAAATTCCGGCTCCAACGCGCCCCAAAATTCTAGGCGTGGCCCACATCGGCCTGCGTACTGACAATCTGGAGGAGGCGCGCAAGTTCTACGGCCAGCAGCTTGGATATGAGGAAGCGTTCACGCTCGACAAGCCCGAGGGCGGCCTGATGCTCACTTACTTCAAGGTGAATGACCATCAGTACATTGAAGTCTTCCCGGGATGGAAGGGGCCTGAGCAACTGGTGCTGTCGCACATTGCATTCGAGACCGATAACATACAGCAGTTACGCACTTACCTGGCGAGCAAGGGAGTTAAGGTACCCGAGGCGCTCAAGAAGGGGCTGGACGGCAACATTAGTTTCATGATCAAGGATCCGGACGGGCACGACGTCGAGTTTGTGCAGTACATGCCGGGTTCGCTGCACTCGAGCAATTTCGGGAAGGCGATGCCGGCTACGCGTGTGTCCGAGCGGATCATACGCGTGGGCAACACGGTATCGGACCGTGCCGCCTACGACGCGCTGTATAAGGACATCCTCGGATTCCGCGAGTTCTGGCACGGAGGGATGACGGACGACCGGGCGGACTGGATCGACATGCGCGTCCCGGATGGGACTGACTGGTTGGAGTACATGATGAACGTCAAGAATCCGAGCCAGAAGACGCTTGGTGTGATGAATCACATGGCGCTGGGCGTGCCGAGTGTCGCTGATGGTTACAAGGCCGTGATGGCGCGCGGGTTGACTCCTGCACAGCCGCCGAAGATCGGCCGTGACGGAAAGTGGCAGCTCAACCTTTACGATCCGAACCTGACCCGGGCGGAGTTGATGGAACCGAAACCGGTGGAGAAGCCGTGCTGCTCGCCGATGCTGCCGTAGCAGCCCGTGGCAGAAGTGGTTCAGGCTGGAAAAGCAGGACAGACAGCCCTTTTCGCCATTGGCAAATTTCTGATTCCAGGAGGGTGACAACAGGCGAAAACGGCGTCAGTCCCTGGCTTTTCCGAATCGAGGCTTTCGCCAGGGGTTGCCAGGATTCAATTGTCCGCGAGATGACATCACAGAGACCCGCATGGCGAGGCTAGGACTTCTGGCAGCCGCTCGCAAGGAAATTGAGACGACGGCGGATCCGGTCCGCGCGGCCGCCGTTGCTCGTGCCGTGCCGGGCGCCAGGACCAATGGGGCGGCGGTTCCCACGTTGCGTGCCCGCGTCGTTTCATTCCGCAAGCAACACGCGCTTGGATTTGAGGATGCGTGTGAGCTCTGCGACGGGCTTTGCTCGGATGGAACGCGCGAGTCTCTGTTGTTTGGCTTCTTTCTGGTGGCTGGCTACAAGCGAGTCTGCGGCACGGTTCGGTGGCCGCGACTGGAGCGCTGGTTGTCCGCGGTGGACAACTGGGAGACCTGTGATCAACTGGCCATGGGTGTAGGTGCGGTGCATGTCGCGGCCGATGCAGCGGCTGGCATGCACCACTTGGAGCAATTGGCCCAATCGGAAAATATTTGGCGACGGCGATTCGCACTTGCGATCGGGGCATCGATCAATCAGAAAGGCCGATTCATGCCAACCATCACACTCGGTATCTGCCACTTACTCCTGGCGGATCCGGAGCCGATGATCCAGACGTCGATTGGGTGGGCTGTGCGCGAACTGAGCAAGAAGGACGCCGAAATGGCCTTCGGTTTTCTGGCGGACAATCGGGTCGCCTTGAAGCCACGAACGCTACGGGAGGCGGCCGAGAAGTTGCCCGCCAGGTTGCGGGAGCGTTTGCAGCAAGACCGAATCGTTTAAGCCACGATGTCTGACACCGCCACCATCGTTCCGAGCGAACGGTGGGATCGAAGGTAGCGCTAGTCTAGTCTAGTGGCGCCAGTGGCTCGGAGGCGCGCGGATCTTTTTTTTCAGTTCACGCAGTGATTGGTCATGGCTGTGGTGGATCTGAAGAGGAGAAACGCATCGACGGCGTAGCGGGAGATGTCCTGACTGGGTAGCGTGGCGTGCTCGCGTTTGGTTTCGATGTAGAGTAGCGACGCGGCGGGTTTTGCGGCCAGGAGTTTGTCGAACGTGACGCCTGAGGCGAGGTGGCCGTCGGCGGCGCTCCACATCATGTCGCCTGATTGACCGCGCCAGAATGATTTTCCGGAGAGGGGGAACGTCACCACTGAATAGACGCTGATTCCGGATGTCTGCAGGCGTAGAGCGAGAGGCGCGAACTGCTGATCGCGATTCGGTCCGCCGTCCTTCCGCATGGTCCGGGAGAGGTGGTCTGATCCGTAGATGACGAGCAGGGACGGGATTTTTCGAATGCGGATGAGGTCCTCGATATTCGAAGCGACGGCCTGCTCGCGATCCTCAAGATAGGGACTGCCCTTCGCGCGTCCGGTGTCGGCCTCCAAGCCATTCTGATAGGCGCCGATCGAGTGCCTGATCGTGCGAAGTTCGGAGGCAATGCCGGAGTCCACGTGGAATTGTTTCAATCGGTCGGCGGCTTCGATACCGTTGGTCTTGATCTTGGAGGCCTCGGGAATGGCGACGCTGGAGGCACCGGGAATCCTCTTTTGAAGCGCTAGCAGGTGCTCGCGGATGGCGGATGCAGGAGAGTCGACGTCGGGCAGATGAATCCGGACTGGAGCATCGCGATGATCCGCGTTCAGGCGGCGTATACCGTCGAGGATGGCGGCGCGCAGACAGAGTGCGGGAGTCAGAGAATCGGAGGTTCCGTCCACGTAGGCTTGCGCCTGTTGCTGGTAGACCGACTTTTCCTCGATGGCGACGTCACGTAAGCCAGCCTTATACAGAATCTGCAAATACTCCAGCTGAAACGCTGCGTTCTCCTCGAGGCCGTGATACTCACCGATCATGTAGACCTGATAGCCACTGGAGGGCAACGGCAGATCCTTCGCATGAGTTGCGACGAATACGCCGGGCGTCTCCGCTGAGAGGGCGAAGGTGAAGAGCAGGACTGACAAGCCGCTTAGCCGCGGCATCTACTTCCTTTTACCGACCATCGTTGCCCCGCCCTGTTTGAACAGCATGTCGCCGTCCTTGAAGGTGAGGGTGGCGTCGACCACCTTGAGGAAGAACGTGTCTTCAGCCGAGGCAAATGCCTCCACTTTGCGCTGTCCCTTTGGTTGGACCATGAGGTGTCCGTTCTCGTTGGTTACGGTGAAGACCATTGCGGTGGCGTCGTAGGTGCCGACGTAGCGGTCGAGGACCTTTGAATCGAGGGTGATCTCCTTACGCTCCCAGGGCAGTTCCACCTTTTCGCCAAACAGAACACCGGCGAGGGCGCCGGCGATGCCGCCGGTATTAGCGGAGTCGCTGTTCGACAGGATGATGACGGCAGCGTCGTCCTCAGGAAATCGTGCGATGTAAGTTGAGAATCCGTTGATGCCGCCGCCGTGTCCCACCTGCTTGTGTCCCTGCATCTTGGCCAGCATCCAGCCGTAGCCGTAGTCGTGCTGGGCAGGGGTCCACATGGCTTTCTTGGAGGCTTCGGATAGGATCTTGGTGGTGTATAGGGAGCGATCCCAACGATACAGATCGTCGACGGTGGAGTAGAGCGAACCGGCAGCGTGCGGCAGCGACATATCCAGGTACTCGGCGTTCTTCAACCCGGCAGGGCTGGGTGAGTATCCAGAGGCGCGATTCTTAAGCACTTCGCGAGTAACGTCGTAGCCACTGTCCTGCATGTCGAGCTTACTGAAGATATGCGCTTTCAGATAGTCGGCGTACTTTTCACCGGACACCTTTTCGATGATCACGCCCAGCATTACGTAACCGGTGTTGTCGTACTTGTAACTGGCGCCGGGCGCGAAATCCAGCGGCTGATCCTTAGTCAGCATGACTACTTCGACCGGCGTCAGAGGCTGGCGCATGAACTTCGGAGTGGGAAAGTCTTTCATGCCGGTGTAACTGGGGATGCCGGACGTGTGAGTGA
Source organism: Bryobacterales bacterium (assembly GCA_038212445.1). Lineage (GTDB taxonomy): Bacteria > Acidobacteriota > Terriglobia > Bryobacterales > Bryobacteraceae > TMP-7. The sequence continues at coordinate 208,704 of JBBQUM010000002.1, forward strand.
GCAGGTGCTGGATGGTAACTGTCTTCCAGGCATCGGGGCAGCCGTCGATGTACTTACAGGCGAGGTCGTTGACCGACAATTTCCCTTGCTCCTGGAGTTGGAGGATTGCCGCGGAAGTGAACTGCTTGGTGATGGAGCCGAGGCGGAACTTGGTGGAAGGCGTGTTGGGAATCTCGAACTCCAGGTTCGCCATGCCGTAGCCCTTTTCGAGGATGATGGTGCCGCCCTTTGCTACCAGGACGGTGCCGATGAAGTTGCGGTTCTTGGCATAACCTCCGGCGACGCTGTCGAGGCGTTGTACCAGGGCGGCCTCTTGCGCATGAGCCAGGATGGCAAGCAGAAACAGGGTAATGAGCTTCATGTCGGTATGGAAACAAGGGTAGCAACTCCAGCGCGGACCGATACTAGCAATATGGACGGACAACAGAGCGGCTTTGAACTCGCGATTGAAGTTCAGCCATCTGATATCGACGAACTCGGGCACGTCAACAACGTCACTTATGTGCGTTGGGTACAGGAAGCGGCAGTGGCTCACTGGAGGTCGGCCGCACCGCCGGAGGAGTTGGTCCGGTTGGCGTGGATCGTCCTTAGGCACGAGATCGACTACCGGCAGCAGGCGCGTTTTGTAGATGGGATTATCGCGGTGACGTGGGTGGGTCCGGCGACGCGTATACGCTTTGAGCGTCACACCGAGATCCTGCGCGCGAGGGACCGCGCGGTGCTGGCGAAGGCGCGAACGGTGTGGTGTCCGATTGATGTAGGCACGGGACGTCCGGCGGCGGTAAGCGCAGAGGTCCGGTCAAGATTCAGTCAGCACGCTGACGGGGCTAGCGGCTGAAGGAGAAGTAGTTCTGCACGTTCTCGCGCAGGAGTTGGGTGAAGCCTTTGTCGAGATTGGAGCGGATGGCGACGTAACATTCGTCGCAGGTATTGTTGTTGGTGAACTCGGCTACCATTCGTGACTGGTCAGCGAGCGGGTACTTCTTGAACTGCATGGAGCAGGGTTGAAGTTGACCGTCGGCGGTGACCACGAGAAAGCGCAGTCCGGCCTTGCAGCCAGGGGTACCGCCGGTCTCGAAGTAGTTCCGGGTAGCGGCGAGAGTGGCGGGCGCGCTGACGATGAAATTGGTGGCGTCGCGACGCTGCTCGACTCGTTCGAACTGCTCGCGGAGGATGTCCAGTTGCTCGGGCGCGCCGAGAAGATAGTCGCGGCAACCGGTGCGCCGGGCGGAGTAGGCGGAGTAGCAGATATTGACGCCCCAGGCTTTGGCCTGATCGGCGGCACCGTTGATTTCCTCGAGGTTCGCGCTGGTGATGCAGGTGTTGAGGACGATGTCGTCGTGGCCGTGAGCGGCGCAGGCAGGGATCACGTCGGCCAGATGGTCGTAGAGGCCGGGGTAGCCGCGGAAGTCGTCGTGCCGGTTGTCGGGGAAGTCGAGGCTGACGGAGAACTGGTCGACTCCGGCTTTGCGGAGTTCGAGGTAGCGTTTCTCGTCCATCAGTGACCAGCAGGAGACGAGGATGATGTAGGGCAGGCCGTCGGTGCGCTTGATGTTGCGGATGATGTCGGTAAGGTCGTTGCGCATCAGCGGTTCGCCGCCGGACACTTGTACGACACAGGGTTTCAGGACGTGCATGTACTGGCGGTAGTCGGCGGACTGGAGGTTGCGGGAGTCGTCTTTTTGGCCGCCGTGGTCGCAGTGGCGGCAGAAGCAGGTGCAGGAGTCGGTGACTTCGAAGGAGACGACGATGGGGCGTTTGGCGATCCAGTTGCGCGATCCGCGGGCGATGATTCTGAGGGATTCCGAGAGGGGCACCTTACGCATAAAACACCTATCATACCTGATTCTCCTTATCTAGGGTTATACGCGAGTCGAATTGTTGGAAACTTCTACAGGTTTCAGTGCGGTGAGGCGGGTGGTTACCGGAACTGTTTTGCGAAGATTCGGTGGCCCAGGAAGGCGCCCACGAAGGCAGTAGCGACCCCGGTGAGACCGAGGATACCCATGAAGATCAGGCCCAACGGGAGCATGCTGCCGGCTCCTGTTTTCGAGAGCATTGCGAGTAGCTGACCGAGAAAGGGAGCGTAGCCGACCAGAGTTTGGCGCTGTCGCGCGAGGAGTCCGCATACGAGCGCGGCCAGGATCATTGCGGGCAGGCCGATGGACCAGTAGGTTGCGTGACGGAGGCAGACTGCTCCGCGCGCGCTCTGCGGGTGGTCCTATTGATAGATTGAAGGCGGGTGACTGGAGGTCAGGAACATGAACAAGATCACACCGTTTTTGTGGTTCAACGACGATGCGGAAGAGGCTGCGGAGTTCTATCTTGCGGTATTTCCGGAGTCGAAGAAAGTGGACGAGTTGCGTTCGAGCGGCGTGGGGCCGTGGCCGGCCGGGAAGATTGCTACCGTCACTATCGAACTCATGGGCCAGTCGATGACATTCCTCAACGGCGGTCCGGCGCAGGCGCTCACGCCCGCCTTTTCATACTCGATAGCGTGCAAGGATCAGGCTGAGATCGACCGCTACTGGGAAAAGCTGCTTGAGGGCGGCAAGCCGATGGCGTGCGGTTGGCTGACGGACAAGTTTGGGTTGTGCTGGCAGATTGTGCCGGAGACGATTGGCGAGATCCTGAAGCATCCCAAAGCGATGGCCGCGATGATGAAGATGATTAAGTTCGACATCGGGATGCTGGAGGCTGCGGCGAGGGAGTAGTTGGGAGGCGAGGCGAGCTGACCGCTTTTCGTCGTTCGTGAAGCGGGGGAGCTCCGGGAATAGAGGGTCAGGGCTGGAAGATGTATGACGGCATAGTCCGGCCTCTGCACGCTGGCTGCGGTCGACCTCGACTTAATTGGTCTCTGACACCGATTTAAATTAATCGGTCTCTGACACCGATTTCCCCGATTTCCGGCCCCTCGTTGGTCCGAAAGATGTAGTGACTTGCGCCGGGGATCTCGATTACGCGGGAGTTGGCCACACCAGAGCGAAACATGTCCTCCATGTATTTACTTGTGTTCGCTGTGTAAGCGACTACTCTTTCGGCCGCTGCCTGCTTTTCTTCGCTCGTGAATTCGGGAGCTGCGGGCGCCAACTCGTGCCACGTTCGAGGAGCGGCATAGAGGGCCAGGGCTGGGACACGTATGCTGGCGCAGTCCGGCTTCTGCACGCCGGCACCGAGTGCGTCCCGAGGGTCGAATCGCGCAGGATCTGGTTTCGGCTGGGCGGGAATGCCAACCTTGTCGAAGTCAGCACTACGGGCACTGTCGGGCGGCAGAACGAATGTCCGATCCCAGGCGGCGTCCAAATAGATAAGCGCCGAGACGCGGTTGGAGAAGCGTGCGCCAATGGAGGACAGCTCTTCGCCGGCCACAGCTATGGCAGTAGTGGCGATTATGACAAGAGACAACGCCGCGAATCCAAACCGACGTCGCATCTTTCCTTCCTCCAGCGGAAGCGGCGGGAGCAATCTGGGCGAACCGCCGAATGTTTACGAAGATCTTAATACGACGGTGTTTCGTGTGTAAATGCGGGATGGCGACAAGGCTCTGACGTCGGTCTATCCAAGCTATTGAGCAACGTAGGTAGTCGGGAACTCCGGGCATAGAGGGCGAGGGCGGGGACACTGATGCCGGCATAGTCCGGCTTCTGCACGCCGGCTGCGGTCGACCGCCAGTTAATCGGTCTCTGACACCGATTTAAATTCCGATTTCCGGGGGGCATTCGGATTTGAGTAGAATGATTCGAGATCAAATATGTCTCTTGTTCCGGGATCGTGCCGCGGCCCATATGCGATTCTGAACGCCATCGGAGCGGGTGGCATGGGCGACGTCTACAAAGCCCGCGACACACGGCTCGATCGTATTGTTGCGCTGAAGGTTTCAAAGGAAGCTTTTACGCAACGCTTTGAGCGTGAGGCTCGGGCCGTCGCGGCGCTGAATCATCCCAATATCTGCCAGTTGTACGATGTCGGACCTGACTACCTGGTGATGGAGTTTGTGGAAGGGGCGCCCATTGCTCCTGTCGATTCGAGTCGCAAACTGCTCGACATCGCGGTGCAGATCGCCGATGGACTGGCTGCGGCACATGCTGCAGGGATCATTCACCGCGACCTAAAGCCCGATAACATACTGATCACGCGCGAGGGCCGGGTAAAGATTCTCGACTTCGGCCTAGCAAAGATCGTAACCGCGAACCTGGACGAGGGTGCGACGCGGGCGATGACACACACACAGGTGGGCGCGACGCTCGGCACGATCGCATACATGAGTCCGGAACAAGCGCGAGGCGCTGCGGACCTAAGCGCGCATTCCGACCAGTTTTCGTTTGGACTGGTGCTGTACGAACTTGCGACAGGCAGGCGGCCTTTTCCGCGAGACAGCGCGGCCGAGACGATGACGGCGATCATCCGCGAAGATGCTGAGCCACTTCCGCCGACCGTGCCTGCACCGTTGCGGTGGGTGGTGGAGCGTCTGCTCGCCAAGGATCCCACAGACCGGTATGAGTCGACTCGCGATTTATATCGCGAACTGCGGCAAATCCGTGACCGGCTTTCTGAGAGCACGGTGAGCGGGATTCTGGCGGCGAGTGTAGCGGCGATACCGCAGCGGTCCCGGCGCTGGCCGAAGTCCTGGATGATCGGGGCGGGAGTTGTGCTCGGGTTGGTGTGCGGGGTTGCCGGATGGGTACTGCATCCGGCCGAAGGTGTGGGGAATGTCCGGTTCACGCCCATGGAGGTCACGTGGGAGAACCCCTCCGCTTCCTTTTGGTCACCAGATGGGAAAGGGTTCGCCTATAGTGCCGGGCCGACTGGCGGGCGCCGCTTGTTTCTGCGTTACATGAACTCTCCTACGCCAGTGCCGTTGACTCGCGATGGAGTTGGCTGGGATCCCGTGGGTTGGTCGCCGGATAACAAGCGTGTTCTGGTGGTTGGAAAGAATCCGGCGGGCGCTGCTTCACCTTACGCGCTCCTTTCCGTACCGGTGTTCGGGGGTGAGCCGGATATGGTGATGGCGATGGACGATCATTTCATCCTGCCGGGGCTGAGGGTATCGGCAGATGGGGCGGCGTTGGTTGCGCTCCGCATCGACGATAGTCGCAAATTTACGGTGTCCACGGCATCTCCGGTTGGCTCGCCTTTGAAGCAATACGCCCCGGCACCCTTCGAGACAAACGCATGGTCTAACCAGCCGGAGGCGCGGTTTTCACCGGACAAGCGATCGATCACGCTGATCGTGGACGCCTTGGAAGGCAGACAGGTATGGAAGTTGCCTTACCCGGCGGGGTCGAAGGCTCCCGAGCGCATCTTCAGGAGTGTGCCGCAGAACAGTTTTGGTGGGTGGTCATGGTTTGCCAACGGTGGCAGCAGCATCTGGGCCTTTGGAGGTCACCTTTGGGTAGCGGGCAGTGGTTTGAATCTGCGGCAGGGCCTGACGAGGGGAATTTCGTCGGAATCTCAATCGCAGCCTGCGCTGTCGCCGGATGGAAAGCAATTGCTTTTCAAGCAGTCGAAAACGGACTACATGATCGTGTCGGCTTCTGTGAGTGACGCTTCGGTGGAGCGGGTGATTTCATCCGAAGTAGCGACTGGAATGCCGGCTTGGGCATCGCATCGGAAGGCCTTTGTTTATACGAGCGAGCGAAGCGGATCGCCGGCGATCTGGATGCGGGGCGAGGATGGCGACCGCCCGATTGTCACCGCTGCTTCCTTTCCTGCAGGGACCAGAAGCGTACTCATCGTCCCCACGCTTTCTCCGCAAGCCGACCGTGTGCTGTACACTCGCGGCAGCGGCGGCAGCAACGATCAATTCAATTGGATCTCCGCGCTTTCGGGCGGACCGCCGGTAAGGCTAACAAACGCAAAAGATGTCATCGAGTGCGGCGGTTCGTGGTCGCCGGACGGCAGCCGGATCGTTTACTGGCAGTTCCGAAACGGATTTGTCTCGATCATGCTGGTAAGGACCAATGGCGATGCGACGCCGGCGGTGTTGTGTGAGAAGGCGGGGAATCCGCTGCCTGAGTGGTCACCTGACGGACAGTGGATCAAGTTCATTGACGGGCGCAGCGCGACCGCAGGTTGGACACTCAGTTCGCCGGACGGGAAGACGACACAGAGTTTTGGCGAACCGCATACGGTGGCGATGACCTTTTCAGCCAACTCCAAGCAGCTTTACGGAATCCGGGTGGAAACGGATCGCCGTACCTTGTACACGATCGACATCGCGACAAAAGCAGTGAAAACGATTGGCGAAATCAGCAAAGACTTCACGCCTGTGAGCTACAACAATCCAGGCCTCCGTCTCAGCCTATCTCCGGATGGCGGGAGCATTTTGTATCCGGCGACGAGGCGGAGCAGCAGTCTCTGGATGATGGAGGGGTTTGCCGGTTTGGGGTGGGTGGATCGACTGCGAGAGATGTTGCCCTGATAGGGCGGTGGCGACGCTGAAGATCGCGGTATAAAAGAAAACGTGCATCTTCCTGTGAATCCTCCGGTTGCGCCGATGCTTGCCAAACGTATTGGTGAATTGCCGGAGTCCGGTAGCTGGATGTTCGAACCGAAATGGGACGGATTCCGGACGCTGATTTTCCGCGACGGGGATGAGGTCTTCATACAGAGCCGGGACGAGAAGCCGCTCAATCGCTATTTCCCGGAACTGGTGGAGCCCATCAAAGCGGGCCTGCCGGCGCAATGCGTGCTGGACGGGGAGATCGTCATTGTGAGGGATTCGGGACTCGACTTTGACGCGCTACAGCTACGCCTACATCCGGCGGCGTCGCGGGTGAAGATGCTGTCGGGTCAGATTCCAGCTTCGATCGTATTTTTTGACTTACTCAGCGAGGGAGGACGGGATCTGCGCGGCGTTCCGTTTGAGGAGCGGCGGCGGGAGTTGGAGAAACTGGTCGCGGGGGCGGCGCCTCCGCTTCACTTGACGCCCGCCACGCGTGATCGTCAGGTAGCGGCGGACTGGTTTGGACGGTTCGAAGGCGCGGGGTTGGACGGTGTGATGGCGAAGGCGCTTTCGGGGATTTACGAGCCGAACAAGCGAGTGATGTTCAAGGTGAAGCACGAGCGGGACTGCGACTGCGTGGTAGCGGGTTTCCGCTGGCACAAGAAGGGCGAGCGGACCGAAGTGGGCTCGCTGCTGCTGGGACTCTTTGACGACGCGGGTGCGCTGCAGCATGTCGGAGTCTGCGCGAGTTTCACGGATGCGAAGCGGAAAGAGCTGACGGAATTTCTGGCTCCCTATCGCGAGGACGCGGTGGCGAATCATCCGTGGAAGAGTTGGGCGGAGGCGATGGAGGCCGGGCAGCGGATGCCGGGCGGGCAGAGCCGGTGGAGTCAGGGCAAGGATTTGTCGTGGGAGCCGCTACGTCCTGAACTGGTGGTGGAAGTGGCTTACGAGCACATGCAGGGCGACAGATTCCGGCACATGGCGCATTTTCGGCGATGGCGGACGGACAAGCCGCCGAGTGAATGCACGTATGCGCAGTTAGAAGTTGTAGCGCCGCAGGAGCTAGCTGCTATCTTCGCTACCGGACGCTGATTTCTTCTTTGCGGCGGCTGCGGCTCGAAGAGTGCGCCATTCGCGCGTAGGGTCGTCGTCGGGGTCGGGGGTCTGCTGGGCGGGCCGTTCGTCCTCGGGGACGTGACGCAGATTCAGGCGAATGCGGGTCCAAGTGGACGAGCGTCCACGCATGGAATCTATCAGGACATCGTCAACGGCGAGAAGTCCTGCGACCTTGGGATGTTTCGCCTTCCAACGCTCGAGGCCCGCGAGGGCAGCCTCCTTGCTTGTGCTGTTGGCGATGGTGACCAGCGGCATTTTGGTTCTGGCAGGCGCCTTCTTAGCGGGAGCTTTTCTTGCGGCTCGCGATGGAGCGATGCGGGGCGACTCGCCTTCCATCTTGCGGAAATGGGGCGGCCAGGGAGCGTCACCGAGTCCTTCGGCCTGATCCTTGTCGGCGAGTTCAAGCAGTTGGTCGAGGGAACCGGCGGCGGCATCCATGCCGGCGTGGGGATTGCCGGTTTCGGCGAAACGCTTGGGGACGGTGAGGACGGTGAAGTCGGCGGGGTCGCAATCGGGGACCTCGGCCCATTCGAGAGGCGTGGAGACGCGGGCGTCGGGGAGGGGGCGGACGGAGTAGGCCGAGCAGGTGGTGCGGTCCTTGGCGTTCTGGTTGTAGTCGAGGAAGACGCCGTGGCGTTCCTCCTTCCACCATTTCGAACTGGCGAGGGCGGGCAGGCGGCGCTCGACGGCGCGGGAGAGGGCGACGGCGGCGCGGCGGACCTGGCTGAAGGTCCAGCGGGGATGGATGCGGACGTTGATGTGCATGCCGCGAGAGCCGCTGGTTTTGGGCCAGCCGTGGAGTCCCACGTCGTGGAGGAGGGCTTGCACTTCGAGGGCGACTTTACGCACGTCGTCCCATTGGACGCCGGGTCCAGGGTCGAGATCGATGCGGAGTTCGTCGGGATGGTCGAGGTCGGCGGAGCGGACGGGGTGGGGATGGAGTTCGATGCAGCCGAGGTTGACGATCCAGGCGAGGCCGGCGGCGTCGTCGACGACGATTTCTTGGGCGGTGCGGCCGGAGGGGAATGAGAGGGTGACGGTGCGGAGCCAGTCGGGTCGGCCGTCGGGGGCGCGTTTTTGGTAGAAGGCATCGCCGTCGGCGCCGTTGACGAAGCGTTTGAGGACGATGGGGCGGTCGCGGATGCCGGCGAGGGCGCCTGGGGCGACGGAGAGGTAGTACTGGACGAGGTCGAGCTTGGAGAGCTTGATTTGCTTGGAGAAATAGGGCTTGTCAGGGTGGGAGACGCGGACGTCGCGACCGTCGACGGAGAGGATTTCGGCGGTTTCTTTGCTCACCAGAACAGGCTACAACGAAATGGCGGGGCGCGGGTTTACTTTGGTCGGACACAGGCGGTGTCTGGCACAGTCGGTGGTGTTTGGATGCAAGGGGTTAGCGGGGAGATAGTTGTTGTCAAAATCGGTCTCTGACACCGATTAAATTTAATTGGTCTCTGACACCGGTTTAAGGGGGGTGGCCACTTGTTGGGGATGTTTCGCCACGGCTGAGTGCCGTTTCGCCACTAAATTGTCGACTTGGCCCCGAAGGAGAGTTAGGGTCTAGAGAATCATCGGCCTGATCCGAGATAGGGGTGCTAAATGAAAACTCTCCAGAAGATACTCTTTGTGTGCGCGATGCTGCTTTCGGTTTGTCCCGCGCAGGATACGGCGGGTCGAATTGTGGGCACAATCACCGATGCGCAAGGCGCTGCTGTCGTGGGGGCGCACATTGTTGCGACCAACGTGGCGACCGGAATCAAGAATGAAACCCGCAGCGACACAAGCGGTGATTTTCAATTTCCAAGACTGCCGATCGGGGCCTACCAGGTGTCCGCGGAACAGGCAGGATTCCGGCGGTCGCAGACTTCAGTGGAGCGGCTCGAGATCAACTCAACTTTGAAGTTCGACGTAGCGCTCGAAGTGGGCGCGGTCACCGAGATGGTGGAGGTGGCGAGCCGGGCGGTGGGTGTGGAGACGGTGGTACCGACAATTGGACAGACGGTGACCAGCCAGTCGATCGAGAATTTACCCTTGAACGGACGAAACACGCTGACGCTGGCGCTGCTGCAGCCGGGCGTTACGCCGACGTCGGACCGTTCGTGCCCGGCGTGCAACTTCAGCGTCGCAGGGTCGAAGGGAGACTCGGTGACGTTTCTTCTGGACGGCGGCATAAACAACAACCTGCTCGACAACAGTGTGGTGTTCAACCCCAACCCGGACACGATTCAGGAGTTCAGAATTCTCACGAGCAACTATACGGCCGAGTTCGGGCGCAACGCAGGCGGCATTGTGAGCACGGTGGTGAAGTCGGGCACCAACAACTATCACGGCAGTCTATTTGAATATCTGCGCAACAACGCGATGAATGCGACACCATTCTTCAACAACGCCAACGGGCTGCCGGCGCCGGTGTTGAAGCGGAACCAATTCGGCGGCACGCTCGGCGGACCGATCACAGTGCCGAAGGTGGTAAACGGGAAGGACCGGTTGTTCTTCTTTTTCGGATGGCAGTCGCAACGGCAGAGCGCGCTGATTCAGAATCCGTCAGTGGTAACCTACACGCCGCGCGAACTGACCGGAGATTTCTCGCAGTCGAACGTGTCGCGTACGGGACCGGATGCCGGTGTGGTGGCGTTCCTCCAGAAGTATCCGTTCTTCCAGGCCAATCCTGCTCTGGCTTCGCGGGGCATTATCGATCCCACACGCATCAATACTGTGCTGCAGAACTACATCAAGGCGGGGTTGGTACCGACGTCGGCGAGCGGCACGCTATTCCCGCAGGGCAGCCAGACGCTGAACTATGACGAGTACTTGGGAAAGACGGACATCGCGATAACGCAGAACGATCGCGTCTCGGTGCTGCTGGGCTACCGCAATCCGCTGACGTTGGCGCCTTTTTCGGCTGAAGGCAACGTCCCTGGATATCCTGTGACGACGAGCCAAAAGCAGTCCTTTGGCAACATCAGTTACACGCGCACGTTCACGCCAGGGCTATTGAACGAAGCGCGGTTCACCGCGCAGCGGAATAACACGTTCCAGAATGTGCCGGCGGTGAAGCTGCCGACGCCCGCACAGCTCGGCATCACGGGCATTACACCTGACAATGCGGTAGGACCAACGCAACTACGATTCGACAGCGGGTTAAGACTCGGCTTCAGCCGCGGCGGTCCGACGGCGCTGATCGACAATACGTTCGCGTTCATGGACAATCTGACGTGGATCAAGGGTCATCATTCGCTGAAGACCGGATTCGTCTACTCGCCTTTCCAGGACAACACGGTTTACGACTTCTACGTGACAGGACGCTTCCGGTTCCGTTCGGCGGCGCGCAACAGTTCGGGAAGCGATCTAGCTGACGCGCTCTTCGGGCTGCCCGATTCCTACCAGCAATTCCCTGAGGCTCCGTCCAACATTCGCTCGTACAACATTGCCGGCTTCTTCCAGGACGAGTGGAAGGTGACGCCGCGGCTAACGCTGACGCTGGGATTGCGGTATGAGTACAGTTCGCCGAAGACGGATCTGCAAGGACGGTCGTTCACACTGGCGTTGAATCAGCAGTCGACGCGGTTCCCGAAGGCACCCGAGGGGCTGTTGTTTCCCGGTGACAAGGGCGCTCCGACGGGCGCCAATTTCCCGGACAAAAACGACTGGTCTCCGCGTTTTGGCTTTGCCTGGGCGGCTACGCCGAAGACGAGCGTGCGCGGCGGATTTGGGTTCTTCTACGACATCCTGAAGGGTGAGGACAACCTGCAATTCAACGGTCAGGCGCCGTTTTTCGGTTACAGCTTCTTCCGTTATCCGTCGATCACCGGCGGCATCAATTCGGAAGTCCAGTTCCTGATCGATCCCTATAAATCGACTGGAAACGTGAATACGTTCCCGTCGCGGCCGCCACCATCAAACCTGGATTTTGGAGCTTCGGGATTTCTGCCGATCGGTGGGAGCAGCGTGTTCTTCGTAGACCCGAAGCTGCGCACGCCTTACGTGATGCAGTTCAACCTGAGTGTGCAGCGCGAACTGGCTCGCGGACTGGTGACCGAGTTCAGCTATCTCGGATCGCAGACGCGCAAGAACACGATTCTAGTGGAAGCGAATCCGTTTATTCTGGGCACCGAAGACCGCCGGTTTGATTTGCAGAAAGGTGTCGAAGCAGGCGACTTCATCAACATGGCGGAGTTCAAGAATGGAGTGAACGGCAACTATAACGGACTGACAGCTAGTCTGACGAAGCGCATGACGAGTTCTCCGCTTGGCAACACGTTCTTCACTCTGGCATGGACGTGGTCGCACACGCTGAACAACGGCGAGGGATTCCGGGAGACAAACTCGGCGCTGCCAGCGTACAACTGGCGTCAGTTCTACGCATCGGGTGATAATGACATTCGTCACCGGATCGTGCTGAGCGGCGGTTGGGATTTGCCTTTCGGCAAGAGCTCGTCAAAACAGTGGGTAAAGCAGACGGCGGGCGGGTGGTCGCTTTTCCCGATCGTGACGTTCCGTACAGGTTTCCCGCTCGACATATTCTCGGGCGGCTCAGCGGATGACGGTGTTCCTGGTCCTTCAGGCGCGGGCGATACTGACCTGATCAAACCCAACCTGATCGGCGGTAGTGTGACGACGTTCGATCCACATCGCAAGCAAAAACTGGCGGGATCGAGCGGCAACTACTATTTCAATCCTGCTAACTTCGTGCTTCCCGACGAAGTGGCGGGGAAGTTCACATACGGTACGTTGGGGCGTAACGCGTTTCGCGGTCCTGGGCGGACGAATGTGGATTTCGCGGTAGTGAAGGCGAACACGTTCTTCGGCGAGCGGCTTCACAGCGAGTTCCGGGCGGAGGCGTTCAACATCCTCAACCACACGGAATTCAGTGATCCTCAATTGAATATGCTGTCGGGCGTGTTCGGGCAGATATCGACGACGGCTGCTCCGCGCATTCTTCAGTTGGCGTTACGGCTTAAATTCTGATTTCCGGCCTCGTGCTCTGGGACGGGACAGTTCGGGAGTCCGCAGGCGGCGGCGCTGATTCCGTAACCTGGTGCACCGGGGGCGGTAAGGGTGTCTTCGAGGTGATTTTTTAGGACCGCGCCTGCCTGCAATTTTGTGTCGCACTGGATCGTGTCAGGGCGGCATGGAAGGCCAAGCAAGGCACCAGGTCCGGCTGCAATGCGCTACCTCGTTAACTTCCGCGAGGGGACGAAGAAGTCCTTGGAGGTGAGGCCGCAATCCTTGGCGATCTTGAGGCAATGGTTAATTTCGCCGATTCCGTGGGCGTGCTGGTTTGAGCCGATGGAGAACTTTGCGCCGGCGGCTTTGGCGCGGCGAATGAAAGTGGCGCTGGGGATTTGGTAGTGGGCGTTGAGTTCGATGGCGACGTTGTTTTTTACGGCGGCGGCGATGACGCGGTCCATGCGGTCGGGAGTCCAGAGTTCGTCATAGCGAGCCTTGAGAGTCTCAGGGAGAAAGGTCGGATTGGCCCAAATCTGGATGGGCTGGGCGACGACGCGTACGGTGAATTCAACGTAGCGGTCCATGAATTCCTGAGGGTCGGCAAAGGTCACACCGGGGCGCCAGATGCGGATGCTGCTGCCGCTGGGGTCGGGAAGGATGAGGGCGTCGGCGGCGATGTAGTCAAGCTTGCCGAGCAACTCGCTTGAGAGGCACTTGCGCCATTCGAAGCCGTAGACCTGCATGCCGCGCCACATGGGCTGGCCGTCCATGCCTTGTATAAACGCAGCGAGGGTTTTGTCGTCGTGAATTTCGCCGGAGCAGCCGCCCTCACCGAGTACGCCGAAGTGGACTCCGAGCTTTTGAGACAGAGCGGCCGCTTCAGACGGGGTGAGGCTCTTCTGCTCTTTGTTGTCGGAATCCAGGTGAACGTGAAGGTCGACTCTGGGTGGGCCGGCGGCGCCAAAGACACAGGCCGCGGCGAGGATCAGGGGGAAGAAAGATTTGAGCACGGGATTGAATCCGTGCTCAGTATATAGCTACTCGGCGCGGAGGCTTTCGACGGGGTCAACACGCGCGGCGCGACGTCCGAGAGCGGCAGCGACTCCGATCAGCGTGTCGATGATGGCAATCGTGAGTCCCTGTCCGACCACGAGGCGCAGGATGGAGCCGTAGCCCGCGCCGAGAGCGATGCGGACACCCAACTCCCGGGTTCGCTGGGCGACCGAGTATGCGATTACTCCGTAGAGTCCGGTGATGGCCAGGATGAAGGCGACAGCGGCGAGGGCGCCTGCCAGTTGCATGGTGAAGCGGGGCTGAGCATTGAGCGAGTCGATCACTTCTTCCATCGTCCGGATGCTGGTGACGGGTTGATCGGGATCAATGGCAGCGACGGCGCCGCGGACGGCGGACACCAACGATTGAGGATCCACCGGGGTGGGGACGCTCAGGGATAGATTTGGGGCGGGCATCTGCGGAAGCGGCAGCAGCAATTCCGGCATGGTGGCGGCCGACAGTCCATTGTTGCGAGTGTCGGCGAGCACGCCCACTACTTCGAACGGTTCGGGGATCCTGCCGATCCAGACATGCTTGCCGACGGGATTCGAATCGGGCCAGAACTTCTTCACCGCGACCTGGTTGACGATGGCGACCTTGGGTGATTCAGCGTTGTCGTGTGCGGTGAACAGGCGACCGGTGATGAGCGGGATGCGCATCACTTTGGAGTAGGCAGGGCTGCTCTGCAACAGGTTGACGAGAGTTCTCTGGCCGAGCGGGACGACGGGCTGTCCTTCAAACAAGGCCGGCGTGAAATGAGTGGCGGAGACGGGCAGAGCGGTGGAGAGCGCGGCGGCGTCGATGCCGGGAAGAGTGTCGACGCGGCGCAGGAGTTCAGAGTAGAAGGCAATCTTGTTCGCGGGGCGCGGATAGCGGGCGGGCGGCAACTGGATCTCCATAGTGAGCACGTGGCGTGGTGAGAATCCGGGCGGCGTGGAGCGCAGTTCGGCGAAGCTGCGAATCAGCAGGACCGAGCAGATAAGCAGCACCATCGATAGCGCAATGGACCAGTAACCAGGATGTTGCGTAGACGATTGCCGCCGCGAGTGCCGGAGCCGACGCGTCCGCCGTCACGCAGCGCGGTGGTGAGATCGGATTTCGAAAGTTGGAGGGCGGGCGCGAGTCCGAAGAGGATGCCGCTAAGCAATGCGGCGGCCAGCGTAAAGCCGAGCGCGGGAGAGGGAGCGCGACAGGAGGAGGCTGGCGACGTTGGCGCAGGCGATGAGCAGCACGAGCGTCACGGCGGCGCCGGGCTGGTCCTCGCCGGGCGAGAAGGTGCGTCCGGCGGCGGGATGGACGCCGAGCACGTTGAACAAATTCCAGGTGGTGCGAACGGCTTGAACCTGCTCGGGATCGCCATGGCCGCTGAGATTGAATGTTTCCTGAATGCAGGCAGCCAAGCCATCGAAGGAACGGGACTGCTCGGCGATGGTTGAGTACAGCGGGAGCGAGAAGCGGCCCCAACCGCCGTCGCCGTTGAAATCGGAACCCGAGATCAGCATGAGCCGGTGAGGCTGGGCGTAAGGCAGAGGACGCAGGAGAACGGAGTTAGCGACGGTGACGATTGCGGTGTTGGCGCCGATGCCTAAAGCGAGCGTCGCGATGATGAGCAGGGTGGTGGCGGGGCTTTTCAGGAAGGGCCGGATTGGGGCCGCGAGCGTCATCGATCACTTACAAACAGCCGGCTTCACCCATTGCCGCGGATTGACGGGAACGCCATAAACGTTGACGGACCAATGCAGGTGAGGGCCGGTGGCGCGTCCGGTGGCGCCGACCAAGCCGATGACGTCGCCGGGCTTGACGACGTCGCCTTCCCTGGCGATCACCTTCGACATATGCATATAGATGGATCCGACGCCCTGGCCATGGTCAATGCCGACCGCGCCTCCGCGCAGTTGGAACATGCCGGCGACACGGACCGTACCGCCGGTGATGGCGTGAATGGGCGTGCCGGCTTGTCCGTGTTGATCGAGGCCGGCGTGGTAGTCGCCGGTGGGTTTGCCGTTGTGGAGCCGGCGAACGCCGAAGGGCGAGCCCATACAACCGGGCACGGGAAGTTGGAACGGCTCAGTCCAGAATCGCTCGCCGGTAACGGTGGAATTGAATTTCTTGAAGGTATCCTGCTCGCCTTCAGCGGGCTTCAGGGTGGAGAGTTGCTTGGAGATGACGATGTTCTGCGACGGGAAATGCGCGGAGACAACGTTGATGGTGCGCTTCTTGATGACGGCGCCCTTGGCGTCGAGCAGTTCGAGTTCGTAGACACCGGGCTTTTGCAACGCGGGCACGGGCATGAGGCCGAGCGGCGGACCTTGTTTCTGGGGGAAGAGGCGGATGGTACGGTCGCCCATACGCGCGGAGGCGGCTTGATCCTCGACGCGGATCACCTGCCCTTGCGGAATGTCGATGGCGAGTAAGAGCAGCGTGAGAGCTAGCGTATCTTTGCCTCCAGTTCCGCCCAGCGGGCGTAGAGTTCGTCGACCTTGGACTGCGCGGCCTGCATGCGCGTGTAGTTTAGCTGGAGAGCCTCGCCGTCGCTGGATACGGAGGGATCCTGAAGCGCAGACTGAAAACCTTCCAACTCGCCCTCGGCTTCGAGGATGCGCGCTTCCATGACATCCCACTCGCGCTGCTCCAGGTAGGATAGCTTTTTCGGCGCGGCCTTTGAGCGGACGGCTTCGGGTTCAGCCTCAGCTTTGGCGGCAGCGGCGGGCTTACGGCGACTGCTGCGATCCTCCTCCCACTGGCTATAGTCGGCGTACTGCTGCGCGCCGCTCTGGCCGTCGAGACCCAGGACGGTGGTGGAGACGCGGTCGAGCATATAGCGGTCGTGGGTGACCAGGACGAGGGCACCGGGGAAGTCGAGCAGGTTCTCTTCGAGCAGTTCGAGCGTGGGGATATCGAGGTCGTTGGTGGGCTCGTCGAGGAGCAGCAGGTCAGCGGAGCGCAGCATGAGCCGGGCAATGAGGACGCGGGCGCGTTCGCCGCCGGACAGACTGCTGACGGGCATTTCCATTTGCTCGTCGCGAAACAGGAAGCGGCGGGCCCAGCCGTTGACATGGATGGTGCGGTCGCGAAACAGGACGCTATCGCCTTCGGGAGCGAGGGCGCGGCGGAGAGTGGACGAGGGGTCAAGCTTGTCGCGATTCTGTTCGAAGGTGATGACCTGGAGGAACTCGGCGCGTTCGATGGTGCCGGCACCTGGCTGCAATTCGTCGGCGAACAACTTCAGCAGCGTCGTCTTGCCGCTTCCGTTGGGCCCGACCAAGCCGAGACGCATGCCGGGTTTGAGGGTGACATTGAGATTGCGGAAGAGGGTACGTCCGCCAAGCTCGATTTCGAGATTCTCGGCGGTGAGGAGTTTTTTCGTTTGGCGGTCGGAGGCGGTGAAGTCGATTTTAGCGGTGGAGGTGCGGGTGCGCTGATTGAGTTCGCTCAATTCTTCCATCAGGCGGCCGGCGCTTTGGATGCGGGCTTTGCTCTTGGTGGTGCGGGCTTTGGGACCGCGGCGCAGCCACTCCAATTCGCCCCGAACCTGATTTTCGAGCGCGTCCTGACGTTGAGACTGGGCGTGCAGAAACGCGGCTTTCTTCTCGAGAAACTCGCCGTAGTTGCCGCTGACGTAGAACAGGCCGCCGGGGTATGTGCGGTTGATCTCGGCCATGTGGGTGGCGGAATTTTCGAGGAAATACCGATCGTGGCTGACGATCAGCGAGGCGAAGCGAGCGCCGGTGACGAGTTTTTCGAGCCAGAGGATGCCGTCCAGATCGAGGTGGTTGGTGGGCTCGTCGAGCAGCAGGACGTCGGGGTCGCGAACCAGTTCGGCGGCGATGGCGAGGCGCTTGCGCCAACCGCCGGAGAGCGTAGCGGCGAGAGCGTCGCCGTTGGGGAACTGAGTTTTGCCGAGCGTCTCGTGGATGAGGGCTTCGCGCTCGTGATCGTCGATGTGCAGGGAGGCGGCGGCCTTGTCGAGCACTTGACGGACGGTGAGCCCGGCGCCGAAGACGGAGTCCTGCGGGACGTAGGCGAGACGGGTGAGTTTACGGAGCGAGACGTTGCCGGAGTCGGGCTCGCGGACGCCGGCGAGGATCTCTATGAGCGTCGATTTACCGCCGCCGTTGGGGCCGATGAGGCCCAGGCGTTCGCCGTCGGAGATCGCCAGCGAGATGCCGTCAAAGAGCGGGCGCACGCCATACGTCTTTGTGATGGATTCACAACTAAGAAGAATAGGCACTGTTTACGGATTGTTGTGGGGCTGGGCGGGCTCGGGCTCAAATTCAAAGATCTCACCACCGGCGCGGACGATCAACTTCCCTGCCCCGAGCGGTTTGCCTTGCGTGGGATAAAACACGGCGCCGTCGGTAGACTGTCCGGGAGAGAGTTTGGTGGAGACCAGCAGGATGGCGGAGGCTGCCGCGGCGGCCTTGATCTTGGCGGAGGAGACTTCAGCGAAGGCGGCCTGGCGGCGCTGCTCGTAGCCGTTGGTGGACTTGAAGCGCTGCAAACCGTAGAGCGCCATCTCGTAGGCGGACACGAGTTTGATGACGTCGCCGCGGCCGGCCCGCGAGATGAGATTGTCGACGACTTCGCGCGGAGGTGTGGCTTGCATAGTGCGGCCGTCGGTGCCGGTGAACAGGAAGTCGTCCGGCTTAACGTTCCAGGAGATGGGCGACCCATTGGAGACAGCAACCTGCAGAATTCCCCACTCACGGACGTGCGAGGAAAGGCTCGCCACCATGATGGTGAGTCCACTCTTGGTGAGCGTCTGGTAGTGGAGACCTCCGGATTCGAACTCGATTACCTGTGCGTTGGCCGTAAATGCCGCCGTAGTCAGCGCCAGCGCCAGGCAGCAAAGCTTGCCCATGTACACTCCCATGATAAGCTGGAACCGATTTCCCTTCCGTAATATGCAGTTGATTCCCAGCTTATTTGCAGTGGCCACGCTTGTTTCCGCCGTTTCTGGCGCGCCGGTGCCGGTGAACTTAACGGCCACCTGCTCGCGCTGCCACACATTAGACGTAGTTCGGGCGCAAAGACTTACGCGTGAAGAATGGGAAGACGAACTTCGGAAGATGACGCGCATGGGCGCAAAGATCCCGAATCGCGCCGCGCTGCTCAAATACTTGACGAAAACTTACGGACCCGAAGCGCCCGCTTCAAGCAAAAAGACGTTCAAATAGCTGGCGAGTGCGGGTTTGCAGAGTGGCGATCTTGACGGCGAGAGACTCGTCGTTGAGGCGGTCGGGAGTCCAGCGGCGGACGAGCGCTTCAAGGGCTTGGAGCTTGGCTTCAGACTTGGGCAGGCTGCCTTCAGGCTGTCCGGAATAAACGCGAAGCGCATGGTCGACGGCGCGGTAGTAGACGGCGGCGTCCTGTAGAAATGCGGCGTCGTCGCGGCCGAGATGTCCCATCTTCTCGATGACGTCGATGCGTTCGGGGGTATTGAGGACGCGGAAAAACAGGCCGGCGCCCTTGAGGCGGAGATACATCAACGCGAAGTCGATGTCGTAGTAGGCGCCGCGTCCGGCCTTGAGGGGATTGGACGTTCCCTGCTCTTTTTCGAGACGCGCGCGCATCTGGCGAAGGTCCATCTTAGAGCGGCCGTTCTGACCATAACGGCGCCAGTCGACTTCCTGAAGTTCAGAGAGGAAGCGGGTAGCGGCTTCGGGCTGTCCGGCGACGGCGCGGGCCTTCATCCAACTGATACCTTCCCAGGCTTCGGCAGATTTTGCGAAGTACTCACGGCAGGCGGTTACCGTCTGAACGAGCGGACCGGCATTGCCGTTGGGGCGGAGGCGGGCGTCGACGGCAAACATCATTCCCTCGCCGGTGTAAGCGGTGAGGATGGCGACCATGCGCTCGGCGACCCGGGTCCAAAAGAAATGCTCGGAGGCGTCGGAGTCGGGGATGACGAAGACGAGGTCGGCGTCGGAGGCGAGATCGAACTCGCGCATGCCCAGGCGTCCAAGAGCGATGACCATTAGCTGGTCGGAAGGACGGTAGGCGGGATCTTCGGGACCTTGCGCGGCGATAACGTCGGCGAGCGCCATGCGGGAGGCGGCGCCGATCATGGCGTCGGCGAGGTCGGAGGTGCGGCCGAGAGTGTCGAAGATGGGCGCACGTTCACAGACGCTATGGCACATGATGCGGACCATCTCGCGGCGGTAGAAACGGCGGAGCTGGGTAGCGTCGGTGATGGAGGCGGCGGTGAGCGAGTAGCCGGCGGGAGCAGGGGCGCCGCCGCGGAGTTGCGAAACGAGTTTCGGCTCGCGGATCAACTGCTCGGCGAAGTAGGGGCTGTGCTCGAACAGGTCGAGAACGCGGTCAGCCGATTGCGGATCGGATTCCAGTTGGGCGAGCACGTCAGGGTCGGGCACCATACGTTCGAGAAAGTGCTCGAAGGCGCGACGGCCGCGGGTGAGCTTGGAACGTGCGATGGCGGCGGCGAGCGCGGGCGAGGTTTCGTCGAAGGAGCGGACGAGGTTGCCGAAGACGGGGCCGGACGCCTCAGGCGGTACGTCGGGCATGTGTTGGAAGGCGAGGTCGGGGACCGAGGGCATCTCGACGGTAGCGGTGTAGTAGACAGGCTTCTGGGCGTGGATGACGCGCTCGTAGATTTCGACAACCTGCTCGAGGTGGGCATTCAACTGCTGCAGGAGGCGTTCGCGCGAAGGGTCGGCGCCGATGTGGCTGACGGGCATGCGGCGGGCGAGCAGATCGAGTTCGGCGGGGTCGGAAGGGAGCGCGTGAGTTTGGCGGTCGTCAAGAAACTGGAGACGGTGTTCGAGGTGGCGCAGGAACTGATAGGCGGAGGCGAGACGCCAGTATTCGGTGGGCGAAAGCAGGTTCTTGTCGTGGAGGCGCGATAGAGCGAGCAGAGTGCCGCCGTGGCGCAGCCAGGCGACGCGGCCGCCATGGAGGCGTTGGAGGCACTGCGTAAGGAATTCGATGTCGCGGATGCCGCCGCGAACCAGTTTGACGTCGCAGGCAGCGGGGCCCTGGCCGCCACGGCGCGAGCCGAGCTTTTCATCGATGCGGTCGCGAGTGGCGGACATTTCAGCGACGGCGGAGAAGTCGAGCGTGGTGGAGTAAATCTGCTCTTCAGCGCCATCGAGCACGGCGCGTCCGGTGGCGTGGTCGCCGGCGGAGACTCGCGCCTTGATGAGCATCTGCAATTCCCAGTCGCGGGCGCGGGCGTCGTAGTAGGTGCGCGCGCCGTCCACCGAGATGCAGACTTCGCCGAGGCTGCCTTCGGGGCGTAGACGGAGGTCAACGCGATAGCAGAGTCCGTCGGCGGTATGGGTGGAAAGCAGATCGGTGAGGCGGTTGGCGAGTTTCTTGAAGAATTCTTTGTTGGATACCGGGTGTGCGCCATTGGTCTCGCCGTTGCCGGAGTAGACGAACATCAGGTCGATGTCGGAGCTGTAGTTGAGTTCGCCGCCGCCGAGTTTGCCGAGTGATATGACAGCGAAACCCGCCGGTTTGCCGTCGTCGCCGAGCGGTGTCCCGAATTGAGCTTCGAGTTCAATGCGCAGGCGGCGACAGGAAATTTCGAGAATGGCGCCGGCGAGGTTGGAGAGTTCCTCGGTGATCTCGGGCAAGGTGCCGAAGGCGAGGACATCGCGGAGGACGATGCGGAGCAGCTGCTTTCGACGATAGAGCGCGAACAGCGAGGCGGCAGGACAGGTTTCGGGAGTGGCGCCGGCAGCGAGCAGGAAGGCGTCGAGAGCGTCGATGAACTCGTCCTTACGTAGCGCGCGCTGCAATTCGCCATGGCCGGCCAGTTCCTCGAGCCAGGTTGGATCCTTGAGTACGGCGGCGGAGAGAAAGCGGCTGTACGAAAACACAGCGATGAGGTACTGCAAAGCGGTCGGGGAGTTGGTGAGGCGTTCAAATGAAGCGGGCTGCTTTTGCCGTAGCTCGATCAACCCGGAGACAGCGCTGTCTGGATCGGCGGCAGCGGCCAGGGTTTGTTCGATGCGTTTTTGGAGATCGCCGCCGAGTCCCAGGCTGAGGCTCAATAGTCCGCTGCGAGCGCTAGCGGGATTGCGGAAAGAAATCTCGTCGACCAGGCGTGGCATTCAACGTCAGACAACCGGGTCCGACAAAGTAATTATATCGTTGGCGCGGAGCATGCCCGTTTTCACGACCGAAGCATAGAAGCCGGCCAGGCCCCAAACGGGCGTGGAAGGATCGCCGGCCTTCGCGCGTTCATCGTAGACGGCTTTCTGAATGACGCGGCCTTCGCTGTTGTAGCGGTTGAGAGTGGCGCAGGGAACGCGCAGTTTTGTGATTTGGATCATGGCGTCGCCGGCCTGGTATCGCTGACCGATGCGGATCTGGCGGCGATCGAGTCCGGTGGTGGTGAGGTTCTCGCCGAGGGCGCCGGCAAAGACGGGGAAACCGGCGGCCGTCATTTCGTCAAGGGCTTCAGAGGTGATGAGTAGAACGGCCTGATTGGGTCCGCCGTGGAATTGTGGATGGGCGCAGAGGTCGCCGTCGATGCCGGTGAGCGAGAGCATCCCTTCGGGGATTGACCGTTTGGGGACGCCGCCGCGGGAAGTGCTGAGTTGCAGGATGGTGCCAGTCACGCTGTTTCTGTGATCGTAGCAGGGTGCTGGGGGCGAAGCCGTGGACGGTCTGGCTGTTGACGGTCCAGGAAGCGCGTTCGAGGGGGAGAGGCGGCGGTTCACTGGCTTCGACGGCGGCGAGCAACGCCTCTGTATCGCGGAACTGGCGGCGGTCAAACTCGCAAAGCCCGGTGGAAGGAAGCTTGTCGACTAGCGCAAGACCTTTTGCGAGCGAGGCCCGGGCGCCGTCGACGTCGCCGATGAGCGCGAGGACGGCGGCGCGGGTGCGCCAGTAGTCGGCCGTTTCGTCCTGTTTCGAGGCATTCAACCATTGGAGACCGGCGGAGGGCAGGCCGCGGTGGACGGCATCGAAGTAGGCTCGCTCGGCGTCGAAGTTTCGGGCGGACTCGGAGCCGGGTTCGGCTTGATCCTGGGCTTTGCGCAGGTAGCGGTCGGCCATTTCGACGTCGCCGAGATCCTCGAAGTGCAGGTAGGCCAAAGCGGCTGAGCCCTGACCGTTGGGGAGCTTGGAGCCGAATTCGGCGGCGGTACGGACCATGTCGGTGGGCCAGTCGCGAGGGCGGAGGGGCCCGACTTTGGACATCATCATGTAGTAATTGGCGCAGGTGAATTCGGCCCAGGGACCGCGCCGGAGCAATTGCAGAAGGCGGGCGCCGTCGGAGTAGCCGACGGTTGCCGATGCGGGGTAGAGGTTGAGGATGCAGTCACCGAGGGCAATGGCGGTAAGCAGGACCAGAAAGCGTCCAAGCAGTCGCGGACAGTTGGGGCCGACGACGGCGAGCATCACGGTAAACGAGGTGAGACCGCACAACAGGGAGCCGATGGGACCGCCGAGCATCATCGTCATCGCGCGCCGTCGGAGGTCGGCAGGCTGGGTGGGGGCCATGCCGGTGAGTCCGCCGCCGAGGAGCCCGGCCCAGACGAAGCGGAACTTCCAGTGTCCGCCGATTTCGCGCCAGTCGAAGATGCCGACGCGGAACACAAACATGTGGAAATGGACAGATTTGCCGGCGATGTAGTGTCCGCCTTCGTGGATGAGAACCGCGACGTAGATGGCGAGCGCTGAAACCGCGAGCGCCGTCCAGTCGAGCCGGCCCCATTCGAGGCCGCGGTTCACTGCCATTTTGCGGAGTGGATCGAAGGCGAGAAAGAGCCAGGCATATTGAGCGACGAACCACAGGATCTGCGAGAGCCCTGACGTGCCGTCGCCGGCCACTGGTACGTGCCCGCGCGGCGCGTCGCGTTTCTTGGCGAAGTAGATGAGGCCGAGGACACCGGTGAGGGTGCCGAGGGGGACAATCAGGAGGTTCAGGATCGAAGCAACAATCGGGAGGATGCGCTCGCCCCTGCGAATTCTCAGCAAGGCGATGAGGGTGGTGAGTCCGGTGATTGCGAAGTATGTATAGAAGATGATGAGGAGGGACGTCGCCGGGCCGCTCATGCGTTGAAGGTGGTGCGTAAGACGCCAGGCGCCCGAAATCGCGACCATCAGACACACGAATGCCTGGACACCGAAGAGCCAGCGCACACCTGTGCCGATCAGCCGCATTAGCATCCATCGGTGGACAGGCAGCGGGTCCCGATGCGGTAAATACCTGAGCCTTTGCCTGGAAAGCCTTAGCGTACGGCGGCCTGAGAGGATTTACCATGAGACTGGATGCATCGTTGTCTCTCTTTTCTTCTTATTGCGGTAGCGGCATTCGGCCAGCAGGCCAGGACTCCGACTGCGGTAGGTACGGCTACGGCGGCGGTATCGCCCAATTCCCCTTCGGTACAGCACTGGCTGAGCACGATGAGCCAGCGCGACCGGATCGCTCAGCTGATTTCGATGGCGTGTGTCGGTGAAATGCCGGCGACGCGGTCGCGCGACTTCCAGAAGTTCCGACACTGGGTGGTGGACCTGCATATCGGCGGCATGATCGTGAACAATCGGGTGGTGGGCGGACAGGTGCGCAACGCCGAGCCGTATGCGGTGGCGACGTTCTTGAACCGCATGCAGCGATTGTCGCGGATTCCGCTAATCATCCAGGGAGATTTTGAGCGGGGGCCGTCGATGAGGGTGTCGGGCACGCCGAAATTCCCTTACAACATGGCTTATGGAGCCTCGGGCGATATCGAAGCGTCGCGCTACGAGGGTGCGGAAACGGCGCGTGAGGCGCGGGCGTTGGGGTTCCATTGGATCTTTGCGCCGGATGCCGACGTCAACAATAACCCCGATAATCCGATCATCAACATTCGCTCCTACGGCGAGGATCCGCAGGTGGTGGCGGCGCACGTTAGTGCCTATATCGAAGGTGCGCATTCAGATCCAAAGAATCGCGTGCTGGTTACCGCGAAGCACTTCCCGGGGCATGGCGATACGGATGTCGACAGTCATCTCGGGCTGGGGAGGGTGACGGCGTCGCGCGAACGGATGGACGCCGTGGAACTGGTTCCGTTCAAGGCGGCGATTGAGCACGGGGTGGATTCGATCATGACGGCGCACCTGGCGGTCCCGTCGATTGAGCCGGAGGAGATTCCAGCGACGGTGTCGCCCAAGGTGATCACCGGGCTACTGCGGGAGGAACTCGGGTTCAAGGGGATCATCGTCACCGATGCGATGGACATGCAAGGCCTGACTAAATTGTTTGGACCAGGCGAGGCGAGCGTGCGGGCACTCGAGGCCGGCGTCGACGTACTGTTGATGCCGACGGATCCGGACGTGGCGATTACGGCCGTGGTGAACGCAATCAAGGAAGGCCGGCTGACGCGGAAGCGCATCGACCAGAGCGTCGCCAAGATTCTGGCGGCGAAGCTGCACCTGGGGCTGCTGCGCCAGCGGTTTGTCAATACAGAGAACATCGCCGACTCGATCGACAATCCGGACGCGGACGAGAGGGCACAGTCGGTAGCCAATCACGCGGTAACGCTTTTGAGCAATCAAGGTGACGCGGTGCCGTTGAAGGATCCTGATCATTCGTGCGTGGTGGTGCTGACCGAGAATCGCTATTCGCAGCAAGGGCGGCAGTTTGTGCTCGAGCTGAAGCAGCGGTCGCCGCAAGCGCTGCAGGTGCGGGTGCTCGATCCGACGACGCCGGCAGCGGAACTCGCGGATACCGTAACGATGGCGTCGGGCTGCAAGGTGGTGGTGGTAGCCGCCTTTGTGACGGTGAATGCGTATCGCGGCAATGTTGCGCTGCCGGGCGAGTTTCCGAACCTGGTGCGCTCGCTCATTGATACGCGGGTGGCGCTGACGCTGTTGTCGTTTGGCAATCCGTACCTGGTCCGCAGTTTTCCGAACGTGGGCAGCTATATGGCTACCCTGAGCACCACCAGCAGTTCTGAGATCGCGGCGGCCAAAGCGCTGCTGGGCGAGATCCCAATTAAAGGCCGCCTGCCGGTGAGCGTACCGGGATATTTCAAAGTTGGCGACGGCATCCAGAAGGAGGTAGCGAACCATGATTGAAATCACATGGCTAGGACACGGCACGGTGCAGATGCGGTTGGCGACAGGCGAAGTTTACCTGTTTGACCCGTGGACCGACGGCAATCCCAGCTATCCGAAGTCGCACAAATTCGAGCGCATTGACGGGATGATCATCTCCCATGGCCACTTTGACCATATACACGACGCGGTTCCGCTGGCGACTCAGTTTTCGCCCAAGGTGGTGGCGATTTACGAGACGGCGCACTGGCTGGAGTCAAAGGGCGTAAAGAATACGTCGGGGATGAACAAGGGCGGATCGCAGATGTGCGGACCGGTGAAGTTCACCATGACGCACGCGATCCACAGTTGCGGCATTCTGGACGAAGGCAAGATCATTTATGGCGGTGAGGCCGCGGGTTACGTGCTCACGCTGCCGGACGACAGGGTGATTTACTTTGCGGGCGACACCAACGTGTTTTCGGACATGGCGCTGATCCACCAGCTTTACCATCCGACACTGGCGTTTTTGCCCATCGGCGATCTGTTTACGATGAGTCCGCACGAGGCTGCGCTGGCGTGCCGGTTGTTGAAGGCGGAGCGAGTGATCCCGTTACATTTCGGCACATTTCCAGCGTTGACAGGGCGGCCCGAGCAGCTCGAGAAGGCGATTGAGGATCTGGATACGAAAGTCTGGGCACTGACGCCGGGCGCACCTGTCCAGTGGTGAGTGTGCTCCAATAGTTTTCGAAGAATGTCACATTTCGACCGCTTCATCAAGCTCACTCTTGTTGTGACTGGCTTGATCTGCGCTGCTCAGGCGCAGGTAAATCTCTCGATTACGGCTACCGAGTCCGGCTCTTTTAGCAACACGAACTGCAGTCAGTACAGTCCACAGTTCAACAATCCAACGGTTTTTCCAGACATCGCAGTGGCTGCGTGCGTCAATACGATCACGCTATGGGTGACCAATAAAGGGACTGCGCCGACGGCGGGACTGGGCGGTGCGCCGGTGGTGGTGAATGAGAATCTCGTCCCCGCTTCACCGAAGAAGGCCACGGTGCTGGCCACCAATGGATATTGCCCGTTTCCTGGCGGATGCACGAGTTTGGGAAGTACGGCGCCGGATGGATGGAATTGCGTGGTGGGTCAAGGCACGGTGAGTTGCAGCCGTACGGATGTGCTGGTGCCGGGGCAGAGCTATCCGCCCATCGTGATCCGGGCGTTGGTGGAAGATTTCAACTCAGGCATTCACAGTTTGAATAGCGTGACGTCTGTGGCCGGCGGAGTGGGAGGGCTTTCGGGACTCACGGAAACGGATCAGTCAGACAATTTCGCATTTGAGACAGGGGTCAACTTTCCGCCGACGTTCCCGTGGCAGAAGGCATTAGTGACGGTTCACAGCGTTCCCGAGGGACTGTTGGTGATGGTGGACGGAACGCTGGTGCGGACGCCCCGGGCCTATCTCTGGAACGTCGGCGATTTTCATTCGATTGAGGGTGACTACAACGGTGTGCCCTTCCCGGGCAACGCGCCCTGGGTCCTCAGCAGTTTCTCGACCGGCGGCATTGTGACGTCGATCAAGACGAACACGGTGTTCAGCACTTTTCCGTCGAACGTGGTGCCGGGCAAGGTTTTCTACGAGCAGGTAACGGCGGTGTTCACCAAGCCTCCGGTGATCATCATTCCGCTAGGGCACTAGCAGCCTGTGGCGGGAGTGGTGCAGGCTGGAAAAGCAGGACAGACAGCCCTTTTCGCCCTTTGCAAATCGCTTGGTTCCAGGAGGGTTACAACTGGCTAAAACGGAGTAAGTCCCTGGCTTTTCCGAATCGAGCTTTTTGCTAGGGCACTAGGCGAGACCGGCGTCGCGCAGCAGTCCGCGGCAGGTTTCGACGTCGCGACGCATCAGGGCGAGCAAGCGATCCTTGGGGATTGTGAAGCTCGTCTTGCCGTCGTTGGCGCCGCCCAAGTCCGGGTACTCCATGTGGAGTTGGATGGGGCCCGTGAAGCCTTTGATCATGGGCAGGAATTTCTTGAAGTTGACCATTCCCAACCCCAGCGCGCACCATCCGGGGACCCATTCGCCTTTGGCGTTTTGGATCCACTTGAAGTCCTTGAGGGCGATGCCGCGAGTATAAGGGCCGAGGAGGCGTGCGGAGTGGATCCATCCGCCGTAGCCGCCCTCAACCGTTGCGTGGCCGATGTCGTAGTTCACCGCGACGGCGTTGGTGTCGAGATCCTTGAGGATCAGGTAGATGTCCCAGAACGACGCGCCTACCTGGTCGACGCCTGAATGGGTGTGGTACATGGCGCAGACGCCGTATTGCTTGTTCATGGCGGCCAAGTCGCGTGCCCGCGCCTTGAATTCCTCGAGTTGTTGAGGAATCGGCGCATGTGGGCCGTACTTGAAGCCGCCCCAGCGGTAGCGCGTGATGCCTTGCGATTTCAGGGCTTTCAGGACTCGTTCGGCGTTTGGCGTCTTCACGTCCACGATATCCGACGTCACCATCGGCATCTCGAGTCCCGCGCCGCGCACCGTCTCGAGGGCTTTCGGCAAATCATCTTCCACCCTCTCAGGCAGCACGTGCCCGCCGGGCCGCAGCGTAAGATCGATGCCGTCATAGCCGAAGCCTTTGCAGAGGTCAGCCATTTCCTTCACCGTCGTCCACTGAAAGTGCTTTGAGAACGCGCACAACGGCGTCTTGTTCCCGGCCACGGCCGCTCCTGCCGGAACAGCGGCGGCCAGTGCTGCCAGGCATTCACGTCGAGTCAACATCGGGTTACACCTCTACCTTGTTGGATCCAGGATTCCACTTCATGCGACGGCCCTGCTTGAGGGACAGGTTGGCCAACTGCACGACGAGCGCGGCTGGAAAGCCTTTGGACATGGGAGCGGTGGGAGTGTTGCGCGTACGGACGCAGTCGAGAAAATTCTGGACATGCAGATCGGTGGCGAAGCCGAAGCCTTTAGCGGATCGCTTCTCGATCACTGGCGTGTCCTCGGCGCCTTGCGGATAGACACGGCAGTCGTCGCGACCGATGTCCATACGCGCGGCATCACCGTCGAGATGATTCATTTGATCGTTGCGGCTCTTGTACCGCATGGCGGCGTAGTTGATGCTGAACACGGCGATGAAGTCCTCAGGGTACTCGGCGGTGACGACGACGGACTCCGGAGTGTCGAAGCCAGGTCGATGCGGCTTGCCGGCGGCGGCGGTGACCGCCAGCGGATAACTGGCGTTCATGAGCAGATGGATTCCGTCGTAGACATGCGCGCCCTGGTCGGCGACGATGCCGCCGGCGTAGTCGGCGTACTGACGCCAGTTGCGGAAGATGTCGGCGTCAAAAGCGCGTTTCGGCGCGGGGCCGAGCCACTGCTCCCAGTCGAGGACTCCATCCAGTTTTGCGGCACGCGTCCCACCGAGATAGTTGTTGAGCCACCACGACCGGACCATGCGCACGGTGCCGAGTTTACCCGCGGCGACAATCTCGCGGCCTTCGAGATACAGGTCATAACTGCGGCGCTGCATGCCCACCTGGACGATCTGGCGCGACTTCTTTTCCGCCTCCACCAGCGCGACGCCTTCGGCGGGAGTGTGGCAAAGCGGTTTTTCGACGTACACGTCCTTGCCAGCGGCAAGCGCATCGAGCACCATGCGCGCGTGCCAGTGTTCCGGAGTGGCGATCAGGACGGCGTGCACGTTCTTGTCAGCGAGAAGTTTTTGATAATTGCGATATGCGGTGGCGCCCTTGGCGCTCGACAGAGCCTTCTCGAGATTCGGCTCATAGACGTCGCAGATGGCGGTGACTTGAACCGCGGAGTCCTTCTGAAACACCGCCATCACGAACGTCCCGCGACTGCCGGCGCCGATGACTCCAAGGTTGATGCGATCAGCCGGCATAGCGTTTGCGGCCAGCATGCCGCCTCCGGCCAGAATGAAATGACGCCTGGGTAACACCGCCGTCACTGTATCAGCCAGCGCGCTTGCGCTTCAACTCTTCCATGACGCTCGCTACCAGTTCCTTGGCGTTTTCGACGCTATGGGCGATCATCTGGATGTCCATTGCGGGCTTGCCCAATTGACGCGCGCTCTGGCAATAGACGCCGTGCTGGCCCACCAGAACGAGTGCGTCGGTGAGAAGGTCGAGGGTGACCGCCAGGCGTCCGCGTTCGACGCCCATCTGGAACTCGTGGCGTTCGAGTTCTTCGCGGTGTTCCTGGTAGACAGACATGCATCCAGGATCGCGCAACTTGACGCAGGGCGGGAAAACCAGCTTACTCAGGATTGCGAGGTGGGGCTAATGCCCCAGAGCGTCGAACCTCGTGTAAGAAAACACTACACTTATCCCGCGGCCCGTCGCCTGCACAAACAAAGGCATGTCTGCTACGTACTATCCGATCGTCGACAGCGACACCTGCATTGGCGATAAAGAATGCTTTGAAGTTTGCCCCAAGTCAGTTTTTGACTGGAACGAGGATGATGCCAAGCCGGTGGTGGCTCGCCCGGACGATTGCATTGATGCCTGCGTGGAATGCGCGAAGGCCTGTCCGGTAGAAGCGATTACTTTCCCGGGCTAACGCCGGTCCCGGCCTCTTTACGATCGAGATAGGCGCGCCGGCTGTCCACGATGACTTTGCGTGCGTCGTGCGGACCGCCCCACCCTTCCATCCGGGTGACGCGCCCTTCCAACTCTTTATAGATCGTGAAGAAGTGTTCGAGTTCGCGGCGGACATGCGGGAAGATCTGGTCCATGGTGTGGACCTGGTTGTACCGCGGATCGTCTTTGGGTACAGCGATCACTTTTTGATCGCGCTCGGACTGATCCACCATATTCAGGATGCCGACGGGGCGCACCTCGATGAGGCAGCCGGCGAAGCTGGGTTCCTGCACAAGCACGAGCACATCCAGGGGATCGCCGTCTTCCGATAGCGTGCCTGGGATGAACCCGTAGTCGCCGGGGTAGTGCATCGGCGAATAAAGAGCACGGTCGAGCCGGAAGACGCCGAGCTCACCGTCGTATTCATACTTGTTGCCGGAGTTTTTCGGAATCTCGACAATCATCCGCACCAGCTCCGGGCTCTCGGGTCCCGGATCCATGTCATAAAGCGTCACGTTATTCAGGTTAGCTGGAATCTAGTCTTCGACGGTAATAGCCGGGCCGGAGGCAGCATTCACTTCCGCGGTACGAGCGACGAGCGCCTGCGCCATTTCGGCGAAGATCTTGGACTGCGGGTCGGTAGTGGCGCGCGCGGCCACGGGCTTGCCGGTGTCGCCGCCCATGCGGACCTCAGGGTGGAGCGGCAATTCAGCGAGGAAGTGGATGTTCATCTTTTCCGCGGTCCTGCGTCCGCCGCCGTGGCTGAACACATCGATGCGTTCGCTGCAGTGGGGACAGACCAGGAAGCTCATGTTCTCGATCATGCCGATAATCGGAACGCGGACCTGCTCAAACATGTTGACGGCTTTGCGTGCGTCGTCGAGCGACACATCCGAAGGCGTAGTGACGACGATGGCGCCGGTGATGGGGGCGCTCTGGATCAGCGACAACTGAACGTCGCCGGTACCGGGCGGC
Source organism: Bryobacterales bacterium (assembly GCA_038212445.1). Lineage (GTDB taxonomy): Bacteria > Acidobacteriota > Terriglobia > Bryobacterales > Bryobacteraceae > TMP-7. The sequence goes on from JBBQUM010000002.1 coordinate 239,833, forward strand.
AGGTCGATGAGCAGATAGTCGAGTTCGCCCCAGTCCACATTGCGCAGAAACTGCTGGACGACACTATGGAGCATGGGTCCGCGCCACACCAGCGGCTTATCGCCAGGACTCAGCAAGCCCATCGACATGACGGTTACGCCGTAACTGTGGAGCGGTTGGATGCGCTCATTAATGGCGTGAGGCGGGTCACTCAGTCCCATCATGAGCGGGACGTTGGGACCATAGACATCAGCGTCCATCAAGCCGACTCTCAGACCCTGGGCGGCCAGCGCGATGGCGAGGTTAACAGAAACGGTGGTTTTGCCAACGCCGCCTTTCCCGGAACCGACTGCAATCAAATTCTTCACGCCGGGAATCGGCATTTTGGGCGGCATCTGGCCGCCTGGATTTGGACCCATGATTCGATCGTAACAGTTCGCTACTGACCGGCCCCATTCATAACGAAATCCCATCGGGTAGATGCCTGCTCGCGGATCTTCGGGATGTCGGCATCAATGAGGTAGTGCTGCGCGGCAAGCGTACGGGCGGCGGCACCGATGCGTTCGAGGTAGTCGTCCTTGTCCTTGTAGCGCTCTTCGATAGACGGGCGCGGATCGTGCTTTTTCTCCCGTTCGGCAATGGTGCGGGGGAACGGAATGAAACTGCCGATCATGTTGGCGATCATTTCGGGAGCGCCGATTTCCGGATCGCGCAGATTCCATCCTGTGTAGGTGCCGAGCGGGACCGAGATTTCGGGCAAGCGGATGCCGGTGGTCTCGTTGCCGTCGCGGTCCACTTGGGGGACGAGCGTCGGGAACTCTTTGCCGAGACGCGGAGGTTCGGTGGCAAAGTCGAGGCGGTTGGCGTGCAGTTTGGTGGTGGCGAAGGCGACGCCGGGGATCTTCGGGAATTGGACCGCGCCATTGGCGACGAGTTGATCTTTGCCGATTTTGGGGTATTGCGATGCAGGCGGCTCAACGCCATCCTTGATCCAATTCTCCATGGCGACGAACAGGGCGCGGAGGGCCCAGCGGTAGTCGTTGGGATTGGCGAGATTCTGGGTATTGTTGCGAACGGGGCGGGCACCGGCACCGTGTTGGGTACCGGCCAGATAGTAAACGCGAGTATCTTCAGCGAGCGGAGCGTCCTTCATACCGTCGGCGGTGGTGTGGATGAGCGAGGCGGCGCGTCCCCAGTATTCGTAGGAGCCGTTGGTATAGAAGATACGAGGGCGCAGTTTTGGATCGAGACGATCGAGCAGTCCGCGGGTGACGCCGCTCTCGGGGTCTTTTTCCGGAAGGTCGGTGAAGGGGAACAGATCGGTGGCGTAGAAGAGATTGAGCAGCGGGTGGCCGTCGCGCGAGGGTTGGGCGAAGCGAATATTGAAGCTGCCGCGACCACCGCCGGCCACGTGCGCCATCACACCGTCGAGCACCTTGCGTCCCTTTTCATCGCCGTTAAAACCGTCATAGAGGAACGTCCTCAGAAAGCGACCGCTTTGGGAAGCGCCGTAGGCGATGGCGCGTTGGAGGATGCCTTGCTGATCGCCAAGCACTGCGGTGTCGTCGCCGCCTCCGTATTTGAGGAACGAGACGAAGTCGCGAATGGCGGTGGGGCCGAGTCCGGCGAGCGGTGGATTCTCGGCGGTGTAGACGACCTCGTAGATTTTGCCAGGCACAAAGCCCTGGGCGTACTCGACGTGGGTGGAATCGGAGAAGCGCCAGGTGGAGCGGGCGATCTCGCGGGGAGCGGTATCGGGGCGATTGCGAACGTAGAGCTTCGCACTCTTCTGATCGATGGCGGGATAGGCGACGTGGTTGCGATCAGACACCAGGAAGGTGGTCGCTTTTTCGTCAGGTACAAACTGCCCGCGGACGCGGCCACGAACTCCGGACGCGCTCGGCGGATACAAGCGGAGCAGATTGGGACGCTCAGGAACATCGAATTGCCAGCCGATGTCGACGATGGTAATTCCCTGCTCCATAAGAAAAGCGTCGCCGCGCTGGAACGAGCCGTAGGTTTCGCCGCCGCGATTTGGAATGTCGACGAGGATGTTGCCGTTGCCATTCTTCAGCTCACGCGGCTTGACGATGACGATGTCGGCGCTGAACTCGACGAGTCCCTGGGCGTTCTTGGGTGCAAGTGAAAGGTCGGTAATGTTGGCGTTGGCAGGGGACTTGGGGTCAACGGCGAAATAGGCGCGTCCGGTGATGCGCTCGTAGGGTCCTGCAGAGCCGAACGATTTGCCGCCTTCGACATCGGTGCGCTCGTTGACACGCAGCGTGACCACGGCTGCGCACAACGGCAGGCACAGCAATCCGGCAAACCAACGGCTATTCCGCATGAGGGCTATTATCTAACGCTCTCAGCAGGCGCCGTCAGCCGGCTAAGAAGCTGGAGGCTTCAGTGAGGAACAACTGAAGCTGGTCATGATGGAGCCAGTGGCCGGCATCGGGGACGGTGATCATGCGGCAGTTGCGGATGGCCTGGAAGCGGGGATCGCCCTCAGGCGGCGGCGCAAAGCTCTCGGTCCCCCAGAACAGCAGGGAGGGACAGTCAATGCGGGAGTAGATGTCGGCGGTGTCGGCGATGTTGTGGCCGAGCGGCGCGAAGATGCGGGCGTAATTATCGAACTTCCAGACGAGTTCGCCGCCGGCGGTGAAGTTGGTGCCATGCATGGTGAGATGGCGAGCAACTTCGTCGGAGAGATGGGGATTGGCTTCCTTCATGCGGGCGACGGCGCTGTCGAGGGTGGGATAGGAGTGAGGCTCGCGGTTCTCGGTCTTGCGGACTTCCTCGATCCAATAGCGCAGACGGTCAGCGGGCGGATTGTGGACGCGGTGTTTGGCCGGCAGACCGAGCCCTTCAATGGACACGAGTCGGCGGACGCGCTCCGGGTAGACGCCGGCGTAGTGCAGAACGATGATGCCGCCGAGCGAATGGCCCACCAAGCGGATGGGAAACTCGCCGATGATGTCGAGCAAAGCGGAGAGATCGAGCACGTGTTCCGCGACGGTGTACATGGCGCCCGGCGCCCACCCGCTGTTGCCGTGTCCACGCAGGTCAAGTGCGTAGACGTGGTAGTGCTCACGCAGGTGGCGCGCCACCCAGTCCCAGTTGCGGGCATGGTCGAGTCCGCCATGGACAAGCACGAGAGCTGGCTTGCCGTCCTGTCCGTAATCCCAAAACTGCAGCTTGAGGCGGTCGGAATAGAAGAAGTGCGAAACGGGTTCCACGAAGTTGTTATCGTAACAGTTCATCCATGCTGGGACTGGTGAAGAAGGCGCACACTTACGCAGGCCTGCTGACGTTTCTGAATCTTGCGGTGTACGGAATCGTAGGACTGTCGGCGAGCGTTGGAGCTATGCAGGGCGACGCAGCGCTGCGGCGCACGTTCGAGCAGCCGTTCACGGCCTCCGCAAATTCCAGCGACAAGCAGGTGGCGGAATCGGTGTGCCGCACGATCGGTTTGACGCTCGCCTTGCCGGTGCAGAGCGCGGCGATTCAACATGACGCGGACGGACACTTGCTGCTCGATCTGTGGCACGTGAACGGGCATCACCGCGTAACGGTGCTAGAGAGCGAAGGGAAAGTCCGTGTGGAGGAATTCAGGTCATCGACGGCACGCTATTTCGACGTGCTGCACATGACCACCGCGGTATTCCGCTCGGGCGACTGGCGCATGAACGCATGGGCCTGGTACAACGAGTTCGCGATGTGGTGCCTGGGTCTGATGATGCTTTCGGGCGTTTGGATCTGGGTGGCGGGGCGATAGCGCATGTACCGGAAGATTCGAGCCGTCCACAGGTACTGCGCCCTGGCGACGCTGCCATTTCTGCTGGTCTACTTTGTGAGCGCGGTGCTGATGGCGCACCGGACGTGGTGGCCGTCGACGCCGGTGAAGTCGACTGGTCGTGTACAACTTTCGAAAGAACTGGCGGACGGACGTGCGGTTGCGCAGGAGTTGATGAAGCGCGGCGACGTCGACGGAGAACTGCTCTTCACGGCCGCTGGCCCACTGGGGATCAGGTGTACGGTGGCGCGGCCTGGCGTGAGCGCGGCCGTTAGCTATTCGCCGCAAACCGGCGTAGCTGACGTGGTCACGTCGCAACGCGGATGGTCGGGAGCGCTCGCCGACCTTCACAAGACTGCGGGATTCGCGTATCGGTACGCGACGCTGCGGGTATGGGCGATGGCGGCGGCCGCGGTGTCGGCGATCCTGCTGTTGCTTGGCCTGAGCGGGCTGTATCTCTGGTACCGGCAGACCAGTGAACGCCGGGCCGGTCTAGTTCTGCTCAGTGCGGCGAGCGTCGCGATTCTGTACCTGATGATTTCGATGCGAGTATAGCGGGGCGGGACTTGGAACGATACAATCGGTTCCGTGCCGGTGAGAATGAAGGACATCGCCCGGGACCTCGGCGTTTCGGTGGTGACCGTGTCGAAGGTCCTTCGAAATCACTCCGATATTGGTGAGGAGACGCGCGAGCGCGTACTGCAACGCATGCGCGAGCTCAACTACCAGCCGAATCTAGCGGCGCGCGCGCTGGTAACCGGCAAGACCCACATCATTGGTCTGGTAGCGCCCGACCTGGTGCATTCGTTCTTTTCGCAAGTGGCGAAGGGTCTGTCGACGATCCTGCGCAGTCGCGGGTACGGACTGGTGATCGCATCATCTGAGGAGGATCCGGCGTTAGAGAAGCAGGAAGTGGATCAGATGCTCGCACGCCGGGTGGACGGACTGATCATCGCGTCAGTACAGCGGTCGGCGGCAACGTTCCGGCACATCGAAGAACAGCGGATTCCGTACGTCCTGATCGATCGGAAGCTGGATGAACTCGAGGCGAATTTTGTTGGAATCGACGACGAGGCGGTCGGCGAGCAGGTCACCGAGCACCTGATCGCGTTGGGCCGCCGGCGGATTGCGCATGTGGGTGGACGTGACGTGAGCACGGCGGTGGGCCGGAGGGTGGGCTACGAACGCGCACTGGCGCGTCATGGCATCGTCGTGCCGGCCGAATACATTGCCTGCCGTCCCGACTACGACAACGAAGCGGACGTCACCGGTTATGACGTAATGAAGGGTTTGCTTCAACTGGAGCCGCGGCCGGACGCCGTTTTCTGCTTCAACGATCCGATGGCGCTCGGCGTGATGAAAGCGATTCTCGATGCCGGATTGAGGATTCCCGAAGACATCGCGGTGGCGGGCTGCGGAAATCTGCGCTACTCGGATTTTCTTCGCGTGCCTTTGACCAGCGTGGATCAGGACACCGTGGCGATTGGCGCGCAAGCGGCCGACCTGCTGCTGAGCCTGATCGACAATAAGAAGCCGCAATCGCCAAAGACGGTTTTACTCGACTCGCGGCTCATTGTGCGGCAGTCGAGTGCGGGACAATAGAGGCCGTCTATGTTTGATTGGCTCTTCTCTGAACCTTTGGCTGTAGGGACGGCGGCGCCTGATTTTTCGCTGCTCGATCAGGACGGCAAGCCGGTGGTGCTCTCGCAGTTGCGCGGGCGGAATGTCGTGCTGGTGTTCTATCCGGCCGACGAAACGCCGACGTGCCGCCAGCAGCTGTGCGAGTTCCGGGATCAGTGGGCAGACGTGAAAGCGGCGAACGCCGTGGTTTTTGGAATGAATCCCGGCAACGCCGGCAAGCATCAGGACTTCAAACAAAGACAGCAGTTTCCGTTTCCGTTGTTGGTAGATCCGGGACAGAAGGTGGCGCGGCTTTACAAGGCGAACGGGATCATCGTGAAGCGGACCGTTTATCTGATCGACAAGGACGGTGTCATCCGCTTCGCACAGCGAGGCAAACCTGCTCCTGACGCAGTGCTAAAGGCCGTTAGCTAATCGAGCGCGGCGATCTGGTGATCCAGATGCGCGAGCGCCTGTTCAAGCTGTTGCCGGTATCGCGTGTTACAGGCTGTCTGCAGATCGTGCAAAACCCGGGTCCGCGTGAGCATGATGCTATTGCGCTGCGCGTCCTTTTCGATTTGCTCGACAGTCCTCTGATCGGTGCGGGCCGTCTTGGCCGCCGTGGCCGAGTCCATTTGGGACTCGACGGACTTACTTTCCCATCCGCGAGCCATAACTCAAGTATAGGACGATAGGACATACATGAAGGAGAAGATCGGATTGATCGTGCTGGCGGCGCCGGGGCCGGGCGTGCTGCACGCGGTAACCGGCGTCATTGGACGTCACAACGGCAACATCACGCTGGTGGACCTCACCGAGGGCGTGGGCGATGAGGCTCGCACTTATTTCGAGATCGACCTGCCGGGTGAGTCTGACGCTTTGATGGAAGATATCCGGGGTCTTGCGCTGGTCAGGACCGTTCATGCAGTGAACACGATGCAGAAGATCTATGGCAAGCGGATCATCATTGTGGGCGGCGGTGCGCAGGTGGGTCAAGTAGCGATCGGCGCGATCTCGGAAGCAGACCGGCACAACATTCGCGGCGAACGAATATCGGTGGATACGATCCCACTGGTAGGCGAGCAACCACTGGCCGACGCCGTCCGCGCAGTGGCACGCTTGCCGCGCGCCCGGGCTCTCGTATTGGCGGGAGCGCTGATGGGCGGAGAGATTGAAGTGGCAGTCCGCGAGGTTAGAGCGCAGGGACTGTTGGTGGTGAGCCTGAACATGGCCGGCAGCGTCCCGGATGCGGCGGATTTAGTGGTGACGGATCCCGTGCAGGCCGGCGTGATGACCGTGATGGCGATCGCCGATACCGCCAAATTCAGCATTGAACGTTTGAAGCGCCGCGTGTTCTAGGCCAGCACGTCCGCAACGAACAACACGCTCAGCGCGTCCCTCTGGATGAGGTGAGCGGCGATGATTTGTAATGCAAAACACATTGCTTATCTAGCGCTACTTTTAGCCTCAACCTGTGTTGCCCAGGACCAGCAACAAGTTCCCCTTGTCCTGAAATCGACCACGCGTCTGGTGCAGGTGAGCGTCATCGCCACCCAGAAAAACGCTCCGGCACAGGGTCTCAGGAAAGAAGACTTCAGCATTACCGACAACGGCAAGCCTCAGACGGTCAGTCTTTTCTCGGTAGAGTCGAACGGGAAATTGCCAGTAGCGCCGCAACCGCTGCCGCCTGAGACCTTCACCAATCGCCTGGAACAGAAGGCGGGAGTGCCGTCGAGCATCACCATCATTCTGCTTGACGGACTCAACACGCCTTATCGCGACCAGGCGTTTGCGCGGGAACAAATCGTCAAATATTTGAAGACGATTGAGCCCGGTGATCGCATTGGAGTTTACACACTCGGCCGGGGTATTCGCGTGCTGCATGACTATACGGCAGACTCATCGAAACTGCTGCGCAAATTGAATTCTTACAGCGGACAGAATCTTCCGGACCTGGCGGCGTCTGAACCGAGATCCAACATCGGTGACATCTCTGATGATTGACGCCTGGATGCAAGGCCGTGGGGGCGCGTCGGGCGCCGAAGCGGACTTCTTCACCAAAAACCGCGTGAGAGGGACGCTGCGCGCAATCCAGTTCATCGCCGATCACTTGGCGCGCGTACCCGGCCGGAAAAATCTGATCTGGCTGTCGGGCGGGTTTCCTCTGACGCTCGGCTTTGAAAGCATCGCCGCGATGACCGACCCGAGCCGTGACCACGAGACGTTCACGCGCGAAATCACCGAGTGCATTCGCGCCGTTAACAATGCCAACCTGGCGATCTATCCGGTTGACGCTCGAGGCCTGATGGTGGATCCCCGCTTCAACGCCGAGAATCGAAGCGCGAATTTCAAAGTGCCTCAAAGGGCGCCGGGACAGAGAGAGCAGGAGTCGATGCAGGAACTGGCGTCGCGCACAGGCGGTCGCGCGTTCATGAACACAAACGATCTGTCGAAGGCGATTCGCGCGGCAGTGAATGACACAAGCGTCACCTACACGATCGGGTACTATCCTTCGGACGATCAGTTCGACGGAACATTTCACACGATCAAGGTGAAGGTGAGCCGGCCCGGCGTGTCGATGCGCTATCGCAAAGGCTACTTCGACCTGCCCGAGCAGCCGCAGAACGACGCGGCGCGGAAGACAGAACTGGCCGATGCTGTGTTCAGTCCACTTGACGCCACCGAGATCGGGCTGACGGTAGAGCGCAAGCCAGTGGGCGCTCAGCCGGGCGTTTACGAGTACGCTTTGCGGGTGGATCCAAAGGGCGTCAGCCTGCAACAGCAGGGCGACCGCTGGGCGGGGCAACTCGATGTTCTGTTCGTACAGAAAGACAATCGCGGTCGCCAGTACAATGGCGAGGACAGCAAAGTGTCGATGCGATTGACGGAACCGAATTACCGAAAGCTGTCGACCGAAGGCATTGTGTTCCGGCGCAATGTTACTCGCGTCATGCGTGCTACGGAATTGCGCATCGTGGTGCGTGATGCCGCGTCGGGATCGGTGGGATCCGTCACCGTGCCCTTCGATGCCTCAAAATAGGATTTGACACGGTTTGATTCAAGCAACCTAAATGAGCAATTCGACGTAGCAGTAATCGGCGGGGGTATTATCGGCTGCGGCATCGCGCGGGACGCCACTTTGCGCGGCTGGAAAACGGCGCTTTTCGAGAAGTTCGATTACGGCAGCGGAACGACGTCGGGGTCCACGCGATTGCTACACGGCGGGTTGCGTTACCTCGAGATGTTCGACTTTGGCCTGGTCCGGATGGATTTGCGGGAGCGCGAGACATTGTTGCGCATTGCTCCGCATCTGGCCAAGCCGCTGGAGTTTCTGGTGCCGTTCTATGACAACAGCATCTTCTACCGCCTGAAGCTGCGCGCGGGAATGCTGCTGTACGATCTGCTCTCTTACGACAAGAGCCTGCCGAATCACCGGATGCTTTCCACCGCCGAGACGCTGGCCGCCGAACCGTCTTTGAAGCCGCAGGGACTGCAAGGCGCCGCCTGCTATTACGACGCGCAGATCGAATCGCCCGAGCGCATGGCGGTGGAGAACATCACCGACGCGCGCGACCACGGCGCGGTTTGCCTGAACTACGCCGAAGTGACCGGCGCCATCGAGGCCGGCGGCCAAGTAACCGGAGTACGGGTGGAGGATACGCTGACCGGCGAGCGTCGCGAAGTTCGCGCTCGCGTTGTGGTGAACGCCTCAGGACCCTGGTTTGACCGCGTGGCGTCGCGCCTCAGCAGCGGTGCGAAGCCGAAGATCCGTACGACGAAGGGCGTCCACCTCGCCTGCCCGCATCCCACCAATCGGGCTGTTGTGTTGAACTCGACCATCGACGGCCGTCTCTTTTTCGTCATCCCGCTACGCGGCTTCGCCTGGATTGGCACCACCGACACCGATTTCACCGATGACCCTTCAAACGCCTGCGCCACGAAAGCGGACGTCGACTATCTGACGCGCTCCGTAGCCGACTTCATTCCGCAACTCGCCGGTACGCCGGTTTATTGGACCAACGCCGGCGTGCGGGCGCTGGTGATGCAACCGGGAAGTGAGTCGTCTGTTTCGCGGACGCACCACATCGATTCGAGTGGCGGCATGGTGTCGGTGCTCGGCGGCAAGATCACCGGTTACCGTGCCATCGCCGAGGACGCGGTGGATGCGGTGGAGCGGCAACTCGGCGTGAAACACGAGTGCGTCACCGGCAAGAACAAACTACCGGGCACGCGTCCGCCGCGCGAGGAGCAGTGCGTGCATCTGGCCGATTACATGATGCGCCGGACGTCCCTGAACTTCACTCCGGACCAGGGTCGCGGCGTTGTTGAGGAGACCGCCAAACAACTGGCGGGCGAACTGGGCTGGTCCACGACGGAGACCGAAGCGGAGGTTCGCTCTTATCTTGCAGGGCTGGTACACTGCGAGTCGTGATCGCCACAAAGCCTATCGAGACCGGCGCGGAGTACATTGACAGTCTCCGCGGCCGTAATCTGCGGGTGCATTTTATGGGCGAACGCATCGCCGAACCGGTGGACCACCCGGTGATCCGTCCCTCCATCAACGCGGTTGCGCGAACGTACGATCTTGCAGTGGAACAGCCGGAGCTGGCAACTGCATGGTCGAGCCTTTCAAAGCGTCGCGTCAATCGCTTTTTGCATATCACCGAGAGCGTGGCCGATGTCGTCGGTCAGAACAAGATGCAGCGGACGCTCGGGCAGCAGACCGGCACTTGCTTCCAACGCTGCGTGGGGATGGACGCGCTGAACTCGCTGTTCTCGGTGACCTACGACATCGACGAAAGGGCCGGCACTCGCTACCACCAACGGCTGCGCGAGTTCATCATACGCATGCAGGAGATGAACTACGTAATCGGCGGCGCGATGACCGATCCCAAGGGCGATCGCGGTAAGGGACCGTCGCAACAATCCGATCCCGATATGTTCGTACGGGTAGTGGAGCGTCGCCCGGACGGCGTGGTGATTCGCGGCGCGAAGATGCACCAGACCGGCTGTTTGAACTCGCACTGGATCGTCGTTATGCCGACCATGCGAATGCGCGCCGAGGACCGCGATTACGCCATCACGGCAGCCATTCCGGTCACCGATCGCGGCCTGACGTTTATCTACGGCCGGCAGTCGTGCGATACGCGGGCGCTCGAAGGTGGCGAAATCGATCAGGGCAACGCGCAGTACTCGGGCCAGGAAGCCATGATCCTGTTGGACGATGTGTTTGTCCCGAACGAACTCATCTTCATGGACGGAGAGGTGGATTTCGCGGCTGAGTTGGTAGGACGCTTCACCGCATACCACCGCCGCTCGTACGTCTGCAAGACCGGGCTCGGCGACGTACTCATCGGCGCGGCCGCGCTCATCGCCGATTACAACGGCGTGGAGAACGTGTCGCACGTGCGGGACAAGATTGTCGAGATGGCGCACTTGAACGAGACCATCTACGGCGCGGGCATTGCAGCGTCCTACGAGTCCAAGCAAACCTCCGCCGGCAATTACGAACCGGACGATTTGCTGGCGAACGTCTGCAAGCACAACGTGACGCGCTTCCCCTACGAGATCGCGCGGCTTACGCAGGACCTGGCCGGCGGACTCGTCGCCACCCTGCCGTCAGAGAAGGATTTTGCCAATGAGGAGACCGGGCCTCTGCTGCGGAAGTTCCTCAAGGGTCGCGACGGCGTGCCGGTGGAAAGCCGGGCGCGCGTTCTGCGCTTGATCGAGAACATGACGCTCGGGCGCAACGCGGTGGGATACCTAACCGAGTCGATGCACGGAGCGGGTAGTCCGCAGGCGCAGCGAATTCAGATCGCGCGGCAGATCGACCTGGCGAAGAAAAAGGGCCTGGCGAAGAATCTGGCCGGAATCAAAGACTAGACGGCCGGCCGGCGTCGTGAGCGCGGAGGATCAAATCCGCGAGTGCCTTCGGACCGTCGAAATTAGCGAGCGTCATACCGCTGCGCTCGCCCGCGGTTTCAACGCTGACGTCGCCCGTACCAAGCATGCGCTGCCCCACCGACTGGCGCACCGTCACGTCCTGAACTTTGGCGAGGTCCAGCGTCCGCGTCGTTTTCGATAACAGACCGGTTTGAAGCGTGAGGTGCGTCCCTTCGAGGATCAGCTTTACAGCGATGCGCTTGAGGTGCATCCGGATGGGAAAGAGGAAAAGTAAGGCGCCCACCACGGGCGCCCACAGAGGACGTTCCTCCACCTGGAAATACAACATGATCGAGCCGATGAAAATCACCGCGCACAACACATAGACCATGGCGGTCAGCTTGGTGCTCGGGTGAAAGGTTTGAGGTGCGGATGATGCCATCGTTAGACCTGGGCCGGGACCACGTAAGGCTCGCGGTAGTCGCGCGTCATGAGACCGTTGGCCTGCTCGTCGTTGATGGCGCGGCCGGTGGATTGATTCAAGCGCAGTGAGTGGCCCACGCGCAGGCTGATGTTGGCAAGGTGGACAAACGCAGCGGAGCGAGCGCCGATGGCGACGTCGGCATGCAGCTTTCGATAGTCGCGCGCGCGGACCGCCTCAAGAAAATTAGCCATATGCGGGACGGTGTCCCAAGCCGACTTCTCCGATGCTTTCTCGTCCATCGTCTTCTCGTACTTCTCCAGGTTGCCGGCTCCGGAATTCCCCACTTGGTCGCGGGAGAGGTTGGCGGCTGCACTCTTATAGACCTGAAACCCAGCGTTGTCGACGAACATGAAGCCGCCCTCGCCGAGAAACAGATTGCCGGTAGAATTCGGACGCAGAGGCACCATTCCTTCCGTGGGTGAGGGGAGATTACGAACTTCGAAGGTCAACTGCGCGTCGCCGAAATCGAAGGTAGCGGTCTGCGTGTTGGCGGTTTCCTGATCGTCCTTCCAAACATATTTGCCACCGCTCGAAGTCACCGACTGTGGCCACCCGGAACGTCCCAGTCCCCACAGCGCGATGTCCATTTCATGGATGCCCTGATTGCCGATATCGCCGTTGCCGGTGTCCCAGAACCAGTGCCAGGTATAGGCGAATTTGTTCTTGCTGTACGGCTTCATCTGCGCCGGACCCAGGAACTGCTCCCAGTTGAGGCCGGGCGGCACGGGCTCGTCGGGCGTGTGGCCAATGGAGAAACGGCGACGGTAGCAGAGGCCGCGCGAATGATACACCTGACCGATGATGCCGTCCTGCAGCAGGCTCATCGCCTTCATCTTGTGAGCGATGGTCCGACTCTGCGAACCCACCTGCACCATGCGGTTGTACTTGCGCGCGGCGGCTACCATCTGGCGGCTTTCGAAAATATTGTGGCTTGCCGGCTTTTCGACGTAGACGTCCTTGCCGGCCTGGCAGGCCCATATCGTGGCTAGAGCATGCCAGTGATTCGGCGTAGTGATTGACACGGCGTCGATATCTTTCGACTCGAACATTTTGCGCATGTCGTCGTAGGCAACGGGATCGTAACCCTTGGCCTTGCGGACCTGCGCCTGGCCCCGCTCGCGTCCCGCCTGGTTCACGTCGCAGATGGCGGCCATGCGGCTCTGGGAATCAAGCGAGTTGTAATAATCGATGTGATCCTTGCCGCGACCCCCAACACCTACCTGTCCAATATTGATGCGCTCATTCGCGCCGAGAATTGGAAACTGTGCGGTGGCGATGGCTGCGGCGCCTGCAGTCCATAAAAAACTACGCCGTTCTGTGTCGGGCATCGGGCTCTCCTGTAAAAGTTCTCTACTGGTTTGAAAACGTATCACAAGATGACACCTGCCCGGATTCCAGGCCGCGCTTGAACCATTGGGTCCGCTGCGCCGAAGAGCCGTGAGTGAAGGATTCAGGACTCACACCGCGTCCCGACATTTTGGCGATATTGTCGTCGCCAACGGCCGCCGCTGCGCGCAGTCCGGACTCCACGTCGCTCGGGTCGATAATTTTCCGGTCTTCGGTTGAATGCGCCCAGACTCCGGCATAACAGTCCGCCTGAAGCTCAATGCGGACGGAGAGCGCATTGCGAGCGCCGGGATTGCGGCTCTGCAATTGGCGAACCTTGGCCTCGGTGCCCAACAGCTTCTGGATGTGGTGGCCGATTTCGTGAGTGATGACGTAGCCCTGCGCGAACTCGCCGGGCGCGCCAAAACGGCGCTTCAGTTCGTCGTAAAAAGCGAGATCGATATAAACCCGCTCGTCGCCCGGGCAGTAAAACGGTCCGGTGGCCGACTGCGCCGTACCGCAGGCCGAGTCCGTAATATTGCGGAACAGGACCAGTTTGGCGTGGCGGTACTGTGTGTTGGCCTGCTCGGGCAAAATCTTTTCCCAAGTACGTTGAGAATCGTTCAGCACAAAGGAGACGAACTTCACCTCCTGGTTCTCGGCCGGATCGCTATTTGTAGGTGGCGCGCTGGTGCGGTAGGAGGAACTCGGGGCCGCGGAATCGCCTTGTGAGAAAAACTGGAAAAGGTTCGTCTTGAAGATGAGGCTCAGCACCAGCAGCAGCAGCGTTCCGCCGATTCCAAAGTGCATTCCGCCGAAGCCCAGACCTCCACCGCCGCCACCGTAACTACCGCCGCTATCGTCGCCTCTGCGATCCTCAATATCCGCACTGGTGCCTTCGTCAGTCCACCGCATATGCCCACTCCTTCATATTGTTTTCGTTACGCGCTTCTGCCAATGTTAGCAGGCCGGGGTTGGCGGAAAAACCGCCAGAACACGTTAATTATTGCGGCCAGAGGAACGGCAACAATGAGCCCGATGGGGCCGAGAAAGAAGCCGCCCGCAAGCAATACAAGGAACACGATGAAGGGACTCAGGCCCAGCCGCGTGCCCATGATCCTAGGCGTCAGGATAAATCCTTCGATGCCCTGGACAATTACCCAAGTTGCCAGCAATATCGCCCAGTGCGTCAAATCCAGTCCGCCGAACAAAGCCGCTGCGGCCGCGATGGCCAGTCCGATCAATCCGCCGACGCGCGGGATCATGTGGCAGAAGCCATTCAGCAGTCCCACCAGCAGCCACAGCGGCACGTGAGCCACCGCGAATCCGGCCGAGTACAGTACCGCCGTAATGATCGAAATCAGCACCTGCGCCTTGGCCCAATGGCCCACGACGCGGGCTGACTCAAACACCGGATTGTCGATGCGCGGTTGCACTGGAGTTTAGATGCTCATTACAGGGTCGCTTGTTTCAGCTATTGACGGGGAATCGCCATATACTGGCTGCGATGACACGCCGTGAACTCCTCGCGTCCGTCGCCGTGCTGCCTGCAATCGTCTCGAAAGCCGCGGAACCGGACTGGACCCCCTTATTCGACGGCCGCACGCTTGATGGTTGGACCGCCTCTGAGAACAAATCTTCATTTCGCGTAGTGGACGGCATGATCGCCACTGGCGGTCCCCGATCCCACCTGTTTTATACAGGCAAGTTCAAGAACGCCGATTTTAAGAACTTCGCCTTCAAGGCCGACGTTATGGCGCGGCGTGAATGCAATTCGGGCGTCTTCTTTCATACAAAGTACCAGGACAAGGGATGGCCCGACCTCGGTTTTGAGGTGCAGGTGAACAACACTGCCACTGGCGAGGGCACCTATCTCGAACGCAAGAAGACTGCGTCGCTTTACGGCGTCCGCGATATCTATAAACAGTTCGTCAAAGACGGCGAGTGGTTCCGCCTGTACATCGAGGTCCGCGGCAAGCGCGTCCAGATCCGCATGAATGACATGCTGATGGTGGACTACATCGAGCCTGATCCACCGGTTCGCGAAGGCGTGACGACAGGGCGCATTCTCGACCACGGAACCTTTGCGCTGCAAGCGCACAACCAGGGTTCAGAGGCATTCTTCAAGAACCTGATGGTGGCGCCGCTGCCCGACAATCTCCCCACCGACGGTGAGCGTCCAACGGTGGATCAGGCGTACCACGAGATCCTGGCGCTCAATGCCCACAACTATCCGGTAGTGGACTATCACGTCCACATCAAGGGCGGCTTGACGCTCGAAGATCTGGTCGCGCGATCGCGGCGGACGGGCATCGGTTATGGTGTCGCGGTGAACTGCGGGCTGAACTTCCCGGTTACCGACGACGCGGGCGCTGAGAAGTTCTTTGACAGTCTCAAGGGGCAACCGGTGTTCGCGGCAATGCAGGCCGAGGGTCGCGAGTGGGTGAAGATGTTCTCGCGCAAGACGTTCTCGAAGTTCGACTACGTGTTCACCGACGCGATGACGTTCACTGACGACAACGGCAAGCGCATGCGTACCTGGCTGCCGGCGGAAGTGGGCGAGATTCCCGATAAACAGCGCTTCATGGAGACGCTGGTGAACCGCATCACCGGCATCCTCAATAACGAACCGGTGGACATCTATGCGAATCCAACCTACGTTCCCGATGCCATCGCGAAGGACTACGACGAACTCTGGACTCCTGTGCGCATGGATCGCGTGATTGAAGCGGCCAAGCGTAACGACGTCGCCATGGAGATCAACAGCCGGTACAACATTCCCAGCGCGGCATTCATCAAACGGGCTAAAGCGGCGGGCGTGAAGTTCTCGTTCGGCGCCAATAACACCGACGCCGGCAACCTCGGCCTCGTCGATTACGGACGCGCCATGGTGAAGGAGTGCAAACTCGGGTGGCAGGATTTCTTTGTCCCCAAGCCGCCGGGCGAAAAGGCCGCGGAGCGTCAAGCCAAGACATAAGGCTGGCGCGCGCTGTGCGATGATGCTCGACAGTGCGAGTCATGATCCTCTCGGCGTCTGTGGGCGCGGGACACGTGCGTGCAGCGGAAGCCGTCGAGTTAGCGCTGCGGCGCGACCATCCTGAAGTAACGGTAGAGAACTGCGACGTCCTCTCGCTGATGCCGCCTACCTTTCAAACGGTCTACCGCGACGCGTATTTCAAGATGGTGGCGCGGGCGCCTAGTATCGTGGGCTGGCTGTACGCATCCACCGACAAGCCGTTTCACAAGGATCCCCTGCACAGCCGCATTGAGCGCGCGAGCGCCTCCCGACTGCTGAAGCATATTCGCGAATTCCGGCCGGACGTCGCTGTATGCACGCATTTTCTGCCGTCCACGCTGCTCCATCGGGAGCGCCGCAAGGGACGTTTGGAGAC
Organism: Bryobacterales bacterium; assembly: GCA_038212445.1. Lineage (GTDB taxonomy): Bacteria > Acidobacteriota > Terriglobia > Bryobacterales > Bryobacteraceae > TMP-7. Next base: position 256,310 of record JBBQUM010000002.1, read on the forward strand.
GCGCATCCTTACGGTGGTCACTGATTTCGAGGTTCACGGCCTATGGCTGGGCGTTCCTTCGGATCATTATTTCGTGGCGACCGAGGAAGCGCGGGCGCACCTCGAAGCTCTGGAGATTGCCGCGGCGTCGATCACCGTCAGCGGCATTCCCACCCATCCGGTTTTCGCGGAGAAGAAAAACCGCGCCGCAATGCGCCGCAAACACGGCTGGCATGCTGACCTGCCGGCCATCCTGGTATCCGCGGGCGGCTTTGGCGCGGGCAATGCGGGACGCATGTTGGAGTCGCTGATCGGGGCGGGCATTCGTGCGCAGATTATCGCGGTCTGCGGTAAAAGCGAATCGCTGAAAACGAGTATCGAAAAGCTCGCGTCCAAACAGAAGCCCGGTGACTTGCCGGTGGTGAAGGCGGTTGGGTTCACACGTGAGATGGACGAGTTCATGGCGGCGGCGGATTTGATGATCGGCAAACCGGGCGGGCTCACCACCTCCGAATCGCTGGTGAAAGGCCTGGGTTGGGTGGTGGTGAATCCGATTCCCGGACAGGAGGAGCGGAACGCAATTTACCTTCTAGAGCAAGGCGCCGGAGTCTGGTCCGACAACCTCTACACGCTGGCCTTCAAAGTCCGCGGGGTGCTGGAGGAGAAGAACCGTCTGGAGACGATGCGCAGGAATGCGCTGCGGCTGGGCCGTCCCGACGCCGCCAAGCTGATCGCCGATTTCGCAGTTGGCGCTGCATGACGAAGCTACGCCAGTGGATCGAATGGCTGTCGGGTCCCGAACTCGCGGTGCTATTGGGGTTCGTCGCCATCGCGTCGGGCATCTGGATTTTCATGGCCATCGCGGGCGAGGTGAACGAGGGCGATACGCAGAGCTTTGACCGCAAGGTGCTGCTGTCAATGCGTCGCTCCTCCGACCTGACACCGCTTGGACCGCCGGCCTTCCAGGAGGCCGCCCGCGACGTCACGGCGCTCGGCGGAACCGCAGTGCTGAGCCTGCTGACGCTCATCACCGCCGGCTTCTTACTACTCGACGGCAAGCGGCACTTGTCCTTCTTCGTGCTCGGCTCCGTTGTCAGCGGCGTGCTCATGAGCAATCTCCTCAAGAGCATGTTCCAGCGCGCGCGGCCTGACATCGTCCCACATGCCGACCTGGTTTTCACCACCAGCTTTCCCAGCGGACACTCGATGCTTTCCGCGGTGGCGTACCTGACGATGGGCGCACTGCTCGCCCGGGCGCATAAGCGCAGAAGCGTGAAGATCTACTTCATCGCAACCGGCCTGGTGCTGACCTTCGTGGTGGGGCTAAGCCGCGTCTACCTGGGCGTGCACTGGCCAACGGACGTCCTGGCCGGTTGGACGGCCGGTGCGTCATGGGCGATCCTGTGCTCGCTAATTGCGCGGAAACTACAGCGCCAGCACGCGCTCGAGGACGAAGATGAACACCTGGACTGACGGCTACTGACTCTTGGCGCGCTCGAGCATGGCTTTGACGTTGGCTGCGTCAGGTCGAATCGCCAGCGCGAACTCAAGCAGCGTGATGGCCTGTTTCTTATCCGACCGCTCGAGCGCTGCACGCGACTGTTCCATAGCGCCGATGAAGGCGCCGCCCAGGGTGCGCCGCGCCAGGCGCCGGTCCGCGGAATCCTCGGCGGCTTCGGATTGCTGACGCAGTTGGTCGATCAGTTTCAGCTTGCCTTTGGACGACGCCGCGTCCAGCCGTGCCAACATTTCGCGCAGGCGCGCGGCATCCTTGTGCTGATCCTTGGAAACCGGCGCTGGCTGGTCGGGCAATTTGCCATTGAAGAACCGGAGAGCGTCGAGCGCCTGAGCTTCCGGCAGCCACTCATGACCGCCGGCAAATTCTTCGAATCGCTGATGCGCGGGAGTGCGGGCGACCGATGCGCTGAGTTCGTAAAGTTCGTCGTAGTTGAAGTCGTCGATGCCGGCGGCGGCGAACAGCTTGAAGTGAATCGCGCTCGGAACCTGCTGTCCGAAAGCCGCGCCGCACGCCACCACACCGGCCAGATGCGCCTGCTGTCCCCACGCCAGGGCGACACGCGAGCCTCCGGAGTGTCCCGCGGCATAGGAGCGGTTCGGGTCTACGGCGAAGCGTGCGCCGGTGTCGTTCACCATCGCGTTGATGGCCACCTGCACCGGGCCCATCGGGCCATTGCGGGAATTATTCGACCCGGCGACGATGAAGCCTTCGGCTTCGGCGGCTTTCGCAAATCGCTCCACCGGGACGCGTCCGCGCGCACCAGGATCGAGGCAGTAGAGCACGGGCCACACTTTGTCGGACTTGTAATTCGAGGGAAGGTAGAGAGCGTAGGATTGCTTGGGATCGGCGGTGGTAGGCACGGCGTCGATGACGCGCCCGAGCGGCAGGTCGGCCGCCAGCAGCAACAGCAGCGGCGCAATCACAAAGCGTCGACTTCGCTACGCGCCGGGATGGATGCCTGTGCACCCGCGCGAGTGACCGAGAGCGCCGCCGCGGCATTGGCAAACCGCAGCGCGGCAGGCATTGGCTTACCTTCAGCCAGCGCCACCGCGAGAGCTCCGTTGAAGGTGTCGCCGGCGGCCGTGCTGTCGCACACCGTCACGGCGAATCCAGGCGAATGAAGCTGCTGTTGACCGTCGGAATAGAAGCAGCCCTGGTCGCCGAGTTTGAGGATCACAGCGCGCGGTCCAAGTGCCAGTAAAGCAGCTGCTACTGCGGGCGCTTCCTCCAAAGGCAAGCGCGCGGATGGACGTCCCAAAAGCATTAGCGCTTCGGTCTCGTTGGGAGTGAGAATGTCCACCTGGGCGAGCAGTGCGCTGTCCAGAGGCTGGGCCGGCGCAGGATCGAGGATCGTCCTGGCTCCTTCGCTACGCGCCAACGCGAGTGCCGCCGCAACCGTGGCCAGCGGGGTCTCCAGTTGAAATAAAGCGTACGCGGCGCCGCTGTAGGCGTTGCGAAAGCCAGGGATCTCGCTCGCAAGCAGCGCGTGATTCGCGCCACTGGCGACGACGATGGAATTCTGTCCGTGCTGGTCCACCCAAATTAACGCGACGCCGGTGGGCTGTGAACGAGTGGCGTGTACCGAAGAAGTGTCCACGCCGCTTGCCGAGAGACTGGCTTTCAGTTGATCGGCGAAGACGTCGTAGCCGACGCGTCCCACCATCCGTACGGCGATGGAAGGCGGCGCGAGCTTACCGGCCGCACAGGCTTGATTCGCTCCTTTGCCGCCGGGAATGGTGACAAAGTCACTACCCAGGACGGTCTCGCCGGGCGCGGGCAGATGAGCCACGCGCACCACGAAGTCCATGTTCAGACTCCCGGTGACGACGATGGCGGGCATGGGATCAGCGTGCGAGGTCGATGCCGAGTTTCTTCAGCTCTTCAGCGTAGTAACGCTTGTGGAGCAGGTCCCACTCTTCCGAACCCTCAGGGATGTCGCGCTTCTGGGTGCGGATCTTGGTGCGGGCGGCATGGTCCACCTTATCCTCCACCTGCAGAAGTTCGGTGAAGTGCTTTACGATCTCGAGGCGAACCTCGTTGGGATCTTTCTTCACCCGAAATTCCCGCGATTTACGCAGCGCGGCGACGATTTTGTGGGAAACGTCGTTTATCTTATCGCGCGACAGCTTCATGTGGTCGCCCGTGTCGCGTCCGGCGGCGCGGATCACCTTGCGCTGGGTAATCAGGGTGTTCTTAATGCGGCGGAACATTTCCTGATAACTAACACCCTGCTCGCGCATGTAATCGCTGTACTGGCTGAGCAGATCGCGCACTTCATCGTTCAGGCGGTCCTCTACGGCGAGGTCATCTTCGATGATTTGAGCAATGTTTTCAGCTGCCGTCTGGGGGTCTGAAGCTTCAATGATGCGCGGGGTAAGGCGGGTGATCAACTGGCGAGATACGTATCCAACGAACTCTCTAGCGAGCAGCATCCTTTAGAAAAAGTCCTATTCCTCTTAGCAAGTGTAGCAGATGCTCTCACTTCGACGTAACTAGCGATACAGCCCCGTAAGTTCTTGACGGACTGAATGATCGACCCTACAATCGTGAGTATGGGGGTCGTGCGGTAGCAACTATGGGGCCAACGCCCTCACACTCGCGTAAACTCGACATTCTGCACGCGATCGTTCGGGCATACATCGAAACCGGTGAGCCTGTTGCCAGCCGCAGCCTCGCCCGCGACCGTAAGGATCACCTGAGCCCAGCGTCCATTCGGAACGTGATGGCGGATCTTTACGACGATGGCTATCTCTCCCAGCCCCATACTTCAGCGGGCCGCGTGCCCACTGAAAAGGCTTTCAGGAGCTACATTGGCTCCCTGGTTTCATCAAACCGCGTTTTGCAAGCCGAGATCTCGCGCCTGCGGACTGAACTGAACCGCGAAAATTCGATGGAAGCGCGAGTGGAGCGCTCTTCGCAAATGCTCGGAGAGATCACGCGGAATGTCGGAATTGCCGCCTCAATTCCGACGGCGAATCAGATTCTCGACCAGATTGAACTGCTGGCGCTGGGTGAGCGTCGCATCCTGATGATCGTGGTCACTACCGACCGCACGGTCCGGCAGCGGATGATCCTGGTGGACGAGCCAATTGCCCAGGAAGAATTGGAAGCGATTCGGAACTACGTCAATCGTCAGTTCAGTGGCTGGTCGCTGGTGGACGTTCACCGGGAACTGAATCAGCGCCTTGAGCAGGAGAGCGCCACCTACGATGCGATTCTCAAGTCGCTGAACGAGCTTTACACCAAAGGCCTGCTCGATATCGGCGTCTCGCCCGAAATACACCTGGACGGTACCAGCAATCTGGTGGGAATCGACCTCCACCTGACGCGGGAGCGCATGCGTGACCTGTTCCGAGCGCTCGAACAGAAGAAGCGGTTGATGCAGATGCTCGACCGTTTCATGGAGTCCACTGACGGTGAACTGGCGGTGCAGGTAGGCCTTGGCGATGCCCACCCGAGCATGCGCGAGCTGTCGCTAATCGGCTTGTCGGTTCTTTTGCCCACCGGTTTGATGGCTAAAGTAGCAGTGTTGGGTCCGATGCGGATGGACTACGGCAAGGTCATGTCGGCGGTGCTCCATGTCGGCCAAGCTCTTCAATCTTCAAGCGATACAGCCGATTGACGACCTCCGGCCAAGCATAAAATCTCTCAAAAAGCTGAGCCGGATTGACGAATTCGGTAGAATCAAGAATAGATGAACGACCGACGCGAAACCTCTATGCCAGATGCCGACAATGAACTCCCTTCCGGGGATCTGGTAACCGTCCAGGCAGAGGAATTGGCCGCACTGACCGCCGAGCGCGACCAATTGCTGGTTGAAAAGAGCGAGCTGAACGACCGCTTTCTGCGGCGGCAGGCGGAATTTGAAAACTACCGGCGCCGCGTGGAGCGCGAGAAGTCTGACTTTCTCCAATACGCCGCGAGCGAGGCCGTTCAGACTTTGCTGCCGGTAGTCGACGACTTCGAACGGGCTCTCAAACAGGAGAGCGCCGACAAAGAGTACGTCCGGGGCATGGAACTCATCTATCAGCGCCTGGTAGATACGCTAAAGAAGTTGGGTTTAGAGCCGATTACTTCGACAGGGCAGCCTTTTGATCCCTATATCCACCAAGCCATCGATAAGGTGGAGACCGACGAGGTAGAAGATCATACGATCCTCGAGGAGTACCAGCGGGGCTACAACTTCAAAGGCCGTCCGTTGCGGCCCGCGATGGTGAAGGTTGCGGTAAGGCCGTCACGGTAGAGTATCGGAACCGGGAAACAGAAGCGAATGGACGCGATAAAGCGAGATTACTATGAGGTCCTGGGTGTGGACCGCGGCTGCGACGATCAGGCGCTGAAGAACGCCTATCGGAAGCTGGCCAAGATGTACCATCCCGATCGAAACCCCGGAGATCAGGACGCCGAGGACAAGTTCAAGGAGGCCACCGAGGCCTACGGCGTCCTCACCGACTCCCAGAAGCGTGCCACCTATGACCGGTATGGCCATCAGGGCGTCAGCAGTATGGGCGGCAACGCGGGCTTCGATCCGTCGCAGTTCAGCGACTTTGGCGACATTCTGGGCGAGTTCTTCGGCTTCAGTGATTTATTCGGCTCCGGCCCCCGTCGGCGCAACCGTCCGCAGCGCGGCGAAGACATCCGCTACGACCTTGAGATTTCCTTCGAAGACGCGATGCGCGGAATGAGCGCCGACATCCAGGTGCCGCGGCTTGATGCCTGCGTTCGCTGCAATGGAAAGGGCGCCGAGCCGGAAGACGGTTTGGTGAGTTGCCCGATGTGCCATGGCCGCGGCGAGGTCATTTTCCAGCAGAGTTTCCTTTCGGTTCGCCGCACCTGCACACAGTGCGCCGGGCGCGGTCAGATCATTCGCCGTCCTTGCAAGGAGTGCCGGGGCGACGGCTACAAGCGCGTTGACCGGAAGTTGAAGATCAATATTCCCGCGGGTGTCGACAACGGTACGCGGCTGCGGCTACAGTCCGAGGGCCAACCCGGGCCAAACGGCGGTCCGGTGGGCGATCTGTATGTGGTGATCCAGGTTCAGGAGCACCCCATTTTCGAGCGCAACGAGTCTGACCTGCATTGCACGGTGCCGGTGAACGTCGCGCAGGCGGCGCTTGGGACTGAAGTCGACATCCTGACCTTCGACGGTCTGCAGACAATCAAGATTCCGGAAGGCACGCAGCACGGTGGGAAGTTGCGGCTGAAGAATTTCGGCGTCCCGCGCATCAACGATAGCGGACGCGGCGACCTTTACATCCACATCGACGTGAAGGTGCCCGCGAAGCTCAGCCGGGAACAGCGCAAGCTCTTCGAGCAGCTACGCGATTCCCTGCCCGCCGAGAACGAGCCGCAGGAAAAAGGCATCTTCGACAAGGTCAAAGACTACTTCCTGTAAATTGCGGTTAGCGGTTTAGGCGCGCCGTCACATTCAGCCAGCCCCGGTACATGAGCGCGAAGTCGCGCGCGGGAACCTGCTTCAATTCCTCAACGGTAAAGCGCGTTTTATGGCTCCAGTTGGGATACTCGGCCGTGGTTCCAGGAAGATTTTGCTGATCCAGTTGCTTCATCAAATCCTCTTCATTCAGCACCATGAGCGTGGACGGCGCGGTGGCAAGAAACCCAACGATGGCGTTGTGGATGTCGCCGGTAAGGTCCGGGTAATCGGCTGCGGATCGCGAGCAATTCTTCGGCATCAGGCCGAGCGTGAACAGTACGTCGAGCATGCGCTGTTTCTCGGTCTCGCGAGCCGCCAGTCTCTTCCTATGATCCTCGCCGTCGCCGAAAATTCCAGCTTCAAGACGCGCTTCGATGTCACGGCCTTTCCAGAATCCGGCCAGCGTCGGCAGGTCGTGCGTACTGGCAGAGACGAGTGCTTGTCGGGGATACTCGTGCGGCAGGCGCATCCGCCCGTCGTTCGTCTTTTCGAAATAGAACAAACGGTAGCTAAGGATGCCGAAGCGATGCAGCGTCTCGCGTACTTCGTCGGCGACGGTTCCGAGGTCCTCGCCGATCACGATTACCTTATTGCGTACGCTCTCGAGCGCCAGGATGCGAATCAGGTCCTCAGACCGGTCCTTGACATAAATCCCGCGCTTGGCGTCGCCGAGCGCTCCGGGGATCCAGAACAGGTGGAAGAAGCGCATGACGTGATCGATGCGCAGCGCACCGCCGTGGCGCAGGTTCTTGCGGATACTCTCGGCGAATAGACGGTAGCCGTCTTCGAAATGAGCGTCGGCGTTAGGCGGCGGAAACGACCAGTCCTGACCGCTCGGAGAAAAGTCGTCGGGCGGCGCACCTACGCGGCAGCCTTCCACATAGAAGCGGCGATGCGCCCACAGGTCTGCGCCGAAACGGTCGGTGGCAAGGGCCAGATCGTGATACAGGCCAATGGCGAGGCCGCAATCCTTGGCGTACTGTTGGGCGGCACCCAGCTGCACGTCAATCTGCCACTGTATGTACTTGTAGAACAGCACGCTGCGCCAGTGACTGCGGCTGAACTCGCGCGTCTCGGCAGTGCGGGGATTCTGATAGGGCTCAGGCCAGTCGGTCCAAAGCCAGATGTCGCTATTCTCTTTGTGAAGATGCTCGTCGAGCGCGCAATAGACGGCCCAGCAGTCGAGCAGGTCGCCTTGCGAGGAGACGTACTCCCGGAAGGCGTTGGTGTCGGCCGACCCAGCGAGATAGCGCGTCAGAAACGTCCTGAACAGCACCTTCAGCATCCGCAGTTTCAGCCGGGCGACTCCGTGATAGTCGACGTACTTGGCCTCGCGCAAAGCTTTGATGTTGGCGCGTACCTTGGGCGACTCGACGATCTTCTGCGCCAGCGGGCTTCTCGAGTAATCCGGGATAGCCGTGAGATCCAGGTAGATGAAATTCTTATAGAAGGCGCAGGCTGGCAGGTACGGGCTGGTATTGTACGGCGTCCGGTTGGGGATGGCGTGGAGAGGATTCAGCGCAACGAAACTGGCGCCGAGATCGTCGCCAACCCATTTCGAAAGCGCCTTGAGATCGGTGAAGTCGCCGCAGCCCCAATTGTTGGCTGAACGGACTCCGTAAAGGCTTACGGCAATGCCGGCGGCGCGGCCATTACCGGCCAGCATCTCCGGATAGTACGCACGGTCAGGCCCGATAATCAGGTCTGAGAAAACCGGACGAATTCCCTCCCCTTCGATGGCAAGCGAGTGATATCCGAGGCGCAATTGAAACGGCAGTGGAATCTGTTTCTCGACATATTGGCTGCCGCGAAACGAAGCCGATACCGTGGCCGGAAGTTCTCGCAAACCGATGCCCCACGATTCTTTATCGCCTCCTTCGAACTCCACGGTGAGAGTTACGGCTCCGTCGGCATGCGCGGCGGGCAGTCGAATAGGGATGGTCTTAGTGGTCTCGCCGATGACCAATGATGGCGGAGTGGCGCGCGTCCACTGCCGGACTAGTCTTTCCTGGCACGCCTCGTCTAAATCCTCGCGCGTCGACGATGGCACGCCTAACGACGATAAGACCGCCGCGATGCCCTCCGCGGTGGCAAAATGCTGTGTGCCGAAAATGTCCCAATACTGTCGCTCGATACCCCAAAGATCGGCTGCGCGATCCAGGGCTTCTTCGTAAGTTCCTGATGGAGGAAAGGAAAGGGGGGAAGTGTCCATTAATGGTTCATTTCGATTTTAGCTTGCCAGCGTGAGATAATGAGGCCGTGGACGCAGAAAAACCGTTTCACTTAAGCCAGCCGCCTGAGCTGTTTAAGCGTATTGACGATGCAGGGATGGAGGAGTTTTCCGACAGCCTCGTACTCACCACCCTCGATGCAGCGATCAATTGGGGCCGCAAGAATTCCATCTGGCCGATGGCTTTCGGGCTAGCGTGCTGCGCGATTGAGATGATGTCGATGATCGCTTCCCGCTATGACATTTCGCGCTTTGGCGCGGAGGTCATGCGTGGGTCACCGCGGCAGTCCGATCTGATGATCATCGCAGGCCGAGTGTCCAACAAGATGGCTCCCGTCATCCGGCGTCTGTACGAGCAGATGCCTGAGCCGAAGTGGGTGATTTCGATGGGTGCCTGCGCCACTTCCACCGGCGTATTCAGCAACTACGCGCTCATCCCGGTGAATCAGGTGATCCCGGTGGACGTCTACGTTCCCGGCTGTCCGCCCCGTCCCGAGCAGTTGATTTACGCGATCATGATGCTGCAGAAGAAAATCGAAGCCGACAAGGGCAGCGTTCAGCGCGTTCTCAACCTGGCGTAACGTCTCGCGATTGAGGCCGTCCGGTCCAACTACTTCGGCGAGAAGTGGAAGTTGGAAATAGCGATTTCATCGCTGCCTGGAATCACAAATCCGAACTTGCCGTCGGTGATGGTTTTACCTGGCTGCGCTCCCAGGGTCACCCACTGATCGCCTGACCGGAACTTGGGCATAATGCCGTCAGTTTGAATATCGATGCGCACCGCCACGGTGCGTCCTTCGGGATCATCATCGCCCGAGGAATCCTTCGAGAAGTGCTTCTTGTCGATCTCGAACTGCGTGACCTTTTCACCGTCGTCGATGAAGAAGCGCAATTTGCCCGCGCGGAATAGCCGGCCTGATTTCAGCAGGCGCGCGTTGAAGGTGATAGACCCATTAAGCGCTCCGGTTCGTACCACGACCCGGTTGCCGCCCTTGCGGATGTAGACGCCTTCGCGGTTCGCCCACCCGCCGAAATCGGTGGTTCCGGCGACCACCGCTGGCTTCGGCCTGGGCGGCTCAACCTTTTCCTTGGCCAACGCCAATTCGACATTCCGCGTCTCGCCCGCGACTACCGGAACGCGCTCAGTCCGCTCCAGGTAACCACTGGCACGGGCGGTGAATAAATAGACACCGGGCTCCAGTTTTAACGAGGCGTCTCGCGCGGCGTGACTTTGCGTTTCCTCAGGACGCCGGTAGGTGACCTGCGCCTCCGAGGGGGTGAGCACGAGATGGATGGTCCCGGCAGCGGCAGCCAGCGTAACGTCGCCTGGATTCAGGACGAGCGTCTCGCCGGCGCGCAGACGGCGTGTCAGGCGCTTGGTGACGAAGCCCTCGCGGCGCAGTTCGATCACGCGATCGCCTGGATTCAGATTTGCGACCGAGAGTGAACCGTCTGCCGCCGCTCGCCCCACGATCTGATCGTCCAGCACCACTTGGGTTCCGGGCGCAGCGCCATGCACCTGAAGCGACGCCACCTGCGGCAACGGCCTCAACTTGAACGCGAGTCGCGCTTCCTCGCCCTTCTTCACGTCCGCCGACTGCTCGGCTTCCGGCTGGAATCCCTCCTTCGCGACTTTCACTTTCACCGGACCCAGCAGAGGAATCCGGATCTGACCGCGCCGCGTCTTGCGGCGGTATTCCTTCCCATTAAGGAATACGGTGACCTCGTCCTCGCCGGTAGAGATCACCAGAGTTCCGGAATTGATGTCGGATTTCAGGAATGCGGTGAGCGTCGGCATCGAGCCGAACGTCACCACCATTTTCTTTTCGTCCTGGCCCTCGCCCACCGTGAGTTGCTGATCTCCCGCGGGGACATTTTTCAGGTCGAGGCCCTGAGGTCCAACTTCTCCCTGGGGCTGTCCATTCAGGCTCAGCTTAATCGGCGCGGAATTTGTGACCACTCTCGCTCCGTTGCTGAAACTGCTAACGAATACGGCCAGGAGATTGTTTGCCGCGACGGGTCCGGTAATCGTTGGGGCCTTACCGGCGACCAGATCGAAGGTGAAACTCGCATCACCGTTCGGTCCGATTACCTGTAGAGCGTGTTTGCCGTTTTTGACGCGGTCCATCACGAGTTGGCCGTCTTGCAGGTCCGGCGCTGGATTGCCGTCCATAAGAACGCGCCCGGACGGCAAATCGGTAAAGATGCGGACAGTCTGCGCCTGGTTCAACAAGCTGAGCGTGACGTTGATGGTGGAGCCGGGGATGACAGTGACGCCGGTGGCCGCCGGGTCATAACCGTCGAGCATGGCGGTTACCTGGTAGTTGCCGGGAGGCAGATTCACCCGGCAGTTAGAGGTGCACTTAGTGTCGTTGTTGATCTGGATGGTGGCGCCGGGCGGAGTGGTGATGATGTCGACAGCCACCGTACCGGCGGCTGGCGGGGCGGCGGAAGTGATGCCGTTGGACTCGGCCGGGGTCATGTTGCGGTTGCGCGCGATCTGGACCAGTGTCACGAAGAGCACTAGCCAGCCAACGACGCCGATGCCGGCACCGATGGCCAGGGTCCGGCGGATGTTCATCGGCTTCTTGGGCGGCGGAACCGGACCTACCAGCGCGCCGTTGGTGCCTAACCGTCGCAGCGCGACGCCCCGATGGACCAGGTTTTCACGTAATTCAGCAACAACCAGTTGAACTTCGAAGTCCTCGCCGTGGTGGCTGCCGATCTGGTCCAAGCGATGATAGATCGGCTTCAGCGCCTCCAAATCGGCGGCGTTGCCAATCAGTGATTCCAGTTCTTTTAGTTCTTCAAGGGGCGCCATGGGACCGCGCAAGCGTTGGGGCGTGAAAATGCCCTTATCGAATTATATGTTGGGGCGAGTCTCCCCTGCGGAGAGAAATCTGTAGAAACAGTTGAATGGAGGCGGTCGCGGCACGCCTCCAATTCAAATTTGATGGAGTTTTGAATTTTTTTGAGGAAGACCCAAACCCTTTCGGGCGCCGGGGAGGATTGCTTCAGGGGTCTTTAAATGAGGTTAGTCTCGCTTTGGTGGGAGTTGCCTCCCCGGCTTGATTCCAATAATAATAGATCGATCTGTGGATTGCAACAGTTTTTTGTAGGGGTAGTCAGGATTTCTTTACCTCTACCCCGGCGATTTCCTCTAAGACCCTGATAGTAGAGCAGAAATCGTCTTCGCCAAAGCCTCTGCTGATGGCCGCCTGGAACATTTGGGAGGTCGTAGCGGTTACAGGAAGTGGAACTCCTACCCGTTTTCCGTTGTCCAAAGCCATCCCAATGTCCTTGTGCATCCATTTTGTGGAAAAGTTCGTCACGAAGTTCCGATCGAGGATGAACGGAGCCTTGTAGGAAATCAGGCCACTCTTGGCTGCACTGTTGTTGAGTACTTCCAACATCAATTCCGGCTTGATACCCGCTTTGGTGGCTAATACCATACCCTCATTGAACGCCTCCATGATATTGGCGAGCACTAAGTTCTGCGTTAGCTTTGCGTTTAGCCCCATGCCAGGACCGCCGCAGAAGAAGAACATCTTGCCCATGACCTCGAAGTAAGGCTTCACGCTGTCGAAGACCTTTTCGTCGCCGCCGATCATAAAGGTGAGGGTGGCGCCTTCGGCGCCGGGCTTGGAGCCGGTACAGGGAGCATCCAAAAACTGGACGCCCTTGGCCGCGAAAGCCTGATTCATTTCGATGCTCGCGGCCGGCGCGATGGTGCTGCAGTCCGCGATGACGGTGCCGGCTCTGGCGCCTTCAATTAGGCCGTCCGGGCCAAGGGCAATTTCGCGAGCCATGTCCGTATCGCCCACGCAATAGAACACGCAGTCGGACCGTTCGGCAACCTGCTTCGGGGTGTCGCAGACGGTTCCCTTCCCTTGTTTAGCCAGCGATATTGCCTTGTCCTTGGTGTGGGACCAGAGCGCGACCTCATGTCCAGCCTTGAGAAGGTTGCCGGCCATCGGCAGACCCATAATACCCAGTCCCAAAAATCCCAGCTTCGCCATTACTGTTGATCGTATCCTTTCAATTTTCTGACCCAGATGTTTCGATAGCGCACTTTGGTGTCGTGGTCCTGCAGCGCCAATGACTCCTCAGCGGCGTGCGCTTCGTACTTGCGAACCGCCCGGTGGGCCATCGGACCACCAATCTCCTGGCGATGATGGAGCACCACGCCGTTCAGGATCACGGTAACGTACGCCGGTTGCTTGAGCGCAGCCCCTTCAAACTTCGGAGCTTCAAAGATGATGTCGTAGGACTGCCATTCGCCTGGCTTGCGCGCTGGGTTCACCATCGGCGGCCACCAACCGTAGATCGCGCCGGCCTGACCATCGGCATAGGTGGGGTTGTTGTACGAATCGAGGACCTGAATTTCGTATTTGTGCATCAGCAGGATTCCGCTATTGCCACGCCACTGACTGGTACCGTCGATATCTGTGGGTGCCGCCCACTCGATGTGATACTGCGCGTCGCCGAATTTCTCGCGGCTGACCAGGTCGCCCGTACCGCCGACACATTCCATCCAGCCGGCGCCGAGTTTCCACGCTGCGTCCGACAATCTGCCCCCTTTGTCGTTCTGCCATTTCGAAAGGTCCTTGCCGTCAAACAGGACAATGGCGTCAGATGGCGGTTCTCCATACTGCGCCCCTGGCGTGATCACTTTGGGACGGGGCCGATCGATGTCGTGAACCTTCCATTTCTGGCCGGGAATCACGGGCGTGTCCGAGTAGCCAAGAGGCGCGGTGCGGCCTTTTTTCTCGTCTGCGGCGAACACAATTGCTCCGGCGCAGCACAGGGCGATGGAGAGAATTCGAAGCGACTGCATAGGAAACTGAAGGGTATCAGATTTGGCAGGCTGCGATACTCGGAAAGATGCTTATGGACGTGCGCATTCTGGTTCAGAGTTTCGGCGATTCGGCAGACGGTTCCGCGATAAAAAGTCAGGAGTTGATCCTTCAATTGCTTGATCACACCGCTGCGCCGTTCGATCGCAATCAATTTGGGCCTGGTCACATCACGTGCACGGGTTTGGTGTTCGCGCCCGGGCTCGACGCGGTCCTTTTCGTCCACCACGCACGCTTGAAAAGGTGGCTGCTGCCGGGTGGGCATGTCGAGGCAGAAGACACATCGGCTATCGCCACAGCGCGTCGTGAAGTGATCGAAGAGACCGCGGTCCGGCTCAATCCCAGGGTGCAGCCGTTCCTGGCCGGCCTTGATGTACACGGCATCCCGCCAAGACGCGACGAGCCTTTTCACCTTCACCATGACCTGATTGTTGGATTTGTTGCGGAAGAGCGCGACGTCGAACGGTCGGAGGAATCGAACAACGTCGCGTGGCTTGAGCCTTCGCGCCTCGCCTTACTCAATGTGCCGGAAAGCATCCGGCGGAGTATTCTGCGCGCCTCAAACCTATTGTTGTAGGTGCTTCCTGGAAAGAACTTGCTACAGGACTAGCTAGCGAAACGGTTACATCGGCCGAATGGAATGTGGAATGCCTGTCGCAGCCGTGAAAGGGGTGCTTATGAAACAATTTTCAAAGCTGCTAGTTATTCGGCAATTGCGGCCGTCGTGATGCTGGGTGCGGGCTGCTCGAACAAAACAGACCGCGCGTCCACGACGAACGCGAACGATGAAACCTCTTCGGCGCCATCGGGCAAGGCCGCGGCGGATGCCAAGACGTCGCTGGTCCCGTTTCGTTAACGGAATCCCGGGCGGATCGAGTGATCTTTGGTTTGGCGACAAAGGCGTTTTCGAATATTGAATTCAAGACGGTGACGCCTTATCAGCCACTCCGAACGAACGTCATGAACTCAAAGTGACGAGCGCGGGAGCCGCGATGCCGGCGGATGCGCCATCCAACAGTGAGGGCTTGACGGCGGGCGCGCATTACACGGTAGTTGGCGCACTCGACAAGAACGGGAAAAAGGTGCTGAATGTTATCATTAACCGGTCCAGCCGTTCGCTAAATCGTTTTTACCCCCTGTGATAACATTCTCAGAGGTCATGTAGGGGGCGGAAATCCGCCCCCTCTTGTTCAGGCGCCCGACCGAATCGAGACCTGGCATCTACCGCTGAAAGGATGTTGTCTGACGTGAAAGATCCTACTGACACGAAGCAACCGCAAGAATCTCCAAAAAAACGAAAATCACCGTTTTCACGACGCGGCTTTTTACAAGGACTCGGCGTCACCAGCGGCGTTCTCACCACCGGTGTCCTGGAGCAGGAAGCTGAAGCCGCTGCCACTGCCGGTCCTGTAGCGGGGCCAGGCGAAGTTCCGATCACCCTCACAATCAACGGCAAGCCGATGAAGGTTTCGGTTGAGCCGCGGATGACTCTGCTCGATACCTTGCGAGGTAAGCTGGACCATACGGGCGCCAAGCGGGTCTGCGATCGCGGAACCTGCGGGGCTTGCACTGTGATCCTCAATGGGAAAGTCGCATATGCCTGCACCATCCTGGCAATCGATGCGCAGGGTAAGCAGATTCAGACGATCGAAGGTCTGTCGAGCAGCGGGAAACCGCACCCCATTTCCCAGGCTTTCGTCAACAACGATGCCCAGCAATGCGGTTATTGCACTCCCGGAATGGTGATGGCTGCCAAAGGACTACTTGACCGCAATCCGCACCCTACTGAGGAACAAGTGAAGAAGGGGATGAGCGGCAACCTGTGCCGCTGTGGCACCTATATGGGCATCCGCAAGGCCGTCGTTGAAGCCTCCAAAGGCAACGTAGTCGCGAGAGGAGTTGACCATGCCTGATTACAGTTGGCCGCCGATGGACAAGCGGCGGGTGATGGGCAAGCGCATCTCCCGCGTCGATGGTATCGCGAAAGCAAGCGGCAAGGCGAAGTACAACTCGGATCTCAATCCGAACGACCTGCTGTATGCGGTCCTGCTGACGTCCCCGCACGCGCATGCGAAGATCACCGCGATCAACACATCTGAAGCCGAGAAGATGCAAGGTGTGACCGCGGTTCGAGTGATCAATGGCGCGGGCAAGGAAGTTCAGTGGGTAGGTCACGAAGTCGCCCTGGTAGCCGCAACGTCGGAGACGATCGCGCGGGATGCAGCGCGTCTTATCAAAGTGGAGTACCAGGTGATGCCGCACCTGGTGCACGAACAGGACCTCAGCAAAGCCAGCGGTCGAACACGCCCGGCAGGCGAGGTCACCACCGGCGATCCTGAGAAGGCATTTCAGGAAGCGGACGCCGTGTCAGAAGGCCAATATGGAATTCCGGTCATCACACACTGCTGTCTTGAGCCGCACGGTTGCGTCATCAGCTTTGACGGCCGTAAGGCGACGTTTTTTCCGTCCACGCAAAACGTGTCCGGCATGAACGCTGACCTGGCCAAAGGCATTGGCATTCCGGTCACCGACATACACACTCATCAAGACCATATGGGCGGAGGTTTTGGATCTAAGTTCCCGACGGAGTTGTGGCATATCGAAGCGGCACAGCTATCGAAGGCGAGCGGCGGACGGCCGGTGAAGATGTTCCTCGATCGCAGGCAGGAACTACTGATTGCGGGGAACCGGCCATCGGTGTTCTCGAAGATTAAAGTCGCGGGCACGAAGGATGGCACACTCACCGCGTGGCAGTCGCAAACATGGGCAACAGGTGGAATTGGCGGCGGCGGTTTGAATGCGGACCAGATGCCGTACGTCTTCCGCAATGTTGCCAACCGCAAGATCAACCATACGGCTGTGTCGCTCAATACGGGCGGGTCGCGTGCGTGGCGGGCTCCGAACAACCCGCAGCTTTCCTACATTACGTGCTGCGCGCTAGACGACCTGGCGGCCAAGTTGAAGATGGATGCGCTTGATTTCTATCTCAAGAACGTCAACCTCACGGCGCGTCCGGAAACGTACAGGTATCAACTGGAGCGCGGAGCGGAGATTATCAACTGGCGTAAACTGGCGCATCTTCGTGGCGAGGGCGGCAGCGGCGTAATGCGCCGGGGTCTCGGTATCGGCGTGAACATGTGGGGTGGTCTCGGACATGATTCCAAGTGCCGCGCCACGATCAATTCCGACGGTAGCGTTGAGGTGGCACTCGGCACGCAGGACCTGGGAGTGGGCTGTCGCACGGCTGTCCAGCAGGTAGCGGCTGAGTCGTTCGGCCTGCCCTTCGAATCGGTCAAAGTTTTGATTGGCGACAATCAGCTACCGGTATCGGGCGCGTCGGGCGGGTCAACTACAATCGGCGGCGTCAGCGTTTCAACACGTAAAGCGACGCTCAATGCGGTTAACAAGCTGTTCGAAAAAGTCGCTCCGGCGCTTGGCACTGAAGCCGATAAGCTCGAGGCTGTGGACGGGCGCATTCAGGTAAAGGGCAACCCGGCGAAGGCGCTGACCTGGAAAGCGGCCTGCTCCAAGCTCGGACCGGACAAGATCGAGGAGATGGGCGAGAACGTTTCGCGCAACGCGGCGCGCGAAGGTTTAATCACGCAGGGCGCTGCCGGCGTGCAGATGGCTGACGTTTCGGTGGACATCGAGACGGGAGTGGTGAAGCTAAACAAACTCGTCGCCGTCCAGGATTGCGGTCTGGTGGTCAATCCCAAGATGACCGAGAGCCAGATCTACGGCGCCTGCATTATGAGCATCTGCGGCGCGCTGATGGAAGAACGCGTGGCCGATCAAATGACCGGCCAGGTGTTGAACGCCGATATGGAGTTCTACAAATTAGCCGGAATCGGGGACATCGGCGATATCGTCGTCGATCTCGATCTGCGCCCTGAGATGGACAAGCGCGGAATTATCGGCATCGGCGAACCGTGCGCTATAGGCGGAGTTGCCGCTATCGCCAACGCCGTAGCCAATGCCATCGGCGCTCGCGTCGATATGGTCCCGGTAACACCGAATCGAGTGCTGGCCGCGATGGGCACCATCGGAAAGAGGAGCGCGTAACAATGGAAGCCTTCGAATACGCAAATCCGACAACTTTGCCAGAAGCCTTGAAGTTGCTCGGCGGAAGCTGGAGCGACGCTCAGGTGCTGGCCGGCGGCACCGACCTCATCAGCATGATGAAGGACTACGTGGTGTCGCCCAAGCGTGTGGTGAACATCAAATCGGTCGCCGCGCTGCATGGCGTCACGCAAACGCCGAAAGGCGTCCGCATCGGCGCAACCACGACGCTCGACGAACTCGCGTCCAATCCGATTCTGCGGGCTCAATATGGATCGCTAGTAACGGCGACGCTGGGGATCACCAGTCCGCAACTACGCAACATGGGGACGGTGGGCGGTGATCTGTGCCAACGCCCGAGGTGCTGGTATTTCCGTAACGGCTTCGGACTGCTGGCGATGAAAGACGGCAAGAGCCTAGTGCCCGGCGGCGAGAATCGCTATCACGCGATCTTCGGCGGCGGACCCGCGTACTTCGTTTCGCCGTCGAGTTTAGCGCCGGCGTTGGTGGCGTTGGGAGCGCAAGTGACGCTGCAGTCGGCGTCAGGGTCGCGGACGGTGGACGTCGCGAATTTCTTTGTCGCGCCGAAGGACGAAAACACGCGAGAGATCGATCTCAAGCCGGAGGAGATCCTGACCGAGATCCTGATCCCGCCGGCGGCCGGGTCGCAGAACGCTACCTATGAGGTCAGGCATCGGGAGGCGATTGACTGGCCGCTTGCGACCGCGTCCGTCTCACTGAAGATGGTGGGCGGGAAGGTCGCCGCCGCTCGAATCGTGATGGGCCACGTTGCGCCTACACCGTGGGATGCGGCGAAGGCGGCGGAGTGGCTCAAGGGACAGTCGATCACCGAGGCGACGGCGGAGCAAGCAGGTGCAGCGGCAGTCGAAGGCGCTCAGCCGCTCAGTCAGAACGAATACAAAGTGCAACTCGCCAAGGTGTCGGTGAAACGAGCGCTGCTGGCGGCTGCCGGTAAAGCATAGGTGAACTTATGGAGCGTTCTGGATTAGCCAACATCGAAGACGACCGGTGTCAGAGCCTGCGTTGGAAGGGCATGTTCATCGCGACTGTCGTCGATCCGAATGTGGGGCACTCGAACGACCGCTTGTTCTGGTGCCACAAGACGTCGAATTGCCTGGGTCCTGACAGCAAGCTTGTCGATGACTACGAGTGCAACGAGACGCGTGACTGCTACTGTTCGCTTTAGCCCGCTAAGCCGGAGGGATGCGGGCCGTCGAGGCTCGCATCCTGTTTCTTTCTGAGAACTTCTCCCGCAGAATCCCCCTAATGTACAGGTGTGAACTTTTCGCAGAAGTTTAGAGACGCAGGTTTTCGTTTTGCGAAGCTTCTAGAGCTTCCGGCCCGAGGGCCAAACGAGAAAGCCCGGTCACAGCCGGGCTCTCTACATCGGAAGCGGAAAGGAGGGCCTTTCCTATGGGCCTACTGTTGGTGGTACTGATGTTGCTTCTAGTGACATCGGTGACGATCACCATCACGTTCCTTAAGGGACGCTAAATGGTGGCCGGGGCCGGAGTCGCAAGCTTCGGACCCGCTACCAGCGTACACCTCAGCAGTCCCCATGCTCTCCTAGGATTTTTCCGATCCCGGTGACGCCACGAAGCGATATCCCACACCTCGCTGCGTGAGCAGATGGCGAGGCTTCGTTGGATCATCTTCGATATAACGCCGAAGCCGAACGATGAAATTGTCGATGGGGCGTGTGTCGGTATCCTCGTGCACCGCCCACACTTCCTCGAGCATCGCCTTTCTGGTAACCGGCCTGCCTTCGTGACGGACGAGGTAGCGCAACACGTTCGCCTCCATCAACGTCAGTGGAATGACCTTGCCACGCACGTGCAGTTCCAGCAAGTCGTAGTCGACTGTCTTGCTGTCGAATGTGAACTTACCCTTTGGTTCTTCAGCCTGTGGTTCGGTGGGACCGGCGGCGGGCACACCGATAGATCGGGACCACTCCTTCCGCCGTAATAAGCTCCGGAGGCGGGCAATCAGGATCGCAAGTTCGAACGGCTTGGTGAGGTAGTCGTCGGCACCGGCTTCGAACCCCTTCAACACATCGTCGGGATGCCCCCTGGCCGTCAGCATGAGGGTCGGCACGTATTGTCCGGCTTCGCGCAACTCAGTCATGACGCTGAAGCCGTCCTTGCCCGGAAGCATGACGTCGAGGACCATCACATCGAATGCCGGGTTCTTGCTGAAGGACTCGAGGGCGGCCTCACCGGTCTCCGCCAGTTCTACTTCATAACCTTCTGCTTCGAGATTGAACCGCAGACCTTCGGCTAGGTGTGTCTCGTCTTCCACTATCAGAATTCGACTCATGTTTCAATTGGCAGCTGCAAAATAAATGTACTACCTCGACCGGGTCCCGCGCTTTCCGCCCAGGCGCGGCCGCGATGACGCTTGGCGACGCTGCGGACGATAAACAGACCCAGTCCTGTACCTTTCACCTTCGAAGCGTTCAGTCCCGGCACTCTGTAGAACCGTTTGAAAATCTGCTTCAACTCCATCGCCGCAAGTCCCACACCCTGATCGCGCACGCGAATCGCTACGTACTTGCCATCCACTGCCTCGGTCTCCACTTCCACATTGACGCCTGCCGTGGAATACTTCACAGCATTGTCGATGAGGTTTGACACGGCTGCCCGAACCTCGTCGGCGTCCGCCTTCAGCGTCACCGGACTGCCAGGGAGATACTTGAGCGCCTCGGGTGGCAAGCGGTGAGATTTTCGAGCAGTGGATACGCAGTCGTTCACCAAACCGACGAGGTCAACTGGCGCCAGGTGCGGCTTGTGGGTGCTATGCCCGACACGTCCGGTCCGCAAGACCTGCTCGATTGTGTTCAACAGCCGGTCGCTATCCTCGAGCATGATCCGGTAGAACTCCTTGCGCTTCTCCTCGTCCACCGACCTCGTCTGCAAGGTCTCAAGGTAAAGGCGTATGGAGGCTACCGGCGTTTTCAGCTCATGAGTGACCGCGTTGATGAAGGCATCATGCTGCTCGTTTCTGCGAATCTCGCGAACGAGAAAGGTCGTGTTCAAAACGATCCCCGCAATCACGAAGATGGTCAAAATGACGCCAAGAAAAAGAACGATTCCATTGCGCCAGTTGAGCAGCACCCAGCCGATATACAGCAGCGAGCTAATGGCGATGAGGCCGACGGCGAGCGCAATGAAAAACGCGATCGACTTTTGCCGTCCGGCCACCACCATGTAAACAGAGTATCCCAGCCGGTCCTACGCCACGCTCCTGCGCAAACGCATCAGCTTGCGAATCGCCCGATGAAATTGATTGTCAGCCCGCTCCGTCTGCTGATAGATCTTTTCGAGATTCCCACTCTGGGCCTCTCGTCCCCAAGCAATTGCCATCCGCTGCGTGGGAGTCAGATGCTCCATGTGTGACTCAGGGTCGGCGACCAGCGTGCGAAGGCTCGCGTTGAGAACACTGGTTTCCAGTTCTGTGAGCTTCAGGCGCATGATGGACGCCGCCGCGGCCTCACGAATCCAGTGGTCAGCATCCGGGGTTACCGGCCCGAACTTGCTCGCCAGAGTCTGATAGAGATCGTCAAACTCACTCTGAATCTCCGTCGGACTCGTCGCAGGTGTGGACTGCGTCGACTTGCGCGTCCGCGCCTGATCGATGTTGATAATTTTGGCTGGCATCTCTGCTCAACTCCTTCTACCTGCAGTGTCTCAGGCTCATTTGCACCTACGACTGGTCATACTTCACAAGTAATTGATTTCATTTAGAAGATTCTTCTGAATCGTTTATGACCGCGTTTCCTGGATCGGCTAAAACGCCTCTAAAGACTCCCTCCAGCCGGATCCCTTATACTGGAAGCATGAAGGCAATAACTGGGACTGCCCTATCTTTGTGTATTTTCGCCGCTACCGCTGGCGCCGCGAAACTTCCCACTTCCTCGGTACGTGGAGAATATCTCGAAGCCCGCACGGCTGACGTCTACACGGGGCCCTGCTTCGCCAATGGCGAAGTTGGTCAGACTGGCCGATTGGCAATTATGGGGTGGCACATCGAAAAAGGAACGTTCCAAGGTGTCGATCTCGAAGGTCTCTCAGTCTTCGGCGTCGTGCGCGCACAGGGAACCTTGGGCGACTACATCGAGACTGCGTATCCGGTGAAGGCGATTGTCATCGTCGACCAGAAAGCGAGTCCTGAGCAACAGCTCGCGCTTAAGGCTTTTGCGAAGAGCATGGCCGGCGATCTGCTTGCTGACATCGTTCGCGTCGAGGTGCAGCCGATTCAATTTTCGATGAAAGACAACAACGTCCATAGCCGTACCGCGGAAATGACGGCCGGTACGATGGCGAAGATTGCGACTCGTCCGCTGACCGGTGACGACCAGATCTGCCACAACGAGGGTGTCTGGTATGAACCGCTAACGCATGTTGACCACGCGATGGCCGCCTACACGATGGCCAATTCGTTTGAAGGCAAGGGACTCGGCGAGACCTGGAGCTATCCGGAAAAGCGCTCGTCCTTCGTCGCCACCTTCAACGTCGAGAACTAGATCATCCTTCCGAAATTGCGGGCCCGCCCACTCGCGAGCCCGCCTCCCAACCTATAAATAGCGCGTTAGCCAGTCAATCCAGCGGCGATCAATGTCGCGTTGACGCACTGGATCGGTGGGGCTGTGCCCACCAATCGGATAAGCAATGAACTGCGTGGTCACGCCGTTGTCCTTCAGAACACGGTAGAGCTTGTAGGACTGCGTTACCGTCACCCGATAGTCCCCTGTATCGGACAACACGAGCGTGGGTGCTTTGATATTCACCGCCGCCGTGATGGGCGACTGTTCGATGTACGCCGCCATCCGATTGCCCGTGTAAGGCGATCCGCCGAAGGCTGACGCGCGACGCACATTGGCATCTCCCAACGTGTATTGATCGATCCAGTCGGTAACGGCGGCGCCGGCCACGGCGGCCTTCCAGACTGGATAGTGCCCGAGCAGCCACGTCGTCATGTAACCGCCATACGACCAGCCGGAAACAGCCATTCGCGACGAGTCGACGAAGCCGCGCTTTTTCAAAACGTCCACTCCGGACATCACGTCCCGGCCGGGACCGTCGCCCGCGTCATTTGAGATGGCAGCCTGGAACGCATTGCCGCGGTTGTCACTTCCCCTGTAATTAGGCTCGAAAACAACCCATCCTTGGGCAGCCAGCAATTGTGCCCGGGATGAGAAGGCTGCTTTCGACGCGGCCCGGGGACCGCCGTGGACGTACAGAACTAGAGGATACTTTGTGCCGGCCTCAAAGCCCGGCGGGTATGTGATCACTCCGTCGCAGCGGAAATGATCGGGACAGTCCCACTCGACGCTTTCGGTCTTGCCCAACTCAAGTGAGGCTGTCTTCTCGTTAAAGTTCGTGAGGCGTTTCACTGAACCGCTGGCACTCTCCATGAAATACAGTTCCCCCGGGCGCCGTGGTTCGCTGCCGGTGAAGGCCAGTGCCCCGCCCCGGCTAATGGACAGGTCCACCCAGAACGATCCTGAAATCACCACGTCTCCCAACTCCACCCTGTGCGCCGGACCGTCCAGCGGTTGGACCCATAGGCCTGTCTTCGTGCCGTCATTACCACCAACCAGAAGTGACTTGCCGTCGGGCATCCAGATGGCACGCGTGAGGTTTCGATCGAGGGCACGTGTGAGGCTGACGCCCTCTCCACCGCCGACCGGGGCCACTTGAATCTCGTTGACGTTTTTGTTGACGCCCTCGCGAGGAAACCAGAATGCGATTCGCTTGCCATCGGGCGAGAACACTGGCTGCGACTCGTCCTGGGCACGCCCGGTGAGCGGACGTGTGCTTCCGGACTCGACATCCAAAATGAGGATCGTCGTTTTGTTGGCGTCTCCTGAGTGTGGATCGGCCGTCTTGACGATCGCAATGGACTTTCCGTCGGGCGCCCAGGACGCAGGAGACGCGGGGGAACTCGGCGGATGTGTGATGGGAAGCGTCCAGGCTCCGGACGTCAACCGGCGCGCCGCGCCGCCATCGGTGGAGATGACCCACAGGTGCGATGGCATGGGCGCCGCAGTAGCCAGGAAGTCGTTGTTCCCGACTTCGAACGAGTCGTTGTGCCGCTCCTCCCCTTCCTTCTTCGGACGCTCGTCTTCGGCGACGTAGGAAATGCGAGAGCCGTCGGGGCTCCAGCTATATTGCTGCACCCCGGTGGCAGACCTGGTCAACTGCCAGGTGTCGCCGCCGGTCATCGGCATAACGAAGATCTGCGCTTTGCCGCCTCCTGCAGGTTGCGCGAGGAAAGCGAGCCTGTCGCCAACAGGGGACCACTGAGGCGCGCTGACGCTCTGGCGGTCGCGCGTGAGAGTGTGTTTGGTGCCGCTAGCCACGTCCACCATCACTAACCGGCCATCCCACTTGTTGGCGTCGTAGTTCGCTTCTGAGACGACTACGACGACATTGCGTCCGTCGGGGGATATTTGCGGGTCGGCTACTCGTACGATTGATCGGATGGCGTTGAGATCGAATTTGGTGCCGAAGCACAGCAACGATCCTGATGCGAAGAGAAGCAGCAAAGGACGCGAGTACATAGCAATCCACGATACTCGCAACCGGCCGTTCCCGCAACGAACTGAGCAATCTGGGGAATTCGGGCGTCCTCAGCCTATCTTCAGTTTCGACTGCTATTTTGCGACGTATGCGGTCAGTTGGACGCTGGGTTCTAGTATGCTTGTGGGCGACGGCGCTAACGGCTCAAAATGCCGGGAGCCGCGGCGTCATTGGCGGCGTCGTAACCGACCCGAGCGGCGCGGCGATACCGAAGGCCTCCGTCCGCTTGACTCCTACCGGCGGCGCCCCTGAGTTGAGCGCGACCACCGACGACAGCGGGTCATTCCGTTTCAACAACGCCGGCACGCCACCGTTCATATTGACGGTGGAGCGCGAAGGGTTCGAGGCGGGGCTCACCAAGATCCAGGCGAACGACCGCTCTGCATCCGCACTGCGAATTGTGCTGCGGCTAGCGGGCGTGAAGCAGGAGGTTACGATCCGCGAGACGGTGGGCGAAGTAAGTACGGATTCTTCTGAGAATCTGGACGTAGTTACACTTGACCGCGCTCTGCTGGATCGCCTGCCGATTTTCGACCAGAATTATGTTGCCGCGATGTCCCAGTTTCTCGATCCCGGGTCGATTGCTACCGGCGGAGTGACGCTGGTTGTGAACGGCATGGAGCAGCGGAATATCGGGGTGTCGGCGTCCGCGATTCAACAGGTAAAGATTAACCAGAATCCCTACTCGGCGGAGTTCTCGCGTCCGGGCCGCGGGCGCGTGGAGATTCTGACCAAGCCGGGCTCCAGCGAATATCACGGAGCCGGAAACTTCATTTTCCGTGACTATCACCTCAACGGGCGAGACGCCTTTGCCTCCGCTCGCGCGGCCGAGCAGCGAAGGATCTTTGAAGGGAGTATTCTTGGTCCGCTTGGGAAGAGCCACAGGAACACGTTTATGATCTCGGCTGATCGCGAAGAACAGGATCTCGAAGTATTGGTGTATGCGTTTACGCCGTCGGGGATTCTGCGTCAGAATCTACCCGCTCCGCAGCGCGATACTTTCCTCTCAGCCGGCATCACTCACTTTTTCAGCACCGGTCACACCGGTTTGCTGCGGGGCAGCTATCGCGACTCCGGTACGGTGAATCGCGGCGCGGGGGGCTTTGTCCTTCCGGAAGCGGCCGCCAACACGAGCGATCGTGAAGATGAATTGACTTACAACGACAACCTGACAGTCTCCGCGCACCTGCTTAATCAATTCCGCATTATGTTCGGACGGCAACACACTCCTACAGTCAGTGTCACGTCCGGTCCTGCGATCGTGGTGGCCGGGTCATTCGTGGGAGGCGGGGCACAGGCCGACCGTCTTCAGACCGAGAACCACATCGCGCTGAATGAGATCCTGTCGTGGCAAAAGGGCAAGCACCAGATCAGAACCGGGATCAATGTCCCCGATATCAGCCGGCGGGGCCTTGACGACTTTACGAATTTCGGTGGTACGTACACGTTCTCGACGCTCGCGGACTATCAGGCGCAAAGACCGTTCTCTTATGTACGCCAGCAAGGCGACGGTCATGTGGTATTTCTCGAAACGATAGTGGGGGGCTTCTTTCAGGACGATTATCTGTTAAGACCGAACCTCACGCTGTCGGCGGGCATTCGCTACGACTGGCAGAATTTCTTCCACGACAACAACAATTTTTCGCCCCGGCTCTCTTTCGCGTGGGCTCCCGGCAAGTCCCGAAGATTTGTCTTCCGTGGCGGAGCGGGCTTCTTCTACGATCGCTCTGGAGCGGGACCCATCTTCGACCTCGAGCGTTACAACGGCATCCGCCTGCGCCAGGTCGTCCTCACGGATCCGTCGTATCCGGATCCGGGCAACATCGGTATCCAGCCCACCGCCATCACCCGACTCGATCCTCACATCCGCCTGCCATACCTCGTACAGTTCAGTGCGGGCGTGGAACGACAACTGTCGAAGAGTACGACTCTCGCCGCCACCTATTGGGCGACCCGCGGGGTGAGCCTATTTCGATCCCGCGACGTAAACGCACCGCCTCCACCGAACTACCTGGTGCGTCCCAACCCGGGCATCGGCGTCTACCGGCAGATTGAAGCGTCAGGGCATCTGCAGAGCGATTCGCTCGAGATCACATTCCGGGGAAATCTCACTCGCTATTTTTCGGGCATGGCCCAGTACACACTCGGGCGCGCGTACAACGACGTGCCGGGAACCTACTCGGGAAGCACACGGAGCACCGGGATCAACGCATTCCCGGCGAATAACTACGACCTATCCGGCGAGTGGGCGCGCGCCGATTATGATCAGCGCCACCGCTTCAACCTGCTCGGAACCACTCACGCTGCCCGCTATCTGGATTTCGGTGTTTCGCTATCTGCCAATACCGGAGCGCCATATTCGATCACAACCGGCCGGGATGATTTTAGGACGGGGTATGCGAATGCCAGGCCGCCCGGCGTGCCGCGCAACTCGCTTGAAGGCGGAGGCAGTATCGATCTGAACCTCCGGTGGTTTCACGAATTCCTGCTGAAAGGCAAGAAGGAAGGGCCGCGTTTCACCACGGCGATCGACGCCTTCAACGTTCCTAACCTGGTGAACTACAGCAGCTACACCGGTAACCTGAGTTCGCCGTTCTTCGGCCAGCCTGTATCGTCGAAACCGGCCCGCAGGGTGCAGGCAACCCTCCGGTTCGAGTTTTGAGAAAAGCGTACGGCTCGCCGGACACAGAAGCTTTAACAGTCACCAAGGAGACAACCCAATGAAATTGATTTGCACAGCACTTACGGCACTGACGCTGGCGGTTGGGGCGGACTACAAAGTGCTCGCTAAGTATCCTGCTCCCGGCACCGGGGGTTGGGACTATGTCAGCATCGACGAGCAGGCGCGGCGTATCTATATCTCTCATTCCACCCAAGTGGATGTGCTCGATGCCGATAGCGGGGCAGCCATCGGAGTTATTCCCAATACACCCGGAGTCCACGGCATCGCGCTCGCGCTGGAGTTCAAGCACGGGTTCACCAGCAATGGCAGGGAACACAAAGTCTCAATGTTCGACCCGGCGACGCTGAAGCTGATTCGCAAGATCGACGTCGGCAAAGGTCCCGACGGCATCTACTACGATCCGGCCACGAAGCGTATTTTCACCAACAACCATGGCTCTCACGATGTCACCGCGATTGACGCGAGCAGCGGCGATGTCGTGGGTACCGTGGAGTTAAAGGGGGATGGCGAACAGGCGGTGATCGGCAAAGACGGTTTGATCTATGTGAACAGCGAGGACACTGCGGAGGTGGTTGCCTTCGATCCGAAATCGCTGGCCGTGAAGAAACGGTATCCGATCGGCGTGGCGGAAACGCCAACCGGACTCGCTTACGATCCTAAGACCAACCGGCTGTTTATCGGCTGCCGCAAAGAACCGAAGATGGTCGTGATGGATGCCGGAACCGGGAAAGTAATCGCCAATTTTCCGATTGGTGCTGGAGTGGACTACGCAGCCTTCGATCCTGCATCCAAGATGGCGTTTTTCTCTTGCGGCGACGGCACACTGAGTATGTTCCACGAGAAGAGCGCGGATCAAATCGAAGATGCAGGGGGTCTGAAAACGCAGCAGAGCGCGAAGACGATGGCGTTCGATCCGAAAACCGGGAAGATCTTTCTGCCGGCGGCCGAGTACACTGAAACACCCGCCACTGAGCCGGGCAAACGTCCGACGCGGACGATGAAGCCTGGGAGTTTCGTGGTTCTGGTTGTGGGCAAGTCCTAGCAGTTTGTGTCGACGGTACCAATTTGGGCTAACCCATAGTGGGTAAGAGAGAAGCCTCATTTGCGGGTATGTCGAGTACTGGTACTTTCGCCACGTAAAATTCACAAAAAACTAGTACTTGAAGCCTATGTAGCGCGGTAGAGTGTTAGGTGCCGTCCGTTTGAGACGGCGCCTTTTTTTCTTTTGCGGAACATTCAAGGAGTTCACTCGGTGCATCTCAGAAATCATCTGAACCGCTTTCTCGTAGCCGTGTTTTCCATTCTGGCGCTGACCGGCGCGACGGCTTATGCGCAATTAACTGGAACAGGGACGGTCGCAATTAGTGCGGCTGGAACGACGAGTCCGGCAACCCAGGACTTCAATACGCTAGCGAATACCGGCACGTCGAGTACGCTGCCCACTGGCTGGTATTTCCTGGAAGTCGGTACGAGCGCCAATAACACCTATGCAGCCGGCACCGGCTCCTCAAACGCCGGCAATACCTATAGCTTTGGGGCTGCAAGCTCGAGTGAGCGCGCCATTGGCGCGGTAGCAAGCGGAAGCCAGGTGGCGCGTATCGGCGCGCAGCTTGTGAATAATAGCGGCGGAGTGCTTACCTCCATCACGATTGCCTACACCGGTGAGGAATGGCGTCGTGGAACGTTGACGAACTTAGACGACGGTCTGGCGTTCAGTTATAGCACCTCGGCGACGGGGTTAGATGACGCCTTCACCTGGACTACGGTACCTGCTCTGAGTTTCAACTCCCCCCACTGTGGCGTCACCGCAGACGTTGCGACCGACGGAAACTCGGCTGCCTGCCGGACGGCGATTTCGGCGACGATTTCCGGGCTCAACATTCTGCCGAATACCACCGTCTGGATTCGCTGGAGTGATTCAAACAACACAGGTAATGACGACGGAGTGGCGATTGACGACGTCACCATCACGGCTGCTGTGGCCTTTGTCTCGACGAATCCCACTGCGACGGGTTCCGCTTCGCCGAATCCGGTGAATCCGGGTGGCACCACCACGCTCAGCGGCTCCATTCTGCAAGGCTTCAACCCGGCGTCGGTAAGCTACAGCATCAGTTGTAACCTGACCACCATCGGAGGATCGGCGACGCAGGCGTTGGCGGTTACGGGTAGCACCTTCACATACCTGGCCTCAGTCAGCCCCGGCACCGGGTTGTCGGCATATTCGCTGCCCTGCTCGGTTACCGACGATCAAAGCCGCACTTCGAATTTCTCGATCAGCCTCACGGTGCTATTACCGCTGAGCGCCACCTGCGGAACTACGGCGACACCCATAAATATCGTTCAAGGATCCGGCGCCACCAGTCCATTGGTTGGATCAACCGTCGATCTCGAGGGCATCGTCGTCGGAGCCTTCCAGGGTGCGACTCAGCTGAACGGCTTCTATCTTGAGGAACCAACCGCAACGCAGGACGGCAATCTGGCGACGTCGGAGGGGATCTTCGTGTTTGCCAATACGCCCACCGTAAACGTCGGCGACCGCGTGCGGATTCGCGGCGTCGTCACGGAGTTCACCTCGTCCACCGGTGGTCTGGTTTCGAACCTCACCGAATTAGGCACAACCAGCAACGCGACGGTTTGCAGTACAGGCAATCCGCTGCCGGCGCCGGTCACACTGACGCTGCCTGTAACCAACTACTCCGACTTCGAGCGCTATGAAGGCATGCTGGTCCAGGTGAATCAGCAACTCTACGTCACCGGCAATTTCGCGCTCGGCAGCTTTGATCAAATCGACATCGCGCCGAGTGTCCTTTACCAGCCGACGCAGACTGTGGGCAACGCCGGCACCTGGGCCGCTGCGCTCGACCTGATCAATCGCAGCAAGATTGCGCTTGATGATGCCAGTACGCTTTCCAACGGCACCACCGCTCAAAATCTCTTCCCGACACTGTTTCCCACCGGCGGCCTAACCGCCGTCAACACTCTCCGCATCGGCGCCAAGCTACCGGCAACGTTCACTGGGATCTTTGACGACCGCTTTGGCGAGTACAGAATCCAGCGAACGCAGACGCTGGCGTTTGACAATTCCTCCAATCCGCGTCCAGACACGGCGGCGATCTCAACCGCGCTGGGCGGACGCTTCAAGCTGGCCAGCGCCAACGTCCTGAATTTCTTCACGACGCTTGGATCACGCGGCGCTGCTACCGCCTCAGAGCTGACGAACCAGAGGACGAAGATCATCGCTGAGTTGTCCAAGATGGGCGCCGACGCTTACGGCATCAGCGAGGTCCAGAACTTTGCCAACGGCAACACCAACGGCGTCACCTATACCGATGCTGCGGCGTCCGATCTGACAACGAACCTGGCGACGGCAACGGGCCGAAACTACCAGTTCATCGACACCATCATCGCCGGCAACATTGTCGGTGGCGACATCACACAAAACGGTACAGACGCGATTCGCAGCGTCATCATCTACGATGCCGGTAAGCTGGCTCCGCTTGGCCAGGCGGCCCTCTATTATCAGAATGGCGGTCACCGTCCCTCGATTGCACAGACCTTCAGACCCGTGTCTGGCGCGAAGGCCGACCAGCAGACCTTCACCTTCGTGGTGAATCACATTCGCTCTAAATCATCCACTTGCGGACCCGGCGATGACGATCTCTACCAGGGCAACTGCAATGGCACGCGAACGTCGATGACCAACGCGATCAAGAGCTGGCTCTCGACGAACCCCACGGCCGATCCGGCCGGTGCAAACCGTAAGATCGTTATGCTTGGCGATTTCAACGCCTACTACGGCGAGGATCCCATCCAGGCACTGGTCGGTAGTGGCGGCTACACCGATCTGATCAATCTCCTGATTGGGGCCAACGGATCGTCCTATAACTTCGGCTCACAGAACGGCTACCTGGATCACGGTCTTGCGAACGCGGCAGCACTGCCGCTAGTCAAAGGCGTGGTGGAGATCCACAACAACTCCGACGAGCCGTCGTCGCTCGAAGCGCTGGGCACCAATGCGAAACCTGCGGCGGCCATCGCTGCCTGGTTCAGCCCGGACGAGTACGCCGCGTCGGATCATGATCCATTCCTGATCGCATTCAATCCGCTGGCCGGCGATTTGAACGACGACGGAGTGGTGGATCTGGCTGACCGCAACATCATCGTCGCGAATTACGGCAAGCCGGCTTCGCAGGTTGACCGCCGCATGGATTATGACGGCGACGGCACGATCACACCGAACGACTACCGGATCTGGTTCAATTTCTATCGCGCGTTCATTCAGTAATCGGAGAATTTTAAAATCATGAAGAAAGTACTCTTAGCTTCCGCAATGCTGCTGGCAGTCTTTGGACTGCGGGCCGACGCAGCGACCATTTCAGTAAGCGGACCTTCCGTCGGAAGTTTGATTGATGTCACTGTCCAGGCAACGAACCTATTCGCCGGACGCGACCCGTTGACTGATGGAATCATCGCCTACGGTTTCAACATCTCGATTTCCGATCCCACGAAGCTGCAGTACCTAGGCGCGACTTCGGGGCCATTATTCGATGCTGCGACCACCCAGCCAGGCACTGACGTTTTCGGCGCTGCCAGTGGATTTGGCATCTTCGACCCTGTCGTTGAACCGCTGCTGCTGGTAACTTTGCACTTTGGAGCGGTCGGCGTGGGCCCTACCGACATCACCCTTAGTTCGAATCTGGCTAACGCTTTCCAGGGGCTTCAGTATTTCAACCGTCCCTTCCAGGAAGATATTTCCGGAAAGCTGTCTGTGACCGCCGTCCCCGAACCGAGCACGTTCGGCTTCATCGGCATCGTGCTTCTTCTGCTGGCGGTTGGACGCGAGATTAGTCTTCGCGCAAAGCCTCGGAAGGATGAACACGAGCAGCCCGCCGCATCGGTATGGCACCTCCGATAGCGGCAGTGACCGTCATATAAAACATCGACGCCGCGATGAGCATTTTTCGTTCGGCCGCGTACCGTAAAGCAGTGGCGCAAGGATGCGCGACGCCGCCAGATATGCCACGAGTCCGGCGATCATGCCCGGTATGACCGCGATGCTGACGTCGATCGCCACCAGTCTTGAGATGCGCAGGGCACTGGCGCCTATCGCCATGCGAATCCCGAATTCGCGTCTGCGCCGGCGGATGGACTGCGCCAGCATGCCGTAGAGTCCGACGGCCGAAAGCAACGCGGCGAGTGTCGCAAATACTGCGGCGATCAGCGCAAGTACCCGTTCCCGCCACAGCGAAGTCTCAATTTCCTGGTCGAGCGTTGCGACTCTGGCGTAGCCCAAACCACGCCGCGTGAGCAGACCGCGGATTCCGTTGACTCCCTGGTTATCGCGAATGCGCACGTGCAGAAAGCCGCCGTACAGAAAGGCGTCGCCCTTAAGATCCACAGCCTGGAAATAGGTTGGAGGCGCTTCTTCGCGCATACTTCGATACTTAGTATCAGCGACGACACCCACCACTTCGCTGTCCGGCGCCGCGACGCGGTTTACGCCGTTGCCGAAGCGCTTCCCAATGGGATCGAGACCCGGGAAGAATTTTCTAGCGAAACTCGCGGTCACAACCGCAGGGGCCGGCTTGACTCCGGCGTCGGCGGCGATGAGGGAGCGTCCGGATAAGAGCCGCATCCCCATGTTGGCGAGGTGATTTGCAGTGACCGTGTTGATGCTCGCATTGAGCAAGTCGCCCGAAGTGGCACGCTCCCCTGCCCGCGCCACAGTGTTCTTCAGGCCCAGGCCACGCATCAACGGACCCGACGCGAGACTCGCGTCTTCCACTCCGGGTAGCCTCAGCACCTCGCCCATCAGCTCCGCCAGGTGAGGATTCTGGCAGCTGGGCGGGAGCACCTCCACCACTACCATGCGCTCACGCTTGAACCCAGGATCGGCAGCACGGAGTTTGTCGAGCGTGCGTACCAGAGCCAGCCCGCCGGCCGTTAGCACCATCGCCAGCATCACTTGTATGGCGACGAAGGCGTGCGCAGTTCGGGTTGGACGTAGCCGGCCGCCACGCGCGAGCAGCAGCGCCAGATCGCCTCGCATCAGCCGTAGTGCCGGGACGGCGCTCATCAGCAATACAGCGGCCGCACACATCATCGACGCAAACAGGAACAGCCGCCAGTCGAGAGCGGGATGGATCGCCAGTTCGCGGCGCGCGGGCAGAACATGGATGAACCAACCGGCACCCCAACGCGCGATCACAAGAGCTATTGCGAAGCCGGCGACCGCCAGGATCAAACTTTCTCGAATCACCAGTGCGGCAATCTGTGCGCGAGTTGCGCCAAGACTCAGTCGAACAGCGATCTCTTGCCGGCGCGCTTCGCTCCGGGCGAGTACGAGGCCGCCGGCGTTGGCGCATACCATGAGCAGCAGCAGTCCCACTGCGCCCATCAGAATCCCCAGCGCCAACGAAAATTGACCGCGCAGGGCACTTCGTCCGCCAGGAATCGCTTCAAGCCAGGGACGCCGGGCACGAGCATTCTGCCGGGTGCGCTCGGGATCGTTGTCCCCGGTGAGCGCGATCTCAGTCTCGGTTAAGCCGGGATAGAGCGCCGCAACTTCAGCTCGGGCGGCATCGATGGTGGCGCCAGGAGCCAGTCGGCCGTATATATGGACGTCGGGGCCAAATGTCGGAAGGCGCTTCACCCACCGCCGGATTGACCATCCGGGAACATAAAGGTCTGGCGCCACGTCGGCGTCCATCCCGTGGAAGCTCTGGGGCATGACGCCGGTGATGGTAAATGGCAGGTCGCGTAGGCGGATCGTCTTTCCGAGCACATCCACCCGGCCGCCGAACTCACGCTGCCAGAAGTTGTAGCCGAGAAGGGCGGGATAGCGTCCCGCGCGGTCATCGTCCTCTAAAAACGGTGCGCCGAGAGCGAGACGCAGGCCGAGGGCATGAACGAAGTTCGGAGATACCAACGCGGCGAAAATCTGCAGATTCCGGTCGCCCGACTGATACAGAAAGTCGGATTCTCCCGATGAGAAAACCGGACCGATGAGCTTTGCGCGCTCATTCAACAGGCGAGTATGAAGATCGAGAAAATCGGTCTCGGGAATGTTCCCCTGCCGCAACAGTTGGAACTGGACCAGGTGGTCAGGGTCCTCGACGGCGAGCGGTTTCAGGATGAGCGCGTCAGCAGAGAGAATATGACAAGGTTAGCGCCAAGCCCCGCGCCGAGCATCAGCACGATTACGAGACTGAAGCCGGGTGATCGCAGCAGCGTGCGGAACGAGTATCGCAAGATTAAGGCTCTTCGATAGCCACGCCTGCGGCGCGTCCCGGCGGCGACCTCCGAACAGGCTGTCGGACCCTGGCGTACGGATCGTCGTCCTCACCTGGCTTACGGCTCAGCAAACGCTTGATCCGCTCCCAGAGAAATGTAAAGCGTTCAACCATGGAATTGATTCTACCGCCGCTGATATAGTGATGAGTTATGGACTTTCCCCGCCTACTGCCTGTCCGTCAAAACTTCCCCGATCGCCGTCTGGCCGACATTCCGGGTGAAGTGCGAAAGCAACTCAGCACTGCCGGTTTCGGCGCACGGCTGAAGCCCGGCGCGCGTATCGCCATCGGCGTCGGCAGTCGCGGGATCTCGAATATCGCGCTCATCGTGAAGAGCGTTGTCGACTATTGGAAGTCCGCTGGATTCGAGCCGTATTTGTTCCCGGCAATGGGAAGTCACGGCGCGGCCACGGCCGAGGGACAAGTGGACGTTCTCGCGCATTATGGCATCCATGAAGCCACCATGGGCTGTCCCGTGAGGAGCCAGCTTGAGGTGGTTTCGCTCGGATCCACCACGGATGGAATTGAAGCCTTCATGGACAAGCTGGCTTTTGAGAGCGACGGTGTGTTCCTGATCAATCGCGTCAAGTGGCACACCGATTTCGCGGGACGGATCGAAAGCGGCCTCTTCAAGATGATGGCGATCGGCCTGGGCAAGTTCGCCGGCGCTCAGCGCTATCACACCTACGCCTATAAGGTGGGGCTCGAGCACGTAATTCGCAGTGTTGGGCGTCAGGTACTCGGGTCAGGCAAGATTCTTGGCGGCCTGGCGATTCTCGAGGACGCCAATCACAACACCGCGAAGCTATCCGCAGTGCCGGTGGACGCCATGGAGCAGATGGAAGAAGAGAATCTGGCGCTGGTGAAGACGTGGATGGGCCGCATCCCGATGCCGCTCGACATTCTGATCATTGACGAGATCGGCAAGAACTACAGCGGCGCCGGAATGGACACGAAGGTCGTCAATCGCAGTGTTTGGGGAGAGTCCAACAATTGGGACGTCGCACCGCGCTTCGAGCGGGTCTACGTCCGTGGGCTCAGTTCGATGAGCTATGGGAATGCTGTCGGCATCGGCATGGCGGACGTCGTGCACTCTCGCATGTTGAGTAAGGTGAACTGGCATCCGACGCGCATCAACTCACTCACGGCGTCGACGCCGCACGCCATCAAGACGCCGGTGTCGTTTGGCAGTGACCGGGAAGTGCTGGAAATGATGGCGCCGACGGTGGGGAAAGTAGATCTGCGCGACGTAACGATCGGTTGGATCCGCAACTCGCTCGATTTGGGAACGCTGGCGTTGAGTGAGAATCTCCAGGACGAGATCAGCAAGAACCCGCTGCTG
The DNA here is from genome assembly GCA_038212445.1 of Bryobacterales bacterium. Taxonomy (GTDB): domain Bacteria; phylum Acidobacteriota; class Terriglobia; order Bryobacterales; family Bryobacteraceae; genus TMP-7. The sequence goes on from JBBQUM010000002.1 coordinate 292,306, forward strand.
GAGGTTATGGGGCCCGCCCAAGGGTTGGAGTTCGACGCAGCCGGCGATTTGGACAATTGCGGAGCGTTTCTGGGTATCGAAGAAGTCGCCCACGCTCATTAAGCAGGATCGGTCCTACACAAAGTAAATCGGCGCAGACGGGACAAACCGCCTGCGCCGAGTGATTAGACGGCGCGTACTATTAACTGGCCGCCAACGTAAAACAACTTTCGAAACAGCCACGCAGGTAAGCGTGTCCGCTCCGGCTTGCAAGATTGGTTAGGAGCCCTGGCCAGCGGCGCTGGACATCGTCGTCGAAATCTTGCTGAAAATAGTGCTGATCGAGGTGGCAACGCCCGGCATGATAGCGCCGGCGGCAACCGCAACGAATCCCGCCATCAAGGCGTATTCAATGAGGTCCTGACCTCGGGTATCTTTCCAAATGCGAAGCTTCCAAACCAAGTTAGTAATACGTGTCATTCTATTTCTCCTCTCCCTATGCAACTGCTGGTGTGTGTGTTGCTAATTGGAATCATAACGAGGGGTGCCTTTTTGACAAATCAGCCGACACCCTTAATCGACCCTCACAATTCGTCTAAGGGAAACGATCTGAACCGCAGGTAATAGTACCTCTGGGCCAGCGGTGGAACCTACCCCCCTGGGGTGGTTTTTCAGCTCCTCGCCAGCCTCAATCGTTTCCATTCGCCAAATAACTCAAAGTCAGTTCTGACTGATGCTGCGCTCTCGCCCCGATTCTCGATTTCGCTCTCGGCGGTATTTCCCAGCGTTTCAGCCATTTGCAGGTATTTGATTTGCCCGGGATCGATTCCCATGATCCGGCAGCATGTAGAATCGACCGCAACCAAATCGGATCCCATCACTAGTACTCCTGCGCGTTTGGGGGTGCCCTGAATTGGGCCATTCCCCTCCATGCCCACCACCCCATCGACTATCGCGAAGGTCCGCCGAAAAATTCGATTGAGGCCGATAATGCTGTTATCGATCCCGAGATGATGAAGTTTGTTCTTCGGCCAGCCGTAGACACTGCCAGGGACCAGGCCGAAGAAGTTCTTCATGGACAGCGTGGCGCCCGCCCAGTGGTGGGTCTTCATTTTTGCCAGCGAGACAATCAGATCGGCCCGTAAGGCGGTGTTAGGAAAGAACATCGTCGCTTGATCCCCGAACCCGGGAACCTCGCTGACGTCATCGCGATTCAAGTCGGTGAACAGATCGTCGAACTTCGGGATTTCAGAGCGGTAGCGCGTCAACTCGGCGATCTCGTAGGTATCCCGGCGATGACCCGGCCCTTCCCCGATCCGTACTTCCGACGCCCCGAGCGAGCGGAAGGCCTCCAGTGCGGCGGCTACCATTGCTACGTCGGTATTAATGGCGGTCGAATGGTCAAATTCAACCAGATTGGGCTTGAGCAGCACTGACTTGCCGCGCACGTCAAGCCCGCAGCTCCGCACGCCCTCGACGATCTTCGAGGTCAATTCATCCGAATAGGAGGTAGCCTTGAGAATCACCACCGGCGACTTCCCCTGTGCTTTGGTTGAGACGGAACTCTTCTTTTCCACGGCCATTTCGGCGACTCCGATTGCAGCGACAGTTCCGGCGACGGGTAGAAACAAGCGCCTCGTCATCCCGCCCATGCTGCCTCCTGTACCTGAAAGAACTGGCGGCCTCCTCCGGACGCTGCGATCGCTTCCAGGGCCGCAATCATGAGATCTGGGGGTGCCTGGGCGGGCGGGTCGAAGTCCGTCGTCTCGCCGACTGCTATGCGCAGCCAGGCGTTGGCCATGCGGGACTGGCTCTGCGTCTTTGGCGCCGGGCGATACCCATCCGGAGCCCTCTTCCCCAAGCCCAGCAACGCGAGCGCCGTGGTTTCCGGATACGACGGCAGGTTGACGTCGAGCGCGAAGGCACTGCCGTAGTTCCAGCCCCCGTCACTGCACCGGACCGTCAACAGCAAGTTCTCCCCTTCGCGCAAGCGTTCACCCAACTCCCGGTCGTGAAAGCGTGCGGAAGCACGTCGCAGAGCCACCAGAGACAAAGCGGTGGGTTCTACCCAGGCGTTGGTGTTCTGGAAGAAGGGCCAGCCGCGGTTAGAAGTGTCACGGTCCTTCCCGCGGCGAAACAGGCTGTGAATCGTGCGACTAAGAAATGAACTCTCAGCCCCGGTGGTACTCAGGATCCAACGAACGCCTTGTTCAAAACTGCGGCCATAGTCGCCCTGAATTGTACATAGCGATACGCCGAGCGCTGTAACCCATGAAGAATTAGTCACTTGCGCTGACGGACGCCAGCCGCCATCGGCGTTTTGCCAGGATTTCACCAGGTTCCAGGCGCGCTCTCCAGCGGGCTCGCCGTCGAGCGCCAGCATCGCATAGAAAGTCGGCTCGAGCCACGACTGGCGTCCTGCGAAGTAGCCCCAGCCGCCATCGGCATTCTGAGTCTTACGCAGCAGTTCCTTTCGTGAGTTGAGGATCGGCAATTCCATGCCTATCTATCGGCATAGATCCGTAGACGCTTTAAGCGAAGTACTTAGGACCGGCTGAGCGATTTACCTGCGCCAGGCATGGGCAAGGCTGGCCCCGCCGATTAACATGCCTATCCAGAACAACATCCAGTTGAAGGGGTGTGGCCAGTTGCCGGCCATCGTGTGACGCCAATCCCACATGAAGCTGACAATCACCACCAGACCACCTAGGACAATCGCACCCCAATGCACAGGTTTGATCTTTAGCGGAAATCCACGATCCTCGCGGATGAGCACTCCAGCGCCACCCACGATCATCGCCAGAGAGACGATTACCGGAGCAATAACAGGCCCCACCCAGGGTCCAGGCAGCAGGAATAGGATGTCCCAGGTGAACAGCGAGGCGGGCCAGTTGATGGCGACCTTCAGCGACAGATAGAAGAAGATATCCCAGACACCGAAGGCGATGCCGAAGGCGGCGATCCAGGTGCGTGCGTTGTGGCTGACGGCAATCGCGATCGCTGCCAGCATGATGAGGGTAGCAAGTTCGCGACCAAGTTCCACGGCCAGCAAATGAGTATCCGGTAAATGCTCGGGCTTGAGCAAAGGAAACAGCTCGCCGGCGGGAAAGCCGGAGTAGACGTGCGCACGAATGGGGTCATAGATGCTGCGGAGGTAGACCACCACCGCGGCCTCCACGTAGCCGAACGAGATTCCGAACAGCGCTAGCGCAAAGAGGGAGCGGCGAGCGGATAAGTGAGCGTTTCGTTCAGCCATTGGCGATTTGCAGCGACATCCTCACGCAACTTCTTGCACAGCGCCTCGCGCTGGTCGTACAACCGGTAGCCGGCCCGGCTTCGCAAATACCCGCGCGCATGAGGCTCTTTCTCAAACAGCGCCTCGGCGCCCATTTCCGCGGCCAGCGTCTCATAGCGTTTCCGGTTGTCGAGCAGCGCCTTAACAATGAAGGGCACGAGCGTCGAGTAGTCGGCCTGCATGCTCTCGGTAGTCTGAAGGTACAGGTCCTTATCGACCTTACCCCAGGTGACGGCCTCGGCGGGAGGACACGACGAGAGCGAGCCGTCGGTGACTGGCGCGGTGACAATCTGGACGTCGAAGTGATAGCCGCGAACATCCGGGAGTCCGAGCACCTGGCCGAGGGCGGGCTCAGGTTGAAGGTTGTAGTTCTTGGGAACGCCGCCGCCGAGAATGAACGTGCCAAGTGCCTTTACGGGATTATCGAATAGTCCCCAGCGATGGTAGGCGCAAGCTTCAAAGACTTCGGCGTGCAGGTCGAGGTCGAAGCCGTATTCGGGAATCAAGCCGGCTTCACGCATCGCCCAAAGCTTCATGGAGTTCAGAAAAACGCTGCCGTCAGCGGGCGCACCGACAAATACCGGAATCGCGAGGCGCTGGCAGGTGGACAGTAACCCCGCTTCCACGCCATTGTGTTCTTCCTGCGCGCCGAAGAACCGGCCAAGCAGGTAGCGCAACTCGGTGCCGGTCATCTTCTTCTGAAATTCGGGCTGCGACAGAACGGCGGTGAGGAAGCGGTCCTGGTCGAGCAGAACTTCCTCGTCAAACGCCATGTCGGTTACGCGGATGGTCTTCTCGTCACGCAGCGCGCGGTCATCACCGAAGATCGGCACCTCGTGCACCGGACCGTGCGAGTGCCCATCGAGGCTGCGATGGCCGTCGTGATAGCAAACCGCGTCGGTGGTACTGAGATAGGCCACCCAGCCGGCTTCGAGCAGCGGAATGAGCCACGTCTGGTGCTGCCCGCTGACGGTGACCGGGCCGGCGATGGAGAGAGTCAGGGGACAGCCCATGCCGATGGCGCGGTCGAGAATCGTGTAAATGCGGCGGAGGTAGGCACCGCCGAATGCCGGCAGGCAGTGTCGAAAGAGCTCGTCGAGTGAGTCGCACTCATCCACCCGCCGTGTACGCACCCAGGCGCGCTGCTCGAGGTCTTCAGGATCACGGTTTAAGGTCATCGTTATTCGAACTGTCTCCGAAAATCTTCGACTATTTTCCTCAGCTCCAACACTTCGTCGCGCAGGGTGGCCATCTCGGCTTCAAGCTTTTCAATGCGGTCAGAAGCCGGCGCCAGGTGTTGCGAGGTTGAGGGTGATGCAGCGGCAGGCGCCTGCACCGCCGGCTCACCACCCAGCAGATGCGCCCAACGCTGTTCTTTGGTGCCCGGCTGATGCGGAAGCTGGACGATATAAGGATCAGGCTCGCGAGCGGCGAGGGAGCGCAGGCAGCTTTCCACTTCGTCGAGGTCCGAGAAATCGTACATGCGCGATCCGCGATTGCGCAGTTCGCCCGGAGTCTGGGCTCCGCGGACGAGCAGTTCGCAGAGGATCGCCAGATCGCGACGGCCCAGGTTCAGGCGCTCTGAGAAGCTCTGCGCGTATTTCGGAACACGGTTGCCGCCGCCCGTCACGATGGTGGCGAAGCCCTTCTCGCGCAGTGCTTCGATCGCACGCTCCACCAGGCCATCGTCATAGCTGACTACCGGATCACGATTCGATTTCTGGTTGCAGGCAGCCACCAGCGCATTCATCGTCAGCGGATAATACTCCGGTGTCGTGATGTCCTTTTCGAGAAGCGCGCCGAGTACGCGTTGCTCGACGGGATGGAGAATGAAGTCCACGGGACTATTCTCTCAAGTCTCGTCCCGGTCGCGTTCGGATTTTGTCAGTGGCTGTCCGGCAAGGCGTACTCGAAATCGTAGGAATGCTTGCCGTCAGCAATCGTAATAGCGAGTTTACCGGTGATGCCCTCCAACTGGCCGGTACCCGAGTCAGGCACCACGACGATGGAAAGCTGGGGAACGCCGCGGTTCATGATTCCTGTGTGGAGGAGTGAGAATGAGCCGTTCTTGCCCGCGAGGGTGCCTGTGACGCGTTCCACCGCCACGTAACCGGCCGAAGTCTTGATGCCGGTTCCAGCCGTCATCATCTCGCCTTTGCTGACGCCGTCAATACCGCCGTGAAATTGCTTATCAATCGACATCCGGCCGAAGCTCGCATCCGACTCAATGGAAAGCGGACTCAGTTTGACGTCGAATGTTCCAGTAGCGTGGTTCATCATGATGGTTTTTTGAGGACTTTGGGCGAACGTTGAGAGGGCGAGACCAGCAATGAGGAGTCCCAGGCCGAGGCCCGTGCGAGATGAAAAGAGCATACATTCCCTTGCGCAGGCCAAGCTGCAATCTCATGTTCTCACTATCATTGAGCCTATGGCTATTTCGCGGCGCTTAGCGCCGGCGCTCCTTCTTCTGGCGTTCGTCGCTGCTGCACAACCGAACTCGCGCGCGCTCGTCTTGATCTCGATTGACGGAATGCGTCCCGACTATGTGAGCGCGGCCGACCAGCACGGACTGAAGATCCCCAACCTGCGGCGGATGATGCAAACCGGCGCCTATGCCGACGGCGTACGCGGTGTCCTGCCCACGGTCACATACCCCAGCCACACTACCCTGATCACTGGCGTATGGCCGGCTAAGCACGGCATTCTGAACAATGTCGCATTCGATCCCGAGCAACGCAACCTGGACGGCTGGACCTGGTACGCCGAGGATATCCGTGTGCCCACGCTGTGGGACGCAGCCAGCGCCGCGGGCTACAAAGTCGGCAGCGTCAGCTGGCCGGTAAGCGTCGGCGCGCGGCATGTGGACTTCAACATCCCCGAATATTGGAGAGCCCGCACCGTGGACGATATGAAGCTGCTGCGATCGGTCTCGACGCCGGGTTTGCTCGCCGAGTTCGAGCCCGCCATCGGCGCCTACGAGAGTGACCCGGACAAAGCGGTTGAAGGCGACTGGTCGCGTACCCGGTTTGCCGAGCGAATGATTCGCACCAAACACGCGCGCTTCATCACGATTCATCTGGCGGGGCTCGATCACGTTGAACACGCGTCCGGCCCGTTCAGCAAGGACGCCAACGCGACACTCGAAGCAATTGACGCGATGGTGGGCACGCTCGAAAAGGCCATCCGCGCTGAAGTTCCCAATGCCGTGGTGTGCGTCGCGTCAGACCATGGATTTGCTGCCATCGACAAACAATTGAACCTCAAGGTCGCCTTCGTGAAAGCCGGCCTGATCACGCCCAATCCACGCCGGACTTCGGTGTTCTCTCCAGGCGTCACGGCTTGGAAGGCTGACGCGTGGGCGGCTGCCGCGTCGTACTTGATCGTGCTGAAGGATCCGCAAGACGCCGCCACGCGGCAGACAGTCCGCAAGTTGCTCAATGAGTTGGCGGCTGACCCGGCCAATGGCATCGAGCGAATTCTGGATCGCAAGGAAATTGCCGCGATCGGCGGTGCGCCTTCGGCCGAATTCGCCGTCGACATGAAGCCGGGATTCTCGGCGGGCAATGCGGTGGACGGTCCGCTGGTGCGTGCGGTAAAGGCAGGCGGCACACACGGCTACTCGCCAGTTCATCCGGAAATGCGCGCCGCTTTCCTGATCTCAGGAGCCGGCATCGGTAAGGCAAAACTGGGAGACATCGACATGCGCAGCATCGCGCCCACGCTGGCAAAAGTCCTAGGCGTGCCGTTTGCCGCCAACGACGCTCCCGTGTTGGCCGTGTTTTAGGCACCCGCGGCCGTGTTACGATAACCCGCATTGGAGCACGAACAATGTCCTACTGTTCGAGACGTAATTTCCTTAAAACTGGGCTCGCAGCCGGCGTTCTAGCCGGCACTGGAAGTTTACCGTTACGCGCCGCACGCGGTACGGCCACCGACTGGGTGACGCTGGGCAAATCCGGCGTCAAGGTGACACGACTTGCGTTCGGTACAGGTTCAATGAGCGGCAAGGTGCAGCGCGATCTGGGTCAGGATGACTTCACGCGCCTGGTACGACACGCCTACGATCGCGGCATCCGCTTCTTCGAGACCGCCGAATCCTACGGCGAGATGCATAAGATGCTCGGAATCGCGCTGAAGGGCATCCCGCGCGACTCATACCGGTTGATGTCCAAAGTGACCACGCACGAAGGCGGCGATCCGCAGGCGAAGATCGACGAACTCCGCAAGCTGGCCAATACCGAGTACTTCGATATTCTCCTACTCCACTACCAACACGTCGCCACTTGGCCCAAAGACACCATGCGCTGGCAGGACGGACTGTCCGAGGCGGGTTCGAAGAAGGTGATTCTTACGCACGGCGCGTCAGTCCACGGTCTGCCGGCTCTGCGCCAGATGCCCGGCAACAAGTGGTTGCAGGTGGCGATGATCCGCATGAACCACAACGGTACCAAGATGGACGCTGAGGACTACAACACGCACGGACTGGGCCAAGTGAACGAAGTCACCAGCCACGTCAAGCAGGTCCAGACGGACGGCATGGGCGTCATCAGCATGAAGCTTGTCGGCGAGGGCTTGTTTACCAACCGCGACGACCGCCAGGCAGCGATGCGATACGCGTTTAATACCGCCAAAGTGGACAGTGTCACGGTTGGCTACAAGAACACCGCCGAAGTGGACGAAGCGATTGAGAATCTGAACCTCGCCCTGGCTTAGGCGCGCAAATGAAACATTAGTCGTTTGGATCAGTCCAGCTCAACATGGCTGAGAACCTGAAGACGACCTGTTGTATCGCCGGCGGCGGCCCCGCGGGGATGATGCTGGGCTATTTGCTCGCACGCCGCGGTGTCGCCGTCACCGTCCTTGAAAAGCACCAGGACTTCTTTCGCGACTTTCGTGGCGACACCGTACATCCTTCCACGCTCGAGCTCTTTCACGAACTCGGCTTGCTCCGCGCCTTTCTGCAGCTTCCCCATCAGGAGCTTCGCACCATTGGCGGCACGTTTGGCGACTTCCGCTTCACTGCCGCCGACTTCAGCCGCGTGCCCGCGCATTGCAAATTTATCGCGCTCATGCCTCAGTGGGATTTTCTCGACTTTCTGGCAGCGCGCGCCCGCAAATTCCCACACTTCCAGTTGCGCATGAACCACGAGATTGTGGGACTGCGCGGTGCAGCCGGAAGAATTACCGGAGTCGACGTGCAAACGCCCGGCGGGCAGGCAGCAATTCACGCCGATCTCGTCGTCGGGTGCGATGGAAGACATTCCGTCGTCCGCAGGGCGGCTCAATTCGAGGTGTTGGAATTCGGTGTCCCCATCGACGTCCTCTGGTTTCGCATCAGCCGGAACGCCTCAGATCCTGAGCAGTCACTAGGAAATATCAACTATGGCCGCGCCCTGGTGCTCATCAATCGCGACGAGTATTACCAGGCAGGGCTCATCATCGAAAAGGGTTCATTCGAGCGGATGAAGGAGGCCGGGCTTGGCGCGTTTCGCGCTACGGTTCAAGCGATCGCGCCTTACGTCGCTGACCGCGTAAATGAATTGCAGAGCTGGGACCAGGTGAAGCTGCTGACGGTCCAGATCAATCGCCTCCGCAACTGGCACAAACCGGGTCTGCTCTGCATAGGCGACGCTGCCCACGCCATGTCGCCCGCGGGGGGCGTCGGCATCAATCTGGCGATTCAGGACGCCGTGGCCACTGCCAACATCCTCTCCGGTCCGTTGCTCGACGGGAACGTCGATGATACACACCTTGCGCTCGTCCAACGGCGTCGCGAGTTCCCTACACGGGTTACGCAGTTCGTGCAAATGAACGCGCATCGCGGACTCGCCCGGCTCTTCCGCAATCCCGGCCCAATCCATGCGCCGGCGGCGTTGAGAGTGGCAGTCCGCATTCCCGGCCCGCAGCACCTGATTGCCCGACTGGTGGGGATGGGCGTCCGACCGGAGCACATAACCGACGGTCCCAACCCGCCCCCTGCGCGACTGCCGGCGCGCACCGTCGCCGCCGTTGCAGCGCTTACCGCGTTCGCCGTTGCGGCGGTATTTCTATTTCGGCGTTCCCGATCCAAACAGCTTGCCGATGCCCGCTAGTCCGCGCGCGCCGATCATCGGCTGCTGTGGTTGGACGGAGGCTCAAGCTCGCTACGTCTCGCATTTCGAGACCATCGAGTTGCAGACCACGTTCTATCAGCCGCCCGCCGATGGCGTCGCCCAGCGATGGAAAGCGCTGGCGCCGCCCGGCTTTCGTTTCTGCATGAAGGCATGGCAATTGATTACGCATACACCCACCAGCCCGACATACCGGCGCTTGAAGTCGGGCGTCAGCGAGGGCGAGCGGGACCTCTACGGAAATTTCCGCCCGACGGAGCAGGTCTGGTTGGCCTGGGAGCGTACGCGGCAGATAGCCGCCATCGTTGACGCGCAGGTGATCGTGTTCCAATGCCCGAAGTCATTCCTGCCAACCCGCGAAAATCTCCGCAACCTCAGGACCTTCTTCCAGGAGATCGACCGCGGAGGCCGCACTCTCGCCTGGGAGCCGAGAGGCGACGACTGGCCGACTGAATTGGTCCGCGATCTCTGCGCGGATAACAATCTCATCCACTGCGTCGACCCGTTCAAGGCTAATCCCACCCATGGCGACTCGCTGTATTGGCGCTTGCATGGACGCGGCGGCTACCACTATCGCTACACCGACGACGACCTGGCAGAGTTGAGAGATCGTTTGGCCGTTTACCGGCACGCCGCAGCACCCGACTACCTCTTGTTCAACAACATCTATTCGAAGGAAGACGCGCTGCGTTTCAGTGCTACGCTACTCGAATGACTGCGGGAAGGTGGCTGGCTCGTCACCTGCTTTGGGACGACGGTTCCGGATGGGGCCTGGGCGCATGGCGGCCCTGGCTGGCAATTGCCGGGTCCGCAATTTTGACATGGCGCGAGTGGGTGACTCATCACCCTCCGGAGATCGTCCTGATCGCCGTGATCCACTTCATCTTCGTGCTGCTGCTGATCGCGATCCCGTTCAATGTCATTCGCTGGCTGGGGAATCGCCGGTGATTGCCGCCTGTTAAATCTGCGCCCACACCAGATGAGCGAGGCTCGCGGCAACACGCAAACTATCTGTACGGCCGTCGAAATAGCGTTGGTTAATCTCATGCGCACCGAGGTCCTCGATCCCGGTGAAGCCGAGAGCAGACAGTCGGTGGGTCAACTCCGCCGTGGTGAAGAATAACTGAAAGGGCTCGCCCGCCGCAGCCACGCGCGCCGCGAGAACATCGAAGGCAGCGCGTTCGCGCGCACTCAGCGCAGATACCTCGGTGGCATAGTCGAACACCACCGCGCTGCCGCCAGGCCTAGCAGCCATGAAGCGCAATGTCGAGTCAAAGGCGTCGCGCGTCAGATAGGGCCCTACTCCGAGCCAGGAGAAGACAGCCGGCATGTCCACTCGGAATCCCGCACCTTCCAATTGTTCCGGCAACCTCTGGCGCTCGAAGTCCACCGGTACGAATGTCATGTCATCGGGAATCGCGATTCCGGCATCCCGCAGACGCCCCCGCTTGTGCGCCTGAGTGGCTGGATGATCCACCTCGAAGGCAAGAAGCTCCGGGTACGGGTTTCGGTAGCCGAAAGTATCAAACCCCGCGCCAAGCAGCACGTATTGCGTGACGCCGCGCTGCACGGCGGTAGCGAGTTGGTCCTCTGCGTAGCGGCTGCGCGCAACTACGAACGCCCGCAGCGAACGGGATCCGGAGGCTTCGGAATCGATTCCGGCACGTAGCTCGTCGCCGGCCATCGGCACCGCGAGGGGATCGTCGAAGACCTTCGGCGAGTCGACGAGTTGATGCGCCGCACGACGCATTGATACCCGCATAGCGGTCTGGCTTGGACTCGCTTCATGCACTACGCGTCGATGCGCTCGATGAGCGTTGCGTTCGCCAGTCCCCCGCCCTCGCACATCGTCTGCAGGCCGTACCGGCCGCCCCGGCGCGTCAGTTCGTGGACCAGCGTGGTCATCAGGCGCGCGCCGCTTGCGCCTAGGGGATGTCCAATCGCCACCGCACCGCCGTTTACGTTCACCTTGGACAGGTTGGCATTCAACTCGCGCTTCCATGCCAGAACCACGCTGGCAAATGCCTCGTTAATCTCGATGAGGTCGATGTCGCGGATCGACAGTCCGGCGCGATCGAGCAGCTTGCGTGTTGCCGGGATGGGCGCGGTGAGCATCATCACGGGATCGTCGCCGGCCAGGGCGAACGCGGTAATACGGGCGAGCGGCTTCAGCCCCAGTTGATCGGCACGCGCGCGGTCCATGATGAGCACCGCAGCCGCACCGTCGGAGATCTGCGACGAATTGCCGGCCGTCACAACGCCGTCCGTCTTAAACGGAGTTTTCAGCGACGCCATTTTTTCGGGCGTGGTACCGGTGCGAACACCCTCGTCGCGGGTCATCTCGCCGCCCTCCACCGGCACAGGGATGATCTGCGACTTGAGCCGGCATTCATCGGCCGCTCGCGCCGCGCGTGTGTGACTCTCAAGGCTGAACGCGTCGAGCTCGGTACGCGGAATGCTCCACTTCTCCGCCAGCATCTCGGCGCTGATTCCTTGATTAAACGGAACGTTGTTGTAGCGCTTGCCGACGGCATCGCCGAATGGCTTGCCGGGCCCATTGACCACCGACGCTCCCAGCGGCACCCGCGTCATGCATTCCACGCCGCAGGCCACCGCGATGTCGTAGGCACCTGCCAGAATTCCCTGCGCCGCGAAATGAATCGCCTGCTGGCTCGAACCGCATTGGCGGTCGACGGTCGTGGCCGGCACGCTCTCGGGCCAGCCCGCGGCCAGCACCGCGTTGCGCGTTACATTTATACCCTGCTCGCCCACCTGCATCACGCAGCCGCCGATTACGTCGTCAACCAGCGCGGGATCAAGACCATTGCGTGACGCCAGCGCATTCAAAGTGTGCGCCAGCAAATCCACGGGATGCCAATTCTTCAGCGCTCCATCGCGCTTACCAACAGGGGTGCGTACCGCGTCGACAATGACGGCTTCTCTGACCATAAGGGTGAGTATAATCGCTTCCATGTGGCAACTGGCGGTACTGTTCCTTGCGTTCCAGAAGGCGCCAGAGCCCGCTACCAAACATCCTAAAGAAATCGAACTGCTCGTGGACCGCGCACGCGGCGTCGCGCTCGAGTTCACTGCTGACCTTTTGTTGCGACTTGCCGGCTCGCCGCGGGTCACTGACGCCGCCTGAAGCGAGATCTGATCGGCGAGGCGTTTGACGCGGCCGGACGTGCGCGCAATCCACTGCCCCGCAAGCACCAGGGCGGTACCGACACGCGCAGCGGCTGGCAGGGCGTCGCGCAAGTCACCGGTCTTGATGCGCTAACACTGCGGACTCGCGCCGTCGACGCTATGCTCCCGCTCGATCGCCAGCGCGCGGAAGCGGCTCACCTGCAAGGACTCCGTCGTCCCCGACTACTCGCCGTTCTACGCTACCCTGGCGCGCGTCTACAACCAGACCTTCACCGGCGAACAACGAAAGCGCAAAGACGACATCGACTTTGTCGAAATCAGGCTTCACTCCATTCGCTCTCCACTCCAATTGCAGCCCGCGACCGGCATGCTTAGCCCGCTGAATGCGTCCGCCGAACACAAGCACCGGATTGCTAACGCCGTCGCACTGGCAGTGTCGACTGTCGAGATCGATCCGCGATCAGTTGAGCTTGCCCGCTTCTCAGGCGTTGACGCCTTGGGCATCGGCGAACCAGACGACGCGCGACGGCAGGCTATCCGCGACTACTTCGTCGCTGGATACGGCCGTGCACGTTGTACCGAGTCAAGAAGAGCTCCTGACCGGTTGCCCGAGCCCGTCTCGTTGTTCAATCGCTACGCGAGCGACCAGGTGAAGGCCATCCGCGCTGAAGAGATCCGCTCCTACAGCGATGCCGGAGATGTCGAGATCGTCGACTTCTGGAGTTCAACCCGGTCGCGCTATGTGCTCGCGTTGCTGCAGTCGCTCAACACTGGCGGGCGCACACTGGAAGAGCGCTCCACGAAGGAATGGAACGCCAAATATCTGGAGCTTCTCCGCGCAATGGAAGATTGGAAGCCGGACGAAGGGGCGTCATTCACCGACTACTTCAACATGAAGGCGAATACCTACCAGGTGCTCGCCGAGAAGGTGGCTCCCGGCCGCGCGCCAGACAACGCCGTCGACACGCTGCTGTCGTTCCTCAGTGCGTCCTACGCCTCCGTGGACGATCCGATGCAGTGGTTCTTTCCGGCATCCCGACTGCTCAACGCAAAGGACGCCGAGCGCGCGTACTACCTAGCGGCGATGCGCAACTGCTCGAGCCCTGTGCTCGCGCTCTATGCCGAGATCGCGGTGACGCTCACTCAGCCAGGTGAACCGGCTTCTCGCCCCAAATCCACTGGCTGAACCACTCATAGTTATGCTCCATCACCGCGCGCTGCTGCCGCGGCTTATTAATGCCATGGCCGAAGCCCTTGTACACGTACATCTTCACCGGCACACCGCGATCCTCGAGCGCCTGGTATAGCTCGTAGGCATTGGGGATCGGCACGCGCTTGTCCAATTCGCCATGCTGTATGAGTGTCGGCGTTTTGGCGGTGGCGATGTAGGAGATCGGCGAAGTCTTGCGATAGATCTCAGGATCGTCCCACGGCGTCGCCTGCAGATACTGGCGCGTGAACGGATGGATGTCGGTGTTGACGTAGTAAGTCATCCAATCGGAAATTCCCGCACCTACGGACACCGCTTTGAAGCGATCACTGTACGTCGTGATGAACGCCGAAATGTAGCCGCCCTGGCTCCATCCCATCGCGCCAACCCGGTTCTTATCCACGTAGCCTTTCGCGATCAGTGCATCCACTCCACTGATGACGTCGTCGTAATCACCGAGCCCGAGATTCCTCACATTCAACGATCGGAACTTCTCGCCATATCCGGCAGAGCCGCGATAGTTCGGCTTCAGCACAATGGCGCCCTTGGCCACGAACATCTCCACCGGGTAGTAGCGATCGGCCTGTATCACCGGACGGTCCACACCCGTGGGACCGCCGTGTATCACCACCAACAGTGGATATTTCTTCATCGGATCGAAGTCCGCGGGCTTGATCAGCACGCCTTCAATCGGCGTACCGTCCTTGCTCTTCCACTCAATCAACTCCCTGCGGGCGAGCGTGAACGGCTTTAGCTGATCGGCCATGTTCGTAACCGGCTTCGGCGCAAAATGCGCGACCGGCGATACGCAGATCTCGCTGTAAGCGCCTGGCGATACGCAGGTGAAAGCGACCGTTTTGAAGTCGCGCGTGAACGACGCCTGACTGTTCGCGGCAGCCTCGGGCGCACTCACTCGCTCCGTCTTTCCGTTTTCGGGATGCAATTTGAAGAGCTGTGAACTAGTCCGCTGGAGCGCTTCAAAATAGATACCCGAGGGCGACCACTCAACCAAGTGCGGATCCTCGTCGAACTTCTCTCCCAGCACGCGCGGCGCACCGCCATCCGCGGCTACCACTCCGATGTGCGAGTTCTTGTAGAAATGAACATCCTGTCCTGCCGCCGTCTCAAACGCAATCTCGGATCCGTCAGGAGACCAAAGCGGATTGCGGTCAGGCCCCCGCGTTTCAACCAGCTTCTTGAGGAATTTGTCTGAGAGGCGTAGAACGTAAATATCGGAAGTGTCCTGCGAGCTGAGGTCGGGATCGCGGGTGGCCGCAAACGCAATCCGCTTCGAGTCCGGCGACCATGAAAACTGATTCACCGTGAAGCTATGGCTCTGCGTCAATTGCTCAGGCTTCGGCTTCTCCTTCAAATCCTCCGGCACCGGAATGAGCCACAGATGATTGAGCGTGTAATCATTCTTCACGACTTCAAATTCGCCGTACTTCTCCTTGCGCTCCTTCCGGCTTTTGCTTTCCGGACCAGAGGATGTGTAGGCAATCGACTTGCCGTCGGGCGACCACTTAAATGCGGCCACACCCGTGTCCACGCTGGTCAATTGCGCCGCCTCACCACCGGTCGGCGAGATCACCCAGATCTGCTGTTTGCCGTCGCGGTCAGACAGAAATGCCACCTGCCGCGAATCGGAGGACCACTCCACCGACGCGCTGGCTTTCTTGTTGTGCGTGAGTTGGTAGCGCTCCCCGGTAGCGGTCATCGCAATCCAGATTTGTGAGACAAACTCGTTCTCCTCCCAACTGGTCTCGTTCACCAGATAGGAAACAAAACGCCCGTCCGGCGAGATCTTGGGAGCGCTCGCCGATTTCAAAGCGAGGGATTGGTCGATCGTCGGCGTCTGGCCAAGGACGGCGAGACCCAGCAGCACCAGTACACAGAGCACTCGCATGCGAATATTATTGCAGGAGTTGCATGATGCGCACTTACTCGGTTTCGAAAGCCGGGCTGCGGGCACTGTTGTGGCGGTCGGCGAGGATGAGCTTCGCCATCACCGTCCTGCTCATTGCTATTGCCCTGCGCATGCAACTCGTGCGTGACGACGGAATCCAGAAAACGGGCCTCTGGGTGATGATTTATCTGCTGCTCGTCCTTGTCATCGGCACTTGGCTGACCGTGCGCTCCACGCGCCGCACCTGGCAGTCGTACCGGCTCGAGGTCTCACCCGACGGGCTGCGGAGAACGCAGTTCCGGCTGCCGGAGATGGCGATCGCGAAGGCTGAGGTCTCAAATATCGAGGAAATACCCGGCCGTGGCCTGGTCGTTCGTACCGCCGATTCGGAACGCTTCGTTTTCATCCCCTCGCAGCTAGCCGACTATACAGACCTGCGCACCGAGCTTTCCGAATGGGCCAAGTTGCGAAAACTTTCCGCGACTGCATCCTGGGGACGTCAATGGCTTGGCATCACGGCCGCGCTGCTGATGGTGGGCTGGATGGTGGCGACGATGATCTCCGACGCCGCGGCGTTCGTCCTTCCAAGCGCCTTCGCCATCTCCGTATTCCTGCTGTGGACCTTCATAGCCGCCCAGCGCAGCCTCCACCTTGACCGTCGAATGAAATTGGCTATGTGGTGCGTCGTTTTCCCCATCCTCGCACTCACCCTGAAATCCACCAAACTGCTCCTCGGCTTCGCCCACCCTTAGGGCGTCAGAAAAATTAGTAACCCGCGCCGGCTTCGTCCGTAGTACCTCTTATGACCAGCCTGTTGCCCGATCTGCGTTACGCCTTCCGCGCGATCCGACGCAGCCCTCTGTTCGCCACCGTCGCCGTCCTCTCGCTGGCCCTCGGAATCGGCGCCAACACAGCGATCTTCACGCTGATGGACCAGATTATGCTCCGTGTGTTGCCCGTGAAGAATCCCGAGCAGCTGGTGATGCTCTATCAGCGCGGCGCCCACAACGGCAGCAATATGGGCGACCGGATGCATTCCTATCCGATCTATATGGATTACCAGACCAAGGCCGCGCCGCTGTCTGAAGTGCTTTGTCGCCGGCTGGTTTCCACGTCGATCAGCATCGATAATCAGACCGAGCGCGTGGACGCCGAGATGGTCTCGGGCAACTACTTCAGCATGCTCGGCGTGAAGCCCGCCGCCGGACGCGTCTTCAGTTCAGAGGAAGATGATCGGATTTATCAGGGTCACCCGTCGGTGGTGTTGAGTTACGACTACTGGTCCACTCGGTTCAACCAGGATCGAAACGTCGTCGGCAAAAAGATCCTGGTGAATAACTACCCGATGAATATCGTGGGAGTCTCCGCTCCCGGATTCGCCGGCATCGATCCCGCCCAGTCACCGCAGATCCGTGTGCCGATCCTGATGAAGTCCGCCGTTGTTCCGGAGTGGACGTGGGTGCATATGGACGACCGTCGTACCCGTTGGGTGCAGGTGTTTGCTCGCCTTAAGCCAGGCTATACCGTCGACTCCGCCAAAGCTCCGATGCAGGGACTGTTCACCCAGATTCGCCAATACGAAACGACACTGGCAGCGGCGAGCAAGTGGTCCGCCTACGGCCGTCAGCAGTTCATGAAGGGGACGCTAAACGTCGAAGCTGCGGGAACCGGCTACTCCAGCCTGCGGAATAATTTCTCCAAAGCGCTCGTGGTGCTGATGTGGATGGTGGGACTCGTCCTGCTCATCGCCTGCGCCAACGTCGCGAATCTACTGATTGCCCGCGCCTTCGCCCGTCAAAAAGAAATCGCTGTTCGACTGTCGATCGGCGCCTCGCGCGGCCAGCTTGTCCGTCAACTCCTGGTCGAAAGCCTGGTCCTTTCCATCGCCGGCGGCCTTGCGGGAGTCTTCCTCGCCGTGGCGATGACGCGTGGCCTCCTCGCGCTCGTTCCCACGGAATCAAGCCCACTCCTCATTCACGCGGAGCCTGACTGGCGGATTCTCTCGTTCACCATCGCCCTGACATTCCTCACCGGAATTGTCTTTGGCCTCGTACCCGCTCTGCGCGCCAGCCGTCCGGACTTGTGGACCACGCTCAAGGACGCCGTCGGCTCCATCGCCGGACAAGGCGGCTCACTGTTCCTCCGCAAGGGGCTCGTCACCGCCCAGGTGGCGCTGAGCTTCCTGCTCCTGTTCGGCGCCGGTCTGTTCGTTAAGAGCCTCCAAAATCTCAAGGACAAGGATTCCGGTTTCCGTGACATGAACAACCTTGTCACGTTTCAGATTTCGCCGGCGCTGAACGGCTATGATGCGCCGCGCACCGTCCACTTCTACGACGAGTTACTCCAGAACATCCGCGCCATTCCGGGCATTCGCAGCGCCGCGCTCGCGTCCGTGCCGGTGCTACATGGTTGGGAGTGGGACAACACCATGTCGGTTGAGGGCGACCAGACGAAGGACGGCGAGGACATGTCCGCCTTTATGAATTCCATCACGCCCGGCTACTTCCAGACCATGGGCATACCGCTGCTTGAAGGCCGCGATTTTGACCGCCGCGATATGAAGGATGAGGCCCACGTGGCCATCGTCAATGAGAAGTTCGCGCGCCACTACTTCGGCGACAAGAGCGCGGTTGGACGGCACATAGGCAATGGCGGCGGTCCGGAAACGAAGCTGCAGACCGAGATCATTGGAGTGGCGGCCGACTCGCTCTACGAGGGTCCTCGCGAAGGCGTACGCCGGCAGGTGTTCATCCCCAATTGGGGAAAGAACAGCGTCGCGTTTTATGTGCGCACGGGAATGGATTCCACCACCACGTACAACCTGCTGCGCGGCGAGGTCAAGAAACTGGATGGATCCATGCCGGTGTACGAGTTGAAGACGCTGGCGGCGCAGCTCGACCAGACCCTCCTCACCGAGCGGCTCATTGCGCTGCTTTCGGCCGGCTTCGGGATGCTCGCGACTCTGCTGGCCGCCATCGGACTGTACGGCGTGATGGCATTCGTCGTCTCGCGGCGCACCAAGGAACTCGGGCTACGCATGGCCCTCGGCGCAGCTCGCGGTTCAGTCGTCTGGTTGGTGATGAAGGAAGTGCTCCTGCTGTTGGGCATCGGACTCGCGGTAGGCGTGCCGTCAGCCATCGGACTCGGCCAGTTCGTTTCCACGCAATTGTACGGCATCAAACCGAACGATCCCTGGATCGCCGGAATCGCGATGGTCCTGCTGATCATGGTGGCCGCGCTCGCGGGCCTCATCCCCGCCAATCGCGCCAGCCGCATCGACCCGATACTCGCCCTTCGATACGAGTAAAACGGCTCGTTCCCAGGCTCCCGGAGTTAAGATCGAAGTAATGCAGAAGAATGCGATCTTAAGCTCCATAATTGACATCGGCATCGTCCCCGTTGTGCGCACGTCGAGCGCGGAATCGGCTGTTAAAGCAATTGAAGCGGTCTACCGCGGCGGCATCCGCGCGGCTGAGATCACCATGACCGTTCCCGGCGCAATCAAGGCGCTCGAGAAACTGGCTGACATGTTCGGCGACAAGATTGTCCTCGGCGCCGGCACCGTACTCGACCCCGAAACCGCCCGCGCCTGCATGCTGGCCGGCGCACAGTTCTTCGTTACGCCGAACCTGCGGCCGTCCACCATCGAGATGGTGAAACGCTATTCGAAGGTGATCATGCCGGGCGCGCTGACGCCTACGGAAGTCCTCACCGCATGGGAATGCGGCGCCGATGCCGTCAAAGTTTTCCCCTGCGGCGCAATGGGCGGCGCAAAGTACATCAAGGCTCTCAAAGCTCCGTTCCCCCAAATCGAAATGGTGCCCACCGGCGGCGTCAGTCTTGAAACCACCGTCGATTTCCTTAAAGCGGGAGCCTGCGCGGTAGCCGTGGGCGCTGAGTTGATCGACGCCAAAACCATCGAAGACGGCAAGTACGAGATCTTCGAAGAACGCGCAAGGCAGTTTCTGGCACAGATAAAAAAAGCCCGCGCATAGGCCAAGTCAAAGGGGCTACAATCAGTCCCAATGACATCAATTCGCCGTGCGTCCCCGTACCTGATCGCGGCTTGTCTGGCAGCGCTCGCTTCAGCGCAGGACCCCAAGCCGCCACAGGCCCACTTCCACCATTTGCACCTGAACGTAACCGACCCCAAGGCCGCCATCAATTTCTATACCGCGAAATTCGACTGCGAAAAGGCCAATTTCGCCGGGCTCACCGACGGCGTCTGGGCACAGAAATCCTGGCTGCTTTTCACCGGGGTACGAACCGCCGCGCCAAGCGAGGTAGTCTCCACCATCTGGCACATGGGTTGGGGCGCCGAAGACATGCCTGCGGCCTACAAGAAGCAGGTGGAGTCGGGCACTCCGTTTGAGACTCCGCTCACCGACATCAGCGGACTCGTGGGTCAGGCGCCGAACTCCGGCAAGTTCTTCTTCGCCTATGTCGACGGTCCGGGACACGCGCTCATCGAATTGAACACCTCCAATAACCACCGCTTCGGCCATCTCCATCTACTCAGTGCCGACCCTGTAGCGGCCGCCGAGTGGTACGAAAAGCACCTCGGCATTCCCGTTCGCGGCAAGAGTCCCAAGGAGCGAATCTGGAACGAATTCCCGGTAGGTCCCTCGGCGTCCCTGCAAGCCGACAACGTCAACATCATCATCTTTCCGATGGCGTACGCCAAAAAGCAGTGGCCCGATTTGTGGAAGGATCGCAACGAGTTTGAGACGACGAAAGGCCGAGTAATGGACCATGTTGGCTTCAGCGTCGACAATCTGGATGAAGCCATCGCACGGCTAAAGTCCGAGGGCGTGAAGGTCACCGCCGAACCTCGCTCCATCGCCGGGAAGGTCAAGTTTGCATTCATCGAAGGCCCCGATAAGATGTCGATTGAGCTCGTGGAAGGACAGGCGGTGAACCCGTGAAGATCGAAGGGAAGACAGCGTTAGTCACAGGAGGCGCGTCCGGACTTGGGGCGGCCTGCGCCGCGATGATCGCCTCTGCCGGTGGAAAGGCCGTTTGCATCGACCTCAGGGAAGGCCCGCCCGTCGCCGGCGTCACGTACGTCCATGGCGATGTCTCTGATCCAGGCGCTGTCACAAGAGCTTTGCAGGCCGCCGGCCCTATCCACATCGCCATCAACTGCGCCGGCATCGGCATCTCTCAGCGGACCATCAACAAAGAGGGTCCGGCGCCGCTCGACGCCTTTGAGAAAGTGATCCGCGTCAACCTCATCGGCACGTTCAACGTCGCCAGACTAGCCGCGGCAGAGATGGCCGCCAATGTGCCGGAAGCGAGCGGCGAGCGCGGCGTCATCATCAACACGGCATCCATTGCGGCGTTTGACGGGCAAATCGGCCAGGTGGCCTATTCGGCGTCGAAAGGCGGCATCGTGGGCATGACACTGCCAATGGCGCGAGATCTGTCGAAACTTGGAATCCGCGTCGTCACCATCGCCCCCGGCATCTTCGATACACCGCTTCTTGGCGCATTGCCGGACGATGTGAGGGCAGCGCTCGGCGCAGCAGTTCCCTTTCCAGCGCGCCTCGGCAATCCGGCGGAATATGCCCAACTGGCCCAGCACATCATCTCTAATGAGATGCTCAACGGCGAGGTGATCCGTCTCGACGGCGCACTCCGCATGCCTCCCAAATGAAACTGCTGTTGTCCACGCTGCTCGCGCTCGGAGCATTTGCACAGGTGCCGGAGTTCGTTCATGGCGACGAGTGCCTGTTCTGCCACCGTAATACGACCGGCGCCACCTGGCAGAAGAACTCCCACGGCGTTACCATGCGCCAAAAAGAAGACGCGCCTGAACTGATGAGGTTGGCCGAAGGTCAGCCCTTCGCCGCTGCCATCACCCACACGCTCGGTAGCCGTAACCACGTCCGGTTCCTGAAACAGGCTGGCTACGGCAAGGTGGAGATTCTGTCTGCCCGCCTCGAAAAAGACAAGGGCCAGTTCCATTGGACTGGCCTCGACGGCGCGCGTTGGGAGAAGGATAAATTCGCGCACCAGTGCGCCGGTTGCCACACCACCGCCGTCGATCCGAAAACCAGTTCCTACTCGGCCATCGGGATTGACTGCTACGCCTGTCACGGGGTCGTCGATCTCGAGCATTCCAACGACACCTCAAAAATCTTCCTGTCGAAAAAACGCCGCAGTGACGCCGTCGCCATTACTAACGCCTGCGCTCAGTGCCACCTGCGCGGCGCGAAATCAAACTCGACGGGGCTTCCCTACCCCGCTGGCTTCACCGCCGGCGACGACCTTTGGAAGGACTACAACGCCGATTGGAGCAAAGCCGACGACCCTGCAGTGAATGCCGGCGACCGCCATGTCTGGAAGAGCGCGCGCGATGTCATCAAGGGCGGCAGCGACACCACCTGCATCAGTTGCCACCGCATCCATCAGAATTCGAGCGAGCGTCACCGCCGCGTGCTCTCGAGCGCCATCTGCCAGGAGTGCCACAACGCCGAGGGTCCCAAGAAGGCCGTGAAGGCGTACGCGGTCCACAGCACCGTCTGCGAATACTGATTACTTCTTTTCGTTGTAGGTAACCGACGCCGTCGTCTCACCGGATACCGACACCAGCGTGATACCGAGAGTCCGCTTGTTGTCCTCGGTGTGGCCCGTAACAATCGTGCCCCCGGCGTTCACCGAGTTCACCGAGTACCCGGCCTGCTTCAACTGGTCCTGATAGTATTGCGCGACCTTGTCCACAGCATCGGGCGTAGTAAATGAGTAGTGACCGGTTTCCTCTTTGTCGCTCGAAGCGGAGTACGTCCCGTGCGGCGTCGATCCCGGATACGCCGGCACCCAAGCCGGCACCTTGCCCGAGCCCGATCCAAAGTGCATCTTCCCGTCAGGTCCGCTGATGTCCACAGACCCCGCGTCCCCGTTGCCCTTGGCCTGAATGTTGACGGCTTCCTTGCCTTCCTCCTGGAACGTGATCTTGCCGTTCTTCACGTCGTCGAAGTTCATGGTGATTACTTTGCCGGACTTCTTGTCCTTCAGCGTAATCTTGCCATTCGAGTCGTCCGTGGATATTACTTCCACGTCCGGGTTCATGGCAGCCATCATCTTCACCACGCCTGCGGGACTGCCGGCCACCTGCTTCACCTTGTTCATGAACAGATAGCCGCCTACAGCGATCACTGCGCCAATGAGAAACATGAACGAGATGATCCCAACGAGAATCCAAACCAATGGACTCGTTTTCTTAACCGGCACCGGCGGCGGTTGTGGCGGAAGCGGCACTTGAGGGGAAGACATTTGAAACAAGAATCTCCTGGAGTCAAGGATACAATGGGAGGCAAATGAGTTCACCACGCGACTGGACAGGTGTGTTCGGATTCCCCGTGACACCATTTCGCAAAGAAGACCTTTCACTTGATCTGGACGGACTGGCCCGCAACGTCGACGAGATGGCCAAATACCCGTTCTGCGCCATCGTCGCCGCCGGCGGCACGGGCGAACTCTACTCGATGTCCCCGGTGGAAATAGAACAAGTGGTGAAGGTCACGGTGGAGAATGCCCACGGCCTTCCCGTGGTGGCAGGTACCGGCTACAACACGCCCATCGGCACCGACATCGCCCGGCGCGCTGAACGCGCCGGCGCCGAATGCATTCTGGCACTCCCGCCCTATTACGCGGGCGCTCCGGAAGAAGGACTCGGCGAGTATTACCGGGCCATCGGCGCAGCCACCCCTCTTCCGCTCATGATCTATAGCCGCGAGTGGGCCGTCTTCTCTCCGCAGCAGGTTGCCCACCTTGCGGATCGTGTTCCGACTCTCACCGCCTGGAAGGACGGCCAGGGCGACGCGCGAAAATACCAGCGCATCATGCACTACAACGGCGACCGTCTCGCCTGGTTCGGCGGACTCGGTGACGACTGCGTGCCTGCCTACTTCGCCATCGGCGTGCAGGGCTACACGTCCAGCATCTCGAACATCGCCCCCAAGCTTTCGCTCGAACTCGCCGACGCCGGGATGGCCCGCGATTTCGACCGCCTCGACGCTCTCATGAAACGCTACGTCCATCCGCTGTACGCCATTCGCGACCGCGTGCGCGGCTACGAAGTCACCGTCATGAAAGTCGCCATGGAGGTGCTCGGTATGCCCGCCGGCCCCGTCCGTCCTCCGCTCCAAAACTGCCGTCCGCAGGACGTTGCCGACATTAAGTCGCTCATCGACATCTACCGCGAGTGGATCGACCTCCGCGTGGCGCGTGCCTGATGGGTCGTGAAATTCTGTCGCTCGCGGCGCCGCCGGCCGACTTTCGCGTCCCCTACGGCCCGGGCGAGTTTCACTTCGGCGATCTCCGCATCCCGCCCGGCGCGGGTCCTCATCCGGTAATCATCATCATTCACGGCGGATTCTGGAGAGCTCAGTTCGACCTCCTCTACGCCGGTCATATGGCGGCTGCGCTTACCCGCGCCGGCGCCGCTACCTGGAACATCGAGTATCGCCGCATCGGGCAACCGGGTGGCGGCTATCCAGGCACGCTCGCCGACGTCGCCGACGCGGCCGCCCACCTGCGGAAGATGGCCGCCAATCATCATCTGGACCTCGCACGGGCTGTGGCCATCGGACATTCCGCCGGCGGGCATCTGGCGCTCTGGCTCGCGGCGTCAAAAAAAGGCATTCCACTGAAAGCCGCCGTTTCGCTCGCGGGCGTCGCCGACCTGGGACGCGCTTACGAGTTGAAGCTGAGCAACACCGTGGTGGGCGACTTCATGGGTGGTTCGCCGGAGCAATTCGCGGATCGCTACAAAGACGCCTCGCCCATCGAACGCCTCCCGGCAGGTGTGCCTACGCGGCTTGTCCACGGGGATAAAGACGACATCGTGCCAGTCGAAATCGCCGAGCGTTACGAGAAGGCCGCCAAGGCTGCCGGCGACGACTGCCGGCTCATCCGCCTGAGTGCCGACCACTTCGACCTGGTTGATCCTCGCACTGAATTATGGCCGTCGATTCAGCGGACCATTCTCGAGTTCACTGGGTTACGATAAGAGTTTGATCAAGCTTTGCGTGCTGGCCAGCAGCAGTTCGGGCAACTGCACGTTCATCGGAACGGAGCGGACCCGCATCCTTGTCGACGCCGGTTTAAGCCGCAAGGAGACGTTCGAGCGCCTGAAAGAAGCCGGCGAGACGCCCGACACCCTCTCCGCCATCGTCGTCACCCACGAACACTCCGATCACATCAGCGGACTCATTTCCATCGCCAGAAAACTGAAGATTCCCATCTACCTTTCTCAACTCACCGCGCCCACCATTGCCTGGGGCGACTTCCAGCCCTTCGTCGAACACTTTCAGGCTGGTTCCAGTTTTGTGATTGGCGACATCGAGGTGGATAGCTTCACCATTCCCCATGACGCTGCCGATCCGGTCGGCTTCACGTTCCGCTCCCAGGGCGTCAAAATCGGCGTCGTCACCGACCTCGGCTACCTGCCGGACTCGATCAAATACCATCTCCGCGGAACCGACTGGCTGGTGCTCGAAAGTAATCACGACATCGAAATGCTGAAGGTGGGTCCCTATCCCTGGAGCGTGAAGCAGCGCGTTATGGGGCGCAAGGGGCACCTGTCGAATGAAGTCGCCTGCGAGTTCGTGCGCCGCGAACTCGATTCGTCCGTGAATACCTTGCTGCTTGGACACCTTAGCGAAAACAACAATCATCCCGAGATCGTCCGGCTCATGGGCGATCAAGCCCTCGCCGGGCGGCGGCTCTTTACCCGGCTGGTGATTCTCGAACCGGGCAAGCAATCTGAAAATTTTGTCTACTAGGCAGAAAATCCCGAAACAATGATCGAACGATACACGCGCCCCGAAATGGGCCGCATCTGGACCGAAGACAGCAAGTACAACGCCTGGCTCGAAGTTGAACTAGCCGCTAGCGAAGCCTTGGCCGAGACCGGAGAAGTTCCTGCGGAAGCGGCTCGCGACCTCAGAGCCCACGCCCGCGTGTACGCCACGCGTGTTGCCGAGATTGAAAGCGAGGTCCGTCACGACGTCATCGCCTTCACCACCTGCGTCGCTGAGAGCCTCGCCGCCGCCGGAGCCCCGGATGCCTCGCGGTGGTTCCACTACGGACTCACATCCAACGACGTCGTGGACACTGCCCAGGCGCTGCTGGTAAAGGCAGCCTCGGCCCAGTTGACCGCCGGACTCGAGAAACTGGCCGAAGTCTTGAAGCGCCGGGCGTTCGAGTTCAAGGACACGGTCCAGATTGGACGTACCCACGGCATCCACGCCGAACCCATCACGTTTGGCCTGAAACTAGCTCTGTGGTACGACGAAGTGCAACGCGACCTCGAGCGTCTGCGTGCCGCGACAGAAGACATGCGCGTCGGCAAGATGTCCGGCGCCGTAGGCACCTTCGGACACATCGCGCCCGCCGCCGAAGAGCGTATCTGCGCCATCCTCGGCCTCAAGCCCGCTCCCATCGCCTCGCAGGTCATCTCACGCGACCGCCACGCTCACTACGTGTCCGTGCTCGCCCTTGCCGCCGCTACGTGCGAGAAGATCGCGCTCGAGGTCCGGCACCTTCAACGGACCGAAGTCCGCGAAGCCGAAGAACCGTTCGGCGCCGGCCAAAAAGGCAGTTCGGCGATGCCGCATAAACGAAATCCCGTAACTTGTGAACAAATTTGCGGTCTGGCGCGAATCATTCGCTCTAATGTGCAGGCGGCGTTTGAGAATATCGCCCTCTGGCACGAGCGGGATATTTCGCATTCCTCCGTGGAGCGGGTCATCCTTCCCGACTCCACAATTCTGCTCGATTATCTGCTGGCGAAGACGATTTGGCTTGTCGACGGCATGCGCGTTTCGCCGGAACGCATGCTCCAGAACCTCAACTCCACAAAGGGGTTGGTGTTTTCTGGCCAACTGTTACTAGACCTGGTCGGCGCCGGAATCCTGCGTGAAGAAGCCTACAAAGTGATACAAACCGAGGCCATGCAGGCTTGGGAGTCCGGCGGCGACTTTCGCGCGGCCATAGAGGCGAATCCGATTGTAAGACAAAGACTTACAGCCGAACAGCTCAGTCGATCGTTTGCCCTTGATCGCCAACTTAGTCATGTAGCTACCATCTTTGAACGAGTGTTCGGTACTAGTACTAAATCGTAGGCTCAAATCTGGGACTATTCGGTTACACTACTTTCGAGGGTGCGCTGGATTAACCCCCTGAGAGTCAGTGAGAATGGACCATCACGCCACGTTAGAACTAGCTCGCGTACTGCTCGTAGACGACGACCCTACTTCTCGTCTTACGTTGAAGACGGTATTAGAAGCAGGCGGCTACAATGTCCAGGCAGCGGCATCTGCAGCCGAAGCCGTGGGCAAGCTGGATGACGGGGAATTTGAGCTGGTCCTCAGTGACCTCCAAATGGAATCCCCCGAAGCCGGGCTCAAAGTACTCGCTCACGCTCGGATGAAGGCCTACAAGCCTGCCACTGCGATTGTGACCACCTACCGGACCAAGACACCGCTCAACGGTGATAGCAACAGCATGCTCATTGAAAGTGAAGATGTTCCGGAGTTATTGAGCAAAGTGGCTGACATGATCAGTGACCGCGCTCAACGAAAAGTAAATCGCGAGTTGCGCCTAGCGGGCATTTCCTAAACCTAAGGCCGTTTCCGGCCTCCGGCTCCCACTACCTGATTACTCGCCTTTGATGTCGCAACTCGGCTGCATGACCTGCAGCGAGATGGGCAGCGTAGGACGATCCGCCTCAAAGTAACTCAGCTTATCGAGGTTCTTATAGACCTGTCCCGCCACTCCTGATGCCGCCGGACCGCTCACACCGTATCCGCCGGTCAACAGGACGACTACGACTAGCCGGTTCTTCCCGACATCGTTGAACGAACCGAACCAACCGAGATGCGTCGGCGATCGCGAGTCGGTGCAGGTGCCCGTTTTGCCAAACAGCGGTTGATCGCTGACATAGCTTGCCCGCCGGGCCGTTCCAAACTCCACCGCACCCGACATTCCCGGCCTGATTTCAGGAATCCACTTGCCGATGTCCAACTGGCGCTTCACACGAGGTACGAAATGGTCCACTTCTACCTGTGTCCGCGGGTACTGCAAATAGTAAAGGGTGCCGCCATTGGAAATCGCCGACATCAACGCCGCAAGCTGAAGCGGAGTCAGCGTGATGCCCGAACCAAAGCTCGTCATCATCCCGAGCCCTTCGCTCGGAATCGCGTCCGGCAGGCCGCCCGATTCTTCCCCTTGGATGTTCAACCCGGCCTTTTCACCAAGCCCGAACAAACGTGCGTAGTAGTTGACGCGCTCAAAACCGAGCGATTCACCGATATGCGCGAAGTAGGGGTTATTGGAATGGGCGATGGCGTCAGTCAGCGTCAGCTTAAAACGCGGCGCTAAACGAACCGCTGTTGTGCGATCAATTACCCCTTCATTCAAACCGGCCAGCGCCGCGACAATCTTAATTGTGGAACACGGCTGGAACCCGCTCTTCAGCGCCACGCGCTGGTTGACCATGGTCAGGATTCGCCCGGTCGCAGGGTCGGCAACAACCACCGTCCCATTCAGCGGCCCGAGGGCGTCAACGGCAGCCTTTCGTACCGCCATGTCCTCGCCGTCGATAAAATCGCCCAGCGTGGAATCGGCATAGGTCGGCTCGGTCCAGGGATTAAAGAACGCTCTGCGGATTCGAGTACGCGCCGAGGCGTGAGCGATCGGGGCATGAACCGACGCTGCCAATCGCGCGGCATGACGGCTCGGAACTGCCCGTTGCCGCACAGTGATGCGCGACGATGCGACGGATCTTGCCGCAGTGGCCCGGCTCGTAGTCTTTTTCTTTTTCGCGGGGGTGAGCGCGAAGGCGGACGTCGACGCAACTACAAGCGCCAACAACAAAACGGAAACCCTGGGGGAGGGGGATCGCATCGACATATTAGTGTAAACCAAAAACCCTACAATATGTTTTACTCGAACCGGACAACATAACTGCCGCCCAATTACCTACTATCGGCAGACTTCACTATATTGTGTATTCATTGTAGTACTAAAACCGCTTACGCGGCAGTCCATCCCCCGTCAATCGTCTGAATCGAGCCATTTACAAAGGCCGCATCATCGGACGCCAGGTACAACGCCATCTTCGCAATCTCGCCGGGCTGCCCCAAACGACCAATTGGCTGCCTCTGATTGAGCTGCGCACGCATCTCTTCTTTCTCGTGCTTGTGATACTTCTCCAGGTAGGCCTCGACAAAAGGCGTGTCCACAGTGCCGGGGCAGATACAGTTCACCCTGAACTGTGTGGGATAGTCCACCGCGAGTTGACGGGTCATCGAAACCACTGCACCTTTAGTGGCGCAGTACGCAAAACGTTTCTTGACACCAATCAATCCGGCCACCGAGCCGACGTTCACGATGGCGCCGTGGGAGGCAATGAGAAGAGGGATGGCGGAGCGCGTTATCAAGAAGGTTCCGGTAACGTTGACGCGGAAGAGGCGCTCGAAGTCACTTAAATTTGTTTCATCTATGCCGCCCACCAGGCCGATTCCGGCATTGTTCACCAAAACGTCCAGCCGGCCGACACCTGCAAACAACGTCTGCACTGCCGACTCGTCTGTGATGTCGCAGGCAAACGCCCGAGCCCCCCGCAGTTCGGCTGCCAGCGCCTCGCCGCGTTTTGCATCTACGTCGACAATCAAAACGGAGGCGCCAGCGTCGGTGAAGAGGCGCGCTGTAGCCTCTCCAATCCCGCTGGCGCCTCCCGTTACGAGCGCGATCTTGCCGTCTAAACGAAACCCTTGAAAGCTCATAGTCTAGGAAGCTATGAGCTTATCAGCTTGAATGCCGACGAGCTGGAACTCAGTGCTTAGGTCCGGTAGTGACGCCGCCCGTCGGCGTCCAGGAAGGCGGGTCGCTGGCAGGAAAGGATTCCTCGGATGCCATGCCCACCACGTCGCGGTTCCAACCCTTCTTCAGCGGTTCCGAGCGTCGCGAAGGTACGTCCCTGACGCTGGCCGAGGGCTGTATGGCACCGGTCTCCATCAATTGCTTGAGCCTCTGTAGATCGGCAGCAACCTGCTTCTCGGGGTCCTGCCCCACCACCTTCGCCGCGAACGACGCCAGGCGTCCACCGGGAGGATCATACTGGAGCATTACCTTGACGATAGTTCCCTTCCCGTCAGGCGTCGAGGCGAAGTGAACAGAACCAGCATTGGCAATGTCCGACTCGGGCAGCGAGCGCCACCCGATCAGTTCATTCTCTTTCTCGCTGATAATCTCAGCCTTCCATTGAATCGATGTTCCAACCGGCGCGTTCACCACCCAGTGGGAATGCTTGTTGTCGATCTCAGTCACCTTCTCGAGATTATGCATGAACTTCGGCAGGTTCTCGAGATTGCGCCAGAACCGGTAAAGCTCTTCGCGCGGCTTGTCCACCGTAATGGTCTGATCAATGTGCACACCCTGGCCATACGGAATGCTGACGTTACGACCGTAGCTTTGACCGGAGTGCATCCCAAGTGCCTCATACAACTGGCAGTGACCCGTAGCGCCACGATAGGCAAGGGCGGCACCGCTGGCGATGGACACAAGACCGGGAAACGATCCTTTCCGAACACCCCAGAACATGAGAGCGCCGCCCGCAATCAAGCTGGCAAGACGCTCGTTTTGTGTCAGATTCACCGCGCTTTCGCGGCTGTTCGCTAAGGTAGTCATCACACGCTCCTGTAACAAAGGAGACGCCACCCCGTGAAAAGAGTTTCCGCCGCAAGAGACGCGGAAACGTAATGATTTAGCTACGCCTTATGGAGTATGCGGATTCACTACCGGTATCGTCACGATATTACTTGTGTAAATATCCTGAGCAATAGTCAATTGCGTCTGCGGGTTGGTGGGCAGATCTGAATTGAGCTCGATGACAACTTCGTAAAGGCCGACACTGCCGACCTTGGCGCCAGCCGAAAGCGTATTCGCCGTCCTGCCGCCCGCCAACGCGAATAAGAAGGACAGCGGATCGTTTAGCGCTGGACCGCCATACGCCTCGCCGGTGTTCTGTCCCGCGCGGGCCGCATCAGGCTGAACCACGCCCAATCCGGTGCCATAGATCGTAATCACTTCGCCCGCCTGCGCTGGATCATCGACCGTTATAGGCGACCCGGCAACACTGGCGCAACAAGTGGCGGCTTTGGAGGAACTGAGGATAACGCTGGCACTCGCGCTCACGGTGCCCGCTACAGGAATTCCATTGCCGGCCGGACCTGGAATCTTCGCTTTCAGAATTACACGGGTGAATGAGCCGCCTGGCGAAGCGATCAATTTCTCGTCGCCATTGGCGTTGATCAGTCCGATGAGGGCATCCCGGACAGTCGCCAGAGTATCGCTGCTCTGAATCGTGTAGGAATAACTACGGTCTTCAATGGTGATGGTCGCCTTATCGTTCGCGACAATCGTGCCATCCACCGCAATGCTTACCGAGGCTTGACTATTGCTGTGATAGGCGAACGCCCGGCGAGGCTCGTTCCCGACGTCGGCGGAGATCCCAGGATTTGCCTGAGTAATCGGCACCGGCACGGCCGACGTTACCTTGCGTATACTGCCGTCGGCATTCTTCGACAAAACCCACACGGACACGCTGTTACTGTATTGGGCGTCAAACGGCAACTGTGCGTTCACTTGATTCGGCGCTACCGAAAATACCGGCGCCTGACTTCCATTTACATAAACCTGTACACCGCCAACTTCAAAGGGCAGCTTCGGATTGTTCGCGTCCAGGGGAGGCGCGGATGCGGTAACCGGACTCAGATCATTCCCGAAAATCGAGATAATCGTGCCCGGCGCGATTCTCTGCGCCGACTGTACCGTGGGATTGCTCTTGCTGAGCGTAATCGCCACCTGTGCGCCCGTCGACAATGCGGTAGTGATATTCAAGTTGAAACCGGCATCGCCCGGCTGACGCGCAGTCAGCGTAATCAGGTTGAAGGTCGGATTCGCGATCGCAAGAATGTAAGGATCGCCTACCCCGTTGTTGGAACTGTTGATCACATTCACCAGGCCGTTGATCATATCGGCAATCTTCGACGTGCCGGTGGCCTTGAATTTGTAGTCCGTCCCGGTAGTGGTTGTCGCAGCGTCCTTGGCGATCGTAATCGTAATCTCGTCGTTTTCCTTGGGCGCAGCCGTGAAGGTGATGGTCGACACCGCGAATACGTTCAAGCTGAAAGCGTTGCGCACGCCGTCGCGCTGAATGTCGGCCGATTGCGGACTGAAAACCAGAACACGCCTGTCAGTGGGATCGGCTACATAAAGATTCTGTCCATCCCAGGCCATCTGAGCTGGTGCCGGAATGACGTCCGAAGCTGACCGTTCCAGGTTGGGGTTAAAAAGATCTTGGGCACTGGTCACGACGTCAGATGCCATGTCCGGCTGCCCCAGCACAATGTCTGCAGCCGTACCACTCGCGGTAGGAATCGTTTTGAACACGAGCACGCGATCGTTACCGCCGTCGGAAATATACAGCCGCTGCCCGTCGGAAAGCGCAAAACGCGGGAAGCTTAGCGTCCCGGCGCAGCGAGCCGGATAAAGCAACGTGGTGCCGTCAGTCGCCGTGCCATTCGACGGACACATCTTGGCGCTATTGTTGTCCGCTGTAGTATCCAGATCCGGCTGTCCCAGGGCCACGTCGGCCGGCTGCTGTGTCTGCGTCGGAATCGAATTCCAGATCAAAACACGTGAGAATCCAAGGTCAGTGACATACAGTTTCTTGCCGTCGCTGGTCACCGAAACCGGATTCAATAGCGTATTAGCATGCGCCGAGGTGCCAATCCTGGTGAGATCGGGCTCTGGCGCAACGTTGAAGTTCGGCTGGCCGAGCACGATGTCAGCGGGCTGGTTGTTGGTCGTCGGAATCGAGTTCCAGATCATCACGCGATGATTCTGCGTGTCGGCCACAAAGAACTTCCCGTCCTGAATCCAAACACCCTGCGGACCGCGGAAGGTCTTGTTGCTCACCACCACCGGCTGCTTCACGGTAGTGAAGTTGTCCTGGCCAAGTTCAATATCCGCCGGAGTGTTGATGCTGGCAGGAATCGATTTCCAGATCAGAATGCGATTGTTCTCCGTATCGGCCACCGCCAGTATGGTGCCGTCGGTTGCGACAGCTGTTGGCAACCGCATCCCGGCCTGGGAAACGGCGGGGTCGTTCTTCGTGAAATCGACCTGGCCCAGCACGACATCGAAATCAAACGGGAAGAACGAGTTCGCCGTACAGACCGGACAGGTGGACGTGTAGGGAGGGATGATAGCCGTGGCGGACGGCAGTTTCGACGACACGTTCCGATAGATCAGAACCCGCCGGTTTTGCGGCGTCAGCCCGGTGAGGCGGCTGGAATCCGCAATGATTAGAGTGTCTTTCCCATAGGCAACACCCCCCGCCGCACCCAACAATCTGGCCGTTGTGCCAGGTAGCTGGTCGGTGAAAGTAGCCTGACCGATAATCATTCGTGCGGCTTGGCCGTTGATGTAATCACCGGCGAACGCACCGGTGCACACCAGAACCGCTGTTACAGATACAAGAGCGAGAGACTTCATGTTCGAGGTTTTGAAAGGCAGTTGACTTACCAGTATAACAACGCTTTGGACGTACCCGGTATTCGTCGCGTTGCACGCGTTCTTTTCAGCTAACGCCTTGATTCCAAAAAGGAACAGCAATTGCCTTCAGGTGTGCATGGGGTGTGCTCAAATTGCACAGTGGTGTGGTCGATGTGGAAACGGTCCACAAGGACGTGGTTAATCCGCCTCAGTATCGCTTCACTCGACGAAGGCGGCATATCCTCGATCAACACGTGGCAGCTCAAGGCATGGGCATTCGACCCGATTGTCCAAATGTGCAGATGATGGACGTCGATCACGCCCTCAATATCCATCATGCTCGAACTCACCGACTGGAGCTCGAGACCTCGCGGTAGCCCCTCCAGGAGTATGTTCAGCGACTCGCGGATGATATCGCGCGCCGTCCAGATAATGAGCGCTCCGATCAGGAACGACAGGATAGGGTCGATAACGTACATCCCTGTGTAGTGGATGCCCACCGCGCCGGCAATGATCGCCACTGACCCCAACGCGTCCCCGAGCATGTGAATCCACGCCGCGCGGACATTCAGGTCGTCCTTGTCGCGGTGTAGCGCTAACATGATCACGCTGTTCACCGCCAATCCGACGGCCGCCACCCAGATCATTGTCTTCTCGGCAACCGGCTCAGGATGGAGCAGCCGGTGGTAGCTCTCCCAGAAGATCCAGATAGACAGCACTACCAGAGTCAGCGCATTGACGAATGCCGCCAGCACACCCGCACGCTGGTATCCGTACGTCTTCACATCGTTGGCGGGTTTGCTCGACAGGAAAACGCCGAACGCCGCCAGCCCCAAAGCCAGCGCGTCAGTGAAATTGTGACCGGCGTCGGATAACAACGCCAGACTTCCCGCGCTGATTCCCGCAACAATTTCCAAAACGACGAACGCCGCCGTCAGGCCAAGCGACCAGAGCAGTGTCCGGCCAGTCCCATGGTGATGGTGGTGATGCGACCCGTGTGGATGTGAATGACCCATTCGCGACTTCTATGAAAATGGTAGCAGTCTCTGAACAAACAGAGTTCCGGCGACCGGCTGACCGCCTCCGACGCTGATCGTCAGCGGGCCGGGCCTTGATTCCTCCAACACGAAGCTGACCATCCGGCTCTCCCCCGCCCGTAAATGAACGCGCTCAAAGCCTCTCAGTTCCGGGCCGGCGGGGCCCTGCGTGTACATTTGGACGATCTCGTCTCCGTCACGCACGGATTCATTCGTCACTCGCGCCGAAATCTTTACGGCCCGCCGTCCGGGCAGTCGCGCGCCCACCGTCAGATTCGAGTATCGGAATGTCGAATAACTAAGGCCGGAGCCGAATCCATAAAGGACATCGCCGGTAAAGAAGCGGTACGTGCGGCCGGCCATCGAGTAGTCGTCAAACGCCGGCAGTTGGTCCACCGACCGGTAAAACGTAACCGGCAACCGCCCTGACGGATTCACGTCTCCGGCCAGTACCTGCGCCACCGCCGTTCCGCCTTCTTCTCCCGGATACCAGGCTTCAAGTACAGCGTCGGCCTCTTCATGCGCTGGCCCTGCATTCACGGCGCTCCCCGTCATCAGGATCACAACCACGGGCTTCCCGGCGTCGAGAACCGCACGAATCAGCTTCAGTTGCGGCGCGGGAAGATCCAGGCTGGTGCGGTCGCCGAACGCGAAGCCGGGAATGTTCAGCGGCATTTCCTCACCCTCGAGATCCGAGTTCAAGCCAACGAAGAGCAGCGTCACATCCGCGCCCGCCGACGCTCCCCGCGCTTCCGCCAGCAACGCGTCCGCAGGCGGTGCCCACGCAAGTTCGACTCCGGTGCCGCTTCCCGCTTGCCTGTACTCGACTCTTATTTGATGCGTAGATCCGGCGGCCAGGTGCACGCTCGCCCGCTGCGTATCGTGCGGAAACGCGCGCGGCGTCGCATCCGTGATGATTGCGGCACCGTCGAGATACACGCGTGCCGAGTCCACTCCCGTGCAGTTGTCACATTGCGCTCTCAGCACTCCGATCGCATAGTCGCCGTCATAAGGCGCCTTGAGGGACGCAGTCCACCGCACGGAAAAAGCGGCGCGCGGAACCACCGCTTGTACCGCCGGATCGCCGGCGTCGTAGTTAAAGTAGATGCGCGGTTCAGCCCGTGTGACCACCGGCACGCCGCTCAGGTCGGCATTGGCGAAATATTCAACCTGCAAGCCCGGCAGCGCTTCCGGTGGCACCAGCGCCAGGGAACCCTCGGTGTACGTGCTGCCAAGGGCATACTGGACGGCCGCGCTTGAACCAAAACGCTGACTGATACCCTCGATCGGTGTAACGATGTGCGACGCAATGCCCGAGTAGTTCGCCATCTGCATGTCGGGTGCATCCGCCGCCGGACCCACCACCGCGATCTTTCTGATCGACGAACTCAGCGGCAGCACGCCCGTATTCTTCAACAGCACGATGGAACTCCCGGCCGCCTCAAGCGCCAGCGCCCGGTGCTCCGAGGAGTCGACTTCCGACAGCGGAGTGGACGCGTACGCGACGCGCTCCGGCGAGTCGAACAAGCCCAGCCTGAAGCGCGCAGCGAAAAGGCGTGTCACCGCACGGTCGATCACGCTCTCCGGCAGCAGCCCCGCCTGAACCGCGCCGGTCAGCGTGCCGTACTCCGGTCCACAACTCAAATCAGTGCCGGCCAGCACGGCGGCCGCGGCAGCCGTCATGACATCGGCGGTGTACTTGTGCCCGGTCGCGATGTCGCCAACGGCGCCGCAGTCGCTCACTACGTAACCGCGGAAGCCCCACTGACCGCGCAGCCGAGCCGTCAACAAGTCCGCATTCGCGCATGCCGGCACGCCGTCCACGCTGTTGTACGCGCACATCAACGAGAACGCGCCGCCTTCGACGATGGCCGCGCGAAAGGCCGCCAGGTACGTCCCGTTGAGAACAGCCTCGCCGACACGCGCGTCAAAGGTGTGCCGCATCGGCTCGGGACCGCTGTGCACCGCGAAATGCTTCGGCGTCGCGATGGTCTTCAGATATCTTGGATCGTCGCCCTGCATGCCGCGTACAAACGACACCGCCATGCGCGCAGTCAGATACGGATCCTCGCCGTACGTCTCCTGCCCGCGCCCCCAACGCGGATCCCGAAAGATGTTAATGTTCGGCGACCAGAACGTCAGCCCGTGATACAGACTGCGGTCGCCGCGCCTCTGCGCGTCATGGAACTTCGCACGCGCCTCAGTCGAAATTGCCGTTGCCACACGCTGCATCAGGCCGGTGGCCCAGGTCGCGGCAAGTCCGATGGCCTGCGGAAAAACGGTCGACAGTCCGGCCCGCGCGACGCCGTGCAGCCCCTCGTTCCACCAGTTGTACTCCAGTACGCCCAGCCGCGGAATCGCCGCCGCGTCGTTCTGCATCTGCGAAACTTTTTCAGTGAGCGTCATCCGCGACACCAGGTCGGCCGCGCGCTGCTCAGGACCCAGATCACTGTTTTGGTACGGTAAGGGAATTGAAGCTTGACCCACCAGTGTCGACACAGATACGAAATATGCCAGCGCGAGCCGCATCGTTGCTCCTATTGTGTTGCATCCTCCTGTGCCCTGCCTACGCCGCCGACGACGACGCCAGCGTCCGCGCGCTGCTCAAGAAGATGAAGGACTCCGAGCCGGCCGTGATGAAGAAGCTCGAGTCGTTCGGGTACGTCGAGCACGTCGTTGAAGAAGACGGCGGCAAGGTGAAGACGCGAGAGACCTTCGAAGTCACTTACTATAAGGACCGCCGCATCCGCCGCCTCATCGAGAAGGACGGTAAACCGCTCACCGGCTCCGACCTCGAAAAAGAGAATCGCAAAGTCGAAAAGCTGGTCAAGCAACTCGACAAGAACACTGCGCCCTCGCTCGACAACCGCCGCCTGCGTCTCGATGATCTGATGAAAGCCACCTCGTTCTCAAACGTGAAGCGCAACAAACTTGCGGGTCGCGAAGTGGTGGAGACCGAGTTTCACCCGCAGCCCGGCTACAAACCGGCGAACATCAGCGAGCGCTTCGTTTCCAACCTCGATGGCAAACTCTGGCTCGACGAAGGCTTCCTGCAAATCGCCCGCGCGGAGTTCACATTGCGCGACAACTTCAAGATCGCCGGCGGCTTGTTCTTCACGATGAAGGCCGGGACGCGCTTTGTCGACGAGGAGATCATCTATCAGAACGAGGTCTGGCTGCCCAAATCACGCGAGTTCGTCATGAACGCCAAAGCGATGATCGGCGTCAAACTGGCCATCCGCAACAGCGTCACCTACTCGAGCTACCACCGCTTTGACGTCAGCGCGAAGGACTCCGCGCTGTCTAAGTAGGCGCCTAGTACAACGCCTTCGGCTCTCTTGGCGCTTCCCCGATTCCAAGCGGTTCCAGCAATTGCTTGGCGCCCGCCGCTACCAACCCCAACTCCGTCGCGCACTGGAATAATTGAAAGCCTTGCTTCTGTCCGGCCCGCACCTGCTCAGGCGTCCGCGCCGGACGGCCAAGAAATTTTCCGTGCTTCTTCGCCGCCGCAACGATCTTCGCAATCGCCTCTTCGAGCTTCGGCTCGTTCTGCCGGCCCCGCAAGCCGAGCGAGAACGACAAATCGCTGGTGCCGATAAACAGGACGTCGAGTCCGGGCGTCGCGGCGATCTCGTCGATTTGGTCCACCGCCGCAGCCTCCTCAATCACCGCGATGGTGACCACGTTGGAGTCGGCGGAATCGTAGTAGTCGCCCGCGCCGGGCCACGAGTTCATGGCGAGTCCCGCGCCCGAGCCGCGCCTGCCGTGCGGCGGATACTTGCACGCCGCCACTGCCTTGCCCGCCAGTTCAGGCGACGAGCAGAACGGGAAAATGACTCCGGTCACGCCCTGGTCCAGGACACGCTTAGCCGTCCAGAATTCCACCAGCGGCACACGCGCAAAAACCATCGCCGGCATCCCGCGCGTCGCCAGCACCATGGTCCTCAGCGTCTCGAGCGTGATGGGCGAGTGTTCCATCTCTACCCACAGAAAATGAAAGCCGAGCGTCGCGCCGTAGGCGGCCATCTCGACATTGTTCGTGGTGATGGTCAGCGCCATTACCGGCTCTCCGGCTTGCAGGCGCGCCCTCACCGGGTTATTCCAATCCGTCATAGGCACACAGATTATATCTGTAGGCGAGTGAAATCGACGCCTTCGTACAATTCGGCAAGTGGAATCGAGCACTTGATGGACGGCAGTTCAACCACGACAGAAAGCTCAGACGCCTCGGTCATCAGCCAGGCATCGTTGGCTTGCCGCGTGAACACCTCGACGTTCACACGGTCCTGTGATATCAGGACGTACTGAGCGAGCGTTGGGATGGCGCGGTACTGCTCGAACTTGCGTCCGCGATCGAGAAGCGGACGGTGAAGCATACCGGTCAAATTGCAGACAAGCACGTTGTGAGCCCAACTGCTCCCCGACTTCAGGAACATCGCGCCGTCACAGAACTCGCTTCTGAATTCCGCGGCGCGCTCAAGTTCGATGTACTGCTGAGGCGTCAGACCTAACGTGATGGACAAGGCTTATTTTAAGCTAAGCCCATGCGCGCTGAGCGTCGTCCCTAACGCCTGCTCCAACCGCGCTACTGCCTTATTAGAATCCAACTGCGCCACCACCGCCCGGCGTCGCGCGTCCAAATATTCGTTCTGCCGCGTCAACACAAAGAAGTTCGTCGACTCCCCCGTCTGATACAACCGCGTCTCGCTATCCAGCTTCTCCTTCGCCGCCGACTCTGCCGACTGCGCCGCCGTGATCCGCTGCCGCGCCGTCTGGATCGACTGCAGTGAGTTCCGCACCTGTACCTCGATCAGTTGCTCCGCCCGCGCCCGCTCCAGCCGCAACCGCCGCTCGGCAATCGCGGTCTGCGAAAGCTGCGCCTCAGCCGTGCGGTTGCGGAACGTGAAGTCCATCGCCACGCCAGCCTGTACACTCTGGTAATTCCCGCCGAACAACCCTGTTAACGCCGTTCCATACCCTCCGACAATCGACCCCGGCAGCGACCCGAAGCCCGTATTCGGCAGCGGAGCCAAGCCATTCGCGATCGACAACGTGTTCAGCCGGTCGTACAACAGCGTCTGCGACGCGCTAATCGGATTATCCCCAGGCCGCAAAGTGCCGCCCAATCCCTGATTCGAATAGTTCGCGACGATGTTGAGTTGCGGCTTGATCTGCCCCCGCGCATACTCCTGGTCAATCTTGTTCGACTCCTGCCGCAAACTCACCTGCTTCAATTCCGGCCTGCGCTGTAATGCCGCGTCCACAGCCCCGCGCAGATCATCGGTGTCCGATGCGGTCTTCGTCTGCAAATCAGTCGGCACCAGTTGATCAGACCACATGGGATCCTGCCGATCCGGCGCGATCATCATCTTCAGGTTGTTCTCGACTTCAGTCAGAACGCCCGTCGAAGCATAGTAGGCATCCAGCCGTCGCTCCAGTTCCGCCCTCGACGCTGCGAGCTCAATCGGAGCCAGCGTCCCCGAATCCACCATGCGCTGATTTCGGCCATGCTGCTGCCGCGCCAGTTCCACCGCATCGCTGGTCACGCCAATGTCTTGACGCGCTGCCACCAAGTCCCAGTAAGCTGCCTCTACGCGGCTCACGACATCGATCACCCGCACCTCGTAATCCGCGTCCACCGACTGCGCCTGTTTCCGCCGCAGCCGAATTTCGGTACGCTCCCGGTCATTCTCTCGATTGCGGAGCAGCGGCATCGTAAAACCAATCAACAGTCGCGATGTGAGAATCGGATTCAGCGATGCGAACGCATTGGTCGACGTCGCCCGCCCATTCTCAAAATCGACATTGAACTGCGAGCCGTACCAGGGCAGCCGCTGCCGCAGATAGAAGTTGTTGCCGAAGTTCCGCTCGGTCAACGTGCCGTTGGCGCCCTGAAGAATCGAGGCGGTGGGCGAGTTGTTGTCCACCAGCATCGGCTGGTAACGGAACGACAGATCGTAGGCCCCGATCGCCGCCTTGATGGCCTGCTCCGCGTTCGCGGCATTCGTCCGTTCAATCTCGATATCGAGGTTGTGCGTCAGCGCCGCTTCAATCGCTTCGGCCAGCGTCAACTTATGCTCTGTGATCGAGACTCCCACTCTCGCCGGGGCGTCCAGGGCCGCCGGAGCAGGCTTCTGCGCCTCGTCTGCCGCCCAAACGCGCGTCGCGCCTAGCACGGTTAGAATCATCAACAGCGTAGTGGTCGTTCGAATCACCCGGCGGAAGGGGAATCGGAACGAGAAAACGCGCCCGATCAGACTGCCCAGATCGTCGAACAGCGAATAGGCAACCGGCGTGATCAGCAAGGTTAAAAGCAGGCACAGCGTCTGCCCGCCGATCACGACAATCGCGACAGTCCGTCGTGAGCCTGAGCCTGCACCGCCGCCCAACGCCATCGGAATCATACCCGCCACCAGCGCCGCTGTGGTCATCAGAATCGGCCGCAGACGGTCTTCGCATCCGCGTAGAATCGCGGCCGACTTCTCCATCCCTTCCCGGCGCAGATTCTTAATGTGATCGATCTGCAGAATCGAGTTCTTCTTGACGATGCCGAAAAGCACCAGAATGCCCAGCGAAGTGTAAATGATCGAGAAGTTCTCGCCCGTCACTAGCAGCGAGATCAGCGCGAACGGCACCGATAACGGCAGGCTAAGCAGAATGATGATGGGATCGATGAAGCTCTCAAACTGCGCCGCCAGAATCATGTACATGAAAATGATGGAGAGCAGCAATGCAATACCGTAGTTCACTGCGGCACGCCCGAATTCCTTGCTCTGTCCTACCGCGCCGCTCGCATAATTCGAGGGCATGTTCAATTCCTTCACCGTGTCGTCCATCACCTGCAGCACGTTCGATAGCGATTGCCCGCGCGTGATGTTGCCGGTGATCATAATCTGCCGCTGACGGTTGTAACGCTCAATCTGTACCGGACCGTCCGCCGCTTCAAGCCGCGCGACGCTCGAAATCGGCACGTTTCCCAGCGAACCACTCGGCACGAATAAGCGATCGAGCGCCGCCGGCGAATTCCGGAATCGCTCGTCGACGCGCAACTGCACATCGTAGCGATCGTCACCTTCCCTATAGCTGGTTGCCTGTGGATCACCGCCTACCAGCGTCCTCAATGCGGTGGCCACGCTCGCCACACTAACGTTCAAATCCGACGCCTTGTCGCGATTAATACGCACCCGTAATTCCGGCTTGCCCGGCTCGTACGAGCTCTCCAGATCAGCCACGCCAGGCACCTGCTTCAACTTGTCGATCATCGTTGACGCGTACTGGTTCAGCCGGTTCAAGTCCGGCCCCTGTAGGTAGAACATGAGATCGCGCTGCGGACCTCCGCCCTGAATGATGGCCGGATTCTGCACCGCAACTGTGATGTCGCGATAACGGGTCAACTTCTCGCGAGCCATCAGCATGATCTTCTGCTGCGACTCTTTGCGTTGATCCATTGGCACCAGTTCGATCAGTATCGACCCGCGGTCCACTTGCTTTCGTACGTCTGAACCGATTGCCGTCAGCATATTTCGAATGCCCGGCAGCGTCTTCAGGTCCGCCTCCATCGATGCCATCACCGCGCTTGTGCCATCGAGCGACGACCCTGGAGGCGCGCGGATCGAAACCTCAAACTCGCTTTGGTCATCGGTCACCAGAAAGTCCTTGCCAATGTGCATGAACAGCGGTCCGGAGCTCAACATCACAAGCACCGCCACCACCACAATCACCCAGCGGTGCCCCATCGACCACTTCAACATTGCACGGTACGGCACCGCGAAAGCCTTGAACAGCGCCGTGTCCTTGGTGTCATGACCCTTGGGCGACGGCTTGATAAACCGCGAGCACAGCATCGGCGTCAGCGTGAAACTGACCAGCATAGACACCATCACGGCAAACGCCGCCGTGTAGCCGAAACTCGACATGAAGTGGCCGACAATCCCGCTCATCATCGCTACCGGCAGGAAAATGATGGCCAGCGATAACGTCGTCGCCAGTACCGCCAGGCCAATGTCGCGCGTACCCTGAATGGCCGCCTCAACCGGTGACAATCCACGTTCTTCGGCGAATTTGAATATGTTCTCGAGCACCACAATGGCGTCGTCGATCACAATGCCCACCATCAGCACCAGCGCCAGCATCGTAATCTGGTTCAGCGTGAACCCCATGTAGTTCATCAGGGTGTAGGTGGAAATGATCGACGTCGGAATCGCCACCGCGGCAATCAGCGTCGACCGCCAGCTGCGGATGAAAATCAGCACCACGATTGCCGCAAACACGCCGCCCAGCATCAGGTGCTCCTGCACCGCGTGAAAGGCGTCCGAAATGAAGCTCGACTGATCGCGCGTATAGGTGATCTTGAAATCCGGCGTCATTCCCTTCATCAGGTCACCGACCTTGTCCTTGATGTCCTGGATCACCTGCAGAGTGTTGGTCCCCGCCTGCTTGCGGACTTCCAGCACCACCGCCGGAGTACCGTCCAACCGAGCCAGTGACCGCGGCTCCTCCGCCCCATCCTCCACATGTCCAATGTCCTGGATTCTGATCGGCGTCCCACCTACGTTTGCGATAATGATCCGCTCAAAGTCCTGCGGACGCTCCACTCGCCCCAGCGTGCGCAGCGAAATCTCGCTCGATCCCTGATCCACGCGACCGCCCGGCACCTCGACGTTCTGCGAAGCCAAAGCCGCACGCACCTGGTCAACGTTCAGATTGTAGGAGTACAGCTTCTCGCCATCCAGCCACACCTGCACCTGCCGGTGCCGCTCACCCACAAATCGCACCTGGCCCACGCCATTCAGCGACTCGATATTCTTCTTAATCCGGTCGTCCACCAGCTTCGTGATCTCGCGCAAATCGCGAGACGACGCGAATACGATGTTGAGGATCGGCGACGCATCCGTCGCCAGCTTGTCCACCACCGGCGGATCGGCATCCTTCGGCAACTGGCTCACCACTGCGGCGATCTTGTCCCTGACTTCCTGGGCCGCCACATCCGGATCCTTGTCCAGCATGAACTGGATGCTCACCAGCGAGATGCCTTCAG
Organism: Bryobacterales bacterium; assembly: GCA_038212445.1. Taxonomy (GTDB): domain Bacteria; phylum Acidobacteriota; class Terriglobia; order Bryobacterales; family Bryobacteraceae; genus TMP-7. The sequence continues at coordinate 335,595 of JBBQUM010000002.1, forward strand.
CCGACGTCGACCGCAGATCGTCTATACCGGCAATCGTGTTCACCGCTTCCTCGATTCGCTTGGAGACCTGCGTCTCCACTTCCTCGGGCGCGGCCCCGCGCAGCGTCGTCGAGATGGTCACAATCGGGAATTCGACCTTTGGAAAAAAGTCCACCCCAAGCTTGCGGTACGACGCCAGACCCATCACCACCAGCGCCATGATGAGCATCGTGGCGAAGACAGGCCTCCGGATACAAATTTCCGCTAATTTTTGCATTTCGAACCTCGAGAAGCCGCGGGCCTACTTGCCGGCTTTAACCTCCACGCCATCCGACAACATCGCCACGTTATTCGTCGCGATCTGATCTCCCGGGCGGATTAGCTCCCCAGGAACTTCCATCCAGCCGTCCAACTCGCGCCCGGGCGAGAACTTCTTCTCCGCCGCCTTGCCATTCTTAATGACGAACGCCTTGGTCAAACCGGCAATCGAGAACACCGCTTTCCGCGGAATCATCACCACCTCGCCCGCACGGTCGGTGATCAGCCGGACTTGGACGAACATGCCGGGACGCAGTCTGCCGTCCGCATTCGTCAACCGCGCCTCGGCGGTCAAGGTCCGGTTCCGCGGGTCCAGCGACGGATTCAGTTCTCTCACCGTCGCCCGCAGTTCGCTCCCCGGAATGGCGTCCGTTGTGAAAACAACTTCAGTTCCAGGTCGCACAGTCGCAGCCGCTGATTCCGGCACTTCCAGCCGCAGGCGCAGCGGAGAAGTCTTTACCAGTGTGAGGATTGCGGTATTGTCCTTCACGTACTGCCCGACGGACACATGCTTCTGCGAAATCGACCCATCGAAGGGCGCCCGTAGCGTGGTGTCGCCGAGGCGCTTTTCCGCCAGCTTCAACTCAGACCGTAGGCTCTCGACATTCATCCAGATGGTCCGCATATCGTCGCCCATGGAGTCCACTCCAGCCTGCCGGGCGTGATACGCCTTCTCCAATTCGTTGAAGCGCTCCTGCGAGACATCGCCAGTCTTCACCAGCTTCGCCGCACTCTCATATTTGAACTTCGCGTCTTCGAGATTCGCCTGAGCTTGGCGGATCGAAGCTGTTGATGTAGGCGGGGTTGTCTCTCCCGGCTTCATCCCCAGACGCGCTAGCGCCTGGCTCAGCGCCGCGCGCGTGCGGTCCACCGCAATCTGATATTCAGTACGGTCCAGTTCCGCCACCACCTCGCCTCTCCTCACCGCCCTGCCAAAGTCGGTTGGAATGGAAACGACGCGGCCGCTCACCTCGGGACTGATCGTCACGGTCTCGTCCGCTACCAGCGATCCAGTCACCAGGATCGACTTTTCCAGTTTTCGCGACTCAGCCGTCGCTACAGAAATCTGAATCGGCTCCGGCCGCAATGAGGAAGCTTCGGCCGACTTTGCCGGAGCCTTGGAACACGCCGCTATTACGAGAGCGATGGGTACTACAAGCAATGGTTTATAGGTCACGCTTGAATTCCTTGCATGAAGATGTCAATTAGTTGGTCGACTGTCTTTTCCTGGTTCAATCCAGCATTAACGCCATTGCCCAGAACAGTCAGTTGAAGCGCAAATTGCCCAATCGCCCAGGCAAAACTCTGCGCCGCGCAGATCGGATCCACCTTACGAAAAATCCCTCGCTCCATCCGGTCGGCGAAGTAAGCCTTCATTTCATCGAAGAAGACCGCCACGTACTTGCGGTGCAGCAAATCGTGAAATTCGTGGCCTTCAAGAGCACTCAACAGCATCAGCCGTACAAAGGCCGGATTCTTCCGATGCCAGTCAATGATGCCGTTCGCCAGCGTGGTCAGAAACTCCCGGTCCCTGCCTTCGGGCGGCGCCACTAGCGGAATCGCGACCTCAGCAGTCGAGGCCAACCGCTCCAGAATTGCTCCGTATAGCTCGCCCTTATTGCTGAAGTGCTGGTAGAGAACAGGCTCACTAACTCCAACACGAGAAGCGAGTTCCTTGGTCGTAGATCCGTGGAACCCTCTCTCTGAAAACACCTCGATCGCGGCGTTGATGATCGCCGCCCGGCGCTCTGAACTTGGTAGACGCACTGATCGCATGTCGGTTAGTATTCACTAATACTAGTAAACACTAGGATAGCGGATGACCCCACCCAAGGCAAGACCACTGCTGTATTTTTGAAGTATTAATTACATCCAGCCCCAGCCTTTCTCCATCTGGATCGGCGTGGGTATCAAGCCGGCACGGCCACTAGCGGACGTCGCTTTCGACCGCTCCTTTATAGATCACGAACTGGGGACGCTGATCGATGGATCCGATCAAACCCCCGTGCGCGACGCCATGCGTCACGCCGTTTTTGGCGGCGGTCAGCGATTGCGCCCTCTCCTGTCACTGCGAATCGCCCGCTGGCTAGGCACGCCGGTTCGAAAGGTGGCGACGGCGGCCGCTGCCGTCGAACTCATTCATTGCGCCTCGCTCATCATTGACGACCTGCCGTGCATGGACGACGAGACCACGCGTCGCGGAGTTCCCTGCACCCATGTGAAGTTCGGTGAAAGCACAGCCATCCTGGCGGCGTTCGCGCTCGTTTCGATTGCCGCTCGCGCCGCTGCAGCTAACAGCCGGTTCCAAAAGAAACTGCTCGGCGTGCTCGATTGCAACTCCCTGATCGGCGGTCAATCGCTCGACTTGACCGACTTGAAAACCGTACCGCTCTTCGAATTGGCCATCCAGGCCGGCGGCTGCGGCAATCCAGCCTTCCCCGAGCACGAACACACCCTCATGCGCTTCGCCCGTGAGTTTGGGCTCGCATTCCAACTTACCGACGACTGGCTGGACGGCGATCTCGCCGATCCCGCCCCCGCCCTCCAGCAAATTGAGTCCGCGCGCACTGTAGCCCGCGCTCTCGACAACCGCGCTACCGACCTCCTCGAATTGACGGACTATCTTCATGAGCGAATCTGGGAAACGAATCGTAGTCATCGGTAGCGGCTTCGGTGGACTCGCCACTGCCATTCGACTGCAAGCCCGCGGCTACCAGGTGACACTGGTGGAGGCGCGTGATCAGTTGGGTGGGCGCGCCTACGTCTACCGCCAGGACGGCTTCACTTTTGACGCCGGCCCCACCGTCATCACGGCTCCGTTCCTGATCGACGAGATCTTCGCGTCAGCCGGTCGCCGAACTTCGGACTACGTTCGGATCGTCCCGGTGGATCCTTTCTACCGCATCGAATTCCACGACGGCCGGTCGTTCGAGTACAACGGCGACGAGCGCGAAACCGAGCGCCGGGTTGCGGCCTTCGCTCCGCAAGACCTCGAGGGCTACCGCTCGATGATCCGTGAGACCAAGGCAATCTTCCAGAAAGGCTTCGTCGAACTGTCCGACCGCCCCTTCCTGCGCTTCTCGGACATGCTGCGTATCGCGCCCGACCTGATACGCCTGCAGTCCTACAAGACCGTCTATGAATTCGTCGCGAAGTACGTGAAAGATCCCATGCTGCGGCGAGTCTTCAGCTTCCATCCGCTGCTGGTGGGAGGCAACCCGTTCCAGACTACGTCCATCTACGCGCTCATCCATCACCTCGAACGGCAATGGGGAGTGCACTACGCAATGGGCGGCACCGGCGCCGTGATTGCCGGTATGGGGAGGCTCTTTGAGGAGATCGGCGGCACGATTCGTTTGTCGAGTCCGGTGCGCCAGATCGCCATCCGGAATGGAACCCAGCGCGCCGCAGCTTCGGGCGTTGAACTGTCCACAGGCGAACGTCTCGATGCCGACGGCGTTGTCAGCAACGCCGATATCGCCACCACCTACCGGACGATGATCGACTCCAAGCACCGCCACCGCAATTCCGACCGCCGCTTCGACCGTCTGCGCTACAGCATGTCGCTCTTCGTCATCTACTTCGGGACCCGCAAGCAGTATCCAGGCGTCCGCCATCACACCATCATCCTCAGCGATCGTTATCGCGAACTGCTCGCCGACATTTTTGAGCGCAAGATTCTGGCCAGCGACTTTTCGATGTACCTCCACCGCCCTACGGCCACCGATCCCGCCATGGCGCCGGAAGGTTGCGACAGCTTCTACGTCTTGATTCCTGTACCCAATCAACTCAGCGGCATCGACTGGCGTGAGCGCGCCCGTCCGTTCCGCGATACCGTGATGCAGTTCCTCGAACAGCATTCGCTGCCGGACCTTGCCTCGAATCTTGCCACCGAACGCGTGTTCACTCCCCTCGACTTCGAGACGGAACTCCGTAGTTTTCAGGGCGCAGCCTTCTCCTTCGAACCCTTGTTCTCGCAATCCGCCTGGTTCCGGCCGCACAACGCCAGCGAGGACATTGACCAGCTCTACTTTGTCGGCGCAGGCACCCATCCTGGAGCCGGCATTCCCGGGGTCCTCTCGTCCGCGAAGATCGCAGAGAAACTTGTATGCGAACGGCTGCCCAATTGAACGATCTCTACCAGCAGGCTGCCGGGGTCACCGCTGCCGGCTCGCGCAGCTTCTACTTCGCCACGCGTTTTTTCCCGGATGACCTGGCTCGGGCCGCGCATGCCGTCTACTGGTTCTGCCGCCACACCGACGACCTCGTGGATGAATGCGCCAGCATCGAGCAGGGACGCCGGGATCTGGAGGAATGGTCCGATGCGGTGTGCCGCGCGCTCATCACCAACGAGGCGAGCCACCCTGTCATCCGCGTCTTCATCGACACCGTCTCGCGATTCTCCATCCCTCATGACTATCCTCTCGAGCTGATCGAGGGCATGCGCATGGATCTGGCAGGCACCCGCTATCGAACCTTCGGCGAACTTCGTCAGTTCTGCTATCGCGTGGCCTCGGTTGTGGGACTAATGATGTCGCACGTCATCGGTTTTCAGGCACCTGCGCTCGACTATGCCATCGACCTCGGCATCGCCATGCAGCTCACTAATATCCTGCGCGATGTTGGCGATGACCTCCGCCGCGGCCGTATCTACCTACCGTCCGAGGACCTCGACCGCTTCGGCTATACCGAACGCGACCTCCGCTCGCATCTACACAACGACGCCTTCCGGCGCCTCATCCAATCTCAGGTGCACCGTGCCCGCGAATACTACCGGCGCGCCGACCCCGGCATCGCGCTGCTCGACGCCCGCGGCCGCTTCGCGGTGAAGATCGCGGCCGACGTCTATCGCGATATCCTTTCGGGCATCGAGAGCTCCGATTACCAGGTCTTCGATCGCCGTACCGTCGTCTCCCCTGCCCGCAAATACTGGATCACCACCCGTGCTCTGGCAGCCCCCGCCGCTCGTCATTACGCATCCCGCTTGTGGAGTTGGCGGCAGGCATGAGACAGCGCATCGAGCGCTCATCGATGGCCACGCTCGCGGGCCTCGTCCCTCACTACCTGTTTTTCTACCTCGGCTGGTCGCCGCTGTTTACCGGGACCATCGCCGAATGGATCATGGCGCGCACCCCTTCGCGCTATGCGTTGTGGATCCTTGAACACCTGGGTGCGTGGGCCAAACCCTTCTCTATGACAGGTGCCCTCGCACTGCTCGGTCTGGCGATGCTCTTGGTTGCGCTCACGCCGCGCAAACTCCGGCCTCTCGCCGCTGTCGCCGCAGCGCTGCTGTACGGGTGGGCCTTCGACTACACCTCCATCCCCGGACAACTCTCGTTTTGGCTCCCCGGTGTAGCGCTGCTCCTCTGGCCAAACGCACCGTCCACTCAGGCAGTACCGTCGAAGGGCATACAACGCCGCGAGGCCCTGGCCATGCTCTCGGGCACCCTGCTCGTCGCCGCCGAGGGGTATGCGCGAGAATCGACGCTCGCCGGCAAAAGCTCCGCCAGCCGGGAACTCGCGCCGTTCCGGCCGCCCGCTGAGTCCTTCGGGAAAGGGCTCGTCCGAAATGCCGTCACTCCGGTCGACACCTTCTACGCCATGAGCAAGAACACCGTCGACCCCGCGCTCTCTGCCGCCGGCTGGCGACTCCGGGTGACGCTCGACGGCAAGACCATCCGATCCCTCTCCCACGCTGAACTACTGAGGATGCCGCTCTCCTCCGAGTACGTCACGCTGCGCTGCATCAGCAATACGCTGCAATCCGACCTCATGGGCACCGCTCTGTGGACAGGCGTACGCCTTTCGCAAATCCTCGACGCCCGCGATCTCCCGGGGGGCGTTACTGAAATCGCGGTGATCGGCGTCGACGGTCACGGCGACAGCTTCTCGGTGCCGTACCTGCTTTCAGACGGCGTTATGCTTGCGCTCGGCATGAACGGCACTACGCTCAACCGCACCCATGGCTTCCCTGCCCGCCTCATCGTGCCCCGGTATTACGGGTTTAAGAACGTGAAGTGGATCGGTGAAATTGCCCTCCAGCGTACGCCCTACACGGGCACTTGGCCAAAGTTGGGCTATACCCGCGAACCCGTGGTCCACACCGCTTCCCACATCGACAAGATCGTGCGCGAGCGCGACCGCTGGCTGGTGGGCGGTGTCGCATTCGCAGGCGACCGCGGCATTCGTGCCGTCGATGTCCGCGCCGGCGGCCAATGGATCGGCGGACAACTCGAAGCCCCACTCGCGCGCTTTACCTGGACCCGTTGGACCGCCTCGCTTCCAGCCTCGAGCGCCACCCACATCGAGGCTCGCGCACAAGACGGCATGGGCCAGTGGCAAGCTACTGCCGAGAGCGCGCTCTTCCCCGATGGCGTCCAAGGTCCTACGCTCAGGAGGATCTCTTGATCCCAGGATTCGTCCTAGCCGCGCTGGCAGCCTCCACGGCGTTCTTCCTCGCCAAGTCGATCCGCAACTACCGCGCACTGCCGGCACTGGAGCCGTTGCCCGGCGGCTCGGGCGACGTTACGGTAATCATTCCGGCGCGCAACGAGGCACATCAGATCGAGCGCTGCATCCGAAGCTTCACCTGCCCGGTAATCGTAGTCGACGACGGGAGCACCGATGGAACGGCGGAGATTGCCGCTCGTGCCGGCGCCCGCGTGATTCCCGCGCCGCCCCTCCAGTCCGGCGAACTCGGCAAGCCCAACGCTTGCGCCGCGGGAGCGCGCCAGGCGATCACTCGCTGGATCCTTTTCGTCGACGCCGACACTTGGTACTCACCCGAATTCGCGCAGCACGCCGTCGCCTACGCCGAACGGGAACACCTGCAACTGCTGTCCGCCTTCCTGCGGCAGGACCGCCAAAGTTGGGCCGAGCGCGCCATCCTGCCCTACGCCTTCGCCCTCTACTTCTGCGGCGTCAGCGCGAAAAACGTCAACTCGCCGGACTCTCCGGAGGCGCTCGCCAACGGGCAGTGCCTTCTCGCGGAGGCGGCCGCCTACCGGGAAATCGGCGGTCATGATGCTGTGAAATGCAGCGTCATCGAGGACGTCGCCCTCGCGCGTCTCGCCAAGCAACGCGGTCTTCGCACTCGCGTTATCCGCGCTGAACAGTACGGGAGCGTCCGGATGTACGATAGCCTACAGTCGATCTGGCGAGGACTAGAGAAGAACTCGTTCCGCTTCCTGCAAGTGAATCCCTGGACCGGATTGCAAGTGATCGCAGCGTCCATCGTAATCACCTCCTGGCTGCCGGCGCTGCTGCTGGGAGTGTGGTCAGTGCCGTTCCTCTTACTGATCGGCCTTGGCTTGCTTCCCTGGTACGGACGCTTGCGTGAATTGGGCTTCGCTCCCTTCGGCATATACCTGTTCCAACTCATCGCGCTGACGGGTATGGTCAAGACTTTGGCTGGCGTTAAAAGTCTTTGGAAAGCGCGCTATGTCTGAGCTGATCCAATACCCGGTGCCGTGGCGGGAGGTCGCCGGCCTGTGGAGACATATAAAGGATGGGACGCAGACGTCGGTGGACGCCTTCACCGCCGGCGTCGCGCGGCAAATTCAGCCCGTCCCCATCGTCGAAGGCACTCTGCCTGCCGATCCGCGCTTCATCCTTGCCGCCAACCATTACCAGCGGAAAGGCTTGTGGATCCTCCACACCGCCACCGTCCTCACCCGCGCCATTCGCGACCACTACGGTCCGGAAGATCCGCCGGTCCGCTGGATGGTGACGGCAAATTGGCCTCCCCTGGCATTGGGTCCGTTTCGTTTTCCTTCCCCCGGGGACTGGCTGCTCCCTAAAGTGGCTCACGCCCTGCACTGCTATCCCGTTTCATTTGTTGGGACTAACCCAGCTTTCACAGCTCGCTCCATTCGTCGCCTGCTCCGGGATTCCAAAGTCATCAGCCGGCCCATCGGCATCTTTCCGGAGGGTGCAAATGGTGTCGCTGGAGCCTCAGTAGGGACACCGTTGCCGGGGGTTGGCCGACTCATGGCGCAACTCAGAATGCCGGTGGTCCCGGTCGGAGTCGGCGAGCAGGGACGGTTCCTCGTGCGCGTCGGAGAAGTGATTGGCACTGAGGAACTTAAGCATTCCTCCGATCCCGGTCAGCTGGTGATGGACCGGATCGCGGCCCTGTTACCCTGAAACCTTCTAGTACCTCGAAGGTCTATGACCCAGAGGTAACGAATGGCTGAACAAACTCTAGAACAACTAAAACAGAAATACGATTCCGTCCTGAGTCTGATCCAGCAAAGCGGCGTCCGGCTTGCCCACGTCCATATACAGGGAGGCAAACTGTTTGTACAGGGTGAAGCGCCCTCTGACGATGTGAAGAACAAGATATGGGACGCCATCAAGCGGGTCGACCCGAAATATCCGGATCTGACACTGGACCTGACCGTCAATTCTTCCGCCGGCATCCCGGCGAAACCGGACGCCAACAGCGGAGCGTCGGGCGCGGCAGGTTCGGCCGCGGGCGGAATGCTCCAGAACTACATCGTTCAACCCGGCGACTCGCTGTCCACCATCAGCCAGAATATCTATGGCTCTCCCGGTCAGTACATGAAGATCTTTGAGGCGAATCGCGACCAGTTGAGCGACCCCAATAAGATCAAGACCGGACAAGTCCTGAAAATTCCTAAGTAATATCGCTTCAGTCTTTCTCCCGCGTGAAGGCCGGCTGGCGATCTGCCGATACAAGCTTATGATCGACCAGCCGGTCTCCGCGCCCATCCCCGTCCACGAGTTCTGCGACGAATCGGCGGCGGCGGTCACCACCTTAAAGAAAGGCGAGACCGTCAAAGTCATTTCCTCCCTGGCCGGAGGAACCCAAACCTGCTTCAAAGTCCGCCTCACCCGGGACGGTTCCACCATTGAAGGCTACGTAATTGGTCCGGTTCTGGCAGAGATAGAAGCCTACCAGAAGGCTCGTCAAACCGATCTTCGAGCTGGCCGCTTCGTCCAACCGGCTCCGGCACGCATCGAACCGGCTAAAGAACCGGCCAAGGACCCAGAGGCTGCGGCGAAACCCGAGGCCGCCCCGCCACCGAAGCCCCAGAAGCCTGTACCGACGGTGCCAACTTCTAAGGTCGGATAGCTTCGGCGGTGGCTGCCGCACTCACCAGCGGACGAAAATACTCGACTGTCCTCTGTAGGCCCTCGTCCAGGGTTACCATCGGTTCCCATCCCAACAACTGCCTGGCTTTCGTTATGTCCGGCTGGCGCTGTCGCGGATCATCCTGCGGCAGCGGCTGATAGGTTAGCGACGTCTTGACGCCAACCAGCTTTTGAATATGCTCGGCGAAATCCCGGATCCGCCACTCAATCGGATTGCCGAGGTTCACCGGGTATCGCTCGTCGCTCACCATCAACCGGCAGAGTCCCTCCACTAAGTCGCTTATATAACAGAAACTCCGGGTCTGCAGGCCCTCGCCGAATACGGTCAGCGGTTCGCCACGCAGAGCCTGGTCGACGAATGCGGGTACGACACGGCCGTCATTCAGCGCCATCCTCGGACCATATGTATTAAAGATACGCGCGATGTTGGTGCGCACTCCATGGGTCCGGTGGAAAGCCATCGTCATGGCCTCGGCGAACCGCTTACTCTCGTCATAGCAGGATCGCGGCCCAACGGGATTCACATTTCCCCAATAGGTCTCTACCTGCGGGTGGACAGCGGGGTCGCCGTAGCATTCTGAGGTGGAAGTCAACAGGAACCGTGCAGAATCCCTACGGGCAATCTCCAACAAATTGCGCGTTGCAGTCGACCCGGACTCCAGAGTTTCGATAGGATGCTTCAGATAATCGACCGGACTGGCGAGCGACGCCAGGTGCAAGACGCCATCAAAGGGACCCGTCACATCGATCGGCCGGCACACGTCCGCTTCAACGAACTCGAAGGCGGCATTTCCTTTCAAGTGCGCCAGGTTGCGAGCTTGGCCGGTAATGAAGTTGTCGATCCCGACCACGCGGTGATTGTCCGCCAAAAGCCGGTCTGTTAGGTGAGAACCGATAAAACCGGCCGCACCTGACATCAAGAAGCGCATCGGACCTCCGTTTTTGCAGTGTTACTCATCAGTGCCGTCGCAGAACTATACACCCGAGCTAACTGATGTAACCAGAGGGGTTGCGATGGTTACCGCAACAAGCCGTGTTGAGGACCTCAACGGTCAACGCTTCGCCGATCAACCCAATAACGAGTGTAACTAACAACTTACGCGATGGCGCTCCAAATGCCCTTAAGGAATGTGGAAAGGCAAGGCAAATAAAATGACCGTAATCCTAGTTCTCGGCACATTCCTGGCATTCATTCTCATCGATCTGTTCCTGAATCGAAAGCAGCAGACCGTAGCGACAACCCAAGAGGCGGCTCCGGCAGGGCCGCAACTTCTGAGTTCAGCCATTATCGACGGCATCGCGGTTCCTGATCAACTCCGATATCATCCAGGCCACACCTGGCTTACTGTAGAGCGGGCGAAATTCGTGCGCGTCGGCGCCGATGGTCTGGCCGCAAAGCACTTCGGCGTGATTGACAACATCGAAATCCCTCAGCCCGGCCGTTGGGTCCGTCAGGGTCAGAAGGCGTTTACGCTCATCAGCGGCACCGAGCGCTTCGAACTCGTATCGCCGGCTGAAGGCGAAGTCACCGAGATCAACCCCGAAGTGATGCGCGATCCCTCACTACTGTTGAAAGATCCCTACGGCAAGGGCTGGCTGGTAAAAGTCAACATGCCGGATCCCGAACTCGTTGAGCGCAACCTGCTCCCACGGTCGATCGTTCGCACTTGGATGCGTGAAGAGATTCGTGAATGGCGCGCCTCCCGCCCGGTAGCAAACGTCATTGCCGTCAACGAACGTTAGTACTGCCGTTGATTTTACTGGTGAAATTCTCAACAGTCGGATATACTAGCAAGAGAAAAGGATCTTATTATGTCCTTTGCAATCCTTTATGACAGCACGATGTGCGTCGGTTGCAAGGCCTGTGAAGAAGGCTGCACCAAAAAATGGGGGATGCCTTACAACGATAAGGTAGCCGCTGAAGAGTACATCTCGGCACACAAGTTGACGGCCATTGAAACCCACGGCGAGCGTTATAGCCGCCGCCTCTGCATGCACTGCGAGGATCCGACGTGCGCGTCGGTTTGCCCGGTGAAGGCCCTCCAGAAGTCGCCGCTCGGTCCGGTGACTTATGACGAGACCCGGTGCATGGGCTGCCGCTACTGCATGCAGGCCTGTCCTTTTGGAGTACCGACTTACGAGTGGACCAGCCGGACGCCCCGTGTCCGCAAGTGCAACATGTGTATCGAGCGCCAAACAAAGGGACTTGCCACTGCCTGTACCGAAGCCTGCCCCACCGGCGCAACTTCCTGCGGCCAGCGCGAGGATTTGATTGCCGAGGCGAGGCGCAGGATCTCGGCGAAACCGGGCGAATATTACGACCGGATCTACGGCATCCGTGAAGTAGGCGGGACCTCGGTGCTGTATCTGTCAGCCGTGCCTTTCGAGCAGATTGGATTACGCACGAACCTGCCGCTTGAACCGCTTCCGGCCCTCACCTGGCGTGCCCTGCGATTTGTCCCGGATGTGGGCAGCGTTGGCGCCACCATGCTGGGCGGCATCTGGTGGCTCACACACCGGCGCGAAGCCGTTGCCAAGGAAGAAGCCGTAGTGAAAGCTCCGAAGAAGGAGGCCGGCCGGTGAAATTGCCAAAGATAACGGTCTGGCGCGTCGTATTCGCGCTGCTCATGCTGGCTGGCGTGTACGCCACCTATCTGAGAGTCGTCTACGGACTCGCCGGATCCACGAACCTCAGCGACAAGTTTCCGTGGGGCATCTGGATCGGTTTCGACATTCTTTGCGGAGTAGGTCTGGCGGCCGGCGGCTTCAGTATCGTCGCCGTGGTGCACATCTTCAATATCGAGCGATACAAGCCTATCCTGCGGCCCACCATCCTGACGGCTTACCTCGGTTACGTGCTGGTGGTCTTCGGCCTGATGTTCGATCTCGGCCGGCCCGACCGCATCTGGCATCCGCTGGTGATGTGGAATCCTCATTCGGTGATGTTTGAGGTGGCCTGGTGCATGATGCTGTACAACACCGTGCTGACGCTCGAATTCTTCCCCGCGGTCTGCGAGAAATTCGGCTGGCACTTTGCCCGCAAATGGCTGACGGCTATCTCAGTGCCGGTTGTCATTTTGGGTGTGATCCTTTCGACGCTTCACCAATCTTCCCTTGGCAGTTTCTACCTGATCGTCCCAACCAAGCTTTATCCGCTCTGGTATACGCCTTTCCTTCCGGTTTTCTTCTTCCTGTCAGCCATCTGTGTAGGTATGGCCATGACGATTTTCGAATCGTGGCATTCCAGCCGCGCCTTCCACCGCGAGTTGCACCATTCGCTCATGTCGCACATGGGCCGGATTCTTTCCGTCTCTGTGGCCGTCTATCTGGTTCTACGATTCGTCGATATGCGCCATCGGGAGGTGTTCAACCTCTTGCTGATTCCGCGCATGGAGACTTACATGTTCTGGCTTGAGATCGGCTGTTTCTTTACCGGCATGGTGCTGCTGTCGCAGCGCGCGGTACGCAATCGCCCCACAGCCCTGTACATCTCGGCGCTGTTTGTAATGTTCGGTTTTGTCGCCAATCGTTTGAACATCAGCATCATCGGCATGGAAGCAGCGGCGGGCGTGCATTACCTGCCCAAGTGGAGCGAGTTTACCGTGACGCTCTGCATCATCGCGATGGGCTTCCTGATCTTCCGTTTGGCGGCAAAGTATTTGCCCGTGTTTGAGGCAGAGGAGAGTGAGGACGTCGTAGTTCAGACAGCGCACGAAGAGGCGGCTGTCGCTGACAACGTCCCGGTATGTTCAGTGTGACGAGAATCCTGAGATCGGGCCTGGCCGTTAGATTGGCCGCCTACCTGGTTGTCTCTACGGGCGCGATCTTTCTTGTCTTTGGCGTGCTGAACCTCCGCATGCATCGTTCGCACACCGAAGCTCTCCTTCGTCAGGAAGCCGATTCGATCAGCGATCTGATTCAGCGCAGCACGCGCTATCACATGATGCGCAACGATCGCGACGCCATTGAGCGCACGGTAGCCGACATCGGCAGTGAGCCCGGAATAAACCGCATCCGAATCGCCAACCGGGACGGTTTCATAAAGTACTCGAACAACGCGGCCGAGATCGGGACAAAGATGCCCGAACTTCCCCGCCCTGCTGTCACCGCCCAGATTGGAAAGACGGCCAACGGTGAACGGGAACTGAATGTAGAACGCCCGATTTTCAACCAGCCCAACTGTGCCAGCGCGGCTTGCCACGAGCATCCCTCGACACAAAAGATTCTCGGTACCATCGATACTCACCTCTCGCTTGCTTCCATCGATCGCGAACTGGCAACCCAGCAGAATCAGCTCGCCCGCTTCACCATGCTGGCGCTGCTGCTGATCTCCATCGCGAGCGTCGCCTTCGTTTTCCGCTTCGTTCACCGGCGCGTGAAGGAACTGAAGACCGGCACTAAGCGCGTAGCGGGCGGCGACCTGAGCTACCGGTTGCCGGATGAATCGCGCGACGAACTGGGTGAACTGGCCACTTCCTTTAACAAGATGACGGCCGAGTTGGAAAAGGCTCGGCGAGAACTCATCGAGCGAACTCAGAATTCTCTGATTCAGAGCGAGAAGATGGCATCGCTCGGAAAGCTTGCCGCCACGGTGGCGCACGAGTTGAACAACCCGCTGTTCGGCGTGCTCACCTATGCGCGCCTGGCGAACAAACAGGTTCGGGCGAGTGACCTTCCACCAGACGACCGTGAGCGTCTCTGCGACAAGCTCAACGTGATTGAGCGTGAAAGCCGCCGGAGCGGTGACATCGTCCGCAACCTCCTGGCATTTGCCAGGCAGGCGCCTCACGAAGTTGCCGCCTATAAGCTGAACGTGATCATCGAACGGGCGATTGCCGTGGTTCGTCACAGGCTGTCGCTACAAGGCATCGAACTCGAGCAGTCACTCGATCCGGCATTGCCGGATTTGATCTGCGACGAGGGCCAGGTGCAACAAGTGGTGCTGGTACTAGTCGTCAATGCGATGGAAGCCATGCCCAACGGCGGCACGATGACGATCTCGAGCCTCAGCCGCAATGAACACGTCGTAGTCACCGTTGGAGACACCGGCGCAGGCGTAGCGGCTGAAGCCATGCCGCACATTTTCGAACCGTTTTTCACAACCAAGGCCGAGACTAACGGCTCAGGCTTGGGTCTGGCGATCGCCCACGGAATCATCGCGCAGCATGGCGGCGAGATCACTGTGGAGTCAGAGGCCAGAAAGGGCGCCCGCTTCACAATTACTCTTCCCGTCAAAGGCGTAGTGGAGACCAAGGGCGGCGAGCCGGGCCACGCGAGGCCGGCAATTGTCAGTGATGTGGCGGAAGCCAAGGAAGAGATGTTGAGCGAAAGAGGTCATCTATGAGCAGGGCGAAGATCCTTATCGTCGACGACGAAGAAGTCGTGCGTGAATCGCTTACGGAGTGGTTTGCCACCGAGGATTATGAGACGCGAGGGGTATCGTCGGGGCGCGATGCGCTCGAAGTTCTGGAGAAAGAGGGGTGGGATCTCGCCCTCATCGATCTGAAAATGCCCGGCATGGACGGCATCGAACTCCAGCGGCGAATACGCCAGGTGGACCCCGAGATCGTGTCCATCATCATGACGGGTTTCGCCACCATCGACACGGCTGTCCATGCGCTCAAGCAAGGCGCATACGACTATCTCACCAAGCCTGTGGATCCCGACGAGCTTTCTCATATCGTCGAGAAGGCGCTTGAACACCGCAAGGCCAAGATCGAGAACGTCCAGCTACGCGAATGCCTCTCCGAGGTCTTCCCCGCAACTCAACTCATCGGCAACGGTCCGGGGATGAAGCGGGTGATCGAACTGGTGGAGATGGTTGCGCCGACACCCGCTACGGTCCTCATCACCGGCGAGAGCGGGACAGGAAAGGAAGTGGTGGCGCGCGCCATTCACGCCTCCAGTCCGCGGCGCCACATGCCGATGGTGACCATTCATTGCGGCGCACTCACCGAGACCCTGCTCGAGAGCGAGCTTTTCGGTCACGAGCGCGGCGCCTTTACTGGAGCGCAATTGCGCAAAAAAGGCAAGTTTGAATTGGCCGACGGCGGCACGGTATTTCTCGACGAGATCGCCGACATCAGCTTGAAGACTCAAACCGACCTGCTCCGTGTCCTGCAGGAGCACGAGATTGTCCGCGTGGGCGGAGGGCAGACGGTCAAGGTGGATTTCCGGTGTATCGCCGCCACCAACAAAGACCTGACGGGAATGGTGGCCAACGGCACCTTCCGCCCCGATCTGTTCTACCGTCTCAACGTGGTTTCGCTTGAACTGCCGCCGCTGCGCCAGCGCAAGGAAGACATCCCGCTGTTGCTCGACTTCTTCCTGCAGCGTTTCTCACGCACGATGAACCGCACCGTGCCAGTACTTGGCGCCGAAGCCCTGGAACAGCTCATCGACTACGAGTGGCCGGGCAACGTTCGTGAACTCGAGAATGCAGTAGAGCGGGCGCTGGTGATGCGCCGCGACAACCGTCTCGACGCGACGGACTTCCCATTTCAGTTTCAGCGCGCCAATGCGGCCACGGCCAACGGACGGTCGCTCGAGGAAGTGGAGCGTGCGCACGTCGAACACGTCTTCCACGACACCTCCGGCAACATCTCCAAGGCGGCACGCATTCTGCATATTGACCGCACGACGCTGTACTCGAAGCTGCGCCGCTATGGCTTAAAGTAGCGCTTCGCCCAATACGCTTTCCGGCGGCCATGTTACGCTGAAACTCCAGGCGTCATGCTGACACTTTCCCCGATCGAAAAAGTGCTGTTTGCAGTACTGATTATCACGTCGGCCACCCTATTTCTGCGGCGGCTTCTTCCGGTTCTTCAACGCATCGTCAAGGCGAAACCTGAGCCCGGCTACAGCGTTTCGGACATTGGCCGCCGCACCGGCGTCTTCATCTGGGAAGTGATGCTTCAGGCGAAGGTAATTCGCCACCGTCCGCTGCCGGGCATTGCCCACGCCTTCGTATTCTGGGGCTTTTGCGCCTTCGGCCTGGTTACGACAAACCATTTTTTGAGCGGTTTCGGCTGGCCGCTGCTCTCCGACGATAGCGTGTTTGGGCGGCTCTATTTTGGACTCGCGGCCTTCTTCGGCGTCGCCGTCGCAGTGTCGATCGCCGGCCTTTTCATTCGCCGCTTCATCATCCGTCCCAAATGGCTCGGCGACCATGTCTCGGTTGAATCCGGCTTCATCGCATTTCTGATTTTCACCTTGATGGTGACCTACCTGCTGCGCTTCCCGCTAGGCGAGGAGGGCGTGGCCGGCCATCTCAACTGGTGGACTCACACGCTGGCGCTGCTCATCTTCCTGCCGCTGCTGCCCCACACCAAGCACCTGCACTTGTTGATGAGCCCGATCACGGTCTTCCTCAAGCGCGAGCAGTTCAGCCAGATCCCGCCGCTGGTGGGAGACGAGGATTTCGGTCTCGACACGGGGAAGGACCTGACGAACATCACGGCGTTGCAGGCCTATTCGTGCGTTGAGTGCGGACGCTGTACTGAGCACTGCCCGGCCAATCTCACAGGAAAGCTACTCAACCCGAAGGAAGTGGCGCTAGGCATTCGCGGATACCTGAATGAATTCGGTCCCGGGTCGGAGGAGCCGCTGATTGGGAAGCACGAATCGCTCGAGGCGGCGTTCCAATGCACCACCTGCGGCGCGTGCGAGAATCAGTGCCCGGTGGGTGTGCAGCATCTGCCCATCATCATCGGGCTGCGGCGCGGCGCGGTGAACACCGGCAAGTGGGAAGACGACTACGGTAATAAGCTCTTCCTCAATCTCGAGCGCAACGGAAATCCTATGGGTTTTTCGTCGTCGGATCGCGACAAGTTTATTCAGAAGCAAGGCTGGCCGATTTACGACGGCACGCAGGAGTACGTGCTGTGGATGGGCTGTATGGGGTCGTACGATCCGCAGGGGCGCGAGATTGTTTCTTCCTTCGCGCGCGTGATGCAGCACTTGGGCACGTCGTTCGGCGTCCTGAAGAAGGAGCGCTGTACCGGCGACTCGGCAAGGCGCCTGGGCAACGACCTGGTGTTCCAGCAACTGGCGGAACAGAATCTCGAGAATTTCAAACAGAACAACGTGAAGAAGATCGTCTCCATCTGTCCGCACTGCGTGAGGACCATGTCGGTGGACTGGAAGGAATTCGGCGAGGCGCCCCCGGTGGAGCATCACAGCGAATTCATGGCGCGTCATCGCGACCGCTTGCCGTCGGGCGGCGGCAGCGAAAAGATCGTATTCCACGACCCCTGCTATCTGGGGCGATACCGCGGCACCTACGATGAGCCTCGCGAGGTGGTGGGCCGTTACGGGAATGTGGTGGAGGCCGAGCGTTCGCGCGAACGCAGTTTCTGCTGCGGCGCGGGCGGCGGACTGGCGTTTCTCGGCGAGGAGTCAGGCAAGCGTGTGAGCGTGGAGCGCGCGGAGCAGTTGGCGTCGACAGGCGCGTCGGTGGTAGGGGCGGCCTGTCCGTTCTGCAACACGATGTTCCGCGACGCGTTCAGCACGATGGGCGAGGGCGCGCCGAAGCTACTCGACATCGCGCAGATCGCGGCGGCGTCGATTGATGCGAATGCCGCCATTCAAAAGTAGACGACGAACGCACTACGATGGTAATATCGAAATGTTCCCACCGAGGGGCGCGTAGCTCAACTGGCAGAGCAACTGACTCTTAATCAGTAGGTTGTAGGTTCGATTCCCACCGCGCTCACCATCACCTAACCCGAATTCTCCTCGGGTCGGCGGAATCATTCGACCCCAACAAGACCTTCTTTCCCTCCTCGATCCGACGTCCTACACTACCTCCATAGCTTCCGCTGGGCTTGGCGGCGGATCCCAGTTAGGGGATTGTCCGACTTATCGAGTGACGCGAATGCGTCCCGGTTTTGACCTTCGCCGCGTAACCTTAAGCGACGAGGATCCCGCCGATATGCGGCATTAAGCCTCTCCGGTTGACCTTTGCCTTAACCCATGCGCCAACGCTGTCCTCAGCGGATATCCTCGGAGGTCCCGATGGGAACTTCCCTGCGCGCGAACTTCGCGAGCAAATGCGAGTAGGCGGAGCGGTCGATGGTAGCTGACCAGCGAAACTGATCTCCGTATCGAATGACCACGCCTGTAACGACCGGCCCATCGTAACAGAAGGTTTGCCCTCTTCCGCACCAGGTCAGAAGCGATTTGCATGGCTCACACATCGCGTGATAATCATACAATTCTGAGAGGACTTTGCGAAAGCGTCTCTGCTAGCGGCAGCTTCGCAATGGTTCCACCATATAAAGACTGCTTCGATACGGGCCGAGAATCTGTTTATGACATGTTGTCGCCGCGGACGGATGGCCCTCCGAAATTAATCTCGACTCGAACGCCCAAGGCAAACCTCTTCCAGCCGAGATTCCTGATGGAGCGCAGCGCCGCTCATTACCGCGCCGCACGCATCGTCGTTCGAGAGCGCGATGTACATCAAATCATTTTGAAGCCCGGCCACCCCGGCAATCGTTTATCGCCGGCGTTTCTTCGAACTCGAGTGGCGGAGGGTTGACCAGTGCATGTGTTGCGTCCTCTCAGAATTCCCTTCGCAAAAAAGAGGTAGCTAGCGCTCGAGGCTCGTTCGCCCTCGCGCTGGAACGAGCGGCCCCAACGACCTACTTGCTGATTCGATCCGCGGCGCTGACTGGCGTGGGGGCTACGCGTTCGTAGATGCCGTCCACAACTTCACAAATCGCACGCTGATAGGAGTGGCGGAGTTGCTCAAAAGGTCCGCCCGTGGTGGTCAGAGACCGCCAGACTTCGGACCATTCGTGACCGTCGGGGATCGTCGCGGGGCGCTCGGTCGCGAATACGGCGTAACGCCAGTACGAGGGGGCGGTGAACAGGGCGGTGTTGTAGCCGAACCAGAGAGTATCGGTCAGCGTCTGGATGCGGTCACTGATGCGGCGGGCGGCTTCTTTGTCGAGAGCTGGGGTTCCACCGACTGCGTATTCGCCGATGTGCGCGCCGGCGATTGCCTGGGCGTACTGCCGGATGTAGTCGATGGTGGTTGCACGGGCCTTGATGATGTCGTCAGGCACGAAGGAGAATGCGGGATTGTTCGGGAAGAATGGCGCACGCTCCCTGTCATAGTGAGCGAGGGCGACGCGCTCGGCAGTTTCAATTCGCTCGAGCGCTTCCGGCGACAGGACCGGTACATCTACTTCCGACATTGATCCCCTTGTAGCGGCTCGAACCGGGCGTCCACCTGCCTGGTTCGCCGGCAAATTCAGAATTTACCGGTTAATCTCCGCTGTTGACAGCATACTTCGAACTCTATTATGCCTTTTCGGGGCGGCCGGCGTGCGGCGTTGCCATTCGCCCCGAGTGGCGAAAACCTACCAGGACTTGTGGCCGATGTCACACGGGCACTTCGGGACGTAAGGTGCAGTCGCTGCGGGACCGGGGGCAGGCGCCGGCGCGGGGACGGTCGGGGTAAGTGTGGTCAGGGTGAGTGCAAACGAGAGCAATAGGGTAATCATGTTTTTCAATTTCCTTTGGTTTGATTTGCCAGCTTTTCTGGCTTCACACTGGAATGCGCGAACCGTGGAAATCGGTATCAGGAAATTTTGAGTTTTTTTCGTGACCCTTGCCGGCTGATATAAAATGGATCGAACGTGCGGCAGACGGGGCCTGGTTCAGGCAATTTTTAGGGCCCGGAGGAGCACCACCGGCCATGAACCATGACTGAATTCAACTTACTCCGCGGACGATTGATCATCCTCGTCGACCTGCTCGAAGCCAATCAAAGCGTCTATCCGGCGCGTGAACTCGAAGCCCTGGTGCAGGAGTTGGAGGCGAGTCTGAGGCCGACGGGTCCAAGAGGATCCAAGGGATCGCCGCAGTATGCGTTCAACCCGGTGGAGCGAGCCCAGATCCGGGACGCGTATCACAGGCTGATGACGGCGGTGGAGCGGCGGAATGCAGACTCGCAGATGATTCTGGACGCGCTCCAGGATGCGCTGTCGCACTGGCACGCGGCAAGTTGAAATTTCGGCCGATACATAGGGAAGATGGTAGTGATCGAGAGGTTTTCAGGGTGAAATTGTTGTTGGTGGTGATGCTCGCCTGCGCCGCGGGGGCGCAGGAACCCAAGCCGGATCCGCCCCCTCCCAACCCCGGCCTTTCCTGGACTGCCATGACCTTCGAAGAGGGTCGGGATTGCGTTGCGGGGGCGACATGTACGCCTTCACGGCTCTCCATACGCGTCAATCCGACTGAGAACGTGATCGGCCTACAAATGCACAGCGTCGGCGTGCTGGTGGTGGCATCCAACGTCGCGCCCGCTGATTTGGCCGCCAAGAAGATGGACGTCACCATGACGTTTGAAACCGCGGATCACGTCAAGGCAACGCAAACCCGCAATGACGTTCCGATTCAGGACTACGCGGTGGACGGCAAGGCGCAGGTTCCTCCCTTGAAGTACTCCTCCTCATTCTTCAATTCGATGGACGTTGCGATCGTGAAGGTTCTGGCGATCGACACCGTCGAGAAGTCCATTGGACCCGACGGCAAGACCATCGAGACCGTGCACAAGTTCCGCGCGAAGTGACAGCCTCGCCGCAACCTGCAGCCGTTATGATGAGAGGGCATGTCGCGTGTACTGATGGTGGCTTCAGAGGCGGCACCCTTCGTAAAAACGGGTGGACTGGCGGATGTTATGGGTGGACTGCCTCCGGCGCTGGCCGCCTTGGGCGAGCAGGTGGCAGTAGTGCTGCCGAAGTACCGGTCCGTCGAGCTATTTCAGCCTGAGCGGATTTATCACGAATTGCCGTTGCGCGTCGGCAACCGGACGTTCGCCTGCGCGATCGATCGGGTAGTCCTAAAAGGCGTCTCCTACCTCTTCGTCAACTGCCCCGCCCTCTTTGACCGGGACGGCATCTATAACTCCAAGGGTGTCGACTTCCCGGACAATCACATACGTTTTGCAGGTTTGTGCCGCGCCGCGCTCGAAACGGTCCGCCGGGTTTTCAGGCCCGACATTATTCATGGACATGACTGGCAGGCAGGCCTGGTCCCTGTTTATCTGCACGGCACTGCTTCGTCTGACCCGACTTTCATGGGCATCAAGACGCTGTTCACTATTCACAATCTTGGCTATCAGGGACGCTTCGGTCCGCACGAGTTGGCGGACATGGGACTCGACGCAACGGTGATGCGCCAGGATCTGATGGAATACTACGGCGACGTGAATCTGCTGAAGGGCGGCATCGTGTACAGCGACGCCATCAGCACCGTAAGCAAAGCGTATGCGCGCGAGATCCAGACGCCGGAGTACGGCTTCGGGTTGGACGGCCTGTTGCGGTCGCGGTCAGCCGTGTTGTCGGGAATCCTGAACGGCGTGGATTACGCGGAGTGGAGTCCTGAAACCGACGCCTTCCTGCCGGTGCATTATAACGAAGCCGATTTGGCGGGGAAGCGCGCCTGTAAGAAGGAACTGCTCGAACGCGTAGGTCTACCGGCGGAGAACATGAATCGTCCGGTAATCGGCATTGTGTCGCGGATGGCCGCGCAGAAGGGCTTCGACCTGATTGCCGAAATCGCCGGCGAGTTGATGAACGAAGACATCGCGCTGGTAGTGCTCGGATCTGGCGAGGCGCGTTACGAGCAACTATTTGCCAGTCTGCGGGATGCGCATCCGGATCGTGTAGGCATAGGAACCGGCTACAACAATCCGCTGGCTCACCTGATTGAAGGAGGCGCGGACCTGTTCCTGATGCCGAGCCAATATGAACCGTGCGGGCTCAATCAGATTTACAGCCTGCGCTACGGGACCGTTCCGGTGGTTCGCGCCACCGGAGGCCTGGATGATACGATTGATGAGGAAACGGGGTTCAAGTTTAACCCGTATTCGGGGGAAGCGCTGCTCGGCGCAATCAGGGCCGCGCTGGTTGCTTATGGCAAACCTGGTTCCTGGAAGGCCATGATGCGCCACGGGATGCAAAAGGACTTTTCCTGGGCCGCTTCAGCCCGGGAGTATGTGGCCTTGTATCAGCAGTTACGGGCAGCCTGAATCCCACCTGAAGTGTAGAGCATCTAACGCTATGGAGACGAAGAAATGGCCGGTCAAAACACGCTGACTTTTACCGATACAACGTTTGATCAGGACGTCCTCAATGCTGAGGTTCCTGTGCTAGTGGATTTCTGGGCGGAATGGTGCGGACCTTGCCGCGCGATGACTCCGACCATCGACGCAGTGGCTGAAGAGTACAACGGGCGAGCCAAAATCGGCAAGCTGAACGTGGATGAGAACGGACAGACGGCGATGCGCTATCAGGTGCGCAGCATCCCGACGTTCCTGCTGTTTAAGGGCGGCAAGCTTGTGCAGCATCATGTTGGAACGTTGGGCAAGGGCGACGTTCAGAAGATGCTCGACTCCCACCTGTAACCCAGCGACAATTTGACCAGCAAGAGCCCGGCCGGTTTCATCCGACCGGGCTTTTTCTGTGTGCAGGGCTCAGGCGATCCAGACTTTATCGGCCGCCGACTTCCCCAATTGAACCTGGCGGCCGGCGATGTGGAGTGTGAGCGTATCGTCGTAGTTGCGAGTGCAGAGGGCGATGGTGACGCCGGGCCGGATCCCCAAGCCGTTCAAATATTCCAGCAACTGGCGGTCGCGCTCGAACACGCTGACCACTTGTGACGGCTTATCCATTTCGGCTAACGGTTTCCACCCGCGGCGACGGCGGTCAGACGGACTGTCCATGCCGACGAAGTTACCGTGAGGACAAGCACCACCCGATCCCAACTTCTCAACTAACAGACGTTCGAACTCGCCACTCACGGCGTGTTCCATCTGCTCAGCCTCGTCGTGGACCTTGTACCACTCCATGTCGAAGACTTCGGTGAGCATTCGTTCGATGAGGTGATGGCGGTGGATCAGGCGGTTGGCGATCTCGCGTCCTCCGGCAGTGAGCGTGATGTGACCTTCGCGGTCCACTCCTATCATGCCGTCGCGTTTGAGCCGGCGGATTGCCATCGTGACAGCCGGAGCGCTGACGTTGAGCCAGCGGACCAGCGTCGCCGCTATCACCACTTCGCCTTCGCTCTCGGCTTCGGCGATGGTCTTCAGATAGTTTTCCTTCGAGATTGTAATCTTCAAGGCTGCTTGCTTGAATTGTAGCCTGCTAGCGCGGGACAGCACCGGACCTATAGACTAAAGAACAGGTCTCGCCGGCTGGATGAATTCTGTCACTGCATCCGAAGTTTCCGCTCTGCGGCAGCGCATCAACGAGCTTGAAGCGGAATTGAGCCGGGTGGAGGGGAGCTACGATATTGGTGCTCCGCTTGGTTTCGCTCGCCTCGACCACGACTTAAAACATCTCGAAGTGAGTGCTTCGCTCGCAGAATGGGCATCGCGTGCGCAGGATGACTTTAGAGGTCAAACTGTTGAGGCAGTGTTCGACGGCGCGTCCGCACAGCAACTCGACGCGCTATACCGCCGCGTTCTTGAGGACGGGAAAAGCGCTTCAGCGGCCCGGATAGAACTTTTCGGAAAGCTCTATAACGTCCGAGCCACACCGGTGGGCAGCGGATTGGCGGCGGTTTTTGAAGCATCAATCGACGCGGCTGAACGGCAGCGCTACCGGGACGAACTTCAAACCGCGCGCGAACGCTTTAGGGTGGCGGTGGCGGCGACACGGGCGCTGGTCTACGACTACGATTGGCGACAGGGCCGGGTGGACCGCATCTGCGGCGTTGAAGAACTTACCGGCTATCCAGCCGCGCAGGTCGCCCCAACTCCAGAAGCATGGTGGCAACTGGTTCATCCCGACGATCTGGCAGTCCAACAACGTACCGCCGGACATGGGTTGGAGGGTTCACCGGCAACGCTCACCAACCAATATCGGATCCGCCACCATGACGGCTCTTGGCGCTGGGTGCAAGACACCTCCACGGTTTTCTACGATGGCGCGGGCGAGCCGGTGCGGATGATCGGGCTAACGGTGGATGTTACGGCCGAGCGGACCGCACAGGAGGCGCTTCGGGCCAGTGAAGAGCGGTACCGTGCGCTCACTGAGAATCTTCCGCACATGGTGTCGCAGTTGATGCCGGACGGACTGTCGACCTTCGGCAACCGCGCGTGGCGGGAGTTCTTCCGGAGAACGCAATTGACGTTCGCCGAGTGGCTTGAGGTGGTCCATCCGGAAGATATGGCGCGTGTTCAAGCAGCATGGTTGCGGATGCAGGCTGACCAGATCGGTGAGGGCGATGAATTTCGCTTTCGCCGTCACGATGGCGTGTACCGGTGGCTTCAGGTCACGGTAATTCCGATTCGCAATGCCGGCGGCGGTTTGGAGTGCTGGGTTGCGACGGCCACTGATATTCACGAACGCCGAGAGGCGGATCAGCAGATTCGCGACAGCGAAGAACGGCTGCGCGCCATCAATCATGTCGTTCCCGCGGGACTGTTCACGAGTACGGTGGCGGGCTGGGACTACGTCAGCGATTCACTGCTGGATCAACTCGGCGCGAGCCTGGACGGCATGGTTGGCGATGGCTGGCTGACCGTGATCCATCCGGACGATCGCGAAGCCGTGGTGGAATGCTGGTCAAAGTCGCTGGCTGGCGTTGCGGATTTCGATTGCGAATTTCGTTTTAGGCTGAAGGACCAAACCTATCGCTGGTTTCATGGACGCAGCGTGCCCATGAGAGAGATGGACGGCCCCATCATCCGGTGGTTCGGCGCTTGTTGGGACACAGAAGACCAGAAGCGCAGCGAGGAAAAGCTGAAGCAGGCCAACGAGGATCTGGCGGCCTCGAACAAGCTGCTGGAACAATTCGCCTACGTCGCCAGTCACGACTTGCAGGAGCCGCTCCGCACCATTGGTAGCTTTTCGCAGCTGCTCGAACGGCAATATCGGGGACAGCTCGACGCGAATGCCGATGGCTACATCGGACATATCGTCGACGCCACCGGCCGGATGCGCCAACTGGTGATGGATTTGCTCGCGTTCTCGCGCGTGACCGCGGCGCAAACGATTGTTGTCGAAAGCGTGCCCCTAGGATTTGTCTGGGATCGGGTGAAGCATGATCTCCGGCAGTTGATCCAGGAGTCGAAGGCGGGGATTACCGCGTCGCCGCTGCCGGTGGTTGAGGGAAGTTCAAGCCAACTGGCGCAGGTCCTGCAGAACCTGCTGGCCAACGCCCTCAAGTACAGGCTTGAGGATCAGGCGCCGGTGATTCATCTCGAATGCCAGGAGAGAGAGAGCGACTGGCTGGTGACGCTCGCGGACAACGGGCAGGGTTTTGCGGCTGAGTATTCCGAACGCATTTTTGCAGCATTTAAGCGCCTGCATGGACGCGATATTCCCGGCACTGGCGTGGGGCTTGCGATTGTCCGCACGATCGTGGAGCGCCACGGGGGCCGCGTCTGGGCCGAGTCCGAAGGCCCTGGCAAAGGCGCGAGATTCTACTTCACACTTCCCAAGCCTCACTAAACCCGAGGACAGGTGTAACCCAGCGGGACGTGGTGGCGCCCTATTTGTTATCCTCTCGGGAAAGCTTTAAAGAACGGAAAAAAATGCTGAACAAGAAGCTGCTTTGTACGGCCGCGGCTGCGGCTATCGCCATTCCGTTCCTGCTGATTGCGCAGGAGCGCGTTGATCTTTCAATTGTTAATCGGATCCGCAATGAAGCCTTCGAAAATTCCAAGGTCATGGATCACATGTTTTATCTCACGGATGTGCATGGTCCGCGACTCACCAATTCGCCCGGCTATCGCGCGGCAGCGGACTGGGTGGTGAAGCAGATGGGCGAGTATTCAATTCCAGCCAAGCTCGAAAAGTGGGGACCTTTCGGCCGAAGCTGGAGCTATTCGCATTTTGAAGCGCACCTGATCGAGCCGCAGTACGCGCCGATGATCGGCTTCCCGCTGGCCTGGACGCCTGGGACCAACGGGACGGTTCTTGGCGAGCCCATCATCGCCTCTATTCGCACAGAAGCCGATATGGAGAAGTGGAAGGGCAAACTGAAGGGCAAGATTGTGCTGAGCGCGGCCGCCAGGGATCTGACGATGCGCGCGGCAGCCGACGGCCATCGGTACACCGAAGACGAACTGATGAAGGAATCTGTCGCTCCGGAGCCCGGGCTTGGCGGACCTTTCGGCGGACGTCCGCGCCAGGGCGCACCGGGCGACGGTCCGCAGAATTTCCAACAGATGCGCGAATTCCGGAACAAGCTTACGAAGTTCTGGGCCGACGAAGCACCCGCGCTCATCATCCAGCCGGGCACTATCGGCGACGGCGGCACGGTATTCGGTTCAGGTGGCGGATCGCAGGATAAGAAACAGCCGATCCCGCCGCCGATGATCGTCCTGACGCCGGAGCACTACAACCGCATCATGCGGCTCATCGAGCACAAGATTCCGGTGAAGGTGGCTGTCAACGTTGAAGCGAAGATTATCGACGAGCCTGAAGATTCGGTGAACGTCATCGCCGAGATTGAAGGCGGCAAGAAGAAAGACGAAATCGTCATGCTGGGCGCTCACCTGGACTCCTGGCACGGCGGCACCGGCGCCACCGACAACGCCGCGGGCAGCGCCGTGATGATGGAGGCCATGCGCATCCTGAAGTCGCTCGATGTGAAATTCGACCGCACCATCCGCATGGGTCTGTGGAGCGGCGAAGAAGAAGGACTGCTAGGCTCGCGCGCCTACGTGAAGGAACATTTCGCCGATCCGGAAGTGATGAAGCCGACGACACAGCATGGCAAGCTCGCGGGCTATTTCAATGTCGACAATGGCACGGGCAAACTGCGCGGCGTTTATCTTCAGGGCAACGATATGGTGAGGCCGATCTTCGAGAAATGGATTGAGCCGTTCAAGGATCTGGGTTTGACGACCCTGACAATCCGCAACACGGGTGGCACCGATCACCTTTCGTTCGATGGTGTGGGCATTCCGGGATTCCAGTTCATCCAGGATCCGGTGGAATACAGTACGCGGACGCACCACTCGAATATGGACGTCTACGATCGCATCCAGCGTGGCGACCTCATGCAGGCCGCAGCGGTGGTGGCGTCGTTCGTCTATAACACTGCACAGCGCGATGAAATGCTGCCGCGGAAGCCTCTGCCCAAACCGCAGCCCCGGCGCGATCGCGGCGGTGCAGGTGGCGGCGCTCCCACGCCCACCACTTCAGGGAACAACAACTAGACGTCGAGTTCCACGAGTATAGTCAGTACTTCATCAGCGCCCGGGCGGATCGTTTCGGCGATTTCTCCGGGCGTTGTCGCGTCATCGAAAACATTTCTCAGAGCGATCTTCGAGACCGCGTAGCGTTCGCTCGCGGTAAGGCCCCGGCCATTTGCCTGCATCCACGACTGCAGCGCTTCGTCGCTCACCCACACACTCACCGGACGACGCTCGCGGCGATCGTGGCTGATCTCAAACACGTACTCGACTGCCGAGGGATGAGTCCGCTGTCCGGCAAACTGATATTGAAAGACATAGCCGCTGGCGGCCGAGTAAGTTTTCACACGCGGTCCAGCAGCGCGCTTTAAGGGCGGCAGTTCCGGCTCGCGATTCTTCTTCCACCAGCTCAACAAGGCTATCCTGGAATTTAACATGCGGCCCGACCTGGAACGCGGCATTGAGCTCTTCAACACCCGCGAGTATTATGCCTGTCACGACTGGCTGGAGGATGCGTGGATGTTCGAGGTGGCGCCGCGCCGGCGCTTTCTGCAGTCGATTATTCACTACGCAGTGGCCTGTTATCACCAGGAGCGCGGCAATGCGATCGGTGCCATCCGCCAACTTCAAAAGGGACTCGACAAGCTGGGCGAGTACCGGCCTCAGTTCGAGGGCGTGGACACGGGACTTATGTATAAGGACGGAGAGGCATTGCTGGCGCTGATCGAGTCCGGCTCGCACACTGACGATTTTCCACTCATCCGAATCACTGAATCCGCCGCGAGCTAGAATACAGGCTTGACCCGAGCGGTTTTGCTGCTATCGCTAACGTTAGCGCTGTGGGCACAGACTCCCGCAGTAAAGCTAACCTACGCTTGCGCCGGTGAGGATCTGGATGCGGCAGGGCTCACTTGCACCACACAGCATCCGTGTGCGGTTTTTCTTGAGATTGCATCGCTCGAAACGCTGGGTGGCAGGATGTTCCTGGCCGGCAATCTTCATACCGCCGACGTCACGCTGACCTCGATCCTTCTTTCGAGCGAGGATGGCGGTCACACCTGGACTGAGCCTCACGCGCGGCTTGCCGGAATGGGACTGGAGCAGATCCAGTTCATCGACTTTGAGAATGGCTGGATCGGTGGCCTGTCATTACAAGGGCGTCCCCACGATCCATTTCTGCTGGTGACACACGACGGCGGCAAGATCTGGCAGCAGCGACCGCTATTTGAGGAAACGCGCAACGGGATCATCCAGCAGTTCTGGTTCGATTCGAAGAACACCGGCTCGCTGATTTTCGACCGTCTGCAGCCCAATGAAAATGGTTCACGGTATGAGATGTACGACTCGCAGACCGGCGGCGATAGCTGGTCGCTGAAGGAAGTCTCGGCCCGTCAGCTCATGATTAAGCGCTCCCGCGCCGGAGAAGCGAACCCTGACTGGCGTGTCAGGGCCGACGCGCCGAGCAAGAGCTATCATGTCGAACACCGTGTGTCCGAGAAATGGCAGGCGGTGTCTGTATTCCCGATCCAGATAGCGGATTGCCGGACCATGGAGACCAAGCTGGAAGATGCGCCGCCACCCGAAGACGAGCCCGCCAAGCCGGTTGAACCCGTCAAGCCGCCGGTTCGCAAGAAAAAGAAGTAACTCGAGATTTTGAAACAGAACGGCCCGTTCGGTCATCGAAGAGAAGAATTATTCTGATCGAGGTGCGCCCTGAGCCGCTTTCAACTCACTATCAACGAGCGCTCTTATACGCTCGACGCTGATCCCCGTGTCACGCTGCTCGATGCGTTACGCGAATATCTTCACCTGTCCGGCACCAAGAAAGGCTGCGATCACGGCCAGTGCGGCGCCTGCACCGTCCACGTCAACGGCCAGCGGATCAACTCGTGCCTGACGCTCGCTGTGATGCACCAGGGGGACTCCATTAGGACCATTGAGGGCCTCGCAAATGGCGGCGCCCTGCATCCGGTCCAGTCCGCGTTTATTGAATGCGATGCGTTTCAATGCGGTTACTGTACACCCGGCCAGATTATGTCCGCCGCGGCGCTGATTGACGAGCCGGTAGAGAAGACCGACGACGCGGTGCGAGAGGCGATGAGCGGAAATATATGCCGCTGCGGCGCGTATCCAAATATCGTTGCCGCGGTGCGAGCCGTACAGTCGGGGAGGGCGTAGGCGATGCAGCCCTTCGAATTCACAACTGCGCCGGATATTCAAACCGCAATACTCGGATCCTCAAATACTGACGCTCGGCTGATAGCGGGCGGCACCACGCTGCTCGACTTGATGAAGCTTGAGGTGGAAACGCCCAAGCGTCTGCTGGACATCCACCGTCTTCCGCTTACCGGAATCTCGGTCACCGAGAGCGGAGGACTACGCATCGGCGCACTGGCAACCAATAGCGCCGTGGCGTACGACGCCCAGGTAAAGTCGAAATACCCGATTCTGGCGGAAGCGATCCTGGCAGGAGCGTCAGCGCAATTGCGCAACATGGCGACCGTCGGCGGTAATTTGATGCAGCGCACGCGCTGTACCTATTTTCGCGATCCGCTGTGGGCTTGCAATAAGCGCCAGCCGGGGACAGGCTGTTCCGCCCAGGACGGCCATCACCGCAATCACGCCATTCTAGGCACTAGCGACGCCTGTTTCGCCGCTCACCCGTCCGATATGGCGGTCGCGCTGATAGCCCTCGATGCAACGGTGGAGATTGAAGGCGCAGTTGGCAAGCGGGCGGTGCCCATCGCCGGCTTTCATCTCGGGCCCGGGAACACGCCGGAAGTCGAGACGGTGGTGAAGCCGGGCGAATTGATCACGGCGGTGGAGTTACCAGTTTTGACAGGCACGTGGCGGTCGCATTATCTGAAGGTGCGGGATCGCGCTTCGTACGAATTCGCACTCGTTTCGGTCGCCGCTATGGTCCAACTGGAAGGCTCGACGATTCGAGCGTGCCGTCTCGCGTTTGGCGGTGTGGCGACGAAGCCGTGGCGAGCGACGTCGGTAGAGCAGTTGGTCACCGGCCAGACCGTCTCATCTGAACTGTTCCAGAAGGCGGCGGACGCCGCGATCGAAGGGGCGGTACCGCGCCGCGACAATCGCTTCAAGGTCGCGCTCTTGCGCAGGTCGGTTATACGCGCGCTCGAGACAGTTACGGAGGGGGCGAAATGAGCACGGCAGTGATTGGCACATCCAGCGATCGTGTTGATGGGCATCGCAAAGTCACCGGCGGCGCGCACTATGCAGCCGACTATGCACTTGAGAACCTTGCCTACGGCGTGCCCGTGTTGAGCACAACGGGCAAGGGCAGAATCGTATCCATCGACGCCTCTGCAGCGCGCCAGGCGCCGGGCTTTATTGCGATCATCACGCGCGAGAACTCTCCTAAGCTGAAGGCTCCGGCCAACGATTTCGGTAGTTGGACCAAGCTCGGCGAGGCACGGATCCTGTTCGCCGATGACGAGATTCATTATGTCGGGCAGTACCTGGCGCTGGTGGTTGGCGAGACATTGGAACAGGCCATAGCTGCCGCGGCGCTAGTAAGCGTTAAGACCGTCGACCAAGCGCCTGCAACCTCAATGGACGGCGCGATGGACGCTGCCTATAAACCAAAGGGAGATGACTTCGGGCCGGTTGAATATAAGCGTGGCGATGTCAGCCAGCAGACCGGGGTGGCCTTCACGGTGGAGGGGTCCTATGTGACGCCGATCGAGCACCACAATCCGATGGAGCCTTCGGCGACGATTGCCCGCTGGGATGACGAAAAGCTGACCCTGTACGACGCGACGCAGTGGGTGATGGGCGCGAGAAATTGCATGGCCGACATGTTCGGCATCCCGCGCGAAGACGTCCATATCATTTCCGAATTCGTGGGTGGCGGCTTCGGCTGCAAGGGCTTTGTGTGGCCCCATCAGGCACTGGCGGCCGTAGCGGCGAAAATCGTATCGCGGCCAGTGAAGATCGCCTTAAGCCGTCCTATGATGTTCACCGGCTGCGGACATCGTCCTGAAACCCGCCAGAAGATCACGCTCGCGGCCGACGCCCAAGGCAAACTGCTTTCGCTGAAGCAGGAAGTGCTCAGCGAAACGTCACCGGTGGACGAGTACACCGAGAAATGCGGTGTTGCGACGCCGCACCTCTACGCATGTCCGAACGTGCAGGTAACGCAGCGACTGGTGCCGGTGAACATCGCCACGCCGACACCGATGCGGGCGCCAGGTGAGAGTCCTGGGCTTTTTGCGATTGAATCGGCACTGGATGAACTGGCGTTCAACATGAAACTCGACCCGGTGGAGTTGCGGTTGCGCAATTACGCCGCTCAGGACCCGGCCAGGAAGTTGCCGTACTCAAGCAAGTACCTGCGTGAATGCTACGCGCAGGGCGTCGAGCGCATGGGTTGGGCGGACCGCTCGGCCAAGCCTGGCACCACTCGCGACGGCCGCTATTGGGTGGGCTACGGCATGGCGACGGCCACTTACCCCGGTTACCGCATGGAGGGCGCGGCGCTGGTCCGGTTGCATGCCAACGGTCGAGCGTCTGTGGCGAGCGCAACACAGGATATCGGCGGCGGCACTTACACCACGATGGCGCAGGTAGCGGCCGAGACACTGGGGTTACCACTGGGAATGATCGATCCCGCGCTCGGCGACTCGCGCCTTCCCCCTGCTCCCGTCTCCGGCGGATCGATGACTACGGCATCGGTTACTCCTGCCGTCAAACTCGCCAGTGAAGACGCGATTAAGAAGATTGTGCAGCTGGCCCAGGAGACGAAGGGTTCAGTCCTCTTTAATCAAAAAGCGCGAGCCGCTAACGGCCGTGTCAGCAGCTTCGACGGCGCGATTTCGATGACGTTCGCGGATGTCCTGAAGGCTGCGGGACTGGAGATGATCCAGGGTGACGCCAGAGCGAAGCCGGGCAAGGAGCAGGGACAATACTCGTTCCACTCCTTCGGCGCCCAATTCGTGAAGGTGCGTGTGGACCCCGATCTCGGCCGCGTTCACGTGATGCGGATTGTCAGTGTGTTCGATGTAGGACGCGTGATTAATCCGAAGACGGCCCGCAGTCAGGCGCTCGGTGGAATTATTCAGGGAATCGGTATGGCCCTGATGGAGCAGACTCACTATGACCACCGCAACGGCGCGCCGGTAACCGCCAGCCTGGCCGACTACCTGGTGCCTGTGAACGCGGACATCCAGAGCATCGAGCCAACGTTCCTCAATATTCCGGACCCCTATATCAGCAGCATGGGAGCACGCGGCATCGGAGAGATCGCGATTACCGGTGTTGCGCCGGCGATAGCGAATGCCGTGTTCAATGCCACCGGCAAGCGCGTACGCGAACTGCCGATCACGATTGAACGGCTGCTGGACTAGCGGGGCGGATCAGGACCCGTAGAAGCGGCGTGGCCATGGCAGTAGTGACCATGGCCATCAGCACCATCATCGAGAACAGCGCCGGCGTCACGATGTGCAGGTCAAGACCGACGTTCAATACCACCAGTTCCACTAATCCGCGCGTATTGAGCAGCACGCCGAGGGCGGTGGCGTCGCGCCACGTTAAGCCGGACGCACGACCGGCAATCATAGCGCCGCCGCACTTGCCCGCGATGGCCACTGCGATTATGAGCGCGAGATCTGCCCACACCCGCAAGCCGGCTTGGCGGGCGGTCATCCGCAAACCGGTACAGGCGAAGAAGACCGGCAGCAACACGATCAGGGTGATGGGTTCCAGCATGGCCGTTACGGCGGCCACAAACTCGTTTCGCTTGGGCATGGCCACGCCGGCGAAGAAGGCGCCGAAGAACGGATGGATGCCGATCCATTCAGTGGCGGCGGCCGATATCAATGCGAACACGAGCACGATTGCCAGCCGGCCATGGCTGATGGAGCGGTCAGGTCCGGGATCGAATAGGCGAAGCGCCGGTCTGGCGGCGACGATCACAGCGATGTAAAGCACGAACAGAAGCAAGGTGGTCCAGGCGCTGGCAATCACGGCGCCAAGCAGAACCCAGGCCGCCGCATCGTCCACTGCAGCGCAAGTCAACGCGATCACGCCGAGTGGATGCGACAGCAGTCCAAGGTCGGTGACGATTCTGGCCAGGACGGGAAAAGCCGTAATGCTGATGGCGACGCCGAAGAAAAGTGAGAACGCCGTCACAGGCACGCCCGGCGGCGCCAGGCGGGAGTACAGGGAGAATCCGAGCAAGGCTCCGCGCGCGAAGGGGATGGCGATATTGGTAATGGAGAGAAACAGCGTGGAGCGGCGGTGTTCGCGCGGGTGATCGAGGTCCAGGCGCAGTCCCACCAGGAACATGAAGAGGATCAGGCCGACCTGACTGACGGCGTTCAGGGGGCGAATGCTGTCGACGGGAAACAAGAACTGCATTGCGCCCGGCGCGAGCCAGCCAAAGAGCGTTGGCCCGAGGAGGATTCCGGCCAGAATTTCGCCGATAACGGCGGGCTGTCCGAGTCGCGTCAGTAGTACCGCGGTGAGGCGCGCGGCGGCCACGATAATGATGATTTGAAGGAGAAACCGGAGGGTGTCGGGCACCAGAAAGAAAGCTAGCGCTAGACCGTCGGTTTGCCGGTTTCAGGCGGGCGAGCGGGTACAGGTGTTGCGGGTAGACCGTTTACCACCTTAGTACTGAAGTACCCTTTTTTGTTTAGGTAGAAACCTCTAAAGTAAGAGCGGTATCTTTCTTACTCGTAGGGTATATTCCTGACGGAAGAGGCACAGATGAATCAACTCCTGATCCAATATTCGTACCTTCAACTGCTCGACTTTATGACTACGATTGCATTCCTGATCATTGGGGTGCGGGAAGGTAACCCGTTGGTAAGATTCGCGATCGACGTCTCTCCGAACCCGCTTATTGGGCTGCTCGCGGTGAAAGTGCTGGCCGTTGGCCTGGGCATCTGGTGCTGGCGCATGGGGCGCGACAGGACCTTAGTCCGCATCAACGTCATGTTTGCGCTCCTGGTGGCCTGGAATCTCGTGGCGCTGATTCTCGGCGGCGCGCGGATGAGCGGATGAACGAATGCCATCGCTCTTTCAAATAAGAGGCAGAGTGCGGTCAGAATCGGGCGAACCAGTGGCAGGAGCGCTGGTGATGGGCGCTGACCTGGGATGGGCCGAAACCGGCGAGGATGGCGAGTTCACGGTCCAGAATCCGGAGATGGTATTGTTTGTCTGGTGTACGGGGTTCTACCCGCGCGCGCAGCTCTTACCGCGCGGCGGGAGTCCTGTCGAAATCGTGTTGCGGGCAGTCCGGATGAAGACTCCGAAGGCGCCGCCAACCACTTCACCTCAGCCTGAGGCTTAACGTTCGCTCAGCGCCGCGACGCCGGGTAGCTGCATACCGCTGAGAAACTCCAGCGATGCGCCGCCGCCGGTGGAGATGTGCGAGATCTTGTCTGAGACGCCGGCGCTCTTTACCGCCTTCTCGGAATCCCCTCCCCCGACCAGCGAAACGGCGCCGGATTCGGCTACTGCCTTGGCGAGCGCCACCGTGCCGGTGTCGAACGGCTTCTTCTCGAACACGCCCATCGGACCATTCCAAATAATGGTTTTCGACGCGCGGATGACGGCCGAGTACTGTTCGATGGTCTTCGGTCCGATGTCGAGGCCCATTTCGCCGTCGGGAATCGTCTCTACGACTTGGTTCTCCGCACCTTCCTTGAACTCCTTGGCGACGACATGATCGAGCGGGAGCATGAGCTTGTCGCCCATCCCGGCCAGCAGATTCCTGGCGAGCTCGACCTTATCTTCCTCGACTAGCGAGGTGCCGGTGGGCAGGCCCTGCGCCTTCAGGAACGTGTAGGCCATCGCGCCGCCAATGAGCAATTTGTCGACGAACTTCGAGAGATTTTGAATGACTTCGATCTTGTCCGAGACCTTAGCGCCGCCGAGAATAGCGACGCAGGGATGCTCCGGATTGTGGGTCACCTTGTTCAGGTATTCGAGTTCCTTGTCCATCAGCAGGCCGGCCGCGGCCTTGGGGACGAACTGGATGATGCCGACAGTGGAAGCGTGTGCACGATGGGCTGTGCCGAAGGCATCGTTGACGTAGAGGTCGACTCCGGTTGCGAGTTGTTTGGCAAACTCGGGATCGTTTTTTTCCTCTTCCGGATGAAAGCGGAGATTCTCGAGCAGGACAATCTCGCCAACGCCGGGACGCGGAACCGAGGAGCCGATGCAGTCCGAAGCCATTGTGACCTTGACGCCGGGCAGCAGTTCAGCCAGCCGGGCACCCACAGGCTTGAGGCTCATTTCCGGATTCACCTTGCCCTTGGGGCGGCCGAGGTGGCTTGCCAGAATCAAGGCAGCGCCTTGGGACAGGGCGTATTGGATGGACGGCAGCGACGCCTTGATGCGCTTATCTGAAGTAATCTCCAGCGTGCCGGGCGCAAGGGGGACGTTGAAGTCCACCCGCATGAAGACGGTCTTGTTGCGAAGGTCCAGATCGCGTATGGATAACTTGGGCATAAAGGATAATTTTATCTGATGTGTGAGCGCCGCACATTAAAGCTCTTCAGAAAAGCTTCCTGGAACTTTAATGACTTCTTTATGAGCGCTCCGCTAGGTTGAGACAGTGAGGCTAATAAATAGTTCCGATGACCTCAATCAGAAGTTTGAGTATCGCTTACGGTCTGAATCGTTCATGATGAGACAACCGCCTTGTAGCTCAGTCGCCGCCGGCGTGCGCACCCGTCTCGCGCATTTGCAGCTCAATCAAATTCCAAGGAGCAGCCGCCCGTGAAAAAGATCGAAGCCATCGTGCAGCCATTCAAGCTGGATGAAGTGAAGGAAGCCCTCATTGGTATCGGCATCGAGGGGATTACGGTGAGCGAGGTTCGCGGCCATGGCCGGCAGAAGGGCCACAAAGAGGTCTATCGCGGGCAGGAATACGAGGTGGATCTGCTCCCCAAGGTAAAGCTCGAAATTGTGGTTGGCTCAGACCGTGCCGAGTCGGTGATCTCTACCCTCGTCAAGTCAGCGCGTACCGGGAAGATCGGCGACGGCAAGATTTTTGTGTTCGACGTGGAGCAAGCAATTCGCATCCGTAACGACGACCGGGGCGAAACGGCACTTTAGGCAAAGCTGCTTATCGGGCCCATTTGAACTTTTGATTCGTACTAACAGCACTCCCCCCGTACAATCGGTGAAACAGCTTTTACGGGGAAGTTGATTTTCTCTTCGGCAGCAGCGCCGAATGTCAAACAAAGATTTGTGGAGGATCCAGATGTCCATATTGCGCCTTGTCGCACCTGCTCTCGTTCTGACGGCTTTATTGCCAGGACAAACGCCAGCTGATCCGGCAGCCCCGCCTCAAGCCCCCGCGGCTGCTGCGGCACCTGCACCCGGTCCGCCTCCGAAGTACGACGGCTGGATCTTCTCGGCGATGGCTGATGGATATTTCACCCATAGCTTTAATAACCCATCTACCAACGTCAACGAACTTCAAAACTTCAACATCAAGAGCGACCAGCCTAATCTGAGCATGGCCATGTTCTCTGTGGACAAATCGGATAAGGTCCTCGGAATCCATGCCGATGTCGGCCTTGGCGACACGTTCCGGGTAATTCATGCCGCCGACCCGGCAGTAATCGACAACAAGGGATTCCGCTACGTAAAGCAGATGTACGTGATCGTCAAGCCGAAAAACGTACACGGCACCGAGTTCGACTTTGGCGAATTCGTAACCTCGGCCGGCGCCGAAGTCATCGAGTCCAACGGCAACTGGAATTACACGCGCTCCTTGCTGTTTGCCTGGGCGATTCCGTACTATCATTTCGGTCTGCGCGCGAACGTTCCAGTGACGAAGGAACTCGCAGTTGGCTTCCAGGTCGTCAACGCCTGGAATACACTGTGGGGCAACAATAATCTCGACAACATCGGCCTTACGCTCGCTTATA
Organism: Bryobacterales bacterium; assembly: GCA_038212445.1. Taxonomy (GTDB): domain Bacteria; phylum Acidobacteriota; class Terriglobia; order Bryobacterales; family Bryobacteraceae; genus TMP-7. Next base: position 373,080 of record JBBQUM010000002.1, read on the forward strand.
CCAAGCCGAAATTCGTTTACAGCCTCAACTATTATGAGGGCCCCAACCACTTGGGCACCACCCAAGGGAAACGCAACCTGGTGGACACTACGTTGCTCATCAACGCCACACCGAAGGTCAGCTTTTATGTCAACGGCGATTACGGCGCGGACAATCATGTCGGCACCAGCGGCAGCGACAAGTGGTACGGCATCGCGGGTGCGACCCGCGCCCAGATAACCAAGCGCGTGGCGCTCGCAGGACGTGCCGAGATCTTTGACGACCATGACGGCTTCTCTACCGGAACCAAGCAGGTGATCAAGGAGGGTACAATCACAGGTGAATACAAATACAACGATCACTTCCTGACCCGGGTCGAACTCCGGCATGACGCATCTGACAAATCCTTTTTTCTGAAGGATACGAACGGAGCCGTGAAGGGGATGACCACGTTCACGATCGGATTGGTTGTGTCCCTCGGTCCATGGAAGTAGGCTACCCGGGGGCTAGTGATTTTTTTGATCGGGGCTATTCAAGTCTTTTATTTCCTTGAGAGGCCCCAAACCGATGATCATAGTAGTTGACCCCCAGAGTTTTCGAGGAGATGAATGAAGAACGAACTCCATGACTTTTTGGCGCTCCCGTACGCGGAGCTTGAAGATCTCAACCTGCAGGCCAAGGAGCAGCGAAAGAACCGCGTTCCGATCCACCAACTGCAGGAAGACCGGATCAAGTACTTAACGGACGAGAAGCGGATCAAGGCCGTCACACTCTGCTTCAGCGATCTCGAAGGCCGGCTGCATATGCTGGACTACGACAAGAAGTTCCTGATCAACAGCTGGGACAACTTGACGTTTGACGGATCGTCGATCCGCGGATTCACCGCTCAGCGGGAAAGCGATCTGCGTCTCGGTATTGACTGGAGCGCGTTCTACTGGGCTCCCGCAGACATCTTCGGTTCGGGCAAAGTCCTCGTGTTCGGCGAGATCATCGACAAGGACGGCTCGCCCTACTCAGCCGATATCCGCGGCGTGCTCAAGGGCTACGCGCAGAGCCTGTTCGAGAAGAGCGGTTACACGCTGAATGCCGCTAATGAAATTGAAGGTTTTGTCTTCAACGGCACCGACGCGGAGCGCCGCTACCACGAAACCGGAAAGTTCGAGTACGTCAATACCGGCGGTTATTATCACTCGCTGCCGGGCGATCCGCTCCGCATCTTCATTGACAGCGTCGCCGAAGTGCAGCGCGCAATGGGCTTCCAGAACGAGAAGGATCACCCGGAAGTGGCGCCGTCGCAATTCGAGATCAACTACGGCTACGGTGAGGCCGTGGCTGCAGCCGATCAGATCCAGATCTACAAACTGATCTGCCGCCAGGTGGCCAATAAGATGGGCATGACGGCCAGCTTCCTGCCCAAGCCCGTTGTCGGCGTCAACGGCAGCGGCATGCACACCAATGTTTCGATTTCCAAGGGCGGAAAAAATCTCTTCTGGGATCCTAAGGGCGAAGAGAAGATGAGCAAGATGGCTTGGCAGTTCGTCGACCGCATCCTCACCCACGGCAACGACATCTGCATCATGCTCAACCCCAGCGTGAACTCCTACCGCCGTCTCGATCCGCACTTCGAAGCACCGAATCAGATCAAGGCGTCGGCGGTGGATCGCGGCTCGATGGTCCGGATCCCAATTGGCAACGAGCGCAGTTCGCGCGTCGAGGTCCGCTCGGTTGCTCCCGACGCGAACCCGTACATGGTGATGCTCTCGGTGTTCAAGACCGGCCTGGACGGCGAAACTTCGAAGATCAAGAACCTGCGTCAGGCGGAGCGGTACCTGCCGGACAACATCTACGATGCTCTGGCGAACTTCAGGAATTCGGAGTGGACCACAAAGCTGCTCGGCGAAGACGTGAAGGGCCGCTATGGGGATCTCAAACAGGCGTCGGCAGACCGCTGTCCGCGGCTGCTCGGAACGTTTGTGAAGGCGCCCGAGGTTCAATATCACCACGAAGTTTACAACCAGTTCCTCTGGAATATGTTCTAAATCAGCGGTCCAGCAGGTTTTCGGAAGAGGCGGTCCCGGCAACGGGCCGCCTTTTTTGTTGTGATAGAGATTCTCTCCAATGCAAAACGAAACTCTAGTTCTCGAGAAGGCAGCGCGCGTGAAGCTGCTGTTGATGGATGTGGACGGCGTCATGACCGATGGCCGCCTTTACAACGTCCCGGCACCCGACGGAAGCATGGCGGAGACCAAGGGCTTCAATGCGCAGGATGGCATCGCCCTCCAGTGGCTGAGTTGGTATGGCATCGACACCGGACTGATTAGCGGGCGTGTCTCGCCGGCCACGATTGAACGCGCCAAGCAGTGCAAAATGAAGTACGTCTACCAGGGGCACATCGAGAAGATTCCGATTCTTGAGGAAATCGTCAAGGCCGCTGGCGTAACTCCGGAAGAAATTGCCTATATCGGAGACGATCTGACCGACGTCGTGATCATGCGACGCGTGGGACTTTCCTTCGCCCCGGCCAATTCGCGGCCAGAGGTCAAGCAGAGCGCCACGGCCGTACTGGAGCGCGCCGGCGGTGACGCCGCGGTGCGGGAAGTAGTGGAGCTCATTCTCAAGGCTCACGGGCACTGGGACGAGCTTTTGAAGAAGTACGAAGTGTAGAATCTTTATAAATCTATGCGAACCGTTGCCCTCTTTCTCGCACTGCTGCCCATGGTGTGGGCCAAGCGGCCCATCACGCACGAAGACATTTGGATGATGAAGCGGACCGGCGAGCCCGTGGTGAGTCCCGACGGACGCTGGATCGTCTTCTCGCTCGTCGAACCCGACTACGACCCGGCAAAGCAGGTGAGCGACCTTTGGCTGGTGCCGTCGGACGGAAGCCAGGCGGCGAGGCGGCTCACCGCGACCAAGGCGCCGGAAGGTTCCCCAATCTGGTCGCCGGACGGTTCTCGTATCGCCTTCACCACCCGGCGCGACGGCGACGACGCGGCGCAGGTGTACGTCCTGCGACTGGACGGGGGCGAGTCAGAACGAGTGACGGCTATATCCTCGGGCGCATCGAATCCGCAATGGCGACCCGATGGCAAAGCGATTCTTTTTGAGAGCGATGTGGACCCGATCGCCGCTGAGCGAAAGGCGCGCAAGTGGAACGCTCGCACCTTCGACACTTTCCCAATTCGCTTTTGGAATGCCTGGCTGGACGAGCGGCGTCCTCATGTCTTTGTGCAGGACATGGCGGCGGGCGCCAAAGAGACGGATCTATTGAAGGGTACACAACTAGCCTCCGGACGCGGATTCGCGGGCATCTTCCAGGCTTCCGGCGGACAGACTCTGCAACCCGTCTGGTGCCCCGATGGTCAATCGGTGCTCTTCGCCGCGTATACGAACCGCGATGAGACGATGTCGGCGGAAACGGAATCGCACTTGTTTGTCGTTTCGGCGAAAGGTGGCGAGCCCAGGCAGATCACCCGAGCGGGGCAGATCTTCGGGAATCCGCAGTTTTCACCACGCGGCGACGCTCTGTACGCGCTGCACCAGCGCACGCCGGTGAAAGGCGGCCGCCTGTATTCGCTGACGCGCTTGGCGAAGTTCTCGTGGCCCGATGCCGGGGCGCCCGTGCTCCTCACGGAGAAATGGGACCGGTCGGTATCGGCGTTCTCGCTGTCCAAGGACGGATCGTCGATCTATGTCGACGCCGAAGACGATGGCTTCGACCAGTTATTCGAGTTGAGCCCACAAGGCGGCGAACCTCGCAGACTGCTGAAGGTTGACCGTGGCGGCTATACGAATGTCCGTCCCGTAGCGGGTGGCTTAGTGGCGCGATTTCAGACCGCCGGACAGCCGCCGGAGATCGTCCGCCTCAATCCTGCCGCAGCCAGTCACACGATGCTGACAAATTTCAATGCGGCCCGGCTTGCCGAACTCGATACGCCGGACGCCGTCCACTTTTGGTTCACGGCGAAGAATGGGAAGAAGATTCACAACGTGATCAACCTCCCGCCGAATTTCGACCGGAACAAGAAATACCCGCTCCTGGTGTTTCCGCATGGTGGGCCAAACTCGATGTCGAAGGATGCATTCAGCACGCGGTGGAACAGTCATCTGCTAACGTCGCAGGGCTACGTGCTGCTCCAGACGAACTATACGGGATCCACGGGTTTTGGCGAGAAGTTCGCCGACGATATCGAGCGTGATGTGCTGAGAGGGCCCGCCAAGGAAGTTCTGGAAGGCGTGGACGAGGCCATCAAGCGGTACTCCTACATCGATGGAACGCGGCAGGCTGCGGCTGGCGCGAGCTATGGCGGCTACTTGATGAACTGGTTTGCCGGAAGCACCACGCAGTTCAAGTGCCTGGTGAACCATGCGGGCGCGATCAATAACGAGTCGCAATACGGCACCAACGACGGCGGGCTAAGCCGTGAGCTTCGCATGGGCGGACCCATCTGGGAAACGGGCGGGCAGTGGAACGATCAGAGTCCCATTCGCTACAGCGGCAAGTTCCAGACGCCGATGCTGATCACGCAGGGCGAACTCGACTTCAGAGTCCCGATGAGCGAGAGCATGACCACGTTCAAGATCATGCAGCGCCGCAAGGTGCCTGCCCGGCTGGTGCTGTTCCCGGATGAGGGCCACTGGATTCTGAAAGGCGAAAACAGCCGGGTTCACATGCAGGAAATTCTCGGCTGGCTTAAGAAATATCTGGGATAAGCGTTAACTTCGTTCCCATAATGCGGTAACCTTTCTGCTAACGAGATACGAGCGCTGGGCTCGATTCTGAAAGCCGAGTCAGCGGCTCTCGTCAGCGATCTTTACAACTTCTGGGCACATATGCAGTATCGGGAATTCGAACTACACCTTTCGAAGACCGGTTACCAGGCATTTCTCACCTCCGCGACAAAAGCGGACTTGGAATCTGGTATCTCGCGGGTTACCGAGGCAAGTCAAACAGTAGAACACGCATTCAGCCTGCCGACGGGCACTCTCAAGATGCGCGAGGACCTTCAGCGGCTGGAAGCCTATTCACTCTCAAGCAGCGCGGCCATAGACGACTTTCACATTCAATTCGGGCGTACGCTATTCCAATCAGCGTTAGGCGGAGCGGTTGGTGAAGAGTTCTCCAAAATGCTTTTGGAGCAGCGGAGAGTGGACGGCGGAGTGCGCCTGAAAATAAGGGTGGACGACGGCGCGCCCGAACTGATGAACCTGCCCTGGGAACTGCTGCACGACGGGGACGACTTTCTTGTCACGCGCGTGGAGACGCCTATCTCGCGACTGCCAGTGGGCCTGCAGCCCCGGATCAAGCCTCGACTCGACCATACGCTACGCATGCTGGTTGTGGTGTCGAGCCCCCTTGACCTCCCCGGGCAGATGATTCTGAACACCGAGAAGGAACAGGAAGTCATCCTCGCCGCGCTCGACAAGCTCCAGCACAAGCGCCTCATCGATATCGATTTCTGCGAAGAGGCCACGCTCGATACCATTCAGGACTATTTGAGCGAGCAGGAGTACGACATTCTGCACTTCACCGGCCACGGGGTCTTCAACGAAGACACGCAGCGGGGCGAGTTGCTGCTCGAAGATGAGCAAGGAAATCAGAATCGGGTCTCCAACGATCAGTTCGCGGAAGTTCTGCGGAATCATCCCTCCTTGCGGCTCGTAGTCCTGAGCGCATGCCAGTCTGCGCGGACCGCTAACAATACCGCCTACGCCGACATGGCAAGCCGGCTGACGATGCAGGGGACGCCCGCGGTGCTGGCGATGCAGTATTCTGTGCTGGACGAAGCCGCAACGCTCTTTGCTGACCGCTTCTACACCGGCCTGGCAAACAACAAGCCGTTAGATGTAGCGCTGACAGATGCCCGGCTCGCGCTCAGGCAAGCCGGTCGCGACAAGAGCGGCGAGCGCATCGATTTTGCGACCCCCGTGCTCCTGCTCAGCGACCCCGACTGCGTGAACGCGTCGCAAATCAAAGCGTCCGCGGAAGACGAATTGGATACGCCGCTCGACTTCGGCACCGTGACCGTGATGGACCGCGGATTTGTCGGGCGCCATCGCGAATTGCGCCGCATCCGGAATAGCTTCGCCGGCGGCCGTCAGCGCGCGTTCATTATCCACGGCATGGGCGGCATGGGCAAGAGCGTGCTCGCCACTCGCGCCGCCACCAAGGTGCATAAGAGCTTTCGCGGCGTAAAGGCCGTCCGCATGACGGAGAACATGCGTCCCGAGGACATCCTGGAGGATCTGAATGTCTTCCTCAACATCGCCGGCGTGGACAACTTCAACCGGATTCTAATGGCTAAGGCTCCGCTAGCCGCCAAAACGGGAGCACTGGCGCAGATCCTCAGTTCCTTCCCGCTGCTCATCATCTTCGACAACTTCGAGGATGTTCTGAGCGCACAACGACTGCTCCGGGCCGACGGTCCAACACCTGCCGCGCCCAAGAACGATAATCCCAGCGGCATTGCCGACCCGGAACTCGCCGAATTCTTCGAGATTCTGATCAAGAGTGTCGCCAAGGGTAGCCGGTTCCTTTTTACAACCCGGTACGACTTCGATCCGGCACGCGGCCGGTTAACGGGAGAGACTGAGCACATCGCGCTGGGCGAAATGCCGTTTGCCATTGCCGTCCAGTGCATGAACAATCATGAAGCACTGGCGAAACTCCCCGTGGTGGCGCCGCGTCAGGAGAAACGTGCCACGCAGCTTGGCGATAGTGTGAAGGCCGCCGCGCCACCCATTACCAAGCACGAATTGTTTGGAGCGCTCGGGGGCCATCCCTACACCATCGACGTCTTCGCGCGCCGCGCCGCTGTAACTAGCGTGGCCGACGTGTGGCTGGAGATCCAGGGCGTCGAGCAGGAGTTAATCGAGTTTACGCTGCTCGATCGCACCTATGCCCAATTGACGCCAGCCGCACAAACGCTTCTGATGCGCGCCAGCATCTTGAGCGAGTCGCCCTCTCTCGAAGAACTCGAATGGATGATGGGCGAAAACGGTTCCGCGTCGGTGGAGTCCGAAGTCAGAGCTCTGTTGTATTGGGGAATGCTGTCGCGGGAAGAGACCAAGGCGGGCGTCGTTTACCCAATGCACGCGCTGGTGCGTGACTTTGCGCTGGCTCAACTGGCGAATAGAGGCGAGAAGAAGGCGGATCTGCTTTCGCGAGCCGGCCGGTTCTGGGAACTTCAATCGAAGGCCGCACAGTCGGCTGAGGGCGCAATCGGCTCGCTACTGAAGGCCCGCGATTACCATTATCAGGCGGGCAACTTTGTGGACGCCTACTCCATCGTTCACATGGTGCGGGAGTCGCTCATGCGATGGGGCCGCCTGGAGCTTTTGCTCAAATTAACCAGTGAATCGGTGAAAACCAGTACGGGTACGGACCAGGTGGTCTTTACGAGCTATCTGGCGATGTTGTACTCCGACCTCGGGGATCGCAAGACGGCTCTCAAATTACACCAGGAACTGTTGTTAAATCGGATGGCGGCTGGAGACCTGCGTAGAGCTGGAATCTCACGGCATGAGGTGGCGTTGATCCAACAGGCCCTTGGAAACTTCGCCGTCGCGCGTGCTCACTACGAGGCGAACATTGTTTTTTGGAAGAGCCTACCGGATCTGTCAAAGACGGATCGTTTCAACCAGATGATGGCTCACTATCATCTGGCGCTTCTCAACATGGACGAAGGCCGGTTGGAGGAAGCCGAAACGGGCTTGGAGTTCACGCTGACCCTCGGCGGCGAACTGGAAGACGCTCGAACGCTGGCGATGTGCCTGCGCGAACTGGGCCAAATAAACTACGCCCGCGGTAACCTTGAGCCGGCTGAGAAGAGGGTGCGGGAGAGCATGGTCTGGAATATCAGAATCCAGAACAAGCAGGGCGTAGCGCATTGCCACCTTCTGCTGGGCAAAATCTGTCTGAAGCAGGGTCGAATGGGCGAAGCTCAAGTCGAGGCTGAGAAGGGAGCAAGCCTATTTCACTCAATGGGCATGAGAAACGCCGCCGCTGGCGCCATCTTCCTGCTGGGCGAGATTCATAAGGCGGAAGGCCATCCGGCTGACGCCATCGAGAAATATCTCCATGCCCTTTCCATCTTTGCCGATACCGGCGACCACGACGGCCAGCGCGTGGCTGCTGCGCTGTATAACCTCCAAACGGAGTTAGGCCAGGAACAGTTCGACTCCGTAACTCGGAAATTGGGAATGCCCGTGAAGTTGGTCCGCAGCCCAGAAGGACTAAGTGTACAAATGGGCGCGGCCGCTGGAGAACAGGGCGGCTGAAGTCGCTAGACGACATCAATATGGCTCTGCGTAAGTACGAGTGTCCCAACTGCCACTACCGCTTCAAGGCCGACGTCGAACAGATGCTCGAAGACGGCAAGGTGTCCGTGGTAAGGCTGGTCAAGAGCGCCACAGAGCCTCAGCAGAACTCCTCGACTGTCGACCTGACTTGCCCGAATTGCGACAAAGAGTTCGAGGTGAAGGTGGAGTCCTAACGTGGGCGAAAACGACAAAGCTAAGCCGCAAACCGCTGGCACTCCCGACAATGAACTTCCAATCGCCGGCGACCCCAGTCTGAGCTTCTGGAAGACCAACGCCAAGAACCTGCTCGGGGAGTCCATCAAGTCACTGGAGGAAGCGGCCAAGCAGATCATCGGAGTCGCCGGCATCCTCGAAGGGCTTTACTTCCACGCCGTGACCTACGCTAATGTGCGCGGCAAACTGACGCCCTTTACCCTCCTCATCTACCTTGCGCCGATTGCCTTTTGGCTCGCCAGTCTGACTCTCGCGCTGCTGGTCTTTTTCCCGCGCGCCTACGACACCAACATCAACTCGGCCAAAGCGAGCCGCTTGGCGTTCGAGGAGGTCGTTGCTTACAAGCACGGCATGCTCAAAGCAGCGGGAGTCGCGCTAGCCTTGGGATCGCTGGCGCTGGCCGCGACTATGGGCGTGTATCTGGCTGGTTAACCCGCGCCTAGGCGGGCCGGAGTTTCTTAAACATATCGAGGGCGAATTCCAGATCCTCAAGCGAGTGGGCTGCCGTGACGCAAAGCCTCAATCGCGCCGCGCCTTGCGCCACCGCCGGAAACAATACCGGAGTGGTGTGAATGCCAAGTTCACGGAGGCGCCCTGCGAAGATCGTCGTCACCACCTCGTCGCCGAGAATTACAGGGATCACCGGGGTCTCGCTGCCACCAATGTTGTACCCGAGGTCCACCAGGCCCTTGCGCAAAAACTGCGCGCTGCGATTCAAACGCTCGACGCGCTCCGGCTCATCCCGGAGAATCCTCACCGATGCCATCACCGCCGCCGCGGCAGCCGGGCAGAGCGCCGCCGAGAAAATAAACGGAGCAGCCGCGTGCTGAAGATAAATCGCGATCTCCTGCGACACAGCGACAAACCCGCCGTTCGACGGTATGGCTTTAGCCAGTGAGCCAGTCCAGATATCTACGTCGTTTGTATCGACGCCGAAATGTTCGTCAGTTCCCCGCCCGGTCGTCCCGAGAACTCCGAGCGAATGCGCTTCGTCGATCATCAGGAAGCAGCCGAACTCCTTCTTAATGCGCACTAGCTCAGGCAGAGGGCAGATGTCGCCGTCCATCGAGAAGACACCGTCGGCCACGATGAAGCGGCGTCCGCCCGAAGGCGCAGCCTCCAATTCACGCCGCAAAGAGCCAATATCGTTATGAGCGAAACGGCGGACAGGCACTCCGGTAAGACGGCATGCGTCCAGCAGACTGCGATGGGACAGCGAGTCCATGATCACGCAGTCGAGCGGCGAAAGCAGTGCCGACACCACCGCAAGATTCGCGAGGTAGCCGGAGCTGAATGACACCACGTCGCCGGTGCCCTTGAACGCCGCAAGCTCCATCTCCATCTGACGGTGCAGATCGATGGTGCCGGTGAGCATTCGAACGCCCCCGGTGCCGGTTCCATACTTGCGGACCGCCTCCACAGCGGCATCGTCGACGCGCGGATCGCCAATGAGCCCGAGGTAGTCGTAGGACGACAGCATCAGCATCCGCCGGCCCTCGGCTTGAATCCAGGGACCGCTCTTGGCTTCAAGAGCCAGTTGGAACGGATAGATGCCGGCCTCACAGGCGCGGCGGGTCATATCAAAGACGCGGCGCCCGCGAGCGTCTATCAGATTCGCGCGGTCAAAGGTGAGACCGCAATCTCCATTGAAAAAATCGCCGAAAAGCCCGCCCTGCGCGGTCGCGGATTCCTGCTTCACTAACGTGCCATTTTGCGGAGTCGGCATAACGAAGAAAACCCCGGTTCCCCAAACATTTTCAGTTTTTGCCAGTATACATGATCGCGGCGGAAACGGCGGAAAACGGGGGAAATCGCGTATCATGATCGAATCATGAGCCGATACGCACTCTTCGCAGCGCTACTTCTGTTTCCCGCCGCTTGGGCTGCGTCCGACTCTGGCGTTTGGGCCGGAATGCGGTACCGCATGGTGGGTCCGGAACGCGGCGGCCGCGTCACCGCCATCGCCGGCGTCACCTCCCAGCCGCTGGTCTACTACATGGGCTCTACCGGGGGCGGCATCTGGAAGACGGTGGACGCTGGGCACAACTGGATCAACGTATCCGACGGGCAGATCTCGGTTGGTTCGATGGGGGCCATCGAGGTAGCGCCCTCCGATCCCAACATCGTCTACGCCGGCACGGGGTCGTCGAAGATCCGCAGCAACGTCTCGATCGGTCGCGGTATTTACAAGTCCACCGACGCCGGCAAGACCTGGAAGTTCATCGGACTGCGCGACGTGGGACAGATTTCGGCCGTGCGGATCCATCCCTCGAATCCAGACATCGTCCTGGTCGCCGCCCTTGGCAACCCGTTCGCCCGCAACGTTGAGCGTGGTGTCTTCCGCTCCAACGATGGCGGCAAGAACTGGAAGAAGGTGCTGTTCGTCACCGATGACGTGGGCGCCGCGGATCTTGAGCTACAGCCAAGCCAGCCAAACGTCGTCTACGCTTGCATGTGGCATGGCATGCGCCGGCCCTGGACCATCATCAGCGGTGCGCGCGAAGGCGGCATCTACAAGTCCACCGACGGTGGCGACACCTGGTCCAAATTGGCCGGTGGACTCCCGCATGAATTGTTCGGCCGCAGCAACGTCGCCATCTCCTCCGCTAATCCGGCGCGAGTGTACGCGCTCATCGAAGCCAAGCCCGGCTCTGGCCTGTATCGCAGCGAGGACGGCGGCGGTAGCTGGAAACTGATCAACGGCGCCGGTTCCCTAATCACGCGCCCGTTCTACTACACGACGCTCGGCGTCGACCCTAAAGATCCCGACACCGTCTGGGTGGGCAATGAGGGCTGGTTTAAGAGCACCGACGGAGGCGCAAGCTTCAAGCGGTCGCCGGTGCCGCACGGCGACAACCATGATGTGTGGATCAATCCTGAACATCCCGAATACATGATTCAGGCCAATGACGGGGGCGCCAACGTCTCCATCGACGGCGGTAGAACCTGGAGCACACAGGCCAATCAGCCCACCGCCGAGATCTATCAGGTGGCTGTCGACGATCAATATCCCTACCGCCTCTACGGCGCGCAACAGGACAACACCACCGTCATCGTTCCGAGCCTTTCGCTCGGCAACGGGCAGAACTTCCGTGTCGGCCCCGGCTGCGAGACCGGCCCGGTGATCCCCGACGTCAAGCATCCGGAGCTGGTCTACGGCAGTTGCAAGGGACAGTTCAGCATCCTCAATCTCACGACGACCAACGAAAAGCAGTACTGGGTGGGAGCGCAATCGCTCTACGGCAATCCGGGCGACGCGCTGACTTACCGCTTTCAACGAGTCTCGCCGATGGAGGTCTCGCCGTATGACACGCGCGTGGTCTACTACGGTTCCCAACACGTGCACCGCACACGCGATGGCGGAGTGACGTGGGAGCGCATCAGTCCCGATCTCACTGCGCGCCCTCCCGGAACTCAGGAGGCGAGCGGCGAGCCCATTACGCGCGATGCCACCGGAGAGGAAGTCTACAGCACACTCTACGCCATCCGCGAGTCGCGCGTGCAGAAGGGCGTAATTTGGGCCGGGTCCAATGACGGTCCCGTGCACGTATCGCGCGACGACGGCAAAACCTGGACCAACGTCACGCCCGCCGGACTGCCGCCAGGTGGGCGAGTGCAGAACATCGAGCCCAGCCCTCACCGCGCCGGTTCTGCTTACTTAGCGATTTATCGCTACCTGCTCGGCGATTTCGCTCCCTACATCTATCGCACCGATGACTTTGGGAAATCCTGGACCCGCCTCACCGACGGCCGCAACGGTATCGCCGCCGACGAACCCACACGCGTGGTTCGCGAAGATCCGGACCGCGCCGGCTTGCTCTACGCAGGCACCGAATTCGGCATGTATGTCTCCTTTGACAACGGCGGCGCCTGGCAAAAGTTTCAGCTCAATCTGCCGGCCACTCCGATCACCGACATCCAGGTGGCGCATCAGGATCTGATTCTCTCGACGCAAGGGCGCGGCTTCTGGATTCTCGACGACGTCACCCCGCTGCATCAGGTTGGGGCCGGTGGTATGCCGCCATCGATCCTCTTTAAGCCTCGCGACGCCGTCCGGACTGCTGGTCGCGGTGGGCGCGGCGGTCTGGTGCAGTTCCCGATGCCAGGAGCGCTCCTCACTTATAGCCTCGCCGCTTCGTCGGAAGTCACCCTGGAGATCCTCGATGCTGCCGGCAAGACCGTGCGTAAGTTCACCAGCAGCGGCGGCGCCGCGGAGCGTCCGGCTGAGGCAGATGCGGGTGGCGACGACGACGAAGGTCCGCGCGTTCGCAGCGGTCCCACACGGCTCGACAACAACCCTGGACTGCATCGCTTCACCTGGGACCTGCGCTATCCCGGCGCATGGACGAGCGCTACCCGTCCCGAAGGTCCCAACGGTCCTTTGGCCGTCCCCGGTAAGTACTCTGTGCGATTTAGCGCGGGCGGAGCCTCCACCACCGTGCCGTTGACAATCGTCGAAGATCCGCGCGTGGCGGCGGAAGGTGTCAGCGCCGCCGACCTGCAGGCGCAGTTCGAACACAACATGCGCGTTCGCGACCTGGTGGGTGAAGCCAACCGGACCGTGGCAAGGGTGCGCGAGGCGCAAACGAAACTGCGCGAGTCCGGCCCTAAGGATAAGCTCGAAGAGGTGAACCGCATCGCGTCCAGGCTGATCACGCCGTCCATTCGCTACAGCAAGCCGGAATTACTGACTCACATACAGTACCTGTACAGCATGACGAACATGGCGGATCAGAAAGTCGGCCAGGATGCAGTGGACCGCTATCGCGAGTTACGCCGTGAACTCGACCAGTGGATCGCCGAACTCGATCAGGCCTTGGGACCTAAAAACTAATGCATCCCTTTCGTTACTACCTGCGCGTCCGCTATGGCGAATGCGATGCGCAAAAGGTAGTCTTCAACGCTCGCTATGCGGAGTATGTCGACCTGGCGATGTCGGAATTCCTGCGCGCCGCCGGACTGTGGGAGCGCATGTTCCACGATTACGATTTTCAACTGGTGAAGCAGACTGTGGAATGGAAAGGTCCGGCGCGGTTCGATGATGTGCTCGAGTTGAGCGTCGTCCCGAAGCACACCGGGAACACCTCGTTCTCGCTGACGACGGAATTTCGCATCGCCGGTGCTCACCACGTCATTGTCACAGCCGAGACGGTTTACGTTCTGGTGGATGCGAAAACATTGACGAAGACTCCGCTCACCGACAGCTTTCGAGCGTCATTACAAGCCGGCGCAAAGGACAGCGTCATCGACCATGCCGGTCATCTAACGGGAAGATGAGTTATCTGGAGAGGTTCAGAGGCGGTATGGACATTTTAAGACTACGTACCCGTCTGTGGTCACCTGTGCTTGCTTGCAAAAAGCGATTTGCCCTCCCTTTGAGCGAGTTATTTCGTCCACAGAGATAGATTCTGCATGGCGCAGCCTCGAGCAGTGACCACTACGCCAAAGCCGTCCTTAAACAGCGGCGACTCTTTACCCATGTCAGTCTCCAGTCCCTCTTTTCGGCGTGAAGCGTGTAAGCTCCAGGCTCGATACCCTTCAGCTCGTAACGTCCTTCAGCATTCGTGACAGCCGTATACGTCTTCCCAGAGCCTGTTGCGCGCACCGTGACACCTGCTAGTACTACTGGGTCACAAAAGAAACATTTTGATGTAGAATTGTTTTGTGGACACAAGACTCTCTGCGCCAGGTCCACAGGAGAAGCGCTTCGCGGCATATTTAGAGGGCCTGGCGACCGCCGCGGGGCATGAAGACCGA
>JBBQUM010000003.1:0-382174 GCA_038212445.1 Bryobacterales bacterium
ACCGCACCGCAGTCCACACCAGCCGGTAAATCTCCTCCACCGTCTCGAATTGCGCCTCGATAACTGACATCACCTCACATATAGCACTACACGCGGTCTAACCCGTGTGGCCTCAATCGTTTGTGACCCAGTAGTACTAGAGCGGGTTGTGTATGAATGGTTCGTCTTTAGCAAAGCACGTGTGACGCCAGTAACGGTACTAGCGTCATCTGTGCCATCCAGATGGATTCGGACGGCTCGCAGCATGCGGGTACTAGACAAGTCGTTCGCGAGAAGGGTAGATCTGAAGTCATGGGGGCGCTAAGGTGAAACGTGCGGTTGAGGCAATTAAACATAGTGAACTTTGGGAAGACGGACCGGTGGTCGATGAAAGCGATTACTTTTCTGTAGGCGGACACAACAGGCGCGTGAAATGTGACAGATTAGCCGGATGAGGACACTTCGTCCCATCTGCGTGCGCACTCTATTTGCTGAGATTTGCTGCGTACTTACGGCTCACGCCGGTGATGCTCCGTGGGTTCTCAATAGCTCGGCCACTTGACGTTGTTTGCAATTGAGCGCCCGCACCAAAGGCATCTGTCCTCGCCGGTCCCTGACATTCACTGTTGCCCCGCATGCGATCAGCGCCGCGGCAACCTCAACGGTTCCTCTTCGGGCTGCCATGTGCAGCGCGGTGCAACCTGTCACGCCGCCCGCCTCATTCACGCGAGCTCCGGCTTCAACCAACAACTGCACAACCGCCGCTCCCTCAGCGTGAAGACATTCATTCCCGACGCTGTATAAAGGAGCGTGACCACCTGCGTCCTTCGCATTCGGGTCCGCGCCAAGGGTCAGCAGTAGGGTCACCACCGCCGAACTGCCCTGGGCTGCGGCCATGTGCAGGATCGTGCGCCCGTTGAAGCGATCCCGCACTAGTGCTGGATCAGCCTTCAGTCGTTCGAGCGCGCTGTCCCGAATGGATCCGCTGCTTCCCAACATCACTCCGAGGAGGCCCACCAGTTGTGACCGGTCGCGATCCAGCAACGCACGCAGTTCGACGCCTTCCATCAGCGCAAGGGCGCGGGCCGTTTCACCCGTGCGGATCGCGGAAACTGCTTCGTCCAGCGCTTGCTGCTGCTCCCAGCGTAGGGCGATTCTTGCATTGCGGGTGACCTCGGGTAGGGTGCCGGTGGCCGAATCCCGATTCACCAGGTATACCGAAGCGTTCTCAAAGAATTGGCGGAGATCGTCGCGCAGGCCGGCATCTATTTCGATTTCCGAAAGTGCCAGTTTCATATGGCCGAGCCAGGCCTCCCGTTCGCGCTGGCCGATCTTGAAACGCCGGTGCGACTCCTGCAGGCTCAACCACCAGCGCCGTTGCGAATCCTCGTCGGGACCGCCCAGGAACTGTACCAGGAACGCCGTAAACTCCTCGATGGCGCAGGTAAACGTTTTGCCGGGGAAGAGCGGCCGCAGGATGGGATCCTGGGCCACCCGCCGGTAGAAGAGAGTGGACAACTCACGGCAAGCAGCACTCCCGCCAATGGCGTGGTGCAGCTCACGAGTGTCGTGCTGGAATTGTGCGGCAGGTGCGGGAACTCGACGGGCCACAACATAGTGTCCCATCAATCCGAGCCTTAAATTAGAGCCTGCGGCGACTCAATTAGCGCACACCACCGGGATTTCGATCATGTAACTCTTCAACCGCTCCAGCATTTGCTGAAACTTTGAGCTGGGACGGGTGGAATCAAAACGAATGAGTTCAGTCTCGTTGTGGAAATGAGGATCCACATAGACTGGGAGCCGGCTGCCGGACTGAGATACCGGTTCGCCGCCGGCACGACGGAGGATTGGGGCCGAGCGCGAGCGATTCGCTGCGGCAATGCCCAATGCGCCGCCAAAACGGTCACTGAGAGCATAGAGACTCAGGATGATTCGAACAGCCTCAGTGGTGCACCGTAGATCCGGGGCGATCGCCCATCCACCGACTTCGGCATAATTCAGATTGCGGGAGCGGGCCGACGCCAACTCATCTTCCACTGCGGACTGCAGTATCGGGCCGAAGTCGCTGGTGCGAGCGAGAGGGGTCTGGCTCACGGTGAGGTCAGAGTATTTCACTGTATTGGGGTAGAGGATGTAGCGGGCGCACGCGGCAACCTCATCGTCTTCATTCAGCGTGAGCAAGTGAAATGCCCGTTCGTCGACCGGATGACAATGAAGTCCGTCCGGCGTCAATTGTGATCGATTCAGGGCGTTGATCTCAAGGTACACATTGGCGCGTAAACGCTGAGCGGATTCTAGAAGGCGTCGATGTCGCGCCGCGTCTCCCTCCACGTCGGCAAACCGCGTACGATCTACATCTGAAGGGGCCAGCAGCACGAAGCTCCGACACAGTTTATGATTTGAGCAGAAAGATAGCATCAGGATCACATCCCTTGGAGTTTTCGGGTATTCCGGTGCGAGCTAGCGAACAAACTGAACGGTTACACGCAGACCGATTGGCAGCTCGGAAGCGGACGGATCCAACTCCGCCAGCACCTCGAGAACATCACGGTCACGTTTATCTGTCGGGTCCCCCGTTAGAACGGCTTTCTTGCCCATCGTCGGCGATACCCGGATGATCCGTCCCGCAAACCGGCGTTGGCCGGATGCGTCGGACGTTACGAATAAATTTCCAGAACCACGAGCCGCTGCTACGTCCCGCTCGTCTACTTCGGCGCGTACACGCCTACCTGTAAGATCGGCCATTGTGAGAATAGGACGCGGGGATAACAAGGCGAACGACTCGCCGGCCCGCAAGTTTACACGCAGCACAGTGCCGTCCATCGGCGCCTTCACCACGCACTTGCCGAGTTTGTCTTCCGCCAATTGAATGCGGTGCGTTGCCGCCTGAACATCCGCATCGGCGCGCCCCACTTCTTCTTGCAATGGACCCGCGTCCACTAATTCCTCGGTGCGCATCGCATGCTTCAAATCGGCCTGCGCGACCTCAAAATCCCGGCGCGCCTCTTCAAAGCTTTCCCGCGATATCGCGGCCGCTTCGTGCAGCTTGGTCATGCGGTCTAACTTCGACACCGCTCGCTCCAGCACTGCTCGTGCTGCTACCGTCTTCTGGGCCGCCGCTTCACGCTCCTCGGTCCGGCTGCCGCGCATCAGCCGTGTCCTGCCCTGGCGTAGACTGTCGGCCTCCGCCTTCACGACATCGAGACCCGTCTCCAGATCTTTGCAACTCAAGGTGGCGACTACGTCGCCCTTTTTCACGAGTTCACCCTCGGTTACTTTTATCGCGCTGATAATGCCGTCGATGGCCGCGCCAACTTCAACTGTTTCGCTACGGCCTTCAATCCTGCCTGGGCATGCAAGTGCGATCGCATCGGTGCGTGCCGGCGCCGCCACGGGATCGATCGCCGCAGCCGACGTCTGGAACCGGGTGAAGTCTACCAGCACCACGCATAAAGCAAGGGACGCTAGTACAACGCCGATTCGGAGGGTTCTTTTCATTGATCTGCTCTCCTGTTTTCAACTACTCGGCCGTCGCGTAGCACTACTTTTCTGCTCGCGAAATCAGTCCATCGTGGATCGTGCGAAACCACTACTGCTATGTGTCGCCGGTCCTGCGTTATTCTCAATAAAATTTCGGAAATCTCACGCCCCGCATCGGAATCGAGCGATGCCGTAGGTTCGTCCGCCAGCAGAATCGGAGGATCGGGCAGCAGTGCGCGAGCGATGGCGACACGTTGCTTCTCCCCGCCGCTTAAGGCGCTTGGTTTGAGGTGCAGCTTATCCTGCAAACCAAAACTCTCTAACAACTCCAGGGCCCGCCGCCGGCTTGAGTCACTCCGGCCCCCTGCAACTTCGGCTGCTACCATCACGTTATCGAAAGCCGACAGCGAATGAAATAAGCGGAAAGCCTGAAATACAAACCCGACGTTCCGGCGCCGTAGTCCCGTACGCCGCACTTCACTAAGTAGTCCGGCATCGGCGCCGTTCACCAAAACACGACCGGAATCGGCCCTTAACAGGCATCCCAGGATCGACAACAATGTCGTCTTGCCGCTTCCCGAGGGACCCATGATTAACGAAAGCTCGCCCGCCCCGAACTCCAGCGAAACATCGGTCAAGGCTCGAACCCGCGCGGCGCCTTCACCGTAATGAACGTTCAGTGCTTCCACCGACAGGCTTGGCGCACCGGCAACCCGCGCGCCCGCGCCCGCTGTTCCGGTTTCCGTCAGTGTCATCGTCTTACGCACGGAACACCTTAGCGGGTTCAACCGAGAGTGCCGTTCTCACCGATACCAGCGACGCCAGCACACACATCACAATCGTTGGCCCCAGGGCGAAACCCGCAACCCACGAGGTTTTCGCAACCCACGGAATGCTCCCGGATGCCGCGTTCACCAGTGGTCCGGTGATTAGCACTCCGAGCGCATAACCGACAACTCCACACATGCAGGACTGCGAGAGGATTACCCGGCGAATAAACCAGTTCGTCGCCCCAATCGCCTTCAGCGTGGCAAACTCCTCAATGTTCTCCATCGTGGTCGCGTACGTCGATTGCGAAACGATCGTCAGACCAATGAAGAAGCCCAGGATGGAAGCGATCAGAATTGCCCCACCGGCGCCAGTCTGCGAAAGCCAGTAGGATCGTGCTCGCATCGCGAACTCGTCGCGCGTCCACACGTCCAGATTTGGCAGGCGTTTCTGCAGCGCATCTTTCACCACCGCAGCCGTCGAGCCCGGCGCCACTCGCACCAGAACGAACATTGTGTTGCCAGGACGCAATTGCATGTACCGCGCCGCGTCAGCGTAACCGGCAAAAACATAAGGACTGCCAAGAAAGGAACTGAATCCCGTTGTGCTCCCCACTACCCGCGCACGGAGATTGTTGATCTCGACATCGGCAGGTACCCGTTGAATTCGTAAAGACTGTGAGTTGCTTTCGTCGATCAGCAAGGTATCAGGCTCGGCCGCCGAGGCTGACCCCGCAATTCGTGGAACCGGAAACATCGGACCGGCCTGCGACTCCGCCCCAATCAGCGAGACCAGTTGCTGATCGCCGTTGGCTTTCTGGAATTGAACTGCACGTGTGCAAATCCGGCTGGTAGAGGCGACTCCAGGTACGCTCATTGCGATCTCGCCAACCTGGCGCTCGATCTCAACAGGAAACTCGAAACAATTGACTCCCCGGCCAGCGATCCAAACCTCCGCCGAAGTGGAATCGATTACCTTCGAAGCCGCGCGTACAAAACCAAGCAGGATGCTTCCCTGAAAAACCATGAGGAAAACAGCCGCGGCGATCCCAAGAACCGTGACGGCGAAACGGATGCGGTCGAAAGCGATGTTATTCCAGGCCAGCCGCATTGAAAACACCCCGTCGCGATTCCCGCAGAAACACTAGCTTGAATGGGTTCGGTAAGAATAAACCGGTGTGCGCACGATACTCCGCGTAAGCGCCGGCCAACGGTGTATTTGAAAACTTTCCTTCTTCGAAAAAAGCGGCCTTGATGTAGATCGCCAGCATGATCGCAACGGTCGCCAGAAGCCACCATTGCGTGCAGGCAACCGCACCGGCGGTCCAGGTCAGAAGATATGAGGTGTAAAAAGGATGGCGTATGAAGCGATACGGGCCATGTTCGACCAGATGTTGCGGCGCGTCAGAAGAGTCGATCGCCGAAAGCCGTCTCGAGCCGTGGCTCATCAGGGTCCACCAATACAGCAGTATTGCAGTGATATAAAAAGCCGAGCCCGTCCCTATTCTCGTGGACGTCATCTCCCCAGCCCATGCGATTGACGCAACATGCGTCGCGCCAAATGCCACTCCGCACCACTGCGTGATTCTCATCCCGAAGCTGTAGGTCACAGGCCGCTTAAAGAAGAAGCCCATCCCCCACGCGAAGCTCGCAAGACAGATAACCAGCAGAATTGCCAGCAGTGCCTGTCCAATACTAAACATCCACATCTTTACTGCTCCCTGCTTTAGGACCTCGTCAAGACATCAAATTCTGAATGCCTTCGATCACAACGAGCACCGCCGTCGCGATTATGCGCGTCTGGTAGTCTTTCGTCTGAACACGAAATTGCAACTATCCGATGAACCCCTTGAGTTTCCACCGGAAACAACGCGGTACCAAAGTCCTAGTACTTCTGAAGCATTTAGTCTACTTCAGGTACTGGGCATATGTCGACAAGAAAGTGAATGTTGCAAATCCAGTCCTTCCAATCTCCGTATATACCTCTCACACAGGTTTAGTCATAGAACTCCAGTACCGTGCTTAGTTCTAGTACCCGATAATATCACCGTTACATGCGCTACGTATTTCGTACTAAAGTCACCACGTAAGTACTTAATTTTTATGAAAGTTAGGTATGATCGATTGGTACGGCCAGTCTAATGTTTTTTTGTCGTATTTCCGCTATGACCGACGTCTAAGTCACGAGCCGGGGTGACGTGTGCTACAAGCCAGTTCGGCGAGACTGAGGCGGAGGAGAAACGCATGAACAATTCTCTTGGGACTCAATCCCATTCGCGTACGTTGTGTACTTTATTTTTCGGAGGAAAGTCGTAATGAATCGAAAACACCTGACTTACGTCATCACCGGCTTGGTAATAGCCGTTTCATCAATGTCCGTGGCCTCTGCGACCCCATCGGGCGTGTTAAATGTCGGAGGCAACGGGACTGCCACAGCCAGTCTGACTGGCTTGGCGTTCTCTATCGATCCGGCTGCTGTCCCAGCCGGGTCAGGGAATGCATCTGTTGGAGCTGGAACCAATCTTCTGTTCATCGGTGGTCCGTTGTTTATAAATGAAGGCATCCTGATCAACAGCGGCAATCCAGTAGATCCAACAGCCCTGTTAAACCCCAACTTCCTGAGGTTCGCCTCGCACGCGAATCTGGTTTTCGACGTGGAGCAATTCGGACCGGGATCGTCGAATACGAATTGTGTCGCGTTGGCTATAAACGCGTCCTGCTCAGTGTTTGCAGGTTCGCCACTTGTTCTAACACGCACGAATACAGGCACCAACGCCAGTCTTTCGGTGAGCGGGCGCGCTAGCGACACCGGTGTGGGTGGACTTGCAACGGGTTCGTTCTATGTTGGCCAGTTCTCTAACCCGATTATCGGGAATTTGCCCAATGGTGATGCGCCGACTCCGGAGAACATACAAAAGTACTTCTGCCCGAGTGGAACTTGCACGCCAACCGACTTCGCGTCCGGCAGATCAGTATCGTCTCCATTTGGAGGGCAGTTTCAGGTGACTGTTGTTCCCGAACCCGCTTCGATGGGTTTGGTGGGACTGAGCCTGTTCGGTGCCGCATTCGCACTTCGTCGCTTCAACCGCCAACGTAATCAGGCATAGATTACTGGCCGTCACGTCTCCCCAGGAGGCTCGTTTCGAAAAAGGCGAGCCTCATTCACCGTCTCTTTGCCCCGAACTTCTCCCTTCAAATCATCGCCAGCTTCGTGTTGATTAGCCACCTCAACACGCCCCTCGGACGCGCACCGAATTCCACTATCTCCACGCATGCGGTAGTCCCCGGATTAAAGTCGATCGATAGCTCTGGGAATCCAAGTATGTGGGCCGTCAACGAACTGAAAAGCGGTTCGTGTCCCACTAGCAATAAGGTTCCCACTCCCCGGAGTGTGCGAATCTCCTCCCAGGCCTCCACCGGCGCAGACTCGGGCGTTAGCGCTCCTGAACGGGCGATCTCGCCATCCGAATTCCAGGCCTCTGCCGCGATTGCAGCCGTCTCAAGAGCGCGCCGGTACGGACTCGCCAGCACCACCGGCGTCTGCGTTACCGACGCCACTCGCCGCGCCAGCGCCCTTACCTCCTGGATTCCCTCAGGCGTCAATGCCCGTTCCCGATCCGGCATTCCACTCCTCGCCGGCTCCGAAGTCCCGTGACGCATCAAAAGAACCTGCATTCGCTCTGATTTTGTCATACTGGCAATCGACTCAAGCAATGGGAATTAAGCTGCCTTCCGACCAGTGGCCTCTGTGGCTGACCATCGCCGCCATCACCGCTTATGTGTTCTCAATCGCTGCCGGCAATATTCTGATCGCCCTTGCGCTGGCATCGCTGCTCTTCTCGCGAGAGAAATTACGATTTCCGCCTTTTTGGGTCCCGCTCGTCCTTTTCTGCGCCGGCACAGTGGTTTCCATGGTGCTCTCCAGTAATCCTGCGGCGGGACGGCCTCAGATCCGCAAGTTCATTCTGTACTTTGTGGTGCCACTGATCGTCTACAGCGTTATTACGAATCTTGAGCGCCTCCGGATCTTTCTGGCCGCCTTGCTCTCCGGTATGACGATCTCCGCATTGTGGAGTTTCGTCCAGTTCGCCCGGAAAGTGCATGCCGCAGCCAGCGCTCCCGTCGGCTTCTACCAGTTCTATAACGGGGACCGGATCACCGGCTTCATGAGCCACTGGATGACGCTCGGCGGTCAGGAAATGACCATTCTCTTGATGGCGATCGCCCTGTTTTTCTGGACTAACGACCGCCGCTGGCGCCCCTGGCTAGCCGCCTCCATCGCTATCATCTCCATCTCGCTCATACTCGGCTTCACGCGCAGCATCTGGCTCGGGGCGCTGTGCGGATCCCTCTACCTCATCTGGCATTGGCGGCGTATCTGGCTGTTGGCGGTACCGCTGCCCATCATCTTGCTGATGCTGATCAATCCCTTCGCCATTCGCGACCGCGCCATATCCGCTTTCATACCTCACGGCGACACCGACTCCAACGAGTTCCGCTCGGTCACTCGACGCGCAGGATGGGAGATGATCAAGGCTCACCCCTGGTTCGGCCTTGGTCCCGAGATGATTAAGGAGTCGTTTAATAAGGGAGAGTTCAAGAACTGGGTGCCGGCTGACGTCCACCGGCCCTTGCCCACCGGTTGGTACGGGCATCTCCACAATATCTACATACACTTCGCGGCGGAACGCGGCGTACCGACGATGCTGGCGCTCATGTGGTTCTTCGGCCTGGTTCTCTATCACTTCATTCGAGGTACTCAAACTGTCACCGAAAAGGCTGCTCGCGGCATCTTACTGGGGGGCGTCGCGGTCATTTTGGCGATGTTGATCGTGGGCTACTACGAAGTCAATTTCGGCGACAGCGAGGTCCTAGTTGTGTTTCTTGGGACAATCTCCGCGCTCTATTGTCTACTCCCGTATCCTGAACAAATTAAAGCAGCAGTTTAGGCTGCGGGGATTCGGCGCAATCACACTTGACAATAACGCGCTCACATATCATAATCAGAACATGCTAATTGGGCACGCAGGATTGCGCGACCCAGGCTGGAGGGTTATTTACAAATGAGCAAGATCATTGGTATCGATCTTGGTACCACCAACTCTGTGGTCGCCGTCATGGAAGGCGGCTCACCGACCGTTATCCCCAACCAGGAGGGTGGCCGGACCACTCCATCGGTCGTCGCTTTTACGAAGAACGGCGAGCGGCTTGCGGGCCAAGTCGCGAAACGTCAAGCAGTTACAAACGCCGAGAATACTGTCTACTCGATCAAGCGGTTCATGGGCCGCCGCTATGACGAAGTCTCCGAAGAGATGAAATTGGTGCCCTACAAGATTGTTCGCGGCGAGAATGCCGACCCTCGCGTTGAGGCCAACGGCAAGAAGTATTCTCCGCCCGAGATCTCCGCGATGATTCTCGGCAAGCTGAAGGAAGCCGCCGAAGCTTATCTCGGAGAGAAGGTTACGGCAGCCGTCATCACGGTTCCAGCCTATTTCAACGACGCTCAGCGACAGGCCACTAAGGATGCCGGCCAGATCGCCGGTCTTGAAGTGAAGCGCATCATCAACGAGCCCACCGCGGCCGCGCTCGCTTACGGCTTGGACAAGAAGAAGGACGAGACCATCGCCGTATTTGATTTCGGCGGCGGCACGTTCGACATTTCCATCCTTGAAGTTGGCGACGGCGTCGTCGAGGTTAAATCCACCAACGGCGACACGCACTTAGGCGGCGACAACATCGATCAGCGGATCATCGACTGGCTGATTACCGAGTTTAAGAAAGACCAGGGTATCGACGTTTCGAAGGATCAGATGGCCTTACAGCGGCTGAAGGAAGCCGCAGAGAAAGCCAAGATCGAGCTTTCAACGCTGCTCGAGACCGAGATCAACCTGCCCTTTCTGACTGCCGACGCCTCTGGTCCAAAGCACTTGCAGGTGAAACTCACCCGCGGACGCTTTGAGCAGATGGTGGACGACATTCTCCAGCGCAGTGTTGGCCCGTGCAAACAGGCCCTGCAGGATGCCGGCCTCGATCCGTCGAAGATTGACGAAGTGGTACTGGTAGGCGGATCCACCCGTATTCCCAAGGTCCAGGAGATTGTCCGCAATCTGTTCGGGAAAGAGCCGAATCGTAGCGTGAATCCGGACGAAGTTGTGGCGGTGGGCGCAGCCGTTCAGGGCGGCGTACTTGGCGGCGAAGTCAAGGACGTTCTACTCCTCGACGTGACCCCGCTGTCGCTCGGCATCGAGACGCTGGGTGGAGTGTTCACCAAGCTGATTGAGCGCAATACGACCATCCCGACCAAGAAGAGCGAAGTTTTCTCAACGGCCGCTGATAGCCAGACATCGGTTGAAATCAAGGTATTCCAGGGCGAGCGCTCACTAGCCAAGGACAACCGGCTGCTCGGCGTATTTCAACTTGTCGGCATTCCTCCGGCCCCGCGCGGCATCCCGCAGGTGGAAGTCACCTTCGACATCGATGCCAATGGCATCCTCAACGTCGTTGCCAAGGATCGCGCGACCAATAACGAGCAGAAGATCACCATTACCTCCTCCTCCGGCCTGAGTAAGGACGAAGTGGAGAAGATGGCCCGCGACGCTGAGTCGAACTCAGCCGATGACCGCCACAAGCGCGACGAGATTGACGCTCGCAACCAAGCGGATTCACTTGTCTACCAGGTGGAGAAGATGGTTAAGGAGCACGGCGACAAGATCTCGGCCGATGATCGCAAGAACGTCGAAACCGCCGTGGACGACACTAAGAAGGCGATCGCTGAAGGCAACCTCGAGAACATCAACTCGGCCAAAGACAAGCTGACGCAAGCCAGCCACAAACTAGCCGAAGCGATGTACAAGTCGGCCGGCCCGGCGCAAGGCGCTGGCGGTCCCACACCGTCGGGCGATGGCCAAGCACCGCCGTCCGGCGATCAGCCCAAGAAGGACAACGTAGTAGACGCCGAGTTTGTCGACGTCGACGAGAAGAAGTAAAGAAGCAGGTTGTCAGTTGTCGGTTGTCAGTTGTGAGTAGGCGCGTGGAGCGCCGCTTTCACCTGACAACTGATAACTGACAACTGGTTTCAAACCAACATGGCCACCAAGCAGCAGGACCATTACGAAGCGCTCGGCATTGAACGGGGTGCCGCTGCGGACGAGATCCGCAAGGCTTACCGCCGTCTTGCGCGCAAACACCACCCGGATCTCAATCCGGGCGATAAAGCCGCAGAAGAGCGGTTCAAGAAGGTCCAGGAAGCCTACGACATCCTCAGCGATCCCAAAAAGAAGCAGATGTACGACCAGTACGGCTTCTATGCGGAGAATGGGATGCCGGCGGGGGGAAATCCCGATCCCGGACAGGGGCCTGGCATGGGCTTCGATAGCTTTGATTTCTCCGACATGTTCAACCAGGCGCAAGGCGGCGCCGGGGCTCGGGGAACCGAACCGCCTGGCACGCATGGCGGCTTCCGAGACATCTTCAGCCAGATGTTCGGCGGCAGCAAGCAGCGTCCGGCCACCGCCGAAAAAGGCGCCGACCTCGAATACTCCCTCAACATCGATTTCTGGGCCGCGATTCGCGGTACACAGGTAAAGCTCAGCATCAACCGCCAGGAAGGCTGCACTGTTTGCGGCGGCAGCGGGTCGGCCGGCGGCACCAACGCCGTCTGCCCGGAGTGCAACGGGTCAGGCAATGTGACGCAGATGGCTGGCGCGATGCGCTTCTCGCTCTCGTGCCCCCGCTGCGGTGGTTCAGGACGGCTGAAGAACGTCTGCGCTAACTGCCACGGTGACGGGCGCACGTCCACCACCGAAGTCGTCGACGTCCGCATCCCTCCGGGTGCTCAAACGGGCTCGCGCCTGCGCGTCGCAGGCAAAGGGAACGCCGGAACCATGGGCGCCTCAGCCGGCGACCTCTATATCACCATTCGCGTGGAGCCGCATCCCATCTTCCACCGCAACGGCGACGATATCGAAATCAAGCTGCCAGTGCGAATCGACGAAGCCGGCCTCGGCGTCAAGATCGAAGTCCCGACCATCGACGGCCGCGCTCTTCTCAAAATTCCGCAAGGCACCCAAAACGGTCAGAAACTGCGCCTGCGCGATAAGGGCGTGCCGAATGCCCGAAGGGGAACGCGCGGCGACCAGATTGTTGAGATCTCCATCCATACGCCCGACGTCGGCAATGAGCGAACCCGCGAGTTGCTGCGCGAGATGGCGAAAGTGGATTCTACTGATCCCAGGTCAGACATGTGGACCAAGGTCGGGGGCTAAACCATGGCGAAACGATCCAAGGCCGCCTACATGATCTCCGCTGTGGCGGAACAGTACCAGATTCACCCCCAAACTCTACGACTGTACGAGCGCGAGGGTCTTCTGGCGCCGTCCCGTAGCGACGGGAATACGCGGCTTTACACCGACGAGGACCTCGAACGCCTCGAAGTCATTCTCAAGCTCACACGTGAGTTGGGTGTGAACCTCGCTGGAGTGGAGATCATCCTCAATATGCGCGAGAAAATGGGCGCCATGCAGCGGCAAATCGAGGAATTCGTCTCCCAACTGAACCGCGAACTCACTGAGCGCGCCCGCCCGGTTGTCCCGACTTCCAATCAATCGCTAATCCCCGTGATTGAGATCCGGTCGATGGTTCGGACGACGACTCCCGATCCACTCGAACCCACCAAGCGACGCGGCCGTCGTGAGACTCGCTAGCGTTCTTTTCTTTGCTGCTCTTGCGCATGCCCAACCGCCCAAACTCATGCTTTGGGCTTGGGAAAAACCAGCTGATCTGCGTTTCCTCAAGCCCGCCGACGCCGGCGTGGCCTTCTTCGCCGCTCATCTCTTCCTGCAGCCTGATGGAGGCGTCCGCTCACAACTCCGCGCCCAACCGTTGCTTCTGACCCCAGGCCTCTACCGGATGGCAGTCGTGCGCCTCGACACCCAGAAGCGTCCGCCTCTCTCCGCGAAGCAGCGCGAAACGGCGGCTCAAATGGTGGAGGAGGCGTACCGCATCACCAAGGCGGATGCCCTGCAAATCGACTTCGACGCGCCGGAGTCCGCCTATCCGTTCTACCGCGCTCTGCTGGCCGACATCCGGCGCCGCCTCGGTCCGAAGGTCTTCGTCTCCATGACCGCACTGGTCTGGTGGTGCGGCCCGCGTAGCTGGCTGACCGATCTCCCGGTGGACGAAATCGTTCCCATGGCGTTCACGTCGGGCAAACCCGCCGAGTTCGCCGCTCCTCAGTGCCGCGGCTCTATCGGTCTTCGACTCGGCATCTCAGAGCGGCCGCCAAAGCTCCCAAGCCGCGTCTACGTTTTTCTTGGCGGCGAAATCAAAAGTTGGAATGCAAAATCGTTCGACAGGCTGCAGAATGAATTTAGATGAAGGCCTTCATTGTCGCGGCGCTGCTGGTCACAGGCGCCGGGTTCGCGTGCGGACCGTTCTTTCAGTTCGCGGTCTTCACGTACCAGAGGCATCCGGACATGCCGCGATCGGTTTTCGTCGGCGGCAAACTCGGCGTCCTTCAACCCTCCTATGCCCGCTCGTACCTGGTAGTGGCATACCGCCACCTGGCTGGCATCGGGTTCGACTTACCGGAGCGCGAACAACTGGTCTCGTACTGGAAAGCGCGTGCCACAGGACAGTGGGATAAATCCGATACCGACTGGCAGGAGCGTTGGTTCTCCAGTGTCGATCGAGTGCCCGGTGTGCCCACGCGGATTCCGAAGAAGCTTACGGCGGGCGCGTTGACGTTCAATCCCGACACCAACGCCTTCGAGTTGTATTGCGCCGAGGACGCGTACCGGAATGCCGTGCACACGCTCGACGCCCGCGTTGCGCAGTTCGGGCGGACCAGCGCCCCCGTCAAGGAGTGGGCTCTCGCTCAGACCCAGGTCTTCTCCAATTGCGACGGCCAAAAAGCTATCCCTGCCCCGCCGTCCGCAGACCTCCCCCAAGTCATCGCCAAAGACCGCGCCTACCAGATCGCCGCTGCGCATTTTTACACCAAGCAGTACGAAACGGCCCACCGTGAGTTTTTGGCGATTGCCGCCGACCCGTCCTCGCCCTGGAAAACCATCGCCGCTTATCTTGCGGTGCGCGTCGTCTCCCGTGTAGACGCGGCCGCTGCAGCCGAACAGGCTGAGCAGATTCTCGCGAATCCGAAACTTCCCTCTATTCACGGCATGACCTATGCGCTGCTGCGCCGCCTGATGGTGGAACAAGACAATCCCGAGTACTTCCACGCTCTTTCCAAGCTTCTGGTCTCACACGGGCAGGGCAATGGGCTGAATGAAGAGATGTGGGAGTTTACGCGGCTCTTTGACGATTTCTCTGGATACGATGCGTGGGATTTGCCGTCGGACGTTACCAATAAAAAGATCGATCTGAAGCCGCTTGGGCGCGATGATTTGCCCGACTGGATTGCCACATTCCAAGGTTTGCGGACTGACTCCGCCGCGCACTCCTACTCGCGCTGGAAGTCCACCAACACCCCTCTGTGGCTAGTGGCCGCAATCGCGCGCGCGCAGCCCAAGACCACCCAGGCCCGCGAACTCATCGAAGCCGCTGAAGCCCTCCCGGCAACTTCGCCCGGCTATCAGACCGCCGCCTTCCACCGCCTTCGCCTGCTCATTGACTCTGGACAGGGCCAGGCAGCCCGCCCCGTCCTGGACTCGATGCTGGCATCAGGACAACTGAACAGGTCTTCGACGAATCTGTTCCGCAGCCTCCGTATGCGGAGCGCTCCGGACCTCAGCGATTTTCTTCGCTTCGCCCAGCGGGCGCCATTGATGATTACGTTCAGCCACGATTCCGGAGAAGTGTGGCCGCTGGAACGCAGCGACGACAAGCCTGCTTCCGACGTGCGACTACTGAGGCTCGACCAGGACTCGGTGTCGGTGCTCAACCGCGCCGCTCCGCTGGTGGTCTGGCAGCATGCTGCGGAGAACACCGGCCTCGCGCCGAACGTGCACCGTGATCTCGTGATCGCTGCCTTCACGCGTGCCGTGCTGCTCGGTGCTGAGCCCACCACTCAGGCTCTCGCGCCCGGCGTGGCAGCCGCGTTTCCCCGGTTGGCGCCGTTCACCCGGGACAATACCAGCTTCGGCCTGGCCTTTCTGCTGCTCCATGCTCCCGAATCGACCATTTACGCCAGACCCGGCGTCGGCCGCGAAACTGAACCGGGCAAAATCGACAGCTACCGCGACAATTGGTGGTGCGCCAATAAGACTGCCGAGGATGCCCGGTCCTATGCCGAGAAGCAGGCTCCGCCGGCGCCCGCTGTGCTGTTCCTCACCCCAGACGATCGCAACTCGGCCGCTGCCGAGGCCAAGAAACTATTAGCGGCCGGCAGCGGCGCCACCTATCTGAGCCGAGTCGTCCTCGCCTTCGCCAAAGCTCATCCCGACGATCCACGAGTCCCTGAGGCCCTTCACCTTGCCGTACGCGCCAAGCGCTATGCTTGCGACGCAGGAGAAGATCCCAACGTCACTCGTGACTGCTTCCGGTTTCTTCAGAATCGCTACCCTAAATCCGAATGGGCCCGGAAAACTCCAGTTTGGTTCTGAATTGCTAACCTAAAATCGAATGAGCTACCGCACCGTGTTTACGGTCCTTGAGGAAACGGCCGCTCGGCTGGGAACAACACCCGCATTACATCAGCCGATACCGAAATCGGGCAAATACAAAGTCCACACCTGGGCCGAATACCGCGACGGCGCTAAGGAGATTGCGCTGGGGCTTCGCTCCATAGGCATCGGCAAAGGCGACATCGTCGCCATCTACTCCGAGACCAGCGCCGACTTCTATATCGTCGACAACGGCATTATCGCCAACGGCTCCATCTCTGCCGCGCTCTACACCAGCTACCCGATGCTGGATCAGCTCCGAAATCTTCGCACGGCACAACCCAAGGCCATCATCGTTGAAACGCCGAAGGGCAAGTCGGCCATGCTTGAAGCGGCCGGAGCTGAAGGCCTGGACACGAAGTGGGTCATCATGAACGGCGAAGCGGACAACGCCATCTCGCTGGACGAACTCCGCCGCCGCGGTCGTGAGCTCGAGAACGGCCGTCCGGGAACGTTCGAAAATATCCGCAGCGAAGTCCACGACACCGACCACGCAATTCTCTATCTCACCTCGGGCGCGACCGGCGAGCCGAAAATGGGCCTCGTCACTAACGCCGCCATCGTTGCCAACCTGTATATGGCGGATACAGAGCTTCCGATTAACGAGAACGACCGCACCATCGTCTTTCTGCCGTCGGCGCATATTGCCCAACGCGTAGTGCTCGAATTCATCACCATGCGCCTTGGCACGCCGGTGTGGTTTTCAGAAAGCCTGGCCAAGCTGCCGAGCGAACTGAAGAACATCCGGCCCACCTTCTTCCTTGCGCCGCCGCGCGTTTGGGAGCGCATTTACGCGAGCGTCTTCACCGAGATCAAGAAGCGCCCCGGCATCGCGCAGAAGCTGTTCTACGCCGCTATCGGAGTGGGCAGTGAGGCCAGCCGCCGCAAGCAGGAAGGCCGTGCACTGGCCGGCTGGATGAAGCCCGCGTTGAAGCTATTCGACAAGTTGGTCTATTCGAAGGTCCGCGAACGTCTCGGCGGCGCCATGCGACTTGCCTGCTCTGGAGCGGCGCCCCTAAGCAAGGAAATGGGCGAGTTCTACGCCGCGCTCGGGATGCCGCTGATCGAAGGCTATGGACTTACTGAGGGTGGCGTGGTGACGCTCAATCCGGTCTACTCGCCGCGTCCCGGCAGCATCGGGAAAGCCCTACCCGGCGTGGAAACCCGGATCGCCGACGACGGCGAATTGCTCGTGAGAAGTCCCTGTCTGTTCTCCGGGTATTTCAAGGATCCCGCGTCCACTGCCGCCGTAATTCGCGACGGCTGGCTCTATACCGGCGATATCGCTGAGATCGACTCCGACGGATTCTTGTACATCACCGGCCGCAAGAAGGAACTGATCGTTTCGTCGAACGGCAAGAAGATCTACCCGGCCCGTATCGAGGGCCTCTTCAAGTCCGAGACGCTCATCAATCAGGTGCTCCTCATCGGCGACAAGATGCCGTATGTCACCGCGCTGTTCACCGTCAATCCACAAGTCGGTGAGGACTTGAAGGGCACTGAAGCCGTCACCGCTGAGGTTCAAAAGGCCGTGTCGCGCGTCAATAAGCAGCTCGCAGGCTTCGAACAGATCCGGAAGTTCCGGGTGCTCGACCGCGATTTCAGTATCGAGAACGGCGAGCTCACGCCAACCATGAAGGTGCGCCGCAACCGCGTCCTCGAGAATTACCGTGGCGTGGTGAGCGAGCTTTACATGGGTAAAGAAGTTTTCGATTAACGTTCACCGCAACTCGCGAGTTCAAGATGCGGTAAATTAGCGAAGTCGGTCTACCATGCAGCGCGTAAAGGACGATAGCGTCGAAACGGTTGCCCAGCGTTTTCGCCTGCTGGGTGAACCAGTGCGTCTGCGGCTCCTGCAGAAACTCCAGGCAGGCGAGCGGACCGTCAACGAACTCGTGGAAATCTGCGGCGGGACGCAGCCGAATATCTCCCGGCATCTCACCGCGTTGTTTCAGGGCGGACTGCTCGAACGGCGCCGTGACGGCGTGAAGATCTACTACGCCATAGCCGAGCCGATGGTCTTCCGCCTCTGCGACATGGTGGCGAAGAGCACCGCCAAGCCGGCTCGCAAGAACTCTACTTCCCGCTCGGCCCGTACATGATTTTTCCGCCGACGATGGTGTACATCACTTTCGCCGACGGAATCTGATCCTCCGGGATTCGCAGAATGTCGGCCGACAACACCGTGATGTCCGCCAATTTGCCCGGCGTCAGCGTACCCTTCTCGTTTTCCTCAAACGCCGCAAACGCGTTGTTCACCGTGTAGGTCCGCAGCGCTTCTTCGCGCGTCAGGCGCTGCGCCGGAAAGAACACCGTGCCGTCTTTCAGCTTGCGGCTGACCGTCGCGTAATAGGAGGCGATGGGATCGACATCTTCCACCGGCGTGTCGGTGCCGTTGCCGACCACGGCGCCTGAGTCCATAAGCTTGCGCCATACGTACGCGCCTTCTTCAGCCCGCTTGGCACCCAGCCGCTGCAGAACGTACGGAGCGTCGGACGTGCAGTGAATGCCCTGCATCGCGGCAATCACGCCCAACTTGCCGAACCTCGGAATGTCGGCGGCGCTGATATGCTGCGCGTGCTCATCGCGCCAACGCAGGTCCTTCTTGTCGGGATGAGCGCGAAAGGCCTCTTCGAAAATATTGAGCGTCTCGCGGTTGGCGCGATCGCCGATGGCATGCATGCAGAACTGGAAGCCGTTGTTGATGGCGTACTCCGCTACCTTGCGTAGATCGGCGAGGTCGTCGGTGTTCAGGCCGCTCGACGTAGGCAGGTCGGCGTAGGGCTCCAGCAGCCACGCGCCGCGCGAGCCCAGCGCACCGTCGATCTGACGCTTGATGGCGCGCACGGTCAGATGATTGTCGCCATAGCCGATCATGCGGTAGCGCGCGCCCTGGGCAGGCAGCGTCGCGGTGGGCGTGCGGAGCATCACCCACAGCCGCAGCGGCAGCTCGCCCTTGTCGGCCATCGACTTCAGAAGGTCCACCACCTCGTAGCTCGAACCCGCATCCTGGAACGTTGTGATGCCCTTGGACAAGCATTCGTCCGATGCAAGTTGCACCTGCTTGCGCGCATGCTCAATTCGCTGCTCGCGAGTCTGGCGGCTCTGGTATGTGGAATACGATTTGCCCAACAAGCCCTGCGCTGTCTCATTGAGCAGCCCAGTCGGATTGCCCTGCGAGTCCTTAAGGATGTCTCCACCCGCAGGATTGGCCGTCTTCGCGTCAATGCCCGCCAGCTTCAACGCCGCGCTATTCACCATCGATGCGTGACCGCTGGCGTGCGTGAGCCAAACAGGATTGTTCGGCGAGACTTTGTCGAGTTCTGCCGACAGCGGAAAGCCTTGCACATTCGGCACCGGCGCGTGATCCCACTTCGACTGGTGCCAGCCTCGACCCATGATCCACTCGCCCGGCTTGGCCTCTTTCGCGGCCGCACTCACCATCGCCACAATCTCCTCCCAATTGCGCACATTGCGCAGATTGAGATTCATCTTCGATTCGCCCAAACCCATGAAGTGCCCGTGCCCTTCAATGAGTCCGGGAATCGCCAGCGCTCCCTTGATATCTACCGTGCGGACTGCCTCATATCGCGCCATGTCGGCATTCGATCCGACCGCGACGATTCTGCCTCCGCGCACCGCGATAGCCTGCCCTTCGGGCACGGATTTGTCGAGCGTGACCACCCTGCCGTTCTTGAGGACGAGGTCCACACGCTCGGCACCCCAACAGCCGAGACACACCGTTAGCAGCGCCGCGAAAATTCTCATAGCTGTTATTGTCTCTCAGCCGCGAAACATCGCCCGTACGCGGTTGGCAACGGCTTTTGCCATGCGCTCCTGCATGGTGCCGAACGGCTGGTCGTTCATCACGTAGGTCCAGGTGGCGCCGCGCTCAAAGGCGTCGAGCGTCCCGCCGTCTTCGATTACAGACTCATCGCGCATGGCCTCGAGGACTTCAGATTCGATTCGCAAACGAGCAGCGTCGTAGATCTCGCCGGCCCGCGTGAGAAACGAAAACAGCGGATCCTTGCCCGACCACGACACCCAGTGAATTCCACCGCGCAGTTC
The DNA here is from genome assembly GCA_038212445.1 of Bryobacterales bacterium. Taxonomy (GTDB): domain Bacteria; phylum Acidobacteriota; class Terriglobia; order Bryobacterales; family Bryobacteraceae; genus TMP-7. Next base: position 19,916 of record JBBQUM010000003.1, read on the forward strand.
GGAAATTTCGGAAAGGTAGTCTGACCAGATGTCGTCGATCTTCGACAGCGTGACGCGCCGCTCAATCGCGCGCGTCCGCTCCACGCCAATGCGCGCTACCAGTTCGTCCCAGCGCTCCTGGTCCTGCTCCTCGACGATCGACAATGCGTTGTCGTCGAAGACCAATGCGCGATACTCAGCCACCGAGAGCCGGTGCTGTTCCATCAGTCCCTCGTACTTCCACAGCGTTCTCCGGATTTCCAGATTCTGGCCTTCGACGATTCGCTGCACGTGGTCCACGACGGCGTTCACGTCAAGCTGCGGCGAATCCCGAAGCACATCGCGAACCTGGCAGCGATCGAGCAACTCGTCATCCAAGCTGACGAAGAATCGCGACGAACCGGGATCGCCCTGCCGGCCGGCGCGCCCGCGCAGTTGATTGTCGATGCGACGCGCTTCGTGCTTGTTAATGCCGAGCACGTACAGCCCGCCAATCTCGCGCACGTCGTCGGAACCGAGCGGAATGTCGGTACCACGGCCCGCCATATTGGTCGAGATAGTCACCGCGTCGCGGTCGCCGGCATGCGCAATGATATGAGCCTCGGCCTCGTCGTTCCGCGCATTGAGCACCTGATGCGGAATCCCGGCTTGGTGCACGCGCGCGCTCAGCCGTTCCGATTCTTCGATGCTCGCCGTGCCAACCAGCACTGGGCGGCCTGTGGCGTGAAGCTTCTTGATCTCGCGTACGACGGCGCGCTCTTTCGACAGCTTGTCGTCGAAAATCACGTCCGGCAAATCGGCGCGGATCATCGGCTTGTGCGTGGGTATCACCACTACCTCGAGGCCGTAGACTTCAAGGAATTCGACGGCCTGCGTGAGCGCGGTGCCGGTCATGCCGCAGATTCGCGGATAGAGGCGAATCAGATTCTGGAGCGCGATTGAGCCGAGAATGCGCCCCTGCTTGCGGAGCGGCACATGCTCCTTGGCTTCAAGCGCTGTTTGCAATCCGGCGGGCCAGCGGCGGTCCTGCGCCACGCGTCCCTTGAATTCGTCGACGAGCTCGATCGCGTCGTTGCGCACGATGTAGTCGACATCGCGGCGCAGCAGAAACCCGGCATGCAATGCATCCTGCGCCGCGCTGTAGATGCGGTAGTTGCGAGGCTCGTAGAGGTTGCCGCACGCAAACGTAGCTTCGATCTTCGCCACGGCCTGATCGGTCGGCTGTATGTTGCGATTCTGCTCGTCGGTGAAGAAATCGAGGCCGCGCCGGAAACCCGCCACCAACTGCGCCATGGCGTAGGCGATCTGCTCGGGGGGCGCGGACTCGCCGGCGATCACCAAGGGAATGCGTGCTTCGTCAATCAGGATGGAGTCGGCCTCGTCGATCAGCGCGAAGCGGAAAGGACGGTGAACGCATTCGCCGGGTTCCACAGCCAGTTGATCGCGCAGATAGTCAAAACCAGCTTCGTTGGCCGTCGAGTAGGTGACATCGCATGACCAGGCGTGTCGACGCTCGGCGGAAGACATGCCTTGCTGAACGGATCCGACGGTGAGGCCGAGCCATTCGTACACCGGCCTCATCCAGGCTGCGTCGCGACGCGCGAGATAGTCGTTCGCGGTCCACACGTGCAGTCCCTGATGATCGATGGCGTTCGCATAAACCGTGAGCACTGCCGCCAGCGTCTTGCCCTCGCCGGTCTGCATTTCAGCGATGCGGGCGTCGTGCATTGCGAGCGCGCCGAGGATCTGTACGTCGAACGGACGCTGGCCGAGTACCCGCTCCGCTGCAATCGCGGCCAGGGCAAAGCGCTCAGGCACAGTGGACGGCCGCAGGGCACGCAGTTGCTCGTCGGGAGCGCTCTCCCACTCAGCGCGGCGTTCGTTGACGGCGGCGAGTGTGGCGCGGTAGCGGTCGACGGCAGGCGAGAGAATACGAGCACGGCCGAGCCAGCCGGCAACACGGTCGAGCATCGCTTTAATTATCGCGGATCAACCCCGAGTCGAGCCGCCCTGCTAACCTGCAATCCAATGCATTCCCTGTTCTGGTACATGGCCGCCGCACTCGGCGAAATCGGCGGTTGCTTTGCATTCTGGGCCTGGCTGCGCATGAACAAGAGCCCGCTCTGGACTCTCCCCGGCATCGCGTCGCTCATCCTGTTCGCGATGGCACTCACGCGCGTCGACGCCGCCAACGCCGGTCGCGCTTATGCCGCTTACGGCGGCGTCTACATCCTCTCGTCGCTCCTCTGGCTGTGGGCTGCGGAAGGCGTCCGTCCCGACCGCTGGGATGTCGGCGGCGCCTGCGTCTGCCTCATCGGCGCGTCCATCATTCTGTACGGCCCGAGAACCACCTAAACCATTTCACATGTATTCTGTTTTTGTGAGCACCTCGCGCAACATGCCGGGCGGCTTCGTCGATTCGGCCTCACTTCCCAAAGGGGAGAACGGCCGGACTCTGTGCCGCTGGTGCACCCTCGAAGTCCCGCCGCGCCGCCAGACTTTCTGCTCGGACTGGTGCGTCCACGAATGGAAACTACGCACCCAGCCCGGCTACCTGCGAGAGCAGGTATTCAAACGCGACAAAGGAAAATGCGCCGCCTGCGGCGCTGATTGCCAGCACGAGATGGTTCGCCTCAAACTTCTCCGCAAGGAAAGGCGCGAGAAGGCTTGGGGTGCTTGGGGACTGCGTCCCTACGGCCGCCGCTCACTCTGGGACGCCGACCACATCCTGCCCGTCGTCGAAGGCGGCGGCGAATGCGACCTAAGCAACATCCGTACGCTTTGTCTTCGCTGCCACCGCGTGGCCACTGCCGAACTGCGCGCCCGCCTCAAAAAATAGCGCCGGCAAAATTAGCCCTTGACACGCGAACGCATTCGTACTAATTAATTAGTAGGATGCGACCACGAACACCCACGTTGACCGATCAGGAACTGGAGATCATGAAGATCGTCTGGGAACTGGAGCAGGCGACGGTGCGCGACGTTTACGAGAAAATGCTCGAGACGCGCAAGATCGCCTACACCACCGTCATGACGATGATGAAGATCCTCGAGACCAAGGGCCACTTGCGCAAGACCCAGGACGACAAGGCGCATGTCTACCGTCCCTCGCAGCCCAAGCAGAAGGTGATTAGCGGGATGGTGCGCGAATTCATCAATCGCGTTTTCAACGGGTCGGCGGAGCCGCTGCTGATGCACCTGGTGGAAGACGAAGCCCTGACCGCGGATGAGTTGGCCGAGATCATGCGCATCGCAAAGAGGAAGTCATGACGTTACCACTCGCGAATTTGACCGCCTGGTGCCTGCAGGTGGCCGTTGTCATCGGAGCCGGCGCCGCCGTGCCCTGGCTCTTCCGGTTGACCTCACCAAAGGCCCGCCTGGTTTACTGGCAGATGCTGCTGGTGACTTGTATCGTGCTGCCGCTGCTGCAGCCGCGTCACGCAAAGCCGGTTCTCACGACATCGGATGTATCGATCGTCACCGGCAACGTCCAACCCGTCTCCGACAGGCAGACGAGCGGGTTGAAGCTCACGGCCGAGGAAAGCGTGGCCGCCGTTCTCGCGGGAGGAGCCTTCATCCGGTTGCTCTGGCTGTGCGCGGGACTGCTGAAGTTGCGCCGCCTTCGACGCTCCGGCGAAGCGCTGCTTCCGCTCCCCGATGAGGCCCGCCGCATGACCCAGCGGCTCGGCGTCACAGCCGACTTCTATGTGTCGCCCGAAGTGCGCAGCCCTGTGACCTTTGGCGCACGCTCTCCGGTGATCCTGCTGCCCACGGGCTTCCTGGAACTGTCGGTGGAAAAGCGCGAGCCCGTAATCTGCCACGAGTTGCTGCACATTCAGCGTAACGACTGGCTGTTTGCCATCGGTGAAGAACTGGTGCGCTGCGCGCTGTGGTTCCACCCCGCACTATGGTGGCTGCTGGGGCGAATTCAATTGACACGCGAGCAGGTGGTGGACCGGACGGTGATCGAATACACCAACGCTGCCGGCGAGTATGTTGATGCGCTCATCGCGATCGCGTCCACGCGGCTTGATGCCGATCTTGCGCCCGCGCCTCTGTTCCTGAAGAAGCGCCATCTCCATCAGCGTGTGACATCGATTGTGAAAGTAGTGAATATGTCGAAGCGACGTTTGATGTTGTCCACGTTCGCCGCGTTTTCCGCGCTACCGCTGGTGGTGGGCGTCGCGGCGTGGCAGTTCCCCTTGAATGCAGCACCGCAGGAAGTGCAGGACGTGGAGGTCCGCACCGGCACGTATCGAGTACTGCACCGCACCGGTGTCGCCTATCCCCAGGACGCGCGGGAGAAAGGTATCGGCGGTACGGTCGTACTAAGTGTCAGCGTCAACGCCAAAGGCGATGTCAGCGACGCGAAGGTGATCAGCGGTCCGGAAGAACTTCGTAAAACCGCACTCTCGTCGGTGCTCAACTGGCATTTCGTCACCGACGCGAAGTCCCAACCCTTCGATGTCATGTTGTTCTTCAATGCCGGACCAGCCCCGGTCGCGGCCGCGAAAGGGGTAGCCCAGCAGCCAACGGATTCGACCATGGCTCAAGAGATCCCTCTCACGCTCGACACGATTGACATGAGCCAGTTGCCAGCCGCGCTTCAGGAGCGAATCAGGGCGCTGAATCTGCCCCGGCCTGGAGATCGGCTAATGAATGACAGGGTGCGCCAGATGATGCTCGACATTCGCTCTATCGATGAGCATGTGACTTCGACCTTCTCGGCACGAGCCGACAGACTCAGCATTCAATTGGGAATCGCTGGGGCGAATCGCGCCGTCGTGTCGCCCGCCAAGCCCGAATCCCTCGCCTCGGAGCGTCTCAGAGTCGGCGGCAACGTCATGGCCACCCACCTCATTACCAAGGTCCCGCCCAGCTACCCGCCTGCGGCCAAGCAAGCCCGCATTCAGGGGACCGTTCGGATTAACGCCTTCATCGGCAAGGACGGCCACATCCTCGAGCTCCAACTGGTATCCGGACATCCGCTATTTGTGCCGCCCACGATCGAGGCAGTGAAGCAGTGGGTGTATGAGCCGACACTGTTGAATGGAAACGCTGTGGAGGTTATGACGACGATCGACGTAAATTTCACGTTGTCGGACGGACCGCCGTTGCCGCCGCCGCCTCCGCAGCAGTAAGCTTCAAAATGTTGTGAAAGGCCGGCGGCAATGCTAATCTGGAGTCTACCGACGCCTTGCGGGGACGTAGTTCAGTTGGTTAGAACGCCGGCCTGTCACGTCGGAGGTCGCGGGTTCGAGCCCCGTCGTCCCCGCCAGCTTCCTACTTTTCTTTCCAACAAGTTTTGATTTTCGGACACCCCGCTTACAAGCAGATGCAAGCAAGCGTGGAGCTCCAGCTTTCCGAGTGCTTTCCACAACCGATGCCATCGCATCATCCCAGATCTTGGCAGTGGCGCGGGAGTCCGCCGGCAGCGCGTGGCTATAAATCGACAGCGTGACGTTTTGATCCGCACGGCCAAGACGTTCTGACACGACCGCGATTGGCGCACCCCTGCTAAAAAGTATGCTTCCATGTGAGCGTCGGATCGAGTGGAGGCTGACTCCATCTAATCCGGGCTTACGCATCACTTCACCAGTCGTGAAGTTGAGGTCGCTCCATTGAAGCGCCAGCGGTTCGCCTCGACGGCAGCCTGTAGAGGCGGCCATAACCACAGAAACTTGCTGATTTGTTCGAGCGGGAGCGGGGGACGCGTCTCTATCCGTTCGTTGTGTCAACAACGGCCGGCGTGTGTTTCACGAGTCGTGGAAGCTTCGCCCGCTTATTCGCCATAGGATGCGGGATCGTCAGTATACCCAGACGTTCCGCTTCGGAAAGGGCAGTGTAAAGCAGCGTGCCGAGATGCCTGACGGTTTTAGCCGCCAGAGGGCGGCCAAACGGCGTATCGGCAGTTACTCTACCTCCGCGGTTGGAGAACGCGTGAATAGCGGCTTGTATTTGGGCGGTCGACAAAAGATTCAAGCACGTCGCGCCGAGCTCACGGATAGCATCAAGGCAGCCAAGCTCTTGTGGACGGAGGAGACACTGGATCGCTGGCTCACTGATCCGGAGAAGTTAGTCCCCGAAACCGACATGACCTTCCGCGTCGCGCCAGCGGACGAACGCAGGGCCATCATCGACTATCTGCCGCAGAATACAGCCAAGTGAGCGTTTTACGGCTCGCCGCGTCCCGGTAAAAGAATTGGGCGCCACCCTTACGGGTTGAGGATCTCCTCGCCTCCAATGGTGGCTAAATCAACCGGCAGGGAAGGATCGACAAGCAGACCCGAGTACGACCGTTGGTAGTAGATTGAGCTTCCCTCTATCCTGGTCCTTATTCATCAAAGAGGACTATGTCTCGATTCGCTGTAGTTTCTTTCGCTCTACTCCTTCTAGCCTTCGTCACAACGCCAGTCGCCGCGCAGTCTCCCAATAACGCGACCATGATCGTGGCTGTCACCGACCAATCCGGCGCCGACGTATCGGACGCTAAAGTATCGGTGGCCAATGCAGCCACCGGCGCTGCGAGTGAGACCGTTACGGGAAGCAACGGCAGCGCCACCTTCCCGGCGTTGTCGCTCACCGGGAGCTACACCATCAGCGTCTCTAAGACCGGTTTCAGCGACGAAGTGCTGAAGGACATCGTGCTACGTGCGGGCGAGACCGCTACCCTCAAGGTGAAACTCGCGCTGGGCGCCGAGAAGGCCGAAGTCACTGTCTTCGGCACCGTCGAAGGCGTCCGCGCCGACCCTCAAATCGGCCGCCGGTTCGACAGCGCACAGATCGACGAGACGCCGATCCTCGGCCGCAAGTTGTCGTCTCTGCCGCTGCTCAACGCCGCGTTCCGGCAAGCCAAGGGCACCGGCGATCTCTTCGTCAACCAGACCTACTACGTCACTGGCGCCGGTTCACGTCGCACCACCACAACAACCATCGACGGCGCAAACAACGACGAGGCGTGGGGCCGCCAGACCATGATCGCCACTGTGCCGCTGGGAGCCGTTCAGGAACTGACCGTACTCTCAAATGCGTTCTCCTCGGAATTCGGTTGGACAGCCGGCCCCGCATTGAACATTGTTACTAAGAGCGGTACCAACAGTCTGCACGGCGAAGCGATCTACATGAACCGGCCCGGCGACTGGCAGGCGAAGACATTCTCCACCAAAGGCTTCTGTCCACCCTCTGTCTCGAGCTGCGTCACCCCCACCACCCTCACTGCTATTAATCCGGTGGATATTCCAGACGCGCTGAGCCAGGTCTCCGGGTCGATTGGCGGCGCTTTGATTAAGGACCGGACGTTCTTCTTCGCTGCCGCCGACTACACCCGCCAGAATCGTACGGCATTCCTCTCGAGCACGCTGCCCGCCTTCGTGTTGCCTGCCGACGGGCACTTGGACTACGAGGGACATTACCGGCAGACGCTATTCAATGGACGGGTGGACCACCGGCTCACGCAGAAGCAGTCGCTGATGTTCCGCGCGAACATCGACCGGTTTCACGACGACAATCCGCAGGACGCCGTCGGCGGTACCAACGCGCCCAGCGTGGCTCGAGGATATGCCCGCCGTGCCTGGACCCTCCAGCTCAACCACACCGTGACGCTGACTCCCAACCTGCTCAACGAGGCCCGATTCGCCTACCTCCATGGCGACCCTGTGACGCAATGGGAAGCGCAAAACCTCTCCACCTCCTACACCCGCACCGGCTCCGTGCCCTTTACTACCGGCCAGTCGCGGCTCTCGAACCTGTATGGTCATCAGACCCAATTCTCGGACACGCTCAGTTGGGCGCATGGGATGCACCACGTGCGCTTCGGCGGCAGTCTCGTGAATCACCGCTCAGGCGGCTTCGGAAGCGAGCCCGGCACCGCCGCCCTCGGCACGTTCACATTCAAGAGCACCACCACGGCGTCTTTAGATCAACTGGCGCTGGCCGACGTTCAGCAGTATACCCAGCCCATCGATTTCGGAATCAACAGCTACAAGCTCACACAATGGCTCTATACCGGTTTCGTGCAAGATCGCATCCACGTTCGCAACAACCTCACCATCGACGTCGGTCTTCGCTATGACCGCCAGACCTTGACCGACGCCACCAAGGACTTCGCGCCCCGCGTGGGATTCGGCTGGAATCCAGGTGGCAACTCGCGTTGGTCGATTCGCGGCGGCTACGGAATCTACTACACTCAGATTCAATCCAATCTGATCGCCGGCTACCTGGTCGGCGGCCTCGACGGTCTGACTACATACACCGCCACCCCCGGACAGCTTGGTTTCCCCACCTGCCTAACGGGATCCTGCCTGCCCCTCGTGTTTGATCCCAAGACTCTGTTGCCCTCCCAACTGCCCGCCCGCGACATCACCATTCAGGCCGGTCGCCAAGCCTTCTACCAGTCTCAGTTCAAGAGATACGGACTCAATTTCGATCTACTGCCGAACTACCCGGACAAGCTGGTGAATCCGCGCAGCCAGGTGACATCCATTGGAGCCGAGCGCGAAATCGTGAAAGGCCTCTTTGCCGGTGCCGACTACGTCCACCAGCACTGGACGAACCTCGCGCGCACAGTCGATCTGAATGCTCCTTCGCCCTTCGATCGCACGGCGTCAGGACAAGTCAGGACCGTGGCCGCCGCAAATGCTACGCGTCCCATCCTCCCCGTCAACGGTGGCGTACGACAGGTCAACGTGCTGATGAACCTTGGCGTCGGCGATTACGATGGTCTGCAAACGCAGGTTACCTACCGCGGCTACCGGCGTATGTATGCGGCGGTCAGTTACACGCTGTCGAAGGCGACTAACACCACCGAACCCGACGGCAACGGCAGCGGGAACAACGAAAGCAACCTCGCGCGCTTGGGCGAATCGGAACGGGGTCCCAGCTTCCTCGATCAGCGCCACCGAGCCGTTATCACGGTCAATTACCAGTTCCCGCTCAACATCACGGCCGGTACAGTGACGCAACTGGCATCTGCGCGTCCGTTCAACGCCACCACCGGCATCGACAACAACGGAGATGGTGTGAACAACGACCGGCCAATCATTAACGGACTTCTGGTTGGCAGGTCCGCCTTCCGCAGCACTGCGACGTCTGATGTGGCGCTGTTTGTTGAAACGCGCATCAAGCGCACCGAGCGCTTTAATGTGCTGCTGCGGCTCGAGGGTTCCAACATCTTTAATCACGGAAACTTTCTCGGCCGTGGACAGGCAGTGTACGGCGATACAGGGACCGCCAATCCGACGTTCGGCCAACTCGCCGCCGTCGGCACCACCTCGAACGCCATCCCGGCCTTCGCCAACGTCGACCCGCCGCGCATGTTCCAGCTACAAGTGCGGTTCAACTTCTAGGCCGGAGGCGCGCGCAAGCCACCACCATCAGTCACTCCGGCTTCGCGTTGCTTCTGACGCCACGACCGCTGTCAGGAACCGGTCTCGCTGCTCTATGACTCTGGACGGCGTCAATCTGGTCGACCCCTTTCCGCCCAACAAAGAAATCGCGTAAGAAAAATCCATTTTTCTTCGGAACCGCAGGAGACCTCGCTCGTTCCATAATCAGACAGTCTATGGGAGACAATGCGAGCCTGGCCGGCCAGCCGGCCGCCTGAGGGGCACGCCATCGTATGCAAGCAAATTCCATTTGGACACGTTTGCGACGCCGGATACGGTTCCTTCGCTCCCATGGCGAGCGCCAGCGGCTGTTGTGGGAAGAGATGGAGCTTCACGTCGAGGCGATGTCCCGGGAGTTCGCCGGTCAGGGCATGACGGAAGCCGATGCACGCGCCGCAGCGAGGAGAAAGTTCGGCAATATGACCCAGCAATCAGAAGAGTCCCGGAGTGTGTGGATCGTTCGCTGGTTGGATGATCTCCTACAGGATCTCCGCCACTCGTTTCGCGGAATGCGTCGCGACGCCGGATTCACCGCGTTTGCGATTCTCATCGCTGGACTCGGCATTGGGGCCAGTTCCACTGTGTTCAGCGTAGTGAACGCAATCCTGCTTCGTCCGCTGCCGTTTCACGACTCGGGCCGCTTGGTTTGGATCTCCAACGACGGACAGGAAGGGGAAGAATGGAGTACGCAGGTAGGCCATTTCCTCGATCTCCGCGAGCGCAATCGGTCCTTCTCGGACATGGCCGGATGGTTCGGCGGCTACGGCGTTAACGACCAGCAAATGACCGGAGCCGGAGAACCTGAACGCGTAACCGGCGTGCCCGTTACCCAAAACTTCTTCGCCTTGCTGGGCGTCGCACCTGCGCTCGGCCGGTCGTTCACCGCTGAAGAATGCCAAGGTGACTATCACGCTCCTCCCGCCGTACTGCTCAGCCACGGCTACTGGCAAAGGCGGTTCGGCGCGGACCCCTCGGTGGTGGGAATGAAACTAGCCTTCAACAATCGCCCGGCGACTGTTATCGGCGTGATGCCTGCCTCTTTCGATTTCGCCGCCATCTTCACGCCCGGCTCGCCAGTGGATATGTTCATGCCCTGGCCGCTGAACGAAGGCACTAACCGGCGGGGCAACACCATGAAGATCATCGGCCGTCTCAAGCTCGGCTCCGTCCAGAACGCGCAGACGGAATTCAATCTGCTGGCCAAACAGATTGAGCGCGAGCACCCCGAGCGGAACGGCATTGCTCCCCGGCTCGCTCCACTCGAGGAGCGGGTCAGCGGTCGTGTGCGGCCTGCCCTGCTGGTGCTCGCCTGCGCCGTCGGTGTGGTGATGCTGATTGTGTGCGCGAACCTTTCCAACCTGCAACTGGCCCGCCTCGGAGCGCGGCAAAAGGAAATCGCCATGCGCTCAGCGCTCGGCGCTGGAAGGCTGCGTCTGATGCGCCAAATGTTCACCGAAAGTGTTGTTCTCGCCTGCTGCGGCGCCACCCTCGGCCTTGGACTCGCAATCGGCGGCGCCCGCCTCGTAGCGCATCTGAGTGCCTTCCGCCTGCCATTGTTATCCAGCGTGCGCATCGACGGTCCGGCACTTGCTTTCACACTGCTCGCGGCGGTCCTCACCGGCGTTCTCTTCGGATTGCTGCCGGCGCTGCACACTCCAGCATGGGAACTGCAAGGAGCACTGAAAGAGGGTGGACGCGGAGTTAGCGCCGGCAAGCGGCATGCCTGGCTGCGCAACGGGCTGGTGATCTCGGAGATCGCGTTCGCCGCCATCCTTCTGGTGTCCGCGGGACTTCTGGTGCGCAGCCTCGTCCGCGTCCTCAACGTGAATCTGGGATTCGAACCCGAGCATATGGCAGCGCTGCGTGTGGATCCGAGCTTTCGGTTGGCGAACCTCGCTCAGCAGAACGCTTTCGTGGATGACATGCTGCAGCGTGCGCGGTCCGTCTCCGGTGTCCGGGCGGCGGGATTGTCCGACGTCTTGCCGTTCGCCGGTGACCGCGGGTGGAGTGTCGCCGGCAAAGGGCAGGTTTACCCGAAGGACCACGCACCCCAGGCGTTCGTCCGCGTCGTTACCGATGGTTACTTCGAGGCTGCAGGGATCCTGCTCCAGGCCGGCCGCGAATTTACTTTGCAGGATCGCGCGTCCGGCGAGCGGGTGGTGATCGTAAACCAGACTCTCGCTCGAACCCTTTGGCCAGGACAGGACCCGCTTGGACAGGTGCTCGCTCAGGACGGTGGACGGCGTGTGATTGGGGTGGTGGCCGACGTCCGTCATTTCTCTCTCGAAAGGTCCGGTGGATCTGAACTCTATCTGCCAATGCGTCAAACCTTCGACTACGGCGCAATCGAACTGGTTGTCCGAACGGCGCTGCCGCCGGAGACGCTCGCCGCTGGAATCCGAAACGCGCTACGACCCATCGATCCGAATCTGCCCGTCCGCGAATTTCAGCCCCTCCAGGATTTGGTGGATAAGGCGACCTCTCCCCGCCGCTTCCTCGTTATGCTGCTCGGAGGATTTGCCGCCTTCGCTCTGCTGCTCGCTTCATTGGGCATCTATGCCGTGATTTCGTATTCCGTCAATCAGCGGGTGCAGGAAATCGGAATTCGAATGGCGCTGGGAGCGTCGCCTGCCGACCTGCAGCGCGGAATACTCTTGCGGACCCTGGCGCTCGCCCTGTTCGGGCTCGCGCTGGGTATGGCCGCCTCGCGAGCGTTGACCAGCATGCTCGGCAGCCTGCTGTTCGGCGTCACCTCGGGCGATCCCGCCACCTATTTGAGCGTTGGAGCGCTGTTGATGGCGGTGGCGGCGATAGCGGGCTATATTCCGGCTTGGCGCGCCTCGCGCATAGATCCTATGATCGTGCTTCGTTCAAATTGAAGCTCTGTGGGGAAGGTGCAATGCATCGTCCCCACACTCTTGTTTCCCCTTCTCTGACTCAAAAAACACTCCCCACCATCCCCAAAGTGGGGATCTCCGGCGCGCCCACTGGAAACTCGAGCCTAAATTAGGCCGTAACGTTCAAAGAATTCTGTTGAGAATGCCCTTGACTGGCTGCACAATGAGCTGACGAAACATTTGTTGGATTCCATGGATGCGTCGCATCTATGCGGTTGTATCTGTTTAGATCACTGACGACGACGAGTGCGAGGCACCGATGTCAAACCCGAAGACCGCTGAAGAGTGTGAACGGATCCAGGCGCAGCACCAGTTGTTCGCTGGCATTTGCGCGCATCTGCGAAGCGCAATTGTCGCTGGCACCCATCAATCCCCTTTACTCGAGACTGTGGAATCGTTGTGGGCGTACATGGCAGCCCACTTCGCAACCGAAGAGCATCTCATGGTGGAGACGGACTACCCGGAGTTGCAGCAACACAGAATGGCTCACGCGTTCGCTCTCTCCGAATTGCACCGGCTGGACGATGTCTGCCGGGTCGGTGACACTGCCGCTGCGGAGGATATTCTCGCGATCATCGAGGAGTGGGAAGTTTCACACGTAGCGGTCGCCGACCGCGAAATGTTGGATCACCTGAAACACTAACCAACCCGTTTTCCCCCATCCGGCTCTGGCGAAATGGCCGAGAAGGGGCAGATCTCCGGTCGATCTGCGGCGGATAACCCATTCAATAACCACCTCGCCTATTTAGAATCAAAGACATCCCGTTCGGTCGTGCGAATGCCTCTATCTTTGCCGTGACCGATTTAACCCTGATGCGTGGGCGTATGGCGGTCCTCGCTGACATGATCGAAAAGGGTACAAGCCCCGAACCTGCCCTCCAGTTTGAGAGTGTAGTTCGCGAGATGGAACGTTCAATCATCATCGGCTATCAGCACGGCAGGTTCAGCCTTGACGAGTGGGTTCACCTGCACGAAATCCACCGGCGTCTGGTTGGCGTCTCTCGGGATCCTAAAAGCAGCCAGCCAAGTATCCTCGCCGGCATCCGGGATGTCCTAAACAACTGGCCAGTGTTTGTCTAGTTGTCTTGCCCCACGTCCGGGCCAATTGCGACCATCGAGCACGGCCACTCGATGGTCGCTAACAGAAATCATCCACAACCAGCAAGGCCAGCATCACTTAATTGAGTAGCTGGCTTGCGTCTTCGGCGGAGCAGCAAAGCCTGCCGGCCGGGAGATGCTAATCGCGGAAGTCCCCGGCGTCAGGAACACGGATTTAGAAGGTTCGCCAATACTGAATGTGACTGAATCCTGCACCTTCAGGGCCGACGGATCGGTATTGATGATGTCAATCTTTACTGGAGTCAGACCGCCGCGCATCGGGAGGATATTTCCCACTACTCCCGAAAGCTGAATGATTCGCAGCTGAATGTCGACATAACGCGGCGAATTCACCTGCATTGGAATCGGTTGCACTTCGCTTAGCGCGTCGGAATAGATGAAGGCCGACGGTAGCAGTTGGAAGGTCTTCTTCACCTCCGCATAGAATAGTTAGGCGCGGAAAATGTTACCTCGGCAGTGCCGCTATCGATCGGCGACTGTAAGTAGAACGTACCGTAACCCTTCAGAGTCGCCTGCGCGCTTCCTTTCACCGTCGGATCCGCCGTGATCAGCAGAGACGAGAGTTGAGATGACGTGGCAGTGAGCGTGACGTCCGCCGGTAGCGACACCGAGCAGGATTGCTGAGTGTCCTTGCCGATATCAGTTCCGCCGCAGATAACGTTCAAGGCACGCAGAGTCACCTCTACCTCCCCAGAACGCCGCGCAAGGCCTGGATCCACTGATCCGGCCGGCACTCCGAGCGTGATCGTTGCTTTCCCAACACCAACTGCCTTCAACGCGAGACTCTTGCTGCTATCTCCAGGACCGAAGCTGATTTGGCCATTATCCAGGGCGATCACTGAAGAATCGCTCGACGCCACAGTCAGAATCACCGGCGCTGCCCCAGGGCGCATCCTGATGTCATAGAAGGAAGCCCCACCCGAGAGGTATGTTGAGTCCCAGGTCACGCCGATTGACGTGGGCCAAGCATTCCCAATCTCCATCTTTGCCGGTAACGACCCGATGTAGAAGAACGTCGGAACGAGCGAGACATCTGTCAGGACGTCTTCGTAACCGTCGGCACTAATCCGAATACTGGCCGGACCGTCGCCCGCCAGAGCTTGAAGATATACGTTCTGACTCTGGTAGCCGCCGCGATCAAACTAATTCTATCGTTAAAGCCAGCTTTGGAGCCATCTATTTGTATCGATTAAGTACTGTATTAAGCTCTATTTTAGAGACCCATCTCAGCTTCAGCTGCCGAACACCTGCGCGCTCCTCAAACCCCGCCCCTGTTGGAAAAGAGAACATAAAAATACTATCAGCTCTTAAACTCGTATAAACTAACAGATATACCGGCTTGACCGAAGGAGATCCCTGTTGCTGAGACCGATATTGACCACTAGAACGCTTCGAAACGTCGCCGCTGCGCTGCTGATGTGTGCCTTGCTCCCCGCCCTATCCACCGCGCAGGAACAACCCTACGTCAGCCGGTACGATTTCTACGCCGGTTACTCCTACTTCAATAGCCCCAAGGTCGCCTTGATCGAGCACGGTTTTCAGTTTCAGGCCGCCATTCGTCCTAAGCGCTGGTATTCTTTGGGATTTGACTACAGCCGCGTCTCCGGCGATCTCAAACTAACTCCCGATCTGCTTCCCACCGCGCTCCAGCAGCAACTCGGCGCCCAACTAGGTGCCATCGCGGCCGCAGGCCATCTCCCGGCCGGTTATACGCTCGCCGTCACCACTGCTTCTGAAACACAGACCTTCGCCGCCGGGCCCCAGCTTTCCTACCGTCACTTCAGAGCCGTTACGCTGTTCGTTCGGCCTTCCCTCGGCGCCATCCGTGAAGTTGCGACGCCTAAACCCGAAGACGCAATTGCCAAAGCCATTGTGGCCAGCCTCGCCCCCGAAGGTGTAAAGCACGACTGGCAAGGGTTCTACGGAGTCGGCGGCGGGTTCGACCTGAATGCTTCGAAGCACGTCTCTCTCCGCGTCCAAGCCGACTTCGTCTACGACCATCTGTTTAACGACATCCTGCGCGACGGACGCCGTACCGTGCGCTTCTCCATTGGTCCGGCCTTCAACATTGGCAGGAATGTCCAGTAGCTTTACTTGCGCCGCGGGTTGCCGGCACGGCAGCCCGCAAGTCCACTAACATACCTGTATGACCCGCCGCGATCTCTTCAAAGTTGCCGCCACCGCCGCCACCCCCGCCATCCTGCTTTCGAAATCCGCCGCTAAACTCCCCATTGCGGTCTCCACCCTCGGCTGCCCGAAATGGGATTGGAACACCATCGTGAAGAACACTTCCCAATGGGGCTATGCTGCGCTCGAACTGCGCGGCATTCAGGATCAGATGGACTTGCCGAAGTGCGCTGAGTTCACCGGCACGCGGCTACCGGGCACACTCAACGATCTGTCCGCCGCAGGCCTCAAAATCTCCGACCTCGGCGCATCAGCGCAAATGCATGAGCCCGATCCCGCCAAGCGCGCCAAGCATATGGACGAGGCTCGCCGCTTTATCGATCTCGCCCACCAATTGCACGCCCCCTACGTTCGCGTGTTTCCCAATCAGTTCATCCCAGGCGAGGACAAGCACGTCACCTTCGACCGCATTAGCAGCGGACTGCATGAGCTGGGCGAATACGCCAAACCCGCCGGCGTCACCGTCATTGTCGAATCGCACGGCGAGTTCCGCCGCGCCGACGATCTCACCGCCATCATCGAAGGCGCGAAATCGAAAAACGTCGCGTTCCTCTGGGACGCACATCACACCTGCGTCGAAGGTGAGAAGCCGGCCGATACCTTCGCCCGCTTAGGAAAGCTCACCCGCCATACCCACCTGAAGGACTCTCTTCCGATCCCCGGAAAACCGAAGGACGACCGCCGCTACGTGCTCACCGGCACCGGCGAGATTCCAGTGAAAGAGACCGTCCGGGTCCTCGCCACCAACGGCTATAAGGGCTATTACTGCTTCGAGTGGGAAAAGCGCTGGCATCCCGAGATCGACGAACCCGAAGTCGCATTCCCGCACTACGCCAAAACGATGCGAGAGTATCTAAGCGACGCTGGCGCTAAAGCGTAGCCTACTTCACCCGCTTAGCGACAAACTCCTCGGTCGCGAAATCGGCCACTTTCCGTGTGAAATTGATGGTGTCGCCTGACACACGGCCGGTATACTCGATCCGGATCTCGTTGTCTTCGAACTTGAACAACTCGACAAACGTGATCTGCTCGCCGTTCACTTTGCCTTCTTTGATTTCCGACTCCGTCGGACGCTCAGCCACGCCTCCCTTGGCCTTGCCCGTCAGCTTGGCGCCGTCCACCCGAAACTCATAGACGTACTTTTGCTGACCTATCTGAGTGTCGAATTCCGCCGACCATTTGCCGCTCACATCAGCCGCAAAGGCAGCCACTGAAAAAATAATCAACGCGAACACGCTGCGCATGAGCATCCTGAATTCTCCGGCCTCAGTATATGTCACGAAGCGAGGCGGCGCGACCGGACTTACAAGAGAAGGATTCGGTTTTCGAGCAATGTGACTTATTCCCGCCTCGACATGTCAGAGGGAATGGCGGCGCGAAAATCCGCAATTGCCATTGCAATTCCTCAATTCAATAATGCTTAAGGAGAAAGCGACATGTCGGTTTGGGATGCGGTAGTGCATTCAATCACGCCGCAGGTCATCGGCGCTCTGTCATCCGGGCTGGAAGAGCCGGGTAAGGCTGTGCAGGGCGGACTGCAAGTGGGTTCCGCTGCCATCCTTCACACCCTGGCATCCCGCTCCGATGACCTTACCTTCCTCAATAGCCTGGTTTCGGCGATCAGCGCAAGGGATCCGCGCTGAGTGTGGCGGCAGGCGGAGGCAGTTCTGCTGGTGCCACCACCACCGAGCCCTTTGTGAAAAGAGTGTTCGGCAACGACCTCCCGAATATAGCCCGCAATATCGCGAAGACCACCGGACTGCGTGCGGAGTCCGTGGATGCCGTTCTCAGCTCGGCGGCTCCCCTCGTGCTGAACGCGCTCGGCCGGCAGTTTGCCGCCAACAACCTGAACACCTCCACCCTGTCCAGTGTTCTCATGGCCGAGGTGCCAAGGCTGCGAGGCTCAATCCCAGCCGTCACCGCCGACTCACCGGTGGCCTCTCCAGAGCCTTCTGAGATCATCTACGAAAGCACCAACCGTATTTGGCTCCTGCTGCCCCTACTGCTCGTTCTCGGCGCCGCCGCTTGGTGGATTCTCGGCCGCGGCGGTGAGGACGCCCCGCCCGACGCTACCAAGACTACCGTCATCACACCCGCCGCCACCGTCGCCAAGTCCACCAACAACACGCCCCTGGGTGAGTTCATCAAACGGAAGCTGCCCGATAATGTCGAACTGAGCATTCCCCGCTTGGGCGTCGAGAATCGACTGCTGGATTTCATCGAGTCATCAAAGCCAGTGGACAAGACCATTTGGTTCGATTTTGACCGGCTGCTGTTCGAGACCGGCAAGTCCACTCTGTCGCCTGCATCCGAGGAGCAGTTGATTAATGTGACGCAGATATTGAAGGCATACCCGAATTTGAACTTGAAAATTGGCGGCTATACCGACAACGAAGGCTCTAAAACTGCCAATTACGCGTTATCTCAGGAGCGTGCCGACAGCGTGGTCTACCAATTTGTCGCGCTCGGTATCGACAAGGCTCGCCTCACTGCAGAAGGCTATGGCGAAGAGCACCCGTTGGCGAGCAACGATTTCGAGGAAGGGCGTGCCAGAAACCGCCGTGTCTCCATTCGCGTGACCCAAAAGTAGGGTGCATCACGTGCCGGCCGCCGAACGCGCTCACCTATCATGTAGATGATGTGGCGAAAGCTTAGAACCGCCGTCCGTATTGCCGGAGAAGGCGGAGTCCCCGCGCTCTACGGTACGGTGCTTCAAAAGGGTCGTGAGTTTTCGCGCAGGCGGCCCGGTGGACTCGTTGTCCTGGACGGCTGCCGCTTCGATTTGACGGCGGTCTCGCAGGATGTGAGAAATCTGCTGTTGTCCGGCGAATATGAACGTCCCGAGCGCGCTTCGCTCGGCACTTACATCGACCCAACTCTCCCCGTCATCGAGTTGGGCGCTTCAATTGGTGTGATCTCCTGCCTGACCAACAAACTGCTGGCCGACCCCGCCCGCCACGTCGTCGTTGAGGCGAATCCAGCCATCCTCTCTATCCTCGAAGCCAACCTGCAACGGAACGATTGCCATTTTCAGATTGTTCACGCGGCGTTGGCATACGGCCGGTCGTCCCTCGAGTTCCCCGTCCACGAAAGCTCGCTCAAGAGCAGCGCTTATCAGCCACAAGCAGGCCCGACCGTCAACGTTCCAGCGAAAACGCTGGCGGAGATACGACAGTCCGCCGGCTTTAACCGGTTCACCCTCATCTGCGATATCGAGGGAAGCGAGATCGACCTCATTCGCCACGAGCTCGACCTGATCGCGGATTCGGTTCCAACCCTGTTAATCGAACTCCACCCGCAGCTCTGCGGAAACGAGAAGGTACAGGAACTGATCGACGCCTTATCTGCCCGCCAATTCCTTCTCGCCGAACAGGAACACTACGCCTGCGTGTTTCGGCGCACCGGCGCCTGAATCGATTACTGACTTACCTGAACCTGGATGCTAGCGCTCGCAAACCCCGGTGCGCTCACTGACACAACTGCCGATCCCGCGGCGATTCCCGTAAGTCGCGCCCTCGTGGTGGAAGTCTGCCCTTGAGGAATGAAGGCGAAAGCCAGGTTCGTAGTGGCAACCGCCGGATTACTGCTGGTCAGCGCTAACGACAGTCCGCCGGCTGGCGCAGGCGCGGAAAGGCTCAACTGTAGCAACGCATCCGCGCCCGGCGCGAGCGTCATCTGCGACGCCGTTAGAATTGTCGGACCGCTAACGTTCGTTAGGCTAAACGTCGCGAGCGCAGCAATTCCGGATACCCCCGCCGTCACAATGTAACCACCGCCAGTCGAATTCGCCAAGAACGACGGCGCCGTGGCAAGCCCCGAGCCGCTCGTAACCGCCGTCGCCACCGTTGTCGCACCGTTAAACAGGCCCGACGCGCCGACAGGGGGCGCAGTGAACGTGACCGTCACGTTCGAGACCGGGTTTCCATTCGCGTCCTTCACAAATGCCACCAGCAGACTCCCGAATGCCGAGCCCAGCCCAGCACTCTGAGGTGTCCCCGCCACCGCGACGATGGCCGACGCCGTCGCCGCCGCATTGATCGTCACGCCCAGTGTCGCCGTAGCCTGCTTTACCGGACTACTCGTATCCGTCACCTTGAACCCGGCGAGTGTGTTCGCGATTACGGCCGTCGGCGTACCGCTAATCGCTCCAGTGGATGAATTCAGCGTCAGTCCGTCAGGCAATGCACCAGACGTAATGCTCCAGCTATAGGGCTTACTTCCACCGTCTGCCTGCAAGGTCTGCGAGTAGAACGTGCCAACCTGCCCGGACGGAAGTGCCGGGGTGGTAATGGTCAAGTTTGTGGCGACCGTTCCCACCTGCACCTGCGTAATGCCGTTCGAGTAACCTGCCGCCGAGGCAGTGATCGTGGCCTGTCCCGCTGAAAGTCCGCTCACCCGGGCTCGCGTGATCATCGTCAGACCCTGAGGAACATATACCGACGTCAGGTTAAGCCCGGCGACGCTCGGATTGCTGCTCGCGAGCGCGATATCCAGCCCGCCTTGCGGTGCGGCCGCCGACAGCGTAATCGCTAACCCGGCGTCCGCTCCCGGAGCGAGCGCGAGCGTGGGCACGAGGATAATCGACGGGCCGGCGACGTTGGTCAGGGCAAACGGCGCGGGCGCCACGCCAGTGACTGCTGCGTTTACCGCGTAGGTGCCAGCGGTTGCGCTTGCCGTCAACGCCGGCGCCGTCGCGATTCCTGCCGCATTTGTCGTCGCAGTCGCGCTCGTGGCGTTACCCGGGAAAGTCGCTCCCGGGCCGCTGGCGGGTGTCGTGAACAACACGCTTACGTTGCTGAGCACGTTCCCGTTCGAATCCTTCACCAGCGCCGCCAGCGGCACTGCGAACGTCCCGCCGGTCGGCGCGCTCTGCGGTGTCCCCGCAACGGCTGTGATGGAGGCAGGCGCCGGCGTCGCCGTGACCGTTAACGGCAGCACGATGGTGGCAGTCTGCTGTGGCAGACTCGAATCCGTCACCTTGAATCCTAGCTGCAGATTCGTTGCGGTCACATTCGGCGTTCCGCTAAGCACACCGGCTGAAGAAAGCGTCAAATTCGCCGGCGGCAAACCGGAATTCAGGGTCCAGGTGTACGGCTTAGTCCCACCCGACGCCGCCAGAGTCTGCGAGTACGGCGAGCCCACTTGCCCGTTGTATAGCGACACCGTTGTGATAGCGAGCGCCGATGGGACCGTCACCGTCGCCGTCGCCGCTGAGTAACCCCCCACTGCCGTGGCCGTGATTGTCGTCAGCCCTGCACCTGCCGCCGTCACCACTACCGGACCACTGCTCGTGTTCGCCGGGATCACGATCGATGCGGGCACCGTCGCTACCGCCGGGATGCTCGAATTCAGCAACACCGTCAATCCTCCAACCGGAGCGGGCTTCGACAGTGTCAACGTCAGGTTTTGTGAGACCGGCGCTGACAGCGTCACGCTCGGCGGATTAAAGCTCATCGTGCCGGTGCCACTTCCCACCTGCACCAGCGACGTCCCGGTGGTGAATCCCACCCCCGACGCCGTAATCGTCGCCAGACCCTCGCTCAAGCCGGAAATGCGCGGCCGCGTATTGCTGGTCTGTCCCTGCGGAATGAAAATCGACGTCTGGTTCGGCGTCGCCACGCCCGGATTCGTGCTCGATAGTGTAATGTCAATGCCGCCCGCCGGCGCCGGAGCGGTAAGGCTGACAGGCAGCGGAGCGTCCGACCCAGGGGTAATCGTAAGACTCGGCGTAATCACGATCGAAGGCAGCGCCAGTACTGAGGCCGCCATCAGAATCGAATGTTGCAACGTCCCGCTGATGCCGGTAATCGTGAGAGTCGAGCTGCCCGCCACCGCCGACGGCAATGCCGTCAGAGTTAGCGTGGACGTCCCCGAGCCATTCACCGCCGGCGGTGAGAATGATGCCGTTACTCCCTGAGGCAGTCCGCTCGCCGACAGATTCACGGCGCCGCTAAAGCTGAAAATCGCGCTGACGTTGATAGTCGAAACCGCTGGTCCGCCAATCGGGATGCTTACCGAAGCAGGCGTCGCCGCGAGAGCAAAGTCAGGAGGCGCGAAAACGGTCACGCTAAGGCTTAGCGTATGAATCAGCGTTCCGCTCGCTCCCTGGATCGTGATCGTGAACGAACTCCAACTAGTGGTGGGGGCGGTATTCAGCGTCAACGTGGAGACGCCTGAACCGGGCAGCGACGCGGGCGCGAATGTGGCTGTAACTCCCGGAGGTAGTCCCGAAGCCGTCAAATTAACCGTCGAAGAGAACCCGTTCAGCGAATCCAGCGTGATTCTGGCGCTTCCTGAACTGCCCGATGGGATGCTCAAAGTCGCCGGCCCTCCAAGGGCGAAGTCCGGTCCGGCAACCGTCAGGTTTACCGTCACCAGGTTGGTCAGATTGCCGCTAATGGCGTGAACGTTGATCGGGTAAACGCCGGGCACGGTCGTCGGAAGTGTCGTGAAAGTCAATGTGCTGTTGCCGGATGAAGAAAGCGACCCCGGAGAGAAGGACGCCGTCACGCCGGGCGGCAGTCCGGTGGCCGAGAACGAAATCGTGCCGCTGAAGTCGAATAGCGGCGATACATTAATCGATGTCGTTGCCTGATTTCCTGCCAGCACGCTTACCGACGCGGGAGCCGCGGCGATCGTGAAATCGGGTACCGGAATCGCTCCGCAGTTCACCAACCCCCGGTAAACATTTATCCGGCCCCCGCTGATCGTCTTGTTGGTCAACGACGGGATCAGATCTACGCTATTCATCAATGCCGACTTCAAAGCGGCAGTATCCAGCGTGCACTTCGACAACAGCAGGGCCGCCGCTCCAGTCACATATGCCGTAGCCATCGATGTTCCGCTGAGAAAGCCGTAGTTGTTGTTCAGATACAGCGACTCGATATCCACGCCCGGCGCACCCACGTGGACCGAATTAATTCCATAGTTCGAGAAGGTCGCGAGTTTGTCCTGATTGTCGGTGGCTGCCACCGCGATGATGTTCGGCAGACCGTATGCGGCGGGATAGTTTCCGGTTCCTGACCCTGGATCGTTGCTCTGGCCGTTATTTCCTGCCGCTGCGACAAATAGAATGTCCGCGGCGCCGGCATCCGAGATGGCCTGCATCAGTGCAGTCGACTGCGTCTGAAAGCCCCAACTCGCATTCATCGCCCGGATGTTCACGCCCAGAGCCTTCAATTGAATGGCTGCCTCGATTGCGTTTACGGCGTCTGCAGCCGACCCGCGGCCAAACGCGTTCAGGAATTTGAATCCGACGATCGACGTCTTCCAGTTCACGCCGGTCACACCCAGCAGGTTGTTGCCAAGCGCGCCAATGCTTCCAGAAACGTGAGTGCCGTGCGTGTTGTCATCCAGCGGATCGCACGTAAGCGCCATCGCGTTGAAACCGTGGCTGCCGGCAGGACACGTGTAGGTCACCCCCCCCAGGGTGAGTTGGTAGGGCGCCGGCGCGCTCCATACATTCGCCGCCAGATCTCCATGGGTGTAGTCCACTCCCGTATCCACCACCGCTACCGCCACCGACGGCGAGCCTACTGTGATGTCCCACGCCTTAGCTGCCCCGATGTCCGCGAAAGCGATTCCACCCTGCCCGTTCACCGACTGACCCGTATTGCGCAATCCCCAGATAAACTGAAAGTTCGGATCGTTCGGGACGGTGTCCCCGCTCTGAATGACGTAGTTCGGTTCAGCCCATGAAACCAGCCCGCTCAACCGGAGCGTGCCAATCACCGCCAGCGCATTGAGCGACCGCGAACGCAGCAGCACCAGTCCCGACTTTCCAATTGCTCGGATTGCGCTCGCGTCCACCATTTGCGCCACTTGAACCAGCGACACCCCGGGTTGTAGCCTTACCAGAGCTTCTGATGCCACCACGTCGCTGCCCGAGACGTTCTCCGTTTGAATTTCCTGCGCCTCCGCTGGCAAGGCCAGGCTGAGACTTAGGGATAGGCAAAAGGTTAGGTAGCCAGCGGAAAGGCGAGTGAGTTGCCGCAACATTATGAACTGAATCCTCTTTGGTCTGATCAAAACCGCTCACTTGCTGCACTTGCGCAGCGGTGGATAGATCGTCTGAAAGTTGTCCGGTGACTCGTTCGAGTCCAGAGGACAAGGCGCGATCAAGCTGTCGCGATCCTGTCTCGGACCGTCGCGTCAAGCACTCGCCAAGGCGCCGCCCGCGGGCCACCGGAGCAGTTCAGAGGCACTTAGTGCTAGTACAATTTCGCTTGAAAACGTTTGATAATACCACGTGGCCCAGAACTGACAAGTACCAAAATAAGTTGTTGCGCGAGGCTCTTCCGGCCAGCCATCCCGGTCCGCCATCTGCCGCGGCTGCCGTCCCTGGCCCTTTCAATTCCGCGCGATGGAAACGCTGGTTGCGGTGAAGTCGCCCAATCTGTTAATTTAGGGGGTTTGAGGGCGAGCCCCGCGAATCGGGTGATCCGGCGCGCCGTCTCCAAAAGCCCCTTCTCCTAATTAGATGGAAACGACCCTAAACGCGCTCGCCGGGATACTGCTGAAAGCTGTCCCGACCGTCGTTATTGTTCTTCTACTGCACTTCTATTTGAAGTCGATGCTGTTCAAGCCCCTCGAGAAGGTGCTTGCGCAACGTGATGCGGCCACCAAAGGCGCTCGCGAAGCCGCTCAGGCAAGCCTGGACTTGGCCGACAAAAAGGCTGCCGAATACGAGGCCGCCATCCGCGATGCTCGTGGCGAGGTCTATAAGGATCACGAGCAGGCTCGTACTCAACTCCTTGCGCAGCAACAGGCTGGCATCGTGGAAGCGCGCCAGCGCATGGATCAGATGATCAAGGACGCTCGCACCCAGATCGAGATTGAAGCTGCCGCTGCCCGCCAGGGCCTCAGCGCGCAGACTTCGGAACTGGCCGACCAGATTACCCGGACCGTCCTGTCGGGGAGAGCCTCGTGAGGCGCATCTTATTACTAGCCGCTTTCGCCGCGTCCCTGAGCATTGCCGCATGGGCCCAGGAGCCGGCTCACAGTGAGGAGCATGCCGCAACCGCCGGTCATGCCGCCGAAGCTCATGAGGAAAGCGAGCCTTCCATTTGGTGGAAATGGGCGAACTTCGCAATCCTCGCCGTCGGGCTTGGTTACATGCTGGGCAAGGCCCTTCCCCCATTCTTCGCCGGCCGGACCGCCGCAATCCAGAAGGGTATTGCCGAAGCCGCTAAAGCCAAGGCCGAAGCCGACCAGCGTGCCGCCGCCATGCAACAGAGGTTGTCCGCTCTGGGCGCGGAAATCGAACAGATTAAATTGACTGCCAAAGCTGAACTGGCCAAGGAAAGCGACCGCATCCGGGCCCTGACCGGCCAACAGTTGGCCCGCCTCCAGGCCCAGGCCGAACAGGAAATCGTGGCGATCACCAAGCAGGCCGCAGGAGAGCTAAAGGCACAGGCCGCTAAACTCGCGCTTGAACTCGCCGAACAACGAGCCCGCACCAGCATCAACCCGGGCACCCAAGGTGCTCTGGTAGACCGCTTTGTCCAGAATCTCAGCGACTACCAACAGGGGGCACGGCTCTAAATGCATTCCGTTGTGGCTAATCGCTACGCCCATGCCCTGGCTAGCGTCATCCTGGCGCCCGGATCCAAATTGACCCCCGAGGCCGCCATCACCCAGCTGAAAAGCGTGGAAGAACTTCTCGACAGCGCGAGCGAGATCAAGCACGTCATGCTATCTCCCGCCGTCGCCAGTTCCAAGAAACGAGCGGTCATGGGCCAGCTTGCTGGTGAAATGACGCTCAATCCCAAGATTCAGAACTTCCTGTTTGTCATCATCGACCACCGCCGTATCGACCAGCTTGCCGGCATCCGGGAAGCGCTCGAGACAGCCCTCGATGAAGCCATCGGCCTGCTTAAGGCCCACATTACATCCGCTCAACCGCTCGACGATTCCCAGCGTGCTGCTTTGCAGGGGAAATTCGAGTCGTTGACCGGCAAGAAGATTCGCGCTGACTACACCGTGGACAGCGACTTGATCGGCGGCGTTATCGCGCGCATTGGTTCCACGGTGTACGACGGTTCGGTGCGCGGCCAGTTTGAGGGCCTGCGACGCAAATTGGTCACGCAAGCGTAAGGACAGCAATTAATGGCGATCCGAGCAGATGAAATAACGCGGGTACTCCGCAGCGAGATTGACAACTACGAGCAAGCGGTAAACGTCGCCGAGACCGGCAGCATTATCTCGGTCGGCGACGGCATCGCGCGCATCTACGGCCTCGAACGGGTCATGGCCGGCGAGCTCATCGAGTTCCCACACAACGTGCGCGGCATCGCGCTCAACCTCGAAGAGGACCAGGTAGGCGCCGTGCTCCTGGGCGAATACCACGAGCTGAAAGAAGGCGACGAAGTAAAGCGGACCGGACGCATCATGTCGGTTCCGGTGGGCGACGCGCTCATCGGCCGCGTCATTGACGCTCTCGGCAATCCCATCGACGGCAAGGGCCCCATCGCCTCCACCGAGTTCAACGCCATCGAGCGCCTCGCCCCCGGCGTGGTTGACCGCCAGGGCGTCAAAGAGCCCGTCCAAACCGGCATCAAGGCCATCGACTCGATGATCCCCATCGGCCGCGGCCAGCGCGAACTCATCATCGGCGACCGCCAGACCGGCAAAACCGCCATCGCCATCGACGCCATCATCAATCAAAAGGGCGGCGACATGATCTGCATCTACGTCGCCATCGGTCAGAAGCGTTCTACCGTCGCGCAGGTTGTTAAGACGCTCGAAGATAACGGCGCCATGGCTTATACCATCGTCGTCGCCGCCACCGCGTCTGACCCGGCGCCGATGCAGTACATCGCACCCTACTCCGGCTGCGCCATCGGTGAGTTCTTCCGCGACCGCGGTCAGCACGTTCTCTGCGTTTACGACGATCTCTCCAAGCACGCCGCCGCTTACCGCGAAATTTCGCTCCTCCTGCGCCGTCCGCCGGGACGCGAGGCCTACCCCGGCGATGTGTTCTACTTGCACAGCCGCTTGCTCGAGCGCGCTGCCAAACTCTCCAAGGAGAAAGGCGGGGGATCGCTCACCGCGCTGCCATTCATCGAAACTCAGGCCGGCGACGTCTCCGCGTACATTCCGACAAACGTTATCTCCATCACCGACGGCCAGATCTTCCTCGAAGCCGATCTGTTTAACTCCAACGTCCGCCCCGCGGTCAACGTCGGTATCTCGGTAAGCCGCGTCGGCGGCAACGCGCAGATCAAAGCCATGCGACAGGTGGCCGGTTCGCTCCGTCTCGATCTCGCACAGTACCGCGCCCTCGCTGCCTTCGCCCAGTTCGGTAGCGATCTCGATCGCGCCTCCCAGCAACAGCTCAATCGCGGCCAACGCCTTGTCGAACTGCTGAAGCAGGGACAGTACGCCCCACTGCCGGTCGAAAAGCAGATCCTCATCATCTTTGCCGGCACCAATGGCTTTGTAGACGACCTTCCCGTTGAACTCTGCCGTCCCTTCGAGGCCGAGCTTTACCGCTTCGTTGAGAACGGCTACCCACAGATTCTCACCGAAATTCGCGAGAAGAAGGTCATCAGCGACGACCTGAAAGCGCAAATGAGCGCCATGCTCAAGGAATTCAAGACACGCTTCGTAGAAGAGCATCAGAAGGCGGCCAAGGGCTAACCCTTTATGCCGTCCCTGATCGACATACGCCGGCGCATCCGGTCGGTCAAAAACACGCAGCAGATCACCAAGGCCATGAAAATGGTCTCGGCTGCCAAACTGCGCCGCGCCCAGGATCGCGTGATCTCGGCTCGTCCCTACGCCAACATGCTCGAACGCATGCTCCAGAACGTCGCGCGCGCCGCCAGTCAGACCGAGGAAGCCGCCAATCATCCGCTGCTCCAGCGCCGCGAAGAGAAGCGGATTCAACTGCTCGTGGTCACCGGCGATCGCGGACTGGCAGGTGCCTTCAACTCCAACGTCATCAAGGCCACTCAGAAATTCTTAGCCGACCATCCGGGCGTCGACTTCTCCCTCGAACTAATGGGCCGCCGCGGCCGCGACTTCTTCAAGCGTCGCGCCACCAGCATTACCGGCGAGCATGCCGCGCTGTTCCTCAAAGTGGTCGAGTACAACTCCGCTCTTGAAATCGCGCGCAAGGTTTCCCAACGTT
This sequence comes from Bryobacterales bacterium, assembly GCA_038212445.1. GTDB lineage: Bacteria > Acidobacteriota > Terriglobia > Bryobacterales > Bryobacteraceae > TMP-7. The sequence continues at coordinate 47,614 of JBBQUM010000003.1, forward strand.
TCATCGACGGCGAAGTAGACGCGGTCTACATGCTCGGCAATCACTTCCGCACGGTCGCCGTGTCAGACCTGGTGGTCCGCCGCATCCTCCCCGTGGAGATTCCCGAAGGCGGCGAACAAACCGACTATATCTATGAGCAGCCTCCTGCCGAACTGCTCGGCACCCTGCTTCCTCGCTACGTCGAGACTCTGATTTACCGCGCGATGCTCGAATCCTCGGCCGCCGAGCATGCCGCCCGCATGACCGCCATGGATACTGCCAGTTCCAACGCCGCGGAAATGATCGAAAAGCTCACGCTCAATATGAACCGCGTGCGCCAGGCCAGTATTACTCGCGAAATTATTGAAATCGTCAGCGGCGCCTCCGCTCTAGGATAGGTTTATAAATATGGCAACGTCAGCCGGTCAAGTCGTCGGACACGTGATTCAGGTCGCCGGACCCGCCGTCGACATCCAGTTTCCCGAAGGTCAGATTCCCATTATCCACACCGCCATTCGTATCACCAGCGAAGGCTACAACAACCCGACGCCCATCGACATTATCACCGAGGTCGCGCAGCACATCGGCGAAGGGCGGGTACGCACCATCGCGCTCCAGCCCACCGAGGGTTTGGTTCGGGGCATGAAGGCCTTCAGCCTCGGCGAGCCGGTCACCGTACCGGTGGGCCGCCAGACACTCGGCCGCGTGCTCAACGTTATCGGCGAGCCGGTGGACGAGATGGGTCCCGTGAATGCGACCATGCGCTGGCCGATTCACCGTCCCGCCCCGTCATTTGAAGAGCAGTCCACTGAACTCCAGATGTTCGAGACCGGCATCAAGGTCATCGATCTCCTCGAACCCTACGTCCGCGGCGGCAAGATCGGCCTGTTCGGCGGCGCCGGCGTTGGCAAGACGGTTATCATTCAGGAACTCATCAACAATCTCGCCATGCACCACGGCGGCGTCTCGGTGTTCGCCGGCGTCGGCGAGCGCACTCGCGAGGGCAACGATCTCTGGACCGAGTTCCAGGAAGCCGGTGTAATCGATCCCAGGGATTACACGAAGTCCAAGGCCGCGCTCATCTACGGGCAGATGACCGAGCCTCCAGGTGCGCGCCTCCGCGTCGGCCTCACGGGCTTGACGGTGGCTGAGTACTTCCGCGATGAAGAAGGCATCGACGTACTCCTGTTCATCGACAATATTTTCCGCTTCACTCAGGCCGGCTCCGAAGTATCGGCGCTGCTTGGACGCATGCCTTCCGCCGTCGGCTACCAGCCGAACCTGGCCACCGAAATGGGCGAGTTGCAGGAGCGCATCACGTCCACCAAGAAGGGTTCGATCACGTCCGTGCAGGCCATTTACGTGCCCGCCGACGACTACACCGATCCCGCTCCGGCCACGGCGTTTGCTCACCTCGACGCCACCACTCAGCTGTCACGCGAAATCGCTTCGCTCGGTATCTATCCGGCGGTCGATCCCGTGGCCTCCACGTCGCGCATTCTCGATCCGCGCGTCATCGGCGAAGAACACTACGCGGTTGCACAGGGTGTCAAGCAGACCCTCCAGCGCTACAAGGATCTGCAGGACATTATTGCGATTCTCGGTATCGACGAACTGCCGGAAGAAGACAAGCTGATCGTCGCCCGCGCCCGCAAAATCCAGCAGTTCCTGTCCCAGCCCTTCCACGTCGCCGAACAGTTCACCGGCATGAAGGGCAAGTATGTGAAACTGGCCGACACCGTCCGTAGCTTCAAGGAAGTCATCGAAGGCAAGCACGACGACATTCCCCAGCAGGCGTTCTACATGCAGGGGTCCATCGAGGATGTCCTCGAGCGCGCCGAACAGATGAAGAAGGCGTAGGCGGCGGATGGCCGACACGTTTGAACTAGAAATCGCCACCCCTGAACGCAGCGTCGTTAAAGAAGCTGCGGTGCGGGCCCAAATTCCCGGCAAGGACGGCTATATGGGAATCCTGCCGGACCACGCCGCATTGCTTAGCGAACTAGGCATCGGCATTCTCACGTACGTCACTGCCCAGGGCGGCAAGTATTCGGTCGCGATCCACGGCGGGTACGTTGAAGTGCTCGATAACCACGTCAGAGTCCTCGCCGATTTAGCGGAACCCGGCTCGGAAGTCGACGTCGAACGCGCACGCAAGGCATTGGAGCACGCCAATCAGACAATGAACGCCGGCACTAACCCCGCCGACGGCTCTGATCCGGCATATGCATTGTCGGCCGCGATGCGCGCCGAAGCTCGCATTGAAGCCGCCCGCAAAGCCAAATCCGGCGAAGAATAATAACTAGCTGAGCCTACCGGTGCCGCGAGCGGCACCAGGGCACCGAGCACTGCTAACCTCTACCTATGGACTGGCTACGCATCGGTAGCATCACCTACTGGGCCGTCTTCGTGGTGACGTTCCTGTCCGTCGCCTCTTGGGAATCCGCGCGTCCAACCTCGCCTCTTTCAATCCCCGCTGAGCGGCGCTTTGCGCGCCACGGTATCCTGCTTTTGCTGTCCGCCATTACCATCACTGCGCTCCGGCTCAGTCCGCTAGCCGTCGCCATCCGGTTTGCCGGAACATTCGGTGTTTTTCACCAGGCCGCTGTCCCCTACTGGGTTGCCTTCACGGCCACCATCGTCCTGCTGGATCTTCTCAAATACGCCGTCCATCGCTTGTTTCATTCGGTGGCGTGGCTGTGGTCCGTCCATGAGGTTCATCATTCCGATCCGGACTTTGATGTGTCCACCGCCGGTCGTGCCCATCCCATCGAATCGGTAGCGGTCCAAGGAGCGCAGGTGCTGCTCGTTGTGCTGTTGGGTTGCCCGCCCGAGGCGGTTGCTTCAGCCTTGGTGATTGGCGTTTTCTTTAGTCTGTTTGAACATGCCAATGCGTCCCTGCCCGCCGCGTGGAACCGCTGGCTGGGGTGCTTCATCATCACGCCTGACGTGCACCGCATACACCACTCGCAGGAACTCGCCGCGCAAAATCAGAATTTCGGTGAGGTGTTTCCGTGGTGGGACCAACTCTTTGGGACCTATACTCCATCCCGTGACACACAGGCGGAGCCACTTCTCATCGGGCTTGCGAGAATGCGCCAACCTGATTTGGTAAGTCTCAAATTCCTTCTGTCAGAACCCTTTATGTCCGAGGAACAAAAGTTCGACAGAGTAGACCGGGCCTCAGGGAGGCCCGTTTAAAAGTTATTTCTTACGGCGTGAGCGCAGGATCAATAGCCCGCCCGATAGCAGCGCAATGGCTGCTGTCCCGGAAGACGGATCAATTTCCGGCACGCCCGGAACGGCAAACGCGAAACCGGCGACGCCTAGAAACAGCGCCGCAAAACCCAGTACATTCCTCATCTTCAGACCCTCCTTAAAAGGTGAACGTAGATTACTTCTTCCGACGTGAGCGCAATACCAGCAACCCGCCCGACAATAATGCGACGGGCGCGGCACCTGAAGATGCATCGACCTCAGGCGTAGCAAAACTGGCAAACGCAAAACCAGCCGCACCTATCTCAAGTGCGGCCAATCCCAGTACTCTTCTAATCCTTATCGTCATCCAAGCTAAAACAGCAAGGAAATGGACTACTTCTTTGTCCGCGAACGCAGGATCAATAGCCCGCCCGATAGCAGCGCAATGGCTGCTGTCCCGGACGATGCATCAATTTCCGGCACGGTCGCACCGGCAAATGCGAAACCGGCGACGCCTAACAACAATGCCGCCAAACCCAGTACAGTCCTCATTTTCAGGCCCTCCCAAAGGCGAACGCAGACTACTTCTTACGACGTGAGCGCAATACCAGCAACCCGCCCGACAACAATGCGACGGCCGCAGCGCCCGAAGATGCATCGATCTCAGGCGTAGGAAAACCGGCAAACGCAAAACTCGCCGCACCCATCATGACTGCGGCCAATCCCAGTACTCTTCTCATCGGTATCGTCCTCCAATATAGAAACAGCAAGACTACGGACTACTTCTTTGTCCGCGAACGCAGGATCAATAGCCCGCCCGATAGCAGCGCAACGGCTGCGGTACCGGCAGATGCATCAATTTCCGGCACGCTCGGACCGGCAAATGCGAAACCGGCGACGCCTAACAACAATGCCGCCAAACCCAGTACAGTCCTCATTTTCAGACCCTCCCAAAGGCGAACCCAGACTACTTCTTACGACGCGATCGCAATACCAGTAATCCGCCAGACAACAATGCGATAGCTGCCGCGCCTGAAGATGCATCGATCTCCGGTGTGAAGGTGCCGGCGAACGCAACGCCGGCAACACTCATCATCAGTGCAGCCCATCCCAGTACAAATCTCATCAGTAATCCTCCAACAAAAGACACTCGAGACTACTTCTTGCGGCGTGACCGGAGTACCAACAATCCGCCGGAGAGTAAGGCAATTGCCGCGGAGCCGGAGGAGGCGTCAATCTCCGGTGTAACTTGACCTGCAAACATAAAGCTCGCTGTCGAAAGCAGCAGAGCTGTCAATCCAACTAGAATCTTCATGGATGGTTCCTCCGAACCTCGCCACCCGGGAATCATAAGCGAATTCTGAAAGGTTACCACATTACCAGAACGACCATTGCTGCAGACCTAGAACACAACCCGCCAGCAGGGCATTGGTAGTCGCGTGTGCGGCCACGGCATCGCCCAAACTGCCGCTCCTACGGTACGAGTATGCATAGAGCGCGCCAGCGACAGTGCCCTCCATCCACCGGCCCCCGTGCATCAGTCCAAACAAGAATGATGAAATCCCAATCGCCGCCCAACCTACTGCTTGCGGCGAAATCGTAGTGAATGATGGCGTCGCCAGTCTTCGCAAGAGAAAAGCTCGAAATGCCAGTTCCTCCGCGATCGGGACGATGATCACCGCTCCCAGCAATCGCGCGGCGATCCACGCATATCGTGCCCACGGCGATGACGACGCCAGCGCCGCGGGCATCGTGCCTCCCGCTGTGTGAGTCCACAATCCCGGAGCAATCCAAATCAGAAACACGGCGATGCCGCACAGCGGCGCTATCCAGTGGACGGTCCACGTCAACTCGCGGTACCAGCTGCGGAGCAGGTACAGGCACGCCAGTGCGGCAACAACACGCAGCGGATAGAGCCATTCGAAATTGCTCGACGCCGCATGGGCGATCATCCCTGCTGCAAGAATCGCCAGAAACGGCAGCAGGTACGGCACCGCATTGTCCTCAGCTTTCGCTGCCCGCGCTGCGGTTCGCGGCTCAGCGGCGAACCAAGGACTATACAATGACAGGACGCAAAGGCCGAAGGCGACAAGGTTGAACAGGATCCAGCCCGCTTGGGAATGAAACCCGCCGAGTGCCACGCTGGGAGCGCCTGCATTGCCAATCAGAATCAACGCGGCGATCCGTATTGCGTTGAGGAGAAAAATCGCCACCACGCCCAACGGCAGCAGGGCCAGGCTTTGCGGAAATCGCATCTCTTCGCGGAAGAGCCATAGCCAGACCAACCCGAATACCAGCATCAGTCCGGCGCCTTCCAGTCCGCTGCACTCGGCGGCAATTCGCACGCTGAAGTTGGGCGTCGCAATCTTCATGATCGAGAAATCAGTGGTTAATCCCGGGACCAGAGGCGCTACCATCCAGCGGACCATCCGGAAGGTCAGCTCCATGAACGGCCCCCACAACGTCCGGCTCGGATGGGTGGCGAAATTCGCGGCTGCAGCCGCGGCAAAACCATACAGGAAAAGCGCTCGGGATTGACGTGCCAAGTCAAACCACACCGCTAGCGGGATCAACGCGACCGCTGCGGATACGATGCCGCAGACTCCGGCGAGCAGAAACAAGACGGCCATTCCGTTCGATGGCTGGTTTCCGTACAGTCTCGACCCAAGAGCGAAGAACGATGCCATGGCCGCAGAGTGCAAAGCGACCATGGGCCATTTCACAGGCAGTCCCTCGACTCGAAGCGAGAGCGAGTGGAGCAGCGGACGGCTGCGCAGATACGCGAAGGCCGCGAAGACCACGATAAAACTGACGAGAAAACGCAGCGTTGCCGGACCATAATCCCGCACCACCGAGACGACAAGCAGATGGCCGGGGAGAGAGTCGCCATCAAACCGGGCGGTGATTGCCAGCATCTCCAGCGCGAAGAGAGTACCCAGCGCCGCTGTGCGCGGCAGCAACCCGCTGCGCCAGCTCAAATGACTTTGATTGAGCAAAGGGTGAGTATAAAACAGATTCGGAAGCCGGCGGCTGCTTGTACCCGGTAGGCTAAACTAGACCAATACCCATGCCGTTGACGCCCGGTACCCGTCTGGGTCCGTACGAAATTGTCGCACCCATCGGAGCCGGTGGCATGGGAGAGGTGTACGAGGCACGAGACGAGCGCCTCGAACGGCGGGTCGCCATCAAACTGCTCCCTGCCGCTATGGCAACGGACCAGCAGGCACGCGGACGGCTCCGTCTCGAGGCGATGTCCGCCGCCGCTCTTGACCACCCTTATATCTGCAAGATCTTCGAGATCGGCGAACACGCCGAGGACCTGTTTCTGGTGATGGAATACATCCCTGGCAGCACCCTCCACCGCCGCTTGCACGACGGGCCGATGCCTCTGCCTGAGGCGCTTCGAGTGGCTGCGGAGATCGCCGACGCGCTCGAGGCCGCGCACACAGGCCGCATCCTCCATCGCGATCTGAAGCCCGCCAACATTATGCTGACCCCGCAAGGTCACGTGAAGATCATGGACTTCGGCCTCGCCAAGCGTTTTGCGGACACGCTGCTCCCTGCCGGCGACGAGACGGCCGAGATGCAGCCGCAGCTCACGGCGCCTGGGACCATCCTCGGTACCCCTGACTACATGTCGCCCGAGCAGATCAAGGGACTGCCGCTCGACGCCCGCTCCGACCTGTTCTCGTTCGGCGTAATCCTCGCCGAGATGATCAGCGGTCGCCACCCGTTCCGCAAGGCGACCACGGTGGAGACGCTTTCGGCCGTGCTCAGCGGACAGCCCGATCTTTCCAACGGCATTCCTCCGCGCTGGTCTGTCCTGCTGCAGCGCCTGCTTGCCAAAGATGTCGAGGACCGCTATCCGTCCATCGCCGACGTGCGCGCCGATCTGGCGCGCCTCGATACGTCTACCCTGCCGACTGTGTCCGACGCCGCGACCACGGCGATGCCCCGCGCCACAGCGCATGCTTCAGGGCGATGGATAGCCATCGCAGTCCTCGCCGTACTGCTCGCGGGGCTAGGCGCATACTGGCTCTTCCGGCCCGCAGCTCACGTCATTCGCTCGCTCGCTGTCCTCCCCCTCGCCAACCGGTCTGAAGGCGGCGCCAGCGAGGAATTCTTTGCCGAAGGCATGACGGATGAATTGACCTCCGACCTCGCGACCATCAGCGGGCTGCGCGTCATTTCCCGCGGCTCAGCCATGCAATTCAAAGGCGAGCACCGCGGCTCGACCGCGGAAATCGCTAAAACGCTCAACATTGACGCGATTGTCGAGGGCTCGGTGTCGCGGTCAGGTGACCGGGTGCGCATCACTGCCCAGTTGATTGACGCAGTGGCTGACAAGGTCCTGTGGTCCAAGAATTTTGAGCGGAACTCACGTGAAGTGCTCGCCATGCAGGACGAACTCGCCTCCGCCATTGCATCCGAGATCCACGTCCAACTGACGCCTTCGGAGCAGTCGCGGTTGAAAAGCTCGCCACGCGTGAACCCTGAGTCCTACGATGCTTATCTAAAGGGACGCTACTTCTTCAACCGTCCCAGCGATGAAAACCTGAAGAAGGCCATCGATCACTTCACCGAGGCGGTCCAACTCGACCCGAATTTCGCGCCAGCCTATTCCGGGCTCTCCGACGCGTATCTCTGGGCCGGCTACAACGAAGGCTTCCTCACCGCTACTGAAGCGAGATCCAAGGCTAAGGCCGCTGCAGAGAAGGCCATCCAGTTGGACGATAGCTCGGCCGAAGGTCATACCTCCCTGGCGGTATTCAAGCTCTTCTACGAATACGACTGGGCCGGCTGTGAGAAAGAGTTTCGCCGGGCCATTGCGCTCAATTCAAACTACGCGTTCACTCACGATCAGTTCGGTTTGGGTCTCGGCTTTCAGAAGCGCCTCGACGAATCGTTAGCGGAGGGCAAGCGCGCTTCTGCCCTTGACCCGCTATCGCCGCAAATCCCGATCGACATGCTGCTGGGCATCGCCTGGAGCGGTAATTACAAGGCGGCGAAAGAGGAGGCCAGAAAAGCAGCAGAACTCGATCCGTCATACTACATGTCCCACTGGGCGAACGGCTGGATCGACATTCAGGCGGGAAAGCCGCACGACGCGATCACGGAACTGCAGAAATCGAAGGGCATGGAATCACCGTCGTTTGCCGGCGCCTGGCTCGGGTACGCCTACGGCGCTTCAGGCGACCGGGCACGCGCCATGGCAGAGCTTGAAGACCAGAAAAAGCACGCGCTCCGCGGCTATGTCCCTGCGTTCAATCTCGCGCTGATCCATCTCGGACTAGGTGACCGCGAGCGCGCCTTAGGCTACCTCGAAGCGGCCTACGCCACCGACTCACAATGGCTCGGCTGGCTCAAGAACGACCGTGCGTTCGAGTCACTTCGCTCCGAACCCCGGTTCCGGGCCCTGCTCAAAAAATTGCGTTTCGACTAATAGCTTAGGCAGGGTGGGGCCCCGTGCTAATTCCTATGCCAGGGCCTTCCCGTAGAGGGCGAGTAAACGAGCCCAGGCTTTTTCAGCTTCCGCCTCGTTGTAGACTCTCGAATCGGGAGGACACCAACCATGGGCGCCGGCGTAGACTTCGATCTCGGCCGGCCGATTGGCCTTTTCAAAAGTTTCCTTGAGGACGGTTTTCTCGGTCGGAGCGCGCTTATCGTCGTTTTCGGCGATAGCGACGAGGAATTGAGCTTTGGTTTTCGAGGCCTGAAGGTGTGGACTATTGGGCGTATCGTTCACCAGTCCGCCGCCATGGAAAGACGCCACGGCGCCGACACGATCGGGCATGGCGGCGGCGGTACGAAACGCGATGGGGCCGCCCATGCAATATCCCTGAGTGCCGACTTTGCGATTTCTGGCAACCGAAGGCTGCTGATCGAGCCACGCGATGAAGGCTTTGGCATCGCTCATGTGAGTGGTCTCGTTGAGCGCTCGGGCGAGCGGCATCAATTCCTGAATGGGGGTGGCGCCACCGGCTTCCGCAGTGGGAGCTTTCTTTACGCGGTAAAAGGGATTTACGACGAGGACCGAGTATCCCGACTCGGCCAGCCGTTTGGCCATCTGGCGGAATGCCGGCCGGAGTCCGAAGATATCGGGCCACATCAGGATGGCGGGAGCTTTGCCGCTCGCCGGATGCACAAAGTAGCAATCCGCCGAGCCATCGGGTGTCTTAATGGTCACATCCGCATCGCTGACTGTCACAGCGTTGGCCGCCTGCGGCAGCATCAGCGCGACGCCGGCGCCGAGCAAGACGCCAAATTGCTTCCGCGTGATCAAACCGCGAGCTTCGTATTCCAGCCTGTCGTCTTCAAAATGATCTTGATCGCACATAGTCTCTCCTCAGACAGCCCAGTTGTGGGATAGAATCACACGCGTGCCGGGCCATTATAACCTGTTCAAAATCCGCAGTGGATCGCGGATCGGATGAATGCATTCTCGCCTGCCCAAATGGTTGGGTATCTCGCCTTGGGCCTTGGTATTACCGCGTTCCTCCAGAAGAACGACTCACGTTTAAAGTTCTTCAACGCCAGTCAGAGCCTGCTCTATGCGTTGCATTTCCTCATGCTCGGAAACCCTCCGGCTGCAGCCAGCGCTCTGATCGCATCCACACGGTCGTTTCTGGCATTGCGGTACCGGTCTCTGTATCTGGCAGCGGTGATTGTCGCCGTGAATCTGGCTGCCGGCGCGGTGTTCGTTCACACCGGAGCGGGCTGGCTGCCAGTGATTGCATCCTGCGCTGCCACCATCGCGATTTTCACGCTCCAAGACATTCCCTTACGACTCGTATTGCTGGCGTGCACGTTGCTATGGCTGACAAACGATATTCTCAGCCGTTCAATTGGCGGCACGATACTCGAACTGTTCATCGCCGGGATCAATATCTCGACGATGGTGCGCATGTCGCGGCGCTTATCGGCTACTTGCCGCTGACGCTTTGGGAAGGTAGTCGTAGAAGGCGGAGGGGCCCTTCTTTTCGAAATAGGCGACGATCTTGTCGCGTCGCGCCATGAGTCCCTTAATCTCGCTTTCGTGGACCCAGGTTCCGATGGCAGCTTTCACGTCGCTCTCGTTGAGGGCCTTCATGCGCTCAAACAGGACGCGGTCGCAACGTTCTAGGGCCTTGGGGTCGAGCAGGTCAGTTTTGGTTCGGAAGGCGCGGGTGTGATCGATCATCCAAAGCTTCCAATCCTGATCGTACAAGATGTTCTGCTGATTGCGGTCAATGTTGTAGATCAACTGGTCGAAGACTTTCATGATGAGGAACTGGCGTCCCCAATGATCCTTGTCGGGGTCATTCGCTTTTCGCTTCAGTCGTTCTACTTCATCCATGGCGACGTTCTCAATCCACCACGTCCAGGCGCCCTTGTGGCCTTCATAACTTCGTTCAACGGAGGGCGGGATCATGCTGCCGAGGCCGAGTAAAAGTCCCAACCGGTAGGCGGCAATATTGAAGCGGTAGGTATCGCGGAACCCGAGCTCAATTCCCTGGGGGGTTTCGAAGCGCGCCTTTTCCTCATCGATGCGCTGGATGCTCGCATCGTGGGTGAGGGTTCCATCGCTGAGCGTGGCGCGGACCGTGTTGGTGATGCCCTTCTTGGCGCCGTGGACCTGCTTCACCTTCGCCGTTTTCAGGAACTCCTCTTTCTGTTCGAGGGAGATGGCCGGAGTGCTGGAATCGGCGCACAGGGCTGATGTGGCGAGCACCAGGAGCGGCAGGGATTTCCACATTGCGCCGAATGGTAACACATCCATGCAGCGGGTACAAAGAGCGGTTGAGGCGGCGGGCCGGCAATTCCTGTAAACTGATCCGAATGCTTCCCTGGGTCCTGTTTTCCGTTGTGGCGGCGTCAATTGATCCATCCTCCGTCCGTCTCTGCGTTGTCGCAATTCAGGACCGCGCGTTTACCGGTTTGCCGACCGCCGCGCACGACGAGGTGCTGGCGATAGCGCTCGGGAAGACCGGCATGAAAGCCGAACTTCTCGGTTTCAGGCCGATGGCGGCGGTGGAGCACGAGGCGAGGGACAGGGGCTGCAATTACTTCATGTACACCGACGTGGTGAGGGCCGAGAAGCTGGCGCGGTCGAAGCTTTCGGGAGGCATGAAGCGCATGGTGGGGGTGCGCAAGCCGCCGAGTCTTTACGAAGCCGAACTGGAGTTCCGGATTTTCCGCATTGACGGAGTGATGCCGTTTGTGGCGGAGGCGATCACGGGGCGGAATCGAACCAAGGATCTGCGCCCGGTAGTGGAATCGCGCATTGTCGAGTTTCGGACGCCGAAGGCGGAGGGCGACAGCGTAGGGGATGCTGCCGAACGGCTGGCGATGACCAATGCATTGGTGTCGACGCCGCGCGAGGTGATGTCGGAGAAGAGTCTCGCCATCGAAGCAGCGGTGGCTCGCGAGGTGAAGGCGATTGAGGGAGCTTTCCGGAACCCGCCGGCCGAGAAGCGTCCACTCGAATAGAGGAAGCCGGTGGTTGGAGGGTTGAAAGCGCCTGTTCAATTTCCTGACGCCGATCGATTCGGGCGAGTGTTCGTTTTTGGGATCAGGTTCGTTCCGCAAAATCGCATATTCCGACTCGAGCGGTTGATTCTCAAGGCAGTTCATGGCCGAGCGGGCAGCGCCCTCGTGCGATTTTCGGCCGATGCTTTTGGCGCCACCGGCACGGCGGGCATCGAGTTTTCTTTGAGAAGGCATTCGAGAATCTCCTGACCCTATTGGAAGGGGCGTCAAGTTTTTTGAAGGGGGTTGGAATGGGGAAGTGGTTTGGAATGTGGACAAAGGAGATTTTCCAGAAGTTAAATTCGTCCGAGCCACTAACAAATATTTTCGGATGTCTCGTCGAATTGGCGGTTGTCGATTCGACATATTGATAGAGCCGGCTGCCGGCTGTAAATCAATACTGGAGACCGAAAATGCGATTCCTGAGTATCTACAAGTCGGTTGAGCGGGACGCTCCTCCAACACAAGAAGAGATGGCGAGCATGGGCAAGTTGATCGAAGAGGGGATGAAGGCGGGTTGGTTGCTGTCGACTGAAGGCTGCCTACCGACGAGACTTGGCGTGCGCGTGCGGAAGGCCGGTGACAAAGTGAATGTCACCGACGGCCCTTTCACAGAGGCAAAGGAGATGGTGGGCGGGTTTGCGATATTGCAGGCCAACTCCAAGGAGGAGGCTGTTGAGCTGGTGAAACATTTTCTGAGCGCCGTTGGGGAAGGTGAGTGCGAGTTGCGACAGCTTTACGCGGGTTGACGGCGGGCCTCATCCGTTCCTTGAACTTATACGAGGCGTAGGAGGGTACCGCCGCCCTCCGCGAGCGCGGCGCCCGAGCCCTAGCCGACGCCTGATTCTTTCCTTTACCTCTGCTCTGATCGAGGTAAGCGCGGCCGCCGCGCGTGTCGTAGCAAAATGAGGCCCGCGCCGAATGCCGAAAGAAGGAAGGGATCCGGTTCGGGCACTTGCGAAGCGCTCCAGGATCCGGAATCATCGTTGACGCTGGCGAAAGAAGTGGTTGCGTAGTCACCTGATTGATCAGTCACGGAACAGCCAATGCAGCCGGGCGGGTTAGTGCTCGAAAACATGAAATTAGTTGCTGTGAAATACGAATTGTTCCATCCATTGATTGCGCCGAGCGCATCGGTGGTTACTGAGAAATTGGAGGATCCAAATGGCCCCGTGGCGGCGTTGGTGGAGTCAATGGTAATCAGGCCATCGGTGAAAGTAAACTGCAACGGTACGAGATTGGTAAGAGGGAGATTCGGGGCGAGAGGCGCCGACAGTGTAAAAAAGCCCGAGATGCCGCACCTCTGAGGACAAGTGGCACTGAAGAAATTAATAAATGGCTTTCCGGTGTAAGTGTAGGTAATGGCACCGGCCGTCGAGAAGCCGGTCATAGCCGCGGCCCAATCAGGACGGCTGTAATTCCGCTGACTCTCAAGCAATTCCTCCGAATGGCAGATTTAAAGAGACTTGAGATTAACACAATCGCCTAACTATTTATTGAATTTTTTTGGATAGGGATATTCGTGCGTCTCCCATTCTCCTTTTGGAATGGGCGGGGACAGAGTATTTACAAGTCGATTGAGTGTGACGCTGGTGCGACGCGAGTACGGAAGGCGGGTAACAAAGTGAACGTCAATGATGGCCATTTCGGAGTTGCGACAGCTTTACGCGGGCTAACGGCGGGCCTCATCCGTACGATAATTGAGCACTATGCGAAAGGCTATAGTGCTTTGTGCGTTTGCGCTGATGGTGGCGGGTGAGGTTCCCAAACTTCCGCCGTTACGTGAGCAGGCAAGGATTCAGCAGGAGTGGCTCAAGCTTCGCCTGGAACGACATCTTCCCGCGCTGATGCGCAAGCACAACGTCCAGATGTGGATTGTGGCCTGCCGTGAGTATGCTGAAGATCCCGCCTTTTTCTCACTGGTCTCGCCGACTGTATTCGCTGCCCGCCGGACTACCATCTACGTGTTCCATGACCGCAATGGTCAAGGCGCGGTGGAACGGTTGGCGCTGGGGGGAGATTCGAATGGCGGTCTTTATACGGTGTACCGCGATCCGGGGCCGGCGTCGCGCGAAATTTATGGCGATACGCAGTGGCAACTTCTCAAGAAACTGGTGGATGAGCGGCATCCGAAAAGCATCGCCCTTGACATCTCGGCGGTCCACGCCTTCTCTGACGGGCTGACGGCAGGGCTACGCGACAAACTCGTGGCCACGTTGGGTGCGGAGTACAAGGACAAGATCGTCCCTGCCGAAGATCTCGCGCTGGAATACCAGGAACTGCGCATCCCTGAGATGCTTCCGATTTATCGTCTGATGATGGCGACGGTCCATTCCCTCATTTCAAGAGCGTTCTCGAATGAGGTGATCGTACCTGGGAAGACCACCGATGCCGATGTGGTGTGGTGGCTCCGGCAGGCTGTGAATGACGCGGGACTCGGTACGTGGTTCCAGCCCTCGGTGGAAATCCAGCGTAAGGGAGTTACCGCCGGTTCGCCGATTCAGCGCCAGGAAGGAATGGTGATTGAACGCGGTGACGTTCTGCACACGGATTTCGGTATCACGGCATTACGGTTGAACACCGATACACAGCACATGGGGTATGTTTTGCGTCGCGGGGAGACGGACGTGCCGGCTGGCATCAAAGCGGCATTAGTAAACACGGACCGGTTGCAGGATTTACTGTTGGAGCGGATGCGGCCCGGCCGGACCGGAAACGAGGTGCTCGCGGACGCGTTACATACGATGCGTGAGGAGAAGATCGACGGCAGCATCTACACGCATCCGATCGGCGACCACGGCCACGCCGCGGGTCCGCTTATCGGGCTGTGGGATATGCAAGGGGGAGTGCCCGGACGCGGCGGGGTTCGCCTGCTTCCCGGCACATGGTTCTCGATCGAACTACAAGCCACGACTCCGGTAGCGGAGTGGGGCGGACAAAAGGTTCAGGTGGCACTGGAAGAAGACGCCATTCTGGACGAGGGCGGGAAGATGTCGTGGGTGTTGAAGCGACAGACTGAGTATCACCTGATCAAGTGATGATTCGGGCGATGTATGGACCGGCAGGACCTAACACCGCCCAACGCTAACGGGGAGCCGTTTTAAGGATTGCGGCTGCTGCTTATCGAAGCGATCGGAATCCCGCACGAACTTCTTCGGAAAAGATTTTCGGTTGTTCCCACGCGGCGAAGTGGCCGCCCATTTCGACCTTATTGAAATGAATTAGCTTGGGAAACGCCCGCTCTGCCCAGCTCCGGTGGGGCGGGATAGAGTTCGTCAGGAAAGACGCTCACGGCGACTGGGATGGAGACGGCTTTGGCATTGAAGTATCCCAGTTTCCCCCAATTCTCCCAGTAGAGGCGGGCGCCGGAAAGCGCCGTATTCGTGAGCCAGGTAATGGTGATGTTGTCGAGGACGTCGTCGCGCGAGAGACCCTCGGCTTGACCATCAAAGACGCGCGCGATGAGCTCGTAACTCCGTGCATCGTGATCGAGGAAATACGCGGCCAGGCCGATGGGCGAGTCGGCGATTCCGTGCAACGTTTGTGGTCGCAGTCCCATCTGAAATCCGTAGGCAATTCCCTTCTGATAGACGAACTGCAAACGCTCATAGGCGAGTTTCTCGTCGGCTGAGAGCCCCGCCGGCGCGGGCGCCCCGGAAAAGGCCGCATGGGGAATATCCCATCCCGTGGTGGCCGGTCTACCTGAGAATCCGTAGCCCGGGATTGAGGGGATGACCAAGTGGAAGGCGTCGGACGCACTTCCGCCGTGGGCCGTGGGATTGGTGAGCGGATCGATGATCTTCAACTGTTCGACGATGGAGCCGGGCCATCCGTGCGTAATGATGAGGGGCATCGCATTTTCGTGCTTTGAGCGGATGTGAAGGAAGTGAATGTCGAGCCCGTCGATTTCAGTGATGAAATTCTCAAGCGAATTCAGTTTTGCCTGGCAATTGCGCCAGTTGTAATCTTTGGCCCAATACTGGGCGAGTTTCTGCATGGTTGCCAGTTGAACGCCCTGCGACGCGTCGGTGACGGTTTCGCGCTCGGGCCACCTGGTTGCGTAAATGCGCCGACGTAGTTCGGTAAGTTCCGGCTCCGGAACATCTATTTGGAATCGACGAATAGCAGTCTTGTCAACATCTCTTTGAAGTGCTGCCTGTGCCATTTGGGTCTCCCTTTTAGCTGACGATGATGAGCGTGTGCTCGCTGTGATGATTGGACTGCACGAATCCGGTTTTGCCGGCGCCGCAGAGTCAACCAGGTGGGATGGCGACTTGGCAGCGCCGGGGACAGCGGCTACGGCGAGCACATTGTCGTCTGGTTTGGGCAGCGAATCGAGCGAGGGTTCAGGCTTATACCCATCCTTTACCAGCAGCGCGGCGTATTCGGAGCCAAGATGCGTGGCGTTGGTGTACTGGAAGTTGGGTCGCAGTGCGGTGAGGGGTTGGTGGACCAGAGGTTGAACCCACCATTTCCCACTCCTGGCGTACAGGACAATCTTGAGTCCGGCGGGTGCTCCGGTAACGTGGCCTTCGATGATGTCGAGGCGAGCCGACCCGTTGGAATCGGCTTGCGGAACACGAGTAAAAGTTATTGATGGCGCGTTGCTGCCCTGAGTGCGGCGGCACGCTTCAATCAGGAACAGGGGCGCCAGGCAAGCAGCTTTTCTGCGGCTGATTGCGGCGTTTGCACAGGTGGGAAGTTCAACCCGCTCTATCCAGCATCCTCTTTGCCCAGTGATCGTACTATTTTCCAGTATCGTACGGCGGGGCCAGACCGTAATAACCCGAAAGCGTTATGAAAAGATCACTCTGCTTGGCATTTGTTTAACCGGCAGCCAGAGCTAGGCGGGGAATGGTTCTCCGAGTAACGGAGTCAAAGGAGTTTGAACGCTGCCGCAGCTATTTTTAGGCTTTCCCGGAGGGCGATCCGGCGTGGCGCTGGTGCTGCTTCGATTCGCGTTGGGATCGATCGGTACGGCGGAGGCAATCAGTTGCTTCCGGGGGGCCGTCGACGTGCAATTGCTGTGGCTGGGCATCTTGCTGGCGGTGGCGGCCGCGCTGGTCTTTATTGGGCTAATGACTTCGTATTCGGCTACCGCGGTTGTCATGGGCGCGGCTTTCCGTGCCCTGGCATTTCCGTCCCTTTCACTATTAGACGTTATGCAGAGCCGCTTTTCGGTGGCCATGCTGGTCACTTTGGGAGCAGCAATTGCTCTCTTGGGTCCAGGCCTGTTCTCACTCGACTTTCGCCTTTTTGGCCGCCGGGAGATATTTATACCGCGGCGGATACGTGAATGAAGGCGCGTTTGAGGGTACATTTATTAGTTAACGCCGCTCACGGCGCAATTGGATTGCACCATTCAACGAAAGGCGAGGTAGCTTTGGCCTCTCCAAACCCGGTGAGGGTGATGATCATCGATGATCATCCCTTATTCCTTATTACGTGAGGGCATCGCGGCCATCATCAACAACCAGGAGGACATGACTCTGGTTGCGTCAGCGGAGACAGGCTCTGAGGGGATCAAGGGCTTTCACGAGTTTCAGCCGGACGTCACGTTGGTGGATCTGCGACTGCCCGACCTGAGTGGAATCGAAGTGATTATTGCGATTCGCGCCAAGGATCCCTCGGCGCGGTTAATCGTGCTCACCACCTTTGAAGGCGATGTCGAGATTCAGCGGGCACTGAAGGCGGGCGCATCGGGGTATCTGTTGAAGAGCATGCCGCCGAAGCAGATTGTGGAGACGATTCGGGCGGTACATGGGGGGAAGAAAGTCATTCCGCCGCAGATAGCGTCGCAGATCGCGGAGCACCTTTCGGAGGAATCGCTCAGCCAGCGCGAGTTAGAGGTGCCGCGGCATGTCGCCGAGGGCAACCGTAATCGGGACATTGCCGAACTGTTGTATATTTCCGAGGAGACCGTGAAGGTCCATCTGAAGCACGTAATGGAAAAGCTGGGGGCGAGCGATCGCACACAGGCAGTTGCGATTGCAGTCAGGCGCGGCATCATTCAACTGTAGAGATTTGCGGGCGGTGTGAGTAAGGCGCGGAGTTGTCGCAGCACAACGCGAATTGCCGGGTCGCTCGCGGTCCAGACGGGCTGAGACATTGAGCGGCGCGGCAGTCTTGTTCGGAGTTCGATCTTGTGGTTAAAGCGGTGAGGGGCTGAGTTACCGTTTCCCGTATTCGGTGAAGACGTAGTCTCTCGCTTTAGCCGTGGTGTGGCATGCGGCTCCGCACCTAGCGTCATTTCCCTGCGGCGGCTTGCCGGCCATTGTGCCGGGCGTGAAGGTAGAGGAGGCGGCCTGGTAATCGAACACGGCATATCCCCATCCACCGCTGTCGGCGAATCTCTTGCTGTCCTTGACCATGAAGTCGACATTCAGCAGTTCTTCCGGCACTGTCGCCTCCGGGAAGAACTCATTGGCCTTGGGCTTCCAATGGATCTTAGCCATCTTTGCCCCGTCGGGCACAGGCTTGCCGTTGGCTGGAATGCCCGCGCGGTAGGCATCGATCATTGCGGAATTGGCGAGGATTGCGGCGACCGCTCTTTCGCTACGGCTCATTGAGACGGTCTGCCAAGCTTCACAACCCTTGAATTCAGAGAAGGCGAGTCCACCTGGTACTTTCACGGTGTACTTATCCTGCGCGTAACCTGCTCCGACGCCTGCAGCGGCGAGAATTCCCGCGACAATCGCAATTGCCAGCACCCAGTGTTTTTCATCGTCAATCTCCTCGATCAAATTCTGCGTTATTCGGGAACCCGGAACATTACGAGATGGGGCGCTTTTTAAGTAACACGATCAGGTAATTTCTGACACCGCGCTCCGGAGGGAGGGAATGAGGTAAAGGTTTGTTTAGAAAGATTGCGAATCCTGTTTAGTTCTTCGTGGACGGGCCTTTGCGAGCGAAGGAGGGTGAGTATATGATCCCTTCGCGTTGCATTAAGAACTTGTGAATTGGGGTGCTCACCATGAAGTTCAGTGCTCGAGGAATTCTCACGCTTTGCCTGATGCTCGGCTCGCTGCCAGCCTTTGCCCAGGAGTTTCGCGGTCGCGTTCAAGGGGTCGTGACCGATAATACGGGCGCCGTAGTGCCGGGCGCCACGGTAACGTTGCATAACGCAGGAACGGGAGTCGATACCACCCGTGCCACTAACGAACGAGGCGGGTTTATTTTCGACTACGTTGATCCGGGCGACTACAGTCTTTCGATCGCGGTCCTTGGATTCAAGAAGTTCATTCAGAACAACCTCATCATTCAGCAGCGCGGCGACGTAACGGCTGACGCCAGGCTGGAGTTGGGCATGCAGAGTGATGCGGTGACCGTTGAGGCGTCGAACGTAAGCCTGGAGCTGAACACCTCGACGCGCGATCTCACGATCGAGACCAAGATGGTTCGCGACCTGCCGTCGAACACTCGCAATCCATGGCAGCTTGCGGCACTCGATCCGACCATCATCAACCGCGGCAGTGCGGTAGAGACGCAGCCGTACCACCATCGCACGGCCAACGAAATGGATCTCGGTGGAGGAACCAAATATCGCAATGACGCATTGTTGGACGGTACACCGCTGATTGCGGGCGACAAGCTTGGATACACGCCGCCGATGGACGCGGTGACCGAATACACGGTCCAGCAGAACTCGGTGGACGCGGAGTTTGGGCACTCGGCCGGCGGGATTATTCTTCTGACGATGAAGTCAGGGACCAACGAGATTCACGGCACGGGATATTTCTTTGGCCGCAACGCCGCCTGGAACGCTGTCACCGACCGGGCGGTTCACCGTCACAGCGACACGCCCTACTGGAACGCCGGCGGGACCATCGGGTTGCCGGTTGTGAAGAACAAGCTGTTCCTGTTCGCGGCTTACGACAAGATCGAGAATACGCAAGCCAGCAGCGCCACCAGCGTGTCAACGTACACGCTACCCACCGCGCTCGAACGAACGGGTGATTTCTCCCGGTCTGTGAACGCTGCCGGCGCGCTGCGCACCATCTACGATCCCACCTCGACCGTGCTGCAGGGGTCGACGTACGTGCGCACGCCGTTCTCCGGCAATCTGATTCCGTCCAGCCGTCAGGATCCGGCCGCGCGCAAGATTATGGATGGTCTCTGGGCCGCCAACAACGGCGGCGATGACGCCACCGGGCTGAACAACTTCAAGTATCTCAACGAGCTTAACTTCCACTACTACAATTACTCGCTTCGCGCCGATTATCACATCAGCGACAAGTGGAAGATGTTTGGCCGGGTGAGCCGGTTCAAGACTGACCAGGACCAGACAGATTTCACAAACGGGGCAGATTCGCTCAAACTGCGCAACGTCACGGGAAGCAAGCGCAACGGGTGGAACATCGCCGGGGACGCTGTCTACGTGATCAACGCCACTACGACGTTTAACGTCCGCGGATCCTACTATGCGGTGGAGGACAAGCGGGAATATCCGAGCATGTCCATCACGGACGCCGATTTGAAGAATGTCTGGTCGAATGGGTGGTGGAAAGACGGGTCGTCTGATTATCTGGCGGGGCGGCCTTTGATCTACTTCCCGCATCTCCAGGTGGAGAGTAGCGGGTACGGCAACTATGGAGTTACGAACTTCTGGTTTCAGCAGCCGAACGGCTACAGCGCCCACGCGCGCATCAGCAAGTACGTCAATAAACATTATCTGAAGGCCGGAACAGAAGTGCGCCTGAAGCGAGGCAGCGGCGCCCGTTTCTATTTCGGTGACTTCCAGTTCGTGTCGCGCGAGACCGGGAAAGACTATAGCAAGACTGACTCGACGAGCGGCCACGCCTGGGCCAGTTTTCTGCTTGGCGCCGACGATCCAACCAACAGCAACGTCCGCTACACGGTGATGGAGAAGGCGAACACTGAGATGTACGCTTTCTATCTACAGGACGATTACAAGCTGACACCGCGCCTTACGCTGAATCTCGGCATCCGCTATGAGTACGAGGGCGGCCTATGGGATCCCGAGTATCGCATTCCGCAGAACCTCGATCTGACGAATCCGATCCCAGGGATGGCGGCAGCCATTGATCCGCTGATGCCGGCCGATGCCAAGGCCAAGATGGGCGAATCGGTGGGAGTCAATTCATTCATCTACAACGGCGCTTTCGTCTTTACCTCAGACGGTAGCAAGCACAAGACCAGTCCTGACAAGTTCGGCTTTACGCCGCGCGTTGGGTTGGCATGGAGACTCAACGACAAGTCGGTAGTGCGCATCGGGTATGCGCGTTTTATCGTGCCCGCGTCGCTCGCCAATCCGGAACGCGACGGACTGGGCGAAATCGACCTTGGCGGTTTCACGCCCAAGACTACGGCTCCCGCGGTACTGTCGGGGATTCCGCAGTCCTATCTCGCAAACCCGTTCCCGTTCGGTCTCGATCCAATCACCGGCAAGAGCTACGGCCGCTACACCAATCTCGGCGCCGCGGTGAGTGTCGATCAGTACCAGCAACGCACTCCGATTAGCGACCGTATGAACTTCTCGATTCAGCGGCAACTGCCGGGTAACTTCATTCTCGATGGTACCTATTTCATTAACTTCGTAACGCGCGATCAGTTCAATCTATTGCCCAACCTGATGGATCCGCGGTTGAGCTACAAATATGGCTCGGCGTTGTCAGCGTCGGTGAACAATCCGTTCTATAACTACGGGACAACCGCGACGTTCCCGGGTTCAGTGCGCAATAGCAAGTCAGTGGCATTGTCGACGCTGCTGGTTCCTTATCCGCAGTACGGAGCCATCACAGTCACCGGGGCAGATGTGCGTAGTGCGCGCTATCAGTCGGCGCAGATCCGCATTCAGCGTTCGTTTGCGAAAGGCTTCAGTTACCTTGCCACGTACGCGTACGTTAAGTCGAAGTCGCAGTGGTTCTTTGACGCACAGGATCAATATGACAACAAATTGAACTGGTATAACTTCAGCGTGGCGCCGTCGGGCGGAGCCGGCAATCCTACGCCGGTGGCTGATCCGCTGCACCGTTTCTCGAGCGCGGGCACTTGGGATTTACCTCTCGGGCATGATCGCCGTTGGGGTAATGCTATGCCCAAGACGGCTGAGTATTTGATCGGCGGGTGGCAGTTGTCCGGCTTGTACACGTACACGTCGGGCGCGCCGCTGTTGTTCAGCAGTCAGATCACAGCGCCTGCGAGCGTGCAGCAGACGAGTTGCCAAGGGTCCACATGCTCCTGGTTCAGCACCGCCGGGTTTGCGGCGGCACCGTCGTTCACGCGCCGTACGAATCCGTGGTTATACGACGGGCTGAGGGGGCCCAACTTCCGGAATTTGGACATGTCACTCACGAAGAAGGTGGCATTCACGGAACGGGTGAAGGTCGCGTTCCGGATGGACGCGTTTAACGCGCTGAATGGGATGAACTGGTCGACTCCTCAGCTCAGCGTAACGGCGTCGGATTTCGGGAGGACGAACGCGCAGGTTGCCGGCTATTTTGGCCGTCAGTTGCAGTTCTCGGCGCACGCTGAGTTCTAGTATTGTGGGTGGGCCCGGGGCTGTTGTGCGGACGGTCCCGGGTTGACCAGCGGTATCCTGTTACGACTGACTTTGTGGGACTGGCGGCGGCGATGAAAGCGGGTGTGTAGGGGTCGTACGAAGACTGGCGCGGGAGTCGTGATGACCATCGAACGAAGGCACTGGCGGGCATTTAACGTGTTTATCGCGCGTGGGGTTCTTAAGTTTGTGATCTTCGTCGTCGTTACATTTTTCATAGGCGGGGATGCGGTGAATGGCAAGGCGGGTGGGCGGGAGGGACAGCCTGACGTGCCAAGGTCAATTTAGCAGTCCGGGGTGTCCCTTTGAGAGCTTTTGCTGAAATTCTGCGGTTATTTTACGGGTGTCGTGCAATGCACGAGGAGTATGTCCAGGGCTACCCCTCTGGGGGAAGGTGGGCGGAGTCGACACGTGAGCCGAGTTGTATGTGGTTGACGCGCATTGAGGAACGGAAGGCAGAGTTCCGGAAGTGCACGTATGCCGGTCGGCCTTTCGGGGAGGTTGAGCTTTGTGAAGAGGATGGAGTGAACGGTTCGGATGGCGGTAGGACGGTCGATATCATCGACGAGAATGCAGATTTCGCATAAATTAGGGTCGGCGGGTGTCCCGGAAGGCGAATCTTCAGAGGGACAGCTCAGGCTGTCCCTCTGAGGAGGGACGAGGCCATTTTGGCGCGGAGGAAGGCTAGGCAGGCTGGCACCTGTTCCACGGTCAAGCCGTGGAGCAGGAGTGGTCCTTTGAAGTGGTATTTCCTTAGCAGGTGCAGGTAGCGGTCGTAGTCGAGTACGCCTTGGCCTGCGGGTTTGTGACCGGCTTCTCCGTCGCGGTCTAAATCCTTGGCGTGTGCGAGCACGATGTCTTTGCCCAGGAGTGCGAAGGCTTCGTCGAGTATCTCTTTCATGCGGGGCAGTTCTCCGGTGTGAAAGAGATTGGCGGGGTCTATCGTGACTTTCAGGTGGGGCGAGCCGATCTCGTCCAGAAGGCGGCGGGCTTTCTGTGCTGAGTCGACGACATTGCTCATTTCGGGTTCGAAAGCCAGGACGACATTCGCCTGTTGGGCGATGCCGGTCGCTTCTCGCACACACGCGGCCATATCGCGCCACGCCTCCGGCGAACTGTTGTCGGGGTGGGGCCGCCACATGCTGCCCGGGTTACGGGTACCTGTGCAGATATGAATTGCAGATGTGCCCATAGGGCTACAGGCCTCGGCCAGGATCCTCAGCCGCCGCAGGCCCGTCCGGCGGACTTCAGCGTCAGGATGACACATATTGAAAGTGCCGGTGAGGCTGCCAATCGCGATGCCGCGAGCCGACGCTTCGCGGCGGATGGTCTGAGGCAATTCCGCGGGGATCTGATCGGGCATCTCCGGCAGGCCGGCGCAGACCATGCTCATCTGCACGCAGGCGAGCCCACATGCTTTGGCCGCATCGAGACGCGCGGCGAGGGTCCCGGTCGTGAATGTGGTGGCGAGAAGAATGCCGATTTGTGGGGATTGGGAGTCCACGGCGTTTACCGTATTTTGCCCGGAGGTGGTGGCCGCGATGGTCCCGGCCAGGTAGAGGAAGTCACGGCGGCTACGGCCGTCGTTGTGAGCAGACATGGATTAGACTCCGGGTCGTGCTCAGTATATACCCGACTGAAATATTAAGAGATCTTGACAGCGGGAGGCTGGTCTACTAATTTATTAGTACGATGGCGTCACAATCGGCCTGCAGACAAAACATGCTCATCTCGCTCTGCGCCGGGCTGGTGGTGCTGCTCGCTTCCTGCCATCCCGCCAATCGAGTTTCTCCATCGACGCTGCAGCGCCTCAAACAAAAGAACACTCCCTTTACGCTGGTCTTCGGGACGCTCAGCACTGCGACCGGACAACTGGCGCATCCAACGATCCGAGTGGTACGTCAACTGAACCGTAGTTCGCCGGAGTTTGTGTTGTGGTCGTGGAGCGTAAACAGCGGCGGGCGCTTTTTCGCAGTACTGCAGCCGCCGCCGGACCTGCCAGTTCTGGATGAGTTCTACGTGGAAGTGGGAGATCCGGCGGTAGGTTTCGACCGGGTGTTGTTCGTCCGGCTGCAGAAAGGGGATTCGCCCGGCGCGATGTACGTCGGCGATTTTAATGTCAGTCTGGCACCCAACCGTACCACTCAGGGGCAACCTGTGAAGGTGGAGGTCCACGATGGTTTTGAGGCGGCGGCGAAGGAGCTAAAGCGCCTGTATCCGCGTTTCGATTCACCGGTGACCAAGGCTGCGCTATTCCGCAATCCGGCTCCTGCGGTGGTGGAACGCCGCTAGTTTGGAAAGCGGGGCACGTAGTGAAAGCGGACCAGGTAGTAGTTCCTGCCTTTGCCGTGGTTCGCCACTTTCAGGAGATCGACGACACCAAGGAAACCTGACTCCCGGGCGAGCATGGGGGTGATTTCGGAAAGACTGATTGGCTCGACCGAGTCCACTTCGATCTCACCTTCGTCCATGCGATACCGTCCGCCGACCTTCACACGCGGATTGATCCACATGCGGACGCTGCAAGTAATTTCTCCGCGACGAACGCCATCCCGCAAACGCTTTGTGAATACCACCGGCGGTCCCTCCGTGTGCTCGACACACTATATTCTGCACGACGCACTATTCATTGCGAAGGACTGCCATGGGATTGAGGCGGAGTGCCCGGCGTGCGGGCATGAGGCAGGCGGCGAGCGCGCCCACGGCGAGCAGAAGCGGGACAGCCGCGAAGGTCAACGGGTCCCTGGCGCTTACCTCATATAGAAGGCCGGAGAGCAAGCGCGTGAGCGAGGCAGACGCGAAAGCGCCGACGATGAGGCCGGCGAAGATCGGTTTCGCTGCCTGGCCAAGGAGAAGACGGAGAGTGTCGGCGGGTTGTGCGCCGATGGCTGAGCGGATGGCGATCTCGCGCGAACGGCGGCTGACCGTGTAGGAGATCACTCCGTAGACGCCGATGAGCGCGAGCGCCAGCGCCACAGCAGCGAACACGCCGATCAGTTGCAGGGCGAATCGCTCGGTAGCCACGGCGGTGGCCACTACGTCGTCCATCGAGCGAACTTCCTGGATGCTGAAGTCATTTCCCATCCGCCGCGCCACTTCGCGGACGGAGCCGGCGAGGCTGACGGGATCGGCGGTCGCGCGTAGAACCACGTAATTGCCGAAGCTCGGATTTTGCAGGAAGGGCGCAAAGATTGCGGGCGGCGGCTGCCGGTCAGTGGGGCCGTCTTTCACGTTGCCGGTTACGCCGATGATGGTGATGGCGGCATCGCTATCCATGGGGTTGCGCGTGTAGATCCGCTGTCCGATGCAGGCTTGCTCTGAAGGCCAATACTGCAGAGCCAGGGCTTGGTTGACGAGCGCTACCTTGGGG
This sequence comes from Bryobacterales bacterium, assembly GCA_038212445.1. Taxonomy (GTDB): domain Bacteria; phylum Acidobacteriota; class Terriglobia; order Bryobacterales; family Bryobacteraceae; genus TMP-7. The sequence continues at coordinate 73,188 of JBBQUM010000003.1, forward strand.
GCGTCGAAGTTGTCGGCGGTGGAGAGCCAGCGGCCGGCGAGCAAGGGAACGCCGATGGCGCGCAGATAATCCGGTGAGACCGACACCGATCGCGCTTGGAGCGTGGGCGTGGACGGACCCGGGCGGCCTTGGATGCCGAATAGCGTGTTGTCGCTCGAGCCGGTCCAAGGGAGGTTGGAGGCGGCGCCAGCGGCGGAGACGCCCGGTAGTCGCGACAGTTCCTCGGTGAAGCGCTCATAGAATGCGGCGTAGCGGCGCGCGCCGAAGAGTTTGGGAACCGACAGCGCCGTATTCATAGTGAGGACGCCGCGCGGATTGAAGCCGGGGTCGACACGGCTGATGGCGACGAAGCTGCGGATGAAGAGGCCCGCGCCGGTGAGCAGTACAAATGACATAGCGATTTGAGCAGCAACAAATATGCCACGCGGACTGCCGCGGCGGGTATCGGTTCCGGCAGCCAGGGCAGGCGCCAGTCCGAAGAGGATGCCGCAGAAGATGGAGGCTGCGGCTGTCGCCAGCACGACGCGGAGGTCGAGGCCGATGGCCTGGACACGCGGCAGTTGATCAGGCGAGATGGCGACCAGGGTGCGAACGCCCCACCAGGCAACCAGCAGTCCGAGTGCGCCGCCCACCGCGGCGAGGGTAACGCTCTCGGTAAGGAGTTGGCGCACGAGCCTGGCTCGCGTTGCGCCGATGGCGGAGCGGATGGCCATCTCCCGCTGCCGGACGGCGGAGCGCGCGAGCAACAGGTTGGCCACGTTGACGCATGCGATGAGCAGCACGAACGCCACGGTGCCGGCCAGAATGAGAAGCGTGGGACGCGCCTGATTGACGAGGTCGTCATGCAGAGGTTTGAGCTGGATGCGCCAGTTCGCGTCTTCAGGATGTTGCGCTTCGAGGCTGGATGCGATGATATTCATCCCGGCCTGTGCCTGCTCGATCGTGATGGCTGGCGCTAGCCGGGCGACGGTATGGCAGTAGTGGCCGGCGCGCGAGAGCTTGGCAAAGCCCAACTGGTTGAACGGCAGCCACACGTCCACGGCTTCACCGCGCGGCAGGCGCCGGCCGCCGCTCAGCTGCTCGAAGCCGAGGGGCATCACACCCACAACGCGGAACGTCGAGTCGCTGAGCCGGATGGTGGAGCCGATGGCCCGCGGACTACCGTCCAGCAGCCGCTTCCAGATGTTGTGACTGACGATTACGGTGTCGACCGGTGCGGGGTTCGACTCCTCCTCTTGTGTGAAGGCGCGGCCGAGTTGAGGCTCAACGCCGAGCAGATGAAAGAGTTCGTGCGAGACCCTCATGCCGATGAGGCGCTGAGGATGTTCTCCGCCATACTGCAGATCCTGGCGGAGGTAGGTGGCAATACTTTCGAAAACATGGTTCTGGCTGCGGTAGTCGCGGAAGTCGGCCGCGGACAAGGGGAATAAGCCGATGCGTCCGGCGGGATTGTGCTGATAAACGCGGACGAGCTGGCCGGGATCGCGATAAGGCAGCGGCTTGAGCAACACGCCGTAGATGACGCTGAAGATTGCGCTGGTGGCGCCGATGCCGAGGGCGAGGGCGGTGATGGCGGTGGCCGCGAAGCTGCGGTTGCGCGCAAAGGTGCGGAGGGCCAGGCGAAAGTCTAGCGGGATAAAGCGCATGAGCTTTTTGTTTAGACACCGCAGAGGGGCGGGAGTTCCGCCGATTTTCCGCGGCGTCACGGATGCGCGTTAGCGATTCCTCAGAGCGTTACGGTTACGCGCATGAACGTGGCGGGGATCAGAGTGCCGACGTCCTTCGTTTTGTTCTGAGAATTCGCCAGGTCGACGAGTTGGGTGTGCAGCTCATCCGCTTTGCCGTTTTGCCGAGCCGCTTCGACGGCGTTCATGGTGGGGCCGTAGAACTTTTCGAACAGCTCGATGAGTTGGGCCGGAGTCTTATCGGATGACGTGAAGTAGTAGGTGTCCTCCATCAGCGCAATCTTCTCTTTTGGGACGCCCGCATTGGCGAATCGCTCGATGATATTGCTCTCAACGCCCCAGGTCATGGGACTGACAAAACCTTCCGGCGGTGGGGGAGTGAAGGCTGAACTCACTTTGAGTAGCTGCGACACGAACGTTGGATTATTCGGGATCCAGTTGCCCATCACAATGCGCCCGCCCGGTTTGGTGACGCGGACCATCTCCCTGGCGACATCGTTTGGCCGGGGTGAGAACATGGCGCCGAACATCGAGAGGATCATGTCGAACGAATGGTCGGATATGCCCTCGAGGTGGGCCGCGTCTCCTTCCTCGAACTTGAGACGCGTGAGGCCTGCCTCTTTGGCGCGACGATTTCCAGCCTCCACCAGATTTCTGGCGATGTCGATGCCGGTGACATCAGCGCCGGTTCGAGCCAGCGGGATGGCCGTGGTGCCGTCTCCGCTGCCCAGGTCCAACACCTGTACTGGAGGCTTGACTGCCACTGAGTCCACCATGGCTTCGCCCGACTGGCGCATGAAGGCGGCGATCTGAGTGAAGTCGCCTTTTTCCCACAACACTTGATTCGGATTCATGATCTTTCTCTTTCTGCCGTTGCGGCGATATCTATGACTGGGGAGCGGTCTGTTGCTGAGTTGGTGGTGCGGGAGCGGGTGTGGGAATGCGGATGCGCCGGGGCATTTGAGGAACCGCATTGGGACCTGTTTTCGATAGGCTCTGTATTCTGGATGAGACACCTTCAAGTCGCGCTCTTCGAGTTGAATGGCAACGAGGATATTCCGCGGACGCAGGGATAAACCTAGTGACCGACAGCAGGTTGGCGGCGAGTCCTCTTCAGGCCTACAATTGTGCAGTGCGCCTTCCCGAATGGCTTTACCAGCGCGTCGCCATAACTTGCTCGAACGGCTGAGGGCGGCAGATTCCTTTGCCTGGGAACCGTGGAACTTTGCCGGAAGGCCGGGGAGAGGGATGAATGGATGCTTTCTCCGAAATATTAAGCGGTGTGAAGCTGAACGGCGCTGTGTTTTTCACGGCTGAATTCTCAGCTCCCTGGGGGTTTTTGGGCACCCAAGTCGAATGTCACGGCGGCGAGAGTAGCTCCGGGCGCGGAGCACATGGTGCTGTATCACCTGATGTTGGAATTCAGTGCCGCGGTGGAGCTGGCAGAGGGACACACGGTGGAACTTGCGCCCGGAGACATCGTTGTCTTTCCGCATGGCGATGCTCACCACATGACGAGCGGCGAAGGTGCGACACCGCCGTTTCCGAACTATGGAATCAGCGCGAAGATCAAGGCGCGCGATCTAAGTCCGCTGCGTGCGGGAGGCGGCGGCAGTATTTCGCGGCTGGTTTGCGGGTACATGACTTGCGACCCCCACCAGAGCAAGCCGATCCTGAACGGTCTTCCGCCGGTTTTCAAAGTCAACATTCGAATCGATAGCTCGGGCAACTGGCTGGAGAGTTCGATCCAGCATTTGGTGGAAGAAGCCGCTTCGGGGCGGGTAGGCAGTGAAGCTATGTTAGCGAAGCTCTCAGAGGCGCTATTCGTGGACACCTTGCGGCGCTATGTAGCCAGCTTGCCCGAACAGCAATTGGGCTGGCTCGCCGGAACGCGCGATCCGATTGTGGGAAAGAGTCTCGGCTTGCTACACAGCCGGGTTGCCCATCCGTGGACGATTGCGGATCTTGCGGAAGAGGTGGGGATTTCGCGGTCGGCACTGGTCGAGCGTTTTTCCAGATACCTATCGGAACCACCGATGGCGTACCTGACTCGTTGGAGGCTGCAACTGGCTGCGCGGTTGCTCGAGAAGACATCGCGGGGGGTCGCCGAAATCGCAGCTGAGGTGGGATACGAGTCTGAGGCCGCCTTCTACCGTGCCTTCAAGCGTGAGTTTGGGCAGCCTCCGGGCCGATACCGCAGTGATCTACAAAAGGCGGCGAAGAGGGCCAGCGAGCCCGTTGTCGCGCCCTGACAGGTTCACTTTTCATTACCGCTGAGCATTTCGTCGACGATGGCTTCGACGTGGATCTTTGTTGTATCCAGAAACGACAGACCGGGGACAGGAAAGTCGCGTAACAACAGCGGCAACTCGGTGCCGGCCAGGACTAGCGCTTCGATCCCCTCGTCATCCTTCATTCGCTGCGCAATATTCAGGATCTGGGACCGCGTTTCGGGCAGGAACTGATTGTTCAGCAGTTCATCAATGTATTTCCTGTGAATCAGCTCTCTCTCTGATTCCGTTGGCCGGACCAAGGTCATTCCGGCGCGCTGGAACTCATCCGGGTAGAAGCTCGCCCGCATGGTGAATCCGGTACCAAACAGGCCCAATTTCTTCATGCCGAGGGTCTGGGCGTGGTTGGAGGCAGCTCGAACAATGCTGAGGAGGGGAATGGCGGACCGGCGTTGGAGTACGTCGAAAACGATATGTGGCGTATTGGCGGCGATGAAGCCAAATTGCGCGCCGGCGAGCACCAGCGATTCCAGGCCTGAGGCGAGATAGTCAGCCAGTTCGGCGAGTTTTCCAGCGTCAAGAAACGCGATTCCCTTATCGACGTCGAGGCTATTGATCAGTAGTTGCGGATAGCCGGGAACGGTCTTTCTGGCGCGATAGCTGGCGATGATGAAGCGGTAGTAGTCGACGGAGGATTCGGGTCCGAGGCCGCCGATCATTCCTGGAATTCTCATATTAAGAAGTGAGATGCATGAGGCCGGCGGATTGACTCGGGCAATAGCTTTTGGCGTGACGCTGATGCGGAACCTGATTCGCGGCTATCATGACAGCTAAGGATATCTTCATGGCTTTTCCCCTCTCCTTTCGTCATTTTGCTGCTTTTCTGATGGCAACTGCTATCACATTGGCGGCCAATAGCCCGCCGATTCCGGCTCTGACGGCCGATGTTCCGTTGGCGAAGCAGTCAGGCAAGGAGACGGCGGTCTTTGCCGGAGGATGTTTTTGGGGAGTGCAATCGGTTTTCCAGCGAGTGAAAGGCGTGGTGTCCACAACGGCCGGATATTCAGGCGGCGCGGCCAAAACCGCGACCTACAAGCAGGTGGTTACCGAGACCACGGGTCACGCGGAATCGGTCCAGGTGGTTTATGACCCATCGCGAATTACGTATGGCCAGTTATTGCGAATTTACTTCTCCGTTGCCCATGATCCAACGCAGTTGAACCGTCAGGGACCGGATGTGGGAACAAGCTACCGTTCTGCGATTTTCTTTACGAACGAGGAGCAGGAGAAGGTGGCGAAGGCCTACATTGCGCAGTTGGATCAGCAGAAGGTATTTCCGAGCCGCATCGTCACCGAGGTTACGCCGCTGAAGGCGTTCTATCGCGCAGAGGATTATCACCAGGATTACGCCTACTACAATCCCGACAATCCCTACATTCAGGTCTGCGACCGTCCGAAGATCGAAGCGCTGAAAAAGCAGTTTCCGGAACTGTTCGTCGAATACAAACCTAAGAAGTAGTCCCCATAGGCCATTGGCGCCTCCTTTTGATAGAGTCTTGATGGAGAGATTCCTACTTGGGGAGGACGCTGTGAACGATCAAGGATTTTCGAGACGTTATTTCTTCTACGGAACGATGCTGGCGGGCGCTGTGCCTGCGGCGGGTTTCGGTAGCGCGGCCTCGTTATCGAGACTGGGCTACAAGTCGCCGAATGAAAAGATGAACATCGGCGCGGTGGGAGTAGGAATCCGCGGTCCAGCGATCCTGGTAGGGGCTGCCGCCACCGAGAATATCGTAGCGCTTTGCGACGTGGATGAAGTGCGCTCGGCCGCCGGGTTTGCGCAGTATCCGAACGCCAAGAAGTACAAAGACTACCGGAAGATGTTTGAGACCGAAGGCAAGAACATCGATGCAGTGATGGTCGCCACGCCGGACCACATGCACACACCGGTGGCGCTGCTCGCGATGCAGCAAGGCAAACATGTCTACTGCGAGAAGCCGTTGACGCGGACTGCCTGGGAATCGCAGTTGCTGGCCGATGCCGCAGTGAAGTACAAGGTGGCGACGCAGATGGGCAACCAGGGCTGGAATCACGAAGGCACCAAGACTGCCTGCGAGATTCTATGGTCGGGCGACATCGGTGACGTAAAGGAATTGCACGCCTGGACGGGCGGAATCTACGGTGGTCAGCCGACGCTGCCGGCGACGGGTCCAGAACCAACGGCGGTGCCGGCGACACTCGACTGGGACCTCTGGCAGGGCTGCGCCGAACCGCGGGCATTCAACCCGCTGATCACGAATCAATGGCGCGCCTTCATTGACTTCTCGACGGGCGGATCGCTGGGCGACTGGCTGGTACACAATCTCGGGCCGGCCCACCTGGCGCTGCAACTGGACAAGCGAAGTCCGACGTCGGCGGAGTGCGTGTTTGTAGAAGGCAAGAATCAGTGGATCTGGCCGTTGCGGGCGCATGTGGTGTTCGAGTTTCCGGCTTACGGCCATATGCCGGCGGTGACGGTGCACAGTTATCAGAACATGCGCGGCGACTTCGAAAATCCTGCGGGCATGGCGGAAGGCGAGCGGCTGTTCCCGCCGATGAACAACCTGGCTGAGCGGGGCCGCAATTTTGTGCAGGGCGGCGATGGCATGATGCTGGTGAGCACCCAACTTACTTTGGATGGCAAGCCGATGCCGCGACCTTCAGGTGGCGGGCAGTTTCCTCCGGGTGGCCCGCGAGGTCCTGGCGGACCTGGTGGACCTGGTGGTCCCGGTGGGCGCATGCCTCCTGGCGCCTCGACAGATCCCAAGATGCGCGCGCCCGGCAACGGCGCGATCTTCGTGGGGTCAAAAGGCTATATGGCAACCAGTGCGCGTGGCGAAGGTGTCTGGCTGCTGCCCGCGTCGCGCTGGGCGGAATACAAGCTGCCGCCGCAGATGCTGGCTCGCGGCGTGAATCATCAGCAGGACTGGATTCGCGCTTGCAAAGGCGGCGCTCCGGGTGTGTCGGACTTCGCCGGCGCGTCGAAATACATCGAGTGGCTGTCCCTCGGCACAATCGCTCTCAGGGTGCAAGGCAAGCTGCAGTGGGACGCAACCAAACGGCGGTTCAGCAATAGCGAAGAGGCTAACCGCCTGCTGAAGCCCGCGATGCGTAAAGGCTGGGAGATGAAGTTGTAGTTCGGTAGCCGATCACGTTCGCATGAGCCGGAGGAGTTCCGGAGTTGTGACGCAGGTGTCAACGAAACTGAAGTCGCCCGAGTCTTTCACTTCGGTGACGGCGTTCAGAAAGCCGGTCATCGCGGCGCGGTAAAGCGATGTCGCGAGGCTGATTCGCTTCACTCCGGCCGCAGCGAGGCCGGCAACGGGAAATGACTTCCCTTTGATTCCGACCATGAAGTTCACCGGCTTCGACACGGCGGCACAGACGGCTTGCACCGAGGGTAGATCGGGGAGGCCGGGAGCGAACAGGACATCCGCTCCGGCTTTTTCGAAAGCGACAAGGCGGCTGATGGTGTCGTCCAGGCTCGGGCTGGGGTAGAGAAGATTGTGTGCGCGGGCGGTCAGCATAAAGGGAAACGAGAGTCCACGCGCGGCTTCGGCAGCCGCTGCAATCCGCTCGACGGCCAATGTAGTGTCGAACAGGGGCTTGTCGGGGTTGCCGGTAGTATCCTCGATGGTGCACCCGACCAAGCCGGCCTGAGCCGCAAGGCGGATGGTGTCCGCTACTACTTCGGGCGCGTCGCCGTAGCCGCTTTCAAGATCCGCCGAGACTGGCAAATCGGTTGCGGCGACGATGGAGCGAGCGTGCGCCAGCATTTCGTCGCGGGTGAGTTCGCCGTCGCGCCGTCCCATCGCGCATGCCGCGGCAGCGCTCGAGGTGGCCAGAGCGTGGAAGCCGAGGCCGGCCAGGAGGCGAGCAGAGCCGACATCCCACGGGTTTGGAATCACGAAGATATTTGTATCCCCGTGAAGCGCACGGAAGCGAGCCGCCTTTTCCTGCTGGGTCATCCTTGAACTCCTCGTTATCCGATTTCACCATGCGCGCCCAAATCTTTCAGTGGACAAGATTGAAACCGTCGCGGTAGCATCGGCGGGTGTGAAGGTACTCATTGCCGATAAGTTCGAGCAGTCGGGCGTTGATGGTCTGCGCGCGGCCGGCTGCGATGTTTTCTATACGCCAGGACTGAAGGACGATGCACTGGCGGCCGAGGTGGCGCGGTGGCAGCCCGAGGTGCTGGTGGTGAGAAGCACCAAGGTGCCGGAGAGCGTGATTTCGGCTGGTCCGCTGAAGCTGATTGTGCGGGCGGGCGCCGGCTATAACACTATCGACGTGGCCGCCGCGTCTCGACGCGGGATTTACGTTTCGAACTGTCCTGGCAAGAACTCGATCGCGGTTGCGGAGCTTGCTTTTGGACTGATCGCGTCGCTCGATCGTAGAATCGCCGACAATGTCGCTTCGCTGCGTGCTGGACAGTGGAACAAGTCGGAATACTCCAAGGCACGCGGGCTTTACGGGCGGACGCTGGGGCTGATCGGCGTTGGCCAGATCGGCGGCGAAATGATTCCGCGGGCTCGCGGTTTCGGCATGCGGGTGATCGCGTGGAGCCGCAGCCTAAGCGCTGAGAAGGCCGAAGCGCTCGGCGTGGAGTGGAAGGCCGATCCGATCGCGGTGGCGCAGGGCGCCGACATTATCAGCGTGCACCTGGCCCTGAACAATGACACGCGTGGATTGCTGGGCGAGGCGTTTTTTGGAGCGCTGAAGAAGGGCGCGATCTTCATCAATACTTCGCGCGGCGAGGTTGTGGATCAGAATGCCCTGCTGAAGGCGGTGCGCGAGAACGGTGTGCGCGCCGGGCTGGATGTTTTCGCCAACGAGCCGGCGGGCGGCGCCGGAGCCTTCACTGATGACATCGGCAAAGAACCTGGGGTCTACGGAACGCATCACATCGGCGCGTCGACGGACCAGGCGCAGGACGCCATTGCCGCCGAGACGGTGCGGATTGTCCGGATCTTCAAAGAGACCGGGAAGGTTCCGAATGTCGTGAACCTGGCGCGGAAGACGGCGGCGGTCTGTGCTTTAGTGGTGCGGCACCTCGACCGGCCGGGTGTGCTGGCCAAGACGCTCGACACGATCAGCAAGGCAAAGATCAACGTTCAGGAGATGGAGAACATCGTCTTCGATGGGGGTCAGGCGGCGGTTGCCCGAATTCATCTCGAGCTTGAGCCGGCGGCGGCGGTGATCGAGGAGATCCGGGCAAATCCCGACATTCTCGAGGTCAGCCTGATTTCGGAGTGATCAGCGACGGGGATTGATTGGACCCGTGCCCGGAGTGCATTGACATGAAGATCAACAAGACATTCACGGCGACCCTGAAAAAGAGCAGTGCCAAGGGTGGGTGGACCTATGTGGTCTGGCCGGGTTCAGTAGAGTTCTTTGGAACACGCGGTCTGGTGAAGGTTACCGGGAAGATCAACGGCCACCCATTTCAGAGTTCGTTCATGGCGTTGGGTGACGGCACACACAAGCTTCCGGTGAAGGCGGATATCCGGAAAGCGATCGGCAAGGAAGCGGGGCAGCGCGTAACGGTGGTGATCGAGGAGCGGTTAAAGGGCTAACTCAATGCTGTTCACTCGCCTCATCTTTCTCGCGGTGGCACTGGTACGGTAAGTGCTGCGCAGCTCAGTGTGACGTTCGCCGCTGAAGACGGCGGGCGGGTTTGCGCTGATCTCTACGGCAAGGGCAGGCGCGCCGTCGTACTTGCTCACGGGGGCCGATTCCCCAAGGGGAGTTGGAAGGTTCAAGCTGACGCTCAGGTGTCCGCCGGATTTCAGGTACTAGCGATTGATTTCCGCGGATTTGGATGCTCCACTGGTCCTGGTCAGAAAAATTTTGATGATGCGCCTTTCGAGAATGACGTGCTGGCCGCAGTCCGCTACTTGAAAACGCATGGGGCAAAAACGGTGTCGGTGGTTGGCGGCAGTTTTGGCGGCGGGGCTGCCGGCGACGCCTCGATTCGATCGGCGCCAGGTGAGATTGATCGCATCGTATTTCTCGGGGCGGCACCAAACCTCCCGGCGGAGAATCTGAAATCCAGGAGCCTGTTTATCGTCGCGCGCGACGACAGCAACGGTGCCGGACCGCGGCTTCCAGGCATACGTGCACAGTACGAAAAAGCTCCACAGCCGAAAGAACTCATCGTCGTCGAGGGTTCAGCGCACGCCCAGTTCCTTTTCCAGACGGATCAGAGTGAGCGTGTGATGGCTGAGATCTTGCGATTCCTCTCTAACCGCTGAAAATACAGCCGGTTGATGATGATCTTCTAAAAAACGCTGGACGACAGGCAAAATTCCCAGTAATATCGAGTCGATACACTAGTCGATCATCGACACGAGTCATGCCAAGGCGAGAATCACCTCTACAATCTGAGATGGTCCAGGGAACCCTGGACATGCTGGTGCTCCGGACGCTGGCGGTTGGCGCGGCGCACGGGCAGACGATCGCGCATGCCATTGAGCGACAGTCGGAAGAGGTACTGCAGGTGGAGCACGGCTCCCTCTATCCTGCATTGCGTCGGCTGGAGAACCGGGGTTGGATCGCCTCCTTCTGGGGGACCTCTGAGAACAACCGCAAGGCGAAGTACTATCGCCTCACGCCTGAAGGCAAGCGGCAATTAGTGGCACAGACGTCGCGCTGGGAGCAATTGGTGAGAGCCATCGGGCGGATCTTGAACCCTGTGCCCGAGGAGCCGTCATGAACTGGCGCAGATTTTTTCGTCGCGACAAGTCGGAGGCCGAACAGGTTGAGGAACTGGAGTTCTACCTGGATGTCACCACCGACGAATACGTTGCGGGAGGGATGGATGGAGCGGCGGCAAGAGCGGCCGCGCGCAAGAAGCTAGGTCGCACCACCTTGATCCACGAGGAGGTCTATCGAATGAACACGATCATGTTCCTCGAGGGTTTGCTTAGGGACGCGCGTCATGCGATGCGGATGATTCGTTTGAATCCCGGCTTTGGCGCCGCCGCGATTCTGTCGCTCGCACTCGGCATTGGTGCGAACACGGCGATCTTCAGCGTGGTGAATGCGGTGCTCATCCGTCCGCTGCCGTATTCAGAACCTGATCGCTTAGCCGGTGTTTTTAACTCGGGCATACTGCAGGGCGAGAAATTCAACGATATGGGTCTCGGGCCTGGAATGTATGCGGCGCTGAAGGAGCACTGCGAGGCATTTGAGGAATTTGGCGTGTGGTCGGCGGGCACGGCGACAGTGACAGGCATAGGCGATCCGCAGCAGATCGAGACGGTGCGGATCACGCAAGGGTTACTGCCGGCATTGGGTGCTCAGCCGATGCTCGGTCAGCGATTTTCAGTCGAAGACGATACGCCGGGTACGCCGGAGACCGTCGTTCTCTCCTACGGATACTGGCAGCGGCAGTTCGGCGGCGATGAGCGGGTGGTGGGCCGGACCGTGATGATTGACTTTGTACCGCGCCAGGTGATCGGCGTGATGCCGCGGAGTTTCCGGTTTCTCGATCTCGCGCCCGACGCTCTGCTGCCGCAGCGCTTTGCGAAGGCGAACCTGCCCCTGGAGCCATTTTCTTACTCCGGAATTGCGCGGTTGAAGCCTGGCATCACCATCGCCCTTGCGAACCAGGAAGCCGCGCGTGTCCTGGACTCGATCATTCCTCAGAAGCTCCGCCCGTTTTTGGAGCAGGTTCAGATGAAGCCGAACTTGCGTCCGTTGAAGCAGGATGTCACCGGCGACATCGGTTCAGTGCTCGGTGTGCTGATGGGCGCGCTTGTGCTGGTGTTTCTGCTGGTCTGTGCCAACGTGGGCAACCTCGTGTTGGTGAGGGCGCAGTCCCGCTCTCAGGAGTTTGCCATTCGCGCCGCTCTGGGCGCGGGATGGGGAAGGATTGCGCGCGAGTTGATAGTGGAGAGCCTGACGCTGGGTTTGGTGGGAGGCATCTGCGGCATCGCACTGGCTTATGGAGCACTGCGGATACTGAAAGCGCAGAACGTCACCACCATTCCGCGGCTCGCGGAGGTCTCCGTTGACGGAGCAACTCTTCTGTTCGGATTGGCCTGTGCGATTGCGGGCAGCGTGCTGTTCGGCCTCATTGCCGTCTTCAAGTGCGGTATCCCACGAAAGATCCTGAATACACGCGGCGCGAGCATTGGCCTTCAGCAACTGCAGGCGCAGAACGCCCTGGTGGTTGCGCAGGTTGCGCTTGCCCTGGTTCTGCTGGTGGCGAGCGGATTGTTGATCCGCACTTTTGTTTCACTGCGTGGAGTTCACCCGGGCTTCACTCAGCCGGAGCGGATCCAGACGATACGCATTAGCATTCCGCAGACACAGGTCCCTGAGCCGGAACAGGCGGGGCGGATGCAGGCGGAGATCATCGGCAATGTTATGCGCGTGCCTGGCGTTGAGGCGGCCGGCTTTGCGGATGGATTGCCTATGGAAGTGGAGCATCGCAACGGCATGTTAGTGGCCGTGGAAGGCAAGTACGTCCCGGGACAGACTGCTCCCAATCGCGATGTCAAACACATTTCGCCGGGTTTGTTTGCGGCGCTCGGCACGCGGATACTGGCTGGCCGGGACTTCAGTTGGGAAGACCTGTCGAAACGGCGCCTGGTGGCCATCGTGTCGGAGAAAATGGCGCGCGAGAACTGGGGGCGGCCTGAAGCAGCGATTGGCAAGAGGCTGCGTCAGGGCACTCTCGGGGACGAATGGATGGAGGTTGTCGGTGTGGTGGAGGATGTCCACGATGATGGAGTGAACAAGGAGGCGCCTCCGACGGTCTACTTTAGAACCGGCGTTCACGACCCATCCACGAAGGGCCGGCCAGCGTCGATTCGCCGAGGCCTCACGCTCGCGATGCGCAGCAGCAGAGCGGGCAGCGAGAGCTTGCTGCGGGATGTCGCCGCAGTGGTCCACTCGGTGAATCCGAACTTACCCTTCGCCCAGGTTCGGACGCTCGGAGGCGTCTATCAGCGCTCGATGGCGCGAACGTCGTTTGCACTCATTCTTCTCGGAATTACAGGCATCATGGCGCTGGCACTGGCGATCATCGGAGTCTACGGTGTGCTCGCTTATGCGGTGGGGAACCGCCGCCGGGAGGTCAGCATTCGAGTCGCACTCGGAGCCCAGCCGAATCAGGTAAAACGCCTGTTTGTGCGGCGAGGGATCGCGCTGGCAGGAGCCGGCAGCGTCCTGGGACTGGCCGCGGCCGTTGGCCTCTCACGCTGGGTTTCTTCACTGCTGTTCGGTGTCACCGCGCTTGATCCCGCCACTTACGCCGCAGCGGCGCTGATCGTTTCCATCGCTGCTCTGATCGCAAGCTATATTCCTGCACGACGCGCGTCATTAGTGGATCCCATGGAATCGCTAAGGATGGATTGAGCGCACCGGCCATCCACTCTGCCTAACGCGGATGACTGTGCACGCAGCGAGTGACTGCGCTACGCTGCGGGTTGCCCTATCGAATCGACCTCACCTCTCCGCCCGCTGACGCCTTTGACCTTTTGGTGGAACTGGGAGCGCTCGACATTGAGCCGCTAGGCGACAGCCTGGCCGCGATTCTTCCCGACTCAGTCACCACGGATGTCGTGGCGGGCCATTTCGACCGTGCCGGCATAACCGTTTCAGCGGCCGTTCCGCGGGACGACGGATCGGTATGGATGCTGAGTCTGCGAGCGGTTCGCGCAGGCCGCTTCTTGATCTCTCCACCCGGGTCCCCCGCTGTGCCGGATGCGCTTTGGCTGGCCGACTCGGATGCATTTGGGACCGGACATCATCCAACCACCGCATTGTGCATCGAAGTGCTGGAGCAGATTGTGAGCGGCGATTGTCCCGATAGCGTCCTGGATGTTGGAACAGGATCGGGGATTCTGGCGTTAGCGGCTTTGAAGATGGGCGTGCCGCGCGCAGTTGGTCTCGATATTGATGCCAGCGCCCTCAAGGCTGCGGCGGAGAACGCGCGTCTCAACCAACTTTCCGACCGGCTTGAGCTCGTCCTGGGTGGCCCGGGCGAGGTGAATGGAAACTGGCCGGTGGTGGTGGCCAACGTTCTGGCCGCTCCGCTCATTGAGATGGCGCCGGTCCTGCTGCAGCGTTTGAAGAGCCGCGGCAGCCTGATTCTCTCGGGAATCCATTCGTCACTGGATGCGGACGTGAAACGGGCGTATCAGCACTTTGGAGTTCGCCTCATCGAGTCAGAGACGCGTGACGGTTGGTCGGTGCTGACCGCTCAGGCTCCCTGGTGATTCCTGGGTGGCGTTAGGATGGATAGCCAAGAAGCTAATCCGGCACGAGAGGAATGGCCGCACTCACGGGTGGAGCAGCAGTTTTCCCGGAGATTGCCCGTGCCGCCGTAGTTGGGTCCACGACGGTGAGCGGGCCGCTCATTGTTGCTGCGGGCAGTAAGGCGGTGGTAGATACCACGGCCGGCAAAGTTCGCGGATATTCCGCTCGGGGCATCCTGTCGTTTAAAGGGATTCCGTACGGCGCGCCGGTTGGCGGCGCCGCCAGATTCCTACCGGCTGTGAAGCCGGAGCCGTGGACCGGCGTGCGCAGTTCAATGGCGTATGGCTGGGTTTGTTCGCAGGCCCAGAGGGCGGGTTGGAAGAGCGATGAAGAAGCGTTCCTATTCGAGTGGGAAGACGGCCAGCCAAACGAGGATTGTCTGCGAATCAACGTGTGGACGCCGGGAGCGGACAATCGCAAGCGTCCGGTAATGGTGTGGCTGCATGGCGGCGGTTTCTCGGCAGGCTCTTCGCAGGAACTGAAGGCTTACGACGGCGAGAGCATCGCGCGGCGCGGGGACGTGGTGCTGGTGTCGCTGAATCATCGCTTGAATGCGCTCGGCCATCTGAATTTGGCTGCTTATGGGGAGCGGTTTGCTGGTTCGGCGAACGCCGGGATGACGGACATCGTTTTGGCGCTCGAATGGGTGCGCGACAACATTGGGAACTTTGGCGGTAATGCGGCGAACGTGACGATTTTCGGGCAATCGGGCGGCGGGGGCACTCTCGCAACTAGGATTGAGCGGCGCGCGCATCGGCGAACTGAATGCTGTGCCTTACGAGCGTTTGCTGGCGGCCGTAGAAGGAGCCTACCGGAAGGTTCAGCCAGCGGCAGGCGGCGGAGGGATTCGAACGATTTCCCGTGGCGAGCGAGCCGGATTTGCCCCGTCAGTGGACGGGAAGATCGTGCCGCATCATCCTTTCGATCCGCAGGCGCCGGAGATTTCGAAGAACGTCCCGCTGCTGGTGGGTACGGCGCTGAACGAAATGATGACGGCAATCAGTCATCCCGAGTATGAGGCGATGACGGAACAGGAAGTGCGTGGGCGGGTGGAGAAGTCTTACCCGGGCCGGGGAAACCGGATTGTCGACGCGTTTCGACGGGTGTATCCGCAGACGAAGTGGTTCGACGTTCTTTCGTTTGTCGGGGCGCAGGCGCAGCGGAACGATTCGACAATTCAGGCGGCACGGAAGGCGGCCCAGGGCGGGGCTTCGGCCTACATGTACCTCTTCGCATGGCAGACGCCGGTTCTGGACGGGAGGCCAAGAGCATTCCATTGTTCTGAGCTTCCATTCTGTTTCAACAACACTGATCGTGCGGCGGCGATGACTGTCGGGTCGGCGGAGGCGCGGGATTTAGGTGGGCGTGTGAGCGATGCGTGGATCAACTTCGCACGCCGGGGCGATCTGAATCATGCAGGCTTGCCGAAGTGGGCGGCGTACAGCGCCGAGCATCCGTCAGTGATGTATTTCGATGCGAAGTCGGAAGTGAAGATGGATCCCGAGCGCGAGGCCCGTAAGGCGATTACGGAGGGATAGTTTCGCCCGGTACATCTGTCTCGCTTAGTAGCGCGTGCCCCGGCCGGTTGATAATAGGAGAACCGGGCACATCACGGAGATCCGTTCCCGGGAACCCAAGGTAATCCTATTGCACGATACAAACGATCAGTGCGCTTCGGCGCCCGCTACGACCGGAGACGGGATGTTCGTGGAGAGTCTACGCTCGGCAACCGAGTTGCTGGAATCGATCGCGCTGGATAACGAGTTGCTGCGGAACGTACCTGCCGAAGTGCGGGAGCGATTCCACCGGGCCGTTGCGGAGGCATACCTTCCCAATCCGGTTGCCCGGCGGCGCAGGGTTCAGGCGGCCGCCCGCGAACGGACGGCGGCGCGGGTGGAACGCGAAGACGCTGCGCTCCGCGAGACGGGGATTCGAACGCTTCGCCGAAGACCTGAGTTCACAACCCCCAGCGTGTTTGCGCCCGAGAATGTCGAGGAACTGGAACAATCCGCCGAGATCGATCCGCAGCATTGCTACATCTGTAAAGAAAAATTCACGACGCTGCACCACTTCTACGATCAGATGTGTCCGCCGTGTGCCGAGTTCAACTTCAACAAGCGAACGGAACTTGCCGACCTACGCGGTCGTGTAGCGCTCCTGACGGGTGGGCGCGTAAAGATCGGCTTCCAGGCCGGGCTGAAACTGCTGCGTGCAGGCGCGACATTAATTGTCACGACGCGCTTCCCGCGCGATTCATCCCAGCGGTACTCGCGGGAGCCGGACTTCAGCGAGTGGGGACACCGCCTGGAGATTTTCGGGCTGGACATGCGCAATCCTGCGAGCGTCGAGAGCCTTTGCCAGCACTTGCTCGACACTCGTCCGAGGCTCGATTTCATTATCAACAATGCCTGTCAGACCGTTCGAAGGCCGCCTGAATTTTACGCGCACATGATGGAAGGCGAGAGGGCGGCGTTTGAAGAGATGCCGGCGGAGGCGCGACGCCTGCTTGGAGTCGCCGATCAACCGGCGAGCGCCCTGCTGCCGCAGTCCGGTTGGAGCACACGGTCAGCGGAACTCTCTCAAGTCCCGCTGTTAGTCGAGGATCTGGTGAGGCAGAATCATTTGTTTCCCGAAGGCCGGCTTGACCAGGATTTGCAGCAAGTGGACCTGCGAGGGCGAAACTCGTGGCGGCTGTTGATGGCTGAAATATCTTCAGTGGAATTGCTGGAGGTTCAGTTGATCAATGCGGTGGCGCCGTTCATCATCAATGCGCGGCTTAAGCCGCTGATGCTGCGGACGACGGAACGCGACAAGCACATCGTCAATGTGTCCGCGATGGAAGGTCAGTTTTACGGTCACAGGAAGACCACGCGCCACCCCCACACCAATATGGCGAAGGCCGCCCTGAATATGATGACCCGGACTTCGGCGACCGATTACTTCAACGACGGTATTCACATGAACAGTGTTGACACGGGATGGGTGACGGATGAAGATCCGGCGCCGCTCGCCGCGCGGAAGGTTGTTGAGCAGCGATTTCATCCGCCGCTCGATATCGTGGACGGCGCGGCCCGGATCCTCGACCCGATCATTAGCGGAGTCAATACGGGACAGCACGTGTGGGGGCAGTTTTTGAAAGACTACCGGCAAACGGACTGGTAACCGCAATCGCTTATGACACCCGACTCCACCAACCTCGAGGAATTTGCGATGCGGTACACGGCGGCGTGGTGCAGCCAGAGTCCGGAAAGCGTTGCGGCATTCTTTTCGCCTCAAGGGTCGCTCACAGTCAACGATGGCACCCCTGCCGTTGGACGGGACGAAATTGCCGGAGTGGCACTTTCCTTCATGACGGCCTTCCCCGATCTCAAAGTAGTGATGGATGACCTGCGGCTACTGGGCGACGAGCCTGAGTATCACTGGACACTCTCCGGTACGAATACGGGTCCCGGTGGCACGGGACGGCGCGTCCTTATTAGCGGCTTTGAACGGTGGCGTTTTGGAGCCGACGGCCTGATTGCCGTTTCCGACGGGCATTTTGACGCGGTGGAATACCACCGTCAATTGGAAAAGGGAATTTGAACGGCAACTGAAGCGGCGCTCGCTCAGCGACGCGGTGAAGCTTCCTTGGCTCCCCGCTTCAGGACCTTTTCCATCTCGTCGTCGTCGTCCATGGCGATGGACGGGAGCTTACGCGCCTTGCCATAGTCGGGATCTTTCGGGTCCTTAGCCTTCTCGGGGTCGAAGATTCGCGGGTCCACTGGAACGACCTTGTAGGGCCGGAAGTCCGGCTGGTTGGTGAAGCAGTCAGCGAAGTCATTGGCCAGCGCGTCGAACATGTTCAGGGGTGGCAGGCCGAAGATCTCATACAGCGTGCGATGCATGCTGAGGATGGTGGTGTGGCGGTGGGACACGTAGCTGCGTTTGGCCCACGGACTGATCACCATCAGCACACTCCTCTGAGCGTCCACGTGATCCGGTTCTCCTCCGGCGTCGTCCTCGGTTACGAAGATTGCCATGTTCTTCCAATAAGGAGTGTGCGAGAGAAACTCGACGATGCGTCCCAGCGCGAGATCGTTGTCCGCCATCCATGAGGCGAGGTATGGGTAGCCCCTATCCGGCTTGGGGTCGGCGCCGTGATCGTTGCAAATGGCCATGTTGATGAACGAAGGAAATTTCATCCCGCCGCGCAAAAACCGCTGTTCGACATCCCGCATGAACCAGTGAGCGCGGTACTGGTCGGGAATATTCATATTGAAAATAGGAAAGCCGAACGCGGTGTTGTCGAACAGGATTTTCTGCATCGGAATATTGACCGTTTCGCGTGCGCCGGTGGGATGTTCGTCCTTGTCTTCCACGACACCGGGAAACTCGAAGCCCTCTCCATAATTTCGGAAGCGGATCCCATTGCGACCGAGATGCTCCCACATGGATCCGGCCTCCGGGTAGTCCTCGGGAATCAGCGAACCGGCTGAGCCCATCGAGTAGCGACGTCCCGGCGCGGTACTGTCCTTCTTGAACGACCAGCCGAGGGAGTAAGTCATCTGCATGAGGTTGTTCGGCTGCACGCCCACCAGCCAGCGATGCCCGACACCGGAAGCTTCCGGCTCCATGTAGAAGTTGTCGCTCAGGGTGAAAGCCCGTGCGAGTGCGTTGTGATTCACCATTACGCCGGCGTCCTCCAAAGTGGGCTGTCCGTCAGCCTTGATGGTTTGATGCAGGCCCCAGCGCAACAGCGAAGGGTCATGCCGCGCGCCGGGTACGCGGTCGAAGATCGTGTCGTAGGTGTGATTCTCTTTGGTGATGAAGACGACGTACTTGATCTCGCGTGAGGCGGCGCCGGGCATACCAGGAATGACGGGCGAGGACATAGTGGCGCGGTCGGCCTCGCGGTCCACCATTCCGTTGTTTTCAAGGACGCGCGCGGTCATCGTGCGCAATTCGCTGCCGGAAGGTTGATCGAGGATACTGATGACGCCGCGCATCCCGCGAAAATCACTCATTGGAATCTGCGTCCCTGCGTTAGGCCCGTTGCCGAAGCCTTTGAACGAAATACAGGCGAG
Organism: Bryobacterales bacterium; assembly: GCA_038212445.1. Lineage (GTDB taxonomy): Bacteria > Acidobacteriota > Terriglobia > Bryobacterales > Bryobacteraceae > TMP-7. The sequence goes on from JBBQUM010000003.1 coordinate 92,475, forward strand.
TCGGCGGCCATCGGGCGAGATCGCCAGGCGGTAGGGATACCAGGCGGTGGGGATGTGGCCCATCACCTCGAGCGTGTGGGCGTCCAGCACGCCGATGGCGTTGATGCCGCTCTCGGCGACATAGATTTTACTGCCGTCGGGCGACACCACCATACCGGACGGTCCAACGCCTCGCAGCCGTGAGACGAGCGGGGAGGGAATGATCCTCTGTTTGGCGAGAACTTTGCCATTCGAAAGATCGATGCGTTCGATGAGGTCGTTATTGCCGTTCGAGACGAACAGGCTGCCGCTGCTCACCGTCAGAAAGTTAGGAGCGCTGCCACCGACGGTGGTGCCGTTGTCCGATGGAGAGCGAATGAGCAGTCCGGTCTTCCAGTGGCTGAGCACTTTTGGCGCTTGTGGATTGGAGATATCCACGCCCGTCACCGAGAACGATTGCGGCCCATTGTCGACTCCCAGTCCCGGAATTTTGCGGCCCTCGAAGGTGACGCCGTCGCGCGCGGCTTTGCTCGGATAGCCATAGGCGGGCCGGGTGAGTCCGCGCGGATCAGACTTGCCATCGGACGGCGCCGGCACAGCGCTGTATTCGAATAAACCGATGTTGGCCACGAAGACGCGATTACCGGAGACGGTGAGCGTGTAGGGATAGCGGCCCACCGGCGTGGAGCCCACCACGCGACGCTCTGCCGTATCGACGATCACCAGGCGGAAGTTCGTGACGTCCGCACAGTAGAGGTGGCGGCCGTCCGCGGAGACTTTCAGGTCGGCTGCATAGCTGTCCTCAAACTTCCTGCCCGCTACTTCGACATTCAGTTGAATCTCGCCTAGCAGACGGCTGGAGGCGGTCTCAAAAATGAAAAGCGTTCCGCGGTCGCCGCTGCTCCAATAGAGCAATGAGCCGTCGGGAGAAAAGTCAGCCCCGCCGGCGTTTAGATGGCCTCTCCTTTTTCCAGCGGGCTTGGGGAGCTGCAGCTCGATGATCTCCGGTGACCCTGACTGCCACTGTTTCAGGAGCTGGCCGGTGCCGTCGCTGGGCACAAAGAGCGTGCCGCCGTCGCGGGTGATGGCGAGACCATGAGGGAAGCGAACGAGCGGAAAGTGTTTGCCCACGGGCTGCAGATAGCGGCCGTTAGGGAGGATCGTGATGCCGGCCGGATCGTGCGTCGCGTAGGTGTCGACGGCGGGCGGATGAAGGTAGGGCTGGGCCCAGGCAGCGGTTGCCAATAGAAACCCTACGGTGGAGGATAGCCGCATCCGGAAGCGATCCGGCAAAGATCGTTGTCTCATTTCAGGAGTGTGCCGCCTTTGCGGCGACTACCAGCTTAACCTCAGTTCTCATTGCCACAGGGGGATGGCAGGCCCAGTGCGATTGCGGTACGGCATGTCCTAGAATCTCTTTTCTCTATTTACAAAGAGTACTTTGTATTATAAAGTATCCATGATGCAAGTTTCGCTAGAAGGTCTCAAGCGACCCTTTTCGGTGGACATCGTGATCGTCTACATGCCGCGGTACCGGCACGGGCACGAGGCGGACTTCGTTCCGCCGATCACCGGCATTCATCTGGCCGCCCTGACGCCGCCGGGTTACCAGGTTCGTGTCATTCATCAACAGGTGCAACCGGTTGACCTCGACACGGCCGCTGACCTCGTCGCACTGTCCTTCTTCACCGGATTCGCGCCCGAGGCTTATCGTCTTGCCGACGAATTCAGGAAGCGCGGCAAGACAGTGGTTGCCGGCGGTCCGCACGTCACCTTCAATGTTGAGGAGGCGCTGGAGCATGTGGACTGCGCGGTGGTGGGAGAGGCGGAGTCCGTCTGGACGCAACTGCTCGATGACGCGGCGGCGGGCAGGCTTCGCAGCCGGTATGTAGGTACATCGCAACCGCTCGCCGGGATACCGACGCCCCGTTACGATCTGCTGCGGGGTAATTTCTTCATTCAGCGCGTGGTGCAGGCGACGCGCGGGTGTCCCTTCACCTGCTCGTTCTGCACGGTCCCCACCATCAATCCTGGCTTTCGCACACGCCCTGTGGAGGATGTAATCAGAGACATCGCTTATGACCGGTTCAAGCACTGGTGGCAGCGCAAGGTGGTCTGGTTTTGGGACGACAATCTCACAGCGAAGCGATCCTACATCCGTGAACTTCTGGCCGCCATGGTTCCGCTTCGGAAATGGTGGTTGACACAGGCGAGCCTGGATATCGGCAACGACCGCAGTCTCCTGGACCTCATGAAGAGCTCAGGCTGCATCGGCATCTTCTTCGGAATAGAGTCATTCGGCGCCGAGTCGTTACGCGACGGGCACAAACCGCAAAACAAGATCAATACCTACAAAGAGAGGATTCAAGCGCTGCACGATCGCGGAATCTGCGTGATGGCGGGATTCATCGCAGGGTTCGACGGCGACTCTCCGGGGAGCATTGTGGCGATGGCGCGGCAGCTTTACGAGACGGGCGTGGATGTTCCGTTTCTCAGCGTGTTGACGCCCTACCGGGGCACACCTGCGTATAGCAAACTAGCCGAAGAAGGAAGAATCCTGGAAGGCCGGGGCTGGGAGTTTTACAACGGGTACAACGTATCATTCCAACCTCGAGACATGTCGCCGGAACAATTACTCGACGCCCACCGGGCGCTTTGGCGGGAGGCCTTTTCGTTCAAGTACTCGCTGAAGCGAGTAGTGCGATCGTTTGGGCGGCTACGTCTTGGAGCGTTCCTGATGTGCCTCATGATGAACGGCTTCTATTGTCTGAAACGTCTGCGCGGCAACGAGCCGATGGCGTTTGACGCGCCGGTACCTTCTGCGGAATCGGCCAAAGCCTCGCGCGTGGGTGTATCCGGGTTGACCCAGATTGCCTCGGTGCAGGCGAATGGCGAGGTTTCGACCGAACCGGCTTCGCTACGGAGCTAAAGCCCTTCCGGCCGCCTTGCACCCGGACGCGGGGACCCTGTCTTAACGGGTGAGGAGATAGAAGGATGCCCCACTCCATTGGAGACGGAATCCTCGTAATCGCGCTGGCCGCTGCATTCCTTGGCTACCTGTATCTGAAAAATAGCGAAAGGCTCCGGAGGCTCGACATCCTGCATGAGGAACGGCTGGCGGCGATGGACAAGGGTATTCCACTGCCCGAACTCTCGATCGATCCGCCGATGATTGAAAAGCGACCGGATCCCCACGTCCCCTTGATTCTCGGAATCGTTCTGCTGGCCGCGGGCTCAGATTCTATGATCGCCCTTCGCCTGATTCCGACCGGCGACGAGCGCGTGTTTTGGCCGCTTCCCTTACCGCTGGCCATGATTGGCCTGGGACTCATGCTCTATCATTTTCTTGCCGGAAATCGGGAACGCTGAACTGAAACCGATGGGCTGCCATGGATACTGACGAAGCGCTCGTCGACCGCTGCCGTACCGGCGGTGATCAGGACGCTTTCGCATAGTTGGTCCGCCGCTACCGCGAGAAAGTGTTCCGCCTGATGGTCTCGATACTGGGTCCCGGCTTTCGAGCCGATGCTGAGGAGGTAACGCAGGAAATCTTTCTGCGAGTTCACCACGGGCTCGACCGCTTTCGAGGCGACTCTCAGTTCAGCTCCTGGATCTATCGCATCGGCTTTAACCAAGCACGCAACTTGAAAGCGCGGGTCCGCGATCAAGCCCCTCACGTGAGCGATGACGCGCTCGCGGAGACGGCCTCGCCTTTGATGGATCCACGGGAACGGCTTGAGGCTGCGCGGCGGCAGCAGGCCTTGGCGGAATGCATGAACGAATTGCCGGAGGTCTACCAGTCCAGCTTGCGGTTGCATTACTGGATGGGAGAGAGCATGACGGAGGTGGCGACGCTGCTCGGCGTGCCCGAAAACACGGTGAAGTCGTACCTTCATCGCGCGCGGCGACTACTCCATGAGATGTTGAAGGAACGGGGATTTGAGAATGTCTGAGCAAGAGCGAATGGACGACCTGCTTCGCAAAATGATGGCGGCGACTCCGGCGCCCAGCCTGTCCGCTAACTTCGATGAGCGGTTGCAGAGGCGGCTCCGCCCACGGCGCCTCAGCTCAAGCGGCCGTTGAATCATGGCTCTCTACGCGCTGACGACGCTGATCGCTTCGATCTGGGCGATGAGAAGTCAGGCGATAGACTGGAGCCTCATTGTCATCGCGATTGCGGCACCGCTGATTTTGGCTGTAGTGGTCCAACAACGTCAACTCCCGCGCACAGCGCGCCGGCGTGTTTTGACGGACCGCTGACGCTCACTTCGATTGACGCACATCGAGGCTCTTGGACAAGGTCCGCTCTACGACGGGCGTCCGGGCGGTAGAATCGTTTTCACTACATGCCTCTGGTTCCCGGCACGCTTCTGGGTCCTTACGAGATCCTTGCCCTTATCGGTGCGGGCGGCATGGGCGAAGTGTACAAGGCCCGCGACACCCGGCTCAACCGTATGGTGGCGGTGAAGGTATCGCATGAGCGGTTCTCCGACCGTTTCGAACGCGAGGCGCGCAGCATTGCCTCCTTAAACCACCCGCACATTTGCAGTCTCTACGATATTGGTCCCGACTATCTCGTGATGGAGTACGTTGATGGCAAGCCGCTGGGCCCGATCACTGAAACGCGTAAGCTGCTCGATCTTGCGGTTCAAGTGGCCGACGGAATGGCCGCTGCGCATGCTGCCGGGCTCGTGCACCGCGATCTGAAGCCGGACAATATTCTGGTCACACGCGACGGCCGCGCGAAGATTCTTGATTTCGGACTTGCCCGGCAAACCGTCGATGCCACGACTGATAACACCTGCACGCTCACGAGTCCTGGCATGATCGTCGGCACGGTGCGCTACATGAGTCCGGAACAGGCGCGGGGTCTGGAACTTGACGGGCGCAGTGATCAGTTTTCGTTGGGGCTGATTCTTTACGAAATGACGGGCGCCGGACGTGCGTTTGACCGCGAAACGGCTGCCGAGACCATGGCGGCAATTATCCGGGAGGATGCCAAGCCGCTGCCCGACACGGTGCCCGCCCCGTTGCGCTGGACGATCGCTCGCTGTCTCGCCAAGGATCCCGGCGAACGCTATGGGACGACGCGCGACCTCTACCTGGAACTGCGCACTCTTCGCGACCGGCTCTCCGATTCGACAACGGCGAGTGTTGCCGCCGCGCCCGCCCGTCGCAGGCTGCCGGTAGCAGCGGTAGGGGCATTGATGGGCATGGTCGCGCTCGCCGCCGGCTGGTTGTATCTTCGATCCAAGCCCGAGCCGGCCACCGACGTAAGATACACCCCGTTTGCGACGTCGGGCTGCAACGAGCGTTCGCCCGCATGGTCGTTGGACGGACGCACTCTCGCCTACGTCTGCGATGTTGGCGGCGTTGGGCAGGTGTTCACGCGCGCGGTGGATTCACCGGTGGCGGCCCAGATTACGAACGGGAAGGATCCGGTGTTCGCGCCGTTCTGGTCGGCCGATGGATCGCGAATTTATTTTCAACAAGGCCCCAGTTCATATGTGATCAGCGCCACCGGCGGTGCGCCTCAACTCCTGGTGAAGGACGCTGTCAGCGGCAGCCTGTCGGCGGATGGCCAGCGACTCGCATTCTTCCGTCCGACAAACGGCGGCGTCTGGCTGGCTCGCGCGGATGGCTCGGAACCGGCGCAATACCGCGGAAAAGGCCTGCCGCAGCGATTCCGCGGCGGGATGCTCCGGTTCTCGCCGGACGGAAAGGAACTGGCCGTTCTGGCGCTTCCCGATTCCAATTCGGGCAGCACCCTGGAACTGTGGATCATCCCGTTAGATGGCGCCGATCCGTCTAAGGTGGCCGGCGGTTTGTCCATGTACCTCACCGCTCAGCTTTGCTGGAGCGGTGGAAATCGCAGTCTACTTCTGCCGCGGACTACTGGGGAGACCAGCCCAATTTCCGAAGCGCGTCACTTGTATGAGCTGGATCGACGCACCGGCCGCCAGCGCGCCCTCACCGCGGGACCGTTAGACGAAAGCCAACCGGCGGTGTCGCCCGATGGGAAGCGTGTTGCCGTCAGGATCATGAGCGTGAATAGCGATGTCTGGGAGTTCGACGCGCAGACCGGGAAGGGACGCCCGGTGCTCTCCGGTTCACGACAGGAGTCGGGCGCGGAGTGGGCTCCGTCGGGACGCGAATTTGGTTATATCGGGGAGGTAGAGGGCCGAATTCAAATTTGGTTCCGAGCAGAGTCCGGGCCACCCCGTCCACTGAGCTTGTCGGGACCGCCGCCCGGGGAGATCCGCTGGATTACATTTTCGCCCGACGGCAACCGGGTGGGCCTGGACACTTACGGCGCGCCGCACCGGGCGATGGTAGTGGCTGCGGCCGGAGGAGTTCCGGTTGCGTTGGATCCTTCAAACAAGGATAGCCACGGCACCAGTTTCTCTCCGGACGGCAACTGGATCGTCTTCACACGTTATGTCGCAGTCAAGAACGGCCCGCAGGGATTTGTTTCAAAAATCTCTTCCTCCGGCACCGGCCAACCGATCGACCTTGCATCCACCGGAGCGAGTCCTGGACTCCCGGCGAGATGGTCGCCTGCAGGGGATTGGATTGGTTACATATCAACAGCCTCTGAGGGGCGCGCCGAGTTGCGGCTGGTGACGCCCGACGGTAAAAAGCAGCGAACGCTCCTGGAAAATCCCTATCTCGCGTGGTGTTTCGACGCTACCGGTTCGCGTATTTATGGTGTGCGGCGAGGCGACGACAAGCAGTGGGTTCTCTGGGCGGTGGACGTTGGAAGCGGTGTAGAGCGAAAGATCAGTCAACTGGCGGTAGATCCGCAGTTTCAGGTGAACCACGTGAGCCTGCACCCGGACGGGAAGAGGCTTCTTGCGTCGATCCAGAAGGAGTCCTCCGACATCTGGATGATCGACGGCATCACAAAATAGGGTATGGTCCGCGCGAAGAACGGCGATTCCGGACTCAATGAAGATATGCCGCTAACCGGCGGCGAAGCTCACGCATTCGTAGCTAGCGCGCGGCATGGGAGCCGTTTCTCTTGGTGGTGGCCGATGGGGGTTCTGCAGGAAGAGTTTGAGGCCGTCGGGGAGGCGGGTTTTGGCCCGCCTCCCGCGACATCAGGTTAGAAATGCAACTTCAGAGCGAACTGCAGAATTCTCGGATCGCCCGCACCCAGAATCTTCCCGAAATTGGAAGAGTTAAGCGAAGTCGTCGGATTGCTAAAGTTCGCGTGATTGATTGCGTTGAATGCTTCGCCGCGTGCCTCCAGCCGGAACCGCTCGGTTAAGGCGAAATTCCTGACCAGAGACAAATCGAAGTTCAACTGCGGAGCGCCGTTCACCGCACTGCGGCCGAGGTTGCCGAAAGTGCCCAGCGCCGCTGTGGCGAATGCCGCACGGTTAATCCATACGCTGGGAGTTCGGTTGGCCGGATAGATGCCGCCCACCAGGTCGGGACGGTCCTGCCCAACGCCTGTGAGCGAGTTGTCGACGCCCAGCGTGACGTTCAAAGCGATTCCGCTACGCGCCTGGACGATCGGCGAGAGCTGCCAGTCTTTCAGCAGCATGCTGGCGAAGCTTCGTCCATGCATCGGGCTCGAAACGATCAACGAGGTATTCGAGATCTGCCGGACGTCGAAATTGCAACTCGCGCGATCCTGCGCGCGGTTGGCCGGATTCATGTACTGTGGACCCGCCAGTTCGCCGGTGAAATCGACATCGCTGATGCAATGCGACCAAGTGTAGTTGGTGAGCAGGGTGAAGCCCTGGCTGAAGCGATGTTGGAGCGACATCAGTAGTCCGTTGTAACGGCTGTTGCCGTTCTGGTCTGACTGCGTGATGCTCGCGTACGACGCGCCGGTGGTCGGATTCTGAAGGTAAAGCGGACGCCGTTGATTGGTATTGGACGTGGTGGATTTCCCGGGGATGTAGACGGCGGGGTTGATATCCTGTCCAACCCAGAGATGAGTGGTCTTGTTGCCAAGGTAGGTGGCCGATACGAGCCAGTTGGCCGTGATCTGACGCTGGTAGCTGGCATTCCACTGGATCATGTACGTGGGATTCGTCTGGATCGGCATGTTGACATACACGCCGCCGGATGCCGGGAAGATAGCGCTGCCCGGGAACGGGTTGCCGCCCGGATAGCCTTGCCAGGGATTCGTGAGCCCGCCGGCCGGAGTCGGGATGTCGATCTGCGAAGCGTAGGGTGCGTTGGTGGTCAATCGCTCGGGATAGAACAGCTCGGCGGTGTCGCGCATAATCGCGCCGGAGACGCGGATGGTCTGCTTGCCCGATCCGGATGGATCGATCACCAGTCCGATGCGCGGCGAGAAGAGCCAGGTGTGTCCATTCGACATGGACTTCGGGATTCCAGGGTCACCGTAGAACGACAGGCCCACGGGCGCATTTGGATAAATCTTGCTACGCTGGCCGGCGTCAAATGCCGACTTCGAGAATGAATCACCGGCTGCGAAGTAATCGTACGCGGGGAAGGAGGGTTCAAAGCGGATGCCGGCATTGATCGTCATGCGTTTGTTCAGCTTGATGCTGTCCTGCGCATAAAGCGAGAACACCGAGGCGCGAGTGGCGTTGAACAGCGGATTGCTCTGCTGGAAGTCGCTCACCGAACCCAGCAGGAAATCGGCCAGAGCATCCTGGCTCAGAGAGCCGTTTGCGGTATACGAACCGTTCTCCTGGAATCCGTTGATCACGTTCATCTGCTGGCGGATGAAGTTGACGCCGAAGGCCATCTGGTGACGCCCCTTCACGATGTCGACGTCGTCGGCATATTGGAAGGAGTTCACGTTGAAATGGCCAGGGGCGCAAGTGCCGCAGCCAACGCTGAAGTAATTGCTGATGGCGATCTGGACGAAATTCGGAATGGCGCTGCTGATGTTCAACCCCAGTGCGGTGGGATTGGTAATGTTGCTGGCCACGCCGCGCTCGTCACGCCGGCGGTTCGCGGTGGCATGGAACGAGTTGAGGATTGTGGGACTGAACGAGTAGGTGTCGCCGATGGTGAGCGTCTGCGCGCGCTCGTCGTTGCCGGGAACCGTGGTAGTCAACAGGTTCTTGCCGTCGAACGTGGGCGGGTTGTTGTAGGCGGCCGTGAAGTAGCGCCCGTAGAGCGAGTGTTTGCTGTTCTGAATCCAGTCGATGCGGCCGATGATCTGGTCCTCATCGCCAGTGGTCGGAATGCCGTAGGTGATCTTGCCGCACTGATCGCCCGAAACCGGAATGAACTTGTTGACGAAGTTGAGGGCCTGAGGATTGAAGCGCGAGACCGGAATCTGGTTATTCGCGAACGGGACTTTCGTGATGGGATCAACCAGCGTCTTGCCCTTGCCGCCCGATACGCACGTTCCTGAATCAATGGTGCTGAAATCGCCATTGAGCACGGCCTGGGTGGGCACGAAGCTCACTGTCTGCGGAGGATCGCTGCGATTGCGTGTGCCCTGGTATCCGCCGAAGAAGAACAGTTTGTCGGCGATGAGTTTGCCGCCGAGCGTGCCGCCGAACTGGTTGCGCTTGAGAGTGTCGTGAACGGGCGCAAAGAAGTTCCGCGCGTTGAAGTTGCCGTTGCGCAGAAACTCGAATACGTCGCCGTGAATGGTGTTCGAGCCTGACTTGGTAACCGCGTTCACTACGCCGCCCGGATGCAATCCGAGACGCGCCGGCACGCTGCTGGTCTGTACGCTGAACTCCTGGAGAGCGTCCGGAAAAGGAATGGGCAGGTTGACGTTCGAGAACGAATCGTTGTTGTCGCCGCCGTCGAGCAGGTAGTTCACGCCGTTGGCCTGGCCGCCCGCTACCGAGATAGTAGTGGAGCTGAAGTAATTCTTGGTGCCCACCATTCCGCCGCCCGGAGCCGTGAGGGCCGCGCCCGCCAGCAGCACGAGCTGCGTCGGTTGGCGGCCGTTGAGCGGCAGATCGACGATGCGCTTCTCTTCGATCACCTGCGAGATGCTGGTGTCGCGGGTCTCCACCATTCCAGCGCTGCCGGTGACTTCCACTGTGTCGCTCACCGCGCCCAACTGCATCGTCACGTTGAAGGTGACGCTGTTACCGACCTGCAGTACGATGCCGGTTTGCGAATACGCTTTGAAGCCGGGCGCGCTTATTTCAAGGCGATACGGACCTACTGGCAGGTTCGGCAGATCGTACCGTCCCTGTTCGTCGGTGGTCGACGTTCGGACCGATTGTTTGTCTGTTTCAGTCATCCTCACCTGCGCATTGACGACTGCGCTGCCGGTGGGATCGATGACGGTGCCGGAGGCTGACGCAATCGATACCGCTTGCGGATAAGCCACCGTACCAGTTAAGAGGAGAAGACTGAGGAGAACCTTCCCAGTGGAAATGCGACAAAGCATTTGTTTGGCCCCTTCGCCGGCAACCCAGGCCAGCGTGATTTTCTGATATGTCAGTTTAGAGTCATGACGGGACGATTACAAGTTAGACTATCTAAACTAATTGTCTGGAAAACTTAAACGTTGAAGTGTTGACATATCACAAACGCTTGCTCCATTCTCAAAGGGTGAAAGACACGGTTACGGCGGCGACCCACGTACGTCCCGCCGGCCTCACTTTGGCGCAGCACGCGTATTTCGTCATTCAGGAGCGCATTTTGAAGGGCGATTTTCCGCTCGGGGCTCCACTTTCCCGCCGGCGCCTGGCGACTGAGCTGGGGATGAGTCTCATCCCGGTAAATGAAGCCTTGCAGTCGCTTGAAAATGACGGCTTGGTGGAGAGCCGGCCGCGTGTCGGGACCCGCGTCTGCCAGCCTTCCGCGCAGGAAATCCGCGACCGCTACCAGGTGCGGGAGGCGCTGGAAACGCAAGTCGCTCGCCTGTTCGCCGAACGGGCGTCTCCTGCCGCGCGCATCCAACTACTCGGCATGGCGAAGGATCTCGATGCGATGTTCGGCAATATTGCCGCACCGCCCGCTGCCGGTCGCGAATTCTTGTTCTCAGTCCATAGCCTACACCGGCGATTTCACCTTCATATCGCCGAATCAACTGGTTGCAATGCTTTGTGCAACGCCATTGAACACAATCACGTGCTCGTCTTCAACTGGCTGTATGACATCTCAGCGCAGCGCCCGGCACTCCCCCCGCATTTCCACCAGAGTTTGGTGGAGGCCCTCAATAGCGGCGACGTCGACGTTGCTGATGCGGCCATGCGGGCGCACATTCGTCAGGGTCTGGAGACCGTGCTCGAGGAAATCGGCTCTCCTATCCAGTCCACTTCGTTTGAGCGGGTGAAGTAAGTACCTTTAGCCGCCTGCTCCCAAAGTCGTACGCAGGTTGCTCCCTCTCCGCATGCGGTTAAACTTCGATTGCAAAGGTACTATACGTCCTGTATCCTTGGATCGTCCCTTGAGTTTTCTTATTTTAATCGGAGGCCTTGCCTTGCTTCGTCGCATTTCTCTCAGTTTTCTTATTTGCGCATTTGCAACAATGACTTACGCGCAGGGGCCGGTGCTCGGCGCTTGTCCGGTTCTCCCTGCCAACAACGTGTGGAATACGCCGATCGACACGCTGCCTGTGCATGCCAATTCAGCAACTTACATTTCGACAATCGGTCCCACGTCACCGGTACACGCCGACTTTGGCTCGGGCACCTGGAATGGCGGCCCGATCGGAATTTCTTTTATTACCGTTCCGGGCACCCAGACCAAATACCCGGCTACTTTCCTCTATGCCGACGAGAGTGATCCCGGTCCTTACGCAGTGCCACTCAGTGCTCCGATCGAAGGAGGCAGCGCCAGTACCGGCGACCGTCATGCCATCGCCGTCGATACTGGGAATTGCATCCTCTACGAACTCTACCGGGCGTTCCCTCAGGCCTCAAGCTGGCAAGCTGACGCGGGCGCTATCTACAACCTGAACTCCAACGCTCTGCGTCCGTCTACCTGGACTTCAGCCGACGCTGCGGGGTTGCCCATCCTGCCCGGCCTGGTTCGCTACGACGAAGTGGCTGCAGGAGAGATCCGGCACGCGATTCGCTTTACGGTTCCCCATACGCTGAAAGCCTTCATCTGGCCCGCGCGTCACTATGCCTCCAGCCTTACCGACCCACGCTATCCTCCGATGGGTGTACGCTTCCGCCTGAAGGCCAGTTTCGACATCACGCCTTATCCGGCAGACGTGCAGGTGATTCTTCGCGCGTTGAAGAAGTATGGAATGATTCTCGCCGATAACGGTTCGGCATGGTACATCTCAGGCGCGCCCGATTCCCGCTGGAACAATGACAACCTCGCGAAGTTCCGCAACGTTCTCGGTTCGAACTTCGAGGCCGTTGACGAGTCTTCGTTGATCGTGGATCCCAACTCTGGCCAAGCCAAGCAGTCCGGGGCTGCCTCGGTCATCATCAACCCAACCACCGCGACTGTGATCACCCAGCAGACCCGGCAATTCACCGCCAGCGTTCCGGTCACCTGGGCGGTGAATGGAGTCGCCGGCGGCAATTCGCAAGTGGGCTACATCGATGCGAGCGGACTTTTCTCCGCGCCGTCGCTGGTACCGTCGCCGGCCGGGGTTAGCGTGCAGGCCACAACGGTGGCTACTCCTGCCGCAACCGCCACGGCCACGGTGACGATCGTTTACCCGCCGCCCGTAATCACCTCGGTGACCCCAACATCAATTCCGGCAGGTGCTTTCAGTCTCACCGTCAACGGCAGCGGATTCCGCAGCGGAGCCCTTGTGAAATTGAATGGCGCCGCGCTTGCCACGACTTTCGTCAGTGCAGCCAAACTCACCGCGACGGGCAGCACCTCCACCTCGGGCAGCGCGATTCCCGTTACTGTCACCAACGCTGACGGACAGGTTTCCGGGGCCGTAAACATCGCGGTGATCCCACCGGTTGTCACTGTCTCGCCGTCTAGCGCCACGTTGCGAATTCGCGTTTCGCTACAGTTCACCGCCAACCAAAGCGTAACGTGGCAGGTGAACGGCATCACGGGCGGAAATTCGACCGTCGGGCAAATCACTACGGCCGGACGTTACACCGCTCCGGCGAGCGTTCCTTCGCCGGCCAGCGTCACTGTCAAGGCGATCAGCAAGACCAGTCCGGCAACGTCCGCTACCGCCACCGTCACCATCGTCCGTCGCTAGACCGGGGGCTGATCTTCACCATCTGGCAGGGCTTGCGGCGCGATCATGGTCACAAAGTAGGCACTGTCAGGTGGTCCCGTCATTCGGTATTGAGTGCTCAGAACAAGCGGTTTGCCACGCAGCGATACGTAGTAGAGAGTCTCTGCGTTCCAGACCCACAAACGCACCCAGAATCTCGTTAAGGTGTAGAGCTGGCGCACAAGAAAGACGACGCCCACCATCAGCAGCGACGTCTGCGGGCTTGCTTCCGAGAGTCCGTGATAGATCAGAAGGAAGAGGATCCCGATGATCTGTCCGGCAAAGAAGATTGCCACGCCCTGTGGCTGCAGCCACAAAAGTCGTGCAGCATCGAATGCCGCGGTGAGCGCGCCGAATCTTTCCTCGGCAATCAAGATCACCTTGGCATAGTCGAAGGTGGTATTCAAAAGCCAGAAGAGCGCCACAATTAGAACCACTCTCGCCCAGCCCAGGATCACCCAGGGATATTCCTGCATGCTGTTCTCCCCGGCCTTGGAGATTAAAGAAGCCAGGGCTGAATTTAAGAGAAACAGCAATCCGTAACACGGGAGAGAGCAGAGCAGCAATCGCAGGAAGCGCGGCAGATAGCGCGCGCCCGATCCAAAGAAACTTTGACGTCCGTCGATGGCCAGTGCGATGGCTCCGCCGGCGAGAAACGTGTTGAGCGGAAGATAGAGCAGCGCCGTTATCGCGGCTACTGAGGCCATCGTCCAACCTGCCGGCGTCCCGCCGTTGCGGATGGTTTCAGCCGCCCAGGACACATCAAAATTGCTAAACAGCCGCTCGCTTTCCAGGCTATGGCCGAGCACGGAAGAAATGAACATCAGCGCGGGCGCCACCACCACTACTGCGGCGGCCAGATTGCAAAGGTAGTAGACAACAACGATGGGCCAGCGCTTCAGCGCTTCCTGAGCGGCCGACCGGAGGGCCTCGAAGACTCCCACTAGCGATTCGCTCTCATGCTACCGACCCGACCAGCGCCAGCAACTGTTGAACCCAGAACAAGAACGTTGAGCCAAGCTTCACGGGCTCCTGGAACTGCGTTTTCTCAACGTAGGAATTGTTCGAACGGTTCACATCAAGCGGAACCTTCCACTCCGGATCTACCTCCGCGGAGGTCACCTTCGCGTTCTTCAGGAACTCATACCGAATCCACCTGTACTGTCCGTCCCACTGGCGCCGCTCCAACTCTCCGTTGTCGAATTTGATTACGATTTCAACGGGAAGGGTAGCTTCTCCTTCTCGTAGAACTGTCACGCGGCTTCGATAAACCTTCTTCTTCTGGTTCGAGTCCGCTTTGTCATCCTGTTTCCGGGCATCTTCAGTAGAGAGGGTCTTCATGTCTGCCGCGTCACCATAAACGCCGGGTTTGGTGGTCACGGCCACACTCTCGACGTCACCGATTGCGTAGTCGATGATATTTGACCCATTCACATATTGATCGAAGAACCACTTCAGGTCCTTGCCCGAAACTTCATCCACAACCTTGAAGAAATCCGGTGCGGCAGGATGCCCAAACCGCCAGCGCTGATGGTAGGCGCGCATCACGCGTGCCATGGTTTGTTCGCCGAGCAGACGTTCCAGTGTGTTCAGCATCATTCCCGTTCGATAGTATGAATTTACGCCGTAGCTCGTGGACTCACGATAGCTCCAGGCGTTTCGAGCCAGATTGTCAGCCTTGGGCATCACCAGATAAGTCAACCGGTCCACTTCTACTGAGTCGGCGGTGAAGGTCTGCATAATGCGCTGGATGGGAATACCGAAAAAGTTGATGGGGGCGTGGATCCGCCCAAAGGCCTCGTCCATTACCTTGCCAGTCGAATAGGTGTTGAAGCCCTCGTCCATCCAGGCTTCCTCGAATTCATTGCTGGCTACCATGCCCTGCCAGAACTGATGTCCGAATTCATGGACGATCACCTCTTCCGGGCGTCCGTCGTTCGCACCCACTAGCCAGTTTGTCCCGGCGGTGATAAAGGTGGGATACTCCATGCCGCCCGCGCCGCCCGCGTGATAGGGAGGATCGACGACTGTGATGGTGGCGTGGGGATAGCGTCCGTACCACAGCCCGAAATACTTGATTGCGGCGGCGGTGGCGCGAAAGTGCCTCTCGGCCTGCGCTTGGTGTTCAGGCTGCAGCAGGAGGATCATCTTGACGTCGCTTAGCCGGGCTTCTTCGTGGGTGACACCGAGAAGACGGGTGATCTCGCTGAGTTCCATGGGAGATACCTCGGTCTCGGCTGAGAAGGTCTTCTCCAGACGGACGAAGGTAGGCTGCGCAGTCCAGGCGAAGTCGTGAACGTTTTCCTGATAGAAGCGGTAGGTGACGGTCTTGTCCGGGTTCTCTTTGCGGGACCGCTCGACGCCTGTAGCGCCGATAACGTAGGCCGCTGGTACCGTCAAATCGACTTCATATGTGCCAAAGTTTGCATAAAATTCTGAATTCGCGTGAAATTGATGAGCATTCCATTGGCCCTGATCCTGCGCATAGCGCATGCCCATTCGCTCGTATACGCCGATCTTGGGAAACCACTGCCCGCCGAGGACGAAGTCGCCCTGATAGCCGGTTCGCGCAAAAACCTTGGGGAATTTTGTGGTGAACTCGATGTCCAGTTGGATGGACGCTCCCGGCTTGACTGGCTGCGGAAGGGGGACGCGGATCACGGTTTGATCATCGGCGTTGTCGTCGTCTGGGTGGATGTACTGAATCCCCTTGGTGAGGTTGTCGCCTTCAGCGGTCTTCAAGCTTTTGACGTTAATCCAGCCCCAACTATCCTTCCTCGAACGATCGCCTCGCAGCTGTCCTCCAGATTCGCGGACGAACGTCGACTTCGTATTCTTGAAGGCGTTCATGTATAGATGGAAGCGCAGTTCCGGCACTGCATCGCCCGAATCGTTCAGCCAGGTCAGTCGCTCCCGGCCCTGGACTTCCTTAGTTTCGGGCGAATATCGAGCGGAGATTTTGTAGCTGGCGATCGGCTTGGCTTGAGCCAGCAGGTTCACCGGCAAGAGGACGAAAAGTAGAAATTTCCGCATTACCCGCCGCCCATTGTACCGAATGGCGTGTTGCCATTACTCCTGTGAACTTGCGAGACTCGCTACATGGAGTCCAGTGACGTTCTCGACGCCGCCTTCTACGCCGCTCATAAGCATGCCGGTCAACGACGAAAGGGCACGGCGGCTGAGCCGTATATCAATCACCTGCTCGAGGTTGCGGCAATTGTCTCGGATTCGCTGAACGAACCCGATCCCAACCTCATCATTGCCGCTTTGCTGCACGATACGGTGGAGGACACCGACGTTACTCCGGCTGACCTGGAAGAGCGCTACGGCAAGGATGTCGCCTCGCTGGTGGCCGAGGTAACCGATGACAATACCCTCTCCAAGCAGGAGAGGAAGCGCCTGCAGGTGGTGAATGCGGCGAAAAAATCTCCGCGGGCGCAACGCATCAAGCTTGCCGACAAGATCTCGAACCTGCGTTCCATTCTCGACAGTCCGCCGGTGGATTGGACCGACGATCGCAAGCGAGAGTATTTCGATTGGGCGCGGCAGGTGGTGGACGCCCTACCGAATCCGCACCCGGGGCTGAAGGCGGAATTCGACCGCGTGTATTCCAGCTTCCCGAAGAAGTAGAACCTACAGGGCGGCGAGCACTTCCGCGGCGTGACCCTCGGGCTTCACCTTCTCGAAGATCTTCTTGATCGTCCCGTCGGCTCCGATCACAAAGGTCGTTCGCGCAATACCCATGTACTTCTTGCCGTACATGCTCTTCTCCTGCCAGACCCCGTAGGCTTCGGCCACAGCGTGTTCAGTGTCGGCCAGTAACGGAAATGAGAGCTCGTACTTGAGCTTGAATTTGGCCTGCGCGGACGGCTTGTCCGGCGACACGCCGATTACCACCGCACCCTTCTTCTTAAAATCACCAACGGAGTCTTGAAACTCACAGGACTCCTTGGTGCAGCCCGGAGTATCGGCTTTCGGGTAGAAATACAGAACAACCGTCTTGCCCTTCAGGCTGTCGAGCGTAACCTTTTGCTCGGAGTCGTCCTGGAGTTCGATGTTCGGAGCCTTATCGCCTTCTTTGAGGGTCATGTGGCTCTAGATTAGCCAACAGACTCTCCGGCTGCAAGAATCTCGCGCCGCAAGTCACTCCCGGTCGATGACGTTTAGCACTTCCGCCGCACGCACCTCGTGCACGCGCTGGATCTGGCGGACGATCTCGTAGGAGATTTTCTGCAGATCATCCCGCTCGTTCACAATCAATTCAACCTTCACGTATAGATCAGTGCGCCGCATCACCTCAATGATACGATGAGGGTATCGAACGGGTGCTCTGTCAGCTTTGCGAAACACGAAAACCACGCCGGTATTGTCCCGGTATTCGTGCCGAAATTTGCCCGCTCTGTTGTGGCAAGGAGCGCGAAGAAACCGTCAACTGCCCGCTGGATTGTGAGTATTTGCGCGAGGCGCGGAAGCATGAGGTGCCTCCGATTGCCGATCCCGCAGGCTTTCCGAACAACGACATTCGAGTCACTGAAGAGTTTCTGCGGACGCATGAGCATGTGCTGCTTTGGATTGCCATGCATCTGTTGAATGCGGCGCGTGAAACCGAGGTTTTGGACAACGACGTGAAGGAAGCGTTTTCGTCGCTCGTAGCCACCTACCGTACATTGCAATCAGGCCTGGTTTACGAGTCCCGCCCAGCCAATCCGCTGGCAGCGAATCTTCAGGCTCGTGTGCAGGAAGCAGTGGCCGAGTACCGGCGCCGCGCGAGCGAGGCTGGAGCGGGTGAACATCTCCGTGACGCCGAGGTGCTCGGGATTCTCGCTTTTCTCCAGCGGCTGGAGATTCAACGTAACAATGGCCGCCGGCGCGGGCGCGCGTTCATCGATTTTCTACGTGAGCACTTTCCCCAACAACCCGAGCCTGATGAAGAAAAGGCACCGCTGATCGTTCCATGAAAGCACTGATCGTATTTGCGCATGGATCACCGGTGGAGTCTGCGAACGAGGCGATTCGGGTTGTCGCGCGGCAGTTGCAATCGCAGACCGGCGAGCACGTTCAACCGGCGTTTCTCGACGGTGGACAGCCGGGCCTGCGCGGTGCCGTCGAGGCTTGCGTCGAGAGCGGCGCCACTGAGATTGCCGTGCTGCCTTATTTCCTGACGCTCGGGTTGCACTTGCAGCGGGATTTGCCGGTGCTGGTGGCCGAGGTGCGAGCTGCCTACCCGGCGATCGATATCCGCGTCGCGCAGCCGCTCGACGGGCATCCGGCTTTGATAAACGTACTTCAAGATCGTTCGGCGGAGGTTCTTTGATCGCTCGATTGCTCGAGTTTGCGGATATTGCGGACGAGGTCCGCCACTTCGTATTCGAGGTGCCGGACGTTGAGAAATTTGAGTTCGTCCCAGGCCAGTTCGTCTCACTGCACTCGATCTTCGACGCGAAGAAGATCACGCGTGCGTACTCGATTGCTTCGGGGCCGCAGGCGAATGTTTTCGAACTCTGCCTGAACCGCATTAAAGAAGGGCGTCTGTCGCCCTGGCTGTTCGAACTGCAGATTGGGGACACGCTGGAATTCAGCGGTCCGCTCGGCTATTTTGTGTTGCGCCATCCGCCGTCGGACTCCATCATGATCGCCACCGGGACCGGCATCTCTCCCTTCCGTTCGATGCTCAGGGCGCACGTGGCAGCGCATCCGGAGCGTCAGTTCACGCTGATTTTCGGGGTTCGCTACGAGCAGACGATCATGTATCGCGACGAGTTCGAGATGCTCGCTAACGATTGCCCCAACTTTCGTTTTTGGCCCACATTGAGCCGTCCAGCGCCCGGATGGACGGGACGCTCCGGTCATGTCCAGACCCACCTCGACGAAGCGCTCGACGGCCGGCACGACCTCGATGTCTATATCTGCGGCCTCAAGCTCATGGTGGACGATGTTCGAGCGCGCTTGAAAGAACTCGGATTCGAGCGCAAGCAAGTCATCTTCGAGAAGTACGATTAATTCATGAGGCCTCGCGTACTCATCGGTCTCAGCGGCATCGCTACCTTTGTAGTCGTAACCGCGGGCATGGTGGCCGTAATGCCTAAGCCTCTCGGACGGACTGATGCGCTGCTGGTTGGCACTGTCGCGACCATGGCTACTTTAGCGGTGCTGTTCGTTGTGTTCATGCGCTCCACCCACCAGCGGGACGTGTTTTTCAAGCGTCGTCCGAAAAAGTAAGCCGATCAAAAACAGGCCTGTTTCGCGTCCAAGTAACGCGTGACTTTGGCCAACATACCGATTTCCACTTACCGCGTTCAATTTAATAAAGATTTTCGATTTGTTGACTGTCTCGACATCGTGCCCTACCTGCACGAGTTAGGGATTGGTGCGCTCTATTCTTCGCCTCAGTTTCGCGCTCGCAGGGGCAGCGAGCATGGCTACGACGTTGCCAGTCCGTTGCGCGTGAACTCCGAATTAGGCACGGAACAGGAGTTTGACGAACTCTGTACCAAGCTCAAACACTACGGGCTCGGGCTGATGCTCGACATCGTGCCGAATCACATGGCGGCGAGCCACGAGAATCCGTGGTGGATGGACGTACTCGAGAACGGGCCCTCATCGGCCTTCGCCCATTACTTCGACATTGACTGGCATCCGGCCACCACCAAGGCGGCGTTTCTGCAGGAGAACAAAGTGGTGCTGCCGGTGCTTGGGAATCTATATGGCAACGTTCTGGAGAATCAGGAACTGCTCATCCGCTTCGATGAAACAGGGTTCTACGTACGCTACTACGACCGCAAACTGCCGCTCGATCCTGGTTCGTACGAGCCCATCCTCCAAGTCTGCGTCGAGCGGTTGAAGACCCGTCTGGGCGCGGGCCACAAAACAGTGGCGGCGCTCGAGGAACTGAGGAAGATGCTGCGCGACATTCCACCGCGAACAGCCGTTTATGCCGCGGAAAAGCTCGATCGCTTTCGCCTGGCCCAGCATGTCAAGGACAGCGTCTTCGCGTTGTATCGCGACGAGTCGGAGGTGCGCCTGGAAATGGACGCTGCGCTGCACGACATCGGCGGTGTCAAAGGCGAGCCCGAAAGCTTCGCGCTGCTTCACCGCGTCCTGGATGATCAGGCCTATCGCCTCGCGTTCTGGAAGATCGCTTTCGAGGAGATCAACTACCGGCGCTTCTTCGACGTGAACGACCTGGTGTGCCTCCGGGTGGAAGAGGAAGACGTCTTCCGCGCGCGCCACTCGACGATCTTCCAATTGATCGCCGAGGGCAAGGTGACGGCTCTCCGTGTCGATCACCTGGACGGCCTGCATGACCCCGCGACCTATCTTTCGCGCCTACAATCGAGCGCCGGTCCGCTTTATGTCGTGGCCGAGAAGATTCTGGCTCAAGGCGAGTCTTACCCGGATGATTGGGAGACGGCGGGCACCACCGGGTACGACTTCACGAACGTTTTGAACGATGTTTTCATCGACGCAAACGGCTTCGACTCGATTGAACAGAGCTACGCGGACTTCACCGGCTATCGCCAGCCGTTCGCCGAACTCGGATATGGCACCAGCAAGCAGGTGATGTGGAGGCTGTTCGCCGGTGAGGTGAACTCGCTCGGGCATCATCTTGGGAAACTGGCCGCGCAACATCGACAGGCGCGCGATGTGCCACTATCCGAACTCATCGAGGTGCTGGTGGAGGTGACCGCATGCCTCCCTGTCTATCGCACCTACATCCGCGATAACCACATCAGCGAGCGCGATCGAAAGTACATTGAGCAGACGCTGGCCCTGGCGCGGAAGCGGACCACCGACGATCGGATCGGCTGTCCTGCGTTCAAGTTTCTCCGCAGTGTACTGCTGCTGAAGCCACCGCCCTATGCTCCGGAACTACAGAAGGATTACCTGCGCTTTGTGATGCGCTGGCAGCAGTTCACGGGGCCGGTGATGGCCAAGGGGTTGGAGGACACGGCTTCGTACATCCACAACAGCCTGGTTTCGCGGAACGAGGTTGGCGCCGATTCGACGCGAGTGGCGGGGCCGCTCGACGTAGCCGGCTTCCATGCGTTCAACAGGGAGCGGCTACAGCGCTCTCCACACACGATGAGCGCAACTTCCACACACGATACGAAGCGCAGCGAGGATGTGCGGGCGCGTATCAACGTACTGTCGGAGATGGCAGCCGACTGGAACCACCGTCTGCTGCGCTGGCGGAAGATGAACCTGCCGCACAAGCAGCAGATTGACGGCATGGACGTGCCGACGCCGAGCGAGGAGAGCCTGATCTATCAAACGATGATCGGCATCTGGCCCTTCGACCCGGCTGATGAGAAGCAGGTGGTGGAGCGGATTAAGGCGTACCTGGTGAAAGCGGTCCGCGAGGCGAAGCAGCATTCCGGCTGGATATCGCCGAACGCGGCGCATGAAAACGCCGTGACCGGCTTTGTGGAAGCGATCCTGGCCGAGGGGCCGGGCAACCGGTTCCGACGCGATTTTCTGTCGTTTCAGGAGCGCACGGCGCGCCATGGGGCGATCAATGCGTTGTCGCAAGTGCTGATGAAGATCACGGCTCCGGGCGTACCTGATTTCTATCAGGGCTCGGAGCTTTGGACTTTCACGCTGGTAGATCCGGATAACCGTCCCAAGGTGGACTACCGGCAGCGTCTGGCGATTGTCGAAAGCCTGCGGCGGGTGGACGCCAAGGGTTTGCCCCGGTTGCTCAAGGAACTCACTTCGCATTGGAAGGATGGCCGCATCAAGCTGCACCTGACCGACCGTGCTCTCGACCTGCGGCGTTCGCATGCGAGCGTGTTTCTGGACGGCGCGTACATTCCGATTGTGGCTGAGGGCACGGCCGCCGACTCGGTTGTGGCATTCGCCCGGGCTCAAGAAGGCTACTGGGCGATCAGCGTGGCGCCGAGAGCATCGGTTCGATTGTCGAGCGCGAGGTCTTCAACGCTGGCGCCGCTCGATTGGGGCGACACAGCGATTGTCCTGCCGGCAAAGGCTCCGGCGGCCTGGCGCAATGTACTCACGGGAGAAGCGGTGATGGCTGACGGAGGAAAGGTGCTGCTGAGCACGCTCCTAGGTGCGTTCCCGGTGGCACTGCTCGAAGGACAGCCGTCAGTCCAATAGTGCCTTCAGCTGTTTGATTCGCTCGCGCGTGAACAAGGTCTTCCAGCTTTCAGCAGTGACTGCGGGGTACTTGACGTTGCCGAAGGCGACCCATGCGTCGCGGTAGCGAATCCAGATAATTTGCGTTTTCCTGATGCCGTCCTTGGTGACGGTGCCGGCGTTCAGTTCGGCGGCCTTCATGATCTTGCCGTAGACAGCATTCAGTTCGGCGTCGGCCTTAGTGAAGTCGGCTGGAGTGAAGCGGGGGAGTTTGCCGGCGTCGAAGGACTGCAGGGCGGCGAGGTATTCGTTGCGAAGAGTGGATTCTTCGCCGATTTGCAGTGCGGCACGGGCGGTTCCGGTCATGTCGACCTCATTCAACGACTTGGCCTCGACGAACTCATTCACGACCTTATCGAGAATCTGGTAAGCCGCTTTTTCGGCATCGTTCCATTTGCCGATCAATGCGGCGAACCTGGCGTTGCGGGCGCGGGAGTCGAGCCGGCTCTGGAGGTGGGCGCAGAAGCCCATCATGTAGCCGCTGGTGATGTCGTCGCAGACGCTGAAGTCGGAGCCGGTCCAGTGCTGTTTCCGCATGTCGGTGAGATGGTGGATACGGCCGCTCATCTCAGCGGGAGCGCCTTCGATCTCGCAGGCGAACTTGAGGGCGGTGTCGAGGTTCCGGGCGCCGCCCACGCCGTTGGCGTAGATCATCATCAGCATGGTGCGTCCGCCGATCACAGGCTCGTTCTTGGCGCCGTATTCGATGTAGGCGCATTTGCGGGCCTTTACGGGATCACGCGGATGGGTGAGTCCGAAGTAGAGGTCGGAGGAGTCGCAGTTGGCCAAGGCGAGTTTCTCCGATGCGGTTGGTTTGTCGGCGGCGGGCAGTGGCAGGCTCTTCACCCGGGCGCAAACGGATTCGTAGTCCTGGGCGAGGGCGGTGCAGGCCACCGCTATGAAGATGATCGTCCTCATGTGGCGAGGCGTTTGAGGGACTCTTCGTAGGGGGCCCGGGCTACGCCTTTCTCGGTGATGATGGCGGTGACGTAGCGGTTGGGCGTGACATCGAAGGCTGGGTTGGCAACGGCAATGTTGTCGGGTGCGACGTGCACACCGAAGACTTCGGTGACTTCCTTGGAGGAGCGCTCTTCGATGGGGATTTGGTCACCGGTAGTAAGGGTGAGATCCAACGTGGAAATCGGGGCAGCGACGTAGAAAGGGACATTGTTCTCCTTGGCGAGCACGGCCACGGAGTAGGTGCCGATCTTGTTGGCGACATCGCCGTTGGAGGCAATGCGGTCAGCGCCGACGACGACGCAGCCGATGCGGCCGGAGCGCAGGAAGTGGCCTGCCATGTTGTCGGTGATGAGGGTAGTGGGGATGTTGTCCTGCTGGAGTTCCCAGGCGGTGAGGCGGGCGCCCTGAAGGAAGGGCCGGGTTTCGTCGGCGAAGACGTCGATCTTCTTGCCGGAACTGATGGCCGCGCGGATGACGCCGAGCGCGGTGCCGTATCCCGCTGTAGCGAGTGCTCCGGCGTTGCAGTGTGTGAGGACGGTTTTGCCGTCGGGGACGAGCGCGGCGCCGTGGGCTCCCATGGCCTTGCAGATGGCGATGTCCTCGAGTTTGATCTGCTTGGCCTCTTCGACCATGGCTTCGACGATGGCTGGGCGCGGCTTGTCCTGAAGCTTCGCGTAGAGAGACTTCATGCGGTCGATGGCCCAGAAGAGGTTGACTGCGGTGGGGCGGGTCTTGGAGAGGGTATCGCAGACAGTGTGGAAGTCAGCGCCTTCCATCACGCCGAGAGCTACACCCATGGCGGCAGCGACGCCGATAGCAGGGGCGCCGCGGATCACCATCGTCTTGATGGCGCCGGCGACCTCGCGATAGTCGCGGCAGGTGACGTAGGTTTCTTCGCGAGGCAGGCGTGTTTGATCAATCATGACCACGCCGTTGTCAGTCCATTGAATTGTTTCGACCATGGGAATTAAGGGTGCGTATATAAGACGGTTGAGACGAAGAACGTCAGGTTATAGGTGGCGTGCATGACGGCGCTGGCGAGAGTGGATCCGGTCCACTGGCGGATGATGCCGAAGACGATGCCGGCGAGACCAATCAAGACGATGTACTGCCAGTGCCAGCCGTATTCAGAGCCATGCAGGAGGCCGAACGGGACGGCGGTTAAGACGATGCCGATCTCGCGACCGAAGGTGCGAATGAAGAGCGGCATCAGGAAGCCGCGAAAGGCGAGTTCTTCTGTGACGGGCGCGAGGATGACGGCGAAGACGCCGAAGAGCGCCAAAGATAGTTGGCCCTGGAGGAGTTTCTTGATGGGCATATCGGTGTCGGGCGTTTTGAGCAGAGCGCCGATCACGTTAACGAAGATGGCGAGCAATGGCCCCGAGATGATGCAGATGACCAAGCCGCGCTGGGGGTAGATCCAGGCGAGGGCAGTGGCGATGTTCTCCTCGAAATAGCGCATGCGGAGAACGAGGTAGAGGCAGCCAAACCAGAGGGCGTAGAAGACGAGCATGCCGACCCAGAGTTTGGCGTCGGCGAGGATGGGGTTGACGAGGGCGAGGGTTTGGGAGACCGCGGTGCCGCCAATCAGGCAGGGGACGAGGAGTCCTATCAGCAGTAGTAAGTCAATGTAGTTCCAGAACGGGAACCGCTTTTCTGTCAAGCTGTTCATCATTCTGACTCGATTAACAGGGCTGCCAGCAGCGGGATCATGATCTCGTGATGGCCGGTGATGGCGTGTCCGGCGCCGCCGGCGTTGGTATGGGGGCGCTGAATGACGTTGGCCCTTGGCCGGTAGTGTTGGAAGAAGTCGAAGTTGGCGGTAGTGAAGTTAGCTACTGGATGGCCCAGGTTTCTCACTGATGACAGGGCTTTGAGGAAGACCTCCGGGAGGATCACGGCGGAGCCAACGTTGAGGTAGACGCCGCCTTCGTTCAGATCTTTGACGAGGGCGCAGAAGAGACGGAAGTCGTAGTGGGATGCGGCGCCCAGTTTAGCTGGGTTGATGGCGGGGTGGGTGTGCGGGGTGTCGGTGCCGATGGCGACGTGGACGGTGACTGGGATTTTGGCGTCGTAGGCGGCGCGGAGGATGCTGGCTGCCGGGAGGCCCGTGCTACTTCCCATTCCGCTTCCCATTGCGTTTCCGAAGGCTTCGCCTAGGCCGATGCTGTCGCGGATGGCTTCGTTCATTTGGCGGCCGGTTTCCTCGGCTACGCCAAAGCGGCCGTCGGGCAGGACCGCCTCTACATCCTCGCTGGTCTGGCCGGCGATGGCGATTTCGTAGTCGTGAATCGCGGCGGAGCCGTTCATGGCAAAGGCTGTCACGTAGCCGCGGTCCATAAGGTCGATGAGGACTGGCGCGAGGCCGCACTTGATCACGTGGCCACCCAAGCCCCAGATGATTGCTCGCTTGTTGTCGCGAGCGGCGCGGAGAGCGGTTACGATTGCGCGGAGCGAGTCGGCGGCGAGGATTTTGGGCAGGCTGTCGAGGAATGTTGCGAAGTTCTTATGGGGCGTGGCGAAGTCGGCGACTTTCACCTTGCCGCCGCGCTCGGCGATAGGGATGGTGTGCAGTCCGGTGAAGTCGATGGGGTCGACGCCGTAGCGGTTCATGCGACCTTCCCGGTACGCAGCACCTTCTCCAGTGCGCGGGCTGTGTGGCTCTTCCGGCTGCGGATGATTTGTTCAGGAGTTCCGCTGGCGACGATGTGGCCGCCCTTCTCGCCGCCTTCAGGGCCGAGATCGAGAATCCAGTCGGCGGATTTGATGACATCGAGATGGTGTTCGATGACGACGACGGTGTTGCCCAGGTCAACGAGGCGTTGGAGGACGTCAAGGAGGCGGCGCACGTCCTCGAAGTGGAGTCCGGTGGTGGGCTCGTCGAGGATGTAAAAAGTTCGGCCAGTCTGCCGTTTGGATAGTTCCTTGGCGAGTTTGATTCGCTGGGCCTCGCCGCCGGACAGCGTAGTAGCGGACTGGCCGAGGTGGATGTAATCGAGGCCGACATCGTGGAGTGTTTTGAGCTTCTGGTTGATCTGCGGAATATTTTCGAGCACCGGCAGCGCCTGTTCGACGGTAGAGTCGAGCAGGTCGGCAATCGAGAGTCCCTTGTACTTTACCTGCAGGGTTTCGTAGTTGTAGCGGCGGCCGCGGCAGACATCGCAGGTGACGTAGACATCGGGAAGGAAGTTCATCTCGATGCGCTTTAGACCGTCACCCTGGCAGGCTTCGCAGCGGCCACCCTTGACGTTAAAGCTGAAGCGGCCGGGCTTGTAGCCGCGTTCGCGCGATTCCGGCAGCATGGCGAAGAGGTCGCGGATGGGCGTGAAGAGGCCGGTGTAAGTAGCAGGATTCGAACGCGGCGTGCGCCCGATTGCGGACTGGTCGATCTCGACGACTTTGTCCAGGAAGTTGAGACCGGTGATCTTGTAGTGCTTGCCAGGTTCAGCGTGGGAGCCGTAGATTTCCTTGGCGAGCGCCTTATAGAGGATGTCGTTGACGAGGGTGGACTTGCCGCTGCCGCTGACGCCGGTGATGGCGATGAAGGTGCCGAGCGGAAAGTCGACGGTGATGTTCTTAAGGTTGTGTTCGCGCGCACCCTCGATTGTGAGCAGGTTGCCGTTGCCGGCGCGCCGGATGGACGGAGGCGCGATGCTGCGCGCGCCGCTGAGGTACTGGCCGGTGAGCGAATTTGGATTGGCTTCGATTTGCTTGGGCGTGCCCTGGGCGACGAGTTCACCGCCGAGGCGTCCGGCGCCGGGTCCGAGATCGATCACATAGTCGGCACGCTCGATGGTTTCGGCGTCGTGTTCGACAACCAGGACGGTGTTGCCGAGATCGCGGAGGCGGGTGAGCGTATCGAGAAGACGGTCGTTATCGCGAGGGTGGAGCCCGATGGAGGGTTCGTCCAAAACATAGAGGACGCCGCGAAGGCGGGAGCCGATCTGAGTCGCGAGCCGGATGCGCTGGGCCTCTCCGCCGGAGAGCGTGGCGGACGAGCGCTCGAGGCTGAGGTAGTCGAGCCCAACCTGGCTGAGGAATTCGAGCCGGTTGCGGATCTCCTCGACCACGCGGGCGGCGATGGAGTGTTCCCGAGGAGTGAGTTGCCACTTGGCGACGATGGGAGTGATGGCGCCGACGGACTTCTCGGTGAACTCGGAGATGGTGGTGCCTTTGACCTTGACGGCGAGGCTGGACGGCTTGAGGCGCTTGCCGAGACAGGCAGGGCAGGTGGAGGGCGACATGAACCCCATGAGGTAGTCGCGATAGCCCTCGCTGACCGTTTCGAACGTGTCCTGGAGCATTTTGAGAATGCCGCCGAAGGAGCCGCTGCCATGGAGGAGGGCTTTGCGGGAGCGGTGGCTCAGTTGGTCCCAAGGCTTTGAGATATTTATGCGGAGTTTGGAGGCTGCCTCCTGGAGGACGGCGGAGGTGTAGCTGGAACTGCCGCCTGGGCCGAGTCCGCCGTCGAGTATGGGCTTGCTGGCGTCGACGATGATTTTGACTTCGTCGAAGCTCCACTTGCTGCCGAGTCCATTGCACTCTTCGCAGGCGCCGAAGGGGCTATTGAAGGAGAAGGAGCGGGGCTCGAGTTGGGGGATGCTGGCGCCGCAGTCGGGGCAAGCGAGTTTTTCAGAGAAGAGGCGTTCGGAGCCGTTGACGACGGCGACGGTAACGAGTCCTTCGGCGAGTTTGACAGCGGTCTTGATGGAGGCTTCGAGGCGGGTTTCGATGCCGGGCTTGACGACGAGGCGGTCGATGACGACTTCGATGGTGTGGTTGCGGCGGCGGTCGAGAACGATGTCCTCGTCGAGATTGCGGAGGACGCCGTCGATGCGGGCGCGGACGAAGCCCTGGCGCTGGAATTTTTCCAGTTCCTTCTTGTACTCGCCTTTGCGGCCACGGACGACGGGGGCGAGGATCATGACGCGCTCATCGCGGCCCATTTCGAGCACTTGTTCGTAGATCTGGTCGGGCGACTGGCGTGAGATTTCGATGCCGCAGTTGGGGCAATGGGGGACGCCGATGGACGAGTAGAGGACGCGCAGGTAGTCGTAGATTTCGGTGATGGTGCCGACGGTGGAGCGAGGGCTGCGGCTGGTGGTTTTCTGCTCGATGGAGATAGCGGGGCTGAGGCCGTCGATGGAGTCGACTTCGGGGCGTTCCATTTGATCGAGGAACTGGCGGGCGTAGGGCGAGAGGGTTTCGACGTAGCGGCGCTGGCCTTCGGCGTAGATGGTGTCGAAGGCGAGGGAGGATTTGCCCGATCCGGAGAGTCCGGTGATGACGGTGAGGGAGTTGCGCGGGATGTCGACGTCGATGTTCTTCAGGTTGTGCTGACGAGCGCCGTGTACGGTGATGCGATCGAGCATGGGGGAATTCTTCATGGTAACAGTCAGGGGGCAATTCATCACTTCGCCGGGGTGTCCGATTGTGGGATTAGCGTCGTTTCGCAGAAATTGTCCTGGCGGTGTTACGGGGCTGATTCTGAAGAGATAACCAGGCGCCGGAAGCGTCGCGTTGGGGATGGGAAAGGTGGTGGGTAATTTCGTTGAGGGCGCGGGCCGGGATTGAGTTGCTTCGTATTGCACAATGATCCTCCTGGCATGATTAGAAACTGAGATGTCAAATTTGGAGGGGGATTGAAACTGGTAAGTCTTTTAGGATGTGTAGGAAGAAGAATAGGCAGGCGCCATGATTACTGCTTCTTTGAGCGCGGGGGAGGCAAGGGGCACTCTCGATAGCGCTGAGAACTGCGAGAGGCGCCAATCCGGATCAGGCCGCGGTCCCCATCGGTCGGATCCCTGACCGGATCGGAGAAAGACCGTCGACGGCATCGGAGTGATCGACAGGTTCGCGAAAATGCCGGGGCCCTGCCATCCTGATGTGGTTCCACGCACGCCGCGGGCGAGTGAAAGGTCACGAGACGGATTAGGGGTGTTATGAGGCGGTCAGTGGGTAACGGACGGGTGGTGGTGGGGCGCGTTAATATGAAGGGAGCCTCCTCCCCCCGAAAGGCTTTGATGTCCGCCGAAAAACCGTTCGTCCATCTCCATTGCCATACCGATTATTCGCTTCTTGATGGGGCTTGCGAGATCGGGCAGTTGATGGACCTCGTGGTGGAACAGAAGATGCCTTCTGTCGCGATGACCGACCACGGCAATCTTTTCGGTGCGGTGGAGTTCTATAACAAAGCCAAGGACAAGGGCGTCCATCCGGTGATCGGCTGCGAGCTCTATGTGACGCAGCAGTCGCACTCGGTGAAGAACGATTCAAACCGTTACAACCACCTGCTGGTTCTCTGTGAAAACCAGGAGGGGTACCGCAACCTCATCAAGTTGGTCTCGACGGCCTATCTGGAAGGCTTCTACTACAAACCGCGCATCGACAAAGATCTCCTGGCGCAGCATTCCAAAGGTCTGATCTGCTTGTCTGCCTGTCTGCGCGGCGATATCAACGAGACGATCGGCTCTGACCGCCAGCAGGACGCGCGGCGGCTGGCTTACGAATACCAGGACATGTTTGGCAAGGGAAATTTCTTCCTTGAAATCCAGGACCACGGGCTCGAGCAGGACAAGCAGATCATGCCGGGCGTCTATCGCCTGGCGGCTGAGACCGGCATCCCGCTGGTGGCCACTAACGACTCGCATTACCTGCGCAAGGCTGACGCGCGGGCGCACGAAATCCTGCTTTGCATCCAGACCGGCAAGACCATGTCGGATCCCAACCGGATGCGCTTTTCCACCGAGGCATTCTTCATACGCAGCCGCGCCGAGATGATGGCGCTGTTTTCTGATGTCGAGCACGCGCTGGACATCACCTGGGACATTGCGCAGCGATGCCAGATCAAGCTTGACAAGGTCAAGGATCCGTTCCCGAAATTCGATGTTCCGGAAAGCCACTCGATCGATACGTATTTCGAGTACGTAGCGCGGCAGGGCTTCGAAAAGCGGCGCGGCCGGTTGGAGGCTCAGCGCGCCAACGGTTATCTGAAACACGACCTCGCAGAATATGCCGAACGGCTGGACCGCGAGATCAAGATGATCCAGCAGATGCAGTTCTCAGGCTACTTCCTGATTGTCTGGGACTTCATACGGTTTGCAAAATCTGTAGGCATCCCGGTGGGGCCGGGCCGTGGTTCGGCTGCAGGTTCGCTGGTGAGCTACGCCATGCAGATCACCGACGTGGACCCGCTGCAGTACGACTTGTTGTTTGAGCGTTTTCTGAATCCGGAGCGCGTCAGCTTCCCCGACGTTGACGTCGATTTCTGCACGCGCCGCCGCGGTGAGGTGATTCAGTACGTCACCGAGAAGTACGGGCGGGAGCAGGTGGCGCAGATCATCACGTTTGGTTCGCTGGCTACGCGCGCCGCAATCAAAGATGTGGGACGGGCGCTCGATATGTCGTTTGGCGAGGTGGAGAAGCTTACCAAGCTCGTCCCCAACGAACTCAATATCAAGCTCAAGGACGCCATCAAGAAGGAGCCGGGGTTCGAAGAAGCGGCCAAGGCGAATCCGCTGGTGCGGGAGATTCTCGAAGTTTCGCAGAAGATCGAGGGGCTGGCGCGCAATGCCGGGGTGCATGCGGCAGGAGTGGTGATTTCACCGGTTCCGCTACAGGAGTTGGTCCCGCTTTACAAGACGAACCGGGATGAAATCGTGACCCAGTTCGACATGAACGGGCTCGACAAATTACAGCTTCTGAAGATGGACTTTCTGGGGCTGACGACGCTCACCATCATTCACGACGCGTTGAACTGGATTGAGAAAACGCGCAAGATTCGCCTGGACCCGGACGATTTTCCGCTCGATGATCCAAAGAGCTACGACATTTTTGCGCGCGGTCTGACCTCCGGCGTATTCCAGTTTGAATCTCCGGGAATGCGGGACATTCTGCGCCGCTACCAACCCACGCGTGTGGAAGACCTTTGCGCGCTGAATGCGCTCTACCGTCCGGGGCCGATCCAGGGCGGCATGATTGACGACTTCATCGATCGCAAGCACGGCAAGAAGCCGGTGGTCTACGATCTGCCGGAGTTGAAGGGCCTGCTGGAAGAAACACTTGGCGTCATCGTTTACCAGGAACAGGTGATGCGGATTTCCAACGTGGTGGCCGGCTATTCGCTGGGCGACGCCGATCTGCTGCGCCGCGCGATGGGCAAGAAGAATGCCGAGGAGATGGCCAAGCAGCGGGTCCGCTTCATTGCGGGGGCCAAGGAGAAGGGGTTCAATCCGAAGAAGGTCGAGAAGATTTTCGACCTGATGGAGCAGTTTGCGGGTTACGGTTTCAACAAGTCACACTCGGCCGCGTACGCGATTCTGGCGTACACCACCGCCTATCTGAAAGCGAATTATCCGGTGGAATTCATGAGCGCGCTGCTCACGTCGGAAACCGGGAACACCGCGAAGGTGGTGAAGTACATCAACGAGTGCCGGGACATGAGCATCAAGGTGATGCCGCCGGACGTCAACGCCTCGTTCCAGGACTTCACGCCGGAGGTGGGCCACACCGCCAACGCGATCCGGTTCGGACTTTGCGCGATTAAGAATGTCGGCGGCGGTGCGGTGGAAGCGATCATCAAGGCACGGGACGAAGGTGGTCCATTCAAGTCGATCTTCGAATTTTGCGACCGGATTGATATGGGGTCGGTGAACCGGCGAGTGATTGAATCGCTGATCAAGTCGGGGGCCATGGATGGATTGGAAGGAACGCGGTCGCAACTGATGGCGGTGCTGGATGGCGCGATCGAATCGGGTCAGCGGGCGGCTCGCGATCGCGAATCGGGTCAGAGCGGGTTGTTCGCCGATCTGATGGCGTCAGCGCCACCTGAAGACCATCCGTTGCCGAAGGTCCCGGATTTGACGGGCAAAGAGAAGCTGGCAGGCGAGAAGGAATTGCTTGGCTTTTATGTGACCGGCCATCCGCTGGACGAGTTCGCCGATAAGGTAGCTGACCTGTCGACGCACACGACCGCCAACATCCAGGAAAGCGATTTGGAGAAGGGCACGGAAGTGAAGATGTGCGGGATGCTGGGCGGAATTGCACGACGACGGTCAAAAGAGGGCAAGCCGTGGGCGTCGATGCAGTTGGAGGATCTTACCGGCACAATCGAGGCGATGTTGTTTTCGACGCAGTATGAGCGCCTCATCAATTTCCTTCAGGAGGAGAAGGCTGTGCTGGTGAAGGCGACGGTGATGCCGGAGGAAAATGCTGCGCCGAAGCTGAATATTCAGGACATCATTCCGCTGGACAACGTGCGGGTGGACCTTCCCACCTTGATTTCGATACGGGTCTGGGTGGACAAAAACGGAGTGGCGGACGGTGCTGCGGAGCTGAACCAGTTATTCAGCCGCAAGAACGGGCCAACGGAAGTTCGCTTACGACTGGAAAAGCCGCGGGACTTCTCGGTTATCCTGGATGTGCCGGTGAAAGTCCGGCCTGACCGTGAGTTCCTGGCGGAAGTCGCTCGGATTTGCGGTCCAGAGGCGATGGAGATTCTCGCTCGCTAACATGGCAGACACAGTTCAACAGGCTCCGGCCGGGCCGGTGACAAACGCCGCTTGGGAACGCGTTCAACTCGCACGGCACCCGAAGCGTCCACACTCGCTCGATTACATCCAGCGGCTCTTTACCGGTTTCCAGGAGATCCATGGCGATCGCGCCTTTGGTGAAGATTCCGCGATTGTAGCGGGGATGGGTTTCTTTGACGGCAAGCCGGTGATGGTGGTGGCGCAGCAAAAGGGTCGCGACACCAAGCAGAAGCTGCACCGGAATTTCGGAATGCCGAAGCCGGAGGGATACCGCAAAGCGATGCGGGCGATGTGGCTGGCGGCGAAATTTGGACGGCCGATTGTCACTCTGTTGGATACACCTGGCGCTTATCCGGGCATTGACGCAGAGGAGCGCGGGCAGGCGGAAGCAATTGCCGTGAACCTGAGGGAGATGTCGCGGCTGGGGGTCCCGATCATCGTCGTGATCATCGGCGAGGGCGGGAGCGGCGGCGCGCTGGCGTTGGGCGTGGGCAACCGGATCCTGATTCTGGAGAATGCGGTTTACTCGGTGATTTCGCCCGAAAGCTGCGCGGCCATTATCTATCGCGACGCAGGGAAGGCTCCGGATGCGGCTGCGGCTTTGAAGATGACGGCGCCGGATTTGAAGGAACTAGGGATTGTCGACGTAATTGTGCCGGAGCCGCCGACGGGTGCGCAGACGGATCATGATACGGCGGCTGAAAATCTGCGCAACGTGCTGCGCGGCGAGCTGGCCCTGCTGTCGGGCAAATCGCCGACGGAGCTGATTGACGAGCGCTACGACAAATTCCGAAAGATGGGCAGCTTCTTTATCGAGGCTCCGCAAGCGTGAACAAGCCGGCGTTAGTTGGAGTTGCTTTTGTCGCGCTGGTGTTCGCCGCGATCATTTACAACTCATTCAATATTTCGAACGCGAAGGTGGAAGTCTGCATGGAGTTTGGAGGCCGTCAGAATTGTGCGACGGCGTCGGGGCAGACGAAGGACTTAGCGTTGCGTGCCGCCACGGGGGGTGCTTGCGCGCTGATTGCCGGCGGAGTGGGCGATACGATCGCGTGTGAGCGCAAGCAGCCGGTGACGGTGAAGTGGCTTAAATAAGGGTTCGTCAGAAAAACTTGTGGGTTGATTCGGGCTCGGGCAGTTTGCCAAGTGAGTGATAGAGCGCGAGTTCGAGGCAGCGGAAGGTGCGGAACCCGTAGGATTTTCTCATGGTGACTTTGGCTTTGTTGTTTAGACCCTCGACGACGCCGCTGGAGAGCAGCTTTTGCGCGCGGAAATAGTTGAGGATCAGTTCGCGGTGCTGGCGCAATGAGCGAGCGATCTTCTTCATGGGCTCGATGCGGGAGCGCATCACCTGACGGCACCATTCGTCGAGAAATTTCCCAGCCCAGGTGGCGGCGTTGTAGTCCCAGAGTTGCTGAAAGGCTTCCTTAAGAAGGTACGCGCGGACGGTTCTCAGGTTGTAGCGGAGGAGGTCGCGGAGCCGGAAGCGCTGTTCGGTCTTCAGATTCTATTCACGTTTGAGCAGCAGCCAGCGTGACTTCTTCAGGACGGGCGTCCGGCCTTCCATGGCCATACGGCGCGATTCTCCGGCGCGGACCTCATCGAGAGCCTTGTTCATCTTCGCCACGATATGGAAACGATCGAGGATATGGGAGCCTCGGAGCACTTCTCGCGGATGACCTTCAAATAGGGCTCCCACATATCGGAACAGACGAAAACGATCTTGGAGGCCACTTCGTCGCCGATCATGGTGAAGAATCCTTCAGATCGACCTCGACGTTACGCGCCTGCTTTGGGTCGGAAAAGAAAGAACGATCGAATCCTTTCAGGTAAACGAACGTCAGGTACTTGTGGCCTTTGGCGTACTGGATCTCGTCGACTCCGATGGCGTCGATCTGGCCGAGAGTGCGATGCCCCAGTCCAAAAGTGACGACATGCTCGACGGCGTCGAAAACCTTGTCCCATGAAGTATGGAATGCTTCGGCCGTTTCCTTCCACGAAAGGCGACGCGCCCAGCGGGCCAGAAACAGCATATAGGCGTTGGTCAAGTACGCTTGCCATCGCCCCAGGGCACTTCCTCGACAGCTACAATGCCGCAGCGGCGACAGTTGACGCGGCGCATGGTGTACAGAAGGAAGACGAGAAACCCCCACAGGGGAATGAACTCAAAGCGCCGTTCGGCGAGCTGGTCGTAACCGGGTGCCGGCAAATGGCAGCGCGAGCAGACTGCGGCCGAACCCTTGCGCGGTCGCACGGCCACTTCGATGCTCTTCTTGTCGGCACTGAAGTGGGCGTGCTGGTAGACAAAACCTCGGAAACGATGGCAGCGGTTTAGAATCGTGATCAGTTCCATGGCGCGGAAGCGGGCGGCGAAGAATCTCTACCATAAACCGCTCCAGACCCGCGCGAGCCGCGGGATCGATAAACGCTGCGCGACTACTCAGGAGTGATTCGGCGCAACGCGACGCGTTCTTGGTGCCCGGTGCGATCTTGCTGCAGGTAGTCGGCGAAGTCGAAGGTCCGCTGGAATGCGATCGACGCTTCTTCGGCGCTGTCTAGCTTGCTCACGACTTGCTGCCGATAACGTATCCCCAGCGAATCGATCCAAGACTGATCACGGTCAGCAGGTATGAGCCGATTCCCTGGACGCACCGCGCATCGAGGCCGGCATCGCGCAGGGTGGCGGCGTATTGGTTGGTGTGGCGCACGTCCAGGATCAGCACACGCCCGCCGGACTTGAGCACCCGCGCGATCTCGCGCACGGCGGTTTGCCGCTCGTCGGCGTTATAGATGTTGTGCAACGCCATGCTCGAGAGGACGACGTTGAAGCTCGCGTCGTCGAACGGCAACTTGCGCGCATCACCCGTGTGTACTTCAACCTTGTCGGCCACGCCTTCGATCGTGGCGTTGTTAAGCGTGCCGGCCGGCGTGTTCCCACTGAGATCCTCGGCCTGCCACAAGTCGATCCCGACCGCGCGGCCGGTCTTGAGACGCTTGGCCGCGCCGATGAGAAACAATCCCAGACCACATCCCACATCCAGCACGCGCTCATCACCCCGCCAGACAATCTTGTCGAGATAATCTTCGCGCTCGCGCACCTTGCCGATCTTGCTGTCGTAAACCATCCACAAGCCCATCGCTCCGCAGCTCAGGCCGGCCCCGATCAGTGGGCGCGCGATCACCGCGATGAGGTCATGCCTTGACCACACACCCAGCAGCCTCGTGATCAGTGAGATGATGCCCAGCGCAGCGACGATGAACAGATTGCGCACGGCGCGCGGCGCGTCCAGGCCGTAGTTTGGTCGGTGATTATTTTTCATCCGTTGCCTTGGGTGAAGTGGGGCAATCTAATCTCGCGGACGCCCTAATGACAACAGACACCCGCGATCGCACCCCCGGGCCTCCCGAAACCCCCGTCGCGCGCGCTGGGGGTTGGGGTTCATCGGCCTGAGCAGCCGTTGTCGATGAGCCGGCGGGTGGTTGCTCCCTCTGTTGTTGACCTGCGCGAGTGTGCTTGCTGAGCTCGCCTTCACCGCAAGACTATAGGATACATCCGAAGCCTCCCGACGTTAATTTACCGGCCTCACCCATGCCGCCGGCGCCGATCTGCGTGGTGATGTCGTAGACCCGATTCTGGTGCCGGGAACCGGGGCCAAGGGGCTGAAAGGCATAGTGTTCGCGTCGCGCGGACGCGATTACTCCAGTGTGACGGGGTAGCGTTTACCGTAGAGGGCAAACTAGTTCGAGAGCCAACTGGCTACGAACAGGAAAAGCTGAAGCCGCGCTATCCCACATCGGGTTCGCGGGCTGCGCGAGCCGAGCTTCCGGCGCCCATTGGAGCGTATCGGTGACCCACAGATTTCTCCGACGAGGCTAAATAAGCGTCCTAGCCGTTTTGGCAGAAGTAGTTCAGGCTGGAAAAGCAGGACAGACAGCCCTCTTCGCCCTTGGCAAATCTTTGGTTCTTGGAGGGTGACAACGGCGAAAACGGTGTCAGTCCCTGGCTTTTCCGAATCGAGGTTTTTCGCTACGGGCTGCAACCGGTTGCCTACTGGCCTAAGTCCTTCAAAAGACGTTTGGTCTCGCCTTCGGCCATACCCAGCCATTCGTTGGCCTTGGCGCAGTCGGCGTGGTCGAGGCTTTCGCGAGCGCTGCGCATACGCTCCTGCAGGCGTGCGGCTCCGGTGATGTAGTCGGCCCTTAGAGACACGGCGCGATCATCTACAACTCCTTCAACATTTCGAACGCGAAGGTGGAAGTCTGCATGGAGTTTGGAGGCCGGCAGAATTGGTGCGACGGCGTCCCTGGCTTTTCCGAATCGAGGTTTTTCGCTACGGGCTGCAACCGGTTGCCTACTGGCCCAAGTCCTTCAAAAGACGTTTGGTCTCGCCTTCTGCCATACTCAGCCACTCGTCGGCCTTGGCGCAGTCTGCGTGGTCGAGACTTTCGCGAGCACTGCGCATACGGTCCTGGAGGCGTGCGGCTCCGGTGATGTAGTCGGCTCTGAGAGACAAGCCGCGGCTCTCTACTGACATCCGGAGGCTATCGAGGACGCTCATCGCGCCCTGTGCGGATGCGGCTGCTCCGATGTAGCGTTCGAGTGACTCGCCGCAGGCTTTGCGGGAGGCTTCCGGGACTTTCGCCCAATCGAGGCGGGGCATGTCGAACGATGCCGGCTGGCCTTTTGCGACCGGGATGTGCTGCTCCGGGATGCCGCTGGGACGCTCCATCTGCTGACCGCCGTACGGCATGGAGACCCATATTGGCAAGGATCCGCCGAGAGCCCGGACCCGACCTGCGACCATGGAGATCTGGCCGGTGATGCGGGGGTCGTTCGGATACTGAGCGTTGAGCTGGTTCAGCATCAGGTAGGAGTTCTGGTAGCTGAGAATGGCTCCATTGCGATCGAGGTAGCGCGGGTCGGACCCGGAGAGTTGCATTGCGCCGACATTCTCGTAGGCGCCGGCCAGGGCGAGGCCCATGCCGACATCCATACCTGTGGCGTTGCGCATGGCGTTGAGGTAGGCGAGCGTTTTGGCGGCGCGGACCATGCGGGCGGAGTAGCCCTCCTGTCCGCTGCGATACTGATTGGCGTCGTAGGAGAGCCCGCTCGAGAGTCCGCGAACATCCGATACGGACGCGCGACCGCGTCGCTGTTCGAGGATGGCGAGGGCGGTGTCAGTGGACTGCGCGAGGCAGCCCACAGCGGATACCAGTAAAAGTACAGCTACAGCTTTCTTCATACAGTCCTCTACTTCTTGGTGGCCTTGTCGCCTGCCTTCGGCTGGGTAGAGCCGGAGAACGTGCCGATGGCAATCTTCTCGCGCACCGAACTGACGGTGACCGAGCCTACCGGAGCCGTGACGACGTCGAGCACTTCCTTGGTGGCGGGGTCACGCACTTCGCGGACGACGTGTTCGATCTGGAAAACGTCGCCGACAGCGACGCCCGAGGAGGAGCCGACGTTGAGGTAGACCTGTCCGCCTTCGACTGTGGCCACGGCGCCCTCGATGGAGCTGTCGCGCGAGGAGGCTGACAGTGCTTGTCCGTTGATCTGTTCGGCGAGTTTGTCGCAGGCCGCCATGACGGCCTCGCCGATGATGGTCTCGGCGAAATTCGATTTAGCCATATCGACGAAACCGCCGGCGCCGACGCCGCCGATGAACAGCGCAGCGCCGCCGCCTTTGCTGGTGCGTTTGGACTCGCCGCGGGCTTCGCCGGCCGACACCACTTCACTGGTCTCGGCGTCGAGGATGCGGTAATTGAGCACTACCACCGCTTTGCCTTCCGACTTGTAACCGCCGCCCGCGCCGCCTGCGCCGGGAACGATGACGCCGACGCCGGCGCGCTTACGGCTGTCGTCGCGGCCGAAGGTGACGATGTCGCCGGAGAGGATGAAGTCGGCGCCTCGGATTTGTCCGATGCGAGCCTGGGAGCCTTTCTTGACGCGGCCGCTGGCTCCAAAATCCTGCTCCTTGATCAACTCGCCGACGCGGGCGCGTTCGACGACGGTGAACTTGCCGCCCTGGGACACGCGCTTGACGAGCAGTGCCGAGATCCCCTGGCCAACGTTCACCTGGGTGCCGAAGACGGCCTGGATATCGGTCATGACGGTGGAATATTCAAACGGCTTGATGTCGATGCTCTTCTTCTGGGCGGCGAGGGGCAGCGCGAGCGCGGCTGCGCACAGCAGTATCGGTAAGTAGCGTTTCATTGAGTCTCCTGAATCTCGTTTCTATTTGGCCGGCGGCAGGACTTTACGGACAGCAAACCCGACCTGGGGTGCGGCATGTCCGTTGAAGGCGCCGATGGCGATACGCTCGCGAACCTCGGTAATGACGAGGTCGCCGACCTTTTCCAACTGCATGTCGAGCAGATCCTTAGTGACGGGGTCACGAATTTCCTTGACGATTTTGCTGACGACGAAGCGGTCGCACTTCTGGACCCCGTCGGCGCTGCCGCTGGACACGTAGACCTGGTTGCCGTTGATGTCGGCGATGCGGGTATCGATGTCGATGGAGCGCAGCGGAATTTTGCTCTCGCTGCCATTGAGGTCGGCCATCAGTTTGTCCATACAGTCCATGGTGGCTTCGCCGATGATGGTTTGGGCGAAGTTGGAACTGGTCATGTCGACGCCGCCGGCTGCGCCGCCGCCGCTGCCGAACGCGCCGAGATCGAAGCCCTTGGATTTGCGCTTGGACTCGCCGCGGGCCTCGCCGCTGGCAATGGTTTCGGAGGTTTCGGCGTCGATGAGGCGGTAGGAGACGGCGACTACGGCCTTATCCTCGCCAAGCTTCAGCTTCATGCCGGCGGCGGGCCCGAGCCACTTACCGCCGACGCCGCCGATATTGGTTTTCTTGTCGTCGCGGCCAAAGACGGTGATGGTGCCAAGCAGGATGGCGTCGGCGCCGAGGATGTTGCCGACCTTCGAGTTGGTCCCCTTCTTGACTCGCGAACTGGCGCCGAAGTCCTGTTCGGCGAGCACGGACTGAATGTTCTCGCGCTCCACCGTGCGGTACTTCTGTGCTTCCTGGATGCGCTTGACGGCGAGGGCGGTCATGCCGTTACCGATGTTGCCCTGAGTGTTGAGCAGGGCCTGATCGGTGGACTTTACGGCCCCGTATTCGAAGTTCTTGAGGGCGATAATACGCTTGCGCTGGCCGGCGGGGATTTCGCAATTGAGGCTGGCGAGATCGGTGTTGTAGCTAGCCGCGGGTGCACGAGTGGGTGCGGCAGCTTTGACGGCGGGAGCGGGTGCCGGCGCGGACGGTGGGGCACCGCCTGAGGCGAGAGTGACCAGGAGACTGTCGGACGCGCCGGCTTCCTTGAGACGGATAAGGTCGTCGGCGCCGAGGCTGGCTCCGCCATTGCCAGCCGCCTTCAGGATGGTAGCGTCGGGCATCTTCATCTTGATCATCTGCACAAGCTTGTCGGTGAGCGTGGCGGCTGGTTTGGCGGCTGCGGCGGCAGGCGCTTTCTTTGCGGGCGGGGCCTGCCCGGCAACGAGGGCAAGAGCGCCGGCAGCCAGCGTGGCCGCGACTGCGAAGCGGGATAGCAAACGGTACATCATCTTTCGGTCCTCTCCAAATGCCTTCAACATCAATAGCGGAAACGATCCGCAAATTTCTTCAGAAAATCGACTCAGCGTCCAATTTCTTTTTCAACACGGGCGGTGAGCGCTTCAACGATGCCGATGGCTTCGCCCGCTGAGGTTAAGTCTCCACGGGAGATATCGGCTTGAGACTGCTGGAGCAATATCTTCATACGCATAACGTCGGCCACAACCTGGGGCCGGGGGGACAGTCCTTTGGCGGCGAGGTCGGACTTCAGCTTTTCGAAGCCCTGGTCGGTGGACTGGACGCGAGCCGAGGCGGTGATGAAGCGGTCCTGTAGTTCCTGCCGGGCGCGCATGGTAGCCGCAGACTCACCGGCCGCCGCGGGTGGTTGAGCTACCGGCGCAGGAGGCGGCGGTTCAGGGGGCGGACGGGTCACTACCTGTTTGGTGTCGACCGGCGACTGTTTCGTTGCAACGGGCGCCGGAGATTCGACCGGTGGCGGGTTGTCGTTGACGGGATGGAGGACGGCGATGGCGGCGGCCGGCATTTGGGCCTCGAGAGCACCCAAGCGCCGTTCCAGATCCTCAAGTCTCGCGTGGACTCCAGGATCCTGCGGATCATAGGCGGCTGCCTGCGCCAAAGCCTGGGCGGCGGCGGTGAAGCTGGCTACGGCGGCGGGCTTATTGGCCTGTTCGGGACGCTTACCGCTTTCATGAGCGTCGCCGATGGCGATGTAGGTATAGCCGACTTCGCGGGCCACGGCGGCGCTCTTCTCCACCACCGGCTTGAGGGATTCGAGGTAACGGGTGGAGCGATCGAGGACGGCCTTCCGAAGTTCGGTTTGTTGCGGAGAGGTATCGTCGTTCCGCATGAGATTGCTCTGGAGGCTCTCGCGCAGCTTTTTCACGTCGGAGAGGATTCCGTCGACAGCTTGAGGGTCGGTGGTGGAGGCAGTGGGACGGTTGAGCGCGTCGAGCAGTTTTTGGATTTGCGCATCCTTCTCGCCGAGCACTTTGCTGTCGGTGAGCGAACGGTAGGTGAAGTAGGATCCGGCGGCCAGCAGGGCGAGCAGAAGGACGGCGCCTGCGAAGCCCAGTTTGTGGCGTCCGAGGAAGCGGAAGGCCCGGACCGGCGCACCGACGGGATGAGCGGTGACGGGGCGCTGATCGAGAAAGTGTTGGAGATCCTCGGCGAGGGCAGCGGGAGTCTGGTAGCGGCGGGCAGGATCGCGTTCGAGCGCTTTGAGGGTGACAGAGTCGAGGTCGCCGCTGACCTTGCGACGGGTTTCGGCATCGTCGGGGATGAGCAGGCTGGGTGGATGAATGGTGATGGGGTCAGGCAGCGATCCGCTGATCAACTGATAAAGGATGACTCCGAGGGCGTAGACATCGGCGGGCGGTCCAATGGTGCGGCCGGCGAGTTGTTCGGGGCTGGCGTAGGCGGGAGTGAGCGGACTGGGCTGGGCGCCGGTGAGGTCGGGCGCACCGACGGAGAGCACTTTGGCGATTCCGAAGTCGAGCAGTTTAACCGTACCCTCAGGGGTGACGAGAATGTTGCCGGGCTTGAGGTCGCGGTGGAGGATCTGCTTCCAGTGCAGGTAGGCGACGGCGGTACAGAGCTGTTGAAAGAGGCGGATGCGCGACTCGAGACCAAGGTTCAGGTTGCGGCAGTACTCGTCGAGCGGTTCGCCCTCGACGAACTCCATGACGTAGTAAGGCGCGCCGCCCTGGGTGTCGCCGCCGTCGAGGATGCGGGCGATATTGGGGTGTTCAAGGGCGGCCAGCACCTGCCGTTCGGAGCGGAAGCGCTCAAGCAGTTCCTGATCCTGGAGTCCTTCGCGGATAAGTTTGAGGGCTACCTTTTTGGTGAAGGCGCCGTCGTCACGGAGGGCGAGGTAGACGACGCCCATTCCGCCCTGACCGAGCCGGCTGAGAATCTTGTAAGCGCCGATGCGTTCGGGGACCTGATTGGGGCGTCCGGGTGGAGGCGCGGGGATGTAGGAACCGGCCTGGCGTTGAGCGTCGAGCAGTTCGATGAGTTCCTGGTGAAATTGAGCGTCGTTGCCGCAA
This sequence comes from Bryobacterales bacterium, assembly GCA_038212445.1. GTDB lineage: Bacteria > Acidobacteriota > Terriglobia > Bryobacterales > Bryobacteraceae > TMP-7. The sequence continues at coordinate 134,833 of JBBQUM010000003.1, forward strand.
GACGATGCAGCGAACGCGGCTCGTTGATCCGGCGGAAGTTGCATCGCCTGATCAAACAACTCCCTTAATCGCAGGAAGCGTTGGGTTTCCATTTATTCAACATCCAGCGTGGGGAAAGGACGTCCGATAACAGTACCTCACCCCTTCGGCTAGTACTATGCGGAGCCTGACGCTTAGTCTGACTAGAATATCACGCGTGAAAACCGGCAAACGCGGATGGGCGCTTGGGAGAATCGAGCTATGGCGACGGTCCAGATCTTCGGTGTGAAGGGTTCGCAGGCGACGCGGGCGGCGGAGCGTTTTTTCAAAGAGCGGCGCGTGGACATTCAGATGGTGGATCTTCAGAGGAAGCCGATGGCGGCGGGAGAGATCAGGAGGTTCGTCGATCGTTTTGGGCTGACAGGGCTCTTGGATGTCGAGGGGAAGTCGTATAGCGATGCGGGGTTGAAGTATCTCAAGGTCTCTGACACCGATTTATTGGGCCGCATTGAGAGGGATCCTAAATTATTGCGGCTACCGCTGGTGCGTGGGGGCAACCGGGTGAGCATTGGCCAGGACGAGGAGTCGTGGAAACTGATGGTGGGGGCACCGGCAGTCCGCTAAATCCCATTTTCGGACATTAAGCCGAGCTTTCACGGGACTGTCTCCATCATGTACCTGGACATCTGGATTCCGATTCCGACCGGCGTACACATTGGGACGCTGAACGCCTCGGTGCTGACGGATCGAGGGGACAGGATGTTCGACACTATCCTGCGGCGGAAGCAAAGACCTTTTCGGCGAGCCTTGCAGCGACTTACCGCTGCGGATCCTGATGGTGGTGGCGCTAGTGGTGCTACTGATTGTTTGCGCGAACGTGGCGAATCTTCTGCTGGCGCGCTCGGTGGCGCGTCAACGCGAATTTGGAGTGAGGCTTGCGCTTGGCGCCGGGCGGATGAGGATTGCGCGTCAACTGCTGACTGAAACGTTCGTTCTGGCTGCAGGCGCGACGCTGATCGGATTCCCGATTCTGCTCTGGATGCTGGGATCACTGCCGGCGCTGGTGCCTAGTACAGGTCTGCCGATTCTGACCAACACGAACTTGAACGGGCGAGTGTTTGCGTTCTCGGCGTTGATTTGCGTGGTGGTGGCAATCATCGCGGGGGCTGTGCCGGCGTTTGTTTCGCTGCGGTCGAGTGTGAATGAAAGCCTGAAGGATGGCGGACGCTCGGGCACGCCGAGCGCGTCGAGCAAACGAACCCGCAGCGTCCTGATCGTGATGGAGGTAGCGCTGGCGTCGGTGGCACTGATCGGGTCCGGGTTATTCCTGCGGAGTTTCCAGAACACGCGTTCGATTCACCGGGGATTCGATACGCGGAACGTGCTTTTCGGGCGGTTCTTCATCGAGAGCGCCACTTACTCGCGCGATGAGGTCCACAGCTTTGCGGCCCGGCTGAGACAGCAACTTGAGACAACACCCGGTGTGGAGTCGGTCAGTTTCTCTGACTTCGTACCGATGAGTACGAATGGCGGACCGTACAACCGGGTGGAGACGCTGGAGTACACGCCGGCCCGGGGCGAGCAGACTACGGTGAATCGGTCGGTGGTTGGCCCGGGATATTTTCAAACTTTGCGGATTCCGCTGCTGGCGGGGCGCGATTTTACGGTGAAGGACGATCTGAACGCGCCGCCTGTGCTGATTGTGAACCAAGCCTTCGCGGCTCGATATTTTCGGGGACTGGATGCAGTTGGGCGGAAGGTGAAACTGCAGGGCGAATGGGCGACTGTGGTGGGCCTTGCCGCCGACGGAAAGTATTTTCATCCGGCGGAAGCCCCGCGGCCATTTTTCTACCTGCCCTTTGAGCGCAACTACTCGCCGAGTCCGGAGCTCTATCTATTTGTCCGGACGACGCGGGAGTTCAGCGAGTTCATTCCTGCGCTGCGCCGCACGGTGGCGGGAGTGGACGCGGACGCCGCGGTTTTCATGCAGTGGCGCTCGAGGAATATACGCAGGTGGCGTTAGTGGGGCAGAAAATCGCGGCCAGTTTGACGGCGGCTCTGGGGATCATGTGCCTGACGCTTTCAGCGTTGGGACTGTACAGTGTCATGTCGTACGCGGTCAGCCAGCGTTCGCATGAATTCGGAATTCGCATCGCGATGGGAGCGCAGCCGTTCCACGTGATTTCCATGGTGATTCGCGAGGGCATGACGATGGCGCTGGCGGGACTGGCCCTGGGCACCGCTGCTGCTTACATGGTCAGCCGGTTGGTGGCGCACATGCTGATCCGGCTGGACGCGTTTGATCCGGCGACCTTCGCGGGTGCGGTGGTTTTTGTGGCCACGACGACGCTCTTTGCGACGTGGATTCCGGCGAGGCGAGCTACGCGCATCGATCCGATGGAGGCTTTGCGCGAATAGTGACTACATGACGGTGCCTGGCAGGAGCAATTCGCGTTGTGCGCTGCCTTGCCGGATGGTAATGCGGGCACCGCGGCAGAGAGGCTCACTGGCGAGAGTGGGATAAATCGCACTATAAAGGATCTCAGCGTTGTCGGCGTAGAACATGACGGTGGAGCTTTCGGGAGTGGCCACGGTGCCGCCGTAGCGGCCGACATTGAGGCTGCGGGTTAGTGTCCAGAGGCGGTCAGCCAAGCCTCCCACCTCGAGTTTGCCGGTGCCGTTTCGCGGGCGCAGTCCATATTCGAGTTCAACGAAGACGGCGCCTGGACTGGCGACACCGAGGTCACTGAGATCCTGGGTTGAAGCGGGCACGGCTTGGATGGAGGCTTTGAGGCACACAGCGTGTTGCTCGGCGGCGACGGCTTCGAGCACGCGGCCGAGCCGTCTCAAAGCAGCCGCTTCATTCTCCAACTCCTCAAGCATGGTCTCGATGTTGGGACTCGCCTGCTGCTTGAAATGCGCTGTAGCTTTGCGGAACCAGGCGACGGCGTCGGCGTCGTTACCCTGATCGCGAGAGATCAGCGCGCGGGTACCGTAGGCCGAACCGAGGACAGGCCCGCCGCCGGGCTCGAGGAACTTCAGAGCGAGTTCCACCGAATGGCGCGCCTTGATGAAATTGCTCCTTCGCCGGTAGCAGTTGGCGATGTTGTTATGCAGTGTGCCCAGCCTGTCTTTGGGAGTGCCGGCGGCAGCCTGGCGAATATGTAGCGCCTGCTCATAGAAGGCCAGCGCTTCATCCAGACGGTCCTGCTCGGAGCAGAGGACTCCGAGATTGACCCATGCGGCGGTGGCGGACTCGAGGTGGCCGCGTCCTGTCCAGACGAGGGCGGCTTCGCGGTAGCAGGACTCGGCCTCGACGGGAGCGGACCGGCGCAGTGCGTTGCCCAGTGAGATCAAGACTACGGGGAAGCGTGGATCCTCGGGGCGAGTTCGAAAGACTCTGGCTGCGGCGCGTAAGGGAATGGCGGCATGATCGCTTAGGCCGCACTGCGAGTACGCTTTGCCGGCGCGCCAGAGCATATCGGCCACGGCCACCGGGTCCTGTGCATCGAGAAGGAGCTTCACGCACTCCTCGTAGTAGGGGATGGCTTTGCGATGGGCGCCCAATTCAGAAAGGACGTCGCCGAGCATCGCCAGATAGGCGGCTGGGCGCTCGCGAGACTCGACGGCAGGGAGGGCGGCAGATGCACGTTCCCGAACCTGGGCGGATTCTCCGGCGTGACCTTGCTTACTCAGCATGAGGCTCAGGTTATATAAGGCGAGGGACTGAAGGTCACGGGCGTCACCCGCGGGAAAGACTCGGGATTCCACCAGGACGGCTGCGAGGGCTTTGCGGGCATTGTCGAAGTCGCCCCGCTTTAAGCGGTCGGAGCCATAGCCGATCATGCTGAGACAGCGGTCCCACGAGTGCGCGTCCATGCTCCATCAATCGGCGCGCTTTTCCTATGACTGTAGCGAGAGCCAGCGTTTCGTGGCGTTGGATGGGTGTGGGACCGGCTGTAGCGACGATTACATTATTTGTTCGGCGACTTCTGGCGTCTCTACGGGGAAGGGTTCAGCCTGGCTATGGCGGCGGCGTTTCTCTTCGTACATGCGTTGATCGGCGACGGCTACCAGGTCGTCGCACTCTGAGCCGTCGTGGGGGAAGCGGGCCGCGCCGAAGCTGGCGCCGATCACGCTGGCTCCGCAACCGCGCATACCAGCGTCCTTCACAACGCGGCGAAGGCCGGAGATTCTGGCTTCGACGGCATCGCGACTCATTCCGGGCAGGATCAGAACAAATTCATCTCCGCCTAAGCGCGCCACGTAGTCGACGTCGCGAGTGTGAGCGCGGAAGGCTTGTGCCACCTCCTGCAGGACGCGATTTCCGGCGAGATGGCCCAGGGTATCGTTGACGGCCTTGAAGCCGTCGAGGTCGCACATGAGCACGGCGATTTCCGTGCCCCCGTGGGCGGCGTTCTCGAGTTCCTGTTTGAGGCGCGCGAACAGCGACTGGGCGTTGGGCAACTTGGTGAGAAAGTCGGTGGCGGCGGAGTCTGACGTGGCCTGGTAGCGGCGCAGGTTGTCGAGCGCCTGGGCGATACGGGGCAGAATGGTGCGGGCCGTACGCAGGTGCGACTCAGTCAATCGATCTTTGAGGAGGCTGTAGAGTTCCATGCGGCCGGCTGAGCCGCCGATTTCCGGAAGATTCAGAATCAGCTTGGAGCGGGCGCGGCGAATGGCTGAGCGGTCGCCGCAGACGACATCCGCTTTGGCGTCGGGAGTGGAGCCGGTGTAGACAGCCAAGGCGTCGTAGGGCACGAGGTCGCGAAACCCGGTGCGAAGCGCGTGAGCAATCTCGACTGTGCTCAGCGCACGCATCAGCTGGTCGTGGAGTTTAAAGAGGGCGCTCATCTCGCCGCGTGCGGCGCCGATGGAGGCGAGGTACTTCGCTGGTCCCTGGTCGATAACGGACTGCGCGGCAGCAGTAAAGATCTGCTCGATTTGAGAGTATTTTCGCTTGAGAATCTTGATGATCCGGGGATCAAATCGCGTTCCGGCGCCGGCTGACAACTGCTCGACCGCCTGGGCCAGTGTGATTGTCCGCGCACGACTAGTGACCAGGGAGTCGAGTGCATCGACGACGGCGAGTATGCGTCCGCCTAAAGGGATATTCTCGCCGGCGAGGCCGTCCGGATAACCGGATCCATCCCAATTCTCGTGGTGCGAACGAACAAGTGGGGCCACCGGATACGGGAAGTTCACGCGATGGACGATTCGCTCGCCGATGGTGGAGTGGATCCTGATCTTTTCCAATTCCTCAGCGGTATACCCGCCGGTCTTGCAAGTGATGTGATCGGGTACGGCAAGCTTACCGATGTCGTGGAGGATTGCCGCGGCGCGCAGTGCTTCGATTTCGGAGGCGGCCAATCCCAACGCCTTTCCCAGTTCCACGGCGTAAATTCTCATGCGGGTGAGGTGCTCATGAGAGCCGGCCTCTTTTTCCATTGCGGCAGCCAGGGCTTCCATCGTTCTCATTTGTAGAGCGGAGAGGTTTTCCGCCTCGGCGCGATGGCGGTCAACCTGTAGGGCATACCGCTTGAGCGAATGGTGCACCACCAGCATTAAGGGCACGAGCGCGGCGGTGGCGTACCAATGGACGAAAGGTACTACCGCGGCATAGATGGCGGTGAACATCGCGACGACGATGTAGTAGGGGAACGTGAAAACGTAGAGGGAGCGCATCAGACGCCGCCAGTGAGCGTCGCCATTCCACGCGTTCATGATCACGAGCGGCGCGTTGCCGGCCACAAAGCAAACGGTGGACGCGACGACCAACCGGACCGGCCATTCCAGCCAGTTGTCCAGTGGCAGACTGCGATAGGCCCACTGGGAGCCAACGGCGGCGGCAGCGGTGGAGAGCAGGTTCTCCCAAGCCGACGGCATGCGATTACCCAGCGCTTTTTCGCAGATGACGTCGATGACAATGGCACAGCAGGATACTACTAATGTCTGCGAGAGGTTTAGTTCAACCAGCGCGATGAGAACAAAAACGAAGCACATCGAGTAGCTTTCGTTTGAGCTACGCAAAGTGATGCGTAGGCGGACGGCCAGCCATGCGACGACGAAGTAGCAGACATAGCGAGCATCTTCTTGAAAGCGCCACTCGCCACCGCTGGTCAGCCAGGCACACGCCCCCATCGCAGCTAGTGCGCTGAGGAAGAGCAACACGTCGATTGGATTCTTGAGCCGCACTGCGCCACTAATCTACTCGGCAGATTGCTCGCCATTCGTAAGCCCAATAGAACGTTAGGGCGAGGTGTTTACGAGCGCGACAGGTTGTCAGGAAATGGACAGGCTGTCGTCCACGGGCGCAGTACGCGTATGCCATCGGTTTTAGGGCAAAAGTACCGTGATTGAGTCCGGGCTGGAGGGACCGAAGTTTCAGCTGGAACGGACCTGTGGCCTAGGAGCCGGTGGTGGAAGTGTTCAGGCTGGAAAAGCAGGACAGACAGCCCTTCTCGCCCTTGGCAAATCCCTGATTTCCAGGAGGGCGACAACGGGCGAGAACGGTGTCAGTCCCTGGTTTTTCCGAATCGAGGCTTTTCGCCGCGGGTGTCTAGTGGAAGTAGGCCACGATGTGGTTCGCGGCGAAGGCGCACACGTATGCTAAGCCGCCCATGTAGGAGAACTGGATGGCGGGCCATTTCCAGCTTCCGGTTTCCCGGCGGACGACGGCCATGGTGGACATACACTGCATCGCGAAGGCGAAGAAGATCAGCAGGGCGAGGGCGCTGCCGACGGTGAGATCCTGATGCAGGGCCTGTTGGAGACCGGTGGAATGGGTTGGGTCGTCGATCCCATAAATTGTGCCAAGCGTGCCAATGATGACTTCACGGGCGGCCAGCGACGTAATCAAGCCGACCCCGATTTTCCAATTGAAGCCGAGCGGACGAATGATGGGTTCAATGGTCCGTCCGATGGTGCCGACGAGGCTGTCGGCAACCTGTGGAACCTGCCCGTTGTGGAGCGGGAGGTGAGCCAGAATCCAGAGCCCAACGGCAACCGCGAGGATCACTGTGCCGGCGCGTTTGAGGAATGCCATGGAGCGGTCGTAGAGGCGCAATCCAAGGGACTGGAAGGTAGGCCAGCGATATGGCGGCATTTCCAGCATGAACGGTGTCCGATTGCTTTTTAGAACGGTGGACTTGAGCATTCGGGCAGTGAAGATAGCGGCCAGAAATCCGATTAGATAGAGGCCGAGCATCGCTGCCGCCTGAGTCCCGAAGAAGTGGCCGAGCAGAGGTCTGCTGGGGATGAACGCGGCGATGATCAGGGTGTAAACGGGAAGGCGGGCCGAGCAGGTCATGAACGGCGCGATGAGGATGGTGGCGATGCGATCGCGTTTGTTTTCTATGGTGCGAGTGGCCATGATGGCCGGTACGGCGCAGGCATAGGCGGACAGGAGCGGGATGAAGCTTTTCCCTTGCAGTCCGAACTTGGACATGGTGCGGTCGGCGATAAGAGCCGCGCGGGCGAGGTAGCCGGAGTCCTCGAGGATTCCTATGAAGAGGAACAGCAGCAGAATTTGAGGAAGAAAGACGATGACGGATCCGACGCCGCTCCAGACGCCCTCGATGAGGAGCGATTTGAGCGGAGAATCCGGCAGAACGACGCCCATCCATCGTCCGCTGTCGGTAATCATGTTCTGGAGCCAGTCCATGATGGGGCGAGCGCCAGAGAAGATGGTCTGGAAGACACCGATCACAACCAGGGCGAATACCGTAGGCCCGAGTAGAGGATGCAGGAATACTTTGTCGAGCCGCCGGGTCCAGATGGGCGGGGTAGGCGCGTGGTAATCGGAGTTTGTGTTGACGCGGGCAGCCCACTGGCGACACTTCGGAATGTCGTTCAACACGGGGAGTTCCATCAACGCCTTTTTCGGCGACCACCCGGCGGAGATACCCTCGATAAACTGCATGACTTTGTCGACGCCTTCATCTTTGGCGGCGCTGATGAGTGCCACGGGAGCGCCGAGTTGGGCTGACAGGGCGGCGGAATCGACTTCGCCGCCCCGGGCACGGAGGTCGTCGGCCATATTCAGGATGACGAGGGTGGGGAGGCCCAGGCTGAGGATGGGAGCCGCCAGAACGAGGTGGCGGCCTAGATTTGTACAGTCGAGGATGAGGAGGATGGCGCCGGGCGCCGGGACGCCGGCCATTTGTCCTTTGAGGACGTCGTGCGTGACCTGCTCGTCCTCGGAACGGGGCAACAAGCTATAAACCCCCGGAAGGTCAATGAGCGTGATCTCGCGGCCGTTGTCCATGAACAACTTGCCGAGGTGGTGTTCGACCGTGACGCCGGGGAAATTGGCAACCTTCTGCCGCATCCCGGTGAGCCGGTTAAATAAGGTGGATTTGCCGGCGTTGGGAGGGCCGACGATGGCGATGACGTTTGGGCGTGCTCCGGCGGAAGGCGGCACCAGAGTAGCGACAGCGGAAGCCGGACAACCGTGGCACTCGTTCATTGGGTCCTACGAGATGTCGGACTCGCTTCGGAGGTATAAGCGAGAAGCGGTTTCACGCCTCAGCGCAACCTCTGAGCCGTCGACACGGAACACTTGGGGGTCGCCGCCGGGGGCGCTGTGGCCTGGCGTGATCAGATGACCTGGAAGGAAGCCGAGTTCCATCAGCCGGCGCGCCACGTCCTCTGGAAGGTCCATGCTATCCAGGACGCCGCCCTCGCCATGCTTCAGTTCAAGCAGCGTTTTGACCTTAGGCAACGTCTTAGCCCGGTGCGGCGCTTGGGGGGTAGAGGTGCGCTTGTTTTTGAAACTCATTTGCAACCTTAAGTTCCAGTATGCTCCTGGGCGAGGTTCATGTCAACGGTGACCTATGTCCAGTTACAACTGATTTGCATTAGCGGGTTTTCATATTCGACAGGGGCCGGGCGGCGGGGGCCCAGTTGCGCTCGATTCCGGGTACGTCTAAACTTAGGCTAATATGATCCGATCGGCTCATTGCCTCTCAACGCGCCCGGCGCTCAACCTCGCGCGCGTCCTCAACTAATGATTCCGCCCAGAAATTTTCCTCCCCGCAGGCCCCGTATACGGGAGAACGTGAACGAGGCCATTCGTGTCCGTGAGGTCCGCGCTGTCTTTCCTGATGGCAGTGTGGAGATCATGCCTACGCCCGCCGCCGTGCGTAAAGCGCAGGAGATGGGTCTTGACCTCATCCTGATTGCGCCGACTGCTGAACCACCTGTTGCCAAGGCCATGGATTACGGCCAGTGGCAGTACGAGAACAAGAAGAAGCAGCACGAAGCGAAGAAGAAGCAGCATGTCATCCAGGTGAAGGAACTGAAGTTCCGTCCGAACACCGATGATCACGATTACGACTTCAAGCGCAATCACGCGATTCGATTCCTGAAAGAGGGCAATCGTGTAAAGGCCGTGGTTCAGTTCCGCGGCCGCGAGATTGCGCACACCGATTTAGGCAAGAAGTTGTTGCTGCGTTTTGCTGACGACCTCAAGGAGCACGGCACTATTGAAGGCCAGCCGCGTCTGGAAGGCCGCAACGCGCATGTGCTGATCAGCCCGGTGAAAGCCGGCGAGAAGGCGAAAGAGCCGGTGATCAAGAAGCCGATTCTCGCCACACCATCCGGTGGTCCGCCGCCACCGCCACCGCAGATCAATAAAGCTTAAGCAACCTAAGCGCCGGAACTGGCATCTTAGGGGTCGGGGATTAAACGCAGATGAGAGCAATGACGACAGTCGTGCTGGCCGCTGCAGTATTGCTGCCGGTGTATGCGCAACGAGAAGAGACACGGCGGGCGAGCATGCGCGGTGGTGGGGACCATGGCAAGTGCACGATTGAGGTGAACGTGGACGACATCGCCGAGGTGTATATCAGCGGTGATACGGCACGCTTACGGACGTTGTCGGGCAGCCGGGCGGAGTTTCGCCGGTTTGAGTGCAACGGGCCGATGCCGCCTAACCCGGTGGATTTCCGGTTCAGCGGAGTGGACGGCCGTGGCCGGCAGACGCTGCAGCGGGATCCGCGGCAGAACGGCGGCGTGGCTGTAGTCAGGATTGAAGACAAGGACGGCGGACGGGAAGGTTACACGTTCGACATTGAGTGGCGCGGCGATGGCGGTGGATTTCCAGGTGGTGGCGGAATTCCGGGCCGGCCTGGTCTGCGTCCGGGTGATGATCTCACGCCCGAGACGATTGCAGCTTGTCAGGACGCGGTGCGAGACCGTGCTAACCGCGAACTTGGTTTTCGCGAGATCAACTTTCTGCAGACGGGTGTGGACAATGGCCGTGGCCGACGGGACTTTGTGAGCGGGACCTTTGAAGCTCGCCGTGCGGGGCGGGATCAGTATAGCTACACCTGCTCGGTGGATCTGTCGACGGGGCGTATTCGGAACGTCGACTTGCAACGCGCGGGCGGTGGTCCGGGACCTGGGCCTGGAGCAGGCGATGTGGTGCGGGCTTGTGAGCAGGCGGTGGTTGAGCGATTGCAGGGTGACGGATATAGTGCGGTGACATTCCGCGGGTCGAACATGGATAGCCGGCGAGCCGATTATGTAGTGGGCGGGGCGACGGCACGGGATCGATACGGCAGTTCGAATTTTGATTTCTCTTGCGCCATTGGGCCGAGGGGCGGAATTCGATCAGTGGAAGTAAACCGGCGATAACTTTTCAAACTCGCCAATCCATTGAAGCCGCTATGCTACGCGAGTAGCGGCTTCACCACCAGTCCTTCAACGTCCGTCAGGCGGAAATGGCGGCCCTGGAAAAGGTACGTCAGTTTGGTATGGTCGATGCCCAGACAATGGAGGATAGTTGCTTGCAGGTCGTGGACGTGGACCGGATTCTCGGTGACGTTGTAGCAGTAGTCATCTGAGGCGCCGTAGGTGAGGCCTGGGTTGATACCGCCGCCGGCAACCCACATCGTGAAGCAGCGGGGATGGTGGTCGCGGCCGTAATCATTGTCGGTGAGGCGGCCCTGGCAGTAGACGGTGCGGCCGAACTCGCCTCCCCACACGACCAGCGTGTCGTCGAGCATGCCGCGCGCTTTGAGGTCAGTGACCAAAGCGGCGGCGGCTTGATCGCTCTCTTTACAGCGCTTGGGCAGTTCCTTGGGCAGGTTGGCGTGGTGGTCCCAATCGCGGTGGAAGAGTTGGATGAAGCGGACGCCGCGTTCGGCGAGGCGGCGGGCGAGCAGGCAATTGGCGGCGAAGGTTCCCGGTTTGCGGGCGTCTTCACCGTAGAGGTCGAACGTGCTCTGGGGTTCCTTGGACAGATCCGTCAGTTCCGGCACTGAAGACTGCATCTTGTACGCCATTTCGTATTGCGCGATGCGGGTAGCGATTTCCGGATCGCCGAAGTCGTCGAGCGCCAGCTTATTCAATTCGCCGAGAGCGTCGAGGAAATCGCGGCGGCGGTCGGCGCTGAAGCCGGGGGGATTGGACAGGTAGAGTACGGGATCGCCGACGCTGCGGAATTTCACGCCCTGGTACTTACTCGGAAGGAAGCCGCTGCCCCACAGGCGGTCGTACAGAGGCTGGCCGCCGCTGCCCTGGCCGGGTGAAATCAGGACGACGAACGCGGGCAGATTCTCGCTCTCGCTGCCGATCCCGTACGACACCCAGGAGCCGATGCTAGGCCGTCCGGCGATTTGCGCGCCGGTTTGAATGAGCGTAGCGGCAGGGTCGTGATTGATGGCCTCGGTGTGCATCGACTTGATGAATGTAAGATCGTCAGCGATCTTCGCCGTGTGGGGCATCAATTCGCTGACCCATGCGCCCGACTTGCCGCGCTGCTCGAAGCCGAACTTCGACGGGACCACGGGAAAGCTGGATTGCGACGCCGACATTTGTGTCAGGCGCTGGCCCAGGCGTATGCTTTCGGGCAATTGCGAGTTTGCGAGATCCTTCAGCCGCGGCTTGTAGTCGAATAACTCCATCTGCGACGGACCGCCCGATTGGAACAGGTAGATGACCCGGCGCGCCGTCGGCTTGTGATGCGGCAGGCCCGCGAGCCCCGCTGTGGACGCGAGCGCCGCATGGCCGAGGCCCAGCGTCGTCAGTCCGAAAAAATGCCGCCGTGTCAGCCGGTTCATTGCTTGGTCACCACTTCATCCAGGTTCAACAGGATGCTTGCGACCGCGGTCCACGCGGCGAGATCAGGGGACGATGGACTACTTGATTCGCCGACTTTCAATAGCGCTGTCGCCGATGGTTGGTCGTGCTTGTACGCGGCGTCGAACTTGGCGAGCGCGCGCAGCAGAACCTGGCGTTCCGCAGGAATCGCATTGCGGCCCAGCAGCAAGGTGTAGCCGCGATCGAGGCGGGCTGTCGGGTCTGGGGCCGACGCCATCATGCGCTCGGCGAGTTTCCGTGCGGCTTCGACGAAGGTGACGTCGTTCATGAGATCGAGTGCCTGGAGCGGGGTGTTGGTGCGGGTCTCGCGGACGGTGCACGTCTCTCGATTCGGGGAGTCGAAGTTCATCATCGATGGCGGCGCGACGGTGCGCTTCCAGAAGCTATAGAGCGTGCGGCGGTAGAGCCCTTCCCCCCTATCCTGAACGTAGCCGCGCCCCATGGAACTCAGTTCCTGCCACAGCCCAGCGGGTTGATATGGCTTCACAGAAGGGCCGCCGACCTTCTCGACGAGCAATCCGGAGACGGCGAGAGCCTGGTCGCGAATCATTTCAGGAGCGAGCCTGATACGCGGTCCGCGGGCAAGAAGACGGTTCTCGGGGTCGCGAGCGAGCAGTTCGGGCGTGACCTTCGACGACTGCCGGTAGGTCTGGCTCATGACGATGGTCTTGAGAACGTGTTTCACGTTCCAGCCGGAGTCCATGAAATCGACGGCGAGCAGGTCGAGGACGTCCTGGTAGGCGGGGGCTTCGCCCTGGGATCCGAAGTCCTCGACGGTCTTGACGAGGCCCACGCCGAACAGCATTTGCCAGTAGCGATTGACGGCGACGCGAGCGGTGAGCGGATTTTGGCGGTCGATGAGCCAGCGGGCGAGGCCAATACGATTGTTGGGAGCTCCGGCGGGCAGGGGTTCTAGAAACGCGGGGACGCTGGGGGAGACTTTATCGCCGGGCGCGTCGTATGCGCCGCGTTTGAGGATATGGGATTCGCGAGGAGCATTGCGCTCCTGCATCACCATGACGGTAGGAATGGAGTTGTAGAGCTTCTGGCGTTGTGCGCGGAGGTTGTCGAGTTCCGGATTGGGCGTTGACTGCGCGAGGCGAAGACGGGTTCTTTCGGCGTCGGTCACGGGTGCCGGGTTGAGCGGCCCTGTTAGCGGCAATGTTGCGGCTTCCTCCGGCGAGAGTGCGCGGCTATACACGCGGGCGTCTTCAATTTCGCCCTGGAACCGGAGTCCGCCGCCTGCGCCGAGGCGGAGCGGTTGGTTGACGTTGATGGGCCAAATTCCCTGGTCGAACAGAATTGTGGTTGGCACCTGCTCGCCGTTGACGAACATGCGCACGCCGGCGCCCTGCATGGAACCGTCGTAGGTTACGGCGATGTGCTGGTGTTCGTTCAGCTTGAGCGGGCTGGCGGATTCGACGCGGAGGCCAAGGTCGGTCCAGCGGAAGATCACGTGGAGGCGGAGTTTGCCATCGATCAGGTAGAGGCCATGTCCGGACCCCTCGAAGTAATCCTCGGCGCGGGAGAGGATTGCGCCGTTGGGGGCGCCGGGCTTAATCCAGGCGGAGAAGGTGAAGGGATCGCGATAGTTGAAGCGCGCGGTGTCCTTGCCGGGCACCTCGAAGCTCTCCTTGCCGTCGAACTTGCGGTTGGCCTGATAGCGGAAGACGAGGTGATCGGTAATCTGGAAGTCGTCACTGGCAGATGAAAGCCGGGTGTTGTCCTCCGCTAGAGCCTTCAAGCGCAGACGTTCGATCTGCTCATCGAGTTTGGCTAAATTGTCCGCCTGATCGGGGAGAGGCGCTTTGACGAAGGGTGGCTCGTTGCCGAAGTCGTAGACGAAGCCTTTTTCCGGGACATTGTTGAAGAACGCGAACAGCGAGTAGTAGTCGCGCTGCTTCATGGGATCGTACTTGTGATCGTGGCAGCGAGCGCAACCCATGGTGAGGCCGAGCCATACGGTGGAGGTGGTTTCGGCGCGATCGGCGACGTATTCGGTACGGAATTCCTCGTCGACGATACCGCCTTCGGCACTCGTACGATGATTGCGGTTAAAGCCGGTGGCGATACGCTGTGAGAGTGTCGCGCCGGGGAGCATATCGCCGGCGATCTGATCGATAGTGAATTGATCGAACGGCATGTTGGTGCGGAAGGCATCGATCACCCAGTCGCGCCAGCGCCACATGTCGCGGGGACCGTCGCTCTGGTAGCCGTTGGTGTCGGCGTAGCGCGCCGCTTCGAGCCAGCGTATAGCCATGCGCTCGGCATAGCGAGGGGAGGCGAGTAAGCGGTCAACGACCTTCTCGTAGGCGTTGGGCGAGGTGTCGGAAACGAAGGCCTCCACCTCTTCCGGTGCGGGTGGAAGTCCGGTGAGATCGAAGCTGACGCGACGGATCAGGATGCGGCGATCGGCTTCGGGGGCAGGATGCAGATTGAGCGATGCGAGCCTGGAATGGACGAGAGAGTCGAGGGTGGCGCCGGGGATGCTCGCGGGTGGGATGAAGGACCAGTGCTTCTGCCAAACGGCGCCCTCCTCCATCCACTTGCGGATGGCCGCCACCTCTTTGTCGGAGAGTTTCTCGCGTCCGGCGTAGGCGGGCGGCATGCGCTTAACGGGACTGGTGGACGTGATGCGCTTCTGTACTTCGTCCAGTTTGGGGCGAGCGCTGGCTTCCTGGTCGAGTCGAAAGTCGGCCTTGCGGTTGACGGAGTCGGGACCGTGGCAGGTATAACAGCGGTCAGAGAAGATGGGGCGAACGTCGCGATTGAAGTCGACTGCGAAGGAGTTCGAGGAGAGAAAAACGGCAGTGAGGGCGGCCCAGCGCATGACGGGTAATGCGGTTATTGTGTCACAGGGCCCGCCGTGGAAGCGGGCCCTGTGAACGGATTTACTTGGTGCCGGGTGATTTCTTGAAGTCGCCGGCGCGGATGATTGAGATCTGAGAAGGATCGATGATTTTACGCATCGCATTGACGACGTCGTCAGGCGAGAGCGCGGAAACCTTCTTTTCCATCTCGTCGGACCAGGCGAGGGTGCGACCCTCGTAGTCCATGGTGGCGAGCATGCCGGCGAGCGAGCGATCTTCGGAGCGATTCACCTGTTGGGACTGAATCCAGCCGGTGCGGTCGGCGTCCATCTCGGATTGGGTGAAGCCGTCCTTGAGGGCGCGCGCGAGTTCCTCTTTGAACGCCGTCTCCACCTTGCCGATGTTCTGGGGATTGGTGATGGCGTAGGCGCGGAACTGGCCGTCCTTCTCGGTGGTCTTGGCGGACAGCAGCGAGTTGACGCCGTAGCTGAGGCCGTCCTTGACGCGGATGCGAGTGGCGAATCGCGAATTCATGAAGCCGCCGCCGAGCATGTAGTTGCCGAACAGCAGGCCGGGATATTCGGGATCCTTATCGCTGAGGTTAAGGCGCGTTCCGGCGACGAAGACCGCGTTCGCCTTATCGGGTGTTTCGATGGATTCAGTAATGGCGGGAATCTTCTGATATCCGGTCTTCAGCCGCTCGAATTTGGCCGGGCTCTTCCATGCGCCGAACAGATCGGTGGCGGTCTTCTTAACTTCAGCGGCATCGAAGTCGCCGACCACCGCGAGTTCGGCGTTGGAGGCGCCGTAGAACTTCTTATAGAAGGCCTTGGCGTCGGCGTATTTGGCATTCTTCACGGCCTCGATCTCATCGTCGACAGTCATGGTGCCACGTGGATCGCCCTTGGGGAAGGGATACATGGTGCGGCTGAGCTTATTGAAGGCGAGGGATTGGGGTTCAGTCTTGCCGAACTCAAGACCGGTTAGTTCATCTTTGCGGATCTGTTCGAACTCGGTCTCAGGAATGCTGGCATCCTTAAGGATGTCGCCGGCAAGTTTGAGTGCGGCGACGAGGTTTTCACGGGTGGTCTCGATGGTGGCGGAGGCGCCAGTGGCGCTACCGGTGACGCTGATCTGCGCCTTGATCTTGTCCATTTCGTCCTGAATCTGCTGGCGATTCCTGGAGCCGGTGCCGCGCATCAGCGTCGCGCCAGCGAGGCCGGCAGGGACATCCTGGTTCATGAGGCCATTGAGATCGCCGAAGTGGAGGCGGACAACCGCGTGGACGCTCGATCCGCGAGTCTTCTTGGTTAACAGGGCAACTTTCATGCCGGAGGGCAGCGTAAAGCGCTGTACGCGCGCCTCGATGTTTTTGGGAGAGGGATCAAACGCTTCGCCGGCCGACATTGCGGCGTCGCCCTTATAGTCCTTCACCAGGGCGGCGACGTCGGTCTTCTCCGGGATAGTGGCGCGATCGGGCTTGGCGTCGGGGATGAACTCACCGATGGTGCGGTTGGAGCTCTTCAGGTACTGGCTGGCGACGCGCTGCACATCCTGCGGAGTGACCTTTTTGAGGGTGTCGCGCTGGAGGAACATCAAGCGCCAGTCGCCTTGCGCCAGGAATTCGCTCATGAACAGGCCGACCCGACCCGAGTCCTGGAGGGACAGTTCAATTTGCTTCAGCTGGCGGTTTCGGGCGCGGTCCACTTCCTCTTTGCTCGGCGGTTCCTTGATAACGCCGTCGATGGTATCGAGCATGATCTTGCGCGCATCGTCGAGCGAGTCAGTCTTGCGGAGGATTGCGCCGAACATGATCAAGCCGGGTTCGTTCAGTTGCATGGCGTTGCCGAAGACCTGGCTGGCCTTCTTGTTGTCGACGAGGGCTTTGTACAGCCGTCCCGACGACTGTTCGCCGAGGACGCCGGCGAGCACATCGAGCGCGGGTTGATCCAGATTGCCGCCATCAGGCGTGTGATAGACGGCGAAAATACCTTGCACTTCGCCGACGCGGCGGACCACAGTCATGCGCTCGCCATCCTGGATGGGTTCAACCGTGTGGGTCTGCGCGAGTTCGCGAGTGGGCTTGGGAATTTTGCCGAAATACTGATCTACGAGTTCGACGATTTTCGGCTCGTCGACTTTGCCGGCGACGAGAAGGACGGCGTTGTCGGGCTGGTAGTACTTGCGATAGAACGCCTGCAGATTCGGGATCGGGACACGCTCAACGTCGGAACGGTTGCCAATGACCGGCTTGCCGTAGGTATGGGCCAGGTAGGCCGCGGACATGGTGTGCTGAAAGAGGACGCCGAAGGGGTTATTCTCACCCATTTCGAACTCATTCCTGACGACGGAGAACTCTTTGTCCAGATCCTCGCGCTTGATGAAGGAGTTGATCATGCGGTCGGCCTCGAGATCCAAGGCCCATTTCAGATTTTCGTCGGAAGCCTGGAAAGTCTCGAAGTAATTCGTACGGTCCCAGGCGGTAGATCCGTTGGGGCGTGCGCCGTGCTCGGTGAGTTCCTGGGGGATGTTGATATGGCGCGGGCTGCCTTTGAACACCATGTGCTCGAGCAGGTGAGCCATGCCACCTTCACCTGCGCCTTCATGCCTGGAGCCGACCAGGTAGGTCATATTCACGGTGATGGTGGGTTTGGATTGATCGGGAAAAACGAGCAGTTTGAGCCCGTTCTCAAATCTATATTCGGTAATCCCCTCGACGGAGGCCGTCTTCGTGACGCCCTTTGGCAGCGCGGGTTGAGCCAGGGCGACCAGCGCGGATAAGGCGAGCAGGACGGCAAAACGGAAACGCTTCATGACAATTTTGTCCTTTGGCTCGAATTATAGCGCGCGAGCGTGGGGCGAAACTGCCGTAACGGTAAGCGCTTAGCGAGAAGCCCAGGCGAGGCCATCGGCGCCTTTACCGGCGTCGATCAGTGATTCCACTTTCCAGTCGGAGGTGCGGATAGCGGCGACTTTACCGCTGGCGTCGCAGGACACGTAGGCGATCTGGCCGTCGGGGCGCATGAGCACTTCCTGGGGCGCCTTGGGGACGTCGATTGTGCGTGCGACTTTCATTGATTTCAGATCGACAACGGCTACCTTGTTCGCCTTGGGGACGGCGACCACCAGGAACTTGCCGTCGGGCGTGGGCGCCGTGCCGTAGCCGGACTCGGGCAGCGGGACCCAAGCCTTAATTTTGTTAGTGGCTGTGTCGATGACGGCGAGGCGGGGTTCCTTCTGATCGGACGTAAAAACGAGTTTGTCGTCCACGGAGAGGGCGATGCGCTGGGTATTGCCGGAAATAGGAATGATGGTGACGACTGTGCGCTTCTCGAGGTCCAGGACAGAGACAGTGCCGGGTCCGACGTTGGCGGTATAGGCGCGTTTGCCGTCCCTGGTAATGGTGAACATGTGCGATTCGGCCTGGCCGGTGGGCACTGTTCCGACGATCTTCAGCGACTTGGGATCGATGATGGTGATGGAATTCTCAAGTTCCGTGCTGACGTACAGCATCCCGTCTTTCGGTCCAAACATGGGGCAGTGGGGACGGATACCCTTGGCGAAGTCGACGCGCCCAACGACTTTCTTGGAGTCGAGATTGATGACCGCGATGGAGCGGCCGTTGGAACCGGGTTTGCCGACGCCGGAGTCCCCGTAAATCGGCACGTACGCCATTTTTCCATCAGGCGAGGCGATGACTTCGTGTCCCGTCACGCCGCCTTCCAGGACGGTGGCGAATTGCCTGCCGGAGCCCGAAACATCAATGATGCCGAGGGATTGATCGCCCTTATTTGCTACAAGAACCATACCGGTAGCGCCTCCTGCAAACGCCTCTGTAGAAAATTCAGTTGCGAGGCATGCAAAGGCTGCGGCGATGGCCCAGAATCGCAGTGACTTCATACTGCGGGTTATTATATACCTCGCTCTAACTAGCCAGCGGTAACTTCACTGACGATGTCGAGGAAGGCGCGGAGCACGGGAGGCGCTTCCTCATCTCTCCAAGCCAGCGCCAGCGCGACCTTGGGAGCCGGCTCTTTGAGGCGGCGATAAACAAGCCCGCGACGGCGCAGATTTTGCATCGACTCGGGCACCAGCGCGACACCCATTCCGGCGGCTACGAGGCTGACGATGGTATGCATCTGCGCCTCGATGACGATGTTGGGCGAGAAGCCGGCCTTTTGGCAGGCGCCCAGAATGCTGTCGTAGATGTTCGGCGCCAGGACACGCGGGAAGAGGATGAAGCGCTCTCCAGCGAGCGTTTTGAGCGCGATTTCGGAGGAACGCGCCGCCGGATGGCTGCCGCGCATGGCCACCAGCCAGTTCTCCTTGAGGATGGTACGGACCACGAGGTCGTGTGAATCGATGGGAGGGCGCAGAATGCTGACGTCGAGATTATTGGTGCGCAGCATGTCGCCGTGGCGCGACACTGGCATTTCGTGTAGTTCAAGGTGGACGGCGGGGTAGCGGTCGCGAAAGACGCGCACGATGTCGGGGAAGACGCCGTAGAGGGCGGAGGTGACGAAGCCGATGGCGAGGCGTCCGATTTCGCCGCGGTCGGCTTCACGTGCGACTCGGGTAGCGTCTTCGGCTGCCTTCAGGGAGGCACGTGCTCGTTCGAGGAACACGGTTCCTGCTTCGGTAAGTGACACGTGCCGGCGATTGCGCTCCAGGAGTCGAACGCCGATTTCGTCCTCCAACTTGCGGATCTGTTGGGAGAGTGCCGGTTGGGCGATTTTAAGGCGCGCCGCAGCCCGGCGAAAGTTCAATTCCTCGGCAGCGGCGACAAAATAGCGTAGGTGACGAAGTTCCATTGCTGATAACCCAGGCTTATCAGTTAATCATCCCACGCAATAAGGAACTTATAAGAAGATAGGTTTAGCTCGCTGGTATCCCGACCGTATGTGGATTGTACGTCTCGCCCTAAGCCGTCCTTATACTTTTGTCGTCATGTCGCTGGTGATTGCGCTCCTCGGCGGCGTCGCCATCCTGCGCATGCCGACAGACATTTTCCCGGAAATCAACATTCCCGTGGCGAGTGTTATTTACACCTTCAACGGCATTCCGCCGGAAGAAATGGCGACGCGCATCATGACGATCGCCGAGCGCGGTTACACGACGTCGGTGGCGGATATCGAGCACATGGAAGGTCAGGCGTACTCCGGGCTGAGCCTGATCAAGATGTACTTCCATCCGGACGCCAAGATCGAGGCTGCGGTGGCTCAATTGGGCGCGACGTCGCAATCCGCGCTGCGCGTGATGCCGACTGGCGTCTTTCCGCCGATCATCCTGCGATATAACGCGGCCAGCGTGCCGATTCTACAGCTCTCGATGTCCAGCGACACGCTCAGTGAGCAGGAGCTTTTCGACTACGGCGTCAATTTTCTGCGCACACAGCTTGCCAACGTGCAGGGCGCCAGCGTCCCACTGCCCTACGGCGGACGGTCGAAGCAGATCATGGTGGACATTGACCCGAAAGCGCTCTTTGCGCACAATCTGTCGGCCACCGACATCGTGACGGCGATCAATCAGCAAAGTCTGATTCTGCCGGCGGGGAACGCCAAGATCGGGCAGCAGGAATTTACGGTGAGGTTGAACGCGTCCACCGATACCATCGACGCGATGAACAAGCTGCCAGTGAAGCAGAACCCGGATGGCTCGACGTTGATGATTCGGGATATCGCTCATGTGCGTGACGGTTTCGCTGTGCAGGGCAACGTGGTACGTGAGAACGGAAAGCGATCTGTACTGCTGACGATTCTGAAGACGGGAAGCACATCGACGCTCGACATTGTGAAGCGCGTGAAACTGGCGCTGCCGCGCATACTCGCGACGTTGCCGCCTGAGTTGAATGTCCGGTATTTGTTCGACCAGTCGCTCTTTGTCAGCGCCGCCATCAACGGCGTAGTAAGGGAAGCGATTTCGGCAGCTGTGCTCACGGGGTTGATGATTTTGTTGTTTCTCGGCTCATGGCGCAGCACACTGATCGTCTGCATCTCGATCCCGCTGTCGATTCTAGCTTCGCTGGCCATCATGAATTTCATGGGCCAGACCATCAATGTCATGACGCTGGGAGGGCTGGCGCTGGCTGTCGGCATCCTGGTGGACGACGCCACAGTGGAAATCGAGAACATCCATCGCAATCTGGCGATGCAAAAGCCCATTATGATCGCGATTCTGGATGGCGCTCAGCAAATCGCTGTTCCCGCGTTCGTTTCGACGCTCTGCATCTGCATCGTGTTTGTCCCGGTGATCTTTTTGAGCGGCGCGGCACGATACCTGTTTACGCCGCTGGCGCTGGCTGTGGTGCTGGCCATGCAGGCTTCGTACCTGCTATCGCGAACACTCGTCCCAACCATGGTGAAGTACCTGATAGGGGCGGAGGTGGAACGCTACAGGGTGCCGGAAGGTGAGGAAGAGCCGCATGCCGGCGGCGGATTTTTCTGGTCGATTCACCACCATTTCCACGTGGGATTTGAGCGTCTGCGGCAGTTATATCGAGGTGTGCTTGAGGCCTCGCTGTCCAATCGTAAGCTGGTGGCTGCCTGCTTCTTCCTGCTGTTTGCGGGCTGCGCCGGCCTGATTCCATTTATCGGCACCGACTTTTTCCCTTACGTGGATGCGGGTCAGATCCGGTTGCACGTGCGAGCGCCAGGGGGCACCCGGATTGAGGAGACCGAGCAGAAGTTCGCGCAGGTTGAGAAAACCATCCGGCGCGTCATCCCCAAGGAAGAGTTGAAGCAGATTCTGGATAACATCGGGCTGCCGTTTGGCGGAATTAACCTCGCGTTCAGCGATTCGGCGACGATCGGGTCATTTGACGGCGAGATCCTGGTGTCGCTGGATCCGGAGAAGCATGGGCCTACCAACGATTATGTCCGCACCCTGCGTCACGAGCTCAATAAGAACCACCCGGAGCTGACTTTCTTTTTCCAGCCGGCTGATATTGTTGGCCAGATCTTGAACTTCGGGCTACCGTCGCCGATCGATATCCAGGTGATTGGACCGGTTCGCAATAACATCGCGAACTACAACCTGGCCAAGCTCATTGAGAGCCGTGTGAGCAAGATACCGGGTGCAGTGGATGTCCACCTTCACCAGGTGATTGATTCCCCTGAATTACGCGTGAAAGTGGATCGTACGCGCGCCAGCGATGCCGGACTGACGCAGCGCGACGTGGCGAACTCGATGCTGATTTCGCTGAGTTCGAGCAATCAGGTAGCTCCTAATTTCTGGCTGAATCCGGCGAACGGCGTGCAGTATTCGATAGCCGTTCAAACGCCGGAGCAAAAGATGGATTCGACGGCCGCGATTCTGTCCACGCCGGTGCACGGCGCGAACTCGACGCAGCTTCTGAGCAACGTCGCCTCAATAGGCCGGGGCGTCAACGCGGCAGTGATCAATCACTACAATGTCCAGCCGACCTTTGATATTTACGCGAACGTGCAGGATCGCGATCTTGGCTCGGTGGCCGCCCAAGTGGACAAAATTGTGAACGACGCTCAAAGCAAGCTGCCGCGCGGCAGCACGCTCGAGGTGCGGGGACAGGTAAAGACCATGCGGACCTCGTTTCTGGGTCTTGGTCTGGGGCTGATTTTCGCGATCCTGCTGGTGTATTTCGTGATGGTGGTGAACTTTCAGAGCTGGCTGGATCCATTCATCATCCTAATGGCGGTGCCGGGCGCACTAGCTGGAATTCTGGTTATGCTGGCGGTTACCGGTACGACGATCAATGTGCCGTCGTTGATGGGCGCCATCATGAGCATCGGCGTCGCCACCGCGAATTCGATCCTTCTGGTTACGTTTGCGAACGATCTCCGGCGCGAGGGCTACAATCAGGTTCAAGCCGCGCTGGAGTCTGGCTACACCCGGCTACGGCCGGTGGTTATGACTGCGCTGGCCATGGTGATTGGTATGTTGCCCATGGCGCTCGGTCTCGGCGAAGGCGGCGAGCAGAACGCGCCTCTCGGCCGTGCTGTTATCGGTGGTCTGCTGATGGCCACGTTTGCCACGCTGTTCCTCGTCCCCGTCGTTTACAGCGTTCTCCGCAAGAAGCCGCCCAAGGATTACGAGATGCTGTCGGACAGTCTCGTAGGGGAAAGCTAAAATGCCTACATTGGCCAGTGAAACAAGAGTCGCCAAGAAATCGGGAGGCGTGGCGCGCGTGCTTGGGCTGTTTGCCCTGCTCGCGCTGATGGTAGTTGCCGCAGTAGTCTTCGGGCTGCTTCCCAGATTGTCGCGCCAGAAGCAGTTTCTGGCGGAAGCGTCGACGGATATTGACCGTCTGCCATCTGTGAGCGTGGTTCCGGTGACCCGGGCCGCATCCAAGAGCGACCTGGAATTGCCGGGTACGCTACTGGCGATGAACGAGGCCCCGCTGTACGCCCGCGTGGACGGCTACATCAAATCGCGCTTTGTTGATATTGGCGTGAAGGTGAAAAAGGGCCAGTTGATGGCCGAACTGGATACGCCGGAGCTTGACCAACAGATCCGGCAAGCCGAGGCTGCCATTGCACAGTCGCAAGCCACGGTGAAGCAGCAGGACGCTGGTGTCAGGCAGGCAAAGGCCAATTCGCAACTGGCATCAATTACCGCCGGACGCACTCGCAAGCTGGCTGATGAAGGCGTGCTGTCCAAGCAGGAGTTGGACAATGCGTCGGCCATTTTGGAGGCTCGCGAGGCGGATGTGGCCGCGGCCGAGGCGAATGTGAACGCCGCCAAGAGCGCGGTAAATTCCAACGAAGCCAATCTGCAGCGGCTGCGCGAAACGAAGGCGTTTGCGCGAATCATTGCGCCGTTTGACGGCTTTGTAACTTTTCGAAGTCCCGATGTCGGATCCCTGATTACCTCGGGAAACGGGAATCCGAAGAGCGAGATGTTCCGGGTGGCGGATCTCGATCCAATGCGTATTTTCGTCAGCGTCCCGCAGGGTTTTATCCCGCAGGTGCAGGCCACGGCGGGCAGCCGCGCGGAACTTACGGTGGAGCAACTTCCCGGGCGCATTTTCAACGCCGAGGTGCGACGCTCGAACGCGGCGCTGGATCCTGCGTCGCGAACGATGCTGACGGTCCTGTACATTGCGAATCCGAAGTCGGAGCTCTTGCCGGGGATGTTCGGCCAAGTGCGCTTTCACGTGGGGGATGCCACGCGGCGGCTTATTCTACCAGGCGATGCGCTCATTGGACGGTCGGACGGGCGGTACGTTGCGGTCGCGACACCTGACGGCACGGTGCACTTCCACAAGATTGAAGTTGGCCGCGACCTCGGGTCGACGATGGAGGTCTACTCGGGGGTGAACGAAGGCGACCTGGTTATCGCCAATCCCACCGACGAGATTCGCGAGAACGTCAAGGTTACGATCCGCAACAAGAAGTAGCCGCCGCGATATAGTATCTGAATGAACTCTCTTACCGCAGCCGCCCTCATAGGGGCATTTGGCCTGGTATCCGTCGCAGCGGAAATGCCTACCGCCGGCACCTGGAAGTTAAACCGGCAGGCTTCGTCAACCAATGCGTGTCCAGCGGATGCGGTTCGCAACGAGACTCTGACGATTCCCGCTGATATCGCCAAAGCTTCCGTCACCCCGCGTTTGCGCACAGGGCCAACGGCTGCCGCGCACATTCCGATGCTTTTCGATTCAAGGGACGACGGCAAGACCTTGGTTGCCACCACGCCGGCCGCTCCGGCCTGCCGTCTCGTCTACGAAAAGCAATAGTGCGGCATTCGCTGTCCCCACTCTCGATCCCGACATAGAATGTTAGAGGGTGGATCGCTCCCTGTTTGGTAGCCGTCCACCGGCGAGCCGCTCAGCGATTCTGTTGAGTCCGGCACCGCCGACACATTCATATGAAGCCATCACAAACTCCTAATAACCCCTGTTTCTCGTCCGGGCCTTGTGCGAAGCGACCCGGTTGGTCGCTCGATGCTTTGAAGGGAGCGGCGGTAGGACGGTCGCACCGCGCCAAGATTGGCAAGGCCAAGCTCGCGGATGTCATCACGCGCAGCAAGAGGATTCTCGGCATGCCGGAAGGTTATGTTTTAGGCATCGTTCCCGCATCGGATACCGGCGCCATCGAGATGGCCATGTGGTCGATGCTTGGCGAACGCGGCGTGGACGTGTTTTGCTGGGAGAGTTTTGGCAGCGGATGGGCGAGCGAGTGCAAGAGCCAGCTCAAACTGAAGGACCTTCGCGTATTCAAGGCGGACTACGGAAAGCTACCTGATCTCAGTCAAGCCGACTGGTCGCACGACGTGATTTTCACCTGGAACGGGACCACCTCGGGCGTACGTGTGCCGAACGGCGACTGGATTCCGGATAGCCGTGAAGGACTGGCGATCTGCGACGCAACCTCCGGCGTATTTGCGATGGATATCCCTTGGAGCAAGATGGATGTCGTCACGTGGAGCTGGCAGAAGGTGCTGGGTGGGGAGGGCGCCCACGGCATGATCGCGCTCAGTCCGCGAGCCATCAAGCGGCTTGAGACCTTTTCGCCTGACCGGCCGCTGCCGAAGATTTTTGTGATGAGCAAGGGCGGGAAGCTGATCAGCGGTATTTTCGAAGGCGACACCATCAACACCCCGTCGATGTTGTGTGTGGAAGACGCGCTCGACGGATTGAAATGGGCGGAAGAGATCGGCGGACTGCCGGGATTGATCAAACGGTCAACCGCGAATCTGAAGGCGCTTGAGGCGTGGGTTGAGAAATCGGATTGGGCGGTATTTCTGGCCGAGGATCCGGCGATCCGGTCGAGCACCTCAATTTGTCTCACGATTAAAGACCCGGCGTTCAAAGCGCTGCCGCCTGACGATCAGGCGAAACATGCGAAGTCCATGGTTTCGATGCTGGACAAGGCGGGTGCCGCCTACGACATTGGATATTATCGCGACGCACCTGTTGGTCTGAGAATCTGGGGCGGCGCCACGGTAGAGACGTCGGATATCAACTCGCTGCTGCCGTGGCTCGACTGGGCTTACGCGGAAGTGAAAGCTACCTTCTGATTTCAGTGACTGGTTGCTGGGAGCGATGTCGAGGCGGAAGCTGCCGGCGTCATCGACGATGGTGTAACCCGGCGGCGGCTGAAACAGCGCCGGGTCAGGTTCTCTCGCGATGATGTTGAGCATTCGCGTGGCAAGCTCGCGGGAAGGCTCTGTCCGCTTTATTGCGAGGAGAACCTTCAGCCGCTCTGATTTCCAGACTTCAGTGAGGATCACGGTGGAAACCGCAGCGCCAAACGTTCCGGCGGGGTACTTGACGATCATTCTGACCCCTTGCGCCGGGATACTCTCGATCGTCTGATCGGGCAGGGGCTTGAAGGTGGTTGCCACTGGCTCGACTGAAGGCAAGCCGAGGTTCAGCGTGTCTTCCTGGAATGACAGGCGGCTCAGGTCCACGGCGGGAAGCGTTGCTCCCGGGGCAAAGTTCGGAGCGATTGGCGCAACCGTGATGCGGTGGACGATTCTGTTGATGACATCGATTACGTATTGGTGGCCGCCGACAGGATCGACGATTTGCACGAGTCGCAGGCGCGGATCGGTAGAGTAGTTGCTCATCGTACGCTCCACTCGAGTGCGTCCTTCACTGTCCCGGTAGAGCCACTCTTTCGACGTTTTGTTGACGCGGCCGTTATCGGGCAGGATGTTTGCGGTCTCGAAGATCTGCTCCGCCGCAAATGGTGCTCCGCCAATGCCGGCTCTCACTTTTGCGAAGGGTCCGTTGAACACTGCGTGGTAGTGTGATTCGACGCCACTTTGCGCGTGAAGCCACGGCACCAGGATGACGGCGGCGATGAAGACGAAAGCGCCTCGCATGTTTCAGGGCACCAATCAGGTTCATGATCGCGCAATCCCGAGTTGCGCGTGAAGGGTGAAGATGATGTGATCGGTGCGGTGATCAGGCACTGATGGAATCAGAAATTCTCTATTCACGCCACGTACGCGGCGACGTTGCGTGGGCCGAAATTACGTTGAACCGGCCCGACAAAGGCAACGCATTGAACATGCCGATGTTGGAGCAACTGCGTGCCGCGGCAGATGAGGCCGGCAAGGATCGAGAGGTTCGGGTTGTGGTGATCCGCGCTCGGGGGCGGTTCTTCTGTACCGGCGGCGACATCGAGGCTTGGGGCGCGCTGCGGCCCCACGAGATGGCGCGCGACTGGATTGCCGGCGGCATAGAGGTGTTCGATCGCATCGCCGCACTGCCGCAACCGGTGATCGCGCTGCTCTCCGGCCACGCGCTCGGGGGCGGTCTGGAACTGGCGATGGCGGCGGATCTGCGAATTGCTTTGAAGACCGCCAAACTGGGAACGCCCGAAGTGACTCTCGGGATGATTTCCGGGTGGATGGGAGTGCGACGGGTGGCTGAGATCGCCGGCGTCGGGCGGGCGCGGCAGTTGACGCTGCTTGGTCTGCCGATCACTTCCGATCAGGCGATGCAGTGGGGTTTAGTGAACTCGGTGGCCGATGACGCGGACGATCTCGAACAACAGCTTGGCGTCTGGCTGGACCGGTTGTGCGCTAACGGTCCGATCGCGATGTCGTTAACCAAGGATATTCTCTCCACCATGCACCAAGATCTGAGCCATCTTCACGCGGGCGCAGTGGCGCAGGCGGCGGGAACAGAAGACTGCAAAGAGGGCGTGCTTGCGTTCCGCGAAAAGCGCAAGCCGGTGTACCGGAACCGGTAACAGGATGAGGTCGACTCAATTTGTAAGTGCGGCAGAAGCCGCGGCGATGCTGAAAGACGGCGACACTGTTGCGGTGAGCGGCAACGGCGCGGGAATGATTTCCGCCGAGGCTGTCTTCGCCGCCATCGAAGCACGTTTTCTAGAAACAAGACATCCGCGCGACCTGACGCTCGTGCATTCATTGGGGCTGGGGGACCGCGAGGCTCTAGGCACAAATCGTTTTGCGCACCGGGGAATGCTACGCCGGGTGATAGCGGGACACTTCACCTGGTCGCCGAAGATCCAGCAGTTAATTCGCGACAACGAGATCGAGGCGTATTGTTTTCCCGGAGGCGCCATCCAGCACCTGCTGCGTGAGATTGGAGCGGGGCGTCCCGGGCTGTTCACACACTGCGGGCTGGGGACGTTTGTGGATCCACGCCACGACGGCGGGCGTTGCAACGAGCGCACGCGTGAAGAACTGGTGGAGGTGATTCATGTCGACGGTCGTGAGGTATTGCGATACAAGCCATTTCGGGTGGACGTGGCGATCATTCGCGGCACGTACGCCGACCGGCGCGGCAACATCAGTCCGGAGGAAGAGGCCATCGACATGGATATCCACACCATGGCGCTGGCGGCGCATAACAGCGGAGGGCGTGTGATTGCTCAGGTCCGCCAAGTGGTGGAAACCGGAGTACTGCATTCGCGGCGTGTGCGTGTGCCTGGAATTATGGTGGACGCGGTGGTGGAGGAACCGGCGCAGGAGTTGTTTTACGGCTTGCCCTACGATCCAACGGTGAGTGGGTCGGCACGGGCGTCGGAAGTCGGCCCGGTGCAGATTCCCTCAAAACTGGAGCGGCGGATTGTCGCGCGGCGGGCGGCTTTGGAAATTCAACCCGGGACGTCGTTGAATTTCGGATTCGGAATGCCGGGAGGAATCTTCGGTGTAATCGCGGAGCGGGGTAGCGGCGGTGATCTCTGGATGAGCGTGGAGCAGGGCACTCACAACGGGCAGATGCTCGACGACCGCCTGTTTGGCGCCGCGCGCAACACGGACGCGATTGTGCCGTCGATTGAGCAGTTCGACTACTACAGCGGCGGCGGCATCGACATCACCTTTCTCGGTATGGGTGAAGCGGACGCCGAAGGCAATGTGAACGTCTCGCACCTGGGCGGAAACCTGATTGGTCCGGGCGGCTTTATCGAAATCGCACAGAATGCCAAGAAGGTAGTATTCTGCGGCACGTTCGATGCTCAAGGGACGCGTCTTGAGTGGTCCGGCGGGCAGTTGCGGATTGTGAATCCTGGGCGAGTCCGCAAGTTCGTGAAGCAGGTGGAGCGAATAACTTTCTCGGCACGCTATGCGCGGGCTAGCGGCCAGGAAGTGATGTACATCACCGAGCGCGCGGTGTTCCGGCTAGGCGAGAAGGGAATGGAGCTTATTGAAATTGCGCCCGGCATCGAAGTCGCGCGCGACATCCTGCCGTTCATGGACTTTCGGCCGGGTATTTCCAAGGTCGCGAGGATGCCGGTGGAAGTTTTTGGCTAGGTGCCGGCGGCGGAAGTGGTGCAGGCGGGAAAAGCAGGACAGACAGCCCTTTTCGCTCTTGGCGAATTTCTGATTCTGGAGGGGTGGCAATGGGCGAAAACGGTGTCAGTCCCTGGCTTTTCCGAATTGGGGCTTTCGCCCACGAGCGGCTAGCTCTCTTTGCGAATGACAGCGCCGGCGAATGCGCGTACGTACTGTTTGGGAGCTTCTATCTTCGCGCCGAGCGCGTGAGCGGCATGGATGGCGAAATAGGGATCGCGAAGCATTTCGCGCGCAAGCAGGACCACATCCGCTTGTCCGGAAGCGACGATTTCTTCTGCCTGACGCGCCTCGGTGATCAGTCCGACAGCGCCCGTCAGCAGGCCCGTCTCCCGGCGAATCCGCTCGGCGAAAGGAACTTGATAGCCGGGCGCCACCGGGATTTTAGCTTTCAGCGCGTTGCCGCCTGAGGACGCATCGATCAAATCGACTCCGAGCGGTTGTACGCGGCGCGCAAGTTCTACCGAGTCGTCGAGAGTCCAGCCGCCTTCGACATACTCGGTGGCGGAGATTCGAAGAAATAGCGGGCGAGCCGGGCCTAGTTTGGCGCGTACGGCGGTTACGATCTCGAGCAGGAAACGCATGCGATTGTCGAACGAGCCGCCGTACTGGTCGGTCCGGTGATTGGAGAGAGGCGAGAGGAATTCGTTGATGAGGTAGCCATGCGCGCCGTGAATTTCAACGACTTCGAAACCTGCGGTGAGTGCGCGGCTGGTGGCGGTGGCGAAGGCGTCTACCAAGCCGTGGATTTCGGTTTCCGATAGTTCGCGGGGAGCGGGGTCAGCTTCGCGGAACGGTATCGGGCTTGGTGCGACAGCCTGCCAGCCGTTCGGCTGACCGGTAGCGATGGCATTGCCGCCGTCCCAAGGGAGTTGCGAACTTGCCTTGCGTCCAGCGTGCGCCAACTGGATTCCAGGCACCGCGCCCTGGCTCTTGATGAACGTGGTGATGCGCTTAAGGAACGAGACGTGGTCGTCCTTCCAAATGCCAAGATCGCCGAAGGTAATCCGGCCGTCAGCCGCAACCGCGGTGGCCTCGGCAATTACGAGGCCGGCGCCGCCCACCGCACGGCTGCCAAGGTGCACCAGATGCCAATCGTTCGCAAACCCGTCGTCACTTGAGTACTCGCACATCGGAGAGACAGCGATACGGTTAGGCAGCGTCACGTCACGGATTTTCAGTGGTGTGAAAAGTGTCGACGTGGCCGGCTGCGGCTTCTCTTGGGATTGCGCTTCCATAACCTTCATAACTATCGAGATGATCCTCTTCGCAAGAATGCTTCAACTCAATTTCGCACACGGGCGAAGTTAAAAGCTGTATTTCACGCCGAATTGAATTAAGCGAGGCGCCACGGCTGTCTGGGTAATGACGCCGAAACTGGCTGTTCGGAACGTGGTCCCCGGATTGGCGAATTGCGGGTGGTTCAACGCGTTATAGAACTCCACGCGCAGGGCGAGTTCGGCGCCTTCACGCAATCCGCCGACGCGGGAACGCTTGCCGAGCGAGAGGTCGGAGTTCACCTGACCAGGTCCATTGAGGATGCTCTGGCCGGCGGCTCCGTAGCCTGCCGAGCCGTCGGCGCCAAGCACCAGAGGAGAGCAGATGGCGGACGTATCGATCCAGCGGTCGAGGCGAGAGGCGGGACTCCCGGTAGTAGTCAAGGATGAGTAGGTCGCGCCCGGACACAGAGTAACAGTGGAAGTGGCGGCGCGGCCGTAGACGGTACCGCCGTTGGGATCAGTGAGCGTCATGGGCAGTCCGCTTTGAACGAGCACGATGCCGGTAAGCGACCAGCCCTGGGTGAGTGCATGCTGGAGGCGGGAGACGCCGGCCGGGAGCGCGAGCTGATAGTCGAAGTTCGTGATCAGCCGGTGAGTGCGGTCGAATGCGGCGCGGGCCTTGCTCAACGCGAGATTGTTCTGATCGTTCAGCACCGTCAGGTTGTTCTCTGCCTTGGAGAATGTGTAGGCCGTCTGGAACGTCAGCCCCTTGGACAACTGCTTCCGGAGCGTGGTCTGCATGCTGTGATACCAGGACTGGCCGGTGAACTCGCTGGTGAGCAGCGCGGTCTGCGTTTCGCCGAGGACCGGCACGCGCTGGGCAGAGTTGGCGGATGTATTGGTGACGATGCAATGACCGGCCACTCCGTCATAGCCGCAGTTGATGGGTTGGGCGGCACTGGCGAGCAGAGGCTGGTTCAAGCCGCGCGCGAGCAGCAACTGATTGCCGTATGAGCCAACATAACCGAGGTCGAGCGACAGATTGGCGGGCAGGCGGAGCTTCGTGGTGAGATTCCACTGCTGAAGTCGCGGGACCGTGTATTCCGGGCCGGCGATGCGGTCGGAGAGTTGGGAAGTGAGCGTGCGAGGCACGAAGCCCAGCGTTGTAGTGGGAAACGGCTTGGCGAACGTCGAGAGATTGTTACTCGTATCGCTGTTAGTGAAGCCTTGAGCGAATGGTGCTGAGGTGAATAGCGGAGCAGTGGAGGCGTTGCCGCTGTACGGCGGATTCTGGAAGAACCAGCCGTAGCCACCGCCGACGACGACGCGTCCGCTTGAGCCGAACGGCTGCCAGGCGAAACCTAGCCGGGGAGCGAACTTGCCGAGAGGCGCGCCGTTGTCGTAAAAGCTCTTGGAGGAACGAAGAGTGACGCCGTCTGGAGGCGGTCCGAACGGTTTGCCGGTATAAGGATTGACGAGGCCTGGATCGTAATTCGCGGCCACCGTGTTACCTGCGAGTGTGCCGCCCGCCGGGGGAAGCGCGAACTGACGGAGCAGGGCAAGCGACGCATTGCCGATGGTGCCGGCTTCGTCGATGGAAGGGCCAATGTATTCCCAACGCAGTCCAACGTTGGCGGTGAAGCGGGTAGTCAGCTTAATATCGTCCTGCAGGAAGACGGCGCCGTAATTGCGGCGGTAACGATACTCCACTTCGCCGTTCGGACCCACGCCCTCGTTCGCCTGTACGCTTTGAATGTTGCCGCGGCCGGTAGGGCTGAGATTGTCGAGTGCGCTAAGTCCAACGAGGAAGTCCTCGAAGGTTTGGAAGGTGATTTTGCCGCGTGCGCCGCCGGTGTCGGAGCGGCCGTTGAACTGATTGAGAAAGAAGCCGCCGCCGCGAAGGCGATGCTTCCCGCGCACCCAGGTCAGATTGTCGGCCCAGGACATGGTACGCGTCTCGAAGTGGTTGTCGTTGGGATCGGATCCGAACAAACGGAAGGAACCCATGGGTCCCAGGACAGTGATCTCAGGGGCGAGAGCGAACAGCGGATCGACGGCCGTCATGCCGACATCGGAGGCTGCAGGAATGCCGACACCGTGGGTGTCGGTGCGATTGCGGGTGAACGTCATCACCGCTTCGTTGACGGTATTGGCGGTGGCCTGGGTGGTGAGGCGCAGGCTGGACGCGACGTCGGTGGCGGCGAGTGCCTGTGGAGCGCCGAAGCCTGGCACGATGGGAGCGCCGGGATAACCGCCGGGCGAGCCGAACGTGCGGAGCTGGTCCACCGTCGCCGCGAAAACGCGTGCCGATAGGGTATTCTTCGGCGACCTGACGTAGTCGCCATTGCCGAGATAGTGATGCTCGTTGTAGGTGGACGGCATGCTGTAGGTGGAGAAGCCAAGTCCTGCGTTGGGGCCACCGGTAACGATTGTTTGAGGGGTGGGGATGAGGTAGCGGCCGTCGGGGCCTTTCATCTGGAGCAGGCGGAGAGCGACGGGATTAATGGGAGCGGTGGCGCTGGTGCTTTGATTGGTGCAGTCGAGTTGTTTGCCGCCGGCGTAGGTTTGATAACGGGAGTCGGCGGCATGCTGGGCGGCGCAGAATTGAGAGGCGAGGTTGGCAGCCGAGCGGTCGTCGGTAAGTCCTGGGAGGATGAGATTCGATATTGACGTGGTGTCGAGACCGTTCACCTGCCGCGTTCCCTGATAGGAAGCGAAAAAGAAGAGCTTGTTGCGCCTGACAGGGCCGCCGGCCGTAGCGCCGAATTGATTCTGCTTGAGGTGGGGCTTAGGCTGTCCGGTGGAGTTCCTGAAGAACGCGTTGGCATTGAACATGTCGTTGCGGAGAAACTCCCAGAGATTCCCGTGAAAGCCGTTGTCGCCGCGCTTGGTCATCAGGTTCGTGTTGGGGACCATCGCGCCAAACATGGCATCGTTCTGCGAAGTTTGGATTTTGAACTCAGATATCGCGTCAGGGTTCGGGACGGTGCTGGGAGCGTAGGAGCCGTCCACGGTGTAGCCGCCTGCCGTCGTGTTGCCGTTCACGTTGACGCTCGGGGTGCCGCGGCCGAGCGTACCGGCATTGTTCACGCTGGCAACCGAGCCGGATGACATGGAGAGCACCTGGGTGAAGTTTCGGGTGTTCAACGGTACGGCGGTGATGGTCTTTTGGTCCACCAGCGTGCCGGTGGACGGCGCAGCCGCGCGTAGATGACACTGACAGGCGGCCACGACCGTTGAATCGCCGGGTTCGAGTACCGCCTCGAGAACGGGCAATTCGGAGGCGTTGAGCGTCAGTTGCTCCATCCGGGCAGTCTTGAAGCCGTCGCGAGAGAATTCAATTTCATAAGAGCCGGGAGGCAGCAGCGAGAAATGGAACTCGCCGGCGGCGCCTGCGACGGCGACTTGCTTTTCACCGGTGGCCGCGTTCAATAGCCTGATGGAAACGCCGGCCAGGTGTGCACCCGCCGGATCTACTACTATGCCTTCGAGAGCGCCGGCGGCGCCTGTTTGCGCATGCACCGACATTGAGGCGAATGCGAAGACAAAGAGGGCGATAATTCCGCGGTTGAGAAACACTCGGATAGGACTCCTGAGGGCTAAATCGGATTCTATCACCTGAAACTCGATTAACTTCTGTTTTGACTGATAGGATGAATGCGCGATGAACCGGAGACAGTTCCTGCTCGGCGCGCCCGCGCTTGCTGTGGCATCCGAGGTAGCCGGCGCCCGCACCTTCCGCAAGATCCGCCACGTTGACATCGTCCATCACACTCACACCGACGTCGGGTATACCGATTTGCCTGTTGTCGTAAGGGAATTACAGAAGGAATACATCGACCGTGCGATGGCCGCCTGCCGTGCCGACGCGCGCTTCCGCTGGACGGTTGAATCGCTGCTCGAGATGGATGACTGGTGGCGCGATGCAATGCCTGTTCGCCGCCAGGAGTTTCTGAGGCTCGTCGACGCCGGCAGCATCGACGTCATGGGAATGCCGTTTAATCAGACCCCATTTCTCAACGCCCGGCAATGGCGTCAAATGATGTCCTGGATTCCTCAGTCGCTGTGGAAGCAACTGCGCATTCGCGCGGCGATGCAGAACGACGTCAACGGCATGCCTCGCGCGGGCGCCAAGGCGCTGCTTGATGCGGGCATCAGCCATCTGCTGATGGGGCTTAACGCAGATAGCGGAGGTCCACCGTTTGCCCGGCCGTCGGCGTTCTGGTGGAAGCAGCCGGACGGGCGGAGGATGTTCGTCTGGCATGGTGAGCACTATGGAAGTTCGATGGCGTACCTTGCCGCCGCCCGCGATGGCGACCGGTTGCGTGACGACGAAGAGTCTGTGCGCGCTGCCCACGCGGGTCTTGTCACTCGGATGCAGAAGATCGAGCAAGGCGGCTATCCCTACGACCGTCTGATCCTCACGTTCACGCATCCGCGTATGTACGATAACGGCTGGCCATTCCCGACGCTCGCGCCGTTTATTGCGTCCTGGAACCGTTTGGCGCTTGAGCCGTCGCTTCGCCTCGCCAACGCCACTACCGCAGTCTTCGAAATGGAAAAGGCCATCGGCGCGGTGGCGCCGGAGCGGTCTGGGGAGTGGACGGACTGGTGGGCGAACGGCGATGCATCGGGTCCACGGGAGGTGGCTGCGAGCCGGCGGGCCAAGCGCGATCTCGCGGTGGCAGAGTCGGCGGCGTTTGGTCCGATGCCTGAGTCGGGCAAGCCGCTAGTAGAGAAGGTCCTACGGGATTTGTGTCTGTTTGACGAGCACACCTGGGGCGCCAGCGATAGCATTTCCGCGCCGTATTCGCTCAACACGCAGGGGCAGACCGTGGAAAAGAGCGATCTTGCATATCGTCCAATGGGGCTGGCGGATTTGCTAGTGCGGCGTCGCGTGGAGACGGCGCTGCAGTCGCGGGCAGCAGGCGTCTATGCGATCAACGCCAGCGGCGAAGAACTCAGCGGTTGGGCCAACGTCAAAGGCGAAGCTAAGGCGCGGCGTGTGTGGTTGGAGAAGTTGCCGCCGCATTCGCTCCAGCAGTGTCCGGATGAGCCGCCGACGTCCACGGATCTGCCGGAGATCCGACTGGATGCGAATGGTTGGCCTCAGGCGGTGACGTGGCCGGGCATGCGGAGTCCGTTATTTGACGGCGCGCTGGCAAACTTTCTTGCGGTGGATTTCGTGCCTCCGGCCGACCGCCGCACCATACTCCGGTTGCATTCCGACTGGAACGCGGAGAGGCGGCGAGCCGCGATCCGCGAGACGCCGGCAGCCTACGGAGCGTCGCAAACACGAGAGACTGCGCACACGCTGGTGTACGAGCAGGAGGTGCGGCACTCGCGACTGGCGAACGCCAAACGCACGGTAGAGCTATGGCGCGGTGAACCGCGGGTCCGCGTGACAGTCCAATTCGATCGCATTTCCTCGATTGCGCCCGAAGTCCTGTTTCTCGACTTCGCGTTTCCGGTTGGAGTGCCGTTACCGGTTTTCGCGAGCGGCGGCATGCCCTACACTCCTTATCGCGACCAGCTTCCAGGATCGTGCCGCGACTACTTCGGCATCGACGGTTGGGCGCACTACGCGATGCCGGAAGGGCATTGGCTCTGGGTGACGCGCGACGCGCCGCTGGTGGCAGTCGGCGGACCGCACGTGGTGGAGCGCCATCAGCAGGAACCTGCTGACCACAGGCGTATTCTCGCGATGGTCTTCGACAATTGCTGGCACACGAATTTTGTCGCCGACAGCCACGGGACCATGGAATTTCAATTCGACCTGGTTTGGCGGGCACGTCTGGAACGTCCGGCTGAACTCGCGGCAGCGTTGAGCACGGACCCCATCGTGTACCGGCACAACGGCTGATACCGGTCACGCACCCTTTAGAATATTCCTGAGGGACTCCAACCATGTTGCGAAATCCGGTCAGTTGTATCGTTGTCTTTTCTCTTGCGCTCGGGGCCGCGGCGCAGGCACAGCAAGCTCCTGCAGGTCGCGGGCAGGGTCAACCGGGTGGTGCCGCGGCAGCGCCCGCGCGCATTCCGCCAATCGAAGAGCGCATCGCGGGCATGCAGAAGATGGACGGTTACTTTCCGATCTACTGGGAGGAGCGGACCGGTAACCTGTATCTCGAAATCCCGCGTTTCGACCAGACCTTTCTATACACAACCGGATTGGCGGCGGGCCTGGGCTCCAATGACATCGGCCTCGACCGCGGGCAACAGGGCTTCGGCCGGGTAGTCTCGTTCCAACGCGTAGGACCGCGCGTGATGTTGGTGCAGGGCAATGAATCGTTCCGTTCGTCGAGTGTCAATCCGGCGGAACGCAAGTCAGTTGAGGATTCATTCGCCAAATCTATTCTTTGGGGATTCACGGTGGCGGCGGAGTCGAGCGGCCGCGTGCTGGTGGACGCGAGCGACTTCTTCCTGCGGGACGGCCACGGAGCCGCCGGCTCGTTAGGCGCCTACCGGGTGGACCGCACGCGCAGCGCATTCTATCCGGCACGCACGAAGGCATTTTCGAAGAACACGGAAGTAGAGGTGACGCTCACCTTCACCAATGAAGGTCAAGGGGGGCGCGGCGGCTTCGGCGGCGGTCCTTCGCAGGGTCCGCCGCAGATACAGGTAGGGCCAGCGGCGGCGGGTGGTGGACGGCGAGGCGGCTTTGGCGGGGGACTGTTCTCAGGGACGGTGGCAAGTGTGACGCCGTCGCCCGATGCCGTGACCTTGCGGGAGCACTACTCGCTGGTGGAATTGCCCGACAGCAGTTACCAGCCGCGCTATGACGATCCAAGAGCCGGCTACGGTGGGTTGAACTATGTTGATTACAGCGCGCCGATCGGCGAGTCGATGATGAAGCGGTATTTGCGGCGTCACCGTTTAGAGAAGAAGGATCCGCGCGCCGCCATGAGCGAGGCCGTGACGCCGATTCATTACTGGGTGGATTCAGGGGCGCCGGAGGATGTGAAGCAGGCGCTGGTCGAAGGTGCGAGCTGGTGGAATCAGGCATTTGAGGCGGCGGGATTCCGGAATGCATTCCAGGTGGCGGTGTTGCCCGAGGGCGCCGATCCGATGGATATCCGGTACAACATGATCAACTGGGTCCACCGCTCGACTCGCGGCTGGAGCATGGGCGGGACGGTGGCGGATCCGCGAACCGGCGAGATCATCAAGGCGACGGTGACGCTTGGGTCGCTGCGCGATCGTCAGGATTATCTGATCTTCGAGGGACTGCTTTCGCCCTACGCCACCGGCAGCGAGAAACCCGACGTGCTTTACAAGACCGCACTGGCGCGAATCCGTCAACTGGCGGCGCACGAGGTGGGACACACGCTCGGACTGGGGCATAACTACTACGACAGTACGCAGGGTTGGATCTCGGTAATGGACTATCCGCACCCGCAGGAGAAGCTGAACGACGATGGCACCATCGATCTCTCCAACGCCTACCCGGCGCGTATCGGCGACTGGGACAAAGTGGCGATCAACTACGGCTATCGCGCGTTGCCCAAGGGCGATGAAGAGGCAGAACTGGCGAAAATCCTGAACGATGCCTGGGCGAAGGACCTGCGCTACATGACGAACCAGGACACCGATATTCATCCGCGCGTGGAGCAGTGGTCAAACGGCGTGAATCAGGCGGACGAGCTGAACCGGCTGATGAAGATCCGGCGAGCGGCGCTGAATCGATTGGGCGAGCACACTATCCGGCACGGCGCGCCGATGGCGACGATCGAGGAGCCGCTGGTGCCGATTTACATGTATCACCGGTATGCCGTGGAGTCGTCGGCGTCGATGGTGGCGGGCCAGGATTACATCTACGCGATGCGCGGGGACGGTCGAACGCCGATGAAGTGGGAGAGTGCGGCGAATCAGCGCAAGGCGCTGGAGGCGCTAGCCGGGACGCTGAAGCCGAGTGAACTGACTGTCCCGAAGCAGGTGCTGGACGCTATTCCTCCGCGTCCGCCGGGATTCGGGCGGCATCGTGAGCTGTTTCCCCGGACGACGGGCGACGGCTTCGATCCCATCAGTCCGGCAACCATCGCGTCGGACGTAACGATTGGCTTCGTTTTGACGCTCGACCGCTCGGCGCGGATGGTGGCGCAGCATGCAGTAGATCCGGCGCTGCCTGGTCTCGAGGAAGTGATCGACCGGCTAACGAAAGCGACATTTGATGCTGCCGCGGCCAACCCCTATGAGGCGGAGATCCGGCGCGCGGAGGAGCGTGTGCTGGTGGATCGCGTGATGTGGCTGGCGACGGGTGCCAGCAACGGGCAGGTGCGAGCGATTGCGTCGCACAAGTTGAGCAAGCTGGCGGTACGACTGCGCAGTGAGGCGGGCCAGAATGAGCCGGAGCAAGCACAGCGGGAACTATTGGCGGCCGACATCAAGCGCTTTCTGGAGCGTCCGGCGGATCCGATGCGTGTGATGCCTGCGCCGGATGCGCCCCCCGGCGCTCCGATTGGAGATACGGGGATGGACTGGCTTGCGCCGGCGCCGGGATGCACATGGTCGGCGGAGCATCCGGACTGGTGGTTTGAGGCGGATCGTCCCCTCATGTAGTGCCCAGCCGGCGGACTGTGTTATGTTGGCCGCCGAGCTATGCAACGAAACCTCTGGGCATTATTCGGAATTCTTTCCACGATCGCGGCCGGGCAGGCGCCACCGGCCGCTCCGCCACAGGCACGGCCGGCGATGGCCGAGTCTTCGAACACCGACGTCTATTACAAACTGGCGCCGGACGCGATGCCGCAGGATGGCGTCCCGTCGGGCGAGATTCGCGGACCCTTTACGCTCCTCAGTGAAGCCTACCCGGGTACGCAACATACCTTCTGGGTCTATGTTCCTGCCCAGTACAATCCCGCCGTACCCGCAAGTCTGATGATCTTTAACGATGGGCAGGCGTTCATGGCTCCGGCTGGTGATATGCGGGCGCAGGTGGTGATGGATAACCTGATTTTCCGGCACGAGATTCCGGTGATGATCGCTGTATTCATCAATCCGGGCCGGCGGCCGGATCAACCGGAGCCCACGCCGAGTAACTGGGGCGACCGCGACACAAACCGTCCCACGGAGTACAACACGCTCGATGACAGGTACGCACGCGTGATTGTCGATGAGCTCATGCCGATGATTTATAAGGACTACAACGTGTCGAAGGATCCGGAGCGGCACGGTATCGGCGGTTCAAGTTCGGGGGCGATCGCTGCGTTTACAGTGGCGTGGGAACGACCGAATCAGTTCCGGAAAGTGCTGAGCAACGTCGGCAGCTTTACGAATATCCGCGGCGGGGACGCCTATCCGGATATCATTCGCAAGACCGAGAGGAAGCCGATTCGGATCTTTCTGGTGGATGGGCGGAATGACAATCGTGCGTTGCGTGCCGATGGCACCTACGACCAGCGTCGCGACTGGTTCTATCAGAATGTCCGGATGCAGCAGGCGCTGAGCGAGAAGGGATACGAGGTGAACTATTCGTGGGGAGTCCAGCGGCACGGCCAGAAGATGCTGCAGACAGTGTTTCCCGAGATGATGCGCTGGCTATGGCGTGATCACGGGGTGTCGACAGACGTGCACGACATGGTGGAGCGGACCCCGCGAGGCGCTGCCAAGCAGTAAATGGAACGAGGCTGCACACTTGCAGTGCAGCCTCGCCGTGAAGTTCTGAATTAAATTGAGGACGTTAGGGAAACTACGCTACCTTAACGACTTTGCCGCTCTTGATGCAGGACGTGCACACCTTAACCCGCTTGTTCGAGCCGCCAATGATGGCGCGAACGCGTTGCAGGTTCAGGTTCCAGCGGCGCTTGGTCACATTGTGGGCGTGGCTGATCCGATTCCCGAACGCCGGGCCCCGGCCGCACACTTCACACACTTTCGCCATGACATACTCCTCGACTTTCGATTACGAGGATTAGTTTAGCAGGGTTAGGGAGGGGGAGGCAAATCGGGGGGATGGAGCGGCCTGGGAAATCGGTCTCTGACACCGATTCCTGGAAATCGGTCTCTGACACCGATTTTCAGCTATTTAGCTAGCTGGCCGGTGTGGCGGGCGACGGCGAAGCTGGGACCTTCGAGTGAGCCGGCTTTGGCGGACCCTGTGACGCGGATCACGCCTTCGAGGTCGCCTGGATTGGTACCTGCCGGGGCGACAATCCGGATCCGGGCGGCGATCCCGCTCAGAATCTCGGCGTGTCCGGTTGTGCCCACGCTGAGGTTCACCAGGTCCATGCCGTTCGCGATGCACCATTCCAGTCCGGCAACCAACGTGTCGATGGGGCAGGCGAGCGAGCGGTCGAAGATCTTCACGACGAAGAGTTCGGCGGTGGGCGCGCTGGCACGAATCGTGGCCGCGACTGCGGTGCCGTGGCCCAAGTGGTCGGTCAGATCTTCGCCAACGATCGCAACACCGCCGGCGATCGGCCCCACCAGTGGATGCGCGGCGAAGATTCCGCTATCCACGATGGCAACGCGCATCGTTTAGGGCGCCGCAACCAGCAGCAATCCGCTCATATCCGCATCGAGTTCGATGGTCCGGAGGTACTTGTAGGTGGCCGCTTCGTAAACGTCGATGGTCCGGCCGGCGGTGAAGATGTAAAGCAGCTTGCCGTTCGAACTCGCTTTGACGTTCATTCGCGGACGTCCGGGGAATTCGGTGCGGCTCAACAGGCGCTTGTTTTTCAGATCGAAGGTCCAGAACTCGTACTTACCGATTTCCTGATGGAGTCCGTAGCCCACTTCTCGATTGGGAGCCATGGTAAAGCTGACACCGGTGGCCGGGCCAAGGGCGTAGAAATCCACCTGTTTCTGCTGCAGGTTGACACGCGCGATTCCCATCAGGCGCCGGTTCTGCACTGCGTCCTGCACATTGAAAATGCCGGTGAAGTAGCCGGGATCCTCGTAGGTATCGTCGAGTCCGCCAAAGTTGATGCGGCCGAAACCGTCCTCGATCGGCTTGGACAACTCCCACTTGTCCACTTCCTTGAAGTCCTTAGTGTCGTAGACCACGATGTCGTCGCCAAAGATGTAGAGAAGCTTGCCGTCGGGAGAGTACTTGAAGCCGGCGAACTCGCGCTCCTCGTTATTCGGCCACGGAATCTTGCGGGCCACTTTGTGCTGCTTCAGATCGTAGAGCAGGATCTCGTTCGCTCCGATTTCCCAGTGATCGATCAGCTTGGTGTAAGACCGCGCGGTGAGCACCATGAAGTTCTCAGTGGGGTCCGGTTCCATACCGCGCACGCGCACTTTCTTGTTGCCTTCACTGAGCCGGAACGTATCGAGCACCCGGGCTCCGGCGAGATCGGCGATGGAGATGTCCTCCATGTTCTCGCTCACCCAATAGGCATGCTTCTTGTCTTTCGAGAGCGACAGGCTATAGGGCGTTCCGGTGGGCGTGCGAAATTCACCCGTGACCTTCTCGGTTGCTTCGTCAATGATGAAGATGCGTCCGGGCCGGCCGGAAACATACAGTTTTCCCTTTCCGCCACCCGGTTGCGGCTGAGCGAAGGCGGCGGCTGCAAGGGCGATACACAGGGCTGCGCGAGTGATGTTGAGGATCATGGGAAGACGAGGTCGATATTGCGCCAGTCCTTTTGAGCGGCGGCGCACTTGCTGGTCCAGTCGGCGGCATGGTTGAGTTGATCGGGGACCTGTGCCGGCCAGAAGCAGCCGGTATGGCAATCAAACAGGTCACGCTCCACTGGCTGACAGAGTCCTGCGGTGCCCCCGGTTGAGTCAGCTTCCCAACCAGGTGAGAAAACCAGGGCGCAGCCGAGTGGGAAATGCGGTTGGCCGCCCGGCGGACCTTGCTGTTTGGCCACCACATCTGCGATGCGGTGAGCCTTCTGATTTACGGGCTTAAGATGCTTCATGAGACGGCCTCCATTTGCGGCGCCGAAATGCGATTGTTCAGAAAGTCAGGACGCCGGACAGACAACTCTCCGTAGATTTGGAGGCAGGTGTCGGTCCAGGCGCGAATCCACTCACAGTAGTGCAGGTTGGCGTGCCCGGTATCGCCGTAACGGGTGTGGGCCTCGTGATAACAGCCGCCCGAGCACATCGGACGCGCCCAGCATTGTGTGCAATCGGTCTTATTGTCGATGTGATGTTTCTCGAGCAATGAGATCTGCACGAGGCGGTCAACTCCAGCTGTGACGCTTCCCAGCTTGTGATCGTCGGAGCCGGCGAAGCGATGACACAGCGCG
Source organism: Bryobacterales bacterium (assembly GCA_038212445.1). Classification (GTDB taxonomy): domain Bacteria; phylum Acidobacteriota; class Terriglobia; order Bryobacterales; family Bryobacteraceae; genus TMP-7. The sequence goes on from JBBQUM010000003.1 coordinate 177,397, forward strand.
ACGTCGCCGCTGGTAGAAACGCCCATGAGCCCCAAGCCCGCGCCGCAGGGATAAGCTTTGCTGACGCCTTTGTGGATCTCCTCCAGCGTGTCCTTCACGTTCGAGAAGCCATGGTGGCGGCCCGCAATCACGGTCTCGCAAAACTCCCAGGCGAGTTCCTGAAACTGCGCGAGCATCTTGTCGAATCCGCCGTCACTAATTGCGTACTCGCGAATGCTGGCCGTAGTGACAGGAGCAAAACCTACTTCGGCAAAGCCGATGTCTTCGGTAAGGTGACGGAAGATGCGTTTGACGTCGAGCGTCTGCGAGGTCAACGTGACGCGCGCGCCGATGGGGCGGGCTGTGTGTTGACGTAGCAGGTCGCGAATCTTCGGCGCGACGATGTCATAGCTGCCAGTGCCATTCTTGAAAACGCGGAACTGGTCCTGCATCTCCCGCGGACCGTCAATCGAAATCGTGACGCCCACCTGATTGTCGATCAGCCATGCGACGATTTCGGGACGAAGCAGCGTGGCGTTAGTCGTGAGGCTGAAGTCAATATGCTTGCCGGTTTCAGCAGCGCGGCGGCGGCCATATGCGATTGTCGACTTCAGAATTGGAAAATTGAGGAGGGTTTCTCCACCGAAGAAGGTCAGGTGGACCATCTCGTTGTTGCCGGCCTCGGCGAGGAGGAAGTCGACGGATTCGCGCGCCGTCTGTTCGCTCATGAATTTCGGCTGCGCACCGTTCTCGGTGTCGACGATTTTGTCTTCGCCGTACTCATAGCAGTAGGTGCAACTCAGGTTGCACTGATTGGTGACGTTCAGGACGAGGGTGGTGAGCGGGAATCCGGCGGGCGGCAACTGCCTGCCGGGGGATTCAGGTGAAGCGAGTTCTGCCCCGATCTCCGCGTCGGTAAGGGCCTCGTCGAGTTCAAAAATGGCGGCGGTGTCCGAGTGGTAGACGAAGTTTCGTCCCGAGGCATTGAACCGGTGAATCATGGCGCCACCTCTGGCTGGTCAAACAGGATATAGAGCGGTACGGTTACGAGCAGATGGGCGCGTGCGCGGAGGGTCTTGTCGCCGTTCTGATAGCTGGCCACCACCCACACGTCGCCATAGTTGTTGGTGCCGCCTTTGCGTTTGGGATTAGGGCCGTCCACGTTGGGGGTGAAATACCCGGTTTTGTCGATGGAGCCAACGTAGGTTTTGTCGTCGTCTCCGAAAGTTGCGGTGTACTCCTCGATACCCCACGCAGCGTCCACTGGTCCCAGTTCGATGTCGTCCGCCGTATCAGGCTTGCCGTCGGGACCATTGGTATACGCGATGGCTTCGAACTGCTGATATTGTTTCGGAAACCGGACGCCGCCGATCCGCGCCATGCCGGCCTGTGGGCGTACTTTGATGGCGTCGATCTTGTCGTAGACCACGGCTGCAGCGGGTGACGGCGCGCCGGCTATGAAGACATCGCGAATACCGGGCCGTGCATCCATGGCGACTTCCACTTCGACGGTGACCAACTGAGCTGTCGCGCTGATGACGCGTGTCACGCGGATGCCTTGGCCGAAATCGACTGCGGCGGCGTCGAGGCGCGCAGGCAAGTTGGCGCCGTAGATTTTCGCTTGCGCCGTAGCGCCGGCCTTGAACGCCTTGCGGTCGAGTCCGAGGACGACGGGATCGTTGCCGATGCGGACCAGATGGATATCCAGGCCGTTCTCGTTATACGAGCCGTTAAACCAGCGGCCGTTCAAGTCGCGCATATTGCGATCGACGAAAAGGACCTCGCGCAATGGATTCTTATCAGCAGCGCCCTCTCGCGAGCGGCCTCGCCATTGGAACCCGGTGTAGACCACGCTCGATCCATCGCGGGTGACGGTGGTGCCGGTGCGGGCGTAGACATATTGGGCACGGGTCTTGAATTCACTGGCAGCGGTGGCGGGTTCGATGGTCAATTCGCCGTAGATGGGGCCCTTGCCGGCCTGATACCCGGTGATGGCCCAGCGGCCATCCAGTTTGGGTGAGCGCATGTTCGCGGACCACGAGGACCATTCGGCCGTTTTCAACGGAAAGGCTCCGGCGAGATGGTTCACGGCTTTGTCCATCGGATGCCGGTTGTCCGGCGGACGGCCGTCCGGGCCTGGCTGGGTCTGTGGCGGCCCTACGCGGCGAAATGCTTGAAAATCTGAAAGCGGGTAGTATCCGCGATGCATCGCGATGAGCATTTCCCACTCGCTCTTAGAACGGCGCTGTTGGAGCACGCGGCCGAACGAGTGGCACTTAGTGCAGGTGGATTCGGTGTCCTTGTCCGCTGTGTAGCGGTACTCGATCATGCGGCGCTCGGCCTCGAATGACGCGGCGCGGGCCTCGTCGGGCGCCAATCCGTGATTATTGGCGAGGTATTTGAGAATTTCGCGGGCGTCGGCAGGTTCAAGCTTCACGCTGTTCAGCGTGATCATGCGTTTGATGGTCTGTTCCCAGCCTTCAGGCGTAGTCCTTCGCCAGGAGATGCGGGACATCCGCTGCTTGTCATCGCTCGCATGGCAGCCTCCGCAGGCCTTGCGGACCAACTCGCTGCTAACGGGGATGCCGTCGTCCTTTTCCTTCTGTTTCTCGCGATCGTCCGGCTTCGGCGCATCGGTCTGCGCAAACAAAACAATCGGGAGAAATGCCCAGGCCCAGAGCTTCATCATCACTTGTCCGCGTTTGCGTTGCTTATCAGGATACCATTCGCGATCAGCAACGAAAGAGCGGATATGAAGTTGGAGAGCGCCACTGGTGTGGCCGTGCGATTGTAGGCGTCGAACATGGCGGGCACGTCGTCATGGCGCTCGGCGATTAGCGCCAGTTGAACCAGTTGAACGCCCTGAGCGTATTCCACCGACGGTGGCAACCCGGTTAGTACAGTCCGCTCGGTCATCCTGATTTCGCGGCCTTCGATGGCCGGGAACGATTCCTCGCGCGGTGGTTGGGCGAGTCTCAGGCAGACGCGGGGCGAAGCTCGGAGATTCTCATGCGCCTTGATCAAGTCGGCAGGTTCATAGAGGCGCAGATCGGGCGCCAGGACCGCGCGCTGCTGCCAGAACGGCGTCGGGAATCGCGTCACAAGTTCACCGAACTGAGTGGCCGCTTGACGTGCGTGGTCGGCGTAGGTTTGACGTTCACGCTCGTTATAGAGTGCGATGGCGGCGCCGGTCATGTCGGGCCGGGTGAGGCAAGTGTTGACCACGACGGCGGCCATCCAGGAAGAAATCAGGGCTTTTTTTACGCCGAATGAAGAGAGCGGATCGATGGCGCTTCCTGCATCGCCTACGAGAATCCAGCCGTCGCCGGCGTACTCACTGGAATGGTACAGCGAGGCGTCACAGGCATGCGGCTGGTCGTCGATCTCTGACGATTGAGCCAGTTCCTTGAAGACGCGGGTTTTGGCGAGTTCGTCGAGATAGGCCTGCCGGACGCCGCCGCGCTTGCGGCCGTGGTCCACCATAAAGGAAACTTGACGCTGGTTGTCGGAAATCGGAACGGACCACGCCCACCCGTCGGCGTACGCTTCGATGAGCGCGTGATGAGGTTCGGCGTGCCAGTCGCCGGTCCACATCGCGGACAGGCAGACCGTCCGGTAGCGCTTGTCCGCTATCCGATATTGGAGCAGTCCGCGGCGTCCAGTGCAGTCGACCAGGAATTTGCGCGGATGATTCTCAGGGTTCTCGGTTACGAGCGTGGCACCGGAGTCCACAGCGAGGCGGCGGAGCAGCGCGTTGAAGTCAGGCCGCCAGACGTGATAGCCGGTGGCGCCGCGGGCAAAGTGTTCGACGCGCGGATCGACGCCGGCCCACCAGGACGTATTGCCGCCGTCGGGATAGAAGCCGGCCTGCTGGATGTTTTCGCGAATTCCGAAGAGTTCGAACAGATTGCCGATGCTCGGCGGAAGACTCTCGGCGCGTTGGCCCTCTTGGCCGTCGTGATAGAGCAGAACGCGGTGGCCCCATTTGGCGAGGAGGCGGGCAACCGAACAGCCGGCGGGTCCGGCTCCCATCACCACGGCGTCCCACGTCATCCCACAAATTTAGCGGGTCGCGGCGGCATTAGGATAGAGGTAGTGACTGAAACCGACATCGCGCGGGGACTAATGCATGGCGAACCGGCAGCGTTTGACGGCTTTGTCGAACTTTATCAGCGTAAGGTTTTTCAGTACAGCTATTCGATGTGCGGCCAGCGCGAGGACGCCGAGGAAGTGGCGCAGGAGACGCTCTTGTCGGTATTCGAACATCTCGACCAGCTCCGCGAGCCTGAGCATCTGAAGGCCTGGGTATTTCGGATCGCGAAGAACATCTGCCTGATGAAGCGGCGTAAGAGCATGTTTGCGCCGGCGTCTGAGGATCCACTGGACGATATTGACGCCGAAGATATGGCCCCCCTGCCGGAGCGCGTGGTGCTTGACGAGGAACGCAAGCACCTGCTTTGTGGGGCGATTTTGCGTTTGCCGGAGATCTACCGCTCGGTGATCCTGCTGCGTGACGTTGAGGAGCTATCGACCGAGGAGACTGCGGCTGTGCTGAGCGTCAGCGAAGACGTGGTGAAGACGAGGCTGAAGCGGGCCAGGCGGGCTTTGCGCGACGGGCTCAATCAGGCATCGCCGGGCGAGTGGCACATCGACGGTCCGGCGCCGCTGGATGTTACGTGCAAGCGGAAGCTCACTGAGGCATGGGAGGCTTCGCGCGCCGGGGTTTAGGCAGCGGTCCCGGCGAGGCCAAGGTCGGCGGCGTTTTCGCGCATTGCCTGAATGCAGAAGTCGATGTGCTCATCCAAGTCGACGCCCATTTCGGCGGCGCCATTGATGACGTCATCGCGACTGACGTTGCGGGCGAAGGCTTTGTCCTTCAACTTCTTGCGGACGGACTTAACCTCCACTTCGGCGATGCTGCGGCTCGGCTTGACGTAGCTACAGGCTGTGAGAAAACCCGCCAGTTCGTCGCAGGCGAACAGTGTTTTCTCGAGCATGGATTCGCGCGTGACGCCGGAATAGTTGGCGTGTGAGAGGATGGCGCGTCGAATCTCGGCGCTGACGCCCCGTTCGGCGAGGATGGGCTCACCTTTCATCGGATGGTCGGGCGCTTCCGGATGGATTTCCCAGTCGAAGTCGTGGAGGAGGGCGGTGAGCGCCCACTTTTGCTCGTCCTCGCCGAATTTTCTCGCGTAGGCGGCGACGCAGGTTTCGACAGAGAGTGCATGTCTGCGAAGGCTGTCGGATTTCGTAAATTCGCAGACGATTTCCCAAGCTTGAGACCGGTCCATTTGACCTATGTTAGCGGAACAGGACGGGGGGTACTGTGCTATATTAGAGATGAACGTCCCGCTCGGAACGTTTCTTTCCCTTGTGGGCCTGTGGCGCAGTTGGGAGCGCGCTTCCATGGCATGGAAGAGGTCGACGGTTCGAACCCGTCCAGGTCCACCAAACTCTGCTCAATCGTTCCCGATTCAGATGTAGTACATCAACTCCTGGGCACCCCGGGCTGCTTCTGCTTCTCCGCGGACGGCGTCCACACGGTTGCAGACGTCGGCTAGGGTGGTGGAGTCGAGGATCTTGGCGATGGCGTCGCGGACGTCGCGCATCACCAAGCGGGTGCCGCACGTTTCGTCATCCTTACATTCATCGCATTTCCGATAAGCGGTGACGCTTGCGCAGGGTAGAGGCGCGAGCGGGCCCTCAATCAATCGGATCACCTCGCCCAGCGTGACATCTTCCGGCCGGCGGACCAAATTGTAGCCGCCGCCTTTGCCCTGTTTGCTCTCAACAAGGCCATGAGCTTTCAGCTTGAGAAGGATCTGTTCCAGGAATTTCTTAGGGATGGCCTCACGCTCCGCCATGTCGCTGATGAGAAGCCTTGCTGCGCCGTGGGTCCGGCTTAGGGCGTAAAGCGCTCGAAGGGAGTACTGAGTCTGCTTGGACAGAGTGCGCATCGCGTGCCAGTTTTTAGTTTGGCACGCGACCGCGTCGTTAGGGGTTAGCTGAGTTCCTTCGCTGAATACTTGGCCAAAACGCTCATCAACTTCTGACCGGTGGGTGTGGCTCTCACTTTACGATCGCGAACGATCTCGGCCGTGGTGAGCCGGCTGCCGTACATCGCCTGATTCGCATCGAGGTCCTGTCGCAGCGTGGCGCCCTGAATCGAGATGCCCGCAAAAACACCGCGTGCCCGCGAGTAGGAAAGAATTTCGGCGCGCATCGCCGCGTCGGTGTCCGCGGTGGCCGTTCTGCCGACAGGACCAGCGGCAGCCTGCGCGGCTCCGCCAATGGTGAACTTGCTTTCCATGAGGCTGTCTGCGCCGCGCGAATTCATCACCAACAGGATCAGGTCCGTCTCCGTGCCGCCGATCTGGAATCCGACGCTACCGCCTTCAATGCGCATCGTCGCAGGCGCGCTCCAACCGCTCTTCCGCACCTGCCGGCAACTGATGTATCCCTTCCCATACTGCGCGCCAAAAATGAACGCGCCCTTCTTTAGTCCGGGGACGATCACTATGCAATGTGCCTTATCGAGCAAGTCCTGCGGGATCGATTTGTCGCCCGCGCTCATGATTTCCTCAAATACGGTGACCGATTCATTCAACCGCTCGCGATTCTTCGATGCGCCAAACGCCGTGGTAGTGATCGCAACGGTGGCCAAAACGAACGCTCTGGTTCTGAGTTTCAAGGTGTTTTCTCCAGTCCTAAAGGTAGATGCAGGGCACTGCCCCTTTTGCACAAAATTGTTGCACAGAACTAGATCGAATCGGCAGTCCGGATGAAGGCCTTGTAGTCGACGCTCACTTTCGACAACGCCGGAATCCAGCGGTAGCAAGGAGTTCCAAACAGAGTGTGGCGGTCGATCATCTTCCTGCGTGATTCGGGAATCGGCGACACTCCGAACTCCATTCCGCGTGTAAGCGTGCGTCCATTCCACGGCGAATTGCGCCGGCTGTAGTTCTCTTCCCAAATGCCAATCCATGGAAAATCAACGCGTTTCCACATGTATCCGAACAGCACCTTGCTCGATGGCGACCAGGCCAGGAAGTACGCCTGGTGATGATTGGGGTCGAGCAGGTGGGTGGTGAAGCCGCCTGAGCTCGGCTCGTTCGTAAAAAGCTGCAGATCCTCTTTTGGACCGTCCGGGTGGGGCAGCATCGGCCAGCTAAAGTCCGCACCCTCGAGCGTCCTCGATTTTGTTCCCGGCACTCTGAACTGAGTCGCGCCTTTTTCGAGAAATGGAGGGCCGAGAGTTACGTGCTGCGTCCATGCAATGGGGCGATCCATACGGCCCAGGTTCTCGACTGTCTCAGAGATCGCGATTTGAGAATCACCAGGCTTTAGGCGAATGATGCGCTCGAACGCCAATTGCGCTAGCGGCATCCGGCAGCGTGCTGTTAACTTGTTTTCGGTTGACGTGATTTCATAGGGCACCACCGAGGCCTCGCCGTGCACGGTAATTCCGGCAGTTGCTTCCTCGGCCGAAGGGGACCCAAACAGGTCGAGGCAAAGGTTGTGGCCGATAATACCCGATAGCAGTTGGCTCTCGGCGTCTGCACCATATTCCGGATGCTTCTCGCGATCATAAGTCGACGGCTCAATGGACTGCCAGGGTGGCGTCCAAAGCGGATTCACTGCTGTCGCTTTATGTTTGATCTCGGCGATATGTCCGCCTTCAACCGTCACGGTCACCTGTAGAAGATCGTTCTCGATTGTATGGGCGCGGCGGTCGCCAAATCTTGTCTCCGGCATCTTGCCGCATTATGTCACGGACGGTTCCGAAGTCCGTCCCGTTCCCGCCAGGTTTCAGTAGCTGTGATCGCTGAGGACGACGCGTCCGCGAAAGGTCCAATAAACCGCGATCGTGTAGGTAAGCACGAAAGGCATCCCGATGATTGCGATGATGAGCATCGTATGCAGCGTTCCCGGGCTCGATGCCGCATTGTAGATGGTCAGACTGTTGGCTGGATCATTACTCGCGGCGACGAGGTTCGGAAAAAGGGCGACGCTGAACAGAGCTACCAGACAGGCAATGGTCAGCGCGGAAGATGCAAATGCCTGAACAGGCCTGTTGTGGAATACGCTGCGAGGGATATTTGCGACGGCCAGGACATTCAGGACGACGATGGATGCTGCCCACGGGAACCGTTCGAAATTCGCGAGCGACCGCGGGATCGCCCCCACTGTGTAGATGGTGCCAAGAACGTAGAGTACGAGAAATATCCCCCATGTGTGCCACATCCAGCCGCGAACCCGTTCACGTGCTTCGCACTCCGGCAGTTTGAGGAAAAGGTACAAAGCGCCGTGGGTGGCAAATAATGCTGCCGCAACCAGACCCGCGACTAGGGAATACGGATTGAGCAAGTCGGCGAAGGTGCCGATGTAGTCGCCGTTGCTATCGAGAGCAATCCCTATAATCCCGTTCCCTACGGCCACGCCAAAGAGCACGCTTGCAATCAGGCTGGATAGGAAAAATCCGAAGTCCCAGAAGCGGCGCCACGCCACCGCGTGCACCTTGCTTCTGAACTCAATCGACACTGCCCGGAAGATCAACGCAAACAATAGCAGCATGAAGGCTATATAGAAGCCGGAGAAAACGGTGGCGTAGGCTTCGGGGAAGGCTGCGAACAAGGCTCCACCGAAGGTGATGAGCCACACTTCATTTCCGTCCCAGATGGGGCCTATCGCATTGATGAACAGGCGCCGCTCATGGTCGGTTTTTGCCAGCCCATGCAATATTCCAACTCCAAGATCGAAGCCGTCGAGTATCGCGTAGCCCGCCAACAGGATGCCGAGCAGAATAAACCAAGTGACATGGATGTCCATCATTGACCTCCCGCCGGTTCAGTCAGGTCCTTGGCCTCAGATAACGATCCTTCGTGAATGGTTCGGGCTGCCGTGGAGCGCAGCCACCCGCCGCTTGGATGCGGCTCGATGACTACTGGCTTCGGTCCTTTCTGAATCTTGTCGTTTAATACGTACAACCAGACCGCGAACAGGAGAATATAAACCACGCTGAACATGATGATCGAGCTGAGCACCTGTCCTCCGGTGATCGATCTCGAGACGCCATCACGAGTCAGGAGTGCTTCACTCATCTCGTACTGGACCATGCCGGCGCTGTCGAGCGCAGGCTGGCCTGCCCCATCGCGAATGACGTTGGGATGAACGATCCAGGGTTGCCGCCCCACCTCGGCCGCGGCCCAGCCTGCTTCATTGGCAACGAACGGTCCCAGTACAGCCACAGTGAAGATCGCCAGCAGCCATCTTTGCTGGAACAACGTTCCTCGCCAGTGCAGGAAGGATGCAAGGAGAGTCAGGGCTATGAACGACATTCCGAGCGCGATCATCAGGTGGTAGCTTTGGAACGCTAACTTGACCGGCGGCCAGTATTTGCGAGGAATTTTGTCGAGTCCGACCACCGGCTTCGAAGAGTCGTCGTAAACCAGAAAGCTCAGCATGCCGGGAATCTGCACGCCGTATTTCACCTGCTTCGACGCTTCGTCCGGCAATCCGAACAGCGACATTGCCGCGGGACCGGTAACGTAGTGGCCTTCAAATGCCGCGAGCTTCGCCGGTTGGTAGTGTGCCACCATCCTTGCGTTCGAATGGCCCGTGAGGAGCATCGCGACGCTTGAGAGAGTAGCGAAAATCAACGCGCCGGTAAAAGAGCGGCGTGCAAAGTCCTCGTGTTTCCTCTTGAGCAGGTACCACGCTGAAATGCTGAGGACGAAGAATGTGCCCAGCACGTACGCGCCGATCAGTGTGTGGGTGAGGCGGTTGATGGTCGACGGGTTGAATACGACGGTCCAGAAATCGGCGGTCTCGGCTCGTGTGAAGGGGACGCCATTGCGCAGTCCATGAACAATCCGGTGACCTGCGGGCGTCTGCTGCCAGCTGTTGGCAACGATGATCCAAACTGCGGAGAACATTGAGCCTAACGACACCATCAGCGCGGCAACAAAGTGAAAGCGCGGCGTCACTTTGTCCCAGCCGAACACCAGCACAGCAAGAAATCCGGACTCCAGGAAGAACGCAAAGATCCCTTCCGCGGCGAGTGCCGATCCGAAGACATCGCCTACGAACCGCGAGTAATTCGCCCAATTTGTGCCGAATTCGAACTCCATGACAATCCCGGTAGCGACGCCAATCGCGAAGTTCACCGCGAACAGCGAGGTCCAGAACTTCGCCGCCGTTTCGTAGATCGGCGCGCGCGTCCGCAAGTACATTCCCTCGAGATACACGAGCACCACACCCATGCCGATGGTGAGCGGCGGGAAGATGTAGTGAAACATGATGGTAAGGGCGAACTGAATCCGCGAGAGCAGAACGACGTCGAGCATCGCTTACGATTGTTTCACTACCGGCTGGAGTGCGCGACGGCTTCACGCTCACGCGGGGCAACATCGATGCCGAGGGATGCCGCGCCAATGACACCAAAGGCGCATGCTGCGGCAACGGCGCCCCAGTTGAAATGGGGCGATGGCGCATCACCTGATAGCGGCAGCGCGGTCAACAGCGCCCCTAAGCCAACAACGGCAGCGGCCAGCCATTGCGTTGAAAGCAGCTTACCGGCTACGCGCATCTCCGGGCGATGGCGGTAGGTTTCCTCGACAAAGCGTCCCATGCCCCAGAGGAGCAGGTAGACGCCAGTGATGAGGCGTAGCGGACAGCCTACCCACCACATTCGCGCCAGCACCAGTCCCGCGAAGATGCTCCAGAGCATCGAGTAGATTGGGGTGGGGTGCAGGGGACGTTCACGCAAGCCGGGGTAGCGCGCCGGCAGCGTTCGCGGTTCGCGGTAGACGATTCCGCCGATGGACAACGCCGGCCGTCCGAAGCCTCGTCCTTCCACCAGGCAGCGTAGCCGGCCGATAGCCTGCATCCAGGGGGCAGCGGTGCAAAGGGCGGCTGCGACCACGATGGCGGATCCGCCGGCGAGGGGGGCGCAGAGCGACAGCAATCCAACGCCGACCAGTCCTCCAAACCAGGAGTCGGGCCGGAGCCTGCCGCCTGTAAACCGCGACCAGAGGCTGGCTCCGGTGAATCCTCCGGCGGAGGCAAGAATGAGTGCAGCGGCATTTTCAGGTCCTGATAGCGTTCCAGCGATCAGGAGTGCGATTCCTGCCGCGAAGCCCACGTAGAGCGCGTGGTGTGCTATTCGGAATGGTCCCGCCTCCCACTCGCTCCAGGAATTTGCGAACCGCTCGGTCCCTTGCAATGCGGCGCTCCAGATTCGATCTCCATGAATCAAGGCAAGGCTGAGAAGGAAGCCCGCGACTACGTCGGCGATCCAGTGTGCGCCGGTGGCGACACAACTGACGGCGATAGCGACAGCCCAGGCACGCCACAGAAATCTGACCGTGCGTGAGCGGCCCACGATGAGGAGTTCAGCAGTAAGGAATGCCCACACCGTATGGAACGAGGGGAACGCGTTGAGCGGGGGGTCGGCCGAGCGTTCGAAGTCGAGGGCCTTGCCCCAAAAGCCCGAGCCAATGAAGGGTTTGTGCGGCGCAAGAACGGGAAGCACCAGGTACAACGAGAACGAAATCAGCATTGCCAGCCATGCCCGGACCATGAACTGGCGAAGGCTGCTGCTGGTGCGTGCCAGCAACGGGGTGAGGGCGACAACGATGTACGTACTCATGTAAATCGGTTCGGCGATAGGGAAGACCGGCCAGGCTCTTTCGAACGGCAGAGACAGCGTAAAAGCGTCCTTCGGCTGGCCTGACCACACGATGATCTCGTAAATGGCCACCCAGGGCAGGAGCAGGAACAGGCAGCAGCGTATGCGGGCCATTCCCGCGGGGGATCCAGGATGGTCCGCCGGGAGCCAATTGTAGTCGCGTGCGGCGGGACCGAAGCGGCGCTCCAGGTCGGGGGCCTCGTGACCGAACACCACGGCCGCGCAGCCCAGCATGACGGCGGGCGCAACCAACCAGAGTCCGCTTGGCGATTGATACAGCATGGCTACGCCAAGGGTCGCGATGGCAAAGCCGAGGTACATCGGGTGCGGGAGCCAGCGATAGATGTCTGTGGTCACCAGGCGCTTTGGCGGGATAGCATTCATGAAACCTCCGCCGCGCCGCACCAGTGCGATAAACCCGAGCGCCATCAGAGTTCCACCAGCGGCGATCAGAACTATGCCGCCTGCAGGCGTCCCGTACGCGGGCATTTCCACGATGGAATGTGTGGCGGACGCCCACTGTACGAGGAGCCAGGGCAGCAGGACACAGAACAAGGTGCCGTAGGCAAACGCGCCTATCCGCCGTCGATCAATCATTCAACACTACTCTCGGACTGTACCAATATAAGGCGATAGACTTTCAGTCGTGAAGATCCTTCCGCATGCCTTGATGCTCGCCTGCGTGATCCCTGCCGGCGCCGTGGATTGGTCCGCCCACTGGATTGCCGCGCCGAACACGCCGCGCACTGACTACGGTGTCTACCATTTTCGCAAAGTCCTGGACCTGCCCTCTAAGCCGGACTCCTTTGTTGTGCATGTGAGCGGTGACAATCGCTACCAGCTTTACGTGAACGGCGTGCGCGTTGCATCCGGACCCGCGCGAGGCGACCTGCTTCACTGGCGCTACGAGACTGTGGATATCGCGCCGCAATTGCGAGGGGGAAGCAATAGTATCGCGTCGGTAGTGTGGAACTTTGGTCCTGACTCTCCGATGGCCCAGATCAGCAACCAAACCGGGTTCCTGCTGCAAGGCGCGACTGAGCGCGAGCGCATCGCCGATACCAATAAGACCTGGAGGTGCACGGTGGACCGCGCGTACCAGCCGCTCGCCGTCCGCATGGGTGTCGATGTCGGCGGATATTACGTTGCCGGTCCTGGAGAGCGGATGGATGCCGGACAGTATCCATGGGGCTGGGAGACGCCGGGTTTCGACGATTCCACATGGCAGCCGGCCGTGTCTCTTGGCCTGGCAGCGTCGCGTGGTGCGCGGGACGCTCATAGCTGGTGGATGATGGTGCCGCGGCCCATTCCGTTAATGGAGGAGAGTCCTGAGCGGCCGCTCGAGAATCGCACGCCGGGGGTGGCCCTTCCGCTATTGGTGCCGGCGCATTCGGAGTCTCGAGTCCTCTTGGATCAGGGTTATTACACTACGGGCTATCCCACAGTTACATTCAGCGGCGGCAAGGGTTCCGAGATTTCGATGCGCTATGCAGAGTCTCTCTTCGAGAAAGGAGGGTGGAAAAAGGGGAATCGCAATGAGGTGGCCGGGAAGGAGTTCAAGGGCTATCAGGACATCGTGATTCCGGATGGCGGGCGACAGCGTGCGTGGCGACCACTATGGTGGCGCACGTTCCGCTATATCGAACTCACGGTAAAAACCAGCGATAGTCCGCTGACCATCGATTCGCTCACTACTACGTTCACCGGTTATCCGTTTGTCCGGCACTCCAGGCTCACCACCAGCGATGCAAAGGCGAACGCCGAGCTACAGCGCATGCTCGACGTGAGTTGGCGGACCCTGCGCGTGCATGCGCACGAGACGTTCATGGACTGCGCCTACTACGAGCAACTCCAGTACATCGGCGACACCCGTCTGGAGGCGCTGGCGATCATGACGCTGTCGAAGGACGCGAAACTCGTCCGGAATGCGCTCGAGACGCTGGCCGATACGAGAACGGCCGACGGCCTGACCAACTCACGCGGTCCAGGCCGGTTGCCGCAGTACATTCCTCCGTTCTCGCTGATTTGGATCGGCATGCTGCGCGACTACTGGATGTACCAGGACGATCCTGAGTTCGTTCGCTCGCTGCTGCCTGTCGCCCGCGGCGTGCTGAGCTGGTTCGCGCAGCATCGGAAGCCGGACGGGCTCATCGGGCCGCTGCCCTGGTGGAACTACATGGACTGGGTGAGCGCGTGGCGCAGCGGCGTGCCTCCAAGCGGCGATGAGGGCGGCTCGGCGGTGATCGACGCGCTCTATCTGAACGCGCTCCAATGGCAGGTTGATCTGGAGCGCGGGTTGGGCTCAAAGGCTCTCGCATCTGAATACAGGGAAGATGCCGATCGCGCCATGAAGGGAATTCGGTCTGCCTACTGGGATTCACAGCGCGGACTGTTCGCGGACACGGCGAAGCATGCCACCTTCTCGCAGCATGCCAATGCGCTGGCGATCCTGGCCGGAGTGACTCAAGGGGATGAAGCACGTGCCGTGGCGTCGAAGATGATCGACGATCGCACACTTACTGAATCCACTCTCTATTTCCGTTACTACGTTCACACAGCGCTACGCGAGACTGGATTTGGCGATCGCTTTCTCGGCTTGCTCGGCACGTGGCGCGACGCTCTCGCCGTGGGGCTGCAGACGTGGCCCGAAATGCCTGAGCCGTCGCGCAGTGACGCGCATGCCTGGAGTTCGCACATCGCCATCGACATGTTCCGTACCATCCTGGGCGTGCGTCCAGCCGCGCCAGGATTCAAGCGCGTTGTGGTGGAGCCCTATCTGGGCACGCTCGAACAGATTTCAGGAACGATGCCGCATCCGTCCGGCGAGATCGAGGTTACGCTGGATGTACGCACACGCCGCGCGGAAATCACTCTGCCTCCGGGCGTCGAAGGAGAACTGATTTGGCTTGGAGCACGAAAGGCGCTAAAGCCCGGAAGAAACTCAATCCGGGAATAGTAAAGCGCGTTCTGCTATTTGCCGGTGCTGCGATTGTTCTCCTCTACTTCAGCATCGCGATGCTTCTTGTATTGGCAAAGTGGGTAATGCCATTTGCCACTGCGGTGCAGATCGAGCGTCGCATTGAATCGTGGGGCTCGGCCAAGAAATACTCCAAGCAGTACAAGCCTGTGCCGATGACGCGGATCTCGAGAGAGTTGCAGCATGCGGTGGTGGCGGCTGAGGACACCCGCTTCAGGGAGCACAATGGCGTCGACTGGCAGGAACTCCAGAAAGTCATTGACAAGGACTTGGAATCCGGCAAACTCGGCCGCGGTGGATCAACGATCAGTCAACAACTGGTGAAGAACCTGTTTCTCTCTACCCGGCGGTCGATCATACGGAAGGGAATAGAATTCACGCTGGTGCCGATGGCCGAGTGGATACTCGGTAAGGACCGGATTCTCGAGTTATACCTGAACGTCATCGAGTGGGGCCCAGGCATTTACGGAGCCGAGGCGGCCGCACAGCACTACTACCACGTCCCAGCGTCCAGGCTGAGCCGCGATCAGGCGGCACGCTTAGCGGCGATCATCCCCAATCCAATTCGCCGGCACCCCGAGAGGATGGGCGAGTATGGCGAGATCATTCAGACGAGGATGCGTCAGATGGGCTGGTGACGCGGCGCTTTCACGATGGCTTGACTCTTGTCGTCGAACCACCGAGAAACTCCTTCGTCTCCGCGAAAGGTCCATCCAGCACTACGTTCCGGCCGCTCGATGCTGGCTGGTTGGCCTCCCGAAGAACGGACTCCAGTCTATTGATGGCGAGAATTCGTGATCGGAGTTCTTGAAGCGGACAATTTCCGACTCTGCTCTCTCTCGACTGGCTTGACGCTACGTTAAGCTTCATCTTGGGATTGAAGACGTAGCAGACTGGTTCTGTTAGCGACTGTTTGACGAACTGCCTGATGGGGCTCATAAGAAGGTCGATTGCGGTGACTAACAGACGTTACACCGTTACTGGGGAACTGAATTCACACACCGTACTGTTGACACGCGGCCCGAATCCGAAGAACAATCAGGCAGACGTAGAGCTTACCTCTTTGATTCGGACGAACGGAAAGCACTCTCTTGACAATAGTCGCCTCCAAACTGACGGTCAGGAAAGCTCTCGCCTATTGCCTCGCCTGGACGGTTGCGAGTTTTTTCTATTTCAGCCAGGACCTGGCCAGAAAGCTCTACCGTAACGATCCCACTCCGTGGCAGCAGATTCTGCTGTCATGGCTGATCGGCATGTACGTAGTAGGCGCGTTGGCGCCGGCGGTTCTGTGGCTGGGGCGACGGTTTCCGCTCGCCGCAGGGGCTTGGTTGAGATCGATACCTCTTCATTTCCTCTTCGGCGCCGTGTTTGCCTGTACCTCGATTGCGCTGGAGACGCCGTTGCTCCTGCAGGCCAATGTGGTGGCGCCCGCACTGCATTCCAGGCCTTTCCACAAGGTCTACGCGCTGGTTTTGGTTTATGGATTCAACAGCGATTTTCTAATGTATTGGATCGTTTTAGCAGTGCAGGCCGGAGCCCGATACAATCGAGAACTCGAGGATCGAAAGCGAGCGGAACTTCGTCTCGGACTCCAGGCGTCTGAACTTGCGACACAGCTCAGCAATGCGAGATTGAATGCGCTGAAGATGCAGCTTCAGCCTCACTTTCTCTTCAATACTCTTGGAGCTATCTCGGTGTTGGTTCGACAACAACAAACCCGCCAAGCCGAAGAGATGTTGTCTCGATTAAGCGATCTGCTTCGCAAGGTACTGTCAGACTCAGAGGCTCAGGAGGTATCGCTGCGGCGAGAACTGGACTACATCAAGCTGTACCTGTCTATCGAGCAAGTGCGCTTCCAGGACAGACTCTCAATATCAATCACACCGGATCCGGATGTACTGGACGCCAGTGTTCCTCATTTATCACTTCAGCCGATTGTGGAAAACGCGGTGCGGCACGGGTTAGGGAGAACTCTGTCGGCTGTCCACATTGGCCTGAATGCCAAGCGATCAAACGGAACACTGCAACTCACCGTAACCGACGATGGACCCGGCTTGCCGGCCGTCAAGTCAGAATCAACTGGCATTGGCCTTTCAAATACCCGAGCCCGGCTGAAACAGCTCTATGGGGATGCGGGTGAACTCAACGTTGAGAACGGTCCGGAGCACGGAGTGACAGTCACCATGACTCTCCCCTACCGTCTCAGTGAAGAGGCCGAAGAGTGCAATTGAGAGTGTTGATAGTCGACGATGAACCGCTGCCTCGCGCTGGTCTGCGCCTGCTGCTTGAGGGCGAGCGGCAGTCCTCGGAAATACTCGAGGCGCGCAATGGACCCGAGGCTGTGGCTCTGATTCATAGTCATCGTCCCAATCTGGTTCTGCTAGACGTGCAAATGCCACGCATGGATGGCTTCCAGGTGATTGATGCAATTGGCGTCGAGCGCATGCCGGCGGTGGTTTTCGTCACGGCATTCGACTCCTACGCTCTGCGCGCTTTCGAAATGAATGCAATCGACTACCTGCTGAAGCCGGTGGATGAGGGCAGATTTCGGCTCGCCATGGAGCGTGTGCACGCGCGGATCGAGAGCGAACCTACTGAGGCGTCGGGCGACCGTATGATGTCTTTGCTCGAAGCGATTGCCAATCCGCGCCGCTACTTGAAGCGACTGGCGATTCGGGCCTCGGACAAGACGTTCTTCATCAATGTGGAGGATATCGACTGGATTGAAGCAGCGGAAAATTATGTTCAGTTGAATGTCGGCCCGAAGCAGTACTTGCTGCACGTCCCGATGAATACGATTGCTGCGTCCTTGGATCCCGAGATGTTTCTGCGAGTCAGGCGCAGCATTGTGGTTAACCTGCAGCGCATCAAGAGTCTTTATCCTTCGACGCATGGCCAGTACGTCCTGGAATTGGACACTGGCGTCTCCTTACGCTCCGGTCGTACGTACCTCGAAGTATTGCGCGCGCTCACTGTGAACCGGTTTCAGTAGTCCACTGGGGCAACGCGTTCGCCATAACAAAAAATCCAGTTGGTCAAATGTCACTTTGAACGGGCACTTCTTTGTCGCACAGTTGACCCAACGTGTCTGGGTCTTACTTCCGTATCGAAAGATTTCCGAGAATATTGGCTGCCGGCTTGGCGATCGGGTTGGTATGCGCGCCGGCCTGGTCGGCCGATTGGAACCCGCGACTTGCGGCGGACTATTTAGATCAACGCGAGAAACAGTGGTTTGAATGGCCTCCTGCGAAGGCGTCAGGCGGCCCCTGTGTCTCGTGCCACACTCAACTTCCCTACAGTCTGGCCAGACCCCTGCTTCGCAAGGCACTGCGGGAAACGGAGCCGACTGCCTTCGAGAAGGGTATCGTCCACGGGCTCGAGACACGCCTGCTAACGAAGGAATCGATGTTCCCCTCGATTCAGAGAGAGCCGATTAAGACCCAGGCGAGGAACGCTGAGGCAGTCATAGCGGTTCTTCTGCTGCCGTCGACGACGGATGGCGCGTGGGACCGCCTGTGGTCGTACCGCCAGGAAGACAGCGGGCAATCGGGCGTCTGGGACTGGTTCGGGCTTGATCTCGATCCGTGGGAATCACGGCATTCCGCCTATTTTGGCGCCACTATTGTTGCTGTCGCGGCCGGAAACAAACTCCAAGGAGACCGGTCCTACCCATATAAAGAGCAAATCGAAGAACTATCGAGCTACTTGAAGGCCGAGTACGGGAAACAGCCGCTTCATAACCGTCTGATGGCTCTGTGGGCTGCCGCGAAGATGCCCGCGCTTCTGGGTGAAGGCCAGCGCAAGGACCTCGTGGACCACATCTGGGGTCTACAACAGCCGGATGGCGGCTGGTCGTCCGCTGCTCTCGGTCCTTGGATGAAGCACCCTGCAAAGCCGGTCACCAAGGGAAGCGATGCCTACGCCACCGCGTTGGTCACGTTTACGCTCCAGCAAGCCGGAGCCGGCTGTTCCGATCCGAGACTCGACCGGTCCCGGAACTGGTTGCGGGCGCACCAAAATCCACGGACGGGAGCTTGGTCGTCCTCATCAATGAACAAGACCTACCCGCCCGATTCCATGCAGGCCGGCTTCATGGATGATGCCGCAAGCGCCTTTGCAGTCCTTGCGCTTCTAGATCGAGGAGCATGCACCACACACAACACCACCAGTGCCGCCGGTACTCATCAAGGTTACTAGGAGACTGTCTATGAAATCCCTCTTGCTGCTGTTGACCCTATCTCTCAGTGTTAGTTTCGGCCAAATGACCCGTGGAACTCTACTCGGCACGGTAACGGACTTGTCCGGCGCAGTGGTTCCAAACGTGATGGTCAAAGCCACGAACACAGAGACGAGCATCTCCAAGGAGACTTCGACGAATGAGAGCGGGATATTTCGATTGCCCGCGGTGGAGCCTGGTATCTACGAGCTGGATTTCACGAAGGAGGGATTCGCCACTCGAAAAGCGGCGCGTATCGAGGTTCGCACTGCTCAGGAAGTCACCGTCAACCCGACACTCGAGCTTGCCGCTGTGAGTTCACAGGTCCAGGTTGTGGAGGGTGTGGCGGGAGTTGAGTTGGCGAAATCGTCGGCGACGTTCGAGCGAACATTCCAGTCGAAGTTGATCGAAGATCTCCCGATGACAGCCGCGACTCGCGATGTCAACCAACTCGCGATGCTTGCGCCAACGGTGGCGCGCGGTCCAGGATCCACAGGCATGTCGGCCAATGGCCAGCGTGCGAGGAACAACAACTTCATGCTCGATGGTGTCGACAACAACGACCCGTCGGTCACGCTGCCAAACATTCGAGTAATCCCGGAGGCGGTGAGCGAATTTCAGGTTCAGACCTCGCCCTACTCGGCCGAATTCGGCAGAGCGTCCGGCGGCCAGATCTCGGTAATCACCAAGAACGGTACCAATGCCTTTCACGGCAATGTCTTCGATTACTTCCGCGCCCAGTGGCTTGAGCCTCTCAGTCTCATTAACAAGCGAGCGGGACTAACAGAAAGGCCGCGCTTCAACTCAAATCAAGCGGGTGGATCACTAGGCGGGCCTGTAATTAAGAACAAGACATTTTTTTTCGCCATTATGGAGGCCAACCGATTCCGGCAAGCGCCGGATGCGCGAAACTCCTCAGCCGCCACGATCCCGACAGCGGAGGGTTACCGATTGCTCAGTACCGCGCCATTAGCCGATGGTCAGCCGGCGAATAGCAGGCACGCGGTGCTCTCAGCCATCAGTTTCCTGCCGGGTATCTACGCAACCAATCCGGCATTCTCGAATCTCCGGACGGTCTCTGCAAACGGTCTGTCGATTCCGGTGGGCACTATCAACATTCCGCTCGCCAACCCCTCAGATTTTTGGTACGGAGTGGGCCGGATCGATCATCAGCTCACGTCCCGCGACTCGCTGACTTACCGGTATGTCATCGACGACCGGAATCAGCCGTCGGTGGTCAGTAACCTCCAGTTCGGGGACTTGTTCAGCGGCGCCCAGACGATCCGACGCGAGAACCATAGCGCCGCTTACACGCGGACTTTCAACTCGCGTATGGTCAACGAATTCCGATTTGCCTACGTCAAGTCGCTACTCGATTTCCCAGAGAACGATCCGAAAACCGCGACCACGTCTATAACGGGCCTATTCACGATCGGCGGGCTGTCCAACTTTCCCCAGGGGCGATCTCAGGACCAATATCAGTTGCAGGACACCCTAACCTATACGGTGGGACGGCACACGATCAAGGCGGGGTTCAATTTCAGTTACCTCAAATTATTCAATAACGCCGCCTTCAATACGAAGGGCGTTTGGAGCTTTGACAACCTCCAGGATTTCTTAAACAATCGAGCGGCCAGTCTTCAGGTGGCGCTGGACGTCGCTTCATTCGACGCGCGTCAAAAGCAACAAGCGTATTTTGTGCAGGACGATTTCAAGGTCTCCCGCACGCTGACGTTGAATCTCGGCTTGCGCTATGAGACTGCGGCGATTCCGTTCGGTGCGTTCGGCGAAACCGATCCTGCAATTCGAGCTACTCTCGTGCCGGGTCCGTCCCGAAACGACCGCAATAACTGGGGCCCGCGAGTAGGGTTCGCCTATAGCCCCAACGGCGGAATTCTGGGTCACGGACAGACGGTAATCCGCGGAGGTTACGGCATGACCTACGACTACCTGTTCTTTAACATTCTGACGGTCAATGGCAGCAACTATCCGCGTGTCCGGACAGCGCTGCTCGACCGGCCTGTAAACCTGTTCCCGAGCCAGCAGACCGGCACCGCACCCGGTTTCAACCCCCTTCTGACGTTTGTGAATTCGCCCGAGAACCTGCAATCCCCAACCGCACACATCTGGAGTTTTTCGATCCAACGTGAAGTTGCTGGGACGAATATCTTTGAGGTCGGTTACTCAGGAACGCACAGCTATTTCGGCATCCGGCAAGGGCAGGCAAATCCGGGCATCCTGACTGATGCGCAAGCAGCGGCAGTGCGTGCGGCGAACAGCCCCAATGCGATTCCCACCTTACAGGCGAGGCGCGCATTCCCGGCTTTCGGTAGTCGCGTGCTGATCGAATCCACCGCCGTCGGCTCTTACAATGCAGTGTTCGTGAAGTACGACCGTAAGCTTTCCAAGGGACTGACCGCCGGCGCTAATTACACGTTCAGCTCCAATCTCTCAGACAACGACGAGTCACTCGGCGTCGGTGCGATAACAACATCGAGTCCCCAGGTGCCGCAGGATTTCAGAAACTATCGACCAGAGTACTCGCGCTCAGTGTTCGATCGCCCCCATCGCGCATCACTGTTCTGGAACTATGAGGCTCCGTGGTTCAAGACGGGCAACGGTTTGGTGCGCCGGACGCTTGGAGGGTGGAATGTTTCGGGAGCGTGGGATGCGCAGAGCGGCCAGCCGTTCACGATCCTCACCGGAGTGGACACGTATGGCACCGGGAGTTCGGCGGCGCGCCCTGACCTGAATGCCAAAGGCATCATGACGGCTGATCCAGTCTCCGGCGATCTGCGGACGTTTACCCTGCCTCTCGACGGAACCGGCCGGGTGGTAACGCCGCTTAGTTCATCGACTGGACTTCCTCTGGCGAATTCACAAGTTGCATTCGGCAACCTGGGACGGAATACCTTCCGCGGGCCGATATTCCAAAACCTCAGCCTGTCGTTCATGAAGCGGATTGCCGTCACCGAGGCGGTGCGGGTCTCGCTTCGCTTCGACATGATTGACGCTTTAAATCACCGTAATTTCGGGAATCCCGTTACGAGCATGGCCAGTCCCATCTTCGGAACCAACATTACCGATCCCGGAGCCCGGTCCGCGCTAGCAAGCTTGAAGGTTGAATTCTAGTCTGGCCGACCTGCCAGTGAAGCCGGGCGCTACGCAAAATCGGCGCTCGGTTTCCTAGGCCGGATTCAACCCCTTAGCGATCTCGGCTAAGTGCAACAACCGGGGATCTGCCATCGCAGATTCCGGAATGTCGGTGGGCAGGACGCCGTCTAAGATGCTTTGGGCCCATTCAGGCACGCAGGCCGATGGACCTTTTGGGCACTTGTCCAATTTGGCCAGCCGCGAGTCTATTTCATCAATCTCCTCCTGGCCGTCAGGATCCCAGCGTGAGGCGTTGCTGGCGTTCCAGGCGTCCTGATATTGGAGATAGCAGACACGTGCCCATCCGAACGCCTTAACGGCGCTCGCGACGTCGATTTCAACGAGTTCCTCGCCTGCATGGCTCCACGCGCTACCGATAGAGAGTACTGACCAGTGGTCCAGGCGCGACAGTAGAATTGCGATCGAGGTTCCCATCAAGGACGAGGCCGAAATGCGGAAGAGGCTGCGGTGGTAGGGAATATGGACATCAGCGATCGCGCCAAAACAATTCAGCGTCGGAGCGCCTTACGTAGTTGGCCTCGACAGCGGCCGGGTCCACGGCTGCACCGCGTTCCAGGTCGCGGCCGGCGATAGCCGCGATCGCCCCGGAGAGGGCACGTGGCACCACGCGCGCCGAAACGGTCGCGAATAGGGCAGGATCGACGGTCAGGAACTCAACGCCATCCGGCAGTGTTTCACGCCATGCCGGAAATTTCATAACACGCTCATCGTTGACCGGTTCAAGCAGCGAGCTATAGACTGCGCCATAGATCTCGCCGCGCCGCGCATCGACGAACGGGGCCCGTAAATCCGCGAGGCCGTGCCATGCGATCGCCTTCAGATTGGAGACAGCGACCATCGGACGACCGCACGCTTCAGCCAGTCCCTTAGCCGCAGCTAACCCTACTCGCACTCCTGTGAAGGACCCCGGGCCCGAAGCGGCGGCAAAGCAGTCTACTTGCTGAACCGAAAACCCGTGGCGCTTGAGCAGGCGATCGATGTGATCGAACAGGACCTGTCCGAAGCCTTCGGGAGAATGCAGAGTGGGTTCCTCCAGCAGGCGGCCGTCGTGGCTCAATGCGAGGCTGCCGAACTCTCCCGTCGTGTCGATCGCAAGGATTAGTGCCATCAGCGAACGATCTTCAACACTTTGTCGAGCAGATAGACCTTGCCGTTCGCGTTCATGGCTGCCACTCGCAGACTCAGGACATTCGGCATTGTCTGGACGAGTTCGGGCGGCACGGTCAGCGTGCCTTCCTTGCCAACGCCGAGGACGCGAGGGCCGCGCATGTCGTTCACGATCTCTCCAGTCCAGAGGTACATCATCGATCGCGTGGCTCGTGTATCACGCTTCAACTTAATCGCGTACGGCAGGGGCTTGCCGGTCGCGATAGAGTCTCCGGCGGGCGCTGTCGTGTCGAAAGGCACTTTCATTGGACTCTGTTCCGGCTCCTGCAACTGCAGGGGATACTCGCGGGAGTCAAATTTGTAGGAATTCAGCATCCCTTCCTTCTTTCCCTCGCGCGAGATATGCAGAACCCAGTCATGCGTGCGGTCGGGCGGTTCTCCAGCGAAACGCTCACCTTTGAACTTCTTCTCTGAAGAAAACTCGCCCGACGCTGGATTGAACCAGCGCACATCGTATCCGTGCTTCTCCACCGCGACTTCCACAGGGCCCGGCTTCTCAACGTAAACCACGTACTCCACGCCTTCGAGTGCCAGTGCGCGTCCGCCGTCCACTTCGAAATACGGTTCGAGCTCCCAATGCCGCGTGTCGTCGAAGAATGTGTACCAGGCCGTCATCATCTTCGCGCCTGGAGATTCGAGGTACTTTGCGTTAAAGGGAATCTTGCGTCCGTCGTACGTTCCAGTGTTGCCGAAAGTTGGATATTGACCGTCCATCGTCGAGTTCCACAGCCGGCGCCGGAACGAGTCCGCGTCCATATGCTGCTCGGTCGCCTTGCCGGCTCCGCTGTCTTCGTAACCGGGGCGTAATTGAACGAAGGGCCCCGGATAAATCTGATGTTCGATTGAACCAAGCTGATTGTCGGCGCTCTCGTAGGCGATGTAGTGCATCCACTGATCGCCCGCCAGTCCCGATGACGTCACCAGCGAATCGGAGGAGCGTGGATGATTGAACGGGTCCAACTTCTTCAGCGCTAGTCCGATCTCCTTCATCAGCGGCTTGCCATCGGTGTAGGTCTCCCACTCATGAACGCCCTGCCAGGTAATGTTCATGGGCGCATAGCGCGCAACCAGGTACCGCAAGAGCCGCTCCCGGTCTTGCCATGTGGGGAACAGTTTAGTCAAAGCGTCGTTCCCGCCTGCCAGCACAAGGTCCGCGGTGATGCCCTTGGAATTCATGTACAGCAGTCGCGAATCGAGTTCCTTGAAGTACTCGGAATTTGGCCGGTCAGCGGCGGCAAACGCCTTCGACTGCTGTTCAACCCAACCCAGTACCAACCCGCGGATGTGTGTGAATTTCTGAGCGGCACGCGCGTCGACAACCTGATTGAATGCGGCGCGATCGATGCCGGCGAACTGGTAGCAGGTGTCCCCCATCCAGAGGTGGGGCTTGCGCATGTTCAGATTTTCAGTGTTTAGCGTGGCCCAGTGGTGCAAATTCGCAGGACTCACGAAGCCAGCGGCCGGCGATTCGGGCGCCTCAAACGTTCCCGTCTTTCCATCGAACCGCTCGATATTGCTCGTAATCCGGTAGGTCCACTGGCCCGGCTCGACCGGCGCAAAACGCACGACGATGTTGCGCCCGCCGGCCCAGAAACCGGGCATCAGGTAGGTCTTCTGCCGAGGCGACCGGAACTCACCTTGAATCTGGACGCTGGTGTACGGATTGGGATGCGCCGTGCTTTCAGCGTCGTTCATCTCAAACATGAGATCACACGGCGTGAAGTTCGGTGTTGTGACGCAAGGTTGCTGACCGAATGCTGCGCCTGCGAGCATCAGGGCAACTGCGAGCCCGGAGAAGACCCTCATGTTCTCAATTAAACACACTTGCCCTATTCGATTCATGAACTGGGCAAAATCTGATAGCTTAGTGCCCCAGGGGATCATCCGACATGCTCCAGAAGATATTGCTGGCGGTCATCATTATCGCGGCTCTATTGGCCATCATTGTTGCCCTGCAGCCCTCCCATTATGAAGTGACGCGCACTGCATCCGTCGCGGCGCCGCAAGCCGACGTGTTTGGTTTAGTGAACGATTTCCACAAGTGGGATCAGTGGTCGCCTTGGGCGAAAATCGACCCTGCTATGAAGACGACGTACGAAGGCCCGCCTGCGGGTACCGGTGCCGCCTATAAGTGGGCCGGCAACAGCCAGGCCGGCGAAGGACGCATGGAGATCCTCGACAGCCGTCCTGCTGACCTCGTTCATGTCAAACTCGATTTCCTCAAGCCGTTTCCCTCCACGGCGCTTACCGACTTCAAATTTGCAACCGCAGCCGGCGCCACAAATGTCACCTGGACCATGAGCGGCGAGAATAACTTCATGGCGAAAGGCTTCATCATGTTCATGGGAGGCATGGACAAGATGATCGGTCCGGATTTCGAGAAGGGACTGGCGCAGATGAAGTCGGCGGCTGAGGCGGCGGTGCGCCGCTAGTCGACACCGGACTATCAATTGAAAATTTGGGACATTGTGCACCGAGATTAGACAGTTTTTACAAGACCGAATCTCAGCAGGCTTTGTGCGGTGTCGACGATCGTTTCTTCATTCGGCCGTGGACTCCAGGCAAGTACGCGTTTTGCTTTTTCGCTGCTGGCGTCACGAACTTTGCCAAGCATGGGTAGAAGTTGGCGGACCGCTGGGTCGCGCCTGGCGCCAAGGCGCACCAGCCAGTCGGGCAGTTGAAACCGCGGCGTCCGTTTGGCCGCTGGTCCCATGCGTGCGCGCAGGACTCTTGCAATGTCGAGCATCGACATCGACAAGCCGCCGATCGCGATGAACCTCTCCCCTTTTGCCGCGGGGTGAGTCATGGCACGGATGTGGAGATCGGCGACATCGCGCACGTCCACAATCCCGAACAATATACGGGAGCACCCCGGCCTCCCATCGAGAAGGCGTTTCATGACTTGACCAATGAGGGGCAATCGGGGCCAAGCATGGGTCCGAAGATTCCGGCGGGATTTATTACCGCCATTTCGAGACTGCCGCCTTCCTTAGCCATGAACTCCCACGCGCCGCGCTCAGCGATGATCTTCGATTTTACGTAAGCGCTCATCTCACCGTCGATCACCGACCAATCCGTTTCATCGAACGGAGTGTTGCGAGGTTTGTGGCCATAGTAAATGGCTCCGCACGACGAGGTGACGACGACACGCTTTACGCCCGCATCCCGGGATACGCGCAGCACCCGGACAGTGCCTTCACGAGCGGGCACAATCATTTCGTCTTCATGTTCGGGAGCACGAATCGGGATAGGTGAAGCCACGTGCAGTACGTAATCGCATCCGGAGACTGCTTCCGGCCAACCGGCATCGCTCCCGAGGTCGGCGTGGAACGAAAGGCTGTGGTTCGCTCGCGCTCCGCCGTTCTGCAACATCCGGCACACCTCAGCATCGCGCGTCAGACTCCGAACAGTAGTGCGTACCTCGTGCCCGGCGGCAAGCAGTGGCAGAATGGCGTGGCTGCCGACGAAGCCGGACCCGCCCGTTACAAGGACTTCGCTCATAGACACCCGACCTCAGTTTAGGATAGGCCTCAGACTTGCTCCCCGAGGCCCCGGCAAACAGGTTTGGCGCACCCGCCTGCGGTGATAAGATCGTCGCGATGGGAACCATGACACGTCTCACTTTAATCCTGACGATGGCGGCGGCGCCGATTGCCTTTGCCCAGGATGGATGGATATCGCTTTTCAATGGGAAGGACTTTACGAACTGGAAAATCGGCGGAAACCAGGACTCGTTCCAGATCAAGGAAGGTGCGATGGTGGCCAACGGCATAGTCGCGCACGCATTCTACGATGGTCCGGTAAAGAATCATGATTTCAAGAATTTCGAGCTGATGGTGGATGTGAAGACCGCGCCAGTTTCAAACGGCGGGATTTACTTTCATACTGAATTTCAGGAGCGCGGCTTCCCGAAGAAGGGGTTCGAAGTACAGGTGAACAATACCCACGGTGATCCCATCAAGACCGGCAGCCTTTATCACGTCAAGGATATCGGCGCCGACGACATCAAGGGCATCGTGAAGGACGACGAGTGGTTCACCGAGCACATCATCGTGCAGGGCGACACTGTGACGATCAAGCTGAATGGTAAGGAAGTGGTGAAGTGGACGCAGCCTGCGGACTGGACTGGCGGTCGCGAGGGAGCGGGCCGCGTGATTAGCCACGGGACCATCGCGTTCCAGGGCCACGATCCGAAAAGCACCGTCTTCTATAAGAATGTCCGGATCAAGCCGCTTCCATAGGGAAGCTTGCCGTGTGCTGTACTAGGAACAATGCAGAGACGCGAATTTCTCCTGGGAGCTGGGGCGTTGGCGGCAAGTTCGGGGACAGCAGCGGAACCGGTGGCGACTGTACTTTATGCCGACAAAGCCGTGGGCTTGGAAGCAGTCCGGCCGGATCCGAAGGACTTGTGGGTTCGGGCGGCCGACCTCCCGAAGCTCAACGGGTTTGAGCTAAAGCCTCAAGGCGCCTGCCGGGAAGACGTCTGTATTCCCGTGGGAAAAAGTCTGCGGCATGGCGAGTTCTTCAACCTCTCTGGGTTTGCTCAAAAAGTGCATCAGCCGGTGGTGATGGACTCAGGCGTCTGGAGCTTTGGCGACATCCCGCTGTTGCGCGGCTCGTTCGTCAACTCGCGAATCGCGCCGGATTTTGCAGTTCCGGACAGGAAGGGACGGATGGTCCATCTGTCCGATTTCCGCGGTAAGAAAGTTCTGGTGGTGACTTGGGCCTCGTGGTGAGGCTGCAGGCTTGATCTGCCAGGCTGGCAGAAAGTATACGAGGAACTGAAGGGCAAGAATTTCGAGATCATCGCGGCAGCCCAGGACACCGGAGGTGCCGCTGCCGCCGACAAATGGTACGACGCCGCAAAGGCAACGTACACGTCGTTAATTGACGTTCAGCACACGATCTCCACCGCGTATCAATTCATCAACGTTCCGATGGGCATCTGGATTGATGAGCAAGGGCGCGTAGTGCGTCCGGCGGAACCTGCCTGGACTCGCGACAACGAGTTGAAGATCGGCTCGAAGAGCATCGTCACCCAGGGTGAGCCGTACATCTCAGCGTTACGCGACTGGGTGGCCAACGGCGACAAGTCCAGCTATGTTCTATCCGACGAAGAATTCGCCCGTCGAGTGAAGCCGCGGTCGGACGCAGAGATGGAAGCTGAAGCCAGTTTCAAGCTCGCGGTGTGGTTTCACAACGCGGGACGGAACGAGTTGGCGGGGAAGTATTTCAGCCGGGCGGAAAAACTAAATCCGGACGATTGGAATTATCACCGGCAGGATTGGAGCTTCACGCCCGACGCGGCTGGCAAAAAGTGGCTGGAGAAATTCCAGGCACTCGACAAGCCCTACTACGCGCCGTTGGAGATCAAGAAGCCGTAGCCGGCGAAAGCGCCTTACTCCTTGCTCGCGGTCCCGTCGGCCTTGACCAGTACTTCGTGCTTTTTTCCGCCCGTACTTGTAAAGCTGGCCTCGTAGAGGATCTCGCCGCGCTGCTTCACTGACTCGACCATTCCGAGTTTTCCACCCGCGACTTTCTTCAGGATGGCAGCCTTGGCCGCTGCAGGAATCGAATCCAGGCTCGTCTCTTCCTCAACTACAAGCAGCGAGCCTTTGGTATCAACGTTGAAATCGCGATGTTTTCCGTTGAGCATCGTTTCCACCTCGTACTGCGCGACGCCGTGCTCGGTTTCCTTACCGATGTTCTTGATCTCGCCGCCTTTCAGTTCGTCCTGAATGGTCTTCTGGACGGCGGGCGGCAGGGACTTCAGATCGATCTTCTTTTCGGCCGCCTGTGTGAGATTGAAGCAGCCGATGATTAACAGAAATGTGAGCGTTAGATTCACGGTGACCCGACAATAACAGGCGATTCTTAGTATTAGCTGAAGGGTCGAACGCGTTTAACGGTTAGAGGAGGCGGTTTTGGCGGCTCTCAGGACTGGAATCGCGGCATCGGCATCTTTCCACAGCTTTAGGAAATCGTCGTTGGCGGCCTTGGCTTTGGATCCGTCACCGGCCAGCGCATAGGATTGGCCGAGACGAAATCGGGAGAGGGCACCAATCGGTTCACTGCCCACTATTCCCCGGTGGGCCAGAATCCTCTCAAACTCGGCGGCGGCTTCGATGCCCTTTCCGGCTGCGAGATATGCGAGGCCGCGTATGTATACGGGATACAAGGATGCGTTAAAGCCCTCAGAACCGCTCCCCTGGAAGGACAACTCGTACGGTTTGGCGACATCCAGTTGTTGTATCGCCTTTGCGGGCTGGTGACCGTTCAGCGAAAGGAGCGCACTCAATACCGGCAGATAGCTGAACTTCACAGAAGTATCTTCAGGAAAGCTCCTGGCAAGATCGTCGGCGAGGACTTTAGCTTTGGACGACTCGCCGGCAAGCGCGAGTGCGACAGCCGCGCCATACTCGACGTCCCTACCCTTCGAGAGCTCGAGCGCCGTCGCAGCATATCGGCGGGCTTCCGGCAGGTTTCCGAAAAAGCTCTCTCGCAGGGCGGCGCCCGCCTGGTGTTGCGCGGCACGTTCCAGACGTCCACCTCCGCGCGCCAATTCTGTTGCCCGTTGCGACATTGCCCTGGCTTGCTCCAGGTGGCCGGAATAGGCCAACACCGGACCCTCGCGCTCGCAGAACGTCGGCGATCGCTTGTACCCTACCGCCGCCACGCGAGCCAGTTCCGCCTGATCATTCTCGATGAACGCTATCTGATACCGCAGGACATTGAACTCCGGCATGTTTAGTTTTCGATCCTGAGCGAGCTTGAGGACGGTCTTGGCGTCTGCCAGACGGTCGAGCATCACATACGAGGAGACGACATTGGCGTATGGGGGAGCCAACTGAGGGTTCATTTCCATGCTCCGGCGTCCCTCCTCAATAGCCCTTTCGAATTTGCCTAGGGCGGTCGAGACGCTGCCAGACAAGAATCCGTGCGGTCTGGCGTCGCGAGGGTAGGTTTGGGCCCATAGTTCGCAAGTTTGATTCGCTTTTTCGAGGTCACCCTTCACGACCCGGTAGTACGAAAAGTCGATGAAAAATCTCTCGTAGTTGCTCGCCCGATCACGAAACTGCCAGGCCTTGGTAGTGTTTTCCTTGGCCAAGACTTGCTCTGATATGCCCGCGTAACTGCGCCCGAGCCAAGCATATGCGGAGGCAAACTTGGGGTCGAGTTCGATGACGCGCTTGAACAACGGGAGTGAAGCCAAATGACCGCTCGTGCCGTTTACCCTGCCGGCAACCGAGTAGGCTCTCAAGGCTTCGAGCGAGGGCGTGGCGGCTTCGGCCAAAGGAGTGGAGTACTTTTCAACCGTTACCAGCGACTCTCCAACACGCTTTCTGAACTTCACCGCGATTTGGGTGAGAGCGTTGATGACATCCTCTTTTTTAGCGATCTGCGCCTGCTGCTGGTCGAGCAGCGCCCCCGTGCGGCAGTTGGTGGCTCGGAGACCCAGCACATACTGGCTTCCGAGCGCCGAAATCGAACCGTCAAGCACTGCCGCGCTGCCAGTCCGTTCGCAGACCTCACGCGCTACTTCAGGGGATAGCCGCGTACCTGCCTTCTGACCCATCAGTGCAAGCGTCTCCTTAACTCGATCTGAAGGCACGACGCTGAGGAAAGGCGACTCCTGGAGTTGCACCTCCATTCCCTGCCGAAGGGTGTCGTCGAAGACGGGGTCGCCGGTCGTGTTGGTGAAGTCGGCGAGGACGATCGTGTCTTTGTCGGTCAGTTTCGGCGATTGATGGAGATAGAGGTAGACACCTACGGCCGAGACTATTGCTGCCAGGGCCGCTGGAATGACAATCTTCCAAGGCATGCCGCGCCGGCTACTCGCGACGACAGGAAGTTTCCGATTGCCCGGCTCCTTCAGGTCGGCGACGAGATCGGACGCGTGCTGGTAGCGATGCTCGCGGTCCTTTTCGAGACACTTGGTGATGATGCCGGTCAGCTCGGACGGGACGTTGGTGAAATCAGGCGTGCGGTTCAGAATCGCATCGAAAATTGCGCCTACCGTTTCGCCCTCGAACGGCAACTTCCCAGTGGACATCTGGTACAGAACCACGCCAAGCGAGAAAAGGTCCGACCGGGCATCAAGAGGCTGCGCGCGGATCTGCTCGGGCGACATGTGGGTGACGGTCCCAGAGATGCCGCCGGCGCCTGTGAGCGATTTATGCAGGGTCACGGTTGCGCCACCGGGGTCGGCGGATTGAGCAACCTTGGCGAGTCCGAAATCGAGAATCTTGGCGTGACCGCGAGTGGTGACGAAGAGATTTGCAGGCTTTACGTCGCGATGGACCATTCCGGCCTGATGAGCCGCGTCGAGAGCGTCGGCGATTTCAATTGCAAGCGGTAGCAGAGTCTCTGTTGACATCGGGCCGGAGGCGAGCCTATCTTTGAGCGTTTCGCCTTCGAGCAACTCCATCGCGATGAATGTCTGGCCGCCGTCGCGTCCGATTTCGTAGATTGTGCAGATATTGGGATGATTCAGAGACGACGCGGCACGGGCTTCGCGGCGGAAGCGCTCAAGGGCTACCGGATCGCCCGCAAGGTCGTCGGTGAGAAACTTGAGCGCAACCGGTCGGCCGAGTTCCACATCCTTCGCTTTATACACGACGCCCATACCGCCTACGCCGAGTTGACTGGTGACCTGATAATGCGAGACGGTGCGATTGATTAGCGGTTCAGCGCCTTCGCCGGACGTTTGGGAACCAGCATCCATCGCCGGAATCTCGAGGAAAGCGCTAGCTTGGTCCCATGCGCCCATAAGGGAACGAACTTCGTGCTCAAGCGCCGGATCGTTCGCGCAAGCTTGGCGCAAGTAGGACTCGCGCTCGGCGGGAGTCCGTTCCATCACCGATTGGAACAGGCTATCGATTTGCTTCCATCGGACCGGATCCATCGCTGCCTCCCGCTAGCTCTCGGTACAGCCAAGCCTTCGCCGTGCCCCAGTCGCGCATCACCGTGATGGATGACACTTTGAGAACTTCCGCTGTCTCGTCGACACTCAACCCGCCAAAAAAGCGCATTTCGACGACTTGCGCTTTCCGCGCATCAATCCGGGCGAGCGCGTCCATCGCGTCGTCCAGACGCACCAGGTCAGGGGTACGATCCGAGGCCACCGTCACGTCCTCGAGGGATAGGTGTTCGACATGCCCTCCACGTTTCAGATTCCGACGGCGAGCGCGGTCTACGAGAATGCGGCGCATAAATTTGGAGGAAACCGCGAAGAAATGAGCGCGATCCTGCCACTGCATTCGCTTACAGTCCACCAGTCGGATATACGCCTCGTTCACCAAGGCAGTGGTCTGAACGCTTTGCCCGGGGCGCTCCCGTTTCAGGCGCTGGTGAGCGAGTCGGCGCAACTCAGCGTAGACAATGGGCGTCAACTGAGCCAGTGCTTCCAGATCGCCGCCAGTCCAGGCGTGCAGGAGCAGGCTGACGTCCGCCTGAGACTGATCGGTCCGCTCCATAATTCGGTTTATTATAGCCACTCATGATAGTTCCCGACGGCGAACCGCGCCTGAATAGGCGAGAGGGGAGTTATGAAACGAACACATTCTTTCGCACTCGGTATGTTGACTTGCGTCATTGCGACCGCACAGCCGCACTACCGTCTCACGGACCTTGGCACGTTACAGGGAGGAACCTTCAGTCAACCGTCCGCCGTGAACAGCAACGGCGTGATTGCGGGTGTGTCGACGGCAGCGGATGGGAATCAGCACGCTGTCCTTTGGACCAATGGGAAGATCACGGATATAGGCGCGCGCGGTCTGGGCGGCCGGAACACTGGAGCATTTGGAGTGAACGACAATGGCCAGGCGGCCGTGGCGGCAGAACTCGCTCAAACCGATCCGAATAATGAGAACTTCTGCGGCTACGGAACGGGCCTGCAATGTGTGGCGGCGCTTCTTCAAAACGGTGTCCTCACACCGCTGGCGACATTGGGAGGGTATAACGCCGGGATCGGAAACATCAACAGTCGCGGCGAGATTGCCGGGTTTGCAGAGACTGGCGTCCGGGATCCGGATTGTCCTTCCGGGGCCGCTCCGAATGGCACGGGTCCGCAGATTCTGGGTTATGAGGGCGTGGTGTGGGGACCAAGTCCAGGACAGATTCGAAGACTGCGTCCGCTGCCCGGAGACACGGTGTCGGCCGCCCTTTGGATCAACGACAGGGGACAGGCGGTCGGTGAATCGGGAACGTGCTCAACCAACGTATTGCCTCCAATCGCGGACGGCCAGCATGCCGTGTATTGGGACACTGACGGCTCGGTCCACGATATCGGAAGTCTCGGCGGTACGGTGGACGCCGCAATTCTCGGCAGGGGAAACGTGGGGCTTTTCATTAGCAATCAGGGACAAGTGGTGGGTACGGCGACGCTCAAAGATAATACTGCCAACCATGCATTCCTGTGGAGCCGTCTCGCCGGAATCCAGGATATCGGCACCCTGGTAGGCGACGCCGGGAGTGCGGGCCTGGGCGTGAATGATGCCGGACAGGTGGTGGGGCAGTCGTTTGGCGAAGGTGGACCATTCGAAGGCAACCCCCGGGCATTTCTCTGGCAGAGCGGGGTTATGACGGATCTCAATACTCTGGTCGGGCTCGACGCTCCGTTATATCTGGTACTGGCATCGGGAATCGACAACAAAGGGCAGATTCTGGGACTTGGCGTCACCGGGAGTGGGGACATTCATGCGTTTCTAGCTGTGCCGGCCATCACTGCCGCCGTAGCCTCGCCGAAGGACGCGGTAACGGTGGCGCGGTCGATGCAATTGGACGGTACGCAGTCAGTAAGCGCGGACGGCAAGCCGCTCACATACACGTGGTCGATTCCGAGAGGTTATCCGCAGGCGTCGATCAGCGCGGGAACCACGGCGTCGCCGACGGTGCAGTTTGGGCAGACGCGCGGCATTTACCGGTTTCAGCTAACGGTCACGGATTCTAGCGGGAAGAGTTCGGTGGATTTTGCGGTGGTGGATTTCGAGGGGAATTGAAGTTGGGTAGTCGCCGGGCTTCCTTTGGCGGAAATGCGGATCACTGTACCGTGCCGGTTGTCGGCTGGGAAGCCCATGCAATGCATGGATCACGCAAGAGCAAATCGGGCTCTTTACCGCAAAACGAGGTGAAGAGCCGGCCGTCACTCGCCCGCAAATCCAAAGCCTTCAGGCGCGTTCGAGGTAGGTTTGTTCCGAAGTGCTGACCCGGATCTTCTCGCCCTCATTGATGAAGGCCGGAACGTTGACGACGAGGCCGGTTTCGAGCTTCGCAGGTTTCTGGACGTTCGACACAGTTGCGCCCTTGAGGCCGGGTTCGGTCTCAATCACGGTCATCTCGACGGAAGGCGGCAATTCGACGCTGATGGGCTTACCTTCGTAGAATTCCACCGCCACCTTGAGTTGTGGGATGAGGAACGATACGGCGTCGCCCAGCAGATCTTTGGTGAGATGCATCTGCTCGAAATTCTCGGTGTTCATGAAGTAGTAATACTCGCCGTCGTCGTACAGGTACTCCATCTCACGCTCTTCCAGCGCGGCGCGATCCACCTTGTCTTCGGAGGAGAACCGGTGCTCCGTCATCGAGCCTGTACGGAGGCTGCGCATCTTCACCTGGACGAAGCCGCGCAGGTTGCCGGGTGTGCGGTGCGTCATGCTGAAGATCGAGTACAGTTCCTTGTTGAAGAGGATCACCATACCCGGGCGCAGTTGTGTTGCTGCAATCATTTCGAGAAGCTCCAGACGTTGTATCTTTTTGGCCTAACGGCTCTTGGGTGGTCCAAGGCGCCTCAGCAAACGCCGCAAATGCGGCCTGATGATGGCGCAAACTTCCAGTGTAGCAGAGCCCGTCCAGCGCACCCATAGCCCTTCAAAAAGGCAAATGGGGACCCGGCTGTTATCATCAAAAGTAATCCGATGGTTCCCGACCAGATCCCTGAAGGACTTACTTTCGACGACGTATTGCTGCAACCCGCACATTCCGCCGTCGTACCAACAGACGTAGACACTCGCACTTGGGTGACCCGCAAAATCGCGGTGAATATTCCGCTGGTGAGCGCAGCGATGGACACCGTCACGGAGTCGCACCTCGCCATCGCGCTGGCTCAACAGGGCGGAATAGGCATTATTCACCGCAACATGCCGATTGACCGGCAGGCCGAAGAAGTGGATCGGGTAAAACGCTCCGAGAGCGGGATGATCGTTGACCCAGTCACTGTCGATCCGGAGCAGAAGATCTCCGATGCGCTTGAAGTGATGAAGCGCTTCCGGATCTCCGGCGTCCCCGTGACCAAGCACGGCGTGCTGGTGGGCATTTTGACGAATCGCGATCTGCGCTTCGAGACGCGCTTTGACCAGCCGGTGGCAAACGCCATGACCAAGGAGAACCTGATCACGGTTCCTGTTGGCACCACCCTCGAGGATGCTCAGGCAATTCTGCACAAGCACCGTGTCGAAAAGCTGCTGGTGGTGGACGATCACTACATTCTGAAGGGCCTGATCACAGTCAAGGACATTCAGAAGAAATTGAAGTATCCGAATGCCGCCAAGGACGAG
Organism: Bryobacterales bacterium; assembly: GCA_038212445.1. Lineage (GTDB taxonomy): Bacteria > Acidobacteriota > Terriglobia > Bryobacterales > Bryobacteraceae > TMP-7. The sequence continues at coordinate 213,153 of JBBQUM010000003.1, forward strand.
CAGGGACGGCTTCGCGTGGCCGCGGCGCTTGGCTCATCCGGTGATTTTCTTGAACGCGCGCAGGAACTGGTGGCGCGCAAGGTGGACGTGCTCTGTGTGGATTCCGCGCACGGCCATAGCCAGCGTGTGATGGACACCATCGCCGCCGTGAAACATGCTCTCCCCGATGTGCAACTAATTGCCGGCAACGTTGCCACCTTTGAAGGGGCAAGGGACCTGATCGCGCTTGGCGTGGACGGCGTCAAAGTGGGCATCGGGCCCGGATCCATCTGCACGACGCGTGTCGTAAGCGGCGCCGGTGTGCCCCAGATTACGGCAATCGCCGATTGTGCCAGGGCCACACGGGGAACCGGTGTGCCGCTGATCGCCGACGGCGGCGTGAAGTACTCCGGAGATATCAGCAAGGCCGTGGCGTCCGGCGCGGACTGCATCATGATCGGCAGCCTCTTTGCGGGCACCGAAGAAAGTCCGGGCGAGACCATCCTTTACCAGGGACGGACCTTCAAGAGCTATCGCGGCATGGGATCGATGGGTGCGATGCAGGCGGGCTCCTCAGACCGGTATGCGCAAGATGCGACGGGGAAACTGGTTCCTGAGGGTATTGAAGGACGCGTACCGTACAAAGGGCCGCTCTCGGACATGGTCTATCAGTTGATTGGTGGTCTACGGGCCGGGATGGGCTATTGCGGCTGCGCCACCATTCGCGAGTTACAGGAGAACGGACGCTTTGTCCGGGTAACGTCGGCAGGCCTGCGCGAGAGCCACGTTCACGACGTCATTATTACGAAGGAAGCACCAAACTACCAGCTCGAATAGTAGACTGAGAGTTAACGCGATGTCAGCGATGTCCAGCCCGACGCCGGCGACGGTTGAGTCGCCGCGCAAGCAGTCACCCGTTCAGGTTCCCAATCCTCCCGTCAATCGAACTCGCTGGTGGGTGGCTGGAGCGCTGTTATTGTCGATAATCGTAGCGGCCGCCGGCTATAAGTTGTGGAACGCGTCGCGGGCTCAAAGCGACACGCCTCTAACGGCAATAAAGACAGCGAAGGCGTTCGTCGCGCCGCTCGACATCACTCTTCGAATCGCTGGCCAGACGTCAGCGAGGAATTTCGCGAATATCATCACTCCTCTACTGCGGGGCCCTGAGGCACGCGGTTCCATGACACTGCTGAAGCTTGCCGGATCGGGAGCGCACGTCAAAAGGGGCGAGATGCTGGCCCAAATCGACGCACAGTCGATTGAAGATCATATCGACGACCTTAAGGACACGCTTCGCAACGCCGAAAACGATGTGACCAAGCGCAAGGCCGAGCAGTCAGTGGAATGGGAAGGGATGCAGCAGACCCTTCGGGTGGCCAGGTCGCAAGCGGAGAAGGGGCAGTTGGATTTCAAGCCTGCGGGAATTCGTACCGACATCGAGCGCGAGCTACTGAAACTGACCATGGACGAGGCCGCGGCGCGATATCAACAGCAGCAGGGCGATATCAATCAGCGCAAACTGTCGCAGACCGCCGAGATGCGCATTCTGGAGATCACGCTCGACCGTCATAAGCGTCACATGGGCCGCCACGAGCACGACCTGAAACTGTTCACAATCCACTCGCCAATGGACGGATTGGCGGTGATGAGCACCACTTTTCGCGGCGGCGATATGGGTCAAGTCCAACAAGGGGACCAAGTGTATCCGGGCCAACCGATCCTCAAGGTTGTCGACACCAGCAAGATGCAAGTGGAAGGCTCCATAAGCCAGTCGGACTCGAGCGAACTGCGCATTGGGCAGGCTGTGCGCGTCGGGTTCGACGCGTTCAAGGAGCTGAAATTCACGGGACACGTCTACAGCATCGGCGCGTTGGCGGTGGGCGGCTGGCGTCAGCAGAGCTATATCCGATCAATTCCGGTGCGCGTAGCGATTGATGGCTCAGATCCGCGGCTGATCCCCGATCTCTCCGCTTCCTGCGACGTGATTATCAAGAGCACTCCCGATCTGCTCCAGATTCCGCTCGCCGGCGTTCAGGAGGAGAAGGGCAAAGCAACAGTGGTGGTGCGCACCGGCAACTCCTGGGCATCCCGGAACGTCACGCTTGGGGCCCGCAACAACAGCTTTGTCGAGGTGACCGCCGGATTGAAGGCCGGCGAGGAAGTCCGCATCAACTAGAGCAGTCCAGGATACGTCACGCTTCCCCCCGTTAGTTGCGAGAACGATGTCATCACATGCGCTGCGGGCGTCCGCTTGTCGATTATGTGCAATACCTCAGCCCCTTGCGCCATTAGAGAGTCTGCTATCAGGGAGCGGTGGCACTGCCAGGGGAGGGACTCGGCGCACATCATAACCGTCCGCCGCGCGCCGCTGGCGAGTTGGGTCAGAGTCTCGATGGCGGCTGAAAATTCAGCTGTCTGCATGTAATCTGCATAGCCTCGGAACGAATCGTTGCGCCATGCGGAGTTCACCGAGTCTGGACGGGGCCGGCGCAATCCGCCCAGCTCAGGCACATGGACGTATTCAATACCTAGAGCGGCCAGCGTGGCCGGCAATTGGTCGATGGCGAATTGGGGATTGCGCCGCGACCGGGGTATCTTTCGCACGTCGACGAGTCGCTCGATCCGGTTGAGGCTGAGTAGTTCGAGGAACTCCTCCCTGGTTCGATTCGAATGCCCGATTGTCCAGATGGTCACACCAACTCGCGGATCTTATCCTTTACTACTGTCTTCAGTATCTCAGCCCGGTCGTCCGTTCCACGGGCGAGAGACTTCATAAAGTTTGTCGCCTGCTCCATCGTGACGCTCGCCGGCAGCGGAGGCTCGTTCGGGTCGACGATTCCATCAACCACTACCGGGCCCGGAGTTGCCAAGGCCTCCTCCACCTTGGCCGCGCACTCACGCGGATCCGCGATTGTGAATCCGGCGGCTCCGCAGGCACGAGCCACCTCGATGGGATAGCGAAGACCGATGCGCATGGGGTCGAGCAGGGCGCCGCGACCGGCGAGGATGGCGAGACGGCGGCTCCACCCTCCAGGCGATCAGTTTTTCGACGAGAATATCTGCGGCATTTTTAGCCATATAGTGCTCACCCAGTAGACCGTCGCCGGGGAGTTGTTTTTCTTCGGTAGCAACAAAGCAGGCTGGCGCGCGTCTAGGAGGCATGGCAACGACTAGCGACAACAAATGCGCTCATCCCAGCTGCAACTGTGCTGCAAAGCCAGACAGCAAATACTGTAGTAACTATTGCGAAGATGCCGGTGATACCACCGAACTGGGCTGCAACTGCGGCCATTCAGGCTGCGGCAGCGTCAACTCTTAACTCCTATAGACTGGAGGCATGTTTTTTGCCGTTGCGGCCCTCGTGGCGCCAACTCTCTGGTATCAGCAACCTGCAGCAAAGTGGGGGGAGGCGTTACCGGTCGGCAACGGCAGGCTCGGGGCGATGGTATTTGGGCGAACTGCATCCGAGCGAATCCAACTCAACGAAGACACCGTCTGGGCAGGAGAAGCGCGGAATCGTATCAACCCGCTAGCGGCTGACTCGATCCCGAAGATTCGAGAACTGCTCTTTGCCGGTAAGGTGCAGGAGGCCGAGAAACTTGCGGCGAATTTGCTATCGGTCACGGTCCGACAGCCGCCCTACCAGACATTAGGAGATCTCACCCTCGAGTTTGCCGGAGGCGGCGTGACCTCCCGCTACCGTCGCACCCTGAATTTGGATACCGGCATTGCCCAGGTTACCTATTCGAGTAATGGCGCAACTTTTCAGCGCGAGGTTTTCGCGACCGCCGTCGACGGGGTTCTGGTGGTCCGCCTCACCGCGACGCAGCCTTCGTTGAGTTTCACCGTCGGCTTGTCGCGTTCGGCGGATGGAGTCTCGACAGTAGTCGACTCTCATACGCTTCGTCTCACCGGAGACGCAATCGCTCGCAACGAGAAGAGCTATGGTCTGGAGCGCAAGACCGGAGCGCACTTTGTCGCGTTATTGAAGGTTTCCACTGATGGCAAGTCGGAAACGGCCGCTGATCATCTCACAATCAAAAACGCGCGGACGGTAACGCTGATCCTCTCCGCCGCCACCAACATTCGGGAGCACGATCCTTCAGCAGCATGCGATAAGCAGGCCGCCACAGCTGTAGCGAAAGGCTATGACCGTCTGCGCGCCGATCACGTTGCCGATCACCAGCGGCTTTTCCGTCGCGTGTCACTGAGTCTTGGATCATCGCCAGATCTTCCAACTGACGAGCGTCTACGCCGTGTTCAGCAGGGCGGGGACGATCCCGCTTTAGCGGCGTTGTACTTCCAATACGGACGCTATCTGCTGATGGCCAGCAGTCGCCCGGGTTCGATGCCCGCCAACTTGCAGGGCATTTGGAACGAGAGCCTGGACCCGCCTTGGGGATCGAAGTACACCATCAATATCAACACCGAGATGAACTATTGGCCGGTGGAAACGACGAATCTCAGCGAAATGCACCTGCCGCTGTTCGATCTGCTCGATCGCATGAGCGAATCGGGTCATCGCACGGCCCGCGAGATGTACCACGCGCGCGGCATGGTGGCCCACCACAATACCGACTTGTGGGGCGATACCGAACCGATAGACGGCGTCAGGTCGGGGATCTGGCCAATGGGCGCAGCGTGGCTCGCGACACATGCCTGGGAGCACTACGACTTCACGCGCGATCTCAAGTTTCTGCGGGAGCGCGGCTATCCGCTCATGAAGGAGGCCGCGATCTTTCTGCTCGATACCCTGGTGGACGATGGAAAGGGACACTTGGTCACCGGTCCCTCGATCTCTCCCGAGAATCGCTACCGGATGCCGAACGGCGAGGTGGGATCGCTGTCGATGGGCCCGGTGATGGATATCGAGATCACCCACCTGTTATTCACGCGCGCGATCGAGGCGAGCCGCATTCTGGGTGTTGACGATTCCATTCGCGCGCAATGGCAGTCGGCACTCGGGAAACTGCCGCCCCTAAGGATCGGGAAGTTTGGCCAACTCCTCGAGTGGCAAGAGGAGTATGAAGAGCCGGAACCGGGCCACCGTCACATGTCCCATCTCTTTGGACTTTTCCCCGGCAATCAAATCGATCCGCGGCGCACACCTGAGTTGGCCCAGGCCGTCCGCACTACACTCGACCGACGGCTCAGCAACGGGGGCGGGCATACGGGTTGGAGCCGGGCCTGGATCATTAATTTCTACGCACGGCTACTCGATGGCGAGAAGGCCCATGAGCATCTGCTAGCACTATTCCGGAAGTCGACGATGGACAATCTGTTCGACAATCATCCGCCGTTTCAGATTGACGGAAACTTCGGAGCGACTGCCGCCATCGCCGAGATGCTCATGCAAAGCCAGGCGGGCGAGATTGCCTTTCTGCCGGCGCTCCCGAAGGCGTGGCCTAGTGGCGAAGTGCGAGGGTTGCGAGCGCGAGGCGGACTTGAGGTGGACCTTAACTGGAAGAACAGACTGGCGGTTGGGGCACACCTGAAAACAATGGCGGATGGCGCCTTCAGGCTGCGTGCTCCAGACGGGCAGCAGATCTCTTCGGTTCGATGTGGAGGTAGGCCGGTGTCGGGGAGCTTGAATCTGAAAGCAGGGGAGCAATGCGACGTGAGCTTCGCGGCGAACACAGCGACGGTCCATTTGAATCACTTTTTCCTCACGGTTGATCCAAAGACATATACCGACATCACGTCCAGCGAATTTCTCACAAAGCAGTTTGCGCCATTTGAGCAGAGACACACAGTACGCAAGGACTCTTCGTACACTGGAAGCTATTTTTACGGGCGCAACACGTACTTCGAGTTCTTCAACAGCGCGACCGAGAAGCGGCAGGCTGGAGATAGCGCAATTGCGTTTGGCGTGGAAGAACCGGGCGGTAACGCCATGCTGGCCGCTCGTGTTCCCGGGGCTGGACGCACCCTCATCACCCGGGGAATAGACGATCGCCAAGTCCCATGGTTCGACATGCTGGTGAGTGGCGGATTGCGGGCCGAGGATTCGCGGTTTTCCTCCTGGATTATGGAGTACGATCCAACGTTCCTGCTGCAATGGCATCCGGCGGCGGGGGAGTCGGGCATCACACGGTCCGCGGTGTTGAGGCGCTATGTAGCGGTTCTGGAGGGCACGCCGCCGGCCCCGTTGTTGGAGGACGTGACGGGGATCACGGTGGCGCTTGACCCGGCGTCGATGAAGGCTTTCGGCGCGCAAAACACAGGTTTAGGAAAGCTGGATCTCGATTTGAAGATCGTACCCGCCGGCGCCGGGTCTTTCGGAATTCGCGAGGTGCGCTTCCGCGTAACCGGGTATCCACCGGGCGCACGCGAATTACACTTTGGAGAGCGTTCACTCCTGCGCTTTGACTCACCGCGCACGGCAATCTGGACGTTCTGAACTCTAGCGTTCGTCCTTCAGCCAGGGCGGGAACAGAAGTGCCTGAACATCGGGTTTCTCCAGGTCGGCCTTAACGATCACGCGCGCCGGCATGTCGACTTTTTTCGCGGGCTTGATTCCCTTGAAGTTATCCGCCAGCGCTTTCACGGTCTCGTAGCCCAGACGGTACGGATCCTGCACGATCATGATGTCGATGGTCCCATCCTTCAATGCGTTTACGTGGGCCGTGCTGAAGTCGAACGTGATCAGTTTCACCTTGCCGGCGAGTCCCCGGGTCTGGAGCGCTTTGATGGAGCCGAGCGAACTGGCTTCCGACGAAGCGAAGATGCCATCCAAATCAGGGTTGGCGGTTAGGATGTTCTCCGCAGCCGCGAGTGAGCGCGCAGGGTCTGACATTCCGAACTGGCGCGCAACGATCTGAATGCCGGGGAACTCCTTCGCTATTACTCCTTCGAAGCCGCGCTCGCGAAGGACGGTGGACGTGCCCCCTGGCTTGTGCATGACCATTGCCACGCGCCCCTTGCCACCTATCAGCGCCGCCATCCGCCGTGCCGCGGTTTGACCGGCTCCAAGGTTGTCGGTAGCAATGAACGTCAGATACTGGTCGACGTTGACGCCGGAATCGAAGACCGCGACCGGGATTCGAGCGTCGATGGCCCGTTGAACCGGCGCCGCGAGCGCGTGCTCGTCGGTGGCCGAGATTGCCAGTGCGTCAACGTGTTGGGTCACCATGCCGTCGACGATCGCGATTTGGCGCTCGTGCTCGGTCTCTTCGCCAGGCCCGTTCCATTGAATTTGCACGTTGAAATCGCGCGCGGCCTGATCCACGCCTGCATGAATCGAAGCGAAGAAGAGATGCGAGGTGGCCTTGGGCACAACACCGATCAGTTTCTTCGAACGGTCGCGGCAACCCGGCGAGAAAAGGATCGTGGCGGTAAACAGGACCGGCAGCCAGCGCATCCTGGTTATTATGTCACTCCTGTTCGCCGCAGGCCCGGCGCCTAGGCAGGGCCCGAAGAGATAAATCGAAGGACGGCGCGCCCGAGGTGAATTTCATCTCCATCGTTGAGCAGGAAACCGCGGGCGTCGCGATGAATGGCCTGGCTCAAGCCGTCGCGCACAATCCAGACGCCGGCGTTCTTTGCGTCCATTCGATCGTTAAACAGCCGGCAGCGTCCTGTCTTGCGATCGAGCATGATGTGAGCGTGCTCCCGCGACACGCTGCGGTTCACTTCTCCCGATTCGTCAAACGCAAGATCGTTCTTTCGTGACGGCCCCTCGGTCCGATACACTTCCACTGAACGGCCGATGTTGGTGCGGGCTCTTGTTAGAACGAACTCCTGGGAGTTCGTGGATCCCTTTACGACGACGAGTTGAGCGGTTACGTTTTCGGGGGGCGCGTCGACCGCCGGCTTTCGAGTCTCCGTGGAAACCAGAATCCAGGATCCGCCCGGCGCGGGAAATTCGGGAGTCGTCTCCACCTCCACCTCGAGATCTTGCGGAAAGCGGTAGTTGGATCTCGCCAGTCCCTGTCTGAGCTCATCGCGGCAATACTGGGGGAAGAAATCGCCGAGAAAGATACCAGCCTTATCTTCAGGCACGCCGCACAGACGCACTTTGACCACATTGCAGGGAAAAACAAGACTCCGTGCGACGCGATGGCTTCGAGCTTTCACCTCATCGAGGATGGCGAGACGAATCTCGGCCAGTTCCGGAACTCCGGCGTCGGAGTCGAGGGATCCGAAGGGCGATTCAAATACGGTGCGGCCCAGTTTTTCAATCCAGTCGGAAATCGGCATGTTGTTTACCTTTGAGCGGAGATGCTGGGAATGATTCCGAGTTCGCGAGCCGCTGCCACCAAGTCGCGGGCGATCGGAGCGGCCACTGCGGCGCCGTAGCCTCCATGTTCAACCACCACTGCGAAGGCGATGCGCGAGGAGGACGGAGCGTCGTAGGGGGCGAACCCGGTGAACCACGAGTGCGGCGCGCCCTCCCCAACCTGGGCTGTGCCCGTCTTGCCGGCTACCTGGACATCCAGCCCGGCCATAGCGTGGCGGGCTGTGCCATTCAGTACTACGTTGCGCATCGAGTTGGCTATGAAAGCAGCGAGTTCGGGAGCCAAGACTTCCCGGGGTTGTTGGGTAGTTTCCGTCATGACCCAACGTCCTTGAGGCATCGCGCCGTTCCGAGCTATGAGAGCCGAGACCCGCGCCATCTTGAACGGCGTGATGAGCATCGGACCCTGACCGTAGGCTGCAAACGGCAGCATATGCTTCAACTCTTTTGGATCAGGGTCGGGAATCTCCAAAAGCTTGGCTGTATCGTCGAGCGCCTTGGAGCCGACTTCGCGGACGCCAAGTTGGGCGAAGTAGGCGTTGCAGGAAACGGTGAGCGCGGCGCCCATATCGATGGTGCCGTGGGCGTGATCCCCGATATCGTCCCGAATGGGACGATTCCAGCCAGGAATGTTGACGCCGACACGACCGTCACCCAAGGGGCCGCAGTGAAAGGTCTTCTTTTCCAGCTTGGGATCGATGCGGAGCGCTGCGATGGCTGTAACGAGCTTGAACGTCGACCCCGGCGGATACTGCCCGTAACGGGCCCGATCAAGCAGTTCGTCAGAAGTTCCAGGTCCGTCGCCCGTGGGAAAGGGTGCGCTCGCAATGGCCAGGACATCGCCAGTGTCGGCATTCATCACCACCAGCGCGCCGTGGTCGCGCTTGGCCGCCGCGAGATGGCGCTGAAGAATTTCGTTGGCGCGCAACTGGAAGCGGATGTCGATGGTCGTGCGGACCGACCGGTCGTGTGTGCGCAGAGCCATCATGACGGGGTTCGCGGCCTGATGCCGGTAGCGGACGGCGGAGGCTAGCTGGTTGTAGTCCGAGAATCCCTGCAACTGAGCGCGCTGGTCATGTTCGATCAGCGAAGTATTGGAGGCGTGAAAATTTTCACCGCTACGATAATCGCCGAGTAGATGTCGCGTGACGGAATCGAAAGGATAGTACCGATTGTCCAGGCGGCGGAGGTTGTCGATGTCGACCCCTAACGCCGCGTATTCGCTCCGATGCGAATTCAGATCGGTCCAGTTGCTGGTAGCAATCACCACGCCATTGCGATCGAGTATGGAACCTCGGGTGAGCTCGCGGGCGAGAGAATTCAAGCGGGGATTGCGCAGCGGACGTTTTATGCCGTCGGCCTCGAACACGCGGGCTTCGGCCGTCATGATGTCGCGGTCGTGGAGCAGTTGGATGGAAGCTGCCTTGGCGGCGAGCACCAGCCCCGCCAAGGCGAAAATCGCGCCGGTCCATTTGACCGGAACCCGAAATAGGGGCTCCACGCGGTTTGTGCCACCTCGACTCGACACTGCGGCGATCACCGCGAAGATCAGAAAGTTAGCCAGCATCGCGGTGTTGCCGGAACTCAGGAACGGAGAAACGACTCCCGACAGGGGCAGTACTCCCAAAACGCCCGCCGTAATCAGAAGCATCTCGAGGATAATCAGGCTGCCGAGCCCAAGGGCGAGGAACATCGGGTACTCGCCAGTTGCATGGATCGCGGCGCGGAGAGTTCGCCAATACAGCAGTCCAAAAAGCAGGAGGACCGCGAGTACTCCTGCAAATCCCCATTCCTCCCCGATTGCGGGGAGTACCAGATCCGTGTGGCCGGCGGGTATCATTGCTGGATCGCCCCAGCCTGGCCCTGAGCCCAGCGCTCCGCCGGTGGCGAGAGCCCATTCGGCATGGGCAAGCTGATCTCCGCCGCGCACGTTGTTTTCCCACGGCGAAAGCCACATCGAAATGCGATCCACCACTGTGTGCGGTGTGCCCAGCTGGTACCCGAGGGTGACGCCGCCAACTAGCAATGCGATGCCGAGTATGGCGAGTCCAGCACGCCCTCGGGCAATCGCGAACATCGTGAGGAACAGAAAGCCGGTAACCAGCGCCGGCCCGAGATCCTTCAGGACGAAGAAGAACAGGAGTGATACCGCCACCCCGCACACTACCGGAAGCACTTGTGCGAAGCGGGGCAGTTCCAGCCACTGGAGCCATCGAGGCATCAGTTTTTTCTGATGGAGTTCGCGCAGCCACTCCCAGCGGCGCGCGAAATAACCGGCGAGGAACAGAACGATCAGGATCTTAATCAATTCGACCGGCTGGAAGGGCCCAAGGTTCACCTTCGCGTCGCTTCCTGTCGGCCCCGTGCCAAATCGCAGGAGCGCGATGAACAGTCCCAGGGCGACCAGCAAAGGGGTATAGATCCAACGCGAGAAGTTGTCGTAGTTGAAGAAACGGAATAGAGGAAGGAGGAGCAGAACGCAGCCTGCCGCCGCGCCCCATGCGAACTTGCTGAAGTCCAGCGAATCGCGGAGTGGATCGCGGAGGCTGACAGCCAGGACAAGTCCCAGTCCCGTGAGCAGGTGGAGCGCGGGCAGCAGCGTGGGGTCGCCTCGGAAGCGCCGCCAACGCCAGGCGAGATGGACGAGATAGAAGGCCGCCAGGTAGATGCCGGTCCATAGGAGAAACAGGCGAGTATAGTCGTGCGGCGTGCGGACGATCATGAAGGGCTTGATGATCGAGATGGGCACCGCGTGGGCACGGGCTAGAGCCCCATCGTTGGGGAGCGGTCGCGCTTTCTCGATGAAGGTCCACAGCTTGCCTGCAATGGCGCGCTGGGTATCGTCACCTGAAATCCGAGCGAGCGCCGGTGTCAGATCTTCAGCACTGTGAGCGGTGTTGACGTTGACAAGCTCGCCGCGAGCAAGGCGATCCTGCTGAGTGTCGAGGTCCTGAGTCTTCGCGAAATAAGCATGCGCGAGCGCCCCGCCCACAACCACCGAAGCGAGCATCAGCCAGCGCAGCTCGGCCCGTCGCTCGAGAGGCACCAGCGGCTTTACAGTGTCGAGAGCGGGCGCCGTCCCTTCCCAGCTGCGAGTTACCGCCATCGCCGGCTAGACCTCGCGAGGGGCTTCTTGTAGCGCCCGACCTGCTTCGCCTGAGGCGGCGGCTCGGCTAGTTTCTGCGCCCCGGCCTCAGCCAGTTCAAGGCGGTCCATGCGCGCGTTGACGTTTGAATAGCCTGCAAGCGGCTCGTACAGAATTCGGGCGCGCTGAAGGTCCCGCTGGGCAAGGAGAATCAGATGGCGGCGTTGATCCGCAGCCTTGACGGACTGAGCGGCTTTCAACTGCTGCTCGGCGCGATACTCGAAGCCATCGGCCTGCTGCGCCAGTTCACGTGGACCGGGCCGGTAAGCAAGCCGTTCGGCAGCATGGAACTCGGCCATCGCCTGGCCCATGTTGTGCAGCGCGTACACCGACAGCCGCGCGAGCCCGAGACGCGGATCAGGCGATTTTGGTAGTAGCCTCGCCGCCTCGCGAAAACTCGCTTCAGCGGCGCGTGGATTATGAGCGAGCGAAAGGTAGCCATCGGCGATGGACCGCTTGGCGCGTGCCGCCGTGCTATTCGGATCAAGATCGAGATAACGGCTAAACGCGTGCCGCGCTCCGGTCCAGTCGAAACCCTCAGCATCCGCGTCCGAACTGTTGCGATACGACTCCAGGACCTCGTCGCCTGCCTGCATCAGGGAAGATCGCAGGTTCTGGCCAAGCGGAGAGATGAGCGATAGGGCCGACGGTATTCCTCCCTCGCGTTCAATGGCTTTGTAGCGGCGCACGGCGGCATCAATATCTGCTGGCTTGGTGTGGCGAAGATCGCCAATCGAACGCAGAGGCGCACTCTCGCGCCAGAACCGGTAGAACGACGCCGCCGGTACAAAGCACAGCAGTCCGACCAGGACCCCGGCGAGCAGCGAAAAGGCGATGCGGCTGAAGTGCGGGATCGCGATTGCCAGGCGTCGTGGGGTCGACGTGAGGACAGTGGCTGCGCGCGACGGTGGATCACGCTGCAGAGTCGCATTCGCATCCCAGGCAGGATTCACCTGGCTCTCGGCCAGCGTCACCCGGCGATCGATGAACGCCCGCAGGTCCGCCTGCATTTCCGACGCGCTGCTGTAGCGGTGCTCGAGGTCGGCGGCCAGAGCTTTGCGGGTGATGGCACGCAGCGCGTCCGGACAGTTCTCCGGCAAGGCGCGTGGCGGCTTGCGCGACTGAATCAGGTTCTCGAGTTTGCGCGTGGATTGCGCATGATACGGCGGTAGTCCCGCAACCATCTCGTACAAGCAAACGCCCAGAGCCCACAGATCAGCGTGGGGATCCACTTCGCCGCGGCGGAGGCGTTCAGGAGAGCAATAAGCGGGACTGCCGAGATTGTGCTGAGTGAGGTTGCGCGTCGCAGTGATTGTCTTCGCGATTCCAAAGTCCAGCAGCCAAACTTCACCGCGCGGCCCGATCTGCACGTTCGACGGCTTGATATCGCCGTGCACGATCGCTTGCTTGCGGCCGTTCACGTCCACCTGAAACGAATGAAGCGTGACTAGCTGACTGGCAATGTCCTCGGCGTAGCGAGCCGCTCGGAGCGCATCGAGCCGTGTCGTCTGCTGCAGCATCTCAGCAAGGCTGCTACCTTCGGCGTATTGCATGGCAACGAAGAAACAGCCATTCATATCACCCGTCTCGTAGACTTCGAGAATCCGGCGGTCAAGCGTGTGTAACTGCTGCTGAATCGCGGCGCCGCGCCTCTCCGCTTCGACCACGATCTGAGTGAACGAGTCGCCGCTGTGTTCGACAATCTTGAGCACCGCGCGCCGCTGTTCCTGTGGGTCGAAAGCGAGATACACGTCGGTCATGCTGCGGCCGAGTTTGCGAATGATTTCGTAACGGCCGAAGGTCGACAGGGTAGACGGCGTCACAGGTGAAAGCCTCCGACGCGTTCCACCAGAATCCAAAGCGCCATTCCGAGAAGGATTCCGATGGCGAGCCAAAGCAACCGGCTGCCGAGCCAGCGCCACGTCCAGCGCATCCGGCGCGGTCGAGTGACCGCGTGGCGTGCCCTGGCGTCCTGCGCACCCGGCGAGGCCAGTCCGACGAATTCAGGGCCGGCGATAAAGACGACGCTTACGTTGTCGCGCCCACCCGCATCATTTGCCGCGTGGACCAGCGCTTCGGCGACGCGATCGGCGTCGCCATCATAGCTCTCGATGATCTCGCCGATCTGAGAAGACGTCAGCGCGTCGCTCAGGCCGTCGCTGCACAACAACAGTGCTGCAGCCGGATGGAGCGGAATTGAACGCGTCTCAACGAAATCGTCATCCAGGCTTCGTTCGTGTGAACCAACATCGCGGAACACTTCGTTGCGCCGGGGATGTGCCATCGCCTGGCGCTCAGTGAGTGCGCCAAGATCCTCGAGTTCACCCACCGGCGAGTGATCCGAAGTGATCTTGCGAACGGTACCGTTCCAAATGAGGTAAAGGCGCGAATCGCCTACATGCCCCATGGTTAATGTGCCGTCGTGGACCACCGCGAGAGTGAGTACGCAAGCCATCCCGGCAGGTGCGCCGCCATTCCCGGCGGCCTGGAAGATGGCATTGTTGGCGAGCGTGATGGCACGCCGGATCTGGTCTTCCAGCGGGTTAGCGTTGGGGGAAAGTTCACGGGCCAGCACTTCCACGGCGATTTCTGCGGCGATCTCTCCGCCCGCATGACCTCCGATACCGTCGACCACCAGGAAGACGCCGCGCTCGCTGTCAACATGAACGCGGTCCTCGTTGTTTGGCCGGTGATTCCCGGTGTCAGTGGAACAACCGGCTTTCCACGCTAGCGCGGTTTTCACGGCCGCTTCCTTCCGCCTACATTCCCGAGAATCAGCGTAATAACCACCATCACTAGCAGGACTGCCAGGATGTTGTGGAGGTAGGAGGGAAGGTTCATCGACGCACCTGGAACTGCAAGGTGAGGACCTCTGCGACGCCGATGTCGGCCTTCTCCGGAAGTGCCTGCTCCACGCCGGTCTTAAGCCGTTTGCCGTCGAGCCAGGTTCCGTTCGAGCTGCGATCCTCAATGAAGAAGCGTCCCGTGGCCGCGTCCCGGCGGAGGATCAGATGCTCGCGTGAAACTTCGTCGTTGGTATACAGGGCAAGATCCATGAGTTCCTGATCGCCCCCGCGTCCCACGCGCACGACGTTCTGCATCATGCGGAATAACTGAGGCCCGCTTTCGTCCTCGTAACGGATCTCGGCGTAGATACGATCGGGGATTCGTTGGGTGTCGGAAGGCTGGATCGCGGACGGTGATGAGCGCCTTGAAGTCACGCTCGGCTCTCGGTCGATCAGAGTGGTTTTCGTCCCCCGGTAACCAGCTTGCGGGGTCTCATTCAACTCGGAGTGGATCTCGACGTCTCCCTGGGGAACGGAACCCTCGCTGTCAGCGACGAATTCGATAACCCAGTCACGCGCGGCGATCTTGTGCTCTTTGATGGACTTGCGATTGAGGCGAATACGGGTAGACGGGCGGTTGAGTTGTGCCACCCGTTCGGCAAGGGCGCGCTTAGCGTCATCGGCGATGTGAGTAAGAACACCGGAAAGCCGCCCATAGTCGCCCGGATGCAAGTAGATTGTAAAGATGCAGGGGAGAAGGACGCTGTAGTTGAGCTCGAAACGGCCCAGGTCCAGGTTGCGGATCAACTCGGCGATTATGATTTGCCCCGTCAATCCTTTGGGACCGAAATCGGACTGATTGGCCGCCACACGTACTCCTTCCCCGCTGACCTACGGGCAGCAATCCCGCAACATCACGGTGGACGTAGGAGCCCTGGGGAAGGGTTTCGGCTGGAACGGTAGATGTAGGAACAATAATGGGCCGAACGGCGGGCCTACCAGACGGTACGGGGGTAATTGGCCTTGATTTTCTTGTCGGCTGAGACGAGCGGAGCGTAGCGGTTGGAGCGTGCGTGGGCAACGATTACCCGGTCAAATGGGTCGCGAGTCCAGGTTTCCATAACGGCGGAATGGATGATCGCGGGGAACGAGTGATCGCAGACCCTTACGCCAATTTGGGCGGCCAGTTGATCAATTAAGCTCTGAGGCTGCCGGCGGGTTCGCTCGATTTCGAAGAGATACTCGAGTTCGAGCATCACCATGGGCGAAACCAGCAGTTCTGAATCCTCGATGGTTGTCTTGGCCTTCGACGTCAGCTTCTTCAGTTGGTTTTGACAGAGCCAGACCACTACCTGCGTATCCAGGTAGCAAATCATCTAGAGCTCGGCCCAGTCAGATTCCCACTCGGCTTCCATCTCTTTCAGGAGCTCCCGGCTGGCGTTTTCAAGGTTAGTGTCCTCACGAACCACCGGCTCGCCGATGAGGTTAGACAGTTTACTGGTCCGAGTTTCAGGTAGCAATTTGAAGACGACTCCCTTGTAGGTGAAGGCTACGGTCTCTCCTTCCAGCGCTTTATCCGCGAGCTTGAATAGATCGCGCCGGAGACTGGTGATAGTTAGCTTCACGGAAGTAGAATAGCACGTATGTACGTTTGATGCAATAGGAAGTGTACATGATGTACGTACTATCTGGGAATGCCCATTAGCCACGTCGTTATCGAGTCCATATCCTTGGCAGCGAACTTGTATGGCGGCATGGTGCTTCCGGGCGATAGTTTGGCTGGATCCTGGAAGTGGTCTATGAGCCACTGCTTGGTGCGGCGCTGCCCAACGCCATTGAGCGCGGGTCCATTCTTCATGCCGGAGCCGTTCACCTGGTGGCAGAACGAGCACTGGTTCTTCTGATACACCATCGCGCCGTCCACCACGAACTGTGGTGCTGATTGAAGGGCGTCCACGTTCTTTTCATTGAGCTTCAACAGGAACGCGGCGAGCGCGTTGAGTTGCCCGGTGCTGAGAGTGATGGCCGGCATGGCCGACCCCGGTACCAATTCCGACGGCTGTCGGAAGTGTTCGATCATCTGGGCGGCGGTCTTGTGGACACCTTTGGTGAGATCGGGCGCGCCATTTACGCCTTTAGCTCCAGGGTGACAACCATCGCACTTCTCCTGGCGGAAGTAACCGATGCCGGCAACTTCTTCGGGCGTTAGGTCCTGCCAGGTTGCGGGTTCGGCTATGTCCTCGGCAGACTCCACACTCTTGGGTGTGGAAGCGACCGCCGCCGCCGTAAGTCCTGCCCACCCGAGGGCGGCGATCGCGACGACACTCAACGCGATGGGACGCTGCGTGTATTTCACGAATTTTCCGCGGTCAATGAAAGGCACCAGGAAAAGGGCAAGAATGGCGAGGTTTGGAAGAATCACGGCACCGACGATCTCAAGTGGTCCCTCGAAGAATTTCAGCGATTGGAACAGGAACAAAAAATACCACTCGGGCCGCGGGATGTAATTCGTATCGGTGGGATCCGCCAGTCGGCCCAGCGGCGCGCGTGCGACTACCGCTAATGCGAAGAGCACACAGAAGACGACAAAGATCGCTATGGTGTCTTTGAAAACCTGCTCGGGAAAGAACTTCCGCTTGGGCTTGTTCGCATCCTCGAGAGTCGGCATGACACCGTGCTTGCGGACCAGGTAGACGTGGACGCCGATCAGGATGATCGTAAGCGGTGGAAGCAGCAGTACGTGCATCGCGTAGAAACGCGCGAAGGTCACTACGCCGATACCGCCTTCTGCGCCCACCCCCATGAGGCGCGCAACGTAAGATCCAACAACCGGCGGCGAGGAGGCGATTTGTGTGGTGACCACCGTTCCCCAATAAGCACGGTTATCCCAGGGCAGCAGATATCCGGTAAGTCCGAAGACCATGGTAATGAGAAGCAGGACGCAGCCGACGATCCATGTGGCCTCGCGAGGCTTTTTGTACGCGCCCCAGATGAACACTTGGAGCATATGCATCACGACGATGATGATCATGATGCTGGCGCCCCAATGGTGCAGTCCGCGGATGATGGCGCCGCCGGTAAGTTCCGACATGATGTAGCGCACGCTGTTCCAGGCATCGCCGGGCGTCGGTGCGTAGTTGAAGGCGAGCAGAATGCCCGTCACGAACTGGACCATGAACGAGAACATCGCGACGCTGCCGAGCACCTGGTGCCAGCCGCTCGAATTCGGGATGTCTTCCTGGAGAAACTCAGTAACCGCAGTTTCGAGACCCGTTCGGTGCTCGATCCAGTCCACAGCGTCCCGAATTTTAGACATTGGAACTCCCGGCGGGTCCGAGCAGAACTTTCCCGTTCTCGAGTTTCACATTCAGGCGGTCGAGAGGTCGCGGCGCGGGTCCCGTGAGCACTTTGCCATCGATTGAGAAGGCAGAGGTGTGACAGGGACAAAGAAAATCCTTGCTGGTGTCATCGTAATGGTAGGCGCAGCCGAGATGCGTGCACTGCGGCGCGAAGGCAACCACTTCGCTGTCCGACATCTTCACCAACCAGGTGCTGGTCTTTTCCGTAATTACCTTCCATCCGTCGACACGGGTGCGCCGGTAGACCACTTCTTCTGGTTGCTTTGTCTTGAGCGAGGCGAAATCGCCCACCTCTACCCATTTCCCTGCCTTCTTTGCCCGTGGCGGGAACAGCAGGTACGCGGAAGCCGGCACCGCGATGGCGGCGGTTATGATTCCCCAGATTCCGTAGATGAACGACAGGAAGAATGTCCTGCGATCAGACTGGACTTCGGCCAAAACGATCCTCCCAGTTCACGCGTTCGCCAAGCGGCGATACTCTGCGCATCGTATCCCAAAATCGAGGCAGGTCGCTCAGGCTAGGTTCGTAATATTATGACCTGCCGCGCAGCGCAACGGAACAAACATGAACCAGAATAAGAGAGATGCAGACACGAAGGCTTGGAAACAGCGATCTCGAGATCACTCCGATTGGCATTGGTGCATGGGCGATGGGCGGTGGTGGGTGGGCATTTGCCTGGGGTCCGCAGGATGATGCCGAATCCATTGAAGCGATTCACGCGGCGCTCGATAAAGGAGTGAACTGGATCGACACCGCCGCGGTGTACGGCTTGGGACATTCCGAAGAAGTGGTGGCGCGGGCGTTGGAAGGCCGGTCCCGGAGGCCTTATGTGTTTACCAAGTGCGAGCGAATTTGGAATGAGCAGGGGCAGATTTCGAAGTCGTTGAAGGCTGATTCACTCCGGCGCGAGTGTGAGGCGAGTCTGCGCCGGTTAAAGATGGACACCATCGACCTCTACCAGATTCACTGGCCCGAGCCTGAGGAAGATGTCGAAGAAGGCTGGTCGACTCTGGCCGCGCTGCAGAAGGAAGGCAAGGTCCGCTGGATCGGCGTATCGAACTTCAACGCGGAGCAGATCAAGCGGGCGCAGAAGATCGCACCAGTGACTTCACTGCAGCCGCCCTACTCGATGATCTCGCCCGAAATTGAGCAGGGCATTCTTCCGCACACGCAGTCGACCAACGTTGGAGTGATCGTGTACTCCCCGATGAAGAGCGGATTGCTGACCGGATCGATGACGCGAGAGCGCGTGGCGGCAATGCCCGAGGATGACTTCCGCCGCCGTGCTCTGGCCTTCCAGGAGCCGAATCTGACGCGTAACCTCGCTCTCGCCGAATTGTGCAAGACAATTGGTGCGCGGCGTGGGCGCACGGCCGGCGAGGTGGCGATTGCATGGACACTGCGGCATCCGGCCGTCACCGCTGCGATTGTCGGCATGCGGTCCGCAAAGCAGGTTGACGGCGTGGTTGGCGCTATGGAGTTCCGCTTGTCAGCCGAAGAACTTCGCGAGATCGACGACGCCCGCAAGCCGTAGCCGGCGGGACACACACCTGCCTCATCGGCAATAGCCCGGGTTCCGCCGCTCTCGATTTAGATTTCAAGGTCCTCATATCCTCGCCGATACGCTTTGGCGGGAGTTATCCGTGACCTTTGCCAAAGCGTGTTTGGTTTCTTTGGGATTTCTGAGCGCGACGGTGTGTGCGCAGACCTCAAAAACGCCCGAAGTGCTGCCCGCTTCAGACCGTATCAATAAGGAGTTGCCGTCGTGGATGCGCTTCGGAGGCGAAGAGCGCATCCGCATGGAGTACATCAACGGAAGCGGCTTTCGTTCGATCAACGATTCATACCTTCTTGACCGCCTGCGCTTAAACCTGAGGATCCGGCCGCTCCCTTGGTTGAGTTTGAACTTTCAAGCCGAGGACGCGCGCGTCTTCGGCCAGAATACGCTACCCGCTCCCGCTTCTCAGAAGGATTCACTTGACCTCCGGCTCGGATACGCCCAGGTAGGTCTGGACGACGGCCGGATGACTGTGCGCGTCGGGCGGCAAGGCCTGGACTTTGGTGACGGACGTTTACTGGCCGACCCTAATTGGTCCAACGTCGGACGCTCATTCGATGCCGCGAGGCTCACCCTTCGCAGAGGTGCGGTGAAGGTGGATCTGTTCTCGGGAATTGCGGTTAGAGTGAACCAACTCGACTTCGATCAGTCGACCCCTGGTGGGCATTTCCATGGCGCCTACGGTTCGATGGGAGGGCTAATTCCGCACGCGACGGTGGAGCCCTATTTTTTCTGGAGGCTGGAGCATAACTACAAGTGTGAGAGTGGAACCACGGGAAATCTTGATGAGCGGACTTTCGGAGTCCGCGTCAGCGGCACGCTGCCGTTAAACCTGGACTACGCTTCGGAAACTGCGTCACAAAAAGGCTCGTACGCAAACGACGGAGTGTCAGCGTGGACTGGGCGGTGGGTGCTGGGCGAGACGTTGCCCGATACCCGGCACCGGCCCCGACTGTTTTTCGAATACGCTCGTGCATCCGGCGATGGTGATCCGAAAGACGGACGCCACGGCACGTTCGATCCGCTCTTTCCGAGTTCGCATGACAAATATGGACTAACCGATCTCTTCGGATCCACCAACATCGTTTACTTACGACCGGGAGCCCAGTATACGGTGCGTCCCGGAATGACGCTGTCTCTGGCCTATGGCGATTTCAGGTTGGCGAGATCGCGCGACGCGTTATACGTCGCTGGAAAAGAATTTGCGCGCAGTGCCGATGGTACGGCCGGCAGCCACGTGGGACGCGAAATCGATCTCAACGGCCTGTTTGCGCTGTCGAAGTCTACGCAGTTGAACATTGGCTACGGTCGCCTCTTTCCCGGAGAATTCCTCAAGCGAACAACAAGTGGAGTCCCCTTCAACATTGTGTTCTGCAACCTTACTCAACGTTTCTGAGCCATCTGAAGGTATCACTATGATTGAACTCAAACTATGGATCGCCTGTATGCTGCTGGCACCCTTCGTCGCGGTTGGATGCATGGAGCTACTTTCCACCGCCCTTCGTAAATTCCAGCCGGCGCGGACGTTCCACCAAAGGGGTTCGCAGTCCGAAAGGCCGGGCTGTTTCTAAGGAAGAAATGTAAATGAAGGTCTCGACAAAGCTGTTTGGAAGTCTGTGAGCCCTGGCACTGGTTGGGGTGCTGACTTCTGGAATCGGACTCTGGTATCAGCGGGTACTCAGCGAAGCACTGGATACTGCGACCAAAAAGACCGCTTTGAAACTGGACCTGGTGAACGCGACCAGGGCCCGCTTGGGAGGCCGACGCCGTTTTGCGGGACGCGTACATCTTCGCACGCCAGAACGATCAGGGTTCACTGAATGCGGATACCGCGCGAATCCGGAGTGTGCTCAAACGGATACACGAACAGATTTGAGCAGCTAAGGCCCTTGCTTGCTGTCACCCAGAAGGAGCAGGCTATCGGAAACTCGGATCGCCTTCAGTCCCAGCGGCAGTTCCGGGAGTGTGGCGTCAGCAAACTTCCCTGCGAGCATCACCACGGTAACCGTGCCCGACCTCGAAATTCCAATCTGTTCGATGTCCGCTGACCGGTCAAGGATCTGCTGGCTGTCCGGCATCAGCCTCGCGAGTACTTCGCGACCGACCGCGGAACGCTGAATCGCGGCGTAGTTCAGGCCGGCGGTGAGGGTTCCTCTGGGCTGGAGAAATCGCCAATCCACCTCGCCTGGGCGAACCGAAACCGGCGCCATGGCGGGGCCCTTAGGCGCAGGTGTTGCTTGAACCTCCGGGGGCTTGGACTGAGGCTTGAAAATCGGGCTGGCTGGACGGTAAATGACCGTCGGGTTAATCTCCAAAGGCCTCATGCCCTTACCGCTGCAGATCGGTTCGTCGTCGTGGTGATAGCAATAGTCGTCGTGTGCCTTTTGGATGGCGTTGGTTTGCGCGAGTAACGACCCGGCGCCTAGAGCCAGAACCACAAGGGGCAGCCTCATGGTTGTTTGCCGGGTTCGCCCACTTCGTCCAGGCCGCTATCAAGTCCGACGATTACCGGACGAGTGGACCTCGGCGGCGCCGACGGTGGGCGGGCCGGCATATTCTTCGCCGACAAGATGAGCTGTCCCAAGCTCTTGCCGAGGGGACCCGCTATTAGGCGTCCGAAGCCGGCTTGCGCCGAAGCCGCAGGTAGCGTGAGACGGATGTGTGCGACATCCCCATCAAGATAGGCGGAATTAAACGGTGCCGGCGCCGGCGTGGCAGCAATCTTCTGCGCGATGGCAGGCGAGTTGGCCTTGAGGCCGATAGTCGACAGTGAAACTATCTCGTAAACTGACCGCGAGTTGGATGTGGTTGATTCCGGGCGGCAGGGCGCGCTGCGTGCCTGTCATCGCGGCGGGGCCGGGGCCGCCGCAGGCCCAAAAATCGTATTGGGCAGCCAAGCGGGCGGCAAGCAGCGTCTGCTCCGTGTCATGAGCAGGAAAAGCGATCCGCCGAAGCGCCTCGTCCACTGCCTCGGCATGTCCCAGAAGCACGGCGTCGCCCGACAGGATGTGATACTTCATGCCGGCCTCTGGCGGGGGCGGAGTGGAACCCGCCAGGCGACCCGTAATCATGACCAGAACCCGTCCCCGGCTCACCGACATCGCAACTTAATCAATGTCTCCCAGTGCCCCGAACAATTTCTGAACGTCGGTCTCCGCAAGCCCCTGACACACAGCAAGTTGCATCACAAGTGCGCGAGCCAGGCTCGAGTTCTGGATCGTCTCGAAGTTGATTCCCGCCGTGAGGTCGGCAAACGGCATGGCGAAACGCCAGTCGATTTGACCCAATTTCTGGAGTGCGGGCGCCATCGCCGGACGCAGCGTTGACCCCCGGTCATCACCGGTGTGCTGCGAGGCAGCGCCAAGTCGTTTCGCGGCTTGGGTGTGTCCGATTTCAGATCTCGAACTTTGCTGCGGTGTACGTAGGGTGACCCATCGCACACAACCGCTCGCGGATGGTCGAAGCAATAACCTGGCGGCTTTGATTCTGTGCGACCAGGCAGGTAGGGAGCACAGCCAGCAGGGCAAGGCGTCGCATGGCCAAATTCTGTAACATTCACCGTACTAAGGGAATCAGGAGAATGCCTGAGAGACGTTGAAAAAAGACGAGTCGAGGTATCCTGAAGGTTACTGCACCATGCGCCACGCACGGTGGCTCCTTCTCGCCGCCCTTATCGCTGTCATTGTCGCTGTCGGCGCCATCTATATCGGCCGGCTACTGTCAGCCCCACGCCCGGCGAAGCTGTCGGACCCGCTGCCGGCCGGCATCGAGGCAACCGCGCAGGAGTGGGTTTACCACCATAAAAACGGCGATTGCCCGCAGCTTGAGGTGCACGCCAAAAAGTTCCGGCAGATCAAAGAACCTTCCGTATTTGAACTGGAGGGTGTGAACTTGCTGATGTATCAGGATTGCGGCAAGGAGTATAACCAGGTCCGCACCGTCAAAGCACAGTTCGACACGGCCAGCGGCGAGATGTTCTCGGAGGGCGAGGCGCAAATCACTCTTGGTATTCCGGCCGGGCAGCAGGAAAGCGAGAGCCAGATTCACGTGATCGCGTCCGGCGTGAAGTTCGAGACTAAGACGGGCATCGCCAAGACTGAAAGCGAAGCGAAATTCTCATTCGAAAAAGGCGAAGGCAAGTGTACCGGCGCCGAATACGATCCCAATAAGCACGAACTGCATATGACCGCCGCCGTCGAACTGAATCTGCGGGCCAAGACTCCAAGCGGAAAGCCCATGAAGATCGAAGCCGGCAGTCTTGTCTATTTCGAGAAGGAAGCCAAGGTGGTCATGTTTCCCTGGAGCCGCCTGACACGCGACACTTTGGTCCTAAATACTGAAATGTCCGTGGCTTACATCGAAAACAAGAAACTCCAGCGAGTGGAGTCCGTTAAGCCATGGGGCGTTCAGAACGACCCGGGCCGGAAGATTCAGTACGAGGCTGAAGCCGGGACAATTTTCCTCAACGAGGATGGTGAGATCACGAATTTGAAAGCCGAACGCAGCGCCCACTTGGCGAGCACTTCGGACATCTCCCATATTGATGTTAAGAGCGACACGTTGGACCTGGAGTTTGAGGCGGGCAACCACGAGAGCCTCCTGACTCACGCCGTCGCTAACGGCCACAGCGTTGTGGATTCGAACCCGGTCGCCAAGCCGGGTGCTCAGGCAGGGGAAACGAAAATTCTCAGGGCCGATGTGATCGACATGAGAATGAAGCCAGGCGGCAAGGAGATGGATAAGGCCGAAACTCGGGGTCCTGGATCCATCGAATTCATACCGAACCGCGCTGGTCAGCTTCATCGCACCGTAAACGGAGATCAGATGTGGGTGACCTACGGAGCGGGAAATCAGATTCAGAGTTTTCGTACCGTGAACGCGGCCACACGCACGGACAATCCGCCGAAAGATAAGAAACCGCAACCCCCAACGCTGACGTCGAGTAAGGAGATGCGGGCCGAGTTCGATCCGAAGACGCACCAAATCGCCCAGCTTGAGCAGACAACCAATTTCAAGTACGAGGAGGGGGACCGAAAGGCCCAAGCCGACAAGGCCGCTCTCGACCAGACGACCAACATGATGGTGATGACTGGCTCCGCCCGAATGTTGGACCCGTCCGGCTCAGCTTCCGGCGACCAGATTGTGATCGACCGTAAGTCCGGCGACTATAC
This sequence comes from Bryobacterales bacterium, assembly GCA_038212445.1. Lineage (GTDB taxonomy): Bacteria > Acidobacteriota > Terriglobia > Bryobacterales > Bryobacteraceae > TMP-7. The sequence continues at coordinate 237,388 of JBBQUM010000003.1, forward strand.
GGCGGAGGGGCATGTCTCCTCCACGCGAATGCCCGACAAGAAGGGCTCGTCCTCAGCCATGTTGAATAACGACGATCCCATGCAGGCGAAGTCGAGCAAAATGACATCGCAGAATAAGAACCAGCTCATTCGGTACGAAGGCAATGCAGTCGCTTGGCAAGGTGCCAATCGCGTACAGGCAGACAAGATCGAGATCGACCGTGAGGAGCAGGTGATGAAGGCTTGGGGCAGTGTGGTGAGCCAGTTTGTCGACAAGCCGAAGAAGGATAAGGACGGCAAACCGCTACCGCAGCAGACAACCGTGTTTACCATCGTCCGGGCGCCGGAGATGACCTATACGGAGGAAGAGCGAATCGCCGTGTATAACGGGGGCGCGGTCCTGAACCGGACGAATTTGAACGTGAAGTCGCAGACACTGCGGGCGTTCCTGAAGGACAAGGATGCGGATTCCTCCTTGGACAAGGCATTTGCCGACGGTGCCGTCGTGATTGTCCAGACCGCACCCGGGCGGGTGCGAACGGGCACGTCGGATCACGCGGAATACTATGCGGACGACGAGAAGATTATCCTGGAGAAAGGCGATCCGAAGTTCGTCGATAGCCTGAAGGGTACTACCGTGGGACGGAAGTTAACGTATTTTTCGAACGATGACCGCTTGCTCGTGGAGGGCGAACGCGGCAAGCGCGCGGAAAGCGTCATTCGCCGCAAGTAGTTAGTTACCGAATTCGTAGAAAATGAGCAGCCTCCGCACACTCAGTACGTCCGAAATTTCGAAAGCCTATCGGGGACGCAAAGTCGTTGACGACGTGTCCCTGTGGATCAAACAGGGCGAGGTTGTAGGACTGCTGGGTCCAAACGGCGCAGGTAAGACGACATCGTTCTATATGATCGTAGGTCTGATCACGCCTGATTCGGGCCGCGTGAAACTCGACGACGAAGATATCACAGATCTGCCGATGTACCAGCGGGCCCGCCACGGGATTAGCTACCTGCCCCAGGAGCCTTCGGTCTTTCGGAAGCTATCAGTCGAAAACAACCTGATGGCGATTCTCCAAACTCTGCCGCTGTCAGGCAGGGAGCGGCACGATCGGATGAACCGGTTGATAGACCAGTTGGGGCTCGAGACCGTTCGGCACAATAAGGGCTACGCGTTATCGGGCGGCGAGCGCCGGCGCGTGGAAATTGCGCGATCCCTGGTCATCGAACCCAGTTTTCTGCTGCTCGACGAACCGTTCTCCGGCATCGATCCGATTCAGGTGCTCGAACTTCAGCGCATCATCTTTGAGTTGAAGAACACCGGCATTGGCATCCTGATTACCGACCACAACGTCCGCGAGACCTTAGCCGTTACCGACCGTGCCTACATCATCAACAACGGTAAGATTTTCAGGACCGGTTCTCCCGATCTTCTCGGAAGCGATCCGGAAGTGAAACGGGTTTATCTCGGCGAGAATTTCAATCTCGTCCTGTAACGCTCATCGGCGTTGCGTATCCGCGAGCCTTTGCTCGAGTACTCGTGCCGGGTGGAAGTTTTCGAGCTTCAGGAATTCGGCAGCGGCCGACTCCAGAGCCTGGCGCGGGACCAGCCCGATTAATTCGCTACTCACCACTCCGGCGCCAAGGCGCTCCGCTTCGCGACGCACGGCTTCGAAGGCGCTAAACAGACTGGTCACTTCGAAATCCGTGATATTCAGCGAAACCTGCGCACGGCCCCTCGACGAGATTGGCAGCCCCAGAGCCTTTATCCCGGCCAGGCCTCCCGACGACTCGCGCACGGCGCTCGCAACGGCCTGAGCTATGGAAAGATCGCTGGTATTGAGATAAATATTGAAGGCGATCAGGAGTTTCCTCGCGCCGATGATTACGGCGCCGGCCGTGGGATGCAATGCGGCATCGCCGATGTCGGGCTTCCGTTTGGCTATATGTTCCCGCAAATACGGCAGTCCGCCCCGGCGTAGGTTTTCCAACCGGCGATACTCAGGCCTAAGGGCCGCTGCCTCATAGAGGTAAACCGGGAGTTGCAGAGTCCGCCACACTCTCTCGCCTGTCGATCGGGCGAGTGCTGCGCAGTCCTCGAGGGTTACCCCTTCGATCGGAATGAACGGGACCACATCGGCAGATCCGATGCGTGGATGAACACCCGAGTGCGCGCTTAGATCGATACGCTTGACTGCCTCCGCGATGCCCTGATAAGCACCTTCAGAAACGGCAAGCGGCGGGCCGGCAAACGTCACAACGGTCCGGTTGTGGTCGGCGTCCGATTCGAATGCCAGCAGACTGACCCCAGGTACAGCGGCAATCGCCGCCACGATGGCCTCCACCGTGGCTGGGTTTCTACCCTCCGAGAAGTTAGGGACGCATTCAACGATCGGTGTCACTGGAAGTCCGCCGCCTGATACACGATCTCGCCGTCCTTGATCGTCATGCCTATAAGATTGCCTCCGAATTCATGGCCCACCACGCGGTAATCAGGAGTCTGCAAAATCAGGATATCAGCCTGCTTGCCAGGTTCAATCGAGCCAAGGCTGTCACCCAAACTTAGTACATGGGCGGCGTTTAGGGTGGCGGCGGTGAGCGCTTCATCGACACTCAACTTCATCCGCCTGCACGCAAGCCAAATTGCGAATTGCATACTGCAGCCGGGCGCTGTCGCTTGATTGAAATCACTTCCCAGGGCAATAGCCGCACCCGAGTCGGCCAGTGTACGTCCATGACCGAAACGGCCAATATTTCGGAAAAAAGCTGTTGCCGGGAGAAGGACCGCGAGAGCATCAGATTGCGCCAGTACCTGCAAGTCCGACAAGGCTGCGAACTCGAGATGCTCGAAGCTGCTGACGTTGGGGTGAAGCAGCGAGGCGATCGGTTCGGCCGGGCCATCCGGAGCGAAGCAGACGCGGAGATGAATCGTGCCGGAACTGGAGTCCATGAACTGTCGGCAACTCCCCACATCGAAATGTCCGTCACCGCAAGCCACGTGGGCAAACTCAGCAAGCCGGCGCCGTTCAACGTTAGGAAAGGAAACATTGATCACGTGGTTCACGTATTTCTCCCGGTCGACACCCGGTGGCACGGTATTTAGACCGTAATAGGAAGGCACGATGCGGACAGGGGAGGAGGAGAGTGAATGATAGGTTCGAAGAATCTTGAATTCAGAGGATTCGTCAAGGCCAAATCCGCCAATTGCCCCCATTGTGGTGGTGCCAAGCGAGCTTGCGCGCTGCAAAGTCTCGATAGCTTCGCTTCTCAGCTGGGTTTGCGGAGTACTCTGGACTGAGCCCACGCAGGAAGCAATCAGAGACGAGTCGTTCCAAAGATGCGGGAGGTTGGAGCGATTCCCGGAGACTAAGTGCGCGTGGCAATCCACAAAGCCCGGCATAACCACACACCCGTGAGCGTCGATGGTTGAGGCACCAAGCGTCGACGCGAGATTTTCCAGTCTCCGGGTAGGTCCTACCTCCCGTATGATGTCATCCTCGATATAGACTGCCCCGTCCTCAATGAGTCCGAGCCTTCCCAGTGCGGTCCCTCGACGCGGCCCGTTAGCGCCCCGAAGCGTGAGGAGTTGACGCGCCCCGCGAATCAAAATGCGCGGCATTACGTTGTGACATGATCATATCCCCATAATCAGATACGCTTAAGTTGAATTGAAACGCAGCAAGGATCAGGTTCAGAACACAGTACACCGGCCGCTGAAAACACTCGATAGAGTGTTGTCAAAAGCGGGCTTGGGATCGCGTACCGAAGCGAGAAGCTGGATCGGAAGCGGTCGCGTGCAAGTAAACGGCAAGGTCGTGCAGTCGCCTGATCACTGGGTGGATCTCGAGCGTGATCGGGTCGCTCTCGATGGTAAGCCGGTCACAGCCAGTCAACGGATTTATCTCGTGCTTTACAAGCCGAAGGGCTATATCACGACCTACAAAGATCCAGAGGGCCGCCCCACCGTCTATGACCTCCTCACTGGGGTCAATCAATTCGTCTCCCCAGTGGGCAGGCTCGATCTTGATACCAGCGGCCTCCTATTGTTAACCAACGATGCCCAGTTCGCCGAGAGGATCATGAACCCCGAGTTTAAGGTCCCCAAAACCTACCTCGTCAAGGCGTCTACGCGCCTCACCGACGACGATCTGAACCGGCTTCGTGAAGGGGTCGAACTGAGCGATGGGCTAACACGCCCGGCCTTAGTAACGCGCATCCGGGATTCGGCAAAGTACAGTTTCATCGAGATAACAATTACTGAAGGACGGAACCGTCAGGTCAGGCGCATGATCGAAGCACTTGCCAGTAAGGTTCTGAAGCTAGTGCGTGTCGCCATCGGTCCCTTGGCCATTGGTGATCTCCCGATTGGCAAGTACCGGGAGTTGGATCCGGCCGAGAGACGGAGCCTCGTGCGTCCGTTATAATAACGGCCATTATCGTGCGAACTGGACTCCTTTTATTAATCCCGCTGTCAGCTGTGTGTCAGCACTCCTCACCTCTTGAACATGGCCGCGCAATCTATCGAAGCAACTGCGCGTTCTGCCATGGAACGGATGGACGCGGAGGGCGCGGACCGAACCTGGTCTCAGCGCCCCTGGCTCACGGGGACAGCGATTCCGATATAGCCAAGGTGGTGCGCGGCGGAGTTCCTGGTTCCAGCATGCCCTCTTTCTCAGGCATGGACGACGATGATATGGCGTACCTCACTCAATATCTTCGAAGCCTGTCCGGAGGAGTGGCGCGACAAACGGCGAAGTTGGGAGATCGCCTGGCAGGCCGTGCGGTTTACGACCGGTCGGGGTGCGCCGGCTGTCATCGCATTGGCGGTTCGGGCAGCGTGTACGGCCCGGATCTAAGCCGGATCGGAGGCGCGCGAAGCGTTGAATACTTGCGCGAATCTCTGGCAAACCCTTCCGCCGACATTCCTCCCGAATATGAAGGCGTGACCGTGACCTCGCCAAATGGGCGCCGCACCACCGGAATTCGTGTGAATGAGGACACTTTCACGATTCAACTTCGTCTGCCCGACCAGCGCTTCGCAAGTTTTCGCAAAGACGAAGCGCGCGAGCTGACTTATGAAAAGAAATCCCTAATGCCTGCGTATCAACAATTGACTTCAGTGGAACTCAACAACCTGCTTGAGTACCTTCTTGGGCTTCGCGGGCAGGCTGCAGGCACATCGAAGAAAGCGGAGGGAATCCGATGAGAGTGTTCGCGGCTCTGCTGCTCCTCGGTGCGCTGCAGGCACAAGTAACCTACGAACGCCTGGTGGGCGCGCAAGCCGAACCACAGAATTGGCTGACCTACTGGGGCGATTACAGCGCAGTCCGCTACCGGGATCTGAAGCAGATCGATACCGCAAACGTTCGGGACTTAAAACTAGAGTGGATATTCCAAACCGGTGAGCCGGGTCGTTTCCAAACAGTTCCGCTGGTGGATGACGGCGTCATGTACCTGACTGCTGCCGGTGGTCACGGATTCGCAATAGACGCGCGCTCTGGGCGGGAACTCTGGCATTACAAGTACCCGATGCCTGCAAATGCGAAATTATGTTGTGGTACGCAGAATCGGGGATTCGCGATGTTAGGCGACCGCTTGTTCATGGTGACTCCGCATGCGCACATCATCGCACTCGATCGCAAGAACGGAACGCTGTTGTGGGATTCCGAAATGGCGCCTCCCGACACTGGACATGGCGCGACACTCGCGCCCCTGGCAATAGACGGAAAGGTTGTGGCGGGAATCTCGGGCGGCGAATTCGGCATACGCGGGTTCGTCGACGCCTATGATGCGGCCACAGGAAAGCGCGTATGGCGTTTCTGGACGATTCCTGCCAAAGGAGAGCCGGGAGGTGATTCCTGGGCTGCGGATTCCTGGAAGCGCGGTGGCGGCCCTACATGGATGACGGGGACCTACGATCCAAAGTTAAAGCTGCTTTATTGGGGAGTTGGCAACCCAGGACCCGACCTATGGGGTGGCGCCAGAAAAGGGGACAACCTCTATTCGGCATCGATGGTGGCAGTTGACGCCGATAGCGGAAAACTGAAGTGGCATTTCCAGTTCACGCCGCACGACACCCACGATTGGGACGCGAATGAGACCCCAATGCTTCTCGATTTGAACTGGCGAGGGCGTAGTCGCAAACTTCTAGTACAGGCGAATCGCAACGCTTTTTTCTATGTCCTGGATCGGGAGACCGGCGAATTTCTGATGGGAAAGCCGTTCGCGCGACAGACATGGGCCAAGCAGTTGGATGATCGAGGGCGTCCAGTTTTGGAGAAAAACACAGAACCTGCCGACGATGGGACGCGGCTATGCCCAGGCCTTGCGGGGGCAGCGAACTGGATGGCGCCATCCTACAACCCTCAGACTGGACTGTTTTATTTCGCTGTACGTGAGGCTTGCGATGTGTACTATTCGTCGCCGCCGTTATATGTCGAAGGTAAACCCTTCTGGGGTAGCATGTCGCGCGGGGTCTCGGACGAGAAGGAATGGGGATTGGTGAAGGCCCTGGATCCCCTAACCGGCAATACTAAATGGGATTTTCGACTGGCGAAGGCGCCCTGGGCTGGGACATTGACTACATCCGGCGGCCTGGTTTTTGCCGGAGACGAGGATGGATATCTAATGGCGTTGGATGCCCGCAGCGGCAAGGAACTATGGCATATTTATACGGGAAGCGCTGTCGTAACCGCGCCCATCACCTACTCGTTGGATGGCCGACAATATCTGACGATACCCTCCGGCGCTGCCGTCATCACCTTCGCATTGAATAAGTAAATTATAATGAGTTTTCTAAACTGCAACTTTAGGAAACTCAGCACTAGAAATCTTCGCAGCAGATGTTTTGCGACTCGCTCAAGAGGGCTGGAGGTGGTTCAGCAGGTCTACAAAAGCCGTTGTATCCAGGGCATCGATTCCTGGGAGAAGAACCCGAGTGGATGGTCCTGTAGCCGATGGCCGGTGAACAATTGAGGCGTGCACAGGATGTTTGGCCGACATCGTTTTTCGCAACGTTTGCAGCGGTCGCGCCATCCCCGGGAGCACTGTTTTAGCTGCTTTGCATTCGACCATCCAGAGAGCACCCGAACGATTCGGGAAGAGAAAGTCCACCTCCAGGCCCTGCTGATCTCGAAAGTAATAAAGTTCCTTCCGGTGTCCTTGGTTAACCTGGCTCTTCAAAATCTCCGCTGCCACGAATCCTTCAAAAATTGGACCAAGAAATGGCGAGCGATTCAACTCCCCCTGAGTTCTGATTCCAAGCAGATGACAAGCGAGTCCCGGATCACCGATATAGACTTTGGGTGATTTGATGAGGCGTTTTCCCAGGTTTTTGAAGTAGGGCGGCACGAGGATAATCTGGGCCGTGATTTCAAGAATCTCCAGCCAATGCGTAATTGTAGGCACCGACATTCCAAGCGGCGCCGCCAGATCGGTCTTGTTGAGAATCTGTCCATGTCGTGAGGCTAAAATCGCGAGGAACCTGCGAAAGGTGCCGAGATCGCGGACATTTAATACATTGCGGACGTCACGTTCGAGGTAAGTCTGGATGTAGGAGTCAAACCATATGGCGCGGGTCTTCGGACGCGCTATCACCTCAGGATACCCGCCGCTGAGCAGCGTGACCCGATCGGTCTCTGTGAGGCTAAGCGGCAGCAACTGCAGGATGGCTGCGCGTCCGGCCATGGACTCGGCCACGCCTTGCATGAGCGGAGCTTCTTGCGAGCCCGTAAAGAGCCACTGCCCTTTTCGTCGTGGCTGTTGATCGATAAGAGTGCGGATGTAGGGGAACAACTCCGGGACGTTCTGAATTTCGTCGATCAGAACCGGTAAAGTGAGGGCCTCCAAAAGCCCTCGTGGATCGGAGCGTGCCCGCGCCCGAAGGTCTGGATCCTCGAGAAGAATGTAATCGGCTTTTGGAAATAGGCGGCGGAGCAGAAACGTCTTCCCCGAGCGGCGTGGACCGGTTACTACCACAGCGGAGAAGGCGCGGGCTGATTCAAGAACCACTGAAGCGAGGCTTCTTGAAATTGGTCGCATGTGAGTATTCTAAGCTGAAACTTTAGAAAACTCAAATCTACTCTTTTAGATCTACCAGTATCGAACGTATCTTAGCTGCTACCGCTTCGCACTCCCCTTCCCGGTATTTGCGCCTCGGCCAAAAAAACCCACGCAGCCCGTCCCCCTTGCTTCTGGGCACGATATGGATATGAAGGTGTGGGACGCTCTGGCTTACTTTGTTGTTGATGGCGATGAACGTACCCTGGGCTGCCAATGCCTCCTCGACGGCCGACGAGAGCCGCTGCACGTTCGAAAACATCGGCTGAAGGAGGTTGGCTGGAAGATCGGCCAGACTGTCGACGTGGGCCCGAGGCACTAGTAACACGTGTCCCGCAAACAATGGCCGGTGATCCAAAAAAGCGACGCAGAACGCGTCCTCGAAGACAACACAAGCTTGGACGCGACCGTTCGCGATCTCACAAAAGAGGCAGCTCACTTCTTTTTCCGCAGGTCATAGATGTAAATTGAATCTCCAACACGGTCGAGCGGCTGCATCTTCCGGATAGCGGCAAAATAATCTCGTGGAGCGTATAAACCAAATAGGGGAGTCACGCTGACGGCTCCGAAACCATCGCAATCGAGCGGGTTCCTTTCGGGGAAGTCGACCGCTTGAACGCCATAGCGACCCCAGTCGACATTACCGAAGTAGTAAAGACAGAGCGATGGAATCTTATGAGTTTTCTGATACTGCCCCAGATATTTGATGTCCTGGCCCCAGTCGATATTCGAATCCAGTAAGTATTTAGGTCCTGCCTTGGGTCCGCCAACTGCGAAGTTGAAGAAGGGCAAGTAGTGTGGATGAATCATCGCCGTCTCAAGCGCCAGCACCGCAAGCAGGCCGGCGGCAATGCGGGGATAGCGGCTGAGCGCGACGCCGGACAGCACAAAGAGAAATGCCAGTGCCGGTAGCATGTGTCGGTAGCCAATGTTGATGTGCGAGGTCAGACAAAATCCAGCGAAGATCAGCGCGACTGACGCCAGTCCAACGGTATAGAATCGTGGCGCCTGTGCCTTCCAGATCAGAAACGCGCTCGCACCGATAGAGGCGATCGTCGCCACGGGTGTCTTCACCAGAAATGCCACGGGAAAGTAATACCACCACCCATGCTCCGAAAATTCACCGAGCAGGTAGGATTGATGCCCGACATAATTATGCTCGGATAACCGGTCGAGCCCGATCAAGTAGGTCCAGGCATGTAATCGGAACTTTCGCGATGCCCACATTAACAACTCGCCGGTGGCGCCCGTACCCGTAAGGTGCCCGGTCAAGCGCTCAAGGTGCCGCCGGTTCATAACCTCGGGCCAATAGACCAAAGCGACCACCGCAATCGCGAGTAGCAGAGCAATTCCGGTCCCTCTCCAGCGACGCTTCAGTAGCCCGCTGACAAGGAATAATGGCACAAGAAACAGCGCGGAGTACTTACTGGAGAGCGCCGCTCCAAGGGCGAGTCCTGCCAGCACAAGCCGGATATGAGAAGGGCCGGCCAAATAGTCGAGCCACAGCGTACAGGCCAGGAAAATGAGGAAAGATGCGATAAGGTCGGTGGTGACGTACCGCCCGTTCGCGATGATGTTCGGATCGAGGCTAAAAAGAGCGAGTGCGATGAGGGCGGCTATCGGACCGAAGCGGACTTTCGTCCACCAGGCAATCCAAGCGGCAAAGAGCAAAGTGAGGAGGACGGTCACTGACCGGGCTAATCCAAGAATCAGATCCGGCGCCGCCCGATTGGCGTACATGAATTCGATGCCTGCAGGCTGTTCGGCGCCGTTGGCCCACTCGCGTTTGTAAGTGAGGTGCAGAGGCAGCAGGGGCAGAGCGCAAAGCATCTTCCCGAGCGCCGGGTGCTCCGGATTTAACGCGTAGTCGCCTGTGGTCAGGTAGCCAAATCCGGCGGCAAGATGGATGCCTTCGTCCCACGTCTGCGTTTCACCAAGCATACTGGTCACCTGCGCGAGGCCAAGTACGCAGATCAGAGATATGGCAGCGATCCAAAAGCGGCGTTCAGGCAAATCTCATGGTAAACCGGCACGAGCCGGTGTTTGTTTGCGCAGATCGAAAAGATAGATTGAGTAACCGATCCGGCCGCTGGGCTTCAAGGTGCGTAGCCACGCGTACTCGTCATGCTCGGCATACAGACCGTGCAGCGGCGTCGCGCTGATCGCCACGACGCAGTTCGCTTCCGCGGCGTTGTGTGGGAGTCGTAGATACTCGACGCCATAACGGAGCGGATCGACATTGCCGAAGAAGGCCAGGCAAACTCGCTTCAGCCCGTGGTCGTCCATGTAGCGCCCGAGCCTTCCCAGATCCTGACCCCAATCCAGATTCGAATCCACCAGGTAACGCGCGCCATTCGACGGTCCTCCGGAGGGCTGATTGAAGAATGAAAGGTAGTTCGGAAATACAGCCATGGACTCGATGGCAACCAGCACGATGAGACCAACAGCGAGTCTTGGACGGGCGGAGAGCACGGCGCCCGTTGCGGCGAAGAGAAAGGCGTAGACCGGCAAGATATGCCGATGGCCAATAGTAATGCCCGACGAAGAGCAGATTAAGAAAAACGCGAGCGCTACGGCCGTGATCGATGCCAGCACAGCGCGAGATCCACTGGCCTTCCTCCACAGCACCCCGGCTGTCAAAAACGCCACGAGCGTCGCGGTCGGAGTCTTAACGAGAAAGCTTATAGGGAAGTAGTACCACCAGCCGTGGTCGCTGATTCTGCCCAGGAGATAGCCCGGTTCGCCGACCTCGTTTTGCTCCACCAGTCGGTCGACACCAATCAGAAAACTGCTATGTGGCAAGTGAAGAACGTGAGCGGTCCATTTGAGAGCGCCCCCAGCCATTCCCGCTCCCTTTAGCTCCGCTTCCAGAGTGCCGCCGCGGGTGTGCGCGAACTCCGGGGAATAGATGATCGCGACAAATATCGCGGCGATCAAGACCAGAATACCGACCCGGAAAAACCTCCGCATGGCGAAGCCGCTCAGTATGACCAGCGGAATCAAGAACAGCGCCGAGTATTTGCTTGCGAGTGCACACCCGAGCGCAAGCCCTGCCAGTGTGAGCCGCAGGTCTGTGGGTTGAAGTACGTCGTCGATCCACAGCGTGACAGCGAGGAATATCGTGAACGCCGCAATAAGGTCGGTGGTAACGTAACGGCCGTGCGCGATGATATTCGGGTCAAATACGAACAAAGACAAAGCAATGAGAGCCGCGATGGAGCCAAAATGCCGCCTCGTCCACGTGGCTATCCAGGCGGCAAACAGCATCGTCAGCAGAATCGTGACTGCGCGCGCCGTATTGAGAATCAGGGCAGGCGACAGCCGGTTTCGGAAGACGAAATCGTAGCCGGCGGCACTCATTGATGCGACTGAGCGGGGAGTATTGAAGGAGAGCGGGTACGCCAACAGCGGGAGCGCGTTCAGAATGCGCCCGAGAGGAGGATGTTCCGGGCTGATTTGATAGTCGCCGGTTCGGAGGTAAATGTAGCCGGATGCTAGATGGATTCCCTCATCCCACGTCTGCGTCTCATCCAAAATCGAAGAGACCTGGAACAGAACGAGAAGAGCGATGAGGCCAGTGGCGAAAAGACGAAAATGCCGCTCCAGGATCAAACCAGCATTGTACGCTGGTCCTGGAGCGGCACCTGTTTATTCCTGTTCGACGGGCTTGAGACTCGGCGGATTGGCCGGAACCGGCGGCTTGGCAGGACTCGGAGTGTGCGGCACTTCGGTCATGGTGCTGGACTGCTCGGTTCCTGTCGACTTGCGTACTGTGATCCCGCCGCGATTGGTGAGCAGCACGATTTTGGGACCATCGCCGATGTTCCCCCTGAGTGAGGCGCCATGACCAGAATTGTCGCTGGTGAAGGTCGACCCGTAATCGTTGGTGATTTCGCCCCGATCCGTACTCGCGCTCAGATCCAGTTTGGCTTTCTCCGGGACGGCAAACTCGATATCGCCGGAGCGTGTGTGAACGTCGAAACGGCTAAGCGGCACATTGCCCGGTCTCAATTCTACATCGCCGCGATCGAGTGCAATTTCGATGCTCTGCGTGAAGTTGGTAAGTTGCACGTCTCGCGACCGTGCGTGTAGGCGTATCGGACCCACGACGTCCGAGCCATTGAGATCGGACAAGGTCATGCGAACCTGCCCTGGAATCCGCTCCGCTGTGAATTCAGTGTTCTGCGCCTCATAGCGCACGGGCTTGGCGACGTTGCGAAACTGAACCATGCCTGTATAGCTGGCTGAAATCGTCACAGGACCACCAATCTCCTGAAGTTCGAGATCCGCGCCGCGGCCCTTAAGTTCTACCGATCCTTTGACGCTGACAGCCCGAATGATGTCAGACCTTCGCGTATCCACTCGAACGTTGCCGCCAATGTTCTGAAGTCTCACGCCGGCGTTGTCGCTCGTAATTTCAACTGATCCACCAACATCATTGATATCGAAGTCGCCCGTTCTTCCAAAGGCGCTGATCGACGATCCCTTAGGCACTGCAATTTCGAGATCGGCACTGAATCGCGCGCCGTTTGAAACGCGATCCTGGTTCGTGCGGATGATCACCTGACTCCCGTTAAGGACCACCGCGAAGGGGGTATCGTTATTGGCTTTGTCGGCGTCACCCTGATTCAGGGCACGCAGTGTCTTGCGACCCGTAACCTTCACTTCCTCGGAATCCGAACCCGTGATACGAGCGTTCCCCCGGAAGCTTTCGATGACGATCTGCGGTGCCTTGCCCACACCGGCCTTCTGACCCGCCACCGGGTAATCAAAAGCCTCGCCAAACATCTCGAGGCCGCCGATGTTCAGCCGGTTGCCACGCAGCCAGCCGTGTTGGTGTCCGTTCCATACGGCCGATCCAAATATCACCAGGAACACAACCAGCACCCACTCTCCACCATTCATCCCGCGTCCGGGGATGGGCTTTGACGTGGTTACCCAGAACATTACCTCGGCGAGGCGTAAAACACCCCAGCCGATAAGGATGAACGGCCAGTACCGCGCGAGGAAGTCGAGCAGCGGCAGTTCGGGGTAAAGGTTTTTCGCCAGGAAAAGCCCTCCCAAGCCAATCAGAATCAGTGGTCCAACAACCGATCCGCGTCTCATCGTTGTGCTCCAGTGCCAGCATTGGTTCCGGCGTACGGAGGAGGCGGTGGAGGATAAGGGGGATAGGGCTGCGTCCCGCCTGCCACACGTTCCAACAACTTCATAACGCCGAACACCACAATCAATAACGGCCAAGTCCTATCGAAGCCCATAATGCCCTGGTGATCCAGCGCGAACAACGTGCCGATCGTAATCAGCATAATGGGCCCGCGTATTGCAGCAAACAGGTTACCGTCGATCATGACTCACCTCCGAGACTGGTCCAGGAGTGCCGGCGAGGCGTGCATAAAGCAGGTAAACGCCAAGTCCAATCAGGAACACCGGCCAGTACCGTGCCACGTCGCGCAGCCGGACCAGGTCGAAATTCATCAACAGGAACAGGACTCCCACCGCAATCAGTACGATGGGCGCCACCGGAAACCGGCTATTGCCGCCGCGCAGCGGCACGATGCTCGAGAACTCATCTACCGGCTGTCCCATCTGACGCAACTTGGCGGTGTGGTAGGCCTCAAACGCCATGTAGCACCACCAGGCGAACGTCAGGATGCCGAACATCGGCTCAAAGCCCGAAGCCGAACCGCTCGAGAGAATACTGATGAGGATACCGAGCACCAGAACGTGAATCAGTCCCTTGGCATATTGAGCGTTGTAGATCGCTCCCACGCCGGGGATCATGCCAAGTAGGAACGCGAGTCCAGGCGAGACACCCAGATTCACCGGATATAGCGGTGGCACCGCGGAAGCCGGTGCAGTATATGGAGAATAGCCGGGCTGGGCGGCGTTCACATCGATGGCAGGCGCTGGCATATGTTCCTCACAGAAAACTGTTCCTTGAGCGCTTCTCTGACAGGTGCCGCAGAGAGCCTTGCCGCAGGCGCGACAGTACGCCACTGCGGATACTTCCGGATGGTTGGCGCAGTTCATTTCGTTTGCTCCTTGCTTACTCCTGTGTCCGGCGAGCGCTGGCCGCTCGCATTCTTACTAACCCCGTTTGCAGCAGGGGTCCGATCACTTTCCGCCTGCTCGCTCCAATCCTTCAGGCGTGTTTGAATCTCATAAACCAGGCGGAGGCTGTCATAGTATTTGACCCCGCGCTCCCAAGTGCGCATGGCCTTGTCCTCTATGGCAACCCATACCGTCACCGGATTGAGGTCGGCGGGCTTGAGTTGCCTGACTTCAATGCCGGCAAAACGGCCAAGCATGGCGAACGACAAGATCGTCATGGCCATGCCCATCGCGAAGCGGGGCTGGAGAACCGGTTCGATCCATCTGGATCGCACTTTCGACCACCAGGATCGAGAAGGCGCCTGGTTCCGTGTGGCCCCAGGAATTTCGAACATGATACGCGTTAACAGCTCGGCTGGAGGCTCAACCACTGCCGCCCGTTGCATGAACGCAACCGCCCCGGCCGCGTCGCGGGACAACTCGGCACACGCTGCACATTCGGCCAGATGAGCCTCTACAGCGGCCTTCTGCTCCCCGTGGAGCGTACCGTCCACGTAGTCACAGACGAGATTTTCGATATCCGCGCAATTCATGACAACACCACTGTGAAGTAGGAGGTGCCCACCAGCGGCTTTCCAATCGAGTCCGCGTTGGACCCGACCGCCGTCATCAGCCACTCCCCACTTCTGTTCATACAGTCACGTTCTGTCGCCGGAGCACGCGAGCCAGTTCGGCCCGACCGCGGTTTAGGCGGCTCTTTACCGTACCTTCCGGCACATTCAACACTTTGGCGATCTCGCGATATTCCATTTCTTCCAGGTCGCGCAGGATCACCGTCTCTCGCAATTCCGGCGACAACTTCTGCAGCGCTCCCTGCAGAATCTCACTAGCCTCGCGCCCGGCCAGCATGCCGTCCGTACGTGCCGACATCGCGCCCCGCTCTTCTAAAACGGGCAGCTGATCCTCAAGGGAATCAGAGGCACGATCCAGTCGGGTTCGACGATAATGGTCGATCAAAAGATTACGAGCCACACGACTTAACCAGACCAGGAACGATCCCTCGCCGGAACGAAAACTCTTTAGGGTCTTGAAAACGCGAAGAAACACGTCCTGCGTGAGATCCTGCGCCTCCATGTCGTTACCGGTGAATCGATAACAGATTGAGTACACACGGCGAGTATGTGTCTTGACGAGGTCCTCCCATGCAGCGGGATCGCCATCCAAACAGCGCTCTACTAGTTGTGCGTCAACGTCCAATCGGCTTCCTACGCCTGCAGCAGACGGTTGGTGCCAGGGTCTGACCGAACCCAACGTACCATGAAGCGCTGCTGCCGCCGTCGCCATCGTTTATTACCCTTCAGTAATTGAAACGAAACTATGGACCTGGAAGTTCGGTTTATAACCGCTCTACAACGAAATTCCGGCAGCCGCATCCCCACCGCGTGTAGACTAACATTCTATGCGTGCAGAGGCACAGGTGCAAAACAGACGACCCGAGATGGAGGAGCACTGGTTATAAACCGCCAGGCCGGAGGGCCCTCGAGGGCACGCCGTCGAACGCTAATCCTGGCCGGAGTCGCGATTTTAGCGATTCTGGCGTTTGTTATCTACCGCTGGCGGGGTACCAGTTTTAATTGGGCCCAATTCTCCGACACCTTCATTGGCGTCAATTGGGCATGGCTCAGCGCCTCGGTACCACTCATCCTAGCCGCATATGCGGGTAGAGCTCTAAGGTGGCAGGTGATGGTCAAGCCAGTCCGCGCCGACGCCAGCTTTTGGAGAATCTTCGTCGCTACCGCGATT
Organism: Bryobacterales bacterium; assembly: GCA_038212445.1. GTDB lineage: Bacteria > Acidobacteriota > Terriglobia > Bryobacterales > Bryobacteraceae > TMP-7. The sequence goes on from JBBQUM010000003.1 coordinate 253,276, forward strand.
GGATTCACTGCCATTGTCTTCTTCGGGCGCGCCGGCGAGTTGGTCCGCCCCTATCTGATTGCCACGAAAGAACGCGTCTCATTTTCCTCGCAAATGGCAGCTTGGGTCCTCGAGCGGATGCTCGACCTTATGATGGTTCTATTGATCTTTGGTCTCGCCCTCGCGCAGATCTCTAAGAGCGGCATCACCCCCGGTCCGAGGATGCGAATCATCCTCGAGGCAGGTGGATCGATCGTGGGATTGACCGGCGCAATGTGTCTCGCGATTCTTCTGCTGTTTCGCTACTTTACTGAAAACATGCAGAAGCGGCTGACCGATAGCGTTGGCTTTCTTCCGGAGTCATCGCGGCGAAAATTCGAGGGCTTCCTGGCTGCCTTCCTTGGAGGGCTCAGATCAACCCGCAGCAATATTTATGTGATCAAACTCGTCCTGTATTCGATTCTTGAATGGCTGCTGATAATCGGCTGCTATGTCTGCCTACTAAAAGCCTTCCCAGCCACCCGGCACCTTACTCTTACAGACGTAGTTATTTTCATGGGATTCGTCTCTTTCGGTGCAGCGGTACAAATTCCCGGAGTCGGCGGCGGCGTTCAAGTGGCTGCAGTGCTTGTTCTAACCGAGTTTTTTAGTCTGAGCTTTGAAACGGCAACCGGACTGGCTCTGGTACTTTGGTGCGCGACTTTTGTGGTGATTGTTCCTTTTGGAGTGGTGCTGGCTTTCCGAGAGGGACTTCAGTGGAAGAATCTGAGCCAAATCTCAGAGGAGGTCGGCGAGTGACATGCCCGTTTTGCCAATACCGCGAGGATAAGGTTATCGACTCGAGAGAAAGCAAGGAAGGGGACGTCATCCGACGCCGTCGGGAATGCCTATCCTGCGCTCGCCGGTTCACTACGTACGAAAGAAGCGACGAAATTCCCTACATGGTCATCAAAAAAGATGGGCGTCGGGAGAAGTTCGATCGTCAAAAGGTGTTGGCGGGACTGCTGCGGGCCTGTGAGAAGAGGCCTATTGGGATGTCGAAGCTCGCCGAAATTGTTGATTCTGTTGAGATAAAACTTGCCGACACAGCCGATCGCGAGCTCTCTACTACAGAAGTAGGCGAGATGTTAATGGATCGGCTCAAGGCGCTCGATAAGATAGCTTACGTTCGATTCGCTTCGGTTTACAGGGATTTCCAGGACGTGGAGGCGTTTCTTGATGAGCTCAAGAGCGTCATGCTCCAAAAGCGGCCCTAGTCAAAATACGCGGTCCAGGCTAGTGCTAAGCGGAACTTTGCTGTAACCAAAACAGTACGGAAACATCTTTTAATTAGGGACTTAACTTCGGCTGGGATCAATGTTATACTCGACCTGATCCTTAAGATCGGGAATTGTGCCTAGCGCGGAATGGCGGCAGCCGGTGACAAAGGGCAGACTGAACTGGTCAGCTTGGAGTAGCCAAACAAGAGGCAGGACGCAGTCAATCGTTTTCTAAGACCCCAACAGGAGCCAACGTGCGGACTTCGCAACGTCGCAGAGATTGGGGGAGGTGAGTTTACACAGTGGATCAATTCGAAGACCAGTTTTTAGCGGAAAATCATAGCCCCCTCGGGCTTCCCTTCGATGAGGAAGCAGCATTTTTTCATCCCGAGGAAGTTCACGAGGGCGATGAATTTCAAAGCACCCAACCCCAGGAAGAGTCGATTTACACCGACGATCCGGTACGCGTGTATTTGCGCGAGATGGGTTCTGTTCCGCTGCTTACTCGAGAGGGTGAGGTTGATCTCGCCCGTCGGATGGAGCGCGGGAAACTCCGCATGCAGAAGGCAATTAGCCGGTCAGCCTTAGTGCAGCTGATGGCGTTGGAAGTTGCCGAGCAAATCAAGAAGGGCTCCGAGGAACTAGACGCGTACGTCGATTTGGGCGATGCCGAGGAAGGCAGTTCCGCGGACAATAAGAAGCGAGCCGAAGTGAAGGCGCAGTACGCCGACTTCACGACGCTTCATCGCAAGAATCTTCAGACAGCGGAGAAGGTCGAGGAGACCCCCGCCAGCAACAAGAAGCTGCGGCGCAAGTGGATGGGCAAATTCATGCGCAGCAAAGTGGAAATGTCCAAGCTTATGCGGGCAATTCCCTGGCAGCTTCCGAAGTGGAAGGTTTTCACCAAGGAACTCGAGCGCACCGCCGAGGAAATGACTCACCTGAGCATCGAGCTCAAGAAGCTTGAGGACAAGGGTGGGGTTACCAACCAGGCGCGCATCCGTGAACTGCGCCGGGAAATTCGCAAGCGTGAGCAGATCGCCGGTGCGTCGCTCACAGAACTAAAGCACAGCCTGTCGGTGATCCGGCACGGTGAAATCGAAGCCGAGCGCGCCAAGAAGGATCTGGTTGAAGCTAACCTCCGCCTGGTGGTCTCGGTCGCCAAGAAATACGTCAACCGCGGTCTCCACCTGTTGGACTTGATTCAGGAAGGCAACATTGGTCTGATGCGCGCGGCGGACAAGTTTGAATATCGGCGCGGCTATAAGTTCTCGACCTACGCCACGTGGTGGATTCGGCAGGCTATCACCAGAGCCATCGCCGACCAGTCGCGAACCATTCGTATTCCCGTTCATATGAATGAGAGCATGAACAAGTTCCTGCGGGCCACTCGTGAGCTCGAGAAGGAACTGGGCCGTGCTCCGACAAATGAAGAAATCAGCCGCCGGATGGACATTCCGGTAGAGAAGGTCCAAAAGCTGAAGACGATTTCGCGAGATCCCGTGTCACTGGAAACACCGGTGGGTCGTGACGGCGAGTCGGCTTTGGGCGACCTGATCGAAGACCGATGGGTGGGTTCGCCCGTCGACGCGGTGATTGACTCGAATGTTCGAGACGAGACCGCCAACATCCTCAAGACGCTCTCTCCCAAGGAGGAGAAGGTGATTCGGTTGCGGTTCGGCATCGGCTGCGAGCGTGAGCACACACTCGAGGAAATTGGCCAGGAGTTTGATGTTACGCGGGAGCGGATCCGGCAGATTGAAGCCAAGGCGTTGCGGCAGTTGCGCTCGCCTGAACGAGCGCGGCATTTACGTGCCTTGCTTGCTGCAAGGTAGTTAACCGCCGGTTCTGATTGGGATGTGGGCCAAGGGAATTTCCCTTGGCCCTCATTATTTGTGGATCGGCTTGCGGCCCACAAAGAGCGCCAGTTCGCGCCATTTCCAATGGCAATCGACATCCTCGAACCCGATTTCCCGAAGCCAGCCGAGTTGGGTCTCCAGGTCCAGGAGCTTATTGGAGGGATCTTCCTCGGTAACACCGAGCACGCGCAGAAACTCCTCATGTAGCCTGGCCGTGGCTGACGAGACATGCTCGAGGTTGCAAAACACCCCACCTGGCCGGAGAATCTCAAAGACCTCAGCATAGAGAGATTTCTTGCGTTCATGGACCAGGTGGTGGATGGCGAAACTCGATATGGCGGCGTCAAACGTGCCGAGCGCCGGCAGCGGCCGGTCAAGATCGTGTTCAATGATGCGAACCCGCGGGTCGCCTCCCGATTCCGACCGTAGGCTCTCGATCATCGCAGGCGAAAAGTCGAGTGCGGTGAAGACGGCGCTGGGACGGTCGATCTTCACCAGCCGGGTAAGCCTTCCGTTTCCACACCCCAGATCCAACACTGCTCTTGTGTCCAGCGGGACAAATTCGAGTAGCGTCGCCTCGCCTTCTGTGCGGTGCGGGATGGAATCCGCGCGACTCAGATAGTCCAGGGCGTGGGCTGCGGACGACCACAGATTTACGGGTGCGGACTCACTCATCTCACTAGTATCGCGTGCCATACTTAAAGTTTCTGCCATCTAGTTCCTATGAGAATCTTCGTCTTTTTGTGTTTGGCCACGGGTGCACTCGTATCCGCCGCGCCTACTGTATTGCACTGTGGAAAACTCCTCGACGTCCGCACCGGGCAGATCCGCCCGAATGTAGTGATTGTTGTAGATGACGGGAAGATACTGCAATCTGGCCCGGCTGCCGACGTCAAAATGCCCGCTGACGCGATGCAGGTAAACCTGGCGTCATCCACCTGCCTTCCCGGCTTGATGGACATGCACGATCACCTCACGAGCGACCCTTCTGACTCCGGATACAAAGGGCTGGGAGTTTCGGTACCGAGGAGCGCGATCAAAGGCGTGAAGAATGCGCGGCTCACGCTCCGGGCTGGTTTCACAACTGTACGGAACGTCGGAGCCTCGGGCTATTCCGATGTGGCGCTGCGTGACGCGATCAATGCCGGAGAAGTGGAGGGTCCGCGGATGTTTGTCTCCGGCCCGGCGCTTGGCATTACCGGCGGACATTGCGACGAGGACCTGTTGGCTCCGGAGTTTCATTGGGTGGCGGAGGGTGTCGCCGATGGCCCATGGCCGGCTCGCGCCAAGGTTCGCGAGGTTGTTAAGTATGGCGCGGATCTGATCAAAATCTGCGCTTCCGGCGGAGTTTTGTCGAAAGGCGACCAGCCCGGTACTCCTCAGTACACGGTGGAGGAAATGACCGCCATTGCCGAGGAGGCCCACAAGCTGGGGCGCAAAGTAGCGGCCCACGCGCATGGAACTCAGTCGATAAAGGACGCGATCCGGTCGGGTATTGATTCCATCGAGCATTCGAGCCTGATCGATGACGAAGGAATCAAGCTGGCGAAGGAACACGGGACCTTTCTCGTCTTCGATGTTTATAACGACGACTACATCCTGACGATGGGCGCCAAGGTGGGCATGCTGCCCGAGTCCATTGAGAAGGAACGGCAGATTGGCAAGCTTCAGCGCCAGAACTTCCGGCATGCCTATCTCGGTGGGGCCCGCATGGCGTTCGGTACGGATGGCGGCGTATATCCGCATGGTGACAACGCCAAACAGTTCGCCATCATGGTGGAGTACGGCATGAAACCGGCCGAGGCGATTCGAAGCGCTACCTTCGAAGCGGCGGAACTGGTGGGCCTCTCCGGCAAAGCAGGCGAGATTAAGACGGGTTTCTTTGCCGACATCATCGCGGTGGAAGGTGATCCATTGACCGACATTAGAGCGATGGAGAACGTCAAATTCGTGATGAAAGAGGGGAAGGTGTACCGCAACGATTCTGCCCCGGCAGGCGGTCGCTGATGCCCCGGCGAGTCGTAGTGGCGATCGACGGACCGTCCGGCGCGGGTAAGAGCACAATCGCGCGAGCCGTGGCCCAGCGGCTTGCCTACGTGTACATTGACACCGGCGCCATGTATCGAGCAGTAGGATTATGGGCACTGCGCAGCAATATCGGTCTTGAGGACGTTCATAAACTTGAGCAACTTGCGACCGCGGCCCGCATAGAATTCGCGCCTGGGGCCTCCACGGTCCTGCTGAACGCGGAGGACATCACCACGGCGATCCGGGAGACTGCGGTGTCCGATGCAGCCTCCAAAGCGTCGGCGATTCCCGGGGTCCGTAGAGCGATGACCGTCGAGCAGCGGCGCATGGCTGAGAGCTCATCGGTTGTTATGGAAGGCCGCGACATCGGGACTGTCGTTTTTCCGGATGCCGAGGTGAAGATCTTTCTAGATGCCGATCCTCTGGTGCGAGCAGAGCGGCGCGCCGCTGAGTTGCGGTTGCGCGGAAATCCAGTTGAGACGGCCACAGTGGCCCGCGAGATGGCGGAGCGTGACCAGCGCGACCGCACGCGTACCGAGGCTCCCCTTATGCAGGCGCCCGACGCAATCTACTTGGATACCAGCGGACTAACGATTGAGGAAGTGCAGGAGGCGGTACTCAAAATCGTCCGTTCAAGGGTTTCAAACGGCGTTGCGGCCAGCTAACCTCGCACTTACTTTTTTCGGAAGGAAACTTCAGTGAGCGATCTCTTGGTGATGAAGTTCGGCGGAACGAGCATGGGAGCGTCGGCGCGGATCCGAGTTGCGGCTGAGATCTGCACCGCCCAGAAAAAACACCGGCCCGTCCTGGCGGTAGTCTCGGCGATGACCAAGATCACCGACTTGCTTCTCGAAGCGATGCGGCACGCCGAAGGCGGCGATTCGGCTGGACTGCAGAAGAATCTCGACACGCTGATCGCCCGTCACCACGGCGCATGTGCTGAGTTGTTGCCCCCGGAGCGTCAAGCAGAAGTTATCTCGCAGATAGACGCGCTCAACGGCGAGTTCCTGCGTATCGCGCACGGCATGCTGATGTTGGGCGAGCGGCCACCCCGATCCGTCGACGAAGCCGTGGCCATCGGAGAGCGGTTGTCTGCGCTTCTGATGGCTGCTCACCTCGAATCCCAGGGTGTACCCTCCAAAGCCGTCAATGCAGCCGAGGTGATCGTCACCGACGCCGTATTTGGCAACGCCACGCCGTTGATGGCGCCCACGCGGGAGCGCGCCGCGCAAGTGATCGCTCCGCTGCTGGCCGCGGGCGTAGTGCCGATCATTACCGGCTTCAACGGCGCCACTGCCGACGGCCGCCCGACTACTCTCGGTCGCGGTGGCTCGGATTTTTCCGCGTCTATCATCGCCGCGGCTCTCGACGCCGCGGAGTTATGGATTTGGACCGATGTCGACGGTATCATGAGCGCCGATCCCCGCCTAGTGAAGGACACGCGCGTTCTGGACGAGGTCACCTACGCCGAAGCCGCGGAATTAGCCTATAACGGCGCCAAGGTCCTCCACCCGAGAACCCTCGCGCCATTGATCGAGAAGAAGATTCCGGTCTGGAGCAAGAACAGCTTTTCGCTCGACAAGCCGGGAACCAAGATAGTCCCGGTTGCCACCAGTGAGCCCGGCCCCCGAGCCGTGACGTCGATGAGCAACGTCGTGCTCGTATCGCTCGAGAGCGGCAGCGCGGAGTTGAGCGGTACCCGTCTGATGGCGCGCACCATAGACACCTTGGCCAGGGCGAATGCCGAGGTGCTGGTGATGACCAGCTCGAGCTACCGGCAAAACTTCTGCTTCCTGATCCGGCAGGATGAACTGGGCCACGTCATCGCGAGACTTGAAGAAGATCTCTCGCTTGAACTGGCTCACGGTTACATCAAGCCGATTGAAATTGACCGCAACGTCGGACTGCTGGCGATTGTCGGCGAAGGCATGCGCGGAACACCGGGGCTCGCCGGGCGAATCTTTACCTCCATATCGAGAGAAAACGTCAACATAATCGCCATCGCCCAGGGCTCCAGCGAATTGACGATTGCCGTCGTGGTCCGTCGGGAGGGCCTCGAAGCCGCCGTTCGCGCCGTCCATGCCGAGTGTGGCCTGGGCCATCGCGCAACGCAACTCGCGTAAAGATTCGTACATCTTTTAGTCACAACCTCACGCTAAAATTGAAGCTAATGAACATTCCCTACGCTCGTCTCGCGCTCGGGGTGTGCCTGTTGACTGGCCAGTTGTTTGCGCAGTCAGAAGTTGGTGGCGCTACCCTTAACGGAACTGTGTTGGACCCTACCGGGGCCGCGGTCCCAAACGCGAAAGTCACGGCGGCCAACACAGCCACCGGACTCACCCGTAACCTACAAACCAATGAAACCGGCCTCTACAACTTCTCTCGCCTTCCAGTCGGTAACTACGACCTGACTGTGGAAGCTGCGGGATTCAAATCAGCGAAGCGCACCGGCGTAACCCTCTCGGTTGGCGGACTTGTCACTCTCGACCTGAATCTGGAAGTGGGCGCGTCCCAGGAGACCGTTAGCGTGAACGCGGATGTTCCGGTGGTCGAAACCACTCGCTCGACAACGGCGACCACGGTCAGTGAGCAGCAGGTGCGTGCGCTGCCCATCAACGGGCGCAATTTTATCGACTTCACCGTCCTGACACCCGGCGTAACCAGGGACCCGACGCGCAACGGCGACCTCTCATTTGGAGGCCAGCGTGGAACGTCCAATAGTCTGTTGGTGGACGGCGCCGACGCAAACAACGTGTTCTTCGGTCAGACCACCGGCCGCACCGGCACCGGTCGTAATCCGTACAGCTTCTCTGAAGACGCTGTGCAGGAGTTCCAGGTGAATACTAACGGCTACTCCGCGGAAATCGGCCGCGCCGGCGGCGGCGTAATCAACGTGATCACCAAGAGCGGCACCAATGATTTTCACGGCAGCGCATTTGAATTCTTCCGCGATAAGGGCTTGAACGCCAACTCTTGGGAGAACAACAAGGCGGGACGTCCAAAGCGCGCCTATCACTTCAACCAGTTCGGCGGCAACATTGGCGGTCCTGTCAAAAAGAACAGGGTTTTCTTCTTCTTCAACTACGATGGGCAGCGCAACACCACTCCGAATCCGGTGATTCTGACGGTACTCCCCGCAGCCACCGACACCGCGGGCCAGCAAGGTCTAGTACTACTGCAGCCATCTCTCGGCGCCTATGCCAATGCGCTCAACAACGATGTCTACCTAGGCAAGGTCGACATTGAGATCACCAATAACCAGCGGTTGAGCGTCCGCTACAATGCGAACCGGTTCACCGGTCAGAATTTCGAGAATGCCGGACAGGCGAGCGCCTCAACACACACCGGCAACAGCAAGGTCAGCACCGACAACATTGCCGCTTCGCACACGCTGATTCTGGGCAGCAAGTCCGTCCTCGAATCGCGTTTCGGCTGGACTCGGGACAACGAACCCGGCGAAGCAAACTCGACTGACCCCGAGACGGTCATCCGTCAGAACGGCACCACGGTGCTGAGCATCGGGCGGAATAACTTCAGTCCGCGGTACACCAACGCCAAGACCTACCAGTGGGTGGAGAGTTTGTCGCACACCACCGGACGCCACTCCTTAAAGGTCGGCTACGACATGAACATCCAGCGGATCGACAATTTTTTCCCTGGAAACTTCAGCGGTAGCTACACCTTCAACAGCTACGCCGACTACTTCAACAAGATTCCGTTTTCCTTCACCCAGGCATTTGCGGGTAGCGGCACCGACGGTGCGCTGACCAAGCCGAACGTCGGCGAGTTTGCCTTTTATGCCCAGGATTCCTATCGTCTCAGCGAACGGCTAACCCTGAATTTCGGCATTCGCTACGATGTGTTCAAACTGTCGCAGCCGCCGGTAAAGAACCCCGACTCACAGCTTGGGGCCCTCGGCCTTGACACCTCGAGAATTCCGATCGATAAGAATAATATTGCGCCCCGTTTCGGCTTCGCCTACAAAGTGAATGGCGCCGGCACGCTGGTGGTTCGCGGCGGTTACGGCATCTTCTATGGCCGCACGCCTTCCATCCTCACCGGTACGGCGTTTTCACAAAACGGCATTCAGGTTCAGACGTATACCCTGAACTCGGGCTTCCCGACCTACCCCAATATCCTCTCGGCGCCGCCCACGCTGAGCCGCCGTCCGGACATCTACACATTTGCGTCCGACTACGTGCAGCCGCTGACGCACCAGTGGAATTTCAACATCGAAAAACAGCTTGGTAAGTCGTACGCCGTGACGCTCGGTTATCTTGGAGTCCGCGGAGAGCACCTGACGCGAACCCGCGACATCAACCTGTTTCCGCCCACGGCAACTACCGCCACCTTCTCCGACACGAATCAATCGGTGACTTTCCTGCGCTATGCGGGAACCGGCGCCGGACTACGCCCGCTGAATAACTTCGGACGCGTGAGCCTGTTCGACAGCGGCGCCGATTCCATCTACCACGCCGGATTTATCCAGTTGACTAAGCGCTTTTCCGACCGCTTCCAGCTCCAGAGTTCTTACACCTGGGCGAAGGTGCTCGACAGCCGCCCGGACTTCACGTCCGTGGTTGTAGGTACCGATGACTCGAAGAACGCCCAGTACACTACGATTCCGAATCTTGATCGCGGCCGTGGCAACTCCGACATCCGCCATCGCTTCATCTTCTCGGGTCTATGGCAGATCGATTACGCCAAGGGTCTGAAGAACCCCGTCGAACGCGCGCTGCTGAGTGGATACGAACTGTCGACGATCACCCAATTGCAGAGTGGCCGGCCGTTCAACATCACAGCGGGCGGGGATCCGAACAATGATGGTAATACAGGCACGGACCGCCCGCCCTACATCGGTCGCAATACTTACGAGGGTCCCGGCTTCGAGAGCGTCGACATGAGGTTTACGCGCGACATCTCGATTCACGAACGGGCTCGCTTGCGCCTGATGTTCGAGGCGTTCAACCTCACCAACCGGGCCAATTACAGCACCATCCTTACGTCGCAGTACAACTACAACGCAACCACCCGGGTGTTCACGCCAGCGGCGGGATTCCTGACGCCGACGGCGACATCTGACCCGCGTATTTTGCAATTGGCGGCGAAGTTCACCTTCTGATATGGAGCCACCCTGTCAAGTGTAAGGCACACCTGACTGACGAGTTCTGAAGGTCAGGCTGGCTCGGCTCCGCAAGGAGGTGAGCCGGCCTTTCCTTTTTACTTGATCGAGTGGCCTTGAAGTGTTCCTGCGTTGAGGCGCCCGTCGCGAGGTTATATTGGCCAGAACGGCATGGAGACGGCAAGGTTCTGGTATCGGGCAAACTCCCGACGGGCGGCGAAGCGCGCTGCGCTGTCATCGGTGCTGCTGTCCAAAAGTCACTTCAGTAAAGTCTCTGCTTAGATCGCTGTTGCCGCTGTACGTGCCTGTCTCTTAGGCCCGGCTTCCTAGCAGCCTTCAACTGCTTTGCCGGCCGAGCTTTCCCATCAGTTTCCGGATCTACCCCAAACGGTCGGGATCACTTCGTGCGACCAAATTTCCCCTCCCGTTTCAGCCACGACGACCGCTATCGTCCCGGCGTGGACATCCAGCCCCACAAATCGTATCTTGGACATCGCGACCGGCTCCTTTCGGATGCGGTACCGGAGACGGGCGGTCCCCTCTTTCGGTGCCTCACGCAACCCGATCTCCTTGACGCTAAGCCTCGGGACTGCCGGAGACCAGGCGCGCGTAATGACTACCCGTACTCAGGAGATCCTCGTGTGTGCCCCGTTCAACGACTCGGCCCATGTGCATAACGATGATTTCATCGCAATCCCGGATCGTGCTGAGGCGGTGGGCAACGATCAGACATGTGCATCCGCGGCGGCGCAGGTTATCATCTAGCAGCATTTCGGTCTGAGGGTCGAGCGCACTGGTGGCTTCGTCGAGAATTAGGATTCGCGGCTCGCCAACCAGGGCGCGTGCGATCTCGAGCCTCTGCCGCTGTCCGCCACTGAAATTGCGACCGCTCTCCTCGACAATCGAGTCATACCCGCCCGGACGTGCCGCGATGTCTTCGTGAATACAGGCGTCGCGGGCCGCTGACAGTATCGAGGGTTCCTCGAACTGCTCATCCCAGAGCGAGAGGTTTTCGCGCACCGTTCCTTCGAAGAGAAAGATATCCTGATCCACCATCGCAAGCGACGAGTTCATGACTTCCCGCGGGTAGTGCCGGCGCGGCTCTCCGTCGAACAGGACTTCGCCTGCCCAAGGCTCATAGAGTCCAGCAACTATTCGGGCGACCGTGGACTTGCCGCTACCAGAGCCACCTACCAACGCGACACGCCGTCCTGCTTGGACGGTGAGACTGAAATCCTCGATCAGCGGCGGAATCAACCTGCTGTACCCGAACGTGATGCCGGACAGTTGCAGGTCCCCCTCAAGCCGTCGCGAAATCGCGGTCTGGGGCACGGCTGAAATTAATCCTGGAGTCGCCGGATAATTCAGCACATCGTCGAGCCGCTTCATCTCGGCGTGTGCTTCGGGCAGCGCGTCGCCAATCCTGACAAGTTGGTTCACCGGCGCCAGGAAATTGTAAAGCAAACTCTGAAAAGCAACCAGCATTCCCATTGTCAGCACGCCATCCATTACCTTGGAACCGCCCAGGGCCATCAGGGCGGCCATGTTGATTGCAAGAAGCAGCGCGGGCAAGCTCGATAGTACTTCGCCGGTCACTCCCATCGACTGTTCGCGGGTTGCTACATTCGCCTGTATGCCCGACCATTTCGTGAAGAAATCGCCCTCCGACCCGGTAGCCTTTAGTGTTTCAATCGACAACAACCCATTCATCGACGTTCCCATCAGCCGTCCACGGTCCTGCTGCAACCGTTGATTGCTCTCGGTACGCTTGCGGGAGACATAACGCAGCATCAGCAGGTTTGTGAGTGCGATGGCGACACCCAGCATTGCAAGTGTGACGTCGTAACGAAACATCAGCAACGCGTAAAATGCCGCTGTTACGATGCTCACCGCACTTGTGGCTAGTTCGCCGGAAAGCAGACTTGCGACACGGTCGTTGATCGACACCCTTGCCGCGATGTCGGCCGCGGTTCGCTGGAGAAAGAAATCCATGGGCAGCCGGAACAAATGGCTTAGAAAGCGGCTGGATCCTTCGATGGCCAATCGAGTCTCGAGCCGGAGCAGGGTGCGCTGTTGCAGGGCGGTGAGGAGTGCTCTGAGAATGGCGGTGGCGGCAATGGCCAAAAGCAGCGGGCTGAGCCATCGCCCCGACCCGCCAATCAGGATATTGTCGACGAAAATCCGCTGGAAAGCGGGAGCGATGAGACCGGGAAATACAAGTCCAAGTGTCGCCAGCATCAGGAAACTAATCGGAGTCAGACTGCCCGGGAGGCGCGCAGCAAGCGATCTCAACAAACTCGGGCGCGAGCCGCCACGGCGGAACTCACCGGTTTTCTCGAATGTCAGCACCACTCCGGTGAAGGCGCGGTCAAACTCTTCGTTTGATACTCTGACCCGGCCGCAGGCCGGATCATTCAGGTAAACGCCGCCCCCTCCGAATCCCTCGCAAACCACGAAGTGGTTGAAATTCCAAAAGAGAATCACCGGCATGACGGTCTGCTTCAGCCCGTCGATCTCTTTCTTGAACCCTCTGGCTCCGAGTCCGTAACGTCGAGCGGCCTGAAGGATATTGAGGGCCTTTGTTCCATCGCGCGAGACACCGCACTCAACGCGCAGTTGCTCGAGCGACACAAATCGCCCGTGGAACGCCAGGATCATGGCCAGCGACGCCGCTCCGCACTCTACCGCTTCCATCTGGAGGACGGTAGGCACCCGTACGTGCTTCCTGCGGAAATTCATGGCGTCAGTTGCCCCCTGCCGTCTTCCGAAGGAAGGGAATGACCAGAGAAATCGGCCGCTGGACGCGCGTCACGGTCTCGGCGCTACAAAGTGTTCCGCTGGTAATTCGCGTTGACGGACCTTGGGATGACGACCACTTAAATCCACTGGCGGAACCGGGATCCCGCAGCAGTTGCACTCGCATCTCATTCACCGGACCGCCGGCGGCCAAGGCGCTCGCCAGAGACTCATTCTCGAAGCTGCGGATAACGCTCGCGCGCGTGGCCGGGAACTCGGCCACCGATGACACCCATCCACGGATGAATCCGTATTCTTCGCGGGGGATCGATGCTGGCGTAACTTCGACATCCATGCCAGGACGGATCTCCTTGGCATTCACCGATGGTACATACAGGATTACCTCGACGTTCTCTCCCTGCGGCTCGAGACTCACCACCGGTTCGCCGCCGCTCACGAGAACGCCGGGGTAGACCTTCACTTCGATAACCTTCCCGGCAAATGGGCTGCGAACCAGCGAAGTATTTCCTAGCTCTTTCTCAAGCAGTGATATCTGACGCTGGAGGTCGGTGACTCGGGCGTCACTCTCGCGGTCTAACTGCGTAACCTGAACTTCGTTCTGGAACTGATTTGAGTCGAGCTGTTTTAACTGTGCCTCAATACCGGCGATGCCGCTCTCTGCAATCGTGCGCTTTTGACTTGTGCTCAAGACCTGCTGCCGGGTAATGAGCCCCTTGCCGAGAAGTTCCTCCTCCACCTGGAGTTGCTCCTGCAGATTTCTGATCTGCTGTTGATAGTCGGCGATCGTCCGGCGCAATGTACCTTTTTGGTTCTGGAGCGCCGACCGCTGCAGCGTCACTCCTTCGGAATGCGCGCTGCCCGACCGGTCGCGCTCGCGCTCGGCCTCCTCCAGGCGTTCCCGCAGTGCCTTGAGCTTATCCTCGAGAGCGGGCTGGGAAATGGACCCAATCAGTTGGTTTGGTTCAACCCAGTCTCCCGGCTTCACTCGCAGATCGTGTACCCTGCCTGCGCCCTCGGCAAAGACATTCACCACCCCACCCTTCAGTACCAGCACGCCTTGGGCGCTGACCTTCCTGGAGATGCGGCCGGTTTCACCCCATACCGCGGCGACAGCGAGGATGATAGCGATGGCAGCTAGCGCCAGCCAGTCACGGGGCTGCGTCACCGATAGAATCTCGTCGAACCGGCCTGGTGTGGTGACTTGCTTCAGGGCGGACTCACGGAACACTTCTCGCTTCATACGTCCATTTCCTTCATTTGCCCGAATCCTCCCAAGGCGGGCGGTAGAAGATGGCGCGATCTACCGTCTGCGCCATCCGGTCAGGCTCCAGGATCGTGCCGGTTGCAAAACGCAACGTTACCAGGAGTTCAGCGTAATTGAGGCCAGCTTCGACAAAGGCGCTCCTCGCAAATGTAAGCCGGTCTTCCAGCGTGACCAAATCCACCACCGAGCCGGCCCCGAGCCGAAGTTTCTCCCGCTCACCGTCGAGCGCGGCTCGCGACGCCTCCATCGATGCCTTCGCCTGCTGGACACGGATAATGGCGTTCTTATACGCACCGACGCTAGCCAGTACCGACGATGTGATCGACCGTGCCATTTCCTGCGCGTTGAACTCGTTTTGGCGAGCCGCTGAAGTCGCTTGCTCAACTTGGCCCTGAGCAGCATGACGGCCCACAGGAAGGCTGTATGAGAGGCCCGCGATGATGTCGAGGCCGGATGGATGAGAAAATGGCGAAACCAGGAATTGGTCGGGGCGGCGTCCTTCGCGCAGTCCCATGTAGCCGGTGACTACCTTCAAGTCCACCTGCGGTTTCAACCTGTTTGAGGCGGCATCCCGCCTCACAACGAACGCACCTTGGCGTTGTTTCAGGCTCAGATAGTCGGCGCGGCGCTCCAGTGAACGGTGCAGCCATCGGGCGACGTCCGCTTCATTCATTGAAGGCAGCGTCGCTGCTTCGCCGTCCGGAAGCGAGTCTGAGAGCGTAAAGGACTTCATAAGCTCTTCATCCGATAGTCCCATCGACAGTGCCAGCGCCTGCGCCGCAGCAACCAAACGCTGCTCGGCGGCGGCACGGCTCGCGGTCTTACCGGCAAGGTTTGCGAGCACCTGCTGTAATTCGGCTCGGGGCAGCTTATCGGCGTCAATCAGTGTTTGCACGTTGTTGACTAACGTATGGCCCCGATCCTCGGCCTGCTGCCAAACTTCGAAAGTCTGGCGTGCGGCGATCACCTCCCAATAGCGCGAAACCGCACTGGCCGTCAGCGACGTTGCCATGTGGTTGAGGTCGTAGAGCGCCGCATCTCCCTCAATGCGAGCGGCCGTCTCCTCGGCTGCGACAACGTTTCGGCCGCGGCCGCGCAGGAGCGGTATATTTGCCTGGAACCGGATTAGAGAGAGGTTTACTCCCTGTGTCTGGGCGAGATTGTCGGTGAAACGCCATAGGCCTGCAGACGCCGACAGTTGGATTCCGGACCGGAGCAGCCGCGTCGCGGAGCCGGTGGCGGTCGTCGCATTCACCGATTGATCGGTAGCTTCTATCGACGCTTCGTCAACCTGCAATTGTTGTAGTCCGGTAAGCGGCGTGTGGGTGAGCGCCTGCTGAAGCAGTGCATCCACTTGTGTGTCAAATTGACCGCTTGCCTGCTTCTCGAGCGCCCGAGCCGTTACCGTAATCTCCCTTTGAATCTGCAATTGCGGATGGCGGGCGAGCGCGGCTTCAACAGCCTGCGTGAGCGTGAGTTGACACCACGCCGGCGCGCACGCAAGTCCAGTGAAGATGATCCACGCCCGCCCCATGGTTGGAACTCAGCCGCCCAGTCCGTAGCCGTCGCGCTTCACCTTCACCTTCACGTCCTCATCCTTCTTGACGCTGGAGCCGCCAATGCCATAGCCGGCGCCCGATACTTCCTTCAACTGCTCGTCTGGAATCTCTGCAGACTTCGCTTCATTTGCATTAATCCTCGCCGGATCTTTAGATTTGTTGTCACTCATGTGAACCGTCCTTTCACTTGCCACTACGGGCGGCGCGTCAGTATGGATTCTAAAAATCTGAAGAGCCGGATCCATTTTTTCCAATCCACTGGCGAACTAGGCCCGTAGCTAACAGTGCCTCGTAATGCAAGTACTCACCACTAAACTCGGTGCCGGATGTCTCCTGAGCGACCCATCCGTTGCGTGGCTTGTCCGACGAGGCGCGGTGGATCTTTTTCTGGTGCGCGCCGAGAGCGGGCAATCTCGCGGAGCGCGCTTTCCTGTGATAAGGATGGTTGGCGCTGAGGTTGTTATAGGGCCGGGGACGTCTCCTGGCGGTTATACCCTACTGGCGCAGCCTGCGCCGGGTGCACAGTTTACAGCCATTCCAACCCAATCACTGTCAACGGATCAGATTCGAGACTGGGTGGCGACCTTAGCATCGGTAGCCGGCCTCACTGTGCCGTCATTGCAGGCTGATCGTCCTGGGTCGCTCACTGCGTTTCACCAGCAAGCACTTCAGGCGTTGATCCGGCAGGCGCAGGAGCAGGAATCGCGAATCCATGCGCGACTTCAGGGCCGGTTCAAATCGGATCGTGCCACCGCTCAGGGTTCACGGCGCGCCCTTGCCGCCGTCCTGGAAAGCGGACTCGAGGCAGTACCAACTCTCATCGCGACGAGTGATCCTCTGGTCGCCTGCGCGAGCAAAGTGGCGCAGCGCATAGGCGTCAGCGTGATCGCACCCTCGTCAGGCCGGCGCTCAACCGAGAGGGATCCCATGGAGTCGATTGCCCGTGCTAGCTCGGTTCGGATAAGGCGAGTCAGGCTGGAGGAGCATTGGTATCGCAAGGACAGCGGCGCATTCGTCGGCTACCTTGCCGCAACTCAACAGCCTGTGGCCCTGCTACCGAAGGGGCCCTCGCGCTACCAGCTATGGGATCCGGTAACGCTCGCGAGTGTGTCAGTGAACGAAGAAGTTGCAGCCCGCCTGAGTACGCACGCTCACACTTTCTATCGCTCGTTCCCAGCGGAACGACTGGACTCCACCAAGTTAATCGCATTCGGCGTGCGTGGTCTTGAACGCGACATCGCTCGAATCCTGATGGCCGGCGTTCTCGCAGGACTCTTGGGCCTGATCCCGCCCATTGCCAGCGGGACTCTATTTGACAGCATCATTCCCGGGGCAGATCGCGGCCAACTTCTCGAAGTATTCCTGGTCCTGCTAGCCGCGGCAATCTCCACCTGGCTTCTCGGGCTGGTGCAAGGCTTCGCGCTCCTGCGAGTAGAGGGACGAATGGACGCAGGACTCCAGGCAGCCTTGTGGGACCGGCTGATGAGTCTTCCGGCCACATTTTTCCGCCGCTACAACGCGGGCGACCTGGCGGTACGCAGCCTCGCTATTTCAAGCATGCGACAAGTGCTCGCCGGAGCCGCGCTCTCCACAGTCCTGACTGGCGTCTTCTCGGCGTTCAGCCTCGCGCTCCTGTTCTACTATGGCAAAGGATTCGCACTGCCAGCGGCCGGCCTCGTACTGGCGTCGTTCCTGGTAACGGCCGTAGCCGCATTCTTTCAAGTCCGAATCCAGCGTGAGTTCTCGGAGTTGAGCGGCCGTGTCGCCGGCCTGCTGCCGCAACTGCTGGGTGGAATTTCAAAACTCCGCGTCGCGGGCGCCGAAGAACGCGCGTTTGCGCGCTGGGCGATCCGGTTTGCCGAGCAGAAACGCCTCGCGGTAAGGAGTCGCAGGATCTCAGCCTCGCTCATCGTCTTTTTCCCGTTATTCCAGGCGCTTACAATGATGGCGCTATTCTCCTTTCTTGTACGTCCCAGCGGTCCGTCGCTCTCGACCGGCGCTTTTCTGGCGTTTCAGGCAGCCTTTCTACAAGTACTGTCGGGAGCCAGCCAGATCGGACAGACTCTGATCTCGGTACTAGGGGTAGTGCCGCTCTATGAGCGAGCGCGCCCGATTCTTGAAACTCTACCCGAAGTAAGTGTCAGCAGGGCCGACCCCGGAACCCTCGCCGGTGAAATCGAGTTCTCCCACGTAGCTTTTCGCTACAGGCCTGGCTTGCCTGCCGTCCTAAAAGACGTGTCGTTTCGAATTCGTGCCGGGCAATTCGTGGCGTTTATCGGCGGAACAGGCTCCGGAAAGTCGACGCTGTTCCGGTTGATGCTCGGCTTCGAGAGTCCAGAGTCGGGCTCACTATTTCTCGATGGGCAGGATCTTGCGTTACTCGACGTTCAAGCCGTGCGGCGGCAAATCGGCGTCGTGCTTCAACAGGGCAGTGTCCTCGGCGGCGATCTTTTCTCGAACATCACCGGCAGTCTGCCGCTAACCGTAGACGACGCCTGGGAGGCGGCCCGCATGGCCGGCCTGGAGGAGGACATCCGCAACATGCCGATGGGCATGTTTACGGTTATTCCCGACGGCGGACTGGGATTATCGGGCGGTCAACGCCAGCGTCTTCAGATTGCACGTGCCATTGTCAACCGCCCCCGCCTGATCCTTTTCGACGAAGCCACCAGCGCACTCGACAACCAGACGCAGGCAGTGGTCACCGAGAGCCTGTCGCGCCTTAAGTCAACCCGCATCGTTATCGCGCACCGCCTGAGCACCATTCTCGAGGCGGACTGCATTTTTGTCCTCAACAACGGCGTCATTGAGGAGTCTGGCACCTACGCCGATCTAATCGCCCGAAACGGCGTCTTCGCGACGCTTGCAAAGCGACAACTGGCATGAGGCCTTCATGAGCGAACTATACGTATCCTGGGAATGGCCCATCGAGTCGCGTCCGGCCGACTTGTGGCCGCTGGTCTCCGACACTGACCGCTTTAACGCCGATTCCGGCGTGCCTGCCATCGAACAGCTTGGACAATCGCAATTTCTCCGCCGGCTCCGCCTGTCCATCTTAGGCATAAACGTGGAATGGGAAGAACAGCCCTTCGAGTGGCAGCATCCGGAACGGTTTGGCGTCGTCCGGAAATACCTGTCCGGACCGCTTGCAGAGATGCGGGTCCTCACCGAACTCTCCGAGCAGCCATCGCGTCTGCGTTATCAGGTCTGGGCGACGCCGAGGAACTGGCTCTGTTCTTTGCTTGTCAGGGCGCAACTGCTTGCGAGCGGCCGGCGCTTTGCCCGAACGGTACGCGCCTATGACGAGATTGCGGTGCGTCAGACTCCCGAAATCGACCAGCTATCCCCGGTGCGGTTCACAGCCGGCGGAGAGAACCGATTGGAACGCGCTCGCCGGGAACTGGTATCGGCCGGCGCCAGTGAGACTTTGTTGCACAGCCTTTGCCGCTTGATTCGGTGTGGTTCCAACTTCGACGTCCACCGGATGCGTCCCTACGAGTACGCTCGCCGGTGGAACGCAGAACGGCGCGAGACGCTGGAGTTGTTTTTGCGCGCAGCGCGCGCGGGCATGCTCGAACTGCAGTGGGAACTCATGTGTCCGTTGTGCCGCGGAGCCAAGCAGCGCTCATCGGAACTCGGCGGAGTGCAGCCGCATGTTCACTGCGAAGCCTGCTGTATCGACTTTCACGTCGACTTGAACCAGAGCGTCGAACTGACGTTCCGGCCGAACATCGAGATCCGCGAGATCAAACACCAGGAATATTGTGTTGGTGGCCCACAAAACACGCCGCACATCGTGCTCCAGCAGGTGATCGAGCCAGGCGGCCGCCGCGAGTTGAGCCCTTCTCTAGCAACTGGCTTCTATCGCTTTCGACGCTGGGGTAACTCGTCAAGCCGCGTATTGTGCGTCGTGGAGGACGGTGGCCTGGACACCCTCATACTCGATGGCGATGGCGGCTCCGAGTTGCGGGTCTCAACACGTCCTCGGCTTGTTCTCGAAAACACAGGCACCGAAACAAGCGTAATGGTGTTGGAGCGGCTGGCTTGGAGCGACGAGGCTGCCACCGCCGCCGAGGTAACTGCGCTGCAGGTCTTCCGTGATCTGTTTCCGACAGAGTCGTTACGGCCGGCTTTGCCCCTTTCCGCTGGCACGATGACCGTACTGTTCACCGACATTGTTGACTCGGCTTCGCTTTACCGCGAATTGGGCGACGCGATGGCGTTTGGCCATATTCTCCAGCAGCAGAAGACCCTCTCCCAACACGTGGAAGAGGAGGGAGGCGCGGTGATCAAGACCATCGGCGACCGGGCAATGGCAGTGTTCCGGCATCCGATAACCGCTGTTCGAGCAGCCCGGAAGGCCCAGTCGAGTACCGGCGCCACCCGCCTGAGAATCGCCATCCACACCGGACCGGCCGTCGCAGTTACCCTTAACGACCGGCTCGACTACTTTGGAGCGACAGTGAATCTCGCCGCCAGAATTACCTCGCTATCGAACGGTTATGACATCGTCGCAACTCGCTCCGTGGTGGATGACTGCGAGGTTCGGGCCTGGCTGGAGGCCGAGGGAATCGCGGTGCAAACGACGTCGACTGAACCTGTCGAAATTGTGCGGCTCAATTCCCATCCGCCGCGTTAGCGTAACCGTATTGATAAGTGCACTTGGAAAAAGCAGTGGGACAAAGGAGGCTTTCGATGAGCGCGGAGTAAAAATCGCGAGCATTCCAACTCTCAACCCGACCGGCAGCGTTAGCAATACCGGTCACGGAGCCCCGTCCGGCGGCGGAGCAACCGTCAAGAATCCCGGTGAGCTCTACAGCAAGTGAAGCGATTTGCGACGAGGGCTGAAAACTGAAGAGTTCAGCCCCTTTTTAACTGAAAGGAAATCGAATGAATAACGACGCAACATCTGAGAACGAGAACATGGAACTGGACGCCGGGCAACTGGGCGAGGTCAGCGGCGGTGGCTACCTAAACGTGAACGTACCACTGGGGACGACGGAAGGCAAAGGCCCCAGTAATCCGGTATTCGAGCAACCGCTGAAGGGCTTCGGCCGCCTGGATGAGAAGAGTTAGTCCGGCGAGCGTTATTTCACCCAGATCTTCGGCACCACCGACATGCCAGGCCGCAGGCGATGATCTCGATCCTGATCCGGCTTCAGCCGGATTCGCAGCGGCAGTCTTTGAACCACCTTCACGAAATTCCCGGTGGCATTCTCCGCCGGCAGCATACTGAATTTGGCTCCGGAAGCCGCCGGCATGCTTTCGACATAGCCGTCATAGTCGCGATCAAATGCGTCGGCGTGGACGGTGACCGACTGTCCAGGCCGCACATTGCGTAGCTGAGTCTCCTTGAAGTTGGCTGTAATCCAGAGATCATCGAGTTGCACCACCGAGAGCAGTTCCTGCCCCGGCTGAATTCGCTGTCCCACCTCGACTGACCGCCTGCCGACAATACCCGCTACCGGCGACAGGATCTTGCTGTATTCGAGATTCAGCGATGCCTGATCCGCTCCCGCCCGCGCGGACTCCGCAGCCGCCACCTTACCCTGAACAGCCGCGCGTTGAGCCGCCACCTGCTGGGGCGCATTGCGGCGCGACTGATTCAATTTTGACTGCGCTGCGGACGCCTGAGCCTTCCGCTGTTCGATGACATTCTCGACCGCGCGCACAGCCGACCGCTGACCGTCCACCGCCGCCTGCGCCGATTGCGCCGCTGCCACTCGCTGATCGTACTCCTCGCGCGATACCTCATCTTTTTTCACCAGGGTGGCATAGCGAGCCAGATCTGCTTGTGCCTTGGCATTATTCGCTTCAGCGGTTCTGAGTTGTGCAATCGCCGATTCACGATCACGTTCAGCGCCGGCTACGCCCGCATTGGCCGTGGCCACATCCGCCTCAGCCGACGAGATACCGGTTTCAGCGGTAGTCGCAGTAATCGGTACATTCGGATTTTCCTCGTTCACGGCCGCCTGCGCCTGATAGAGCGCGGCTTTCGCCTGCGCGAGCGACACCTTCAGATCGCGCGGATCCAGGTCCACCAGCGTTTGACCGGGTACCACGTTCTGATTCTCCACGGCGTACACTCCGGCAACTGTCCCTGGTACACGGGAACTGACAATGTTGATGTGCCCGTCAACGAAAGCATCATCGGTGGATTCATATGTCTGGAGATATCGCCACCAGAAAAACGCGCCGACTAGCAGTAGCGCCAGGACAATAGCTCCAATTACCGTAAGCAGGGGATGCTCACGCATAAATGGAGTCTTCGGTTTTTCCGGTTCGGCGTTCTTCTCGCTCTGCTCCGCGTTGCCATTGTCGCTCTTAACATCGCGCTCACGCTCTTCGCCCTTATGTGGCTCGGTTCGCGGATCGGCTTGTTCAGTGGTAGCCATAGTTATTTGATGTTTAGGTATTGGAGGACGGATTCCTCCGAGTCGCCTCTCGCGCGCGCCAAGGCCGCTTTGCCGGCGTTGTACGCGTAGAGGGCGTTTATGTAGTTTTCATTCGCGGCTGCCAGGGCGTCCTGGGCCTGGACCACCTCGAGATTGTTAGCGACGCCGGCGCCGAACCGGTCCTGCGCCTGCGTCACTTGCTGCTGAGCAAGTTCCAAGTTGCTGCCGGCCACGTCTACCTGGCGGGCGGAACTCCGCAGATCGATGAATGCGGTGCGCACGTCGGCGTCGATACGCCCGCGCAGGTCGTCGCGTTGCGCCTTGATCTGGCTAAGACGCGCACGCGCCTCCTCGACGTTCGCCTTCACACGACCGCCCTGGAAAACAGGGACATTCACGAATCCTGCCACCGTGAAGCTGCCGTGCAACCGGTCAACCGCCAACCCGTTGGCCCCATAGTCGGCGTTCACCCCCGCCGTCGGATACCAACCAGCGCGGGCCGACGAGAGCGTCAGCTCGGCGGATTTCACTTGGGCGTCGGCGGCCTGAAAATCAGAGCGAGTCTTGTAAGCCTGTTCCAGACTGCTGTCGAGATCCACGGTCGATGGCAGCGCTAGATAGGGGATCGTGTCGGCAAGCCGGAAGCGCTGACCAAGCGGAAGCCCAATTGCCCGTGCAATCGCCAATTTTTGTTTCTCGAACTCGCCTTCGGCGACGATAAGGCGTTGCTGTTGGGTTTGAAGCTCAACTTGCGCCCGCAGGACATCGATCGCCGGCACCGTACCCGCGCTCTTCCGGTCGGCTGCCCGCTTATAGAGAGAATCCGCGGTCGCTACTTGTGCTCGTCCCGCGTCAATTCGGGCGGAACCGGCAATCGCTTGGAGATAAAGCTGAACCACAATCGCTATCACCTGGTCGCGCGCATCGCGCAGTGTCAGCTCCGAGGCGCGGATTTGACTGCGGCTGGCCTGAAAACTCCGCAGGCTTTCGAAGCTGACTTGTTCCGCGCCATACACCCTGGCATCGTAAATATGAAACGGGCCCACAACGGTGGGTATGCCCGGCAGCGTCAGCCCGAACGCGGCCAGATTCACCTGCTGCTCGGTGATGGACGGCCGGATGTTCAGCGTCGGCAGTAAAAGGCTGAGCGCGCGAAGTCGCTGCGCGCGGGCGATGGCGGTATTCTCGTTGCCATCCACCAGCGCGAGATTGTACTTCAGCGCGCGGCTCAGAGCGTCGCGCAGACTCAGGTCCAGATTGGCAGCAAGGTCGCCGGTTGGAATGCTGCCATTGAATCCGGTCTGCACGCCAGGCATTTGCTGATATGAACCACTTGACCCGCCGCGTGCAGATCCCGACTCCGGCGACTGCATCCGGTTCAGGGGAGACTGCGCCCCAGCGACTGCAAGTGTCAAGAGGAGTACCTCGGGTCGAAAACGCATCAGTGAGCCATCTCTGCTTTAGCGCCTTTGGGCGGTTTCTTCATAAGAAAGACGAGGGGCAACATCACCAGGAACACAATCGCCATGAGGCGAAAAACATCTATGAATGAGCGCATCGCCGCCTGCTGCTGGACCATGCCAAAAATGGAGGCGAGGGCTTTTTGATGAGCGGCTACGGGACCGCCGGCAGTCGCCGACATGGCAGCACGAAGCTGCTCCAGCAAGTGAGATGCATTCGGGTCGAAAGGTGTAACATGCGCACCTAACACATTGATGTACTTTTGTTGGAAGCGGGATTGCATCGCAGTGACTGCGGCGATGCCCACGCTACCTCCCAAATTTCGCATCAGGTTAAAGAGGCTGGTCGCGTTGCCAATCTCCTCACGTGGAATCCGGCTCATGGAAATCGTGGTTAACGGAACAAACAGAAGACCGAGAGAAATGCCTTGGATGAACTGTGGCCAGAAAAAGTCCCAATATCCGGCATTTAGGTTCAACCGCGAGAAGTCGTAGAGCGTATAGGCGCCGCCAACCACACCCAACATCAACAGGCGGCGCGGATCGAACTTCGACAACATCAATCCAACCACCGGCATCGCGATCATTGAGCCCATTCCCCGCGGAGCGAGGGCGATACCGGCGTTCAGCGAAGGATAGCCGAGCAGCGTTTGGAGCCAGATGGGCAACAGCACGAGGCTGCCATACAGAACCAGTCCAACGATGGTCATGAGCATCACGCCCGCCGTATAGGTTCTATCGCGGAAAATGTTGAGATGCACCACGGGTTCGCGCGCCCGCAGTTCGCGAACAATGAACGCTACCAGGAAAATTACGCTGACCACCGCGAGTGTCACGATGAGCGGCGACGCAAACCAGTCGTCCTGCTGACCTTTGTCGAGCACAATCTGCAATGCGCCGATCCACAATGCCAGCATGCCGATTCCCCAGGCATCGATCCCACGCTTGGCCTGACGCAAATACGGCGGGTCCTGTATGAACCGGCTCATCATCAAGACGGAGACGATGCCCACCGGGATGTTTATATAGAAGACCCAGCGCCAACTGTAGCTGTCGGTAATCCAGCCACCGAGGACAGGTCCCAGAATCGGCGCTACGACGATTCCCAGACCCCAGAATCCCATGGCTTTTCCGCGATCCTGTGGAGCGAAAGATTCGAGCAGCACCGCCTGCGATAGCGGCTGCAGAGTTCCTCCCGACGCCCCCTGCAGCAGGCGAAAGAAGATCAGGAATGGCAAATTCGGCGCCAGTCCGCACATGAACGACGAGAACGTGAATCCCACCACTGCGGTGAGAAGCAGTCGCTTTCTGCCAAAGCGGGACGCGAGCCATCCTGTGATGGGGAGAATGATTGCGTTGGCAACCAGGTACGAGGTCAGCACCCATGTGGCCTCTTCAACCGTAGCTGAGAGATTTCCTGCGATGTGCGGGAGAGACACGTTCACCACGGTGGTGTCCAGCACCTCCATGAACGTTCCAAACATTACAGAAATCGCGATCAGCCACGGATTTACCCGTGTACCCGGCCCAGGCATCTGTTTCTTAGATGCCGAAATCTGGTAGGCTGCATCGCATGTACTCGAGATTGCTCCTATGTTTGTGCATTGCCAGCGGTATCCTCTTAGCGCAACCCGCGCTCCCCTATAAGGTCGTCGACGGTTGGGCAAAGTTGCCACAAGGGTGGAATTTGGGCGAATGCTCGGGCGTAGCGGTCGACAAGAGCGACAACGTCTGGGTGTTCAATCGGGGAAAGCATCCGGTGATCGAGTTTGACCGCGACGGCAAGATGCTCCGCGCCTGGGACGACGTACCCGTTACGGCGGCCCACGGCATCCGCGTCGATTCGCAGGGATTCGTCTGGTTGATCGACGTCGCAGGCCATCAGGTTCTGAAGATGACGCCCGAGGGCCGCCTGGTATTCCGGATCGGAGGAGTAGGAGGTGCCCCGTCGAAATCAAATGACGACAAGGAACTGTTCAATCGCCCGACGTCGGTGGCGTTTGCGCCGAATGGCGATTTCTTCGTCTCAGATGGCTATGTCAACTCACGTGTAGTCCGCTACAACCGCAACGCCGAATACATGCTGCACTGGGGCTCCAAGGGAACGGCCGACGGGCAGTTCAATCTGGTGCATGATGTCGTACTCGACGAAAAGGGCCGGGTTTACGTCGCCGATCGCAACAACCAGCGAGTTCAGATCTTCGATCAGACCGGAAAATTTGTCGCTAAGTGGACAAACACCGGATCTGCGTGGGGGCTGATTTACTCGCCGCGCGACCAGTCTCTATTTGTTGGTGATGGAGATAACGATCGCGTCCTGCGCTTGAACCTTGAGGGACAGGTGACGGGCGTCCTTGGCTCGCACGGAAAGCTGCCCGGACAATTCGACTTCATCCATCACATGGCTATGGATTCCACCGGTGCGATTTACACCGCTGAGATTAAGAATTGGCGTGTGCAGAAGTTCGTGCCGAAGTAGGACGTCAGTTTCTTCGACGGCTATACCCGCCGCCGCCAATCGCGCCCAGGTCTAGCAGCACCGTAACGATTAAGGCCACCAGGTAGACGCCTTCGATCGGGTACCCTGAAGTCACCATCCATGCGTAAACGATCGTCGTGAGCGGAAGAAACACGAATCCGAGCACAACCAGCAGAATGCCTAAATGGGCGCGTTCGAAAAAACTAGTCAACAAATAGAGTAGTGCGATTGCGACTCGCGGAAATGCGAGCATCAGCACGACGAGCAGACAAGGCATGCGCTCCTTTATCGGGATGGATCCACTACGGTAAGTACACCGCGGGCTGTCTGCCCGGTCTCGGCACTCACCTCCATCACGATCTTGACGCTGCTTGAGGCCCTAGCGTAACGTAAGTTTCCTTTAGTCAACTGCTCGCGATCCAGCTTGTACCGCGATTCCCGATTCCCATCCTCCACCAGCAGGATCGCCTTCTGGGCGTCATGCAAGTAGGGAGAGTTCGGATCCCAATGAATTGCAAGGGTTTTAGGCACCCTTAAATGCCGGTCGATGCTCAGATCGATATGGGCGGGGCGTTCCATAGCAGCCACCGTGGTCGGCCTGGGAATCGCGGCAACCAAGCGGTATCCCGTGGCCGCAGCCAGGGCGGTGGCTAAGGTCACCGACAAAACGGCCGGCGATTGCCAGGTATGGCGGGTCGCTCCTCCGGTTGGTAACCCGTGCGAATGCCGGAATAGGTCGTGCAGAATCATCACACCCATGGTTTTCCTCCAAGTGGGGGAGTTACGAAGTAGACGCCGCAGGTTACAACTTGGTACAAGAAATACGTGCTGCCAGTGCGGCGACGCCCGGCAAGCGAGCGGGCGAAAACGCTGGTGTTTTCCGGCCAGCTACAAATGTAATCGGCAATGAACCCGATTTTCTGTACGACGATCGTTGTCGGGATGGGTTCGGACTGTTACTGCGGCTAAATCACTCAAATTGGGTCCATAAAAACTTTTTTGGAACTCTCCTCTTCCAAATCCAGCGGCCTTAAGCTACACTGCAACTGTTCACGCCAGCGAAACGAACGGGTTTTCCGGTGCGATTTTAGGGGCCCCCGTTCGCACTTCCCCGCCTAAGGCTCATCGCCGAGCCGACCCAAGCTAGATCGTTTTAATCTCGCGCTCCACGTACGACAGCGCTCGACGATCGACTCGTCTCGCATAAAGGAGCCTACGTGGCGCGAACGGCCGAAGTGTATCTGTGTGCGGCAGCCCGACTGGCGCAGGGAGTGACCGCCTGATGGCCTCCTTGCCGCTGCTCGAGCGCGACCTCGTCTACACGCCCGCGGCGCCCCGCCGCGATTCCCTGGTGCACATTCGTACCGCACCCAAGCGATTGATTCCAGAGCGCGCGCCCGCGGCAGGCGAGCAGTACGGTTTTCACTTCGACATGACGAAGTGCATCGGCTGTAAGTGCTGCGTCGTCGCCTGCAATGAGCAGAACGGCAACCCTGCAGCCATCAACTGGCGCCGCGTCGGGGAGATCGAAGGCGGCTACTACCCGCATACCGAGCGCCACTACCTCTCGATGGGCTGTAACCACTGTGTCGAGCCTACCTGCATGATCGGTTGTCCGGTGGAGGCCTATACCAAGGACTCCGCCACCGGCGTTGTGATCCATAACGCCGATACCTGCATTGGCTGCCAGTACTGCACATGGAACTGCTCTTACGGCGTTCCGCAGTACAACGCTGCGCGAGGCGTCGTCGGCAAGTGCGACATGTGCCACAACCGGCTCGCCGACGGCATGGCGCCCGCCTGCGCCGCCGCTTGTCCCGAACAAGCGATCTCCATCGAAATCATCAACGTGGCTGACTGGCTCGCTGAACATTCCGTCGCCGCCAACGCTCCTGGCCTGCCATCAGCGCAGGACAGCATCTCCACCACACGCGTCACGCTTCCCGCAGGACTCACACCCGACGCCGGGCGCGTCGACACTCAGCGGCTATCGCTCGAACACCCGCATTGGCCGCTGGTGTTCATGCTCGTCCTCACGCAACTCGCCGCAGGCGCGTTCACCGTTCTCTGGCTCGCTGACCTCTTGAATCCCAACGGTGCCGGCGGACTCTCTGGTTTGATTCTGCTGAACATCGCAGGCATCAGCCTGGGCGCATCCACGCTGCATCTCGGCCGGCCGATCTACGCCTGGCGTGCGCTTCGCGGACTGCGACGGTCGTGGCTGAGCCGCGAGGTGCTGAGCCTGTCGATCTTCGCTGGAGTGGCCTCTGCATTCGCCGGAATGCTCTGGTTCGGACTTCCGGGACGCGGCGCGGTGGGCTTCGCGACTGCGATCTTCGGTGCCATCGGTATCACGTGCTCGGCTCGAATCTACGTTGTCCGGGCGCGCCCCGCATGGTTCAGTGGCTACACGGTGGCGGAGTTTTTCGCTACCGCATTGCTGCTCGGCCCTCTCTTCGCGCGCGCAATGGGCGTCGCGCCTCCTGCCTTCCTGTGGATGGCAGTTGGCGGGGCGGCATCCCAACTTCTCGTTCAGACGCTGAAATTCCTGTGGATGGCTCATTCGGAGACCTTCGAATTGCGCGCGTCGTCGCTGCTGCTTTCCGGACGGTTGAGAAAGCTGTTCCTGCTGCGCCTGGCGATCCTCATCGTGGGAATCATCGCGCCGTTGCTTGCGCCGGCAGGGCCAGTCTCCGCCGCCGTATTGATGCTCGCCCTCGGCGGTGAATGGCTTGGACGGTGGCTCTTCTTTGTCAGCGTCGTTCCCAAGAATATGGCTGTATCTTTCGCGGCCGCCGGAAGGAAGACAGCATGAATCTGAAGCGCCTCATCGGACTCGACAATCTCGCAGCCGATTACACTTTCGAGCGCGGCGAAACCACCGGCTATACTTCCGCGAAGAAGATTCCCGACCACTGGGTGTCCACTACTTGCGGTTACTGCTCCGTGGGTTGCGGTATCGAGATTGGAGTCAAAGCGGGTCGTGCTGTCGCCTCGCGGCCGCACGCCTCGCATCCCGTCAATCGTGGCAAACTCTGTCCCAAGGGACTCTCCGAACACTACACCATCGACACCCCGAATCGCCTCCGTCAACCGCTCTTGCGCCGGAACGGCAAGCTAGTCGAAATCGGTTGGGACGAAGCGCTAACTCTAATGGTTGACCGTTTTCAATCCACTCAGCGGCGGCATGG
Organism: Bryobacterales bacterium; assembly: GCA_038212445.1. Lineage (GTDB taxonomy): Bacteria > Acidobacteriota > Terriglobia > Bryobacterales > Bryobacteraceae > TMP-7. Next base: position 282,628 of record JBBQUM010000003.1, read on the forward strand.
CAAAGGCGCGCTAGGCGTCATCGGCACTGGTCAACTCGTCACTGAAGAATTCTACGCACTTGGCAAACTGGTGCAGCTTGGCTTCGGCACCAATAATTACGACGGCAACACTACCCTGTGCATGGCAAGCGCGGTCTCCGGCTACAAGATGTCGTTTGGTAGCGACGGTCCTCCAGGATGCTACGACGATCTTGAAAAGGCCGACGTAATCCTCCTGATCGGCGCCAACATCGCGGACAATCATCCAATTCTCTGCCAGTATCTCGACACTAATCCGCACCGGACGCTGATCATCGCTGACCCGCGCGTTTCCAAGACCGCGATGCTCGCCGACATCCATCTGCCCGTGAAGCCCCGCTCCGACCTTGCGCTGATTAACGGCATCGCCCACATCCTGATTCGCCACGGCCTCATCAATCGCGACTACATCGAGCATCACCCCACAGGGTTTGATCAACTCGAACGGTTTCTCGGCGACTACGCGCCGGCGCGCGTTTGCGAGCTAACCGGACTTTCCGAGGACCAGCTATACAAGGTCGCCTTCCTTTACGGCCGTGCCAAGGCCGGTTTCATCGGCTGGACGATGGGAGTCAATCACAGCACGAAGGGTTCGGAGACCGTCGCTGCCATCTGCAATCTGGCTCTGCTCACCGGCAACATCGGCCGCGAGGGCGCTTCGCCATTCTCCATCACCGGACAGTGCAACGCCATGGGGACGCGCGAGACCGGCTTTGCCTCCAGCATGCCCGGCTATCGCAAGTTCGACCATCCGTCCGATCGCGCTGAACTTGCGTCGCTTTGGAATATCGACGAAGCGCGTCTTCCCGCCAAGCGCGGACTCGCTTATCCCGACATTATTGAAGGCGCAGTCGGCGGCAAGATTCGCGCAATGTGGATCATCGCTACCAATCCGCTGGTTTCGTTCCCCAATCAGGACGTGCTCAGGCAGGCGCTCTCCAACCTCGACTTCCTCGTAGTCCAGGACGGCTACCATCCCACGCCCACCACTGAACACGCGCATCTGGTCCTGCCCGCCGCTATGTGGGGCGAGAAAGAGGGGACCTACACCAACTCCGAGCGTCGCATCAGCAAAGTGAACAAGGCAGTGCAACCTCCCGGCAACGCACGTTCTGACTTCGACATTTTTCTCTCGGTCGCGGAAAAGTGGGGTTGCCGCGAAGAACTCTTCCCCGGTTGGACCACTCCCGCCGACGCGTTCAACGAATGGCGCCGCGTTTCAGCCGGACGGCTTTGTGATTACTCGGGCATTAGCTACGAACTGCTGGCCGAAGGTCCGGTTCAGTGGCCGCTGGCCGAAGGCAAAGTTCCTCTTCCGAGCTCGCGCCTGTATGAGGACGGAGTGTTCCCTACGCCGGATGGCCGCGCAAACCTGATCTGCGCCGCGTGGGAACCGTTCCCGGAACAGCCCGATCACTCCTATCCGTTCGTGCTCAACACGGGCCGTACGGTGGAGCACTGGCATACGCGGACCAAGACCGCCGAAGTCGCCATCCTCGAACATCTGTCGCCCCAGGCCTGGCTCGAGATGAATCCGCGCGACGCTCGACGGCTAGGTCTTCGCAGCCACGATCGTGTCGACGTGGTCTCCCGGCGAGGCAACGTTCGCGCCGTCGAATTACGCCTGACCGAAATCACCGCTCCCGGACAAATCTTTATGCCGTTCCATTACTTCGAAACCAATGTCAATGAGGTCACGCAGAGCGCGTTCGATCCGCTGTCCCGCGAGCCCAATTACAAGCAATGCGCAGTGCGCGTGGAACGCTCAGGAGCAGCGCAATGAGACGACTTGTAGTGGTGGGCAACGGCATGTCCGGAGTCGCCTGCGTTGAGCAGATTCTGAAGTTCAACCACGACTTTGAGATCACCATCTTCGGCGACGAGACTCACGTCAACTACAACCGCATTCTTCTTTCGTCTGTTCTGGCTGGTGAGAAGACTGCCGACGATATCGTGCTCAACGAGATCGACTGGTACCGGAAGAACGGCATTCAGCCCAGGCTCGGTGTGCGAATCGATCACGTCGACTCCGTTGCTCGGACCGTCACCGGCGCTGACGGCTCAGTCACTGGGTACGACAGGCTGATCCTCGCTACCGGCAGTTCGGCCTTTGTCCCGCCCATTCCAGGCATCGACAAGAAGAACGTGCACGTCTTCCGCACTCTCGACGACACTCGCGCCCTGCTCGAAAAATCGCGGCCCGGTTGTAAGGCCGTCGTCATCGGCGGCGGATTGCTGGGGCTCGAGGCCGCACGCGGGCTTCAGGTGCAGGGGTGTGACGTTACGGTGGTCCATCTCGCGCCGACACTCATGGAGCGTCAACTCGATCCCACCGGCGGCGCCTACCTTGCCGGGAAGATGGAAAAGCTCGGCGTGCGTGTTCTGCTCTCCCGTCAGACTCAGGCACTGCTCGGCAATGGACATGTCCAGGGCCTTCGCTTTGCCTGTGGCACGGAAGTCGATGCGGACATCGTGGTCGTCGCAGCCGGAATCCGTCCTAATGTCGCTCTCGGACGCTCAGCTGGTCTCGAAGTCCACCGCGGCATCGTGGTGAACGACTTCATGGAAACGTCCGATTCCCACATTCATGCCGTCGGAGAGTGCACCGAACACAGGGGGCAAATCTTCGGACTGGTGGCTCCTTTGCTCGATCAAGGCAAGGTGCTCGCCTCCACTCTGACCGGAAATCGCGGGCCCGTATTCACCGGAGCCACCGACGCCACGAAGCTGAAAATTATGGGTGTCGACGTTTTCTCCGCCGGCTCCATCGACGAGTCCGAGCCAGGCGTCGAAGTGATTCGCTACGAAGACCAATCTCTCGGCATCTATAAAAAGCTGCTCGTCAAAGACAACCGTCTCCACGGCGTGATCCTGGTGGGTGACGCCTCTGACGACCACCGCTACACGCAATGGCTGCGGCAGGGTACGGATCTTGCGCCTCACCGTCGCCATCTGCTGTTTCCTCCGCCGGCGGGCGATTCCGGGTCCGACGTTGCCGCACTTCCTGATTCCGAGACGATATGCGGTTGCATGGGAGTCACCAAGGGCGACATCATCCAGGCGGTCCATCAGCACGGCATTTCGACAATGGGTCAGCTCAAGGACCGTACCCGCGCATCCACCGGTTGTGGCAGTTGCGGTAACCTGTGCTCCCGTCTGCTGAAGGCTGTCGCTCCTGAGTTCGAAGAAGACAAGCAGAAGGTCTTGTGCCCGTGCGTGCCGTTTCCGCAGGAGAAATTGCGCGACATCGTCCGTTCGCAAAAACTCAAATCAGTGCAGGACGTGCTCGACATCTACGGCAACGGCAAGGGCTGCGAAGTGTGCAAACCCGCGCTCAGCTACATCGTCGACATGGTCTGGTGCGGCGATCACGAAGAGGATCGCTCTGCGCGGTTCATCAATGATCGCGTCCACGCCAACATTCAGAAGGACGGGACATTCTCGGTGGTGCCGCGTATGCGCGGCGGGGTAACCACGCCCGCCGAACTTCGCAAGATCGCCGACGTCGCCGACAAGTACAACGTCCCCATGGTGAAAGTTACCGGCAGCCAGCGCCTGGATCTGCTCGGCGTCAAGAAGGCCGATCTGCCGAAAATCTGGGCCGATCTCGATATGCCATCCGGACAGGCGTACACCAAAGGCGTCCGGATGGTGAAGACGTGTGTTGGCAGTACTTTCTGCCGCTTCGGCACCCAGGACTCGATTTCAGCCGGTATTGAATTGGAGACGCGATTGGAGAACCTCTACACTCCTCACAAATTCAAAATGGGTGTCGTCGGCTGCCCACGCAACTGCGCTGAGGCGACAGTGAAGGACCTGGGTCTCGTGGGTCAGGAAGGGAACTGGCAAGTAGTGGTGGGCGGCGCAGCCGGAAAGGGCGTCCGTAAAGCCGACCTGCTGGTCACCGTCGAGACCACGGAGGAAGCACTGGAGGCAGGGTCGTTATTCTTCCAGTACTACCGCGAGAATGCCAACTACCTCGAGCGCTCTTACGATTTTGTCGAGCGTCTAGGCATCGAGAAGATTCGCAAAGAGACGGTGTACGCCCCGCCCGCAACGCGCCAGGCGTTGCTCGAGCGTCTCAGCAAAGCCAAAGACAAGTCTTACGACGCCTGGCTCGAGCGCCTCGCCCCGCGGCCCAGCCAGTTCGTCGAAATTCAACCCATGGAGCCAATGCCGGTATGAAATGGATTCGCGTTACTGCCACTGAGAACGTACCGCCCCGCGAGGGACGCGCTCTACGCATAGGCCCGCTCTCGCTCGCCGTCTTCAATACCGGCGACCGCTTCCTCATCGTCGAAAATCGCTGCCCTCACGGCGGCGGACCCTTGGCGGATGGCATCGTCGGCGGTAATACCGTCACTTGCCCTCTGCATAACTGGCGCATCTGTCTTGAATCCGGCACGGTTGCCAAGCCCTGCGAGAGTCAAGCGCCTTCCGTGCGCACGTTCCCAACCAAGGTCGAGAACGGCATCGTGCTGCTCGCTCTCGACGAGGCGCAAGCGGCCGCCTGAATCGCAGTCGCGCTTCCCGTTCCGAGCCGCTAATCAGTTCACAAAACAAACCAGGAGCCTCGTAATGTACACGCGCACCAAAGCAACTACCCTCCGTCTGCTCGACTTCCATTCGGCGCCGATGCGTGCCTTCCACATGACGTGGCTGGCCTTCTTCCTGTGCTTCTTCGGCTGGTTCGGCGTCGCTCCTCTGATGCCGGTGATCCGTCAGGAACTGCACCTCACCAAGGACCAGGTGGGGAATTCAATCATCGCCTCCGTCGCCATCACTGTTCTTGCTCGCCTTCTGTTCGGCTGGTTGTGCGATCGCGTTGGACCCCGTAGAGCCTACGCCGGCTTGCTGATGCTAGGTGCCTTGCCGGTGGCCGGCATCGGCTTTGCCCACGACTATGCCTCGTTCCTGGTGTTTCGCCTGGCCATCGGCGCCATCGGCGCATCCTTTGTGATTACCCAGTTCCACACGTCCGTGATGTTCGCGCCCTCAATTGTCGGCACGGCAAATGCCACGGTGGCGGGATGGGGCAACCTGGGGGGCGGCGTTACGCAAATGGTAATGCCCATGCTTTTCGGAGGCTTCTTAAGCCTTGGGCTCAGCCCGTGGTGGGGATGGCGTCTGGCGATGGTGGTGCCCGGGGTGGCGCTGTTCATAACGGGAATCATCTATTACGTCCTCACCCGCGATACCGCCGAGGGTGATTTTAAGGATCTCCGCTTGGCCGGCAAAATGGAATCGCGCGGCGGCGCAAACAGCGCTTTCTGGACCGCCCTCCGGGATCGACGCGTACTGGCGCTCGCGGCGGTCTACGCGGCCTGCTTCGGCATGGAATTGACCATCGACAACATCGCGGCCCTGTACTTTGTCGACTATTTTAAGCTCACCCTTCAGGCCGCGGGCTTCGTGGCCGGCACATTTGGCATGATGAACCTCTTTGCCCGAGCTCTCGGCGGCATCGTCAGTGATCGCTGTAACGCACGCTGGGGCTTGCAGGGTCGCGTTATCCTTTTAGCTATAACGATCGCGTGCGAAGGGGTGGCAATGGTTTGTTTTTCGCAGGCGCGATGGCTCCCTCTGGCCATTGGCTGTATGCTCACAACGGGTTTATTCATCAAAATGTCGAATGGCGCGACCTACGCCGTCGTCCCTTTCATCAATAAGCGGGCGCTCGGCGCGGTTGCCGGCATCGTCGGCGCCGGCGGCAACGTGGGCGCTGTCCTCGCCGGCTTTCTGTTTAAGTCCAGCAGCCTCTCCTGGCCGCAGGCGCTGATGATTCTCGGTGTACTCATCCTGGCTAGCTCTGGACTCGCCCTGGTGGTCCGCTTCGCCGAGGTAGAAGAACGAACTTCGCCTCTCGATGGCCGCCTGGTCAGTGCCGCGGCGGGAGACTAACCGGAGATGCGGCTGAGTCTCTTCCTACTCTTTGCAGCGTTCGCTTACGCTGAACCAGAATTCAATGTTGCGCCGCCATTCTACAACCGGCCGCTCGCTTCCTACACCGGGGAAACACTACCAAAATGGTTGCGGCTCTCCGGCGAAATCCGCGCGCGGGCCGAAGGACGCACCGGCTTCGGATTTGTGCCGGATAACAACGATGGCTATGGGCTGATTCGCTCGCGCCTCAACATTGAAATCATCGCGGCGAAATGGCTCGACTTCTATTTCCAGGGACAGGACTCGCGCTCACCCGGCGTCGACCCCGGCCGCGCGGTCACCACGTTCCGCGATCCCTTCGACCTCCGCCAGGCCTATGTGCGCATCGGCAAGGCCGACGGCCTGGTGAAACTAACGGTAGGCCGCCAGCAATTGCTCTATGGCAACCAGCGGCTGATTGGCCCCAGCGACTGGACCAACAATGCGCGTAGCTGGGACGCTGTTCGATTGGAAATCGGAACGGCCGATGCCAAGGTGGATCTGTTTGCCAGCTCCGTAGTGGTGATCGATCCAAACGGACGAATCGACCATCATCGCGACGGCAACAACATCCACGGTGCCTATGGCGCCTTCAAGAAGGTTGTGCCCCACTCGGTGTTCGAACCCTACTTGCTCTGGAAAACCGGCCATCTCAGCATCTGGTCCGGCGGCGTCCGTGTGGCAGCCATGCCCGGAACGCCCGGACTTCGTGGATTTGACTACCAACTCGAATTTGTCAGGCAGTGGGGACACATCGGCGCGCTCGATCACCGCGCGTGGGCCGGGTACGTCATTGGCGGTTACACCATACCCAAGGTGAAGTGGTCTCCTCGTTTTTCGGCTGAGTTCAGCCACGCGTCAGGCGATCCCAATCCAGGTGCCGGTCCGCACCGCACCTTCGATCAGCTTTTGCCAACCAACCATATGCACTACGGGATCACCGATCCCATCGGCTGGCAGAACATGAACATGCCGCGTGCCGGATTCGATTTCAAGCCGCTCAAGCGGCTCCAGCTTTTTACTGACTATCGCTGGCTCTGGCTCGATAGCGCCAAAGACGCCTACTACGCAATCAGCGGGTCGGTCGCCGTCCGTCCCCTGGCCGGCAACACCGCACGCGCCATCGGCCGGGAGCTGGATTTTAGCGGAATGTGGACGCTGTCGCCGGTGTGGAAAATTGGCGGCGGCGTCGGCCATCTGACGCCCGGCGAATTCCTGAAGAGAAACTCGAAGGGATCCCCGCAGACCTTCCCTTACCTGTTCGCGCAATATTCGTTCTAAGAGAGGACAATCACCGCTGTCACTTGAAGGCCTGCGCGTCATCAGTCTCGAAAGCCGCCGGGCGAAAGATATGGAGACGCTGATCCTGCGCGAGGGCGGGCTAGCCTTCGTCGCGCCTTCGGTGAAGGAGCGCGCGATCGACGCCGACTCGGTGGCAGTGCGTTTCGTGGAACAACTCGAGGCGGGCGATTTCGACATGGTGGTCTGCATGACAGGCGTCGGGCTGACGTTCCTGCGCGACATGCTGGCGCCTGGCATCCCAGCTGAACGCCTGGGCGCGGCCCTCAGCCGGACCACCATCGTCTCCCGCGGACCCAAGCCCGTGCCAGTGCTGCGAAGCCTCGGAGTGCCGGTTCAGCTCATCATTCCCGAGCCCAACACCTGGAAGGAGATTGTCGACGCCATAGCGTTGCGCCCTGAGCGTCGCATCGTCATTCAGGAGTACGGCCGGCCGAACGTCGAAATGAACAATGCGCTCGAAGCTATGGGTGCTCAGGTAACGCCGGTCGCTGTCTACCGCTGGGAAATGCCGGATGACCTCAAGCCGCTCGAGGAGGCCGTCAACCGGCTGGCTCGAGGTGATGCCGATGTTGTGTTGTTTACTTCGACGATCCAACTCGACCACTTACTCGCGACGGCCAACCGGCTGGGTCTCGGCGATCGCGTGCGGCAAGCACTTGCTGACGAGGTGGCCATTGGGTCCATCGGCCCTGTCATGACCAGCAGCCTGTTGGCCGCCGGTTATCCAGCGGATATCGTTCCACGCCACCCTAAGATGTGGGCTCTGGTGAAAGCGGCCGCTGAGCTCGCTAGCGGGGTACTGGCGTCGAAAAACCGGCGCAGTCAAGACGTTTCATAAACTTCACCAGTTGGTGTTTGCGTAATTCTGCCGGATCTCTGCGTCAGAGGTAATCAGTGGAACTTCGCCCGCGGAAACGGCATTAGCCGCGATCAGGCGGTCGCCTGGGTCGCGTGTCCATTTGATGTCCAAGGCGCCCATCACCACTATCGACATCGGTAGTTGGCAAACCGCCAGACCCACCTGCTGGCTCAAATCGGCGAGAATCCGGCGCGCATCATAGCGGATCTTGCCTTTCTCGTAGAGCATCTCCAACTCGAGTAGAACCACCGGCGAAATCACGAGATCACTTACCTCAATCTGCGCCTGCGCCTTCGCCGAAATGCGGTCGGTAAGCCCTGAGTGCAGAAACAGGACGGTGTTGGTGTCGAGGTAGGTGCGCACTACAGTTCGGTCCAGTCCTTCTCCATCTCCAGGCGCATCTCGGTCTGCAATTCCTTCCGCGCCTTGGCGATCTCGTCCGGGCTACCGACTATTGTGTCCCGAGCGACGAGCCTTGCCAGCTTCGACCCGTGCTCCACTGGAGTCAGGCGGACTGACTTGCCTCTGTGAACCACTTCAACCGGTTCGCCATTCGCCGCACGCTCTACGATCTGGAAGAGATTCTTGCGGAATTGGGTCGTGGAGAACTTCACAAGTTTAGTGTTCGGTTAAAGCGTACACTACGCAACATTTTATGTACGTTGCATCTCATTCATAGCGAAGGGCAACTATCGGATCAATCCGAACCGCCTTGCGCGCCGGGAGAAAGGCGGCCAGAAACGCCACCACGCAATGCAGCGCCGCAACCGTACCGAAAACCAGCGGATCGGTCGGCTTCACGTCAAACAGCAGCGTCGACATCCAGCGTGTAAGTCCGAACGCCGCGCCCATCCCGATCACCAAGCCGATTGCTGCGAGGACCATCGCCTGTCGAACAATCAGGTTCCGCACCGACGCCCCGTCGGCTCCCAACGCAAGCCGGATGCCGAATTCCACACGGCGTTGCTGGACTGAATATGCCATCAGCCCGTACAGTCCGATAGACGCCAGCGCGATTGCTGAGAACGCGAAGATTCCGAGCAGCATCGTGTTGAAGCGGTTGCGCGCCGTGGACTCCGAAACCACTTGGTCCATCGAGCGCACGTTCGCCACTGGCATATCCGCCAGATCCTGGAATACCCGCTGCACCGGCGCCGACAGCGTGAACGGCCCGGCGTTCGTCCTTATTACCCACGACAGCGGCATGAAGCGGTTGTTCAGCGCCATGACGGAGTCTCGAACCTGCGCCACCGGGACGAACATCTGTGGTTGTGGATCGCTGTTAAGCCCTCCGTCGCGTGCGTCCGCCACTACCCCCACAACCTCGCGCGGTGCCTCGTTAAATACCGGCCCCATTCCCGGACCCACCCGCAACCGCTGCCCGATCGGATTCTCTTTCGACCAGAACTGCCGGGCAAAGGCTTCATTGATAATGACCACGCCGGGTGCGCCGGTATCATCGCGCTGTGTGAATGCCCGTCCGCGGACAACGGCGACTTTGAAAACGTCGAAGAACCGGGGTGTGACGTAGGCCCAACCAGCGCCTCCGTGTGACGCGGCGCCATCGGTCAGCGGCCTTCCCTCAATCGCAAAGGGCAGTCCCAGCCCACCTTCGAGGGGTAGATAGCAACTCCCTGCGGCCGCCTGTACGCCCGGTAATGCTTCGATTCGTTCGGTGGCTTGACGCGCAAGGTCGGCGATGGCGGCGGTCTTGTCGAACTTGCTGCCGCTGAGAGACGTCGACATGGTCAGGACATTGTGCGAATCAAAGCCAGGCGCGACGGTCTGCAGCGCGGCGAATGTGCGAATCAGGAGTCCCGCGCCTACCAGCAGAACAATCGCCAGCGCCATTTCCACCACCACGAGCAGGCTGCGGGTGCGATTCTGGCCCGCGCCACCGCCTGAGCGCGAACTCGCATTTTTCAGCACGAGATTGAGATCCGATCGCGCAGCGAAGATCGCGGGTGCGAGCCCGAACAAGACGCCGGTGAGCAGGGAGATCGTCAACGTGAAGGCGACGGCGGTCCAATCCAGGGAAACGCCTGCGCCGTCCGGGCCGATGCGTGGTATCCCTCCAGGATTGATCGCCAGCAGCGCTTTGACGCCGGCAGCACCGAGCGCCAGTCCGAGCAAACCGCCGCCGATCGACAACACCAGGCTCTCGGTAAGCAACTGCCGAATGATGCGGCCACGTCCTGCTCCCAGTGCGCTCCGGATGGCGATCTCCCGCGCGCGTGCCGACGCCCGCGCCAGCAGCAGGCTCGCAACATTGGCGCACGCAATTAATAGGACGAAGCCCACCGCACCGAGCAGGACATACAATGCCGTCCGCACATTCCGAACTACGATTTCCTGCATCGGCTCTACACTGAAGCCAGCCTGCGGACCCAGAGCGCCCGGAAACCGCTGCCTGAACTCCGACGCCGCGGCTTGCATGGCCGATTTGGCGCCCCCTAGTCCCACCCCGGGCGCGAGGCGCCCCGCGACCGTGAAGAAATGAGCGTGCTCGTTGCTGGTTGGGTCTGCTTGAAAGGGTAGGTATAGGTCAGGCGAAGGTTCGAAATTGAAGCTCGAACCCACCACGCCGATAATGGTGTACGGCTCCCCGCCGAGCAGCAGAGTCTTGCCGGTGATCCCCGGCTGTGATGCGAAACGGCGCTTCCAGAGCCCCTCGCTGATCAATGCCACGTTACCGCCCCGGGGGCGATCCTCGTCAACACTGAAACCGCGCCCCGCCACCAGCGGCACACCAAAGAGCCGGAAGAATGCCTCCGAAACGTGAATTCCTTTCACCTGCTCAGGCTTGTCTCCACCGCCGATATTGACGCCGGGCCCGCCCACATCATAGGCGCTAACGTCTTTAAGGATCTGACTCTGGGCCCGCCAGACGTTGAATTTCGGCACGGACGCGCCGGGGAAACTACCTCTGGGCCCCGTGTTCATCAGAAAGACCAGCCGTCCCGGCTCAGGATACGGCAACGGCTTTAGCAGGACTGTGTTCACAACCGAGAATATAGCCGCGTTAACGCCGATCCCGAGCGTCAAGGCCGCTAGCGCCGTCGCTGTGAAAGCTGGATTCTTCAGCAGCATCCTCAGCGCTTGCTTGATGTCTTTGAGAAATGTATCCACCGGAGCTCTCCTTCGCGCTACTTCAGCATTAGACCGTCTGAAGTGTAACTGGTTAGGCTGCACGATCACAGGTAAGGTCTCGTCAGGGAATTAGAGGGACGCGATGCGATTACTTCCAGTTTTAGCTCTGTTATTTGTCCAACAAATCTACGCCCAACCGGCCGATTTGATCCGGCTCGTCAGGCGGCAGGTTACCGACGCCACCGCAAGTCAGCGCTACGCTGCCGCCGGCTCCGGGGTCCAGATGATCGGCATGGCTGCCATCACTGGGTTGGAAGAAACATGGCTCCTGGAATCGCACGGTTCCTTCGCAAGTATCGAAGAACTAGAGCGGTCACTCCGCCGCGCCGCACCCGATCGCGCACTGATAACCCAGGAGGATCACATCCTGTCGCCCTCCACCACACTCATCGCGTTCTATCGTCCAGGGCTGAGTTATCGCCCGAACGAGGCGGTTCAGGTATTCCCCAAGGCGCGTTATGTTCAGGCCACGGTTTTCCATGTACAGCCAGGGCAGGAGCCCCAGTTCGTTGGCTTGGTGAAGTCTCGAAGAGCCGGGCTCGACAGCGTGAATATTGACCGGCCCGACATTGCTTACCAGGTGATCTCAGGAGCGCCTTCCGGCACTTTCGTCTTTCTCACGCCTCTCACCACACTGAAGACCATCGACGAGGCAATCGTCAAGTTGCAGGGAGTGAGCGGAAACATTGGAGAGAAAGACATCCGGCACGAGAGCACGCTGCTGTGCATCGAGCCTTCGATCAGCTATGTCTCTGACGACTTCGCTGCAGGCGACAGCCCGTTCTGGCGCGCCAAACGCTAGTGATTATTCATATCTGAGCGCAACCATCGGGTCCACTCGCGCCGCCCGGAACGCCGGAATGTAGCCGGCCACCGCACCCACCAGCGCCATCACCGCCAGTGCGATGGTGAGCGTCATTGGGTCAGCCGCTTTTAAGCCAAACAACTTGCTCTCGACAAAGCGGGCGCACGCCAGGCTCGCCGGCACACCGATAACCAAGCCTGTGACCACCAACATCGCGGTCTCACGCAGGATCATGCCGGTGACCCGGCTACGCTGAGCGCCCAGAGCCATGCGTATGCCAAGTTCGTTAGTCCTTTGCGCCACAGCGTAGGACAGAACGCCGTAGAGTCCAATACAGGCCAGCAGGAGAGCCAGTCCGCCAAACGCCAGCGAAAGCTGAGCGATCATCCGCTCTTGTCGCAAAGTGTTCTCCAATGTTTCTTCGAGCGTCTTCACCTTGCCTATTGTGATGTCAGGGTTGTAATTTCCAATTGCCCGGCGAGTTGCCTGCATCACTCCGCCTGCATCTCCGTGTGTGCGGATCTCGAAAGTTATAACTGGCGAATAGTCGCCCAGCGGCTGCCGCGCGGCCAGGTAAAAGCGGCGAGGGATCTCCCGGCGAAGGTTGTGGTCGCGCGAATCCTTCGCAACGCCGACGATGACGAAAGTCTTGCGGGTATCGGGGAATTCGTCGGTGACATGCTTGCCGATGGGATTTTCGCTGCCAAAGTAGAACTTCGCAAAGGCTTCGTTGACGACGCAAATGGACTCTGATGCCGCCGTGTCCTGCGGACCAATGTCGCGTCCGAGCAACATGGGGATTCCCATCGCCTTAAAATATCCCGGACCGGCCTCATCGAATCGGGCATGGTCGTCACCCTGTTTTTGCGGCTTGTACCCTTCCACCGTGATCTGGTCGCCCGAGTCGCTCCCGCTGAAGATGCCGTTTTGAGAGTACGACACGGCACGCACTCCTGGAATTTGCGCGAGCCGGTCGCGCACGTCTTCGTAGGCGATCGGCAGACGTTCGCCGGAGATGCCCGCGCTGAGCAGGTCCACGCCCATTAGAACCAGTTTTTCTCGCGAATAACCCAGTTCCACGTGCTGCAGATTCTGGAGCGTGCGGATAAACCAGCCGGCGCCGATCAGAAGCATCGCTGATAGTGCGATCTGGCCGATTACCAGCAGTTTGCCAAGACCGACGCGCGATCCCCCTGCGGTTGTGCCGCGGCCGGCCTCCTTCAAACTGCCGGCGACATTCACACGCGAAGCGCGCCACGCCGGGGCCAGGCCAAAGGTGATTCCGGTCAACAGGCAAATTCCGAGAGTGAAGCTCAGGACGCGCCAGTCCGGATGGAGGTCAAGCATCAGGTCGTTGCCATTGGTTTGTACCATCCCGACCAGCAGGCGTACTCCGGCAAGCGCGAATAACACGCCCAGCAATCCGCCCGCAGCGGAGAGAGTCACACTCTCAGTCAGAAACTGCCGTATGATCCTTGCCCGAGTCGCTCCAAGCGAAAGCCGGACACTCAGTTCCTTCTGCCGGGCGGTGGCGCGCGCCAGAAGCAGGTTGGCGACGTTCGCGCACGCGATAAGAAGAACCAGCGCTACAAAAAACATGAGGACGTACAGCGGGTCGCTAAAGCTGTCTCGAACTGTGGACAAGCCAGTCTTGGCCTCGCGCAGTTTCAGCGACTGATTCAGAATGTGCGGTTCGCTCTGAACGATCTGGGCGAACTCCTCGGCCACGATCTGTTTGAAAACCACATCCACATCGGCCTGTGCCCGCTCTAGCGTGACTCCCGGTTTCAGCCTGCCGATCACCTGGAGCCACGTCACTTTCTCGGCAATCCGGGTCGGATCATCTTGCAGCCACATGCGACCGGGCATCACTGCCGGCTGCATGTCGAGCGGGATCCAAACATCCGGGACCGATCCTACCTGCTCACCTCTGAAACGCGATTGCATCACGCCGACAACACTTAGATTCGCCTTGCCGATGCGGATGCGCGCGTTGAGCGCTGAAGATAAACCGCCAAAGCGCCGCTGCCAGTAGTCATAGCTCAGCACGGCCACCGGCGCGGTTCCCGGACCATGCTCTTCGTCGGCAGTGAACGTGCGGCCGATCAACGGCTCAGCGCCCAGAACGCTAAAGTAGGAGCCGCTCACCAGTCGAGCCTGCACTTCCTCGTTGGCGCCGCCGTTGATGTTTGCATTGCTGCGATTCAACCCGCTTTTCGAAGCGAACATGCCCGTAAAGGATTGCGTGCGGTCGCGGAGACCTTCGTATTCGCGAGTCGACAGCAACTCACGTTCCCCGTGGGCAGTGCCGATGCCGACGCCGCTCGACGCCGGGTCAGTGAGGACCACCAGTTCCTGCGGGTTCTTCACCGGCAGCAGTTTGAGGATGACGGTGTCGATGAGGGTGAAGATGGCAGTGTTGGCGCCGATTCCCAGTGCCAGCGAGAGCACCGCAACCGCAGTGAAGCCAGGCGTCTTGGCGAGCATGCGGACGCCATAGGTAAAATCCTGGCGAATGTCGGCGAGGGAGGGCATTGCAGCTTCGACGCTCAACCCCCGGTCCGGTTAGCCGGTCCGCAATAATTGCGTCCGACGCAATTAATGTGGAGAAGCGCTTTGTTTACAGCGGGCCAACCGCCAGCACACCCGATTTGGAAAAAGGGGTCGGACGCCTTTATTGCTGGATCAGTCGCCGGCCGACTGAATTTGGACCAGGTCCTTCTTGGACTCCGCCTGCGGTTCGGGTCCCTTTAGAGTCTGCGGACCGCGCCAGAAATCGAAGTACGAAACGTAGTGGACGCACGACACCGTGCAGAACGGGGCGCATGCTTTCTCCGTGATGTACTCGCGACGGATGTCCTCTACGCTGTAGTCCTGTAAGGGCTTACCCGGGTACCCGCGCTGCTGCGAGCAGTAATGAACCAGCCCATCCTCGCAGACATACAGGTAGCGCGCACCAGCGCGGCAGCGCCATTGCCGGGAACGGCCTTCCGCAATCGCGTCCTGGAAGTAATGGTTGTAGCGCGTGAAATGGCTCTTCTCCATTGCACGCATCTCCCGGTAGATATTCTGCTCGCGCTCGCCCAAAGGGCGCAGCTGCCCGTCACCGTCGTGAATGATCCCTACCGTCGATGAGAAGCCCAATTCCACTGCGCGGCGCCCAATTACCAATGCGTCTTCAGGATGCTTGATGCCCCCGCCGACCACCGAATTGATGTTCACGTGGAATTCCGCGTGTTCCGCCAGCACTTGTAGCTTTCGATCCAACACCTTAAGGCTCTTCTTCGACACCTCGTCCGGCATGATGTTGTCGATCGAGATCTGCATATGATCGAGGCCGGCGCGATTGAGGCGCTTCACACGATCGGCCGTAAGCAGGTAGCCGTTCGTGATCAGGCACGACAGCGACCCGCGTCGGTGCATGGCGAAAATGATGTCGTCTAGATCCGGATGGAGCAGCGGTTCGCCGCCGCTCAAAGTGATGATGCCTGTGCCGAGATCGGCTAATTTGTTGACACGACTGACCATGACGTCAGTGGCAACAGGCTTGGAATAATCGTCGTACTCGTTGCAGTATTCACACGACAGGTTACAGCGCCGGATCGGGATGATGTGCGCCATAATCGGGTGATCTTTGGAGATCGCACCGTGCGCAATGAGTCGGAACTCCCTTAACCTGCGAGAGATAGCGCGAAACTGACGTCGTCCTCGGAAGGCGTTCCCAGCCATCTTTACTCATTCATTTAAGCACACCCAACGGCTTTGAATGCAAGAGGATACCGTATCCGGTCGCAAATCGGGGTTAAACGGTCAGGAATCGGGACCGGCTTGTTACTTCTTCTTGGCCGGTTCACCCGACTTGCCTGCCGGTTTCAGAGCGTCGTCTTTAACCTCGTCGCCGAACTTGATGTTAATGTCGCTGCGGAACTGCTTGTAATCTTCGTACTTTACAGTCAGTTTCATCCGCGCAGTGCTTTCCTTGAACTGCAAGGTGTCATTGGCGATGGTGTAGGTGGGGAACCAATACTTACCGTCGATCTGCTCCCGGTAAGTCTCAAACTTCGGGTACTGGTTGTCGGCTCCATGCTTCAGCAAACCGACGCCACGGCCGTAGCTCTTCACAATCTGCAGATCCTTGTCATCCACCCAGACCTCGCCCTGAAAGTAGCGCTGTCCCGGCTCCAGTTTCTTCGGCTTCACCGCGAAGACGTAGCAGGGGATCTCGTCGAGTTGTTCATGGCCTAGATAACGAATCTGGTATTTGGACAATTCCTCGCTCGTGAGCACGAACGGCTGCACATCCCGCAAATCCTGCAAGTCGCCCGGGTCCATGAAGAAGTTCTGGAGAGTCTGTACGGGGGCGCGGACCACTTTCTCAGTTCGTTTGCCTTCCGGCGTGAACACGATGTCGGCCACCTCTTCCCACTTGCCTACCGTCCCGCCGCCCGCATCGAGATCCAGTACACGAGCAGTCTGACGGTACGTGTAGTTGCCGCGCGCACGCCGGAACTCCGACTCCTTGGCGGCGAACTTCTGAATGATCTCCTCGATCTGTGCCTGGGAGGGATCCGGCAGATCGGCTGCCTGAACGGTAAACAAGCCAGTGCTGAATGATCCAGCTAACGCCATGCCCAGTAGGAAAGTCCGCATACACGCCTCGTTTCTATTGTGCGACGGAAGCGAGCGGGGTGGGGTTTCGATAAGCCGCGGATCTCGGATATATAATTCAGACATCATGGTCTTAATTAAGTATCTTGGAATCGCACTTCTCCTTTGCGCCGCTGCCTATGCGAAAGACGAGAGTTCGGTGGTGACCGGCAAATGGACCTGTACCGCCGCCGAATCAGACGCAGGCACCAAGTGGACACTGGTAGTTCGCGAGGACGGCGCAAAGCTGGGCGGCACGCTCACAAACGGAGAAATTGACCTCCCGATATCGGACGCGAAACTTGAGGGCACTTCGTTCAAATTTCGGTTCTCCATCGAGGCTAATACCTTCGTGTTCGAAGGCAAGGTCGACGGTGCAAAGCTCGAAGGCAGTTATAGCGGCGAAGCGGCGTCCGGTCGAACGAAATGCGTCAAACCGGCTGCCTAGCTTGAACTCAAGGTTTTGCGATTGCTGCGGGTAGCAATCGTGCCCGCAGGAGATCGTAAAGAGGCTGGCTGATGGACTTCCCAGACTCCCGGATGATCACCTGGAGGCGCCCGTCCGCGCCCATTACTTTCTTGACGGCCGACATCCGGTCTTCTGAGAACTCGTCCTCTCCATCCACGGTGCCGCCTCGCTCCATGCGCGCGGTAAAGGTCATGCGCGTCCATTGCCAGGCCGGTCCTGAGAGGTGTGCCTCGCCTTCAAAGGCGCCAGGGGACTTCATTGTGGCCTTCTCTCCCTCTGGGCGGATCACTGTCGTGAACTCTTGTGCAGGCTCGCTGCCGCGTAGACTGAGCACCAGTTCTTCAATCTGACCGGCATCCCGATCCGTGGTCCGCTTCGCAAGTGACGCGATGGTTCCCACCCGCTTGCCGCCCGGTAACTCGATGGTTCCTTCTACGAGGTAATAGCGAGTTTCGGCGGATGCGAGTCCACACACCAGCAGCAATGCAATACGCAACATGGAGTCATCCTAACGGAGTTGCAGGTTGCCATCTAGTACAAATCCGACATTGGAAACCATGCGTTGGTAAGCCAGCGGTGTCAGTCCCGCCAATTTCACAAACTCGCGCGTCATGTAGGACTGATCGGTGAAACCGAAGTGAGCGGCGAGATCGGCTAATCGCTCGTTCGGCTTCGCGATCATACGCCGGACCGAGGCTTGTAGCCGCGTGACCCGCGCGAAGCTCTTCGGGGTCAGACCGATGGTGCGGACGGCGAGGCGTTCGAGTTGGCGGTCGCTCAGTCCGGTGAGGTCGGCCGCTTGCGAGATCAGGAGAGCGCCCTCGGACGCCCGCGTGTAGGCCACCAACCGGCTGGCGCGCGGATCCGGCTCACGCAGTTCCCGCTCGCAGCACCGCTGGATAGTCGAGAATATTTCTTCCGGCGATTGACCGTTTCGGATCTCCCGTTTCAACTGGTCAAACGCACGCCGCGGATCGACGGCCGGGCGAAAGCGGACGCCGATCACTCTTTGTCCCTCCGAGCAAGGTGCCCGGAAGGCGGCCAGCGACGGTGGCCGTAGGGTGACGTACGTGGTCGGCGAAATGCCGATCGAGAGGGTGTAGCAGCCGTCCGGCAAGACCCAGTGGCACGGTGATCCACGCCCATCCGGATCGACGAAAACCGACCAGTAGCCGTCGATCATTCCGCTGAGGGAGGGCTCGGGAGCGGTTTCGTGGTAAATCAGCCGCGGCACTCACTCAGATTAGCGAAAGCCGCGAGCCGGCACAGCAGGTCGTCGCCTGCGTAGCCCCCAGGCTTCGTGATGAGCAGCGTCTGGCGGCCGTCGACGCGCGACACGGCAACGCCGGGCAGAATTTCGCCGATCGGCCTCACGAGCGGCGTTCCCCACGCCGCGAGCACACCAAATGCAGTGTCGCCGCCGAAGACGATGAGCGCGTCCAGATGCTGTGCGGCCGAGGTCGCAAGCAAGCCGGTGTCGCGTGCGACCTGTAGCGGATCCTCACCCGGCGCGATATCGCGCTCCAGAATCTGCCAGCTGGAGGGCAGGCATCCCGGACGCCTAAGCTGCTCCACCTGCCGCGCCGACGCCTCATGACGGCTCCCGTTGACGATCAGAGCTGTCCGGACAATCGGCCAGTCCACTGCGAATTGGCTTCGTTTGGTAATTCTCGACGCAATCGCGGCACCGATCGCCGACGGACCGGCGACAATGCGTACCGCCGGGTCCTCCAGAATCGCATCGGCGGCACTCTCGACATCGCCATCCGTCTCGCCGTCGAATACGGCGCAGTCCAGCGCATCGCCGATGATCGACCGCACGCGGCTATCCCGAACCGGGTTCAGCAAGTCCCGCCCGAAATCGGTCTCTGACACCGGTTCTCCTTTGACGAGAAGAATTCCGGAGCGGACGGTGCGGCCCATGGCTGGATATGCCGGCACATACGCTATGCGGTACTCGGGGTAAAGCGCCGACAGCGCGCTCAACTCCGCGCCGATGTTCCCCCGGAGAGTCGAGTCGGTTTTCTTGTAAATGAGACCGGAGTAGCCCGCCGCCGCCTGCCTTACTGCCGCTGCCGCGTCCTCGCAGGTCAGGTGCCGGCTCTCTGTGTCGATGACCACCGCATCGGCATCCGACCCCAGAACGCACCCGCCAACCTGGACGCTCGAATCCAGCCCGCACTGCGCAAACCGCGCGCCGCATTCGAGTGCACCGGTGAGGTCGTCGGCAATGATTAACACCAGCGCCACACTGGTCAGGTTACACTGATCGCTTCGTGAAGGTCTGGCTCTACTACATCGGGAAGGCACGTGACGAGCATTCGAACGCCATCGCCGCCGAATTCCTCAAGCGCACCACACGCTACCTGAAGTGCGAGATGCGAGAGATTGATCCCGAGCGCTTCGACCTCTTCGAGAGGCACCCCTCGGCGTACAAAGTACTTCTGGATCCGGCGGGCAAAGCCTGGGACTCCGCGCGGTTTATCCGCCTGATCGAGCAATCTGAGACCGAGGCACGGGATGTCGTTTTCCTGATCGGCGGGCACGACGGACTACCGGCGGCATGGCGACCCCGTGCCGATCTGTTACTTTCGTTGTCCCCGATGACGTTCCCGCATGAGCTGGTGCGCGCCATGCTCGCCGAGCAACTTTACAGGGCCGTGACTACTTTACGCGGCCATCCTTATCCCCGCTAAACGGGTGGCTATCGGCGTGCTCCAGTCTCTGGCTACGAGGGCGACGGCTATGGCCAACGATGCGGCGCAGAGTGAAAACTCGTTCGTTTTGAGGGATATATGGAAGTGCCACCGATTTAGCGACCTGAAGCGACTGGTAATTGATACCTATCAGGGATGGATGAGCGATCGCGCCCCGAGGTTAGGTGCGGCCCTGGCTTTCTATACTTTGCTGTCGCTCGCCCCGATTACCGTAGTGGTGCTTGCGATCGCGAGCCGGGTTTTCGGCGAGAAGGCGGCTGAGGGACGGCTAATCTGGGAGATCCAGGGGCTTGTGGGACAGCAAGGTGCCGCCGCGATTCAAGCGCTAATCGGCGGGGCCAGTACCCATGGTTCCGGAGCGCTTGCTACGCTGCTCGGATTATCGACCCTGTTCTTTGGCGCGACTGCTGTCGTTACCGAATTACGGGATGCATTAAATACAATCTGGAAGGCTCCGGCGACACCGGCGCCAACCCACTGGCACAGTATTTACGCTTTTCTCCGTGATCGCGTTTTTTCATTCGCGATGGTGGTCAGCATCGGATTCCTGCTGGTGGTTTCGCTGATGGTAAACGCTGGGCTTTCAGCAGCCGGCCGTTTTTTCAGCGATCAGCTGCCTACGCCCGAATGGATCCTGCAAGTCGTGAACTCGCTGCTGTCCTTCGTGGTGATCGCAGTGCTATTCGCCGTTCTGTACAAAGTGTTGCCGTCAGTAAGTGTCGAGTGGAAGGACGTCGTGGCGGGTTCGGCGTTGACCTCGCTCTTGTTTTCGCTGGGAAAGCTACTGATCGGGCTGTACTTGGGAAAGACGACCCTCGCAAGCGGCTATGGCGCCGCAGGATCGCTGGTAATCGTAATTGTCTGGGTCTATTATTCGGCCCAGATCTTCTTCCTCGGCGCCGAGTTCACCTACGTCTATGCCCAACAATACGGATCTTGTCTGCGCCACAAATTGGAGTTAAGCCCGCCGCCGGTCTCCCCGGTCAATCGAGAGGAGATTCTTGCATGAGCAACGATTCAAAGCCAACCGAGAAGGCCAATCAGGAACTGGAAGACGTGGTGAAGAACGACGACGGTCCGGAGCACACCGCCCCATCTAACCGCGAATATTCGAGCGATTTTGACGAGTCTGCCGGGAAGGACGACGCCCCGAAAAGCGCTAGATGAGGTGGCCCATCTTCTCGCGTTTGGTGCGCAGATAACTGCCGCGTGACTCCACCTCGGGGACGAGGGTGGGGACGCGTTCAGCGACGATAATTCCAGCGTTCTCCAGTGCAGCTATCTTCTCTGGATTGTTGGACATCAGGCGAACGCTCGAAATACCAAAGTACTGGACAATGCCTGCCGGCAGCTCGTAATCGCGGAGGTCGGCCTCAAAGCCAAGCTGCTCGTTCGCTTCCACCGTGTCCGCGCCGTTGTCCTGCAACTCGTAGGCGCGCAGTTTGTTAATCAAGCCGATTCCGCGCCCTTCTTTGTGTTCGTAAATAAGGAGCCCACGACGCTCCGCCGCTATACCTTGCAGCGCTAGGTCGAGTTGAGCCCGGCAGTCACAGCGCAGGCTATGGAAAACGTCCCCTGTAAGACATTGGGAGTGGATCCGTAACAGCACTGGTTCGGCGGTGGTGACGTCGCCCATCGACAACACTACCGCTTCGTCCGGTTCGGCCCCTTCGCTACGGAAGCCAAAGATCCTAAAGTCCCCATATTCAGTGGGAAAGGAAGCCTCGGCTACTTTTTCGACTCGGATTGTAATCGGGATAGCCATCATTCGAGGGAATTCTCATTATCCCACGGACGTTGCGTTACCATGACTCTGGATGCTCGATCAACTACTGGTCACGCTGCTGGTAAAGCTGGCCGTTGCGGCTTCCTTAGCGAGTATTCTGGCGCGATCCAGCCGCTTCCTGCGCATGATCATGAAGGAAGAGCGGACTTTGAATCAGCGTCTGGAACTGGCCCTGGTTTTCGCGCTGTTCTTTGGCGCCAGCGTCGCCACTCGCATCGCCACCCATGGGACGTATGGCGGGGTAGACGTCGGCATGGAAGGCTGTCTGATACTGGGCTTGATTGGTGGCTACTTCGCCGGACTGACGGGTGGAATCCTGATTTCATTACCCGCGATGTTCGCAGGAGAGTTTCTGAGTATCCTGCTATTTGCCGCCGTCGGGGTGCTGGGCGGACTGCTTCGCGACATTGCGCCGGAACCGGAGAGCATCTGGCAGTTCTCCCCGTGGTTCGACCAGAACGTCTATCGCCTGCTGCGCGGCAGGAAGTATGACCTGCGAAAATCCGCATTCTCCCTTGGGGTTGGACTGACTATTCTCGTTAGCGAAGTTCTTAGAACGTCAATTGCGGTGGTAGCGCCCAAGTATGCGGTTTTCTCGCTGTACCCGGTTTTCGCCGACCAACACTCCTGGCTTTTGACCATCGCGCTTTTTGTATCCACAGTCTTCACCGTATCGCTGCCGCTGAAAATCTGGAATAACAGCCGCAATGAGCGCAAACTCGAGACGCAGCAGTTGTTGTTGAACGAGGCCCGCCTGGCCGCTCTACAGCGTCAGATCAATCCGCATTTTCTTTTCAATACACTAAATACCGTCGCGGCTCTGATCCGCCAAAATCCGGAACAAGCGCGTAACGTTGTTTATAAGCTTTCCGCAATTCTGCGGCGTCTATTAAGGAAGCAGGAGAATTTTAGCCCCTTGCGCGAAGAGCTGTCCTTCATCGACGACTACCTGGCGATCGAAATGGTACGCTTTGGCGACAAGCTAAGGTTTCAAAAGGACATCGAACCAGATACACTGGACCGTTTGGTGCCCAGCATGTTGCTGCAGCCGATTGTCGAGAACAGTATCAAGCATGGTTTGAGCAGTAAGGTTGACGGCGGTATGATTCGGGTACGGAGCCGGATGTCGGAAGGGCGTCTGCACGTGACGGTGGAGGATGATGGTGTTGGAATCCCGGAGAGCAAACTAGCGACGCTGTTTGAACAGGGGATCGGTGTCAACAACGTCAACGAGCGTTTGAAAGTGCTGTTTGGTACGGATTATCGAATGTGGGTGGATAGCCGGCAAGGGGAAGGTACGACAACCGGAATCGAAATGCCCGCGACGCAGACGGGGCTTGCCGTAGCCTCCTGACAGGAGAAGTCTTTTGAGCGATTTCAATTATTCACTGCCGCTGCCACGCCGCGCAGAACGGCTTCCCGCCACGATTGCGGAGCGAACCCGGCGTGTCTACGACGCGCTGGCTGCGGTGTATCCCGTGAGTACGATGCTGTTTCACTCCAAGGCGCACAAATGCGCGCTGCGGGAGTCTGGCATCAGCGACGGCATGCGCATTCTCGAAGTGGCCACCGGATCCGGAGAGATGTTCCGCCGTCTGGTGAAGGCGAATCCGAGCGGCACTACCTACGGGCTGGATCTTTCGCCTAACATGGCATCGAAAACGCAGAAGCAGGTCAGGGCGGACTTTCCCGACGCCGATGCGCATTGCCAGGCTGTGGACGTGCGGCACATGCCTTTCCGCGACGACAGCTTCGACGCCGTGATGTGCTGTTTCCTGCTGGAGTTGCTTTCCACCGACGATGTCCGCCTGACCATTCGCGAATTCCACCGCGTCCTACGCCGCGGTGGTGCGCTGAGCGTTGTGCTGATTGGTCAGAGCCACCCGATTTTCAACCAGCTTTACAAGGTCTGCGGCGCTCTCGCCCCGGCATTCTGGGGACGCCAGATCGAACAGCAGGTCCCCGATTTGCTTTCCGCCAACTCCCTCCACATCGAAAAGGATCGTATGTTGACGCAAGGCTTCTATCCGTCGCGCGTACTTGTTGCGCGCAAATAAGGAGCAGGCCATGTCTTCAGCCCGCCGCGATTTTCTCAAGCTAGCGGCAGCACCGCTATTCATCCCCCATTCTGCATTTGGCGCGAACGACCGTGTTGCCTACGGTCTCATCGCAACCGGCGGCCGCGGCCGGTATCTCAACCGCAATTTCCAGAAGCTCGGAGCTGAATGCGTCGCGTTATGCGATGTCTACGAGCCGAACCTCGAAGAGGCTAAGAAGGAATCGCCGGCCGGCATCAAGACCTACGTCGACTATCACGACCTGCTTCAGCAAACCGGCGTTGACGCCGTCGTGCTTGCAGGCCCTGATCATCATCATTGCCCGATGCTGCTCGCCGCGCTTGACGCCCGCAAGGACGCCTACACCGAGAAGCCCCTGTCGAAGTCGCTCGAAGAGAGTCAGACGATGATCCGCGCCGTCGAGAAGTCGAAGCAGGTGGTCCAGGTAGGGATGCAGCGCCGCAGCGCGCCCGCCGTCATGCAAGCCAAGAAACTCATCGACGACGGCGTTCTCGGACGCATCAGCATGGTCCGTCCGCAGTGGCATTGGAATGTCGCCAAGGAACTGAACAACAAGCCCCTCGCCGGCAACATCGACTGGGCACGTTTTCTCGGAACCGCTGAGAAGCGAGAAGTTGTGCCGATGCGCTTCCGCCACTGGCGCTACTTCTGGGACTACGCCGGCGGCAATATGACCGACCAGGGCACCCACCTCATGGACGTCGTGCAGTGGTTCATGCAGAGCGGACCGCCCAAGGGCGCGCTCATGCACGGCTACGTCGCCAAGATGAAGGGCGCCGAGCATCCCGATGTCTTCACCGCCGTGTTCGAGTATCCCGAGTTCATGGCCACCTGGACGCTGAACTACGACAACGCCTACGAGAACGGCTGGTCCATCCTGTTCCAGGGCGACAAGGGAACCATGATCATGGACGACGAAGGCTACCGCGTCTGGGCCGAGCCCTGGAAGCGCGACGCGCCGCCCGTGTACCAGGAGAAAGCGCCCATCCCGATCGAGACTCACATCCAGAATTTCCTGGATTGCGTGAAGTCGCGCAAAGAGCCGAACAGCCCTGTCCGCCTGGCCGCGATGTCAGTGGCGGGTCCGCACATGGCGAATCAGGCCATGCTGGCGGGCCGCAAGGTCGCGCTGTCGGCCGACGGCTCGAAGGTCGTCTAGCCTATTCGGGCGCGTAAAAGCCGGGGCGAAAGCTGACCCTCATCTTCGAACCTGGTGCTGGCGGGCGAACCTCCACCCTGAGCTTGCGGTACTTCCCGCTGCGCGCGGCGTCCGAGGGTTTGTAGCCCAACACGTATTGATTCTTCAGCGTCTCGGCAATCAGCCGGCCGGCGCTTGGCGTATCCTCAACCACGTAGCGGCCGCCCGTCCAGGCGGCGAACTCCAGCAGCGGTGTGCGATGACCGGCAGAGTCCGGAATCGCCGCCGGACCCATGGCGAGGATCACGACATCGGACTTGGCGATCTGGACCTCCAGCTGAATCGCATTGTGACGGCTGGTGTCATCGTCACCGTCCGAATTCACCAAAATGATTTTCCGCTGCTTGGCTGGGCGAGTGCGCAGCTTTTCGAGAGCAAGGAAAACGGCATCGATCAGCGGCGTCGGTCCGCCTGCCTTTGCGTGTTTCAACTGCTCGATGGCCGACTGCTTGTCGCGAGTGAAACTAGCCGCGCCTGGCACGCCGCTACTAAAGTCGATGACGAGAATTTCGTGTTGGGGAGGCAGCGACGAAACAAAGTCCGCCATCGCTGTCCGCGCTCGGTTTAAGCGGTCGCGCCGGCTGGCGCTTGTGTCCAGGACGATAACCACCGAAGCCGGATCGTCTTTGCTTGAAAAATAGCTGATAGTCTGCTCGAACCCGTTCTCGAAGACTCGGAAGTTGTCCGCTTCCAGCCCTGTTACCGGTTGATCACGAACTCCCGTCACGACAACAGGCACGAAAGCACTTTCCTGCGCCGGGGGTAGCAATGGCTGCGAACCCGCGAGCATGGCCGCGAAGAATGCCAGCCCGCATACCTGTCTCATGACTTCTGATTCTCCGTCATTTCCAGGGCGCGAGCGAAAATCTTCCGCAACATCTCTGCCGTGAGCTTACCAGTGGAAGTGTTCTGCTGACTCGGATGGTAGGAAGCGAGGAGCATGGGCAGGCCGGGCCGAATTTGATGTTCGACTCCATGGCCGAACGCGAACGCGGCGCGACTGTTGATGATACCGCGCTCCTTGAGAATCGACAGGTAGACGTTGAACGCCAGTTGACCCAGCGCGACAACCACTCTTACGTCCGTCAGCAACCGCAATTCCTGCTCCAAATAGGGACGGCAGGTGCTGAACTCTTCCGGCAGGGGTTTGTTGTCGGGTGGGGCGCACCGCACGGCTGCGCTGATCCAGGCTCCGCTCAGACGCATACCGTCGTCGCGTGAAAGGCTCTGGGGCTGGGACGCAAAGCCATTCTCGTAGAGCGCACGGTACAGAAAATCACCGGAGCGGTCTCCCGTAAAGACGCGACCGGTACGGTTTGCGCCATGGGCCGCCGGCGCCAGTCCGATGATGAACAACCGGGCTGCTGGATCGCCGAAGCCGGGCACGGGCTTGCCCCAGTAGTCCCACTCCAGGTAGGCGCGGCGTTTGGTGGCTGCCACGGTCTTGCAGTATTCGCGGAGCCTGGGGCACAACTCGCACCGCACGATTTCCCGTTCCAGGCGATCGAGTGGCGACCGCTGCATGTTAGCGCTTCAGCACCAGGTGTTCGAAATTCATGCCGGGTCCTTTTTCCTTCGGCGGCGCGGAAATCCGGATGGTCTGCTCGCCGGCGGCCAGGCGGATCTTGCCCAGCTCAAACGTGCGAAACGCCAAGTCGCTCGAAGTCTGCTTCACAGTAGCTTTCAATCCGTTGACGACGAACTTATTGTTTACCGACCCACGTCCGGCGCCGTACGAAATCTCTACCTTGTATTCGCCGGCCGCTGGGACATTGACCACCCAGTTTAGCTTGTCTTCTCCCCGCGTCCATTGAGTGACGTAGACATGCCCCAGCAGGTTTTCCTTCTTGGCGCGCTGACCCAGATTGGATTCGATCTCGGTGGAATCAGCCCCCAACCGGAGAGTGCCGTCTTTTTGAGGACGAATCGCTACGGATGCGGCCACGCGTGGCGGACCATCGAGTTCCAGTGCAACCACCGAGGCGATTTCGTTCGGCGCTGTTGCCGGCAACTGCAGTAGAACGTCGTCACCGTCGCGTGTACTCTCCGCCTGTTGTCCGCTTCCGCCAATCACCCGGACGGATCGCACGGTGTTCGCAAGTCCGGGCACTCTCAGTTTGCCGTCGGCAGGCCACTGGAAAACGTGCAGGTATAGCGTGTTCCCCTTGGCGGTAGCGCGTCCGAAAAACGGCAGACGGGTAAACGGACTTGCCGTCGTCCCATAGATCGCCTCGCTGTTCACCTTCATCCAATCGCCCATCGCGTTGAGCCGGGTGATGAACTCCGGCTGAATGCGACCGTCGGGTTGAGGCCCCACGTTCAGCAACAGGTTGCCGCCTTTGCTTACCACTTCAATCAGCATCCGGATCAAGTCGCGCGGAGTCTTGAAGTCAGTTTCGTACTTGTTGTAGCCCCAGCTATCGGTATTGATCGTGACGCACGATTCCCAGAGAAGGGCGTTACCGTCCTTATCCTTGTAGCCGGTCGCCGGTACAAACTGCTCGGGCGTGCCGTAATCGGCGCGGTTGCCAGGCTCGCGCCGGTAGATACGGTCGTTGATTAACGTGTTGGGCTGCAGGGAGCGAATGAAGTCGAAGACCTCGTCGGAGTGCATCTCCTTGGTTGAATGCTCCCATTCGCCGTCGAACCAGATGGTGGCCACGTCGCCATAACCGGTGAGCAACTCCCGCAATTGAGTCTTCATGAATTCGATGTACTTGTCGATATTGCCGCCGGAATCCTGACGCCCGTCGTGAGTGCCGGGCACTTCCCAGGAACGCTTGGGGATGTAGTCGGGGTGATGCCAGTCCATGATCGAGTGGTAAAAGCCCAAGCGCATGTTCTTGCGCTGCGCCGCGTCGGCAAGTTGCTTGAGCGGATCGCCTGCATAGGGCGTGATCTCGACGTCGTAGTCGCTTACTTTGGATCGGAAGATGGCGAAGCCGTCGTGGTGCTTCGATGTGATCACCATATAGCGGGCTCCCGCGTTGGCGGCGAGGTCAACCCAGGCGTCCGCGTTGAAATTCACGGGATTGAACTGACGGGCGAACTTGTCGTACTCCGCTTGCGGAATCTCGAAGCGGTTGCGCGCCCACTCGTGGCGGCCGATCACGGAGTATGCGCCCCAGTGGATAAAGATGCCGAACTTGGCGTCGCGAAACCAAGCCGTTCGCTGTTCAGCGGGCAGAGGCGCCTGGAGCGGTTGGGCGAGGGCGATGCAGGGGGCGAGGAGGGAGGGGAGTAGGGCAAGAAGACTGGCGGACGTCATCGCCCGTCAGTCTATCGCAACTGTATTTTGATGTTACCGGAGATGCCGGTCCATCGACAGTAGAGAATCCTGGAGCGTGACGTCCTGATTTTCGACGATCAACGCCTTCACGATCTCTGAGAACATCGAAACGAGATCCGGGTCACGGTAGCCGCGGGCGCATTCCTGCTCGAGCGTGAGCATGGCTTCCTCATGAGTCATCGCCGGTTTGTAGGGCCGTGCGGTGGTGAGCGCGTCGTAGATGTCCACCGTCTGCAGAATCCGGGCCAGCAGCGGTATGTCCTCACCTTTGAGCCCGTCCGGATAGCCCTTGCCGTCCCACCGTTCGTGGTGGCTGCGGATGATGGGCAGGACAGATGCGAGACTGCGCAATGGCCGGCAGATCTCCTCGCCTTTTACCGTGTGCATACGCATTGCGCGCCATTCTTCTTCGGTAAGCGGACCTTCCTTAAACAGGATCCGGTCCGGAATCGCGATTTTTCCGATATCGTGTAGGAACCCACCGCGGAAAAGCGAGAGCAGTTCCAGGCGCGGCAAGCCAAGCGCCTTTCCAAGCGCGACTCCGTAGTTGGCCAGACGCTGACAGTGAGATCCGGTATACCGGTCGCGATGTTCCACGGTCTGCGCCAAGGCAAACAGAATGGTTTCCGCTTCCTCGAGAGAATCGATGAGCGCCTTATTCCGCAGCATGGCCTGAACGCGTGTGCGCACCACCGTCGGGTGGATCGGCTTGAGCAGAAATTCGTCCGCGCCGGAGGCGATGCCGGCAATCTCGTTCTCGACGCCCTGAACGCTGGTCGCCATAAGAATTGGTGTCAGCCGGGTACGCCGATTTCCTTTTACTCGGCGGCAAAATTCAGGGCCGCTGATTTCCGGCATCATCAGGTCGACAACGATCAAATCAACTTTCTCGTTGTCCAGAATCATGAACGCTTCGGCAGCGCGCTTGGCTTCGCGAATCCGGTAATCCGAAGTCTTCAGCATCGCTTTGAGCAGACGCCGGTTGATGTCCAGGTCGTCAACAATGAGAATAGTCGGGGTCTCGCCAACCTCAAGGAGCACATCGAAAGGCGTTCCCGCGAGTTCGGGCGGCAGTTCCGGGCGCGGCCCGAAGTCGCGGACGTCTGGATTTAAGCTGTCTGGGTCGTGGCGTGCAGTTTCGGCGCGCCCGTCGGTGGTTTGGGCGTGAGCGGCGTCCACCGTGCGGTTGGGTTGCATTTTGGCTGATTACTCACACTCCTTATCGTCCTCACTGGAAGAAACGTTTAGGGATAGGTGCATCGCATAGGAGAGGAGCGACTTGCGCCGTTCCCAGGGTTCGGCGAAGATGAGGGTCATGCGTGCCCTTTTCCTGATTGCCGCCGCGGCGGCTTGTTCGCCCTCCGTCTGGTCGGCTGATGTTCTAAGCCGCGGAGACCGCGACTATGCACTGAGCCAACTTCACTCCTCCCGTAAGATGTTTCTCGATTCGGTGGTCGGCCTTACGGAAGCCCAATGGAATTTCAAGGCTGCGCCAGACCGCTGGTCCGCCGCCGAGTGCGCTGAACACATCGCGATCAGCGAGGAATACATCGGAGGCATGATCCAGAAGATGGTGGACGCTCCGGCTCAGCCCGACAAGAAGATTCCAACGGCGGAGGCGCGCGGCAAGGATGAGAAACTCGTCGCGATGGTGATCGATCGTTCCCAGAAAGTGCAGGCGCCCGAACCGATCCGTCCCAATCATCGCTTCAAGACTCCGCAAGAAGCCGTGGAACATTTCAAGATCGCACGCGACAAGAACATCGACTATGTCGACAACACCCAGGACGAGCTACGGGTGAGATTTGCGCCCCACCCTCTGCTCGGACCTTTGGATCTCTATCAGTGGTATCTGCTTCTCGCGGCTCACTCGCAACGGCACACGCTGCAGCTGCTCGAGGTTAAGGCTGACCCCGGATTCCCGAAGAGCTAGCCCGCGCGCGCAGCAACTCGACGGTTTCGCCTTCGTCGCCTGGGAATAGCAACGCATATTCGAGCGGCGTGCACTCCACTATCTCGCCCGGCCGTTCATAATGACCGGGAAGCCTGACTCGAATGGAGAGGTCGGCTCCACGGTCGCACAGAAGTTGAGCGACCTCCAGTCCGTAGTCGTCAAACTGCGAGGCTGCGTGAAATATTGGAGTTTGTCCCCCAACGCCGGAGTCGTCCAGCGCCGCACGAGCGTTAACGTCAGCGCCCCGTTCGAGCAGTAATCGGGCGGCATCGACGCGCCCGAATTCCGCTGCGACATGCAACAGCGTCGCACCCTGGAGCAGCAGACGCCGAGCGCCAGTGCTGCCGCAATCCAACTCGGGCCACTGCCGGTGGACCAACGCTGGATCCTGATCACGCCGGTCCGCTAGACGGTCGAGACGGCCGGTGAGGATGTCGAGGACGCCGGGCAAGTCGTAGCGAGTGGTGGCGCCATGAGCGATGAGCACGTCGATACAGCCGGCCAGTTCTCCCGAGCGCGGGTAAGTGCCAATGAGATAGTCGAGGGCCGTATCCCGGCGTCCAGGTCGCGAGCAATTGGGATTCGCTCCGTGTTCCAGGAGCCACGCAAGACCCGCCAGGTTCAGGGTCTCGCACGGCGCGAAGATGATCGGGAAATCGCCGTTCCACTCGGCGTTGACGTCGGCTCCCTGCGCTACCAGTAACTCCATCATCGGGAGGCGGACTTCATTGAGCGCCGCACGCATCAGCGGTCCATCGCCGCCCTGGTGAATATCCGACCCATTTGCGAGCATCCATTCCACCATCGCGAGGCGTTCGGGAGTTGGCGGTCCCCACGGAACGCGGCATTCGGCCACCCAGGTCAGGGGTCCGTTCTTGGCGTAGCCTAATGGGGCGCGATGGAGTTCGTGATTGCCGACGAGAAGGGCCTTGGCGCGCGGGTAGTCCTCGGCATCGAGCGCGGCTTTCAGTTGGCCGAACTCCGCGAGCGAGTCGACATGAGCTTTGAGTTTGGGCCAACTTGCAAATCCGTAGGAACGGGCGATCTTGAATTGGGCCTCGGCGAGGGTGGCGGCACCTCCGGCAGCCAGCAGATCCTTAGCCTGATCCTTGAGGTGACGTAAGTTGGGACGCTCGGGGAGCGATTGGGGAACTTCGGACGGATGGGTCGACATAGCGACCTCCTTTCATGAGCCGCCCGTTGTCCGCACGCCGGGCTGAAAGAAGGTTCGCGAAACTCGTCAACAACCAGGGGGGCTTCTACCCTTTCCGCGGACCGGATGCGTCCCTCACGCACCCAGCAGAGTAGCATAGGCCGGCTTGCGGTGGGGTACGCTACTCAAATGACGGCTGCGGATTTCAAACGGATCGCACTCGCGCTGCCGGGCGCAGAAGAAGGTGCGCACATGGGTGCGGTGGACTTTCGAGTGGGCGGCAGGATCTTCGCCACGCTGGCATCGGTGAAGCAGGGATACGGCAACCTGATGATCACGCCCGAGCAGCAGGCGGAGTTTGTCGGCGAGCGACCCGAGGTGTTCGTCCCCATCGCCGGAGGCTGGGGAAGGATGGGCATGACGCACATCCGGCTTGCCGAGGCGAATGAGGACGTTCTCGCCGGGGCCCTGCGTGCGGCGTGGCAGGTCCGTGTGGAAAAGAACGGGAAGACCGCGAAGAAGAAGCGCTCGGCGTCCCGGCCCAAGTAGTTTCTTGTGCCCGAACGTGGCGGGCTATATCATCTAGCGATGAGATTGGGCCTACTCTCGTTGATTCTGACTCTCGAAGTCTGGGCTCAGACCGCTACTCGATCGCCAGGACTGGCGAATATCTTGAATTTCGAAGCTGAGCAGAAAGGGCAATGGCCCGCCGGTTGGGGCGGCGGCCCTGCAGGGACAGCTTTCGTCGACGATAAGATCGTGCACGCTGGACGCGCATCGGCGCGGCTCGAACGCGTAGCCGGCAGTCCAGGACAGTTTTCCACCATCACCATCGGGTTCCCTGTCGATTTCGCCGGCTCGTCAATTCAACTCAAGGGCTTTCTGCGCCTGGAAGACGTGAGCGGGACGGTGGGTCTCTGGCTTCGAGAGGACGGTGACGCGGGTGCGGTGGCTTTTGACAACATGCAGAACCGCCAGTTGAAGGGAACGCTGGATTGGGTTGAGTACACGGTCAATCTGCCGCTCGAGAAGGAAGCCAAACAGCTATTCTTCGGCTTTCTGATGTCGGGAACCGGGAGAGCCTGGGTGGACGACATGCAGCTACTGGTTGACGGCAAACCGGTGTGGGAAGCGCCCGAGGCGGTGCGTCCAAAGACGGTGCTCGACAGCGATCATGAGTTCGACACGGGATCCGGGATCGTCCTCAAAGAGCTGTCTAGCGTGCAAGTCGGGAATCTTGCGTTACTGGGGAAGGTGTGGGGCTATGTGAAGTACCATCACCCGCAAGTCACGTCAGGCAAGCGCCATCTGGACTACGATTTGTTTCGCGTGCTGCCGGCGATTGTCGCTGCGCCTGATCGAACCTCGGCTCAGGCAGCGCTCGCAAAGTGGGTGGACGACATTGGACCGGCCGGTCCCTGTGACCGCTGCGCGCAATTGGCCGAGAAAGATGTGCACCTGCGTCCGGACCTGGACTGGATTTCCGATACAGCATTGCTTGGCGCGAAACTGGCCGTCAGTTTGCAGGCCGTCCACAGCAGGCGGACGGCTGGTCAGCAGTGCTACGTGTCTCAAATGCCGGGCGTCTTGAACCCCAAATTTGAGCACGAATCTGATTACAAGAACGTCAAAATCCCTGACGCAGGGTTCCAACTGCTGGCTCTGTACCGGTTCTGGAACATCATCGCCTACTGGTTCCCTGACCGCGATGTGATTGGTGAGAACTGGGACAAGGTGCTGGCGGAGTCCATCCCGAAAATCGCGCTCGCGGGCACTCAGGACTTCTATCAACTCGAGATGATGGCCTTGATCGCGCGAGTCCACGACACGCACGCTAATTTGTGGAGTTCGCTGAGCATTCGACCGCCTGCCGGCAATTGCCGGATTCCGGTGGAA
Source organism: Bryobacterales bacterium (assembly GCA_038212445.1). Lineage (GTDB taxonomy): Bacteria > Acidobacteriota > Terriglobia > Bryobacterales > Bryobacteraceae > TMP-7. The sequence continues at coordinate 315,871 of JBBQUM010000003.1, forward strand.
GTACGGTTCATTGAGAATCGCCCCCTCGTAACGGGCTACCTGAACGAGTCGGCGAGAGAAGGCAGCCTGAAAAAAGGGGACGTGGTGACCAGCATCGACGGCGTGGCGGTGACGTCGCTCCTCGAGCGCTGGCTGCCCTACTACGCTGCGTCCAATCGCGTCACCCAGCTGCGCGACGTTGCGCGGTCGATGCTAAACGGCGCCTGCGGCAAAGCGGTGGTCAGCGTCGAGCGTGAGGGCAAGGTTGTCGACGTCGCAGCGGACCGCGTCCCGTCGGCGGGACTGACGATCGCTTCAACCCACGATCTTCGCGGCGACACATTCAGGAAGCTCTCTCCCGAGGTAGCGTACCTGAAGCTCTCTTCGGTGAAGTTGCCGGAAGCCGCACGCTACATCGACGACGCTGCGGGATCCAAGGGCTTGATTATCGACATTCGGAACTACCCGTCGGCCTTCATGGTGTTCGCGTTGGGCTCGCGATTGGTTGCCAGCGAAACCGAGTTTGTGAGGTTCACCTTCGGCGACCTCTCGAATCCAGGAGCCTTTCACTGGGGTCAGCCGTTGACGCTAAAACCAGAGACTCCGCACCATACCGGCAAAGTGGTGATCCTGGTTGACGAGGTTTCGCAGAGCCAGGCGGAGTACACGACGATGGCGTTCCGGATTGCGCCAGGGGCCAAGGTGGTGGGCAGCACAACGGCAGGCGCGGACGGCAACGTCTCCACGATTCCGCTACCGGGCGGGCTCAGCAGCATGATCAGCGGTATCGGCGTTTTCTATCCAGACAAACGACCCACTCAGCGGGTTGGGATCATCCCCGACGTCGAAGTACGGCCGACCATCTCGGGAATTCGCGCCGGGCGCGATGAGGTGCTCGAGACCGCGGTGCGTCAGATCCTCGGACCGGACGTTCCCGCTGAACAGATCGAGAAGATCGCGAAGCCGTAGGCGCCGGGCAAGCGCCCCAGCATGGGGAGGCTTTGCGGAAAAATGTGTTCCACTGGACAAACTGGGGACGAACGTGAAAAAGACAATCGCAAGGCTTGTGATCCTGTTCGTCCTGATAGCGGCAGGTCTGGCTTACTGGCTGAGTCGTACGACGCCTGCGCAGCGACTCGCGCGATATAAATCTGACATGAGCCAAAAGGGCGGGCGCGTCTTCGAAGCCACGCTCCACGGCGTGCCTGTCGCGTTCCTGCTGCAGGACTGCTCGGTCTATCTGTTGAATGCGTCAGGCGATAGCGTGCGGCGCACCAAGGTGCTCAGCACCGAATTCTATCTCGGTTTCACGGTTTGCTCCCGCCAGTCGATCCACGCCGACGACGACTATGTGCAGGTGACGCTCGGCAAGACCGCCATCGGCGCGGGCGGTTGCTGTGCGGCGGGCGGGAATTACCGTAGTAAGGATGGGCGTGCCTGGGAGAAGGACATGCCTAAGGGTTGGCGACCGCTCGAAGAAGCGCAGCCATGATGCTGGCCGCCCTGGTGTGCCTGATTGCGGTGCCGTTGTGGCTCGGTGTCATCGCAAATCTGCTGACGCTGAACGACTCCGATGCCGCCGGGAATGCGTTATCTCAAGCCTTCGGCGCGATCGGCCTGATCATCGTCTGGATCCTGCTCGCTGTCCTCCTGGTTGTGGCTGCCGTCAAGGGCTCCATGCCGGGTTGGGTGAAGCCCGTAGCCGTTGTATTGCTCCCTGCGTCTGGTGCAGCAGCGCTCGCAGTCCTCGATCTGCTGGGCCATCGGGAACCGGTGAAGTGGATGATTGTGGTGCCGGTAGTTGTACCCCTCCTCGTCTTCACATTTTCAGCGTGGGCGTTGCTGCCCGGATTTCACTCCGCTTTTTCCGGCAAGGTGGCCGGGGGTGTCGCTTGGAGCGTCATTCTGCTGCTCTCAATCGTTCCCTGGTTGCGGGTGGCGCAGATGCCCGAGATCAGGAAGCAGCGCGCCGCCGCGAGGCAGGCGATGGCGGACTCCTTAGACGCTCTTACACCAGCCACTCCGGTTGCGGAATGGCTCAAGTTCACGCAGTCGGGCATCGACGCTGACTTGCGCGAGCGGGCCCTACAGGGCGTTCGCGGGCTCAGCCACAAACAAACGGACGTGGAGCAGATGCTGGCTACTGGGGACGACAGGCCGCTGCCGGTTTTGCGGGAGTTGGAATTGGAGCCCCCGTCCGGCTTTGTGAAGTTTCGCGAAAACGCCTTGGCCTTCGAGCCGCCGCCCTGCGGTTGTCGAACCGGAACACGCAGTTCCGCGACGTCCAGGTGGAGGTGGACTCCTACGAACAGGCGCTCCTGTGGCTGGCGGGGAATCATTGTGCGATGGAGCCCGAACTGAACGCGTTCGAGGCCGCTATCCGCTCCTATCCTGATTGGGAGAAGGGCATTCTTCTTCTCGCGCACATCGACGAGATGCGCCGCGATCTGAAGAAATCCGAGTGATTTGAAAAGATCCACAAGCGACTTTGCCCACCGCATGCGTAAAATGGACGGTGGTGACGACTTCTTCCGCTACCACGCCGACTCGCGAGCTTGTTGTCCGCACTCCGGACGGCAAGAGCCGCACGATCATTCTCGACACCGAGCCCGTTCCGCTCGGCCGCGCCGCGACAAATACCCTTTGCTACCCCGACGACGCCGGTCTCTCGCGGCAGCACATGGTGATCGAGCGAACGGGCCACGATTGGGTGGTTCGCGACTTGAATAGCAAGAACGGAACCATCGTCAACGGCAACCGCATTGCGGCGCCTTATACGCTCCGACTGGGTGATCGCATCTCCGCCGGCCACCTCACCATCGAATTCGTCGAGAGCGGGAAAAATGCCGTCCCCGCCGCCAACACCGTAGTGTTCGTTGATAGTGCTGTCGTTCCCACTGCCACTACGACGGTGGCAACCAGTCTCGAAGGCCTGATGGGCCCGGACCAGGAAGACACCTCGAAGACTCGCGTTTTTACAGGTCAGCCGCAAACGCGCGCTCTCATCCGCGCCGGCCGCGAACTCGCCGGACACCGTCCGCTCAGCGAGTTGTTCGAAGTCATCATGGATCTGTCGCTCGAGGCTGTGAGCGCCGGCCGCGGTATTCTCATGACGCTCGAGGGAGATGAACTAGTAGTGCGGGCCATGCGCGGCCAGGGCTTCCAGATCAGCTCAGCCGTGCGCGACCGCGTGATTCGCGAGGGCGCGTCGCTGCTCGTTCTCGACGCCCAGTCCGACCAGGCTTTCCGCGAACGCCAGAGCATCGTCGCCCAGAACATCCGCAGCATGCTCGCGGTTCCGCTGCAGGCGCAGGATCGCGTCATCGGCCTCATCTACCTCGACTCGCCCAATCTCATCCGTCCTTTCACTCGCGACGATCTCAACCTGCTCACCGTGATGGCGAACGTCGCCGCCATTCGTATTGAGCATGCCCGTCTCGCTGAGGTGGAAGCCGCCGAGCGTTTGCTGGCGAAGGATCTCGATCAGGCTGCCAAAATCCAGCGTGGACTTTTGCCCCGCTCCGACCCAACTGCTCCCGGCTTCGATATTGCGGGCCATACCGCGGCCTGCCGTACCGTCGGCGGCGATTACTACGACTACATCACCTACCCGGACGGCCGCATCGCCATGCTGGTGGGCGACGTTGCCGGTAAAGGGCTGCCGGCGTCACTCATGATGTCGAGCTTGCAGGCCAGGGTTCAGGTTCTGTTCGAGAACCCCGGCGAGCTTTCAACGAATGTCGCAAGGCTCAATCGCGCCGTCGCCTCCAACTGCCCGGATAACCGGTTCATCACGTTCTTTATCTGCGATCTCGATCCGGCGACGGGCAACGTGGAGTACTGCAATGCCGGACACAATCCGCCGCTCGTGGTTCGCAAAAACGGCGAAGTGGAGAAACTGACGGCCGGCGGCATCATTCTCGGCATCATGGCGAAATTTCCCTACCAGGAATCAACCTCGCACCTCGACCCGGGCGACACGTTGGTCCTGTTCAGCGATGGCGTGACCGAAGCGATGCCCGTCGACGTGGACGAGGAATTTGGCGAGGATCGCCTGGCTCAGGCCATCATCGAGAGCAATGCCGCGACCTCCAATGACCTCGTGCAGGACATCCTCAAGGCCGTCCTCACCTTCACGAAAGGTGCACCGCCAGCCGACGACATCACCGTGGTGCTCGCACGCCGTCTGTCTTAAAGCCGCGACCTCGTAAAGGGATGTTCGAAACTCAGGTACAGGAGCAGCCCTTTTTCTGCCCTTCCACCGGCCAAGCCCACCGGCACGGCGACTCCCGGTACGATTTGTAAGCCACTCGCGAGGTTGTACGACCACCGGACTCCCGGGCTCGCGTACATCACAGTTGCCCATTCCGTCTGTCCTGGCCCGGTCACTGACTGAAAACGGCTCATCGTGGTCTCAAGCATCAGATTGATGCGGGGATGGGTACTCAAAACCAGGCTCTGTCCGAGGTTGTAGCCGGCAGAACTAGCGTGATTGTGGTCAGCGTCCTGAGCGCGCGGCACCCATGTTGCTCCAGCATTCCAATGGCTAACCAGCCGGCGCTGCAGCACTATACTGAGCGGCAGGTTCACCTGTACTCCCGCTCCACCCATGCCCCGGCTGGAACCTACATCTCCGGTGGGCGCGAGCAGCGATAGCCGCGGTGCGAAGGCCAACCTGGACTCTCCGTTTCCCAACACCTGGTAGCGGTAATTCAGCGCGACATCGCCAAGACCCGCACCGGTGAACGCCCCGGCATGCATCCCCAACACCGTATAGCTGAATTGATGGCGCGGATTCCGGCCGGGCCATTCTTGCGTGAAGTTGTATATCCAGTCCTTGCTGTTCCACATCCGCGAGAACAGGCTGATGTGTTGCACGACGCCAGGCTCCTGATTGTAGGCTTCCTCAATCAGAAAGCTGTTGTCCTGGATCGGCGGGTCTTGCTTAGGCTCGGCGGGCTTTTGCGCCCGCGCCAGGCAAATCGCCCCCAACAGCAGACATGAACAGCGAACCCCAATTCTGACGGCCACAGATAACTCCTCTGTAGTCGTATCGGACTGGATTACCGTTCTTTGAGGATTCCATTGTCGGCATTTAGCGCCGGAGCCAAGCCATCGTAGCGTCCAGGCGTTTCGCTCAACACCGGTGAGGGCCTGACGTTCACAGACGCCGTCAGTGGACTACGCACCGGCGCCACGCAGCAATCCTTGGCCCCTAGACGTTCAAACCACTCCTCAGCAGTCGATTCAGCCAAACGCCCGGCCAGCACCGCCTTCACTGCCGACTGCCTGGGCTCTCCCGCAAACTGGTCCGCCACCAACTCCTCAAGCCCCAATCGCGTGCACAGGTTACGCCAGAACCGGACCTCGAGCGCCGCCACCGTCAGCCAGCCACCGTCCTTACAGGCGTAGACGTGGTAGCACGCGTACCGGCCGCTCAGGGTATCGTCACCGCGACGCGATCTGCCGCCGGTCGCCATCACCACAGCCAGCAAAGACGCGGCTCCGTCCATCATCGAGATATCCACTTGCTGGCCCTCGCCTGTGCGCGACCGTGCCTGCAGCGCCAGCAAGATCCCTACTACGGCGTTCAGCGACCCGCCGGCGATGTCCGCAATCTGCACGCCCGGTATTGACGGCGGACCGCCCTTCACGCCGATTACATCCAGAACGCCGGCCAGCGCCAGATAGTTCAGGTCGTGCCCGGCAAAATCACGAAACGGACCCGTCTGGCCGTAACCGGTGATCGACGCCACCACCAACCGCGGATTGCGGGCATGCAGCACGTCGTAGCCGACGCCCAGGCGATTGAGGACGCCGGGCCGGAAACCCTCTACCAGTACATCCGCCGACTCCGCCAACTTCAGCAGAGCCTCGCGGCCCGCAGCGTCCTTCAAATCGAGCACGACGCTCTTTTTCCCGCGATTCGTGGCTTCGAAAATCGGACTGGAGCCGTCGCCACTAGTGAGCAGCGTTCGTGCATAATCGCCTCCGCCCGGGGGCTCGACCTTGATCACTTCGGCGCCAAAATCGCGCAGCATCTGGGTGGCCACGGCACCCGGCAGCAAGCGTGTCAAATCGAGGACGCGGATGCCCTCTAAAGCGGTCATGACTGGCGGCGCTTGACCATTAGCTTGTCGGTATAAACGATCACCGGCTCGTTGTTCTGATTCACTACCTGGGTCTCGAACGTCAGCACGCCGCCGGCTTCTTTCACCTGCTTGTCCAGCACCTTCTTCACCACGCGAACGGTATCGCCGATGAAGGTCGGCTTTACGAAGCGCAGTTTATCGATGCCGTAGAACGCAATGATGGTGTCGCTCATATCGTGCATGCGGACGCTCAACCCCGAAGAGATGCTGAGTACCAGCAACCCGTGCGCGATCCGGCGCCCGAAAGGACCCTGCTTGGCGTACTCCTCGTTCATATGCAATTCGACGAAGTCGCCTGATACGCCGGCGAAATTGACAATGTCGGCTTCCGTAACGGTCCGGCCACGCGAGGTGTTGGTGGTGCCGGTCTCGAAGTCTTCGAAGTATAGTGGCAAACGGTGGCCTCCTGGCCCAGAAGGGATTATACTTTTGTTTTCATGCGTAAAAAAATAACAGTGGTCGGCGCCGGCAACGTAGGCGCCAATTGTGCTGTGAATATCGCGCACAAGGAATTAGCCGATGTCGTGCTGGTCGATGTCGTGGAGGGCGTGCCCCAAGGAAAAGCGTTGGATACGCTTCAGATGGGTCCGATTGAGGGTTACGACGTTACCATCACAGGCTCGAACGATTACGAGCCGACGGCCAACTCCGACATCGTCATCATCACGGCGGGCTTCCCCCGCAAGCCCGGCATGAGCCGCGACGACCTTCTTTTCGCCAACTATGAAGTGGTGAAGACGGCGACCGAGCAGGCAGTAAAGTATTCGCCCAATTCGATCCTCATCCTCGTAACCAACCCGCTCGACGCCATGTGTTGGACAGCGATGAACGTGTCCAAGTTCTCGAAAAATCGCGTTATTGGCATGGCCGGCGTGCTCGACACCGCCCGCTTCCGTACCTTCATCGCCCAGGAACTTAAGGTTTCAGTGGAGAATGTTACCGCGGTGGTCCTTGGCGGGCATGGTGACACCATGGTCCCGATCACTCGGCTTTCCAATGTCTCTGGCATCCCCCTCACTGAACTGCTCGACAAGGCGACGCTCGACCGCCTGGTTCAACGAACCCGCGACGGCGGGGCCGAGATCGTGAAGTATCTGAAAACGGGCAGTGCGTACTACGCGCCTTCCGCCGCAGCGGTTGAAATGGCCGAGTCCATTCTCAAGGACAAGAAGAAAGTACTTCCTTGCGCCGCGTTCCTCGAAGGGGAGTACGGCGTAGACGGACTATTCGTAGGCGTACCCGTGAAGCTTGGCGCCAACGGTATTGAGAAGATCTATGAGATCCGTCTCGAGGCGGATGAAAAGGCGATGCTCGACAAGAGCGCGGCTGCCGTCAAGGAATTGATCGAAGTCATTAAGCAGAAGGTTGGATAAGCAGGCCGGGTTCCCAATACCCATATCGAAGGAAAGGACTCAATCGTTCGTGGACCAAACTACCGTTCAAATCATCTCCGGCGTGCTGGCGGTTCTCTGCGTCGCTATCATCGTTATGCGGCGAAAAGGAAAGAAATCCCGGCCCGCTGACGAAGATTTTTAGAGTCTCAGCATAGACAATCTGCTAACCTCAGGAAACGGCAGCGTTCGGCTGCCTCTTCCACTTCATGTCTGCTGTTCCTACCATCAACCCAAATAACACTACTTTCAAGCTCAAGATCGCCCAATCCAAGATCCACCGGTGGGGCGTCTATGCTGGAGAATCGATCCCCAAAAAGCGCAAGGTGATCGAGTACACCGGCGAGCGCATCAGCCGTCGCGAAACCAAACGGCGATGCGACGAACGCGAGTTCAATTACCTCTTCACTCTCGACTCGTATTGGACGCTGGATGGGTCGGTAGGCGGCAGTGGCGCCGAGTTCATAAACCACTCCTGCGACCCTAATTGCGAGGCTCGCATTGTGCGCGAACACATCTTGTACTACTCGCTTCGCGACATCCGCAAAGGCGAAGAGCTCACGGTGGATTACCATTTCGACGCCGACGTCGAAAAAGTTCCATGCGGCTGCGGCTCTCTTAAGTGCCGTGGCACCATAAACTTGCTCAAGTAGTTACCAGCCGTACGAGTACCAAACCCCGCAACGATCCAGTACTTCCGACGTTGATGGCTGCAAGTTCAGGCTGTACGTTCTGAACAGTAGTCGACACGAAAACATCGGAGCGATCAATGCGTTACACCGTTCTTCTTTCTGCCCTTTTTTTGATGGAATCCATCGGGCAGGCATCGGCGATTCCCTACTGTCCGCCGCCACCACCCTGTTCCACCTGTCCCATTGGCTCCACCAACGTTGCGTCCAGCAATTTCAGTTCGAACAGCGAAGGATGGCTGGCCCTGACTGCGGATGAGGCCGCTGCCGGTATTTCTCCTGTTCTCACCAACCTCGCCGTCACCTTTCATTCGAACGGCGGCAATCCCGGCGGCGACATCTCAATACTGGATCCCGACACCAACACCACGTTCTTCCAGGCGCCCGTCAGCTATCTCAGCGGACTTGCTGGCGCTTACAACGGCACGTTCTCATTCGATATCAAGACCAGCACCACACCGGACTACTTTGGCTCGCTGCTCGTGCTGAAGGGCGGCGGTCTCACACTGGTGTATACGCCCACCTCTCAGCCGGTAGGCACACAGTGGTCGACTATCGACATCGCTCTTGCGCCTGGTGCGAACTGGCACGTAGGTCAGCCTGGCGGAGCCCAAGCGTCGGCCGCCGACTTCCACACCGCGTTGCACAACGCGACCGCACTGTGGATCGGTGCAGAGACCACGACAGGATTAGTGGAGACCGTCAGCCTCGACAATGTTGCACTGTGCGCTCCCGCGTCTGTCCCGGAACCGTCCACCTGGGCGCTCGTCGGCACGGCCGGCCTGCTCCTGGCATTCAAGCGCCGTAAGCGCGCCTAACGCATAGACGGCTATTCGTATCGCATCGTCGACACCGGGTTGATCCTCATCGCCCGTCGTGCCGGGAAATAACTGGCGGCGAGGATCACCCCCATCATCATCAGCGAGACCGTCAGCATCGTCGGCACATCCGTCGCCGAAACACCGAACAGCAGTGAACCCATTAACCGCGTCACTCCGACTGCTATTCCCAAACCGATCGCGAGTCCGGCGGCAGCGAGGTTGAAGCCCTGTCCCAGGATGAGTCGGAGTACATCGCCTCGCGTCGCTCCGAGCGCCATTCGAATGCCCAGTTCCCTCGACCGCTGGGCAACTGCGTACGCCAGCACCCCGTAAATTCCGACCGCCGCCAGAGCCACCGCCAGAACGCCGAAGAATCCCAGCAGGGACCCTCCGAGGCGTTGCGCGAAATACGACACGCTAATCGACGCTTCGAGCGACCGCATCGAGTAAACCGGCAGCGAGGCGTCCACTCCCTGGATGGCCTCCTGTACGCCGCGCGCCATTGCTGCTGGATCGCCACTCGTACGGACCAGGAAATTCGCCTCCGACGCGAACACCTGATTTACGGGGAAATACAAAGCCGGTGCCGGCGTTTCGCTTAGACTCTGAAACTTTGCATCCCTGGCAACTCCTACGATCACCCGCCAATCCTGCCCCAACCTCACTCTTCTTCCCACCGCGTCCCCGCCGGCAAAATAGTGTTTGGCGAGAGTCTGGTTCACCACCACCACGAGCTGCGTTTGTTGCAAATCGCCCGGTGCGAATTCGCGACCGGAGATCAGCGGCGTATTCATCGTATGGAAATAGTCGGCGCCGACGATGTGGGTGTAGACCAGCATGTCCTCGTTCTTCCCCGGCGTGTAACCCTCCACCTCGGCCACCGAAGAACTCGTACCGCCCAAACCGAGCGGTACCCTGCGAACTGTACTGACTGCCGTTACCCCCGGCAGCGAGGAAATCTTCTCGGTCATTTGGCGCAGCGCCACCCGGCCGCGCGCCGCGTCGTAGCCGTTGGGCGAAAGGTCCACTCCGGCCACAAGTACATTGCGCGGATCAAAACCCGGATCTGCCGCGCGAGCGTTCGACAGGCTTTTCAGCAGCAGCCCCGCCGCAATCAGCAGCACCAGCGATAATGCCACTTGCGCCACCACCAGAGAATTGCGCAACCAGGACTTTCGCGCGCCCGTTGCTCCGCCGCTGTCATCCTTCAGTGCCTCCACCAGGTCAGGTCGGGATCCTTTGAGCGCAGGCGCGAGTCCGAACAAGGTGGTGGCTACGAGCGACAACACCAGCGCAAACAGGAAAGTGCTCACATCGACGGAGGACGTCAGGCTGACCGGCAGATCGCTGGCGGGCGCTAGTTTGCCAAGCAATTGACCGGTGACGGGCGCCGCCGCCATCGCCGCTGAGCCGCCGGCAAGCGCCAACAGTCCGTTTTCGACGAACAGTTGCCGGATCAGCCGGGCGCGCGATACGCCGAGCGCCAACCGGATGGCGATCTCACGACGACGCCCTGCCGACCGCACCAGCAGCAGGTTCGAGATATTTGCGCAGGCGATGAGCAGCACCACTCCCACCACGCCCATCATCAGCATCATCACCGGCGCCAGCACGCGGCCCCCTCCTTCTTTCCACATCGGGGTGAGGATGGCGCGCGGAAAACGGTCGGACTGGGAAAACTCGCGTGTGAGCTGGGCCGAAATCCCGCTCAGGTCAGCTTCCGCCTGGCGCGCGTCGGCGCCCGGCTTCAGGCGTGCGTAACCCTCCAGCCAGTGCGAGCCGCGCTCGCTCAGTGAGCCGGAGCCGCTCAATACAACCGGCTGCATAACCGCCGGCATCCATAACTCAAAGCGCAATCCAAGTGTCGACCCCTGGAACCCTGGCGGCGTGACGCCGACTACTTTGAAACTCTGCTTATTCAGGATAATGTCCCGCCCGACAATGCCTCGATCGCCGCCGAAACGATCCCGCCAAAGCTGATGGCTGATCACCACCACAGGGTGACCGCCCGCGCCCTGATTCTCAGCCGGCACGAAAGTCCGTCCCATGGCCGCCTTTACGCCGAGCGTGTCGAAGTAGTTGGCCGACACCAGCATGCCCCAGACGCGCTCGGCCTGGGTGTTGGCGCCGTCCAGGCTGAATGCCGCCATTCGCCCTGCCGCCAGACCCTCCACCGTCCGATTGCGCTGCCCGAAGTCCAGGTAGTCGGGCCATGACAAGCTGACGCCGTTTCCCTCCGGCGTGCGCCACTTCAACATCATCAGATCGCTTGAGTCCACACCTGGAAGAGGATTGATGATCACCGACTTTAACCAGGTGAACACCGTCACGTTGGCGCCGATCCCCAGTGCCAGCGTCAACACAGCGGCGATGGTAAATGCCGGATTCTTGCGGAATTGCCGCAACCCGAATCGCAGGTCCTGCGCGAGCGTGTCCATTTTGGGCGGTATTCTCCTTGCCTCCCTTACGCCGAAAGGCACAAAATAGTTCCCCCATCTCGCCCGTTCACCCCAAATGTTCGGCTACAGTGACAGGGTGGCTATGGAATCACAGACTCTCGTCGCATATCCCATCGTTGAGGACGTTCCGGTCCTCGTACACTTTTTGCGCGCTGTCTTTGGTGCTGTCCAAAAGGTCAGCGGCGTCGGTTCGGCAGGTGGCTACCATGCTGAATTACAAATCGGCGACACCCGCCTGATGGCCGGAGGTGGAGGGGCCGAGGTTGCCTGGACAGGCGACGCGCGCCCCATGGCCTTCCATATCTACGTGCCCGACACCGATGCTACCTACCGCTTGGCGCTGGCAAATGGAGCGCGCTCTCTCCAGGAACCGGCGGATCAGGAATGGGGCGAACGTACGGCCAACATCCAGGACCCATCCGGCAATTGTTGGTACATCGCGACGTTTAAGGGAGAGAACTACTACTCCGAGGGTGCGCCGACGGTCCAGCCGTTCCTCCAGCCGGAACGCGCGATCCCTGTAATCGAATTCCTGGCCGCTGCGTTCGGCGCGGTGGAGTTGGGGCGCGCTGTGGGCGACGATGGTGCCCTGCTTCACACCACCCTGAAGATCGGCAACTCCGCAGTGGAGTTGATTGATGCGACGGGGATTTATCAGCCGATGCCGGGCATGTTCTATGTAGGTGTGGCGGATGTGGCCGCCGCGTATCGCAAGGCAATCGCAGCAGGCGCAGAATCGATCTCAAAGCCCGGCGACCCCTCGCGTCCCGACGGTTCGGGGATCGTGCTCGATGTCGCTGACAACATCTGGTACATCGGCGCCCCTGTGTCGTAGACCTCTTTTACACCGGCCGCGTGTTCGTATCGTGCCACTCTAAGATTTCCCGAGCCGTCGCGCACTCTTCGACGGTGGACTCGCCGGCCTCGGAGTTAGCCTTGCTTTCGTCGCCCGCCTTCAGCTTCCAGAGTTCCCTCCCTATCCGGTAGGCCTGGTCGCTCAATTCGGATAATTCTTCGGGTGCGACCGAAGATTTCAACCCGCTTCTTTGGGCGAGGCGCGCGAGCAGGAACGCCTGGTATGGACTGATCCAGTTGGTCTTCAGATCGTCGTTCACCAGGTCGGGCTTTTGATCCGGGATCTTAACCGGGTGCACGCCGACGAGGACCGGAAAGCTGGACATGTCGCGATCGGTCCTAAGGTCGGCCGTCTGCTCCGTTGCGCGCTTTACCGCCAGCGTAATCACGAGGCCGCTGTGTCCGGGCGGGACCGTCAACTCGACCGGCTTTCCGCAAAATGCATCTTTCCACAGTGCCGCCACCCGCGATGGCGTTGAATTCCCATCGCTGGGACGGCTGAGCTCGGCCATCCCCAGGCTGGTCACGGAAAGCACGGAAGAGCCCGGGTCGTCGGCGAGTCCCGCCGCGTAGCGAGAGGCCCAGCGGCCGGTCAGTTGCGGGCCGTCCATCAAGAGAGCAATTACGAGATTTGGGCCTATTCCGCGAATCAATTCACCCACCGGATCGTGGCGGGCAAGGTCTTCACAGATGAGCGCGGTTGTAACCAGCCATGGCCGGAGCACCAGGAAGATCAGCTTGCGATCCTCAACCGCAATTCGCTCCCAGTAATTGTGCGCGGGATTGAGCCGGGCTCCGAGTCCATACTGACGAATCTGAGCTTCATCGATCTTCCACCGGTGGTGCTTCCGCTGGCGTAGGTGGACTGCGTGGTACTTGCTCAGGGGAACGTCAATGTTCACCCGGTTTTCATTGCGGGTCCCGACTCCGCATATAAACAAAAGACCCTTCCTTAACATCGCGGCCCTGGCCGCGCGATAGTCGTACGTGGAGAGCGAAAGCTCAGGCATGATAACAGCATCCAGGGAGCCGACGATCTTCTCCGCTTCCCCCGCCATCGCTTGTAGCTTGGCTGCGAGCTTCAATTGACTGCTCGCAACGTTGAAGTCAAAACACCGGTAGTCCTTTGATCCCTGCTGAGATGACGATGGGCGGATTTGCGCGGGCGTGATCACTTCCGGCCAGGGAGCAATCAGAATGTTCAAGTGGTGCGTGTTGTTGACATCACCCCGCGCTCCTGGAACCGAAAGCCACGCAGGCTGAACCTCGTCCGTCTCGCAAAACGCCAGGTGGTGGGAGAACGATCGCATCGTCAGGCCGCACTGCGGCGTGTGCATCTTGGGCAACACTCTGCCGGCGCTCGGATGTACGTACCGGCACAACGTCGAGCCGAATTGCGATGGAAAAAGCAATTGATCGGCGCACCGGCGCAACGCCGTACCGTGATCGCCAAACGGTAGCCCGACTCCCGCGCAGGTCTCATCGGCGATGCCCGCAAGTATAATCAGCGCCGCCGCCACCTCCTTGTCGTCCAGGAGTCTGGATAAAGGTAAGTTGAGAACCTGCTCATTGGCCACGAACCTCCAACGCTCAGCCACACTCGCCGGCAAACAGTACGGCTCTCCAGTCTCGATGAATTGATTGACACACTTCTTCCATTCCCCTGCGATATCGTCGAAGGTGTTTCCAGCTAGCGACTTCTCCAGGTGCCTGATGGGGAGAGTGTAGGCGCCGGATTTCCTGAGCGCCGCGGCGACCAGGGCGAAAAGGTCAGGCGGCCAGTCGGGGCAACGGATCGCCCCGGACACTTCCAGGCCTAATTCTCCGTTGGGCCATCCCATCACTTGCCAGAGAGAGCTAAGCCTGATTCCCGAGTCTCCCCGCTGCTCTTCCCAAACCGGTCTAAACATGCTCGTGTCCATAAGTTTCTCCGGTTTGAACTAACGCGTGAACCGGCTCACCGGCCTGGCACGATCTTTCAATTGATTAAATTTGACTTCTAATTCACGGCGTCTAGCCTTTGGCGGTCCTGACCAAAACCGAAGCACAGAGATAGTGCCGCCTTCACCACGATAGTCAGGGGCAATCAGGATTCTCTTGCTGATTGCTCCAGTGGGTCCGGCCTCGATAAATGTAAGCTTCTTTTGCAGAACCTCCTGATATTCAGACGGCGGGACGACGACAAATTGCATTCGGAAGTTCTCGCGAGGAGGCAGTTCGTCAAGTCCCTGTTGCTGAGCTTCCAGTACCTCAGCCACACGACGGTCCCGTAAACCTCTCTCGTCCACTACGAGGATCCAATCGATCAGTGCTCCCCGCAGGCTGGCAAGATGAAGGGCGGAGATGACTCTTCCGTACGGACCCATGTTCGGCGCGAAAAAGAAGGTTGGTGTGGTGAGTCCCCGGCAGACATCACCCTCGCCTAGTGACCGCGCCACCGTTACCAACACGTCTATGTGGTGCGCGCGACTGCCTGAGATCCGTAACAAATTGTGACGACGAAGGTCGTGCAGGTCGCGTTCCAATAACTGAATACGCCGGTGCATAACAGCCGAGATGGGTGCCGGGAAATCTGATATCTCATTCGCCAGGCAACTGAGTGCCACATTCGCTTTCGGGTCCAGCGGCGGCGGCGGGTGAGGATCAAATTGGTCGATGATAATCAGCACGCTTCGCAGGTCACTAGCCTGTGTTTCCGGCTGCGTCCGGCAGCAGGCCATGATGATTTCGGCCACCTGCAAAATACCCGAATCGCCAGTTGAGAAAGGACTCCGGGCGTGACTCTTCTTCAGGGCCTTCAATACGAACTTCTTGAGCTGTCTGTCGCTTTGCTGTTGTTCGTAGCCGAGAATCTGATGCCACGTGCCATCATCTCCAACGGCTTGCTCACACAGAAACGGCTCGATGAATTGATCAGATCCACACGCCAGCTCCAGCAGGATCGCTCCTAAGGAAAAGACGTCGGCGGGGGCATACCAATCCGCTCGGGCATTTCGAATCTTGGCTTTGCCGGCTGATGTCGATTTGACAAATAATTTGAACGGGGAATCATACTTCCGCCGGAAAACGCCTTCGATTGGGATATCGTTTAGTTTCGACTCGACGACGTCATCCTCTTCGGCGTTGATGAACCAAATCTGGTCGATGTCTGGAATTTCGCCATTTTTAGATCTGACAATGATATTCTCCGGCCGGAGATCACCATGGACGACTCGTTCATGATGGATTAGTTCAAGCCGCTGCACGAGGCGGCGCGCCATCAGAAACCAATCCTCTACTTTTCGAAGTCCCCGAAATGCAGACTCGCCACAATTGATCGGGTGTGACTGCATCCAGGCTGCGAGCGTTATGCCTTCAGCGTAAATTCGAATGAGCAGTGGGTCGATCTCCGGTGACTCTTGCCCGCCAGAGTATATAAGTGTGACTTTCCCCGGAAAAGTCTCGGGAATAGAGCTGACGCCTTCGAGCCGGCTCATCTGTTCTTGCTCACGCTGGAACCGTTCGGCCACGGTTCTCACCCGGTGCTGAGCCGTCGCCGGCGTGTGAACATCATCGAAGCAAGGCACCTTCAGCACCAGTCGCTTCGGCATCGTCGTATCCTCGTCCACCTTCAACTCAGCTATGTAAGACGTCGTCATTGTCTCTAGCTTTCCTGGATCAACCACCCGGGTGAGTTGGTAGACTGCCTGTCTGCCGCCATGGACAACCTTGACGTTGGCTCCATCCAGCATGGTGAAGCTCTTTAGTTGCGACTCCGATAGTTCTTCCATCTGCTATTTCCTCTTAATATGGGCTGGAATTGTTTCTTGCGGAAAGAAGTAGCAAAAGTATATCGCAACACCAGCCCCGCCCGGCCTGCGGTTCTATGGTAGGGCGTCTTTATAGCGTCAAGAGTTAGGCTTGGAATTCCGATGCGTGATCTGTCACCCATTCGCGGAATGGCCTTGCTGTTTTTCCCGTGACTTCTTCCACGGTTGATGTCATGTATGCTGGATGACCCGACGCGGCCGACCACGCTTCCAGTAACATCTTCACCACAAAGCTCGGAAAGAACGCGAGTAATTCCTCTTTTGCTTCCTCGCGAGACATCTCTTCGATTCGCAGCGAGCGGCCGATCACGTCTCCGATGGTGGAAATCTGATCCAGGTGTGTCAATGACTGCGGTCCCGTGAGGATGTACTCGGCCCGAGCGTGTCCATCATCGCAGAGAGCTCGCACTGCCACCGCCGCAATGTCTCGCTCGTCCACCGGCGCCGTCGGTAGCGCGAGATAGGGCCAGCGCACCAGATTCCCGGTGCGGATTTGTGGCGCCCACCAGAACCTTGCGTTTGCCGCGATCATCCCTGGCCGCAGAAAAGTCCACTCAGGTCCGGAGCTTTCGATGATCCGCTCGATTTCTTCGGGTATTCGCCTGGCGGTATTCGGCTGCTGGAATAACGGATGGGCAGTCTTGATCGGAGCGGACAAGAATACGATCCGATTCGCCCACTTCGTGATGTGCTCGAGCGCGGCCGGAATGGTGGCTGGCGGCGCGGTCCACACCAGGAACACCGAGTCGATAGAGTCGAGGCAGGTATCTAAAGTCTCGGGTTGCGTCAGGTCCCCTTGCACCACCTCAACGAATTCCGGAAGGGCAGCTGTTTGTGGATTACGGACCAGAGCACGGATGTCGACACCGGCCGGCAATTGAGCGACAACCTCACGGCCTGTCCTGCCCGTGGCGCCAATGACGAGTATTCGACTCATTCACACTATCCTACGGGTGAATCTCGATAAGACAGTCGCTGTTGTAAACGGCCAAACGGGCGAACCCTTGAGGAATGCTTTGGTTACGATGTCCAGTTTCGGCTACACAACAGCCGCCCAATCCCAGCGACGGCGAGCCCGATCATCAGGACGGTCCAAACTGGCGCGCCGACTCCTAGCTCAGTAGTTACGTCTTCCGCGGACGGATGATCATGTAGGCCAAGCCGCCGAAGAGTCCGAGACAAATCGCGCTGAGCCACCAGGGACTGAACGGCAACGGAAACAGAAGCACGAGCAGGGAAATGAGCCACCTCGAAGAGAATTCACGGTTAGCTGAAGTCGGCTGAAATCGCCCCTCGTTCAGGAATTGCTCCTGCTCTTCAGGTGTCCGCATGCCCTGAATGTATCAAGTCCGCCGGCAAGCCCCCGCGCGGCCTCCAAATTCGCTACTCTTACAGGATCTTCCGCGGGAGGTGCTTTCATGCAAACTGCCCTGCTCAGGATACCCGCGCTGGCGGCGATCCTGTGTTCTTCAACCTTCGGGTTCGAGGATTCAGAGGAAATCTTGCAGCGGTTTCTTAAGCGCGTCAGGACTGACCTCGACCGCCTACCAAATCTGGTCTGCACGCAGGAAGTCGAAAGGTTCCGGCGCAGCACATCGGAACAGCCGTGGAAGAAGTGGGACACATTCAAGCTGGAGGTCGCGGCGATTGGCGACCAGGAACTCTACGCCCGGGTGGGTGAGCGGTCATTTTCAAAGTCGTTAGCGGAATTGGTGGGCCGCGGCACCATCGGTAGCGGGCAGTTTGCCAACCTGGCACGCCAGGTTTTCGGTGGGCATGCCGTGAAATTTGAGTACAAAGGGGAGACCGAGCAGGAAGGTACGCCTGCGCTCGAGTACACCTTCGACGTCCCCGCCGACCGCAGCGGCTACAAGCTCAGGGCCGGCACCGCCGAGGCGGTGGTGGCGTTCCAGGGAGCGTTCCGCATCGCGCGGTCGACACTGGACTTGCTCGCGCTCGAAGTCCAGACCTATGATATCCCCGACAAACTGGGGATAGCCGAAGCCGACACAGCGATCACTTACGCCAGAGTGTCCATCGACAACGCCGAGGTTTTGCTACCGCGTGTCGCGATGCTCACCATTCTCGCCACCGATGGCGTTGCCGACATGAACCGCTCGCGTGTCGGCGCCTGCCGGCAATACGGCACCGAGTCGACCTTGAAATTCGACAACCTGGATCGCCCTGATGCCAAGTCCTCGCCCGCGAGCGCAGAGGAAGCGGCCGCCGCCGTTGCCGAATTGCCGGATCGCGCATTGTTCGACCTGGCGCTTGAAGCCCCGTTGCATCCGTCCGCCGCCGCCCTTGGCGATGCGATCGCCGCAAAGTTGCTAAATCCGATCAAGGACGGCAATGTGGTCGTGGTGCCACAAGGTGCCCGCGTCACCGGCCGCATCGTCCGCCTGGAAAAGCACGACCGCCCGTTCCCGGTTTATGAAATTGGCTTGGAGTTCACCGCTGCCACCGTGGGTGAACGTGTCATCACGCTGGTTGCCACCATGGTCGATGCTGGTCCTGAAAAGGGGCTCATCCGGCAGTCACGCCGTCTTGAACCGACCTTTACGCGTCAACGCGGCGCACGGATGGATATCTTGGTTCGCGAAGTTCAACAGGGGCAAGGGATCTTGACTTGGGACGCCAAACGAGGCGCCCTCCCCGCCGGCCTCAAAATGAGGTGGCGTCTGGCCGACAGTATGACTAGACAGGCAGGACCGGCCACAGGTTCGGCTCAGCCGGCCCCAAAGTAAACAGTTTGGCGCTTGAGCTCTGCACCGCATGCGATTCAACTGACTTGAACCGGCAGCGGCCAACGCAGACCCTACCTTTGCAGGTGATGCATACCGGCCGCAGCGGAATCTTTTTCTCTCTTGCCATTGACTCTGCCGTAGCACGGCATTCGCCAATCTCGTCCGCGCTTCAAACTCCATCGTTTCTGCTGAAATAACAGCGGCTTGGCCGGGTTGCCGGGGCAAATCCGAACTTTCCCGAGTTTTGCCCCAGCTACGAAGCCCCTTCAGTCAAGGGTGTTAAATTCGGAGACATGCGATGTGTGGTTTGGGTGGTACTCGCCGGTTGCGCGGCTGCGTTCGGACAGCGTGTCGAAACCGCTGCTGATCTGGCGGCTCAATATCTGCCGGATCTGATTCGCCTCGACACCACTAATCCTCCTGGCAACGAAACGCGGGTGGCCCGTTATCTGAAGCAGGTTGCCGATCGCGAAGGCATCACGGCTGAACTGCTCGGCGACGACCCGCAACGCCTCAACTTCGTCGCACGTCTGCGTGGGAATGGCAAACGCCGCCCGCTTCTGCTGATCGCGCACAGCGACGTCGTGCCGGCCGATCGCTCTCAATGGTCCATGGATCCCTTCTCCGCCGTCGAAAAGGACGGTTACATCTACGGGCGCGGCGCCGAGGACGACAAGCAGTTGCTGGCCGCTGAACTGGCCGTGCTAGTGGACCTGCACCGGCGCAAAGTGGTCCTCGATCGCGACATCATTCTGCTGTCCGAATCGGACGAAGAGGCCGGGTCTGTGGGCGCTCTATGGATGGTGCAACACGCGTGGGCGAAGATCGACGCCGAGTTCGCGCTCAATGAGTACTCCTATATTCTGCCCACGCCGTCGGGCGTCCCGGTGTTCCAGATTCAGACCGCCGAGAAGGTCCCCACTCGCTTCAAAATGACCGCGCGCGGCACTGCCGGACATGGATCCCTTCCACGCGACGACAATCCCGTGGAACACTTGGCCAGAGCCATCTACCGCCTGACCCAGGCCGATCAGCCAGTGAAGCTGAATGCCACCAGCCGCGCCTACTTGACGGCCATAAGCAAACTCCCGGACTACGCCTGGCTCGCACCGTTGATTCCGAAACTCGAAGATCCGGCCACGGCCTCCGGGACGGCCGGTGACATCCGCAAACGCGATCCCGAGATCAGCGCTATGCTCCGGACTACCGTTTCGGCCACCATGCTCAGCGCCGGCAGCAAGATCAACGTGATTCCCAACGCCGCCGAAGCTCAGCTGGATGCGCGACGCCTTCCCACCGAAACCCGCGACGAAGTGTTCGAGCGATTCCGCAAGATCGTCGACGATCCCGCCGTGAGCATTGAGCCCACCAGCAGTCAGCAGCCGTCCACTGAGCCGAGTTCGCTTACCTCGCCGCTTTACCTGGCGATGGCCAAAGTCTTCCGCGCCACAGCGCCCAACGCCGTCGTGGTTCCCTTCCTGATGCGCGGCACCACCGACGGTGCTTATCTGCGCGCCAAGGGCATGGCGGTTTACGGGGTTCCGCTGTTCCGTAAAGATGGCGAACTGAGACTGCATGGCAACGACGAACGCATGTCGCTCGAAAATCTGCGGGCCGGTACGGACTTGCTCAGCAAAATCGTAATGGAGGTCTCGCGGCCGTGAAGCCCCTGATCGTACCTCTCCTCGCCGCTTTGGCGGTCGTCGCGCAGTCGCCTGGTCCACGAACAATGCGGCTGGATTATGTTCATGCCGGGATGGCGGCCGAAGAGCATTTTGCGTTCGACGGCGTAGTGCTGGAGGGAGCGTGGCCCGGTCCGCTCGATCGGTGGATCGACGAAAGCAACCTGGGCAAGTATTACTTTCAGGTGCTCGATCGAGGGACCAATCGCATCCTCTACTCCCGCGGATTCGCCAGCATCTACGGGGAGTGGGAGACCACCGACGAGGCAAAATTGCTTCGCCGTGCGTTCTCTGAGAGCGTTCGCTTCCCGGCGCCCGATGGTCCCGTACAGGTGGTGATCAAGAAGCGCGGGGCTCGCAATGAATTCCGCGAGGTATGGTCGGTCGTTGTTGATCCCTCTGATCCTGCTGTCGATCACAGCGCGCCGCCCAAGCTGAATGTCTGGGCCGTGATGCAGAATGGCGCCCCGCGGGACAAGGTTGACCTGCTACTGATGGGCGACGGCTACACGGCGGCGGAGATGGACAAATGGCACCGCGACGCCCGCCGCATGGCCGACACGTTGTTCGCCGCGTCGCCGTTCAAGGAACACCGCCAGGACTTCAACGTGTGGGCGGTGGACACGCCCGCCGACGAAAGCGGCGTCGCGCGTCCGTCAGACAGTGTGTTCCGCCACTCACCTCTTCGGGCGGCGTATGATGCGTTCGGGTCCGAGCGCTACGTGCTGACGTTCGACAATAAGCGACTGCGCGAAGCCGCGTCCGCCGCGCCTTATGAATTCATCGAGATCGTGGTGAACGATCGCAAATACGGAGGTGGGGGCATTTTTAACCTTTTCGCCACCGTGTCCGCCGACAACGCGTTCACGCCCTACGTGTTTGTTCACGAATTCGGTCATCATTTCGCTGGACTGGCCGACGAATACTACACCTCGGATGTTGCCTACGGCAGTTCGGCGGAACGGCCGGAGCCTTGGGAACCCAATGCCACCGCCGATACGCGTGCGTCCAAATGGAAGGACCTCCTCACTGCGGGAATCGACTTGCCGTCCAACTGGCCGAAGAAGGACTTCGAGCAGATGCAGCAATCGGTGCAGGAGCGCCGCCATGCGATTCGCGCCAATCATCGCCCTGAAGCGGACATGGAGGCGTTGTTCCGAGAAGAGCGCGGCACGTCCACCGCACTCCTCGCCTCCGGTCCCAACGCCGGGAAAGTCGGCGCCTTTGAAGGGGCGATGTACGAGGGCCGCGGCTATTTTCGGCCCCAGCAGGACTGCATCATGTTCACACGCGACGAAGTCGGCTTCTGCGCGGTATGCCGGAGGGGAATCGAGCGCGTGATTCGCATGTACGCGAAGTGAGCGGCCGTTACATGGCGGCAATGATGTTCACGCCGGAGCCCGCGCCCCTTTCAAATTTCTTAGTGCTGCCCGCCACTGCAAAAGGCCAGGCCCACCTTACTGACCGTTAAACCTCAATTGGTTACCGGTCAGGAGCCGCCAGTACCCATACATTGAACAGGCCGCCAGCCTGTCTCGTTGATTGATACAATTATATTTTCCCTCAGTAAGTCTGGGAACGAGGGAAGCTGTATCCAGGCATCACTTCGAGGTCACCATGTCATCCAACGTCGAACGCAAGATCATCTTACTGAGACCGCGCGGCTTTTGCGCTGGTGTTGTACGTGCCATCGATGTAGTGAAGATCGTCATTAACCTCTATGGGGCGCCGATTTACGTTCGCAAGGAGATTGTACACAACCGCCACGTGGTGGATGAATTGCGCGAAGCGGGTGCGATCTTCGTCGAGGAACTGAACGAGGTTCCAGAAGGCGCTCGCGTGATTTTCAGCGCCCATGGCGTCTCACCGGCGGTCCGGCACGAAGCGAGACAGCGCCGCTTGCAGGTGATTGACGCGACTTGTCCTCTCGTCACTAAGGTCCACTTGGAGGCCGTGAAGTTCGCTAGACAAAATTTTACGATCGTCCTGATTGGCCATAAGGATCATGATGAAGTGACCGGAACCTTGGGCGAGGCTCCCGATGCTACTGTACTCGTGGAGAATGTGGAAGACGTCAATCGCCTCGTGGTTAGAGATCCTTCACGTGTGGCATTCATCACCCAAACAACGCTGAGCCTGGACGAAACGCGTGACATTGTGGCGCGGCTGCGCGAGCGGTTCCCGTCCATTAAGGGCCCCGCCGCGCAGGACATTTGCTATGCCACCGAGAACCGTCAGTTGGCAGTGAAAGCCGTGGCCCCGTTGTGCGGTGCCCTGCTGGTAGTGGGCTCCCAAAACAGCTCGAATTCACGCCGCTTGGTGGAAGTGTGCGCCCAAGCGGGTATCCCGGCCTACCTCGTCGACGATCAGCGCGACGTCAACCCGGCATGGCTTGAGAATGTCAGCACTGTTGCGGTGACCGCCGGTGCATCAGCGCCGGAACATTTGGTCCAGGAACTGCTTGCTTACCTGCAGGTGCGCCATGAATTCCGCGAAATCGAAGAAGTCGAGATCAAAGAAGAGGACGTTCGCTTCTCGCTTCCATCCGGACTCGAAACCGTGCAGTTGACTACCATCTCAGCGGCGCGTGTATGAGTCCTAGCGTTCAGATTGAAGACGGCTTACTGGTCAGCGCAATTCGCGCAGCCCGTAGCGGGGCTGAGGTGCTGCTCGGACGTCAACACGAGTCCGGATACTGGTGGGGGCGCCTCACTGCCGACACCACACTCGAGAGCGACTACATTCTGCTTCAGCTGTGGCTGCATCCGCCCGTAAACGGCGCGTGGAATCCACCCACTCGCAAGCAGATCGATAAAGCCGTGAATTCGATTCTGGCGAGACAGAATGACGACGGCGGTTTCTACATCTATCCCAAAGGCCCCAGCGAAATCAGCGCTACGGTAAAGGCCTATTTTGCCTTGAAACTGTCCGGTCTGCCGTTGGCCGATCCCCGCCTCGCCAAGGCTCGCACGTGCATTCTGGGTTTGGGTGGAATTCAGGCCGCCAACAGCTATGTCAAGGTAAACCTCAGTCTTTTCAACCTTTACCCCCGTGAAGGCACCCCCGCCATCCCGCCGGAATTAGTCCTTCTGCCGCGTCTACTGTACGAGATGTCATCTTGGACGCGCGCGATCGTTACGCCGCTTTCCATCGTTCATTCGATGAATCCTGCGCGTCCGGCGCCCGCTGGGTTTAACCTCGATGAACTGTTCGCGAAAGGTGTGCCGGTAGGGTTCACTCCCAGCGAAAACTGGCTTAGCTGGCGGACTTTCTTCTTCGGCATCGATCGCACACTGAAGATTTGGGAGCGGTTTGGACCCAAATTTATCCGTCGCGCCGCTATCAAACGCGCGGAAAAGTGGATTCTTGAGCGGACTCGTTACACCGGCGGCCTGGCCGCGATTTATCCGCCCATGCAGTACGTCATCATGGCGCTCGATCTGCTTGGCTATCCGCCCAGTCATCCCGACCGTCAGGAAGCGCAGGACCAGTTCGATAAGTTGATGGTGGATGAAGGCGGCGAGTTCTTCTTCCAGCCCTGCTTCAGCGTAGTGTGGGATACCGCGATCGCGGCTTACGCCCTGGGCGAGGGCGGCCTGGCACCGAACAGCGCGCTTCAGCGTGCGGGCGACTGGCTGCTCACCAAGGAAGTTCGCCGTAAGGGCGATTGGAGCGTCAAGCGACCCAAGGTGGAGCCGTCAGGCTGGTATTTCGAATTCGCCAACGAGTTCTACCCCGATATCGACGATTCCGCGATGGTCCTGCTCGGGCTGCACCACGCCCGCAGCGGAGACGAAGAAGCGCAGCAGGCTTGTGAGAAACGCGCGGTCAACTGGCTGCTGGCAATGCAGTCGTCAGATGGCGGCTGGGCGGCATTTGACGTAGACAACGATTGGCATTTTCTCGCCGACGTTCCTTTTGCCGATCACAACGCCATGCTCGACCCCACCTGTCCGGATATCACCGGTCGCGTGCTAGAGGCGCTGGCGCTGCACCTGCCGCACGATCATCCCGCCATTCGCAAGGGTGTCGAATATCTGATTCGCACGCAAGAAGCCGACGGCAGCTGGTACGGACGCTGGGGCGTTGACTACGTCTACGGTACTTGCTTCGCGCTGCGCGGATTGAAGGCTGCCGGAGAGAGTGACCGCGAAGTTCATGTGTTGCGCGGCGGCGAATGGCTGCGTTCTATTCAGAACGCTGATGGCGGCTGGGGCGAAAGTTGCGACAGCTATCGCAATAAAGTTTTCACGGCGGCTGAGAGCACTGCGTCGCAAAGTGCCTGGGCTGTACTCGGCCTGCTGGCTGGCGGCGATCAAACCAGCAGCAGCCTGCAGCGTGGGGTTGAGCATCTAATCGAGAGTCAGGCCAAAGACGGCACCTGGCACGAAAATCTGGCCACCGGGACCGGGTTCCCGCAGGTTTTCTATCTTACTTATCATCTGTACCGGCAGTCGTTTCCGGTACTTGCGCTGTCGACGTTCATTCGGAGTCGGAACGAGGAATAAATGAGATTACCGCTACAGATGGTTGCCGGAATGGCCGGCTACATTGCGAAAAACAAGATCCGGCCAAGGCCCGAGTGGCAAAAGACGGTGACGCCGGCAGCGGATGCGTCAAATCCGTTCAAGATCGTCTATTCAACGTCGAGCGGCCCGCGGCCGGCACCACACCCGATGCTGAGCAAGCGGTTTCCGCTGGTGCTGATGCTTGAGCCGCTGCACGCCTGCAATCTCACTTGCACTGGGTGCGGACGCATTCGCGAGTACGAAAACACGATCACCCAGCGCTTGTCGCTCGATCAGTGCATGGCTGCCGACGCCGAGTGTGGCGCGCCCACCGTTTCCATCTGCGGCGGCGAGCCCATGCTCTACCCGGAGATCGGCGAACTGTCTAGGCGCCTTGTGGAAGACCGCGGTCGCAACGTCATCCTGTGCACCAACGGAATGTTCATGAAGAAGAAGATCGGCGAGTTCAAGCCGAACGACGTTTTCTTCTTCAACATCCATCTGGATGGGATGGAGAAAAACCACGATATTGCGGTAGAGCGCGAGGGCGTCTTCAAACAGGCGATTGAGGGACTTCAGATCGCCAAGGCTGCCGGCTTCAAGGTCATGTCCAATACTACGGTCTATAAAGAGACCGACATGAACGAAATCTGGGAATTGTTCGAGTATCTGGAAACGTTGGGGATGGACGCGCACACCATCTCGCCGGCCTACGGCTACTCGGCGGTGAACGACCAGGAGATCTTCCTGACGCGCGACGATATCCACCTGAAGTTCAAAGATATCGACAAGATGCAAAAGCGGTTCCCCATCATCAACTCGCCCATCTATTCCGATTTCCTCAAGGGCGAGCGTGATCTGCCGTGCACGGTCTGGGGCAGCCCCACATACAACGTGAAGGGCTGGAAAGGCCCGTGCTACGCCATCACCGATGCCCACTACCAGACGTTTGAGGAATTCATGACTCACACGCCCTGGGGGAGCTACGGTCCTGGGAATGATCCGCGTTGCGAACATTGCATGATGCATGTAGGCTTTGAACCGTCGGCTGCTATGGGCGCTAACTCGAAGATGACTGACGGATTTAAGTCTCTCACCTGGCTTTTGGGCTGAGACTGCCCGGCGAGCGGTGAAACCGACACTAGTAACGGGAGCCAGCGGGTTTCTAGGCTGGCATATCGCGCGGCAACTGATTGCGCGCGGCGAAAATGTGCGGGCGCTCGTGCGGTCGTCGAGTAGATTGCAGGAACTGGAGAATGTTGAGCGGGTTGACGGTGATTTGCGGGATCCGGAATCGCTCATGCGTGCCGTGTCGGGGTGCGGTGTGGTTTATCATGCTGCCGCCGACTATCGGTTGTGGGCGCGCGACGAGGACGAGATGTACCGGTCAAACGTCGATGGGACGCGGAGTTTGCTGACGGCAGCGAAGTCCGCTGGAGTTGAGCGGTTCGTATATACCAGTACGGTAGGCTGTATCGGAGTTCCACATGGCGGCGTAGGGGATGAAACTACACCCGTCGGACTTGGGGAGATGAAGGGTGCCTACAAGCGGTCCAAGTTCATGGCCGAGCAGGTAGCACTAGAAATGGCTCAGGGCGGCTTCCCCGTGGTAATAGTCAACCCCACGGCGCCGATTGGAGATCATGACTTTAAACCCACGCCTACGGGACGGATCGTCGTTGATTTTCTGAAAGGTGCAATGCCAGCGTACGTGGATACGGGGTTGAATGTGGTGGACGCCTCCGATGTCGCCGCCGGGCATTTGCTGGCTTGTGATCGTGGAATCGTTGGACAGCGCTACATCCTGGGCAGCGAGAACCTGACCTTGAAACAGATCCTCGAGGCTTTAGGGGAGGTTTCAGGCAGAGCGGCGCCAAAAATGCAGGTTCCTTACGCTCTAGCTTATGCTGCCGGAGCAGTCAGTACGGGAATTGCCTATTTTTCAGGCGTCGAGCCACGCGCTCCCCTGGATGCCGTTCGCATGTCACGCAAGAAGATGTGGGTGACGCATCGAAAGGCAACCCAGGAGTTGGGGTTTACTCCGCAACCGGCCTCTTCCGGTTTGAGAAAAGCAGTTGATTGGTTTCGTGCCAACGGGTATGTCTAAGTGGCTGGTAGCGTTTTGTTTATCGCAGCGGAAGGGCGCGAACTGGCGGGTTTGGTTAGGCGCACCGGGGCGAAGAAACTGAACTGGCCAGTAGATTTTGCGTATGCAGCAGATTGGGGGAGCGCTCGATTGTTAATGCTGGCCAACGGGCCCGGTCCCAACCTGGCTGCTCAAGCTGTAGATGTCGCATTCATGGCTGAGAGTATCGACGCAGTGGTGAGCACAGGAATGTGTGGAGCACTTGCACCCGATCTAAAGCTATTGGATATCGTAGTGGCCGATCGCGTTGTCGATTCCGCGAGGTTTGTGGAGTTTCCCGCCAGTGCACCGACGAGCCGGCAAGAGTTTCGGACCGGAACGGTCATTTCAGAGGATCGGGTGGCGGTGACGGCGCTCGACAAGCGTAGTTTGCGTGATCGCGGCGGAGATGCCGTGGAAATGGAAGCAGCGGGAGTGGCCCGAAGAGCATCAGAGAGGGGCGCACGTTTTTTTTGCGTGCGAATTGTATCGGATACAGCGGACGAAGGGTTAGTATTAGACTTCAATGCCTGTCGCGACTCGGAGGGGCGTTTCAGCCGTTCGAGGATTGTTGCGTCCGCTCTTCAGCGGCCGTTGTCGGGCATACCTGCGCTAATGCGTCTTCATCAAAATTCGCGGGCTGCTGCTGAGGCATTGGGAGAGTTTCTTGTCGACTGCCAGTTTTGAAATGAGCGGTACCATGCGCGCTGCCGTGTACACCGGCAACAGCGCCATCAATGTGCAATCAGTGCCGGTGCCGGCAACCGCGCCGGGCGAAATTCTGGTTCGCGTGGAGTCTTGCGGGATTTGCCATACCGACATCAAGAAGATCGAGTACGACCTGCTGCCGGGTCCGCGAATCTACGGACATGAGACTGCCGGTGTTGTGGTGGCGGTGGGCGAAGGCGTAACGAAGTTTGTTCCGGGTGATCGCGTGATCGCGTTCCACCACATCCCCTGCCGCAACTGTTTCTATTGCAGCAAGAAGTTGTATGCTCAGTGTCCCGGATACAAACGCGTAGGAATCACGGCGGGATACGAGCCGGCGGGCGGTGGGTTCTCGCAATATATTCGGGTGATGGATTGGATTGTCCGCGACGGCGTCGAGAAAATCCCGGATGGCGTTTCGTTTGACCAAGCCTGTTTCGTCGAGCCCATCAACACCTGCCTAAAGGCAGTGGTTCAGATGGACCCTCAGCCGGATGAAACCGTGGCTATTCTTGGACAGGGTCCAATCGGGCTGATGTTCACGATGCTGGTACACCGAACCGGGGCGCGCGTCCTGGGCACCGATACTTTTGAGGCGCGCCGGAGATTGTCACTGCGGTTCGGCGCGGAGTCGGCGTGGGATCCCAGGCAAACGGAATTTGAGACTGCGGTTAAGAAATCGACAGACGGAAGAGGAGCGGACCTCGTGATTGTCGCGGCGTCGGCTCCGGGAATCGTGGAACAGGCCATGCGTGTGTCCCGTCCAGGAGCGCGTGTTTTGCTGTTCGCCCAGACCTCGCACCAGGAGAGAATCGAGGTTTCGGGCGCCGACATTTGCATGGGCGAAAGAATGTTGTGCGGCGCTTACAGTGCTTCGGTGGATTTGCAGGCCGAATCCGCCAGGCTTGTTTTTAGCGGTGAATTGCCGGTTGAAGAGCTGGTTTCTCATCGCGTTACACTAGATCAGATACGTCAGGGGATTGACCTCGCGTTGCATCCGAGCGAGCAATCATTGAAAATAGTAGTTTGGCCACAGAGGTCATAGTGAACAATCAGATGATGGCTGCCGTGCTCTATGGAAAAGAGCATCTGGAAGTCGAGCCGGTAGCTGTTCCAAATATCGGAAGGGGCGACGTGTTGGTTCGCGTGAGAACTGCGCTCACTTGCGGAACAGACGTCAAAGTGTTCAGCCGCGGTTACCACGCGCGGATGATCGTGCCCCCAGCTTTGTTCGGCCACGAGTTGGCCGGCGACATTGTAGCGATGGGAGAAGATGTCACCACCTGGCACGTTGGCCAGCGAGTGGTGGCGGCGAACTCAGCGCCTTGCTACGAGTGTTTCTATTGCAAGCGCGGGCTTGAAAACCTCTGCGACGATCTGCTGTTTAACAATGGCGCCTACGCTGAGTACATCCGTATTCCGTCACGTATCGTCGAGCGGAATATGTACGAGATTCCGGATCACGTCGACTATCAGAGCGCCGCTCTCATCGAGCCGCTCGCCTGCGTGCTTCGTGGTCTCGAGGAAACGGGAATCCAGCCCGGCGACAACATTGCCGTAATGGGGCTTGGCCCTATTGGCTCCATGTTCGTCCGCCTCGCAAAGATTTACGGTGCCCGCGTCATCGCCATCGGACGCCGCAAGAGTCAGCTCGACCGGGCGCACCGCATGGGAGCTTCGGAGTTGCTGATTGCCGAGGATGCCGTAGACCTCGTCCCACAGATTCGTAAGCTTACAGGCGGGCGCGGCGTCGACGTCGCGATCGAGGCCGTGGGACTGCCGGAAGCGTGGCAGGCCGCGGTCCGCATGGTCCGCAAGGGCGGCACCGTCAACTTCTTTGGCGGCTGTCCGGCTGACAGCAAGATCAATCTCGACACCAACCTGCTGCACTACTCGGAACTCACCTGCAAGGCCAGCTTCCACCACACACCCAAGCACATTCGTAAGGCGCTTGAACTGGTGGCCGCGGGTGAAATTACCTCCAACGATTTCGTCAATCGTGTGGAGCCCCTAACCAATCTGCTTGAAGTGATGCGCCATCTCATGAGCCACAACGGGCACATGAAGACGGCAATTATTCCTTAAGTGGCGAGCGCTGAGTGACGAGTGGCGAGTTTCTTCCGCCTGTCGATTTCCTTCATTCTGGCGGGATGACGCGCGCCTGGGCTGTCGACGAAGCCCAAGCTTACACGCGCTGGCTTGCAACCCATCACTACGAGAATTTCCACGTCGTCAGCTTCCTGCTTCCCAAACACCTTCATCAGGATTTCTACAACGTCTACTCGTTCTGCCGCTGGGCAGACGACCTCGGCGACGAGATCGGCGACACGACCGAAAGCCTGCGACTGCTCGGCTGGTGGCGAGAGCAATTAGTTGCCATGTACTCCGGCCGCGCGTCGCATCCCGTGTTTGTCGCCCTGGAAGGCACGGCGAAACGACACCAGCTTCCAATCGACCCGTTTGACGATCTGATTAAAGCCTTTGAGCAGGATCAGGTGGTCAGCCGCTACGAAACCTGGGAAGACGTCGTCAGGTACTGCCGCTATTCCGCCAACCCGGTGGGCCGTCTGGTCCTCTATCTCTGCGGCTATCGCGACGAAGCACGGCAGCGGCTCTCAGACGCCACCTGCACCGCGCTTCAACTGGCGAACTTCTGGCAGGATGTCGCAGTGGACCTGGACAAGGACCGCGTGTACCTTCCCCTGGCCATACTTCGCCAGCACGGCTACACCGTCGAGCAGCTTTTCAAACGCGAATTCACGCCTGGATTCCAGCGCGCCATGGCCGACGCCTGCCAGTTCGCCCACAACTTGTTCGTTGAGGGACTTCCGCTCGCTGGGCAAGTGAACCGGCGACTTTCGATCGATCTCGAACTCTTCAGCCGCGGCGGCATGCATATCCTCAAGAAAATCGAGGCGCAGAGCTATAACACGCTGAGCGCGCGGCCTGTCGTATCCAAACTGGAGCGCGTACAATTACTGCTCGGCGCCGTCCTGCGGCGCAGTTTTGGCAGAACCGCCGCATGACGGTAGACGAATCCTACGACTATTGCGTGAAGGTGTCGCGTTCTCGCGCCAAGAACTTCTACTATTCGTTCGTTCTTTTGCCGCCCCCGCAGCGCAAAGCGATCTGTGCGATGTACGCTTTCATGCGCTATTGCGACGATCTCAGTGACGATGCCAGCGTCGCCGATCGCGCCGACTCGATCCGGCGCTGGCGTGAGGACCTCAACCAGGCCCTCACTGGTAAATTCTCCGGACACCCGGTGTGGCCGGCGTTTCACGACGCTGTCAACCGCTACCAGATTCCCCACCGTTATTTCCACGACATGATCGAGGGCGTCAGTTCCGATCTTGAGCCGCGCCGCATTCGCACTTTCGACGAACTCTATCGCTACTGCTACCAGGTAGCCTCTGTGGTTGGATTGACGATCATCCACATCTTTGGCTTTGAATCGCCAAAAGCTCTGGACCTGGCCGAGAAATGCGGCATCGCTTTCCAGATCACGAACATCCTGCGCGACGTCCGGGAGGACGCCGAGGCCAATCGCGTGTATCTGCCGCTTGAGGATCTGCAACGATTCGGCGTTTCCGCGGACGCCATCGCGCGCGGCGAGGACTCCGAAGCCTTCCGTCGCTTGATGGCCTTCGAAGCGACCCGGGCCGAGAGCTACTACGATGCTTCCTTGCCGTTGATCAGCATGGTGAGTCGCAACAGCCAGTCGAGCCTGTGGGCTTTGATCGAGATTTACCGGCGGTTGCTCGCGCGCATTCGGAAGACGGGCTATAACGTCTTGAAGTCGCGCATCCGGGTACCAACCTGGGAGAAGCTATGGATTGTCGTGATCGGCCGGATTTCAGGACCGCGCAAGCTGATTGATCAGCCTCAGCATTAGTCCAAACAGTATGTCGATCTTCGAGTTGGTTCGTAAGACTCGCGCCTTCATTCTGATCCTCGCGGTTTTGGGCGTATATGCGCAGGATCCTGCACAGCCTAAGGAATCGGTTGAGCCCGAGCGATGGAATCTGTTTTACCAGGCGACTTCAGTGGGCCAATATCACGGCGCGTTCCATTCGCCCTATTCCGGTCCCTTGAGCTTGCAGAACACGATGGAGCGCGATGTGTCGTTGACCGGCACGCTCTTCCTCGGTATCCGGCTGGACAAGAACACTGCGCTTTACTTCGACCCCGAGATCGCCGGCGGCCGCGGATTCAGCGGTGTTGCGGGCTTGGCTAACTCCTCCAACGGCGAATTACCCCGCGTGGCGTCCGCCACTCCCAAGCCCTACCTTGCGCGCCTTTACGTCTCCCATGATTTCGCGCTTGGCGACCAGGTGGAATCGGTTGAAGCTGACGAGAATCAGCTCGGCGGCCCGCGCCAAGCGAACCGCTACACCATCACGGCGGGACGGTTCACGCTCACTGATTTCTTCGACAACAACCAGTACTCGAACGACCCGCGCACGCAATTCCTGGGCTGGGCGGTGATGTACAACGGCGCCTGGGATTATCCAGCCGACGTTCGCGGCTATACCTGGGGCTGGGTCCATGTGGTCCAGTTGGGAAAGTGGTCGTTCCGCTACGCGAGCGCGACGATGCCTCGCGTGGCTAACGGACTGCGCTTTGACCGGCGTTTGCTCCGAAATCGGGGCGACGTCTTCGAGGTAGAGAAACGCTGGGAAGTTCACTCTCATCCAGGCGTTGTGCGCCTGCTGAACTACGAGAACCGCGCCAACGCCGGTACATATGCCGACGCCCTGCGGCAAGCATCGGCGAACAGTACAACGCCAGACATCACCGCAACGAGGCGCAACGGAACGCTCAAATATGGGTTCGGAGTGAACGCCGAACAGGAGCTTCGACCAGGCTTTGGGGTCTTTGGCAGACTTGGCTGGAATGATGGAAAGACCGAGAGCTTTGCCTTCACCGCAGTAGACCGGCTGGCGACTGCAGGCATCTCAATGAATGGCGCGCGCTGGCACCGCCGCTTCGACACGGTGGCGACAGAACTCACCGCGGGGGGCATCTCGGGAGTCCACGCTGAATACCTGGCCCGCGGAGGGACCGACTTCCTGATCGGCGATGGGCGCTTGCGTTATGGTCCCGAAACCATCTGGGAGTCTTATTACAACGCCCGCGTGCTGCCGTGGCTGTTTGCCAGTTTTGATTTACAGCACGTCGCCAACCCAGCCTACAACCGTGATCGCGGACCGGTCTGGATTCCATCTCTCCGCTTGCACATCGCCTCGAGCATCAAGCGTTAGCTGCAGCGGCGCTCGGCTCGCGCGTCAACCACAGCCACAGAACATATCCGACAATCGGCATCGCGGCGGCCAGGATAAACGCCACGTCATAACGCTTTAAATCGAACAACCGTCCGAAGAGGGGCATGATCAGTGTGGATTGTGCGCCGAGTGCTGCGGATGCAAGTCCTGCCACAAAACCGGCATCGCGCGACGGAAACATATGACTTGCGTAAGCCAGCGAAGGGATGGCCATCCCCGACGACAGAAACATGCCCATCGCGAGCGCGGCCAGAACAAAGCCGACCGGCTGAATCCAGGGCGTTGCAGCCAGCACCAGCGCGAGCGCGGCCGACGTTCCCATGGCGCGCCTGACTGCGGCCGGCCGGTCCAACCCAGCAATCGTCAGACGGTCCACCAGCCAGCCGAAAAACAGATTCCCGATTTCCCAACCCACCGCCGGTATCCAGAGCAGCGCCCCGATTCTCCCCTGCGTAAGGCCGTGCGCCTGATGCAGGTAGTTGGCCGCCTGGTACAGCACGAAGATGGCGGGAGTCATGCCCAGTCCATTGATCAGGATGAAGGCCCAGACCCGCCTGTCGCGAAAGCTCAATCCATGGCTGCGGGCAGCGCCGCCGCCGGCGGGCCGCGCCAACTCGGGTCGCCGGCTGACAATTGACCACATCAGCAGCCACAAGATTCCGATCACGCCGGTAAACAGGAACGCCGCGCGCCAGCCCCACCAAAGCGCCACCGGCGTAACAATGAGCGGTGTAATCAGCGCCCCAGCCGAGGCTCCGCTGTAGGCGATGCCGATTCCACGAGCCTGTTCATGCCGGGGCAGCGATTGCACAACCGTGCGCATGCCGCCGGGGAACGTTGCGCCTTCGCCGAAGCCTAGAGCTGCCCGTGCCGCCGCGAAACTGCCAAAGCCGGAAGCGAAGGCGTGGGCTGCCGACGCCAGCGTCCATCCGCTTACCGCCAGGGTCATGCCGCGGCGCAATCCAATGCGGTCAAGCCAGCGGCCCCAGATCGGATTGCTGAACAGGTAAACAATCGAGAAGCCCGAGATGATCCAGCCATACTGCTGGCCCGACATGTGAGTTTCTTTGAGGATGGTGGGGGATAGAAGCGCGAGCGTGGCGCGGTCAACATAGCTGATGATGGAGACCAGCATCATGGCGACCGCCGGAATCCAGCGGCTGAGTCCCGCTGCTCCCGGTGTCTCAACGACGGTCGTACCCGAATCGCCCGAGGCATCCACGTTCATCCATCTATAATCGCCCGACTCGGTGCTTTCGCCTAGTTGAGTACAGGAAAACCCCTAAGGGACCCTAAGGTGCCAAGGTGCGCAGGTTCCACATTCCAACGACTATTTCCTCGCGGCGTTTACCGTTAATCTCAAACTTCACTAAGAACTCAGGAGTTTTCGCACAATGGAGTGGAGTCTTCCCACCGCCCAAGCCGAGTCTGCGCCGTCGTACGCCGAGATCGTCGAGAACGTACGAAACGAAATACCTGAAGGTCTTGATCAGCTTTACCGCGTCTTCCGAACGCTGGCGGTGTCTCTTCGCCGGCAGATCGGATTCCAGGACTTTGAAGACCGGATGCACGACATCTTCCTGGTGGTTGTGGAAGCCATCCGCGATGGCCGGCTGCGCGAAGCTGAAGCGTTAACCAGTTACATCCACGGCGTGGCCCGCCTCTCCACCTACTCCAGCATCGGCGTTCAGGTGCGTCATCGCCGCATGTCCAGTTCGCTGCGTTACTGGGTGAAGAAAAAGAGCGAGATGGGCACTCCTGAGGACGAAATCGAGCACCGTCAGCGCGTCCAGCTCATGCGTGAGATGCTGGCCAGCCTCAGCGATAAGGAACGCAACGTCCTGACGCGGTTCTACTTGCGCGAGCAATCCAAAGAGCAGATTTGCAAGGAAATGGAGCTTACCGAGACTCAGTTCAGGCTGACCAAGTCCCGAGCCAAGCAGCGGCTGGAACGCATTGGACCTGCCACCGCTCAGCGTGTCCGGCGGCAGGAAGCCGCAGCCTGACTATTAGATGACGGGCGGCTCTTTCTCGGCTGGCGGATCCACTGGCGGTGGAGCCGGGGATGGATCTGGAGCGGGCTCTTCCAACGGAGCCGGTTCGTGCAGCGGTTCAGCTACCGCCTCAATTTTCACCCGCTCCTCCACCGGCGCCGGTTCAAAACTCTCGACCGGCTCATTTGGCGTTCTCGGTTCGGACGGATCCGTCGGTTCAGCGGGGTGGCCGGGTTCAGCAGGCTCGACGGGTTCATTCGGCGGATCTATCGGGTTTGGTTCCACCGGCTCTACCGGCGGATCAATCGGTCCCGCGGTTGCTGCCACAGCGGCAGCAGTTTCGTAATGCTCTTCCAGGCGGACCTCACACTCGCAGCAATCGCTGCACTTGTGGCATTTTTCGCAGATATGATTTGAGCAGGCATCCTTGGTGCAGTAGACACAAATCTGGCTCGAGGATTCTCCACAGATGCTGCAGGTGTAAGTGAGTGTCGGGGTCACGATTCTTCCTTATTTCTTACGTGCTGGCGGTGGCGCAGGTTGCCGGCTTAGGTTGGCCCGGCAGCGCTGCGCTTCCTGGTCGGCAATCTGGAACTCTTGTTCCTTTGTCTGTGCCAGGCTGCTAATGTACTGACGCAGCCGGTTGCGGTTGGTGGAATTCTGCCGGACGGCGCCATCGAGCAGGTCGGCCACGGCAGGGTTTCCGTACTTCCGCAATCCATCGGTAAACGAGGACAGCGACTGTTCCATCGATTCCAATCGGAAGAACGTCTCGAGGGCCAGCGTCAGGCGTTCGGGCTGCTTCGCGAATTCGATCCTGGTGGTTCTAAGGTAGTCGATCTGGTTCTGGGCAGACTTGAACTGGGGAGCGTAATTCGCTGCCGCGCCACGGTCTGACCATTTGGCGGGGTCAGCTTGAACCAGCACCGGTTTCACCCGACTTGTTCCGCGGTCCAGCTCGTCAAGCAACTTGCGAAGGTCCCACTCGTTATCAACCTGTCCCCAGCACGTCGCGGCCAGGATCAGGCACCACCACCACCTCATGAGATCAGTTTCTCACGTAAGCACCGGTCAACTGGTGTGATCGAGAATAATCTTCCAGCCGTTGCCGGTCTTGCGGAACAGGAGCGTAAAGATGCCGTTGGCATTTCCACCTCCCGCCTCGGTCCGTTCGAGATGGAAGCGTCCAAGGACTGAGGCGTAATCCTTGCCGAGCATTTTCACCTCAAGATCGGTGAAGGTGAGTTTGCCCATTTTCTCTTGCGTAGGATACGACTTCTTATACCGGTCGAGCACGCCGCGATTGCCACGTGTTACTTCCTTGCCGACGAAGATGCTCTCGTCGGAGTAGTAGCGCACAAAGGTCTCGAGGTCGGCGCGGTTCCAGGCAGCGGTCTGTTCGTTGAGCACCGCGCGGACGTCGTCAGCGGGCGTGGCGGCGGCAGCTGCCATCAGCGTGAAAATTGACAGGGCTATCCATCTCATACACTGAGAGTTTAACTTTATGCCTCACGTCAATCACAATGGCACCAAGCTGTACTGGACGGCGGAGGGTTCGGGCGACCCGCTGCTGCTGATCATGGGTCTCGGGTACACCTCCGATATGTGGCACCGGACGGTCCCCGAGATGGCGAAGCATTTTCGCACCATCCGGTTCGACAATCGCGGGGTGGGTAAGAGCGATGTCCCGCCGGGGCCTTATTCGATTGCCGGGATGGCGGCGGATGCGGCGGCGGTGCTGGACGCTGCTGGAGTGAGTGCGGCGCATGTCTTGGGAATGTCGATGGGCGGCATGATCGCGCAGGAGTTCGCGCTGCAGTATCCTGGGCGGACGCGCAAGCTGGTGCTCGGGTGTACAGCATGCGGCGGTCCCAAGGCGGTGAGGGCTGAGCGTGTGGTAAACGACACCCTGATGAATCGCGCGACGATGACGCAGGAAGAAGCTGCCGTGGCGATGCTGGCGTACATTTATGACGAGGGTACGCCGCGCGAGCGTATTGAGGAGGATCTGGCGATCCGGCGTCCGGTGTTGCCGACGCCCGCAGGATACCTGGCGCAGTTGCAAGGGGTGATCGCATGGCAGTCGTACGAACGGCTGGGGCAAATCACGTCCGACACGCTGGTTATCCACGGCGAGACGGACCGTCTCATTCCCATCGGCAACGGACAACTGATCGCCGACAGCATTCCTGGCGCCAAGCTCGTTAGGATTCCGAACGCCAGCCACATTTTCATGACCGATCAGCCTGAGGCGTCGAACGCGGCGATCCTGGAGTTTTTGAAGTAGCCGCGAAACGGATGCGAGCGTTAAACCACTAGTCCCAGATAGGTCGGGGGAATCAGGGATGCCGGTAGATAAGTTCGAACAGGTTTTATCGCAGGAGGATGTTGAGCTGGCGGAAGGCCGGCGGCTCAAGAAGAGCGTTCCCCCAAGCCTGCCGAGGAGCGGCATCTGCCTGTCCGGGGGCGGAATCCGTAGTGCCACCTTCAACCTCGGCATTCTGCAGGCCTTGAACGAACTCCGGATGCTGCACTGGTTCGACTATCAGTCGACGGTGTCCGGCGGAGGTTACATTGGCGCATGGCTGGTGGCCAACATCAAGAACCGCACGCGCAACGCCGGCAACGGTAACTACGATTCCATCTTCGAGCCGCAGGGTGATCCCATCCGGCGGTTACGCCGTTATAGCCGATACCTTGCGCCCGACAGCGGCTTCTTTAGCGCGGACACCTGGACCATTGTCACCATCTGGCTGCGCAACACACTCCTGATTCAGTCGGCGGTAATCGCGTTGATTGCCTCCGTACTGTTGCTGCCGCGCATGGTTACACCTCTGTTTGATCTAGGCGCCACGGTGGAGGGCGGCTGGGTAGCGATGGTGGTTTCTACCGTGATGCTGATTGTGGGCGTGGGCATGACCATCCGGATGCTGGGCCCGATTCAGCGGGCGGCGCAGCGCCAGGCTTGTGGTCCCGTGCGAAAGGTGGACCGTCATGATGCGGCGAAGAGTCCGCGGGCGGCCCCCGGGTTGTCGGACCAGGCGAAAGTGCAGCTATGGATTGTCGCGCCGCTGATGACGTGTGCGTTTGCGGCGTCGGTGGGGGTTTGGAGCATTGCCAGCCGTCAGGACTTTCTATCGAACGACGCGCACTGGGCGAGCCCGGAATGGTACCTTGCGCATCTTCCGCACTTCGCGCCGCTGCTGACGTTCACCGTGCTGACGATCCTGCTGAACTGGCGCTCCAACTGTCACGGAGGAAGGCTGCGGTTTTGGAGCTACTTCGGTTCGGCTATCTGCGGCATCACTGGACAGCTATTGTTCATGGCGCTGGCGCAACTGGCTCTGGTGCTGTTGCACCCGATGCTGCCCGTGCCGTGGTGGCCGGTGGTGGGCCCGGCGGCATGCATGGTGGCATTTTCGCTCGTCGTGGTGCTGTACCACGGCATCTCGGGGCGTGACATGGATGACCGGATTCGGGAGTGGTGGAGCCGGCTGGGGGCGTGGCTGCTGATCTACTCCATCGGATATTTCGCGGTCTTCTTCCTTGCCTTGTCGTCGGCGGAACTGCTGCGCCAGTCATGGGCGAGTTTCTCCCATCTGGCGACGCCCGCGGCACTTGCCACCTGGGCGGGCAGCACCATCACGACGGTGATGGCGGGTCGTAGTTCGAGGACCAAGAGCGTGGACTCGGACAAAGACAAAGCCGGCATCCTCGACCGTCTCCTTATTGTGGTGCCGTACATCTCGTTTGCCGGCATCCTGGTTTTTGCGGCTTTTGTGGTGGACGCCGCAGTCCGGCACGTCGTCTCGTTCAACCTGAGCCCGCTGGCCGCTGCGTCGGCAGTGCTGCTCTTCATTCTGCTGTGCGGCGCCGTGTTGTGGTGGCGCATCGATCTGAATGAATTTTCGATGCATCACTTCTATCGAAACAGACTGGTGCGCTGTTATTTGGGTTCGGCGCACTTCAACCGGAAGGGCGATCGGTTCACCGACTTCGATTTTGCCGACGACTTTGCCTTAAGTTGCCTGCGCAGGAAGTTGCCGGACGCGACGGTAACTCAAGCGGCGGACCTCGACGCCTACGATGGCCCCTATCCGATCATCAACGCCGCCTTGAATACTTCGCAGGGCGGCGATCTCGATTTACAGGATCGGAAGGCGGAGTCGTTCATTTTCACCCCGCATTTCAGCGGATCGGAGCGCCCGCCGGGAGTGCCTCCGGCTGATCACCGTGCGGAGGGATTCCACGTGACGTCGAGTTATATGTATCCGCACGACAAGGGTGTTTCTTATGGAACCGCGATGTCGATTTCCGGTGCCGCGGCGAGTCCCAATATGGGCTATCACACGTCGCCGGCGGTCGCGTTTCTGCTCACGCTGTTTAACGTCCGGCTGGGTTGGTGGGTGCCGAATCCGGCAACGAGGACGATTTATGGAGGGTGGCAGATCGGGTATCTGATCCGGGAGTTATTCGGGTCGGCGAGCGCGAAGGACAAATTCCTGTACCTGTCGGACGGCGGGCACTTCGACAATCTCGGGCTGTACGAGCTGGTGCGTCGCGGATGCCGGTTCATCGTGGTGGGCGATGGCGAGGAGGACCGAATCCTCCAGTTCGAGAGCCTGGCGGCGGTGATCCGGAAATGTTGGATCGATCTGAAGGTGACGATCGAAATCGACGTCGACTCTATCAGTGATGTCGACGAGGAGCAGCACAGCAAAACACATTGCGTGGTAGGCCGGATTATTTATCCTGACGATGTTGATGAAGGCGTGCTCGTGTATTTGAAAGCGTCGATTACGGGGGATGAGGACACCGACATCCGGCAGTACAGAGTTGCGAATCCGGCCTTTCCGCACGAGCCGACGTTCGATCAGTATTTCAGTGAGAACCAGTTTGAGAGCTATCGGAAATTGGGACATCACGTAGCGCGGGGAGCCTTTCTTGAGGCGCTCGCGAAGACGGCGCCGAAGGCGGCAGGAGACTGGCGCTGGGATGTTTTCCGCATCAATCTCAAACATCAATGGACGAGCCGCACGGGAGCTTCGGACGTCGGAGGTTTCAGTAAGCATTCGGGCTCACTGCTGAAGATTTGGGAAGAGTTGCGGACGGATGATTCGCTCGAGTTCCTCGACTATCAAATCTTTCCCGAGTGGCAGACGATCATCAAGTCGGATGCTGAGCGGGCAACTCCTCCACGCAAGCTGTCGGAACAGTTTCCGTCTGACCCTGTCGTGTTTCGCAAAGCCATGTACGTGTGTCAGAGCGCCCTGCAGGTGATGGAGGACGCTTACGTTGACCTGAACCTGGATCAGGACTGGGATCATCCCGACAATCGCGGCTGGATGAACTTGTTCAAGCACTGGAGCTGGTCGGGGATGTTCCGGTTGGCGTGGGCGGTGGGTCGCAGCACGTATGGCGCGCGCTTCCAGAGTTTCTGCGAGTACCATCTCGAACTGGGGGGCGACCCGGTGGAGCCCCGCGCGATGACGATGGCGGACGCGCTCCGCCAGTCGTCCGGATTCAACTGGCACGAACGGGACGACCTCTTGCCGACGCTGCCTGCCGATTTACGAATCCATCAACTGAACCTGACGGTGTCGGGCGTGCAGCCGAAGGTGGTGCTGACCGTCGGCTTTGTGGCCGAGCGCGACGGGGTATTGCAGGATATCCGGATTCAGGATCACTTGCGGCGGATGGGATTGGGGAGCATGGCGATTGCGCGGCTGAAGCAATCAGGCGCGGTGGTGAGCCGGGATGCGAAGTTTGACCGGAAACCGGGAGTCGAGGATCCCTATGCGGAGTGGGTGCGGAGGAGGGTGCCGCCGGTGGGCGGAATCGGCTAACTCGCCGAGCACCGATAGTCGGCAATTTACCAAAAAGTCGGCTCACCTTCTGCCAGGCGGCGACCCTGCAAGCGCCCAGCTCGTGCCGACGGCTCGCAAACGGCCGGACTCATCGCGCTCCCCAACGACGCGAAGGCCTTCATTGCCTCATCATCCGGTTGAATAACGTCCACTTTCGCGCCATCGCGTTGTAGCACCTCCACCGCCGCTTCGAGCGGAACAAGTGAAAGTGAGCCCGCAGGAGCGCGCATCGCGAGGATCAGCACCCTCTCGTACCCGGCAGCCAGATCCGCGTTGTCGCTCGAATAGAATCCGCCATCAATGTAAGGATGCCCTTCAAACCTCGCCGGCGCTGAGCCCAGGAATGCGCTGCTCG
Source organism: Bryobacterales bacterium (assembly GCA_038212445.1). Taxonomy (GTDB): domain Bacteria; phylum Acidobacteriota; class Terriglobia; order Bryobacterales; family Bryobacteraceae; genus TMP-7. The sequence goes on from JBBQUM010000003.1 coordinate 357,297, forward strand.
CGATTACAGCGTCCACTAACTCGATTCCGGTTGTGCGATCGAAAGCGCGACGCTCACCGGTTTCGGCGTTCACGGCGGCAATGAGTAAGTCCCGCTGAGGCCAGATTTGCATCGGAAGTTGTGCCGCGACCGTGTGCCGCCGGTCCGCACGTTCCTCTCCTGCTATTGACAGGGCCAGCGTGCCGATTCGCTGGAGAATCGCTGTTGTTCCACCGCCGGCTTCGTTGGCGCGAGCAATGTCGCCGCGGACTTTCATCCAGTCCACCGCTGGCGGGGGACCGGCGGGACGGGCCCCTGGACCTAACTGCCGCTCAAATAATTCCTCGAGCGCAACGCCACTGGCAAGGTGTAGGGCCACGCGCGTGCCCGACGAAGTCCCCACGAGCAGATCGGCGTTTCGGACATCGATTCCTGCCTCAGCCATGCCGGTGATCAGGCCGATCTCCCAGGCGCTGGCGGCAAAGCCGCCGCCTCCCAACACAAGAGCACGTTGATTTAGCAATTGTTCGTCCTTTTCCTGCCTACTAATCGGTCCCGTCTGGTAGCGTATCGTTTCGATTTTAATCGGAATTCGTGCCGGGGCGGCCCGATTCGCCGAGATGTAAACTGATTGCTGCCGGATAAGCCCAGGGGGGGGGCTCCCGGTTAAGGAGCTAAAAGCTACGAAAGCGACAGGCGTCAGTTCATGCAGGTGCTTGGGACGAGTTCGGCCGGTATCGCCGTTGGTAAAGCGGCAGCCGCCACAACCGCGAAAGTTCCGGCGCCGGCGAAAAGCCAGGACGGGCAACTTCTGCTCGTCGGCGACAATATCGCAGTAACGAACACTCAACACGGCAAGGTGAGAGGGTACGTACTCCGGGGCATCAATTACGACCTGGGCATCCCTTTGGCGCCGATACGTCTGGGGCAAACCGCTTCATGCCTCTGCAAAAGCCCAAGCCATGGAGCGATGTATATGCAGCGCTTTGGTGGGGCAACAGTGCGCCGCAAAACATGGACAACCGGTATGCCAATAAGTTCGCTTCATTCCGGGATCATTGGAACTACGACGATGTCAGCGAGGATTGCCTCCGGATCAATGTCCTGACGCCTGGCAACGATGGCAAGAAGCGACCGGTGATGTTTTGGATTCACGGCGGTGGATACACGGCCGGCAACGGCATCGAGCACGATGGTTACAACGGCGAGAACTTCGCGCGATTGGGAAACGTCGTCTTCTGCTCCATCAATCATCGCCTCGGTCCACTGGGCTTCTGCAATCTTGCCGGTGTGGGCGGGGAGAAATTCGCGGCGTCGGGAAATGTCGGCATGCTGGACATCGTGGCCGCGCTCGAGTGGGTTCGAGACAACATCGCTAACTTCGGGGGCGATCCGGGCAATGTCACGATCATGGGGCAGTCGGGTGGCGGCGCGAAAGTCTGTACGCTGTCCGCGCCCACTGCAGCCGATGTCCCGATGATCATCAGTTCCGTTGAGAACGAGCAATCGCCCAGTTGGATGGATTCTTCGCTGGAAAGAGTCACGCTGGACCAAGTGGCGAGAAACTTAAGGCAAGGGCCGGCTTAGGCCCCGGCTTCGGCGACAACGCCAAGGACGTGGTGGCGGCGTATGCGAAAGCCTTTCCAGGGAAGACGCCGGTGGAAATCTGGTCGATGGCCAGCAGCAACCGGCAGAGCGTCGTGGCTCTGGCGGACGTAAGGTCAAAACAGCCTGCGCCGGTATTTGTCAACTGGTTTACGTGGCAGCCTCCGCTGTTTGATAACCGCATGCGTGCATTTCACTGCGTCGACATCTGCTTCTGGTTCTACAACACGGATGTGATGCTGACCCACACAGGCGGCGGTCCAAGGCCGAAAGCACTTTCAGGCAAGATGGCTGGTGCACTACTGCAGTTCATGAAGACCGGCAGTCCCAATGGCGGCGGACTTCCGAACTGGTCCAAGTATTCCTCCGCCAAAGGCGAAACGATGATTCTGGACGATACTTGTGAAGTGAAGAACGACCCGGACAGAGAGGCTAGAAAGGCTCTGCCGGTACAGACGTAGGAACGCAACGATCACGGCCGCCTCGCTCTGTCGGACGGCCGTGATTCCTCGGTAACTGCTATTTTTTCGGAAGACTGTCGCGCCAGGCCATGGCTTCCAGTTCAACGCGTATGGCGTCCTGGACGGGGATAACGGGACGAGCCTGAAATTCAAAAGCAGGCAGCATCGAACAGAACTTGTGAACTGCTAGCGGATCGTCGCAGTCCACCAGCATATATCCACCCCAGTCACCAACTCGTATTACAAATGATTCGATCTTGAAGTTGTCCGGCGCCTTCCACGGACTGAACACTTCCAGGATGCGCTTCTGGGCATTTTCATACTCCATGGGCGAGCCCTGTGGGCGTTCCCACCAACTGATCATGTATTTCATCTCATCTCCTAGAGAAGCTATTGGACAACGGATCGCTCTAGTCTACGTTGCGATTGAGGAATTGGAAAGTATTTTTGCTGGGATGGTGTGCGCGATCCCCCTTGCTAACGCATTGATGCGTGAGTCAGCCTTCTTTCACCGTCCTACTTGCGCTTTTTCCACGCTTCGAGAGTGAGTTCATCGTCTTCGCTAGGACTGGCGCTTAGCGCTTACACGAGGCGGGAGCCCCGTTGCTACAGCTCTTGGCGCGATATGATGCTGCTTTGATTTCTGGAGGATCGACTCGATGAAATTCACTGCTCTTGCCATGACGCTCATGCTGGCTGCGCCCGTGTTTGGAGAACTGCGGGCCGTGCAGGCGAAAACCAAGAAGGGGACCGTGGAGGGAGTGGTGAGTGCCGACGGCAAGGTTCGCACGTTCAAGGGGATTCCGTTCGCCGCGCCTCCCGTTGGAGCGCTGCGCTGGACGGCGCCGCGGGAGGCGGCTGCGTGGAAGGGCGTGCGGAAGGCGGTGGAGTACGGTCCGCGATGCATGCAGGGGAACATTTTCAGCGATATGGTTTTCCACGATGCCGGGCCAAGCGAGGACTGCCTGTATCTCAATCTCTGGATGCCGGAGGGGGTGAAGGGTCCGCTGCCGGTGATGGTCTGGATCTACGGCGGCGGTTTCATGGCCGGCGCAACTTCCGAAGCGCGGCAAGACGGCGGCAACCTTTCGAAGAAGGGCGTGATCGTGGTCAGCATGAATTACCGGCTGGGCGCTTTCGGCTTCTTCTCGCATCCTGAACTCGACAAAGAATCCGACCGGAACGCATCAGGAAACTACGGCTTGCTGGACCAGGTGGCAGCGCTCCAGTGGGTCCACGACAATATCGCGGCATTTGGCGGAGATCCCGGGAACGTCACGATTTTTGGCGAGTCGGCCGGCTCGTTCTCGGTGAGCGCGATGATGGCGTCGCCGCTGTCGCGAGGTTTGTTTCAACGGGCGATCGGCGAAAGCGGATCGTTCACCGGAAGCCGGCAACTGGCGCGGCCGCGGGTGGAATCGGAAGCCGCGGACGGGAAGTTTGCGGAGTCGGCATTCGGGACCACCTCGCTGGAGAAACTACGGGCGATTCCGGGGGAACAAATGCTTGAGGCCGCCACGAAGCAACGAGGCACGCGTTTCTGGCCGAATGTCGATGGGTATCTCTTTACCGAGGAACCGACGCTGACCTACGCAGCGGGCCGCCAGGCACAGGTTCCGTTGCTGGCTGGTTGGAATGCCGACGAGGGATCGTATCGCACATTCTTCGAGAAAGACGCGGTGAACGCGGAGAACTACGCGGCACGAGCGCGCAAGCGGTTTGGCGCCCATGCCGAGGAGTTTCTGAAACTTTATCCAGGAGAGTCGGACGCGCAGGCGAAGCAGTCGGCGAACGATCTGGCAGGCGACGATTTCATCGCGTTCTCCACCTGGAAGTGGCTGGACCTGCAACGAGCGGGGAAGTCGCCGGTTTACCGGTACCGTTTTGAGCAGACGCTGCCGCTGACACCCGAGGCCGCTGCTAAGCCGGATGCCGAACCCCGGGCGTATCACTCCGCCGAGATCGAGTTTGTCTTTCGCGTGCTGTCCTCAAAGGCGCTGCCCTGGCGCGAGGATGATCGCGCACTGTCGGAGACGATGGCGTCGTATTGGACGAACTTTGCACGCACCGGAGATCCGAATGGCCCGGGGCTCCCGAAATGGCCAGTGTACACGAGCGACGCCGGATTTCCGTTGATGCATCTCGGTCCGCAGTTGGGTGCGACGACGGATTCGATGCGCGGGAGATATGAGTTCCTCGATCGGCTGCGGATGGAGAAGTAGGGTATGGACTTTAGGCTGGCTTTTTTGCCGGCCAGAGGCGCCAGGCTAGCAACACCGTCATCATCTGCAGCGTGACGATCATCGTCACCACGCCGGGCCAGCCGTACGCTTTCCATACAGGACTTGGCGCCGCCGCTCCCAGACTACCGCCAATGTTGTACACCATAACGTACAGACCCACGGCGAGCGCGCGGTTGGTTTTGGTGGCCACGCCGAGAAAGCCGTTCGAACAGGTCTGGGCGACAAAGACTGCATTACAAACCAGCGCCAATCCAACGATGATGACCACGACGCTTGGAACCAGCGTCAGTAGCGCGCCGCAGGCACCGGCCAGAATGCCGACCACAAGCACCAGGCGATGGCCGTATTGATCGATGTAGCGGCCCGCCATCGGAGTAACCACGGCGCTGGTGAGATAGACGAAGAACAGCGAGCCCAGAACAGAGGTCGGCAACGAAAACGGGGGCTGGGCCAGATAGAAATTGATGTAGGTGAAGGTTGCAATGAGCGAGAAGAAAACGCAGAATCCAACCGCGTAGGTGGCGAGCAACAGCGGATTTCGAAAATGCTCGCGCACGGCGGACCAGAATCCGGATACGGGAGGTGCGCCTTTCTTGCTCTCAACCGGCATGAACCGCCAGATGATCAGCGCGCTCAGCAGATTCAGGCAGCCGAGCACCAGGAAGACTACGTGCCAGTCATACTTCGAGGCGATGAAGCCCGCCAGGAATCGTCCGAGGAAGCCGCCCACGACTGTGCCGCCGACATAAGAGGCAGTTCCGCGTCCTGCCTCGGCCGCACCCCATTCGTCATGGATGTAAGCGATGGTCACGGCGAAGATTCCCGGCGTGAACACGCCCTGCAGGAATCGCCAGAAGAGCAAGGGAGCGATGCCGTCAGCTGAGGCCGCGGCGAGAGTGGATAACGCCAGTCCAAAGCCGGCAATCACGATGGTCTTCTTGCGTCCAATCCGGTCAGAGATGCGACCGGCCACCGGCGCCGTGAGGGCCATGCCGAGGGTGCTCGCGGTGACGGTGAGGCTCGCCAGGAATTCACTGATCCCCAGCGCCTTACGCAGTACGGGAAGGATGGGTTGGGTAGCGTAGACGGTCAGGAATGCGCAGAATCCCGCGAAGATGACTGCCAGCGTGCGTTCGAATCGGCGTGAGATTCCTTCAGGCTACCATCGATCCGTGGAATACCGGGCGCGAGCCTATTTCAGTTCAACTGGCTTAAACGCGCAGCCGTGCAACAAACTCTCCAGCATTCCCCTGGATCCCGCACCCCAGTCCAATTCCTTCTGTGGCATCAAGTTGTTGTGCTCCAACTGGACCATCGAAATGGGCTCCTTCGGCCCGGGTGTTTGATTCAGCGCGATCCTCGACGCAAAGTTGACGGGGTCAAAGAACAGAGCAGTGTTCATAACTCTCGGATCGGTGGACGGCCAGCTGGGTTAGCCTGCCCTGCGACCGTGTAGGTCCCCGTGGTGTCGCGACGGCTGGCACACATACGAGAACGGCGGTGAATATTTCCGGCCGCCATCCGGCCAGCATCAAGCTCCGCTGGCCGCCCATACTGGTGCCCATCAAGACGCTGGTGCCGCATCCCAGTCGGGACGAGTAAAGAGGTAGTCGAGGACGCGGGAATCGCGCAAGTACATATTGAGGAAGTAAGAGTCTCACGATCGTCGTTGCCGACCGCGGCGCAGGTATGGGGAATTGCGGCGAGGGCATCGTCGGGCGATTTGTCATGCGAGTCGACGTCGATGACGAGCCATCCGGCGGCCGCGCGTGCGGCAATGGCCGGAGCATTCAACGCATACACGCCAGCGTACTGCAACAGAATCAATGCGGGCAGCTTGCCTTCCTTGACCGGCGTGGCGACATAACCCTGTGCCTGCGAGCCCAGCGCTTCGAGCTTGAACTTGCTGAGTTCAACGCCAGGGACAGTCGTTTGGACTGGCGTCAGGATAGGGTTGATCGGGACTTTCGCCTGCTCGACGAGCTTCGCTTCCCAAAACGCGTCGAAGTCGGTCGGCCGGGGCGTTTAGAGTTCAATCTTGGCGGGCGCGACGGCGGCGCCCCAGGCATAGAGTCCATTGTTGCGACCGGTTTTGCCACCGGTGAAACCGTTGCCGACGGGGGCTGCGTGAGAGGCGGCGGTAGGGGTCTCCCGGGCAAGTGTCGCCACCGATTCGATGGCGACGTAAAGCTTCTCGGGTTCGGTGCCGCCGATTTCGATCCGATCCTTACCCTTCAAAAGGTCGAGGATCCCCTCTTTGAGTAAGCTCAACGGCGCCTGGCGTGACGGTCCAGCCTACAGTCTCGCCAAGGTTGTAGATGCCGCTGATGTGATCAGGTACAAAGGTCAGTTGCTGCGGAATCGGCGCTTCATTCCTGCCGCGCAAGAAAATGATAAATACCTGTGTCCGGGCTCCGATCCGGTTTGTCTCAACCAGCATGCATATCTGTCTCCACTGCTTGAAATATAAAGCGATAATCGCCGCACTAATCGTACTTCCGTCCTTTGCACAACCAGCCGTCACCACCATAAAATCGGTGGCCGACAGCCATGGCTCGCTGGTCGCCGGTGATCTGGTTTTCAGTAATTTCCAGGCGCCAGCGGCCCTGCCATTCAGTCACCCACAGGGTGCCTTGCCGAATGACGCTAGCGACATCGCGGTTGCTACAACAGTGAAATCCGACGGCCGGATCGGCCTTGTGTTTACACCCATCGATGCCGCCACCGACTTGCCCGCGCCGCTTTTCATCAACGCACAGAGAGGTTCAGCCTTCCCGGGCAATCTGGTCCGGAACATCACCTATGATGTAACGTCCACCAACCCGCAGCGTCTGTTGCATTCCCTGGTCCTGAATCATGGGTCCGGATCGAATTCTTCGGGCGATGCGAGCGTGGCGAACATTGCTTATTACGTGGAACCGGGCACAGGATTGGCCGGCCTGCTGGTGCTCGACTCCCTAAATACACTCCAACTCACCGCGCTGTTGCCCGGCGGCGACTTACAGTCTTTCCGATTTGGCGATGAGTTGGAGCTGACCTCCAATCACAATCGCGGCGGCAGCACGGGCACGGCGACCGTTGATTCTTTCGAGACCACCTTCACTCTGGTATCCAGCACCGTTGTGGCTCCGCCCGTGAATGTAATTCCGAGCTTCATCGGCTCCAACGCCATTTTCGGTGGATCTACCGGTAGCGGTCTCGTGCAGCTCAACGTGCCTGCCCAGGCTGGAGGGGCCGTTGTCACTCTCACCAGTGCAAATCCGGCCTTAGCTGCGATTCCCGCGACCGTGACCGTTCCGCAGGGCGCCTTTAGCGCATCTTTTCCGATCACTACCGCCCCCGTCTTGTTGCCAGCGACTACGGTGGGACTCATTGCCGCATTGAACGGCACCACCGTCAACGGGTTCTTACAGATCTTTCCTGCACCACCTGTGGCGGTCTCGGCCGTTACACTGGCTCCGACGGCGGTCAGCGGCGGAGCACCGATGCAAGGCATGGTAACAATGAACATTCCAGTACAGAACACCCCAGTCACAGTCGCTCTAACGAGCAACAGCCCGGCGGTCATTGTTCCTTCCACCGTTACTATCCCGGTTGGAGCGGCGAGCGTAAGCTTTTCAGCAAGTACCGCCGCTGTCGCGCTCCCGACCAACGTCACAATTAACGCGACGTTCGAGAGTGCTTCAGTCTCGGCCACCGTCACCATCAACCCGGCGGCGGGCGTCATTTGCACTCTGACGATAACGCGCAGCGGATCTGGAACAGTGACGGCGACGCCCGCCGGCAACGATCGCGCGATCAATTGCGGCAGTACGTGTACGGCCAGCTTCAACCTGGGTACGGCTGTGACGCTTACGGCGACACCGCCAAACGGAAAATCGCTCGCGGCGTGGTCCGGTGGCTGCAGCGGATCCAACCCGATATGCACGCTCGTGATGAACAACAACACAGCAGTACAGGCGAGTTTCAAGTAGGGGTCAGCGGGGCGGGACCGGCTCGGCGCGTCCCGGCCCGCCCGCGAGTTTCCTATTCGGCTTTGATGCTATTCGGATCGTCTTTGCGAGCCAGAATATTCCAGTGATCGCCTGGTTTCAGGTGAATCGCCTCCACCGCCTTGGGAGCCGTCCACGGTTAGGACGACCCGGTGTTTCCCCGCCCAGCCTTGACGCGCAATGACAGGTGTTCGAGCAAGTAGCACGAGCCTCCCGGCTCGTGTAAGCGCCCGGCATCATTTTGAAGGACTGCGCCGTCAACCGGCGACTGGTAACGAACCTTGACGACAGTTTGACGCGCGAAGTGCTTGCCGCCTGAGTTGGCTTGCGCTTCCTCGAGCGCTCCCTCTTCTATCAGCAGGACTCAGGGGAGCCCAGGATTTACGGCCTTACCAGGATTTGTTCCCGATAGGGCAGGGGCAATGCATAATCGGCCCTGTGACCGACGGGGTGGGTGTGGGAGTGGGGGCCGGCGCCGGGGAAGTGGCTGCCAAAACGGCTGAAATCAGGATGCTGATGATGATCGACATTGTGTTTCTCCTTGGTTTGTTTGCCCGCCTTAGCGGCTTCACCCTGTAATGGGCAAGCTGCTGGAAAACGGGATCACCCTTTCGAATCTTTTTCCGAATTTTCTGCTTTCGGCCAAGGAGAATGCCGATTCACCAGCGGGCCTACAATATCCGCAACCCTCATTCGTCTTCCAAATTAGATGAAGGACGCGGTGGACCCGCAGCCAGTGGCAATCGAAACGGACCAGCGCATTTCTGAAGTCGTGACGCGGGAATGGTCGCGTCTGCGCGGTTTCATTGGCCGCCGGGTGCCCGATTCGCGCGATGCCGAGGACATTCTGCAAGAGGTGTTCTACGAACTGGTGGAAGCAAACCAGCGCCTGATGCCGATCGCGCATGTCAGCGGCTGGTTGTTTCGGATCGCGCGCAATCGCATCACCGACCTGTTCCGCAAGAAGTTGCCGGAGAACTTCAGCGATACCGCAGTGGCGGGTGAAGACGGAGAGATGCTTCACTTGGAGGATTTGCTGCCTTCGCCAGAGGCTGGACCGGAACTGCTGTATGCGCGGGAGGAACTGATGGCCGAACTCGAACTGGCCTTGGAAGAGCTTCCAGAGGAGCAGCGAGAGGTATTCGTGGCTCACGAGCTGGAAGGCCGGAGCTTTAAGGAGTTGGCCGCCGAGTCGGGTATTAGCGTGAACACGCTGCTATCGCGCAAGCGATATGCAGTACTGCAACTGCGCGAGCGGTTGCAGGGCATCTACGAGGAGTCTTCGAAAGGATGGGGATCAAGATGAGAAGGAAATGGATCTTCCTGGCGCCGCTGGCGATTGTCGGGCTCGTGCTGTTTATCGCCTTGGGAGGCGCAGTTGTTAAGGAACTGTGGAACTGGCTGCTGCCGCCAATTTTCGGCTGGAGTCAGATTACGTTCTGGCAGGGTCTGGGACTGCTGGCGTTGTGCCGTATCCTGTTCGGAGGCTTTGGGGGACGCGGATGCTCACGCCGGCATGGGCGGGGCAGTATGAGCCCGGAGGATCGCGAGCGATTCCGCCACGGCATGCGGAAACGATTCGGCATGGGCCCGAGTGAGAGCCCGGAGCATTAGTGCTTGGGTTTTACAGGAGCTTGGCGGCGAGGCTTCTGCTTGGCGGCCACCGAGCGGATGATGAGCCGGCCCTGGCCCTTGGCCGGCAAAGGTGTTTCGGACTGCGCGACGGCGGCGGCAATCAGTTCCTCAACCTCGGGACGGCGGAGCACCGAGGCGTCCGGCAACCGGATGAAGCGGTTCTGGCTGCCGCTGCCCAAGAGCAGTTTGTGCGGGTCGGGCAGCGTGGCTCCGTGGTAGAAGGAGAGTCCGACCCCGTTGGCCGCGGCGGCAATCGAGACTATGCAATCGGACGGACGTTCAGTAGGGCAATAGCCGATGACGAAGAAGTTGTAGTTGTCGTAGACCAACTCGTTCGCGGCCGGCAGGCGCTTGCGGAGAGCGGCGCGGATGGCACGGATCAAGGCTGCGTTTTGGGGATCGAACTTATTGATGAAGCCGTCGAGTTGATCCTCGGCGTCGAGCGTGGGAGTTGGCTTAGCTGGCACAGCGGCTGATTCCTTCCTCGTTCCATTCCACTCCGGTTCCCCGGGCGCCTTGCGGCACCGCCAAGCCGTTCTCGATTCGCAGCGGTTCGGCCACGATGATGTTCCACCAGTCAGCATATTCCAGCCAGTGGGCGGTGGGCGTGGCTGCCAGGAGTTGCCAGCTGATTTCGGGCCAGAGATGGCTGGACACGGGAAGTCCGTGGGCGGCGGCAAGCGCCGCGGCGCGAAGCCAGCCGGTGACGCCGCCGATTTTCATCACGTCGAGCATGATGAGGTCGGAGGCTTCAGCATCTACTGCGTGCCGGAGGTCCTGGATACCCCACCAGTTCTCGCCGCACTGGATGTGGGTCCTGGCCTCAAGGGCAATCGAAGCATGGCCCTGATAATCGTGTGCGAGCGTGGGCTCCTCAACCCACGTCAGCCCCTCGTCATCCAGAACCCGAAGGCGGCGCGCGGCTTCGGCGGGAGTCAGGCTCTGGTTGTAGTCGACCATGATCGCGACGCCATTGCCGGCAGCCGCGCGCATCGCACGAATCACCTCAATGTCCTCTTTGAGGTCAGGATACCCGATTTTGGCTTTCACTCCCTTGAAGCCGCGCCGAACCCAGTCCTCGGTGACCTTTGCGGATTGCGTAGCGCCGTCGTAGCCTACCGCGCCATAGGCTTGCAGGGATTTTTCCGTGCCACCGAGCAGCCGTATCAGTGACGTATCGTGGCTGCGTGACAGCGCGTCCCAAAGCGCCATGTCGATGCCGGCAAGCGCCATGCCAACCAGGCCCTGGGTGCCGGGCAGGCGGAACCGGCGGGAGAGTTTTTGCTCAATGTCGGCAGGCGCGAGAGGTTCGCCCTGCAGCAGGGGCTCGCAGTTTCGGATGAGTTCGGCAGTGGGCCGAAGGGCGGCTGCAGTGTAGGTAAAGATGATGCTGTGGCCCACCACACCGTCGCTGGTGATTACGTCGGTTAGCACGAGCGGCGAGTCCGCGACGGTACCGCTGGCGGTACGATGCGGCTGCATCGGCACACGGACGGTGCGCACACGAAGTTCTCGGACGACTGGCTGCGAAGTCATGGTCCGGGATTCTCACATTCCGGCGCGTGCCAATTTACTTCTTCTTGTAGCCCTGCCAGACGTACTCCAGAGCTAGAGGCAGGGTTTGTGCCTTCACGCCACGATCGCAGTGGCCGGCGTCCTTGGCAAAGACAAACTGGTAGGGGTAGCCTTTGGCGGCGAGGACGGTCGCCATATTCTCATTGGCGAGAACCCAGTCGTGATAATTGTCGCGGGGGATGAGATTGTCCCGGTCGCTGACGTGCATCCAAATGCGCAGGGGCTTTTTGGGACTGTTGGGAATCAGAGTTTCGTGGAATCCCCAGGCGCCGTGCGGAGTCTGCGGATTATGGGGCCACTCCTGGTAGACGAAAGTGCCAGAGTAGCTGATCACGCGATGGTAAAGGTCGGTGCGATACCAAGCCATGGCCATGGCCGCCGAACCACCGGAGCTACAACCCATGGTGGCGCGGGCATCGGGATCGTGGGTGAGCTTGACGTTCGCTTGCTTTTCGACCAGCGGTAGAACTTCCTTTTCAACGAACTCTGCGTACAAACCCGACATGGTGTCGTATTCGAGGCCGCGTTGGCTGCCTTGGGCATCCCCGCTGCCGTTGCCGATGGAAATGGCAATCATGACGGGCACGCGCTTGGCGGCGATCAGATTGTCGAGCGCGGCGAATAGTGTCCGGTCAGGCCCGTCAGCGCCCACGATGAAGGGAGCTACAGTGCCGGGCACATATTGCTTAGGGACGTACACCGCGAGTTTACGCGTGTAGCGAGCGGGATGGCTGTTGACAATCAGTTTGGTTGGATCGGCGGGGTCAGGACCAAAAGTGGCGGGGTCCCGCGCGACGCCGGGATAGATCTTGCTGTCCTTCGACTCCATGGTGAATTCGAAGACTTGCCCCTGAGGCACGTCGCCCCTTACCGTCATTTCAGGTGCGGCGGTATGGGTGGGGCCAATGATGAAGTTGCCGTTTTCCGTCGGTGACGGGACGGTTCCATCCGCCAACTCCTTAGCTTTCACATAGCCGGGAGTGTGGGGATCGCGAACCGGATTAGGGGGACGTACCGGTTTGGCTGCCGGAGGCTGCGCTGCCTGTTGGGCCATGAGCGGACCAAAGCCGGCTACCAGAAAGAGCCACATTAAGCTGCCCGAAAGCCGTACCCTCTTCACTTGGCCTAGCGTCATTGGGGCAGCTTATCACAAGGCGCCGGCGCCGCCGGATGGTCCGGGGCGCCTCGCCGCGCGACGCTCTACTCGAAACTTCGCGCTACTTTCGAGGTTCGAAGCGAACTTCGACTTCGGTACTCACCTTAACCGCTTTACCGGCACGAAGCGTGGGTTGATAGCGGAATTGGGACCACGGCACGACCTCGCAAAGCTGCGCGCCGGTATCGAGGTCAGAGATCTTTCCGTCGAGTCCGATGACCACCCTGCATTTGGCGGTGCCTCCCGCCGGTTCCCAAAGGGGAGCAGGTTGAACCGCAGGACCTTCAATTAGAAGGGCGCGCTGTTTGTCCGCGGGGACGGGGACTTCGGGGATTTTCTTGTCCTCCGCTTCCTTTGCAGCTCTCTCGGCGGCGGCACCCTCTTTCGGGGTAATGTGCGTGATTTTCATGACCAGAAACAACGGTCTTGCGGGATACCGTTTTACGCGGGCACGCAGAACGGAGACCAGTCCATCGGTGACATCGAAGGACAGGCCACTCCAGGCCATCTTCACGGCACGTTCGCAGCTTGACTGGAGCGGATACCCGTTCTTACCCTGGTCGGGATCTCCAATATCCTCGATTGCTTTTTGCGCATAGACGCCTTCGACGACGTACTCGTCGCCATGGACGAGTTCAACGGCGTTCCTAACGAAAAGGCGGTAGCGGCGCGTTCCTTCCCAGAGGTAGAGAGAGGGTCCACCGGCGTTGAGGGCTGCATCTGTCGCGCCGCCGTCCAACTCCTTCAAAACTTGGGCTCTTCCTTGAATCTTGTCCAGTGGCGCGGCGGATTTCTTGGCCTCCGGGGCGGACGGCCCGCTGGAGCAACCGCTCAACGCGGCGATTGCCAGCAGAAGTAAACCATAGTTGCGTGCGTTTCGGCTCATCGGTGATCTCGCTTTCAGATCTCTTTGTCCGATTTGAACGTATCACAGGTCAACAAGCGGGCGTAACAACAAAATTTGTCTTATTCGTCGAATCGGGACCGGCTGGTTCGACGTTCAGACAGGAGCTATTGGAGAGAACATGAGCGTTGAGCATTTTTCAAAATCGCGGCTGGAACGGATGAGCCGCACACTATCTGGCTATATCGAACGAAAGGAAATGCCGGGGCTGGTGGGAATCGTGAGCCGTCACGATGAGGTCCATGCGGAAGCACTCGGCACGCTGGCGTTCGACAATCCTGCGCCGATGAAGCGCGACACAATCTTCCGGATTGCGTCGATCACCAAGCCGGTTACCGCCGTCGCCGCGATGATTCTAGTGGAGGAATGCAAGGTAAGGTTGGATGATTCCATTGAACGCTGGCTACCGGAGCTCGCAAACCGCCGCGTGTTGAAGTCGCTCTCTTCGGAACTGGATGACACGGTTCCGGCGCGGCGCGCGATCACTCTTCGTGATTTGCTGACCTACCGCATGGGATTCGGCAGCGTGATGGCGATGCCGGGCGCTCATCCAATTCAGAAATCGATTCGGGAGCTTCACATTGGCGGTGACAGGCCCATGCTGCCGACGGATTATCCGGCGATGGACGAGTGGCTGCGCAGGCTCGGGTCACTACCTTTGATGGCTCAACCAGGTGAGCGTTGGATGTACCACGTCAGCGGCGATGTTTTAGGCGCTCTTGTGGCGCGTGTGAGCGGGCAGTCCCTTGTGACCTTTCTGCGGGATCGCATTTTCGACCCGCTCGGCATGAAAGACACATCGTTTCAGGTGCCTGCCGAGAAGATCCAGCGGCTGCCTGGGTTTTATGCCTTCAACCGGCAGACAAATCGACGCGAGCTCTTTGACGATCCTGCGAGTAGCGCCTGGCGGCCCGATCCTCCGTTCGAATCAGGCGGCGGCGGACTCGTCTCGACGCTGGACGATTACTTCGCCTTTTGCCGGATGATGTTGAACAAGGGGCGTTACAAGGGTGGACGAATTCTCTCGCGCGCCACCGTGGACTTAATGACGTCCGATCAATTGACGGCTGAGAACCGGGTGGGCGCTGATGTCTTCTTTGGTCAACATTCCAGCTGGGGCTTGGGAATGGCCGTGGATATCGCGCGCCGGGAGATTTATCACACGCCATGCCGGTTTGGTTGGACGGGCGGTTTTGGCACCACGGCCTACGTTGATCCGGTGGTGGGACTCATCGGCATCCTTTTTACCCAAAGGATGATGGACTCGCCAGAAGCTCCGGATGTATTCAAAGACTTCTGGACTTGCGCCTACAGCTCGGTCGAATAATCGGTGTTTCAGCTGTTTTGGTCTGCAAACGTGCTTAAATCAAAGCAGCGAGCCATTTCCGCACTTCTCAGATGTACACAGAGCGGCCTGGGGCAATACAAACGATTCTGGTAGTCGATGATCAGGACGCGGTGCGCGGACTGATCCGGACAATCCTCTCGTCGAGCGGATACCAAGTACTCGAGGCGTCGAGCGCTGCCAAGGCTCTTAGCCTGATCGAGAGCGCTTCTTGTAGCATCCAACTCGTGATTGCGGACGTGATGTTGAACGGGATTAGCGGATGCGAACTGGCAGCCCAGTTGAAGGCGAAGGGCACCGGAATGCCGGTCCTGTTCATCTCGGGCCATTCCGCGGAATTTGTGGCGAAGAAATGTCCGGATGTGCACGACGAGGTGTTCCTGAGAAAGCCTTTCAGTCCGGATTCGCTGATCGAGAAAGTTCGCGGCATCATCCTGAGTTCCACCCCGATTGCTGACCGGCTATGACGCCCCCCATTGAAGCGAGTGCGCTGAGGACGAAGCTTGAATTAGATCCGTCGGTGATCTACATGCTCGACGAGAAACTACGGATCGTCTACTGCAATGAGGCTTGGGATGTGTTCGCGGCTGCCAATGGCGGCCTGGGATTGGAGCGAAGGACTCTTTTCGGTCGGCAGGTGATGGATGCTATCCCAAAAGCTCTGACGCTATTCTTCATGAAGGCTTTTGGCCGGGTATTATCAACGAAAGAGTCCTGGGGGCATAACTATGAGTGCTCCAGCCCAACCACGTACCGTTCATACCGAATGATGGTTTACCCCAATCCGGAAGAGCCCGGGTTGGTGGTTGTGAACTCACTGATCGTTGAGCAGCCTCATTCACTGGACGGCCAAGAGCGCGACGCTGACGGGGCCCAATACGCAGACGAACACGGCTTGATTGCGATGTGCTGCCAGTGCCGCCGAGCACGGCGCGTACGCGAGAGGGAAGTCTGGGATTGGGTGCCTGCCTATGTGGCGAGCCCACCGGGGCTTGTGACCCACGACATCTGTCCGACCTGCTTGCACCTGACTTATTCGGAGTGCTTTTGAGGCTCCTGACGAATGCGATTCAATTTAACCGTCATGTTGCGGACACGCTGAGAATTCGCTGCGGCAACGTCATTTTTCTCGCCCGGGTCGACGGCAAGATTGTATAGTTGAGCACTCTTATCGTTGCCGAGTTCAGTGTTCGTAAAGCTGTTCATCTTCCGGCCGGCGGAAGGCGCAATCAACTTCCAATCTCCTTCGATCAAACTGAGGGAATCTGCGTGCTCAACGAGGCTCTCGCGCGCCATGCGCGTTTGCCCAAGGAGCGCGGGCAGTACATTGACACTGTCAGGCGCCTCGCCGGCAGCGGGCTTATGGCCGGTAAGCGATCCGAAGGTCGCTAGCAGGTCCACTTGACTGATAAGAGCGTTGGAGCGTGAGTCGCGCTTAATGTGGCCGGGCCAGCGAGCGATCATCGGAACGCGCGTTCCGCCGTCAAAATTACTGTATTTGCCCCCGCGCAGGAGTCCCGCAGGCTTGTGGGATCCCAGTTTTTCGACCCCGTCATCTCGGTATCCATCATCGACCACGGGGCCGTTGTCGCTCGAGAAGATCACCAGCGTATTGTCCGCCTGGCCGCTCTTGTCAATGGCGGCGAGCAGTTCACCGACGCTCCAGTCGAGTTCCGCTATTGCGTCTCCACGGGGGCCCATAGTGCTGAGTCCGGCGAATCTGCGATTCGGCAGCCGGGGAACATGGATGTCATGGGTCGCGAAATACAGAAAGTAGGGATCGGTCTTCTGGCGGCCGATGAAGTCGAGTGCCTTCCGGGTCAGCGTACCGGCGATATCCTGGTCCACCCAGAGTGCGGACTTGCCGCCTTTCATATAGCCGATGCGGCTGACGCCGTTCACGATGACTTGGTCGTGGCCGTGGCTGGGATGCATCTTGAGCAGTTCAGGATTGGCTTTGCCGGTTGGGACGCCTGGAAATGGAGTGGTATAGCTGACTTCGATGGGATCCTTAGGATCCAGGTTCACCACCCGGTGATCTTCAACGAACACACAGGGTACGCGGTCGCCGGTAGCGGGAATGATGAAGGAATAGTCGAAGCCCACCTCGAGCGGGCCGGGACGAACCTCGCCGTTCCAGTCGATGTTGCCTAAGCCGAGGCCGAGATGCCATTTGCCGACCGCTGCGGTTCGATACCCCTGCTTTTTGAGGACTGACGGCATGGTTGTGCTTCCCGGCGGGATGATCAGCCGCGCATCGCCCGGGAGGACGGCCGTCCCTTCCTTGCGCCAGGCGTATTCGCCAGTCAGCAGGGAGTAACGTGAGGGGGTGCAGGTAGCGGATGAGGCATGCACGTTGGTGAATTGAATGCCGGAACCCGCCAGTTTGTCCAGGTTGGGCGTCTTTACTCCGATGGCGCCATAGCAGCTCAAGTCACCGAAGCCGACGTCGTCGGCATAGATGAGAACGATGTTGGGATTGGACGCGGGCGGCGTTGCAGAGGCGCGGCCCGCAAGTCCGGCGGCTATGGCGGCAGAGAGAAAATCGCGGCGGCGGATAGGCTGCACACCGAAATTGTATATGAGGCTACTTCAGCGGGAGCCGGGATCCCAGATGGTCGCTTCGATGGTGCGTTCCTTCATGGGCTCGGTAGCCCAGTAGTAGACGGTGACAATGTTGCCGTCGGCACGCTGGACAGATCGCGGATAGCCGATGTCCCACGCGCCCGCGCCGCCTCTGAGCAGGATTTCTTTTCCCCAGGTCTTGCCCGCGTCAGCACTGATCCGTGCGCGCATTTCGAAGGGCGCCGAACGGTGTCCATAAGTGATCGCGAGGCGGCCGTCCCTAAGATGAACCATGCTGGGTGGGTTGCCGCTATGGCCGCCAGTATCGGGCGCGGGACGGCTAAGGTAACTCCAGGTTTTGCCGTCGTCGTGTGTGGCGTAGGCATCAATCCAGTTGGGCCCGTTGCGATGCGAGTCCTCGTGGCGCACTGTGGTGACGAGATCCGTTTTCGAAAGGCGGGCTGTCGACGGCATGATTGAGAAGCCGTCGCCGGGCTCAGGCGATGTCCAGGCGACGAAATCCCAATGAACTCCCCCGTCCCGCGTCTGGGCGACGAACGTGCGCCCTTCGCCGCCGCCTTTCTTAGCGGCTGTCGAGAACACCATCGCGTCACGCTTGCCGTTCACCACGTAGTCCGTGCGGCCCATGATGGCGGTCTGGTCGAGCATCGGGAAATTGAAGGGACCTTTCCAGTTTTTGCCGCGATCATAGGAGTAGAAAAACCACGAGCGGCCCTTTTGTCCGTCGGTCATGCGGAAGGTCATCGAGAAGCCGGGTTGAGTGAAATCGATGGGTTCCGACAAGTCGGCGGCTTTACCACCGGGGCCTGAGGCCGTGTACATGCCTTCGGGTGGGACGAGCGCCGGAGTGGGCTCGATGCCCCAGGTGTTTCCTCCATCGAGGCTGCGCGCCAGATACGGTTCTTCGGGTTTGGTGCGCTCGTAGGGATGTCGGTCGGGACCCATCCATTTGTAGTAGGCGGCACTGAAGCCGACAACAATCTCATCACCCCACGCCCAGATTCCGTGATTGGCGGGCCATCCGCCATAGCGCCCCGCGACGCTGTACACCGAGACGTGTTTGATGACTTTAGGAGCTTCCGCGGCTTGTGCGCTCACCGCTATGACTCCTGCGCAGATCGCCGCCAACTGTTTGTTCATCGCTATCCCTTTCTGATGAGCCACACTTCAGACAACCTGGACTTCTGCCGCCAATTGAGATGACCCTCGTCCTTTGGCCGGTCCCAGGTAAGGACGAGCCTGCCACTTTTGAGAAACTTCGGATCCACGGGAAATTCTTTCCTCTGCCCCATCTCCTTGGGGTCGAGAGTAGGCGTGACTGGTTCGCCATTGATGCGGAGCAATGCCTGGCCGTAACCGCTGGACTGCACCACGTACTTCGCGTTTTCAGGCAGCCCTTCGTAGACCACAGCGAGGGGCGACATGCTTACCTGCCAGGAGAGGCGGGCGCGGCTCTTCCCCTGCTCCCACCACCAGAAAGTCGTTCCAGGCTCACTGATGGAACTGGCGTCGGTCGGCTTGATGTCAGCCTGGACGACATGCGGCGACTTGGCGACATTGCCAAGGTTGTCGTAGAAACTGCCGGGTCCCGGATTTTCCCAGGACGCGATTTCGAGCAGGCGGGCGCGCCTCTCGTCTTTTGTGGTCAGAGCTCGAACCTTCTTGAATTCGTCCTCGAGCCACCAGCGATTATTCAGAGGGTAGTCGATGAAGTCCAGCACGGCTCCACGTTCAGCACCAATGGCGTGGTACTTGGGCACGCTGGTCTGCAGTCCGATGGAACGATAGAGCCTCTCGCAGAGGTCGACGATGCGTGCGCGAAGGTCGGGACTGGTGGGCTCGTCAATTACGCGATTCAGGACCTTGGCGGCGTCAGTGATGGCGAGATCGGGATCATAGCGATGCACCAGGATGGCGTTCGCTTCCTGCTCCAGGTTGGTTTCGCGAATCAGTCGCCGGCGAACGTAGGCGTCGTAGTTGGCTCGCAACAGGCACATCTGCCAGCGCCAGTTGCCGGACAGATGGGGAGCCTTACGCTCCAATTCGCGCCATGCCAGAAGCGTGCCCTCCACGGCGCCATTGGCGGCGAGCGAACCATGCCAGTTGTTCTCAAGGGCCAGAATCGCGTCGGCGGCTTCTTCGGCCACCGCGGGGGAGAAATAAACGCGGGAGTACTCAACCAGAATGTCGCGGACGTTCATGGCTGGATTACTGCTGAGAGCGCTGAACACCGCCTTGTTGACGTCGTCATGAACGCCGTCCGAGTAAGAAATAAAGCCGTCGCTATAGGGGGCGTATTTATTGTGGATGGCGGCAAATTCGGTGGGGCGCGGGTTCACCGCCTCGCGTCCGAGCGTCAGCGCGTAGGCCTGGTCCCACTGGGGCACTTCGTACTGAGAGAGTTTGTTGTGAGTGAGATCGGGATAGAGCCTGAGCTTGTATTTTCTGGGAAGACGCTGCCTGGTGGGTCCGGTGGGAGGGCTGGAAGGGCCGGCGATCAGGCCCGCGAACCACTTGGGTGACTCCCGATCGAGGTACTCGTAGATCGTGTCGATCTGTGCGGCATTGAACAACTGGAGCGACAGCCAGATTCGAGCCTCGGGATGCAGCGGCAACATGCGTTTGCTCAGATCCTCGAGGAACGGAAGAACCTGTTCGGGAGGATTGTTGCCGGGGTCGCCGCCCGGGAAAAAGATGCCGGCGACGGCAGGACAGTCGTGGAATAGCTCGTCGCACTGATTGAGCAGTTTTTCGCGCTCGGCGGTCTTCTTGAGATCGAAGTCGGCGGGCAGCCAAAGCCAGTAGTCCAAGCCATAGCGATGACAGATTTCGCCGACGGACTTGTTCATCGCACGCCGGGAGAACTTCATCACGGGCGTGGGGCGCTCGTCCTGAAAAGGGATTCCCTCTATGCTATTGGCGCCGAAGAAGGTCAGTTCGCGAATATGCTGCTCGAACTGCGCGGCATCCCAGGCGTCGTAGGAATTCGCCTGCGCGCGGTAGCCAAGCTGATGGCCGCGAATGCGGTAAGCCGGGGAGAGCGAGATTTCGAAAGAGGGATCGAGGCTAAGATTGCCGGGCGAGGCATCGAGTTCACGAAGCAGTCGACCCGCTCCAAACAGCGTCCCGCGAGGGTCGTGGCCGACGATCCAGACAACCGGAGTGCCGCCGTTGGGTGCGACATGAATGCGGTAGCCCTCGCTGAGGGATTCCGCACCGTCCTCGATCCAGGGCACCGCGTGCGTCCATCCAGGCACCAGCCGGATCGAAGTAATAGCGATGGTGAGGCCGGTGGCCGGCCAAGTGGTGGACACGGGGAGGCGGATTCCGGTGCGCTTTGCGATCTCGTCGACGAGCATCGCGGCCGCCGTTCGCTCGGCATTGGGCAGTCGGCCCGGACGGATCACCACGGTTGCGTGGCGGAGATCGACACGTCCCGGCGCTGGAGCGGCCAGCAAAGGCGCGACACCGGCAAGTCCGCTTGCTTTGAGAAATCCTCGTCGATTCACATCAATTCTCCTGCGCCAGATCTTCGGAAATTGCGCGAGCGGCGCGACGGACACCGTCGATGATCCGCTGTTCATCGATAGCGCGGTCTTTCGGCAGGGACATACTCAGGGCCGCGCCTACCTCGCCGGGTTTGGTCCAGATGGGCGCGCCAAAGCAGCATCCGCCGGTGGTACTTTCTTCGCGGTCCACTGCGTAGCCGTGTTCGCGTACGTGCTGAAACTCCTGCTCCAATTGCGAAGTGTCGGTGATCGTCCGGGCGTTAAACGAGTGCATGCCGTAGGCGGTCAGGAGGTGTTCGCGCACGGCCTCGGTCTGGTGGGCAATGATGCACTTGCCAACTGAACTCGCGTGGGGAGGAATGATGCCGCCGACGACGTTAAACATCCGGATGCGCTGGGGGCTATCCATCACGTTGACGATTTCGATGTGATTGTCGAGCAGGAAGGCGAGGCTGACGGTTTCGCGAAACTCGCGCGCCAGTTCACGCATGTGCGGTTGTGCCGCCTGATTTGACCGCGCCAGAGTGCGGTTGGAGCGAAAGGAGAGTCCGGTGGTGGATAGGGCAAACAGGTCTCCGGGACGCCTCTCCAGCAGTCCTTTCTGCTCCAGGGTGCAGAGGATTCGGAAGACGGAACTCTTGGACTGTCCCACCAGTTCGGTGATCCTGACGAGCGACACAGGTTCCGCACTGGCGCTCAAGAATTCGAGGATGTCGATGGCGTTGCTGACGGCGCGGATGAAATACTCGGATTTCCTTTCCACTTCTGGCATATCGTTTCACTTTAATGCAAAATTGGTCGTCCCAACGAACTTTTTTCACATTTTTCGCACACTCGCATTCCAAATCGTCGTTTCGTGTGATAAATTCTGAAACCATGGTTCACCAAAGGCTCGTCGGGCGGATTTTGCTCGCGCCGCTATTGTGTATGGCAACTTACGGATTGGACCTTAAGACGGCTGTCGTCGTTTCGTCGCCCAACGCCTCGATGCCCGTCCAGAAGGCCTCGCAGATGCTCCGCGAGGAAATTGCGAAACGAACCCAAATCCAACTCAATGAGGCACATACAGCTCCAGGAGCGGACCAGCCGGCAATCGTTCTCGGTGTAACCGACCACATTCAAGCGCTGGCGGGGACCGCAGGGCGGCAACTTGCGGCGCCACCGCAAGGCCCCGACGGATTCCGCGTGTCGGTAGCCGGCCGTACTGTCGTCATTTCCGGCAACAGCGATCGCGCGGTAGTTTTCGGGGCCGGCTACCTTCTTCGCCACCTGACGATGCGGCGTGGAAAGATACTTGAGGTGGCCGACAATCTGGCTGTCTCGACGGCGCCGAAGGTCGCCATCAGGGGGCATCAACTGGGTTACCGGCCCAAGGTGAACGCTTACGATGCCTTCACGGTGCCGATGTTCGAGCAGTACATCCGCGACCTGGCGGTTTTCGGCACGAACGCCATCGAGTTCATTCCGCCGCGTTCGGACGACGCCGACGACAGTCCGCACTTCGCGCTTCCGAAGATCGAAATGATGGTGGAGATGTCGCGCATTTGCAGCGACTACGGTCTCGACGTCTGGATCTGGTTCCCTGCCATGGACAAGGATTATTCGAACGCTGCGACGGTCGAATTTGCGCTTAAGGAATGGGAAGAGGTCTTCAAACGGCTGCCGCGCATCGATCATATTTTCGTGCCAGGCGGTGATCCGGGGCACACGCAGCCGAAGTATCTGCTGGGGCTGCTCGAGAAGCAGACCGCCAGCCTTCACAAGTACCACCCGAAAGCCGACATGTGGGTGTCGCCGCAGGGTTTCTCGAAAGAGTGGACTGAGGAGTTTTACGAGCTATTGAAGGCTGAGCCGAAGTGGCTGACCGGCATCGTGCACGGTCCTCAAGTTCGCGACAGCATACCGGAACTCCGCAAGCACGTTCCGCAGCGCTACCTCATCCGGCGCTATCCCGACATTACGCACAGCATCAACTCGCAGTACTTTGTCCCGGATTGGGATTTGGCTTATATGGTGACCGAGGCGCGTGAGGTGGCCAATCCGCGTCCGCTCGATCAGCGGGCGATTTTCAACGCGTACAAGGACTACACGGCAGGCTTCAGCACCTACTCAGAGGGCGTGAACGACGACGTCAACAAGTTCGTGTGGAGCATTCTCGGTTGGGATCCAAGTGCGGATCTGACGGCATCGCTGGCGGAGTTCGGGCGGTACTTCATTGGCGAAGACGTGGGACATGACTTCGCCGCTGCCCTGTTCGCGCTGGAGCGTAACTGGCGTGGTCCGCTGCTGACCAATGAAGGCGTGGAGACCACTTGGGCGATCTTCCGCGATCTGGAGAAGCGGGCGACGCCGCAGATGAAACTCAACTGGCGGTTTCAGCAGGCGCTCTATCGCGCCTACTTCGACGCCTACGTCCGGCACCGGCTGATTTATGAAACTGCACTCGAGCAGCAGGCACTCGGCACACTGCGCGAGGCTCCGCGAATGGGAACGGCGATGGCGCTCACAAAGGCACGAAAGACGCTCGATCAGGCGGTGACACAGCCGGCGGCGCAGGATCTGCGAGCACGTCTGCTGGAGTTGAGCGAAGCTCTTTACCAGAGCATTCACGCGCAGCTCAGCGTCGAGAAATACCAGGCAATCGCGGTGGGACGCGGCGCCAGTTCGGACACTATCGACATTCCCCTGAACAATCGCTGGTATCTCGAGGAGCAGTTTTCGAGAATCGCTGCGTTGCCCGACGAGAAAGCGCGACTGACCGCGATTGACGAAGTGGTGAATCGCACCAATCCCGGTCCAGGTGGATTCTACGACGATCTGGGCGATCTCGCACGGCAGCCGCATCTGGTCCGCGGACCTGGTTATCCCACCGATCCGGCTCACCTCGACTCATCGTACGTGGGCATTGGACGCGGCGGCGTGGGTCGCGTTGACCTGGTGAATGGATATCAACAGAACTATCCCAAGTCATGGCTGTCGCTGGGCGCGGCGATGAACGATACGCCGGTGAAGATGCGCTATGACGGACTCGATCCACACGCCCAATACAAGGTCCGCGTGGTCTACGCAGGCGGAGACGTCGAACCGAAATTGCGATTGGTGGCGGATGGCACCTACGAGATTCACACCTGGCTGAAGCGTCCGGTGCCGTTCCATCCGCTCGATTTTGACATTCCTCAAGCTGCGACCGCTGACGGAAAACTGGAACTGACCTTCTCGAAGGAGCCTGGGCTGAGCGGCAATGGCCGGGGACTGGAAATCGGCGAAGTAATGCTCATGCGGAAGAATTAACGATGCGTAAACCGGTCATCCTTTCTAGCTGCATGCTGGTGCTGGGCACGTTAGCACCGGCGGCGACGCTCGACCTAAAGAGCGCCGTGATCGTCGCGCCGCAGAACCTCTCGGCGCAAGAGAAGACAGCGGTAACAGTTTTGGTTGAAGAGGTCCAGAAGCGGACCCAGGTGAAGTTGGCGGTACAGAGCGCGATGCCTGGACGCGGGACGCCTGCGATCGTCGTGGGGCCGTCCGCGAAGCTTCCTTCGACTATCGTGAGCCGTTTGAGCGCTCCCGCGCGAGGAGATGAAGGCTTCCGCGTGCAGGTGTCGGACGGCAATGTCGTGGTGGCCGGCAACGACTCGCGCGGAGTGCTGTTCGGCGTTGGCTATCTGCTGCGCAACATGCGCATGGAGCGCGGGCACATTCTGGAGATCGAGGATCAACTGCAAGTGTCCACCGCGCCCCGCATGAAACTGCGCGGTCATCAGATTGGATATCGCCCGAAGGTGAATGCCTACGATGGCTTCACCGTTGAAATTTCCGATCTGATGACCGCGCATTTTCATGCGGGGCGCGGTGGACACTTGCAGTTGATCCTGCCGCGTTCAGACG